>DATMOK010000026.1:0-139489 GCA_035568235.1 Steroidobacteraceae bacterium | reverse complement strand
CAGCGTCAGGAGCAGGTACAGAAATTCGCGCTTGACCTTGAGGATCTCGATCATCTCGAGCACGCCGCGGCTGGCGGCATACACCGCTCCGGACCACGACCAGGCACGCGGGTCGCCCTCGTCGCCGATCTGCGCCACCTTGGCGAGATCCACCGAGCCGACCAGATCGGCGATGTCGGCGGTGGTCGGGTCATGCGGCGCATAGGTGCCGATGCCGATGCGCGAGGCCTCGGTGATGAATACCCGCTCCACCGGCACGCGCACGAAGTCGCCCTCGAACTCGCGCTCGACGAAGTCGCGCGCCCACGGCGACAGCTCGCCCTGCACGGCGACGCCGTAGCGCTCGCGGAACTCGGGACGCAGACTCGTCGGGATCAGATTGAGCGGATTCTCGCGCAGCGGCGAGCCGCGGATCGCATACAGCGCGCCTTCATCCGTGCGGCTGTACTCCTCGAGCCCGCGCTTGAGGAGAATCGCCACCGTGGACTTGCCTCCCGAGGGCGGCCCGAGCATCAGCAGCAGGCGCCGGCCGACGTCCGAGCCTGCGGCCGCGGCCTTGAAATAATCGACCACGCGCGACAGCGGCTCGTCGATGCCAAACAGCTCGTGCTTGAAGAGCTCGCGCGCCCGCACGTTCTCGGCGGCATCGCCCGGTGCGTTGCGCCCGTGCCAGCGCAGCATGTCCCAGATGTACTCATGGCTCGAGCGCGCGAGCGCGCCGGGGTTAGCAGGCAGGATGTTGGCGAGAAACTCACCGAACGTTCCTTCCCAACGCTGCGCGCGATGCAGCTTGCTGAAGGAGCTGAGGGTTTCGATGAAATTGCCCCGAGAATCCGAGTCAGATCGCATCTTCACTTCCTCCATTGAGGTCTCATCCGTCCCTGGATGCCGGTCCGCCGGTTAGATCCGCCTGGGCTTTAACCTAGTCCCAACGTGCTAAACAAAAAGTGATGGCCTTCTGATCCTTGTGGCCTGATTACGTTAAGAGTGTCACAGCAACAGATTGTTCACGCCAGAGGGCCGCAGTGCCACCGGCCCGCGCCGCGGAGCGCCTTAAGAATCATCCCCACGCGCTTAAGTGGCTGATTGCAAAGCGCGCCCGAGCCCCTGGCGGGCGGCGCATCCGCCACCGCCTCGGGAGGAAGCTGGCCACCGCGCGCGGCACGCGCGCGCCGCGCTGGCGGTCGCAGCCGCCGGGGCCGCACACGCCGCCCGGCCGAGCGGACCGGCCTACCGGCAAGGCAGCCGGCGTGCCGTGCGGCTGTGCCGCGGCGCGGTAAATGCGCGAAGCGAGCAGTGCTTCCGAATTTGGGAATCGTCGTCGCCGCGCCCCGACGCAGCCTGTCGTTATTGTGAACTGACGCACTGCGCTGTCTTCCACGCTACATATCCTCCATTGGCGAGGAGCCCCGCGTGGCGCATTTGTGAGCCGCGGCGCCCTCACTTCACGGACGGAGGAGATTCTCTAGCTTCGTCAGTGACCGCAAAACCGGTGGGAGACACGCCCCGTGCCCAGTGCAGCATCCAGATCGTCCCGCAACCCGGCGGCAAGCACGCCAGCGGGCGCGATCGGCACACCGGGGAGCGCACAGCCCACCGTCGATGTCACCGCGATCACCTCGCGCGACGATTTTCTCCTCGAGCTCGGCCAGGCTCTCGGTGGCCAGGCCTCCATCCGGCCGGTGGATTCGGTCGATGCGGCGCTCGCCAGCCTCACCGGCGGCGCCAAGCGCGGCCAGGTGCTGGTGCTCGACGCACTCGATGCCAACGAGGTGCGCCCGACGGTCGATGCCGTACAGAGCCGCGCGCCGCAGGCCGTCATCCTGGTATTCGCCGCCGAGGCGCTCGAGCGGCAGGTGGCCGCGGCCGTCAAGGGCTCGAAGGCCTTCGCCGTGCTGCCCTCGCCGATCGACACGCGCAAGACGCAGGCCATATTTGCCGGAGTGATCGAGGAAGCCACGGCACGCAGGAGTGCTGCCGCAGTCGGCGCCACCGCCGCAGCGCCCGCGGCGGAATTCACGCTCGGTGCCTTCAGCCCCCGCTCGGCCGAGGCCCTCGCGCTCGAGGCAGGTGGCGGCAAGGGGCGCTTGATCGGCATCGCAGCCGGCATCGCGGCGGCGCTCGCCCTCGCCGGCGCCGCGCTCTGGTATTTCACGCGCGCCCCCGGCCCGGCGCACGTCACGGCAACGGCAACGGCACCGCCGCCGCCCACTGCAACGCCGGCTGCGGCCGCTGCACCGGCCCCGGAGGCCGCGCTCGCTCCCACACCCACGGCCGATCTCTCGATCATCCAGGGCAAGGTCGATGAGCTGCTCGAGAAGGCCCGGCTCGCGATCCGCGAGCGACGCTACACCGAGCCGGCCGGTGACAATGCGCTGCTCTACTACCGCTCAGCGGTCGCCGCCAATGCCTCCAACGGCGAGGCGCGGGACGGCCTGCAGCGCGTCGCCGGCGTGATCGCCGGACGTTTCGATGAAGCCCTGAATGCCGGGCACCTGGACGAGGCAGCTCAGAGTCTCGCCAACTTCAAGGCCGCGGTCCCGGACGATCCGCGCGTCACGGATCTCACCGCCCGCCTCACCGGCGCACAGCTGGCCAAGGCCCTGGCCGACGGCAACCTCGATCGCGCCGCCGGACTGCTGCGCCAGGCGCAGCAGTCCGGTACGTTGCCCGCCGATCAGCTCGCCAAGTGGCAGAAGGACATCGCCCGCCGCCAGGACGAGGTGCGCGTTGAGCGCCTGGCGAGCCTGGCGGATGAGCGCCTCCGCGACGGCAAGCTGATCGAGCCCGCCGACGACAGCGCCAAGTACTACGTTCACCAGCTGCTCAGCAGCGCGCCGGCTAATCCCAACGCACAGCGCGCCGCGCACGACCTCGCCGCCGCCTGCCTGCACAAGGCACGCGACGCGGCGCTGGCGAAGAACACCGCCGAGCAGGACCGCTGGCTCAACGAGGCACGCGCCGCTGGCGCCACGCCCGCCGATATCAGCGCCTTCCAGCGCGACCTCGCGGCATCGCGGGTCAAGGCGACTCAGGCAGAGGGCGATCGCCTGGCGCAGCTGGCGCGCGACCGGCTGCGCGACGGTCGCCTCACCGACCCCGCCCAGGACAGCGCCGCCTATTACCTGACGCAGTTGCAGGCGACCGATCCGGACAATGCGACCATGATCGGTACGAGTCACGACCTGGCGAAGCAGCTCCTCGAGCGCGCCCGCGCCTCGCTCCAGGCCGGCAAGAGCGCCGATCAGGATCTCGCGGCAGCGCGCCACTGGGGAGCCGATCCGAAGGACGTTGCCGCCGTACAGCAGACGCAGGCGGCGCCCAAGGCCGGCGGCGTCGATCCCGCGACGCTATCCGCGAGCCTCAAGGCGATCAAGACCGTGCCCCCCGAGTATCCGCAGAGCGCCCTCGAGCGGCGCGTGGCCGGCAGCGTGATCCTGTCCTTCACCGTCGACACCAAGGGCGAGACCCGCGACGTGCAGGTCGTGCAGTCGACGCCGCCGGGAACCTTCGACCGCGCCGCCGTGGCCGCCGTGAAGCACTGGCGCTACCAGCCGATGGTCGTCAACGGCACCGCGGTCGAAGTGCCGGCCAGGACGCTGGTGCGTTTCGAATTGCCGAAGTAACGCCGCACAACGAGTGGAGAGCACAGATGAACCTGAGCGGCACTGAGCGTCGTCGCCAACTAGTCACCGCCGGTATCGGCACGGTGCTCACTCTGGTGATGGGCATGGTGCTGTTCATCGGCTTCCGTCTCGCCACCCAGATGCGCGCCAACATCAACGCGCTGCAGACGGCGAGCACGCTGCAGACCTATCCCGACGAAATCACGCAGCAGCTCACATCACTCCGTGACCGCCTCGAGGCACGCGCTTACTCCGGCCAGGCGCTCGCCGACCTGCAGGGCACGGTGCGGCGCTTCGACCGGCAGCTGAAGGACCTCAACGCCTCCGGCTACGTGCGCTCGCCCGAGCTCACCCGCTCGCTGCAGCTGTGGCGCGAGTACGGACCGGTGATCGAGCCGGTAGTGGCCTTCAACGGCCAGCCGTACGTGGATTCCGACAGCGCCGGCAGCTCGCTGTCGCGCGAGGGCCGCTCGCACTACGCCGAGGTGAAGCGCGCCCAGCTGTTTGCCATCGACAACGCCAAGGCGCTGCAGGGCCAGCTGGCCACGCTGGCCGCCTCCCTGCAGAACGACTCCTCGAACGCCGCCGCCAACCTGCGCACCCTGCTGTCGGCCGGCGTGCTCGCCGCGCTGGTGCTGGCCGCGGTAGCGGCGTGGTTCCAGCTGACGCGCTCGCGTCACGAGCGCGTCGCGCGCGAGGCGCAGGAGCAGACGCGCGACATCCTGCGTACGGTGCGCGAGGGCTTCTTCCTGCTGGATGCCAACTATCGCATTGGCGCGGTGTGGTCGGATGCGCTGACACGCATGTTCGCGCGCGATGACTTCTCCGGGCTGTCCTTCGACGACTTGCTGAAGAACCTGGTGCCACCGGCGACACTCGCCACGGCCACCAAGTACATCAAGCTCCTGTGGGGCGAGCGCGCCCACGAGAACCTGATGAAGAGCATCAACCCGCTGGGGCAGCTCGAGATCACCATGGACAACGGCCACGGTGGCAGGGAGACCCGCTACCTGCAGTTCGACTTCCACCGCGTCATGGGACCGGCCGGCATCAAGCACGTGCTGTGCGCGGTCGGCGACATCACCTCCAGCGTGCTGCTGGCGCGCGAACTGCAGGAATCGCAGGAGAACGCCAACGCGCAGGTCGACATGATGCTGGCGATGATGCACGTCGACCCGCTGCAGCTGGTCTCGTTCCTCGACGGCGCCGAGACCGGGCTCAAGCTCGTCAACACCATCCTCAAGGAGCCGGCGCGCACCGACGCCGAGTTCCGCAAGAAGCTCACCGGGTTGTTCCGCGAGCTGCACTCGATCAAGGGCGAAGCCTCGGCGCTCAGCCTGTCGAGCATCGCCCACCGGGTGCACGCGCTCGAGGACATCGTCAGCGAGCTGAAGAAGAAAGCGGAGCTCTCCGGCAACGACTTCCTGCCGATGGTGCTGAAGCTCGACGAGCTGCTGGCGCACCTGCGCTCGGTGCGCGAGATGGCCGGGCGCCTGACGGCGCTCAAGGACAGCGCCGCGACTGCGGCGGCCAGCCAGATGCACCACACGCAGACGCATCACACGGTCGCGCCGCCTCCGCCGCCGGCGCCCCGCACGCCGCCGAGCCAGCCGGCCGCACCGCACGCCGCGGCGGCGCGCACCGCGGCCCAGTACACGCGCCGCGCCGAGGATCTCGCGCCCACACTGCATGCCCTGGCTGAGCGTCTGGCGCAGGACCAGGGCAAGCGTTTCCGTCTGAAGCTCGCCGGCCTCACCGACGTACCCGCCCCGTTCGTTGCGACGGTGAAGGACTGCCTGATCCAGATGCTGCGCAACTCCGCCGTGCATGGCATCGAGGACGTCGCGACGCGGCAGGCGGCCGCGAAAGAAGAGGTCGGCGTCGTCAAGGTCGAGTTCCGCCGCTCCTCGGAGGCCTACGAGCTGATATTCGAGGATGACGGCGCCGGCATCGCCACCGAAAATCTCAAGGCCGCCGCGGTGCGCCAGCAGCTGGTCACCGAGGAGGAGGCCGCCGTCATGGATACCCGCACGACCATGGCGCTGATCTTCCGTCCGGGCTTCTCCACGCAGCAGGAAGTCTCCATGGATGCCGGCCGCGGCGTCGGCATGGACGTGGTGGCGCGCTCGGTGTACGCGCTCGGCGGCAAGATCGCCGTCAGCACCCATCCGGGCAAGTACACGCGCTTCAAGATCACGCTGCCCGCCGGCCAGGCCGGCAACAGTGCGGTCGCCTGAGCGTAGTCCCCCAGATGAACGCGCGGCGCTCTTTCAAGCTGTTGATCGTCGACGACTCGAACATCATGCGCCGGCGCATCGAGCGCTCGCAGCAGTTCGAGGAGCTGCAGCTGGTCGGCATGGCCGGCAACGGCGTGGATGCGATCGAGCTGTTCAAGAAAACCGATCCGGACGTCGTCACCATGGACCTGACCATGCCGCGCATGGACGGCATCGAGTGCATAAGCCAGCTGGTGGCGCTGAAGCCGGCGGTGCGAATCCTGGTGATCTCGGCGCTCGCCGACAAGGCGACCGCGGTCGAGGCCATGGAGAAAGGGGCGAACGGCTTCCTCAATAAGCCCTTTACCGACCGGCAACTGAACGAAGCCATTGCCGATCTGATGCGTTGAAGCGGGATACACGGCGCATGTTGTACGAACAGGAGCTCAAGACCTTCGTCGACGGAACGACGAACTTCTTCGAGGTAGCGGCCCAGCAGCCGGCCTCGATCGGCTCCCCTTACCTGCTCGAGGGCGCCCCACAGGTGCACGAGTACACCGGCGTCATCAACATCTCCGGCAAGCGCGAGGGGGTAGTGTTCTTCACCGCACCCAAGGCGATGCTGACCGTGCTGCTGATGAAGATGCAGGAAAACGATTTCAGCCACGAGACCATGCGCGATCTGGTCGGCGAGGTCGCCAACACCATCTCCGGCAACGCGCGCCGCGACTTCGGCCGCGAGTTCGTGATCTCGGTACCATGCGTGCTGACCGGCGAGAAGCGACCGGAGCTGCCGGTGAAGCCCGGGATGCGCTCCTTCATCATCCCCATCAACTGGCGCAGTCACTCGGCGAAGCTGGTCGTCTCGCTGACCTAGCGCACCGCGCGACGCTGCACCCCATGGGCACCATCCGCGGCGAGATTGCCCGGCAGGCTCTGCTCCCCAAGCGGATTGGCATCGTGGTCGGTGTGGCCCTGCTGCCGTTTGTCGCTGGCATGCGTGACGCGCAGTCCGAGCTTCACGCGCACGCGATTGGCGTCTTCGCGTTCGTGTTACTGCCCGTGCTCCTCGGCGCCGTCACGGTGATGACCTGGATGACCCGGGGAATACTCTGTCCCAGGTGCCGCAAGCCATTTGGCTGGTCGGCGCTGCGCATGTACGACAGAGGACGGTGGAGCAAGGCGATCGAGTCCTGCCCGCACTGCGACGTCGACCTGGACGAGCGGATGCCGGCTCAGTCCCCGTCGGCGCGCAGCCGATAGCCCACGCCCGTCTCGGTTATGAGGTAGCGTGGCTGGCGCGCATCGGGCTCGAGCTTGGCCCGCAGATTCTTGATGCACACCCGCAGGGAGCGCGAGTCATCCTCGTGTCCCGGACCCCACACCTCGCGGATCAGCTGCCGCTGCATGACGATTGAGCCGAGCTGCCGGGCGAGGCAGCCGAGCACCCGGTACTCGAGCGGCGTGAGGTGCAGCTCGCCCTCGGCACCGTGCGCCTCGCGCCGAGCAAGGTCGACGCGCGTGGCGCCGAACCTGAGCACCGCGGACGGCGTGGCGTGTGTCACCCGGCGCAGTGCCGCACGCAGCCGCGCCAGCAGCTCCGGAGCGCTGAAGGGCTTGGTGATGTAATCGTCGGCGCCGGCATCGAGAGCTGCAACCTTCTGCTCCTCCATGGTGCGCGCGGACAGCACCACGATCGGCACCGGCGACCAGGCGCGCACGCGGCGAATCACCTTGAGCCCGTCGCCATCCGGCAGCCCCAGGTCGATGAGCAGCAGATCCGGCTTGTGACTGCGTGCCTCGATCTCGGCGCGCAGCGCGGTGTCGGCCTCGATGCAGCGATAGCCCTCGGCGGCGAGCAGCACGCGCAGCACCGCACGGATTCCGGGCTCGTCCTCGATCACCAGCACCTGATGCATCGCCTCGGTCATGCCAGCGTCTCGCTGCCCGCGCGCATCGGCGGCACGGTCGGGCCCTCCGTGGCCGGGAGCGTGAACACGAAGCGCGCGCCTCCGCCTTCGCGGCGCTGCGCCTCGATCTCGCCGCCGTGCGCGCGCACGATCGCCTGCGCGATGGCGAGCCCGAGTCCTACGCCGACTACGGCGCCCTCGCCGCTGCCACGCTGAAACTTCTCGAACAGGCGCGCCGGATCCCCGGCCGGCAGCCCCGGCCCATCGTCCTCGACGGACACCTGCACGACCTCTCCGGCCGGTACCGCGGACACCAGGACGCGGGTCCCGGGCGGGGTGTACTTGGCGATGTTGTCGAACAGGTTGGCGAGCAATTGCACGATGAGCGTCGCGTCCACCCACACCTCCGGCAGGTCCGCCGGCAGGCGGGTCTCCACGCGGTGGGCGGCAAGCTGCGCCTGGTAGCGCGTCAGGGCGCTGCCGAGCAGATCATCGAGCGTCTGCCAGTCACGCCGCAGCACCACCTGGCCGGACTCGAGGCGAACCAGGTCGAGAACGTTCGACACCAGCTCCGACATCTCGCGCGCCGTGGTCTCGACGGAGCGCGCCAGCGCGGCACGCGTCGCCTCATCGAGCGTTGCGCCGTGCTGCGCGAGGGTGCTGCCGGCGCCGGCCATCACCGCCAGCGGCGTGCGCAGATCGTGCGAGATCGACGACAGCAGCGTATTGCGCAGCGTCTCGCGCTCCGCGGCGAGGCTCGACTGCACCGCCGCCTCCGCGAGGTGTGCGCGCTCCAGAGCCACCGCGATCTGTCCGGCGAAGGTCTCGAGCAGGTGACTTTGTTCCGGCAGCAGCACACGGCGTGCGTTATAGGGCAGCACCGCCAGCACGCCCATCGTGCGCTGTTCGTCGCCGAGCGGCACGTACAGGCCGCGTGCCGCCGGCAGCGTATCGGAGCCGAGGCCGGCGCGGCGGCCGTGATCAGCGACCCATTGCGCCACCGCCAGATCGGCGCCGCGGAACGAGCTGTCGAGCGGCGCTTCCTGCGGGTAGCCGAGTTTGCCGCCCGCATCCGGCAGCAGCACCGTTGCGCGGCACTCGAACACCTCCGCGACGTGTCGCACTGCTACCCGCGCCATGGCGGTGAGGCCGCGCGTGACGGACAGCTCGCGGCTCATGGCGTACAGCAGCGCCGTGCGCCGCTCGCGCGCGCCGGCCACGCGTGTCTGCTGGCGCACGCTGGCCGTGAGGGTGGCGATCACGAGCGCAATGGTCACCATGGCGCCGAAGGTGACGAGGTACTGCACGTCCGACACCGCGAACGAGTAGCGCGGCGGGACGAAGAAGAAATCGAAGCTCGCCACGTTAAGGAGCGCCGTGAGCGCCGAGGGCCCGCGCCCGAGCCGGAGGCCCGCCACCGTTACGCCGAGCAGATAGATCATCACGAGGTTGGAAAGCTCGAAGTGCGGGTACATGCCGGCCGCCAGCAGCGTGCATGCAACGGTGATCGCGCCCGCCCAGGCGTAGCGGTCCCAGCGCATCGGCGGGGACGCATCTAGCTGCCCCGGCGCGGTGCGTGCGGCCGGCGCCGGTGAGTCGCGGCCAGCAGAGGCGATCAGCACTACGTCGAAGCCGCGCGCGCGGCGCACCAGCTCGGTTGCGGTCGAAGGACGCAGCCATGCTCGCCAGCCGCGCCGTTTCGGGGCGCCCACGATCACCCGCGTCGCATGGCGCGTCTGGGCGTACTCGAGCAGCGCGTCCGCGGCCGAGGGACCGCCGAGGGTCACGGACTCGGCACCCAGAGACTCAGCGAGCCGCAGTACGTCGATGCGGCGATTGCGTTGTGCGTCGGATAGGCGCAGCAGCAGCGGCGTCTCGACGTATACCACGGTCCACTCAGCATCGAGCGCATCCGCCATGCGCTTGCCGGCACGCACCAGCTGCTCGGCCTGCTGGTCCGGCCCGACGGCGACCAGCACCCGGTCGCGTGCCGCCCGCGCCTGGCCGCGTTCGGCCGGCAGCTCGCGCGAGGCGGCCTCGACCCGGTCCGCCACCCGGCGCAGCGCGATCTCGCGCAGCGCCATGAGATTCTGCTTGCGGAAGAAGCGCTCGACGGCGGTGCCCGCCTGGCTGGCGACGTAGACCTTGCCGGCGTGCAGCCGCGCGATCAGGTCATCCGGCGGCAGGTCGATGAGCTCGATGTCGTCGGCCTCATCGAACACGTGATCGGGAAGCGTCTCGCGCTGGCGTATGCCGGTGGTCTGATAAATAAGATCGTTGAGGCTCTCGAGGTGCTGGACGTTCACCGTGGTCCAGACGCCCACCCCGGCGGCGAGCAGCTCCTCGATATCCTGCCAGCGTTTGGGATGGCGCGGCGCCGGCTCGCCGCCCACGAGATTCGAGTGCGCCAGCTCGTCCACCAGCAGGATCTCGGGGCGGCGGGCGAGCGCTGCGTCGAGGTCGAACTCCTGGCGCACGATGCCGCGGTAGCCGACCGGCAGCGTCGGCAGGCGCGGCAGGCCCTCCATCAGCCGCTCGGTCTCGATGCGACCATGCGGCTCGACGTATCCGACCAGCACTTCGGTGCCGGCAGCGCGCAGGTTGCGCGCTGCCTCGAGCATCGCGTAGGTCTTGCCGACGCCGGCGGAGGCGCCGAAGAAGATTCGCAGCCGCCCGCGCTTCTTGCGCTCTTCTTCGGCCTTGACTCGCTCGAGCAGTTGGTCGGGGTCAGGCCGGACTTCGGCCATGCGCGGTCATTTCAGCGCGTCCAGTGCCAGATTCAGCTCCAGAACGTTGACGCGCGGCTCTCCCAGGACTCCGAGCAACCTACCCTCCGTATGCGCGGCAATCAATGCCTGCACGCGTGCCGCGGGCAGCCCGCGCGCGCGCGCTACCCGTCCCGCCTGGTAGTCGGCCGCCGCAACGCTGATTTCGGGGTCGAGACCGCTGCCCGAGGCGGTGACGAGATCGACCGGGATCGGGGCCTTGTTGTCCGGGTCCGCGGCATGCAGCGCATCGATGCGCGGCTTGATGGCATCGGTCAGAGCGGGATTCAGCGGCCCGAGATTCGAGCCGGTAGAGGCGGTGCCGTTGTAGGGCTGCGGCGTAGTAGCCGAGGGACGGCTCCAGAAATACTTCGGCTCCGCGAAATTCTGCCCAATCAGCTTCGAGCCGATCGGTTTCCCGTCCTTGAGGATCAGGCTGCCGTTTGCCTGGCGCGGAAAGAGCGCCCGTCCGATCCCGGTGACCACGAGCGGATAGACGATGCCGGTGATCACCGTGAGGATCACGAACAGGACGATCGCTGGACGGAAGAGTGAGGTCATGTGCTTACTTCCCCGAGCGTCATACCAGGTGGACTACCACGAGCGCCATATCGATCAGCTTGATGCCCACAAAGGGGATCAGGATGCCTCCCAGCCCGTAGATCAGCAGGTTGCGCCGCAGCAGCACGGCCGCACCCAGGGCACGGTATTTGACCCCCTTAAGCGCCATCGGAATCAGCGCGACGATGATCAGCGCATTGAAGATGACTGCCGCGAGGATGGCCGAGAATGGGCTCGCGAGACGCATGATGTTGAGCGCATCGAGCTGCGGATAAGTCGTTGCGAATGCTGCGGGAATGATCGCGAAGTACTTCGCGACATCGTTTGCGATGCTGAACGTCGTGAGCGAGCCGCGCGTCATCAGCATCTGCTTGCCGGTCTCCACGACCTCGATGAGCTTGGTCGGGTTGGAATCGAGGTCGACCATGTTGCCGGCCTCTTTAGCCGCCTGCGTGCCGGTGTTCATCGCCACCGCCACGTCGGCCTGGGCGAGTGCCGGCGCGTCGTTGGTGCCGTCACCGGTCATCGCCACCAGCTGTCCCTGCGCCTGATGCTCGCGGATGAGTTTCAACTTGGCTTCTGGGGTCGCCTCGGCTAGGAAGCCGTCGACGCCGGATTCGGCGGCGATCGCCGCCGCAGTGAGCGGATTGTCGCCGGTGATCATCACCGTCCTGATACCCATGCGGCGCAGCTCGCCGAAGCGCTCGCGGATGCCGCCCTTGACGATGTCCTTGAGCTCGATGATGCCGAGCACCCGCGGCCCGTCGCTCACCAGGAGCGGTGTGCTGCCGCGCCGCGCGACCTCGTCCACCGCGGTCTGCACGGCCCGCGGAAACACCTGACCGAGCCGCTCGACCTGGCGGCGGACGGCATCAGCTGCGCCCTTGCGCACCTGACGCTCACCGATGTCGACACCGCTCATGCGAGTGTGTGCCGAGAACGGCACGAAGGTCGCATGGAGTGAGGCCAGATCGCGCTCGCGAAGGCGGAAGCGCTGCTTGGCGAGCACGACGATGCTGCGCCCTTCCGGTGTCTCGTCCGCGAGCGAGGCGAGCTGCGCGGCGTCCGCGAGCTCCTCCTCGGTGACACCCGCGGCCGGGATGAACGTCGATGCCTGCCGGTTGCCGAGCGTGATGGTGCCAGTCTTGTCGAGCAGCAGCACATCCACGTCGCCCGCGGCCTCGACCGCCCGGCCGGAGGTGGCGATCACGTTCGCCTGCATCATGCGGCTCATCCCCGCTACGCCAATCGCGGACAGCAATCCGCCGATGGTGGTCGGGATGAGGCATACCAGCAGCGCGATCAGCGCCGTGATCGTGATGGGCGTCCCGAGCTTGGCGACCATCACACTATAGAGCGAGTACGGCAGCAGCGTCGCCGTCGCAAACAGGAACACCAGCGTCAGCGCCACGAGCAGGATAGTGAGCGCGATCTCGTTCGGCGTCTTCTGTCGCTTCGCACTCTCGACCATCGCGATCATACGATCGATGAAGGTCTCGCCCGGATTGGCCATGATGCGCACGATGAGCCAGTCCGACAGCACGCGCGTGCCGCCGGTCACCGAGGAGAAATCGCCTCCGGACTCCCGGATGACGGGCGCGGATTCGCCGGTGATCGCGCTCTCGTCCACGGACGCCGCGCCGTCGATGACCTCGCCGTCACCGGGGATGAACTCGCCCGCTTCCACCAGCACGACGTCACCCTTGCGCAGCAGGTCGCCACGCACCCGCGATTGGCGCGTGCGGTCGGCCGGACCGGCCAGTTTCCGCGCCATCACGTCCTGCTTCAAGCCGCGCAGTGCCGCAGCTTGCGCCTTGCTGCGCCCTTCGGCGAGTGCCTCGGCGAAGGTTGCGAACAGCACCGTAAACCACAACCAGATGGCGACGTTGAGGATGAACCAGGCCGGCGCCTCGCCCTTGCCGGCGACGGCTTGGATCCACAACATCGTGGTCAGGATGCTGCCGATGTAGACGACGAACATGACCGGGTTGCGCCACTGCACGCGCGGGTCGAGCTTGCGAAACGCATCGAGCACCGCCGGCCACATGAGGCTGCGGTCGAACATCGAGAGGCGCCGCCGCGTACCGCCCTGCGGCCGGGCACCAGCCGCTGCCTCCACAGCGTGCGCGGTAGCGGCCGGGGCCATTGCAGGCGCGCCTGCATGTCCGGGATTGCGCGTGAGTTCAACCATGTGAGCCACCCCAGAGCATCAGGTGTTCGACGATCGGCCCGAGCGCCAGAGCGGGAACGAAGGTAAGCGCTCCGACCAGCAACACCGTGCCGAGCAGAAGGATCACGAAGGTAGGTCCGTAAGTCAGCATCGTGCCGGCGGTGACCGGCACGCGTTTCTTGGCGGCGAGCGAGCCGGCGATCGCCAGCACCGCCACGATCGGCCAGTACCGTCCCAGCCACATCACCAGCCCCAGAGCCGTGTTGTAGAACATCGTGTTGGCGGAGATGCCTCCGAATGCGCTGCCGTTGTTGTTGCTCGCCGACACGAAGGCGTAGAGGATCTCGCTGAAGCCGTGCGCCCCGGGATTGGCAACGCCTGCCTGCCCGGCCGCGAGGCTCACGCCCACACCGGTCCCAAACAGCACGATGAACGGCATGACCAGGATGGCCACCGAGCTCATCTTCATTTCGAACGACTCGATCTTCTTGCCGAGATACTCGGGGGTGCGTCCGATCATGAGCCCGGCGATGAACACGCCCACGATAGCGAAGATCAGTATGGAGTACAGCCCGGTACCGACACCGCCGAATACCACCTCGCCCAGCATCATGTTGAACAGCGGCACGAAGCCACCTAGCGGGGTGAATGAATCGTGCATCGAGTTCACGGCCCCGCAGGATGTGCCGGTCGTGACCGTGGCAAACAGCGAGGAGGCGGCGATCCCGAAACGTGCCTCCTTGCCTTCCATGTTGCCGCCGGACTGCAGTGCGCTCGCAGTCTGGTCGACGCCGAGCTTGCCGACCAGGGGGTTGCCCCCCTGCTCGTTCACGAGGGCGACATTGACCAGCGTCAGGAACAGGATCGTCATCGCTGCCAGCACCGCCCAGCCCTGGCGCGTGTCGCCGACCATGCGCCCGAAGGTGTAGGTGAGCGCAGCAGGTATGAGCAGAATGGCGAGCATCTCGAGGAAGTTCGACAGCGGCGTCGGATTCTCGTACGGATGCGCCGAGTTCGCGTTGAAGAATCCGCCCCCGTTGGTACCGAGCTCCTTGATGGCCTCCTGCGAAGCGACCGGTCCCATGGGCAGGGTCTGCGTCCGCGTGGTCGCGTTCTCCATCACGGGGTCGCCCTTGGCGTCTTTGACCGGATTACCGGCTGCATCGACCTTCGGCTGCTGATACTGCAGCGTCTCGATGGTCGTTACATCCTTGTAGGCGCTGAAGTTCTGCAGCACGCCCTGGCTCACCAGCAGCACGGCGATGAGTGTCGCGAGCGGCAGCAGCACGTACAGGGTCGAGCGGGTCATGTCGACCCAGAAGTTCCCGATGGCCTGCGCGCTGTGGCGCGCAAACCCGCGGATGAGCGCGATCGCCACTACGATCCCGGTCGCAGCCGAGAGGAAGTTCTGCACGGCGAGCCCGGCCATCTGGCTCAGGTAGCTCATAGTCGACTCACCCGAATATCCCTGCCAGTTGGTGTTGGTGATGAAACTGATCGCTGTGTTGAAAGCGGAGTCGGGTGAAACGTTGGCAAAGTGCTGCGGATTCAGCGGCAGCCACAGTTGCAGGCGCTGCAGCAGGTAGACCGCGAGCGCGCCGAGGGTGTTGAACACGAGGAGCGCGACGGCGTAGTGCTTCCAGCCCATCTCGATGGCCGGGTTGATGCCGCACAGCCGGTAAATCCACCGCTCGAGCGGAGCCCCGATGCGCAGCGGCCATATCGGGCGTCCCTCCATGACGTTGGCCATGTAGAGCCCCAGCGGCTTCACGCACAGCAGCACCACGGCGAGGAATACAATGATCAGGAGCAGCGATGCAGCGGTCATCAGAATTTCTCCGGCCGGAACATCGCGTACAGCAGGTAGACGAACAGACCGAGGGTCAAAAGACCGCTCACGAGGTAGACGGCGTTCATTCGGTGACTCCGAGCCGGGAAATTGCCGACGCTACCCAGTGGGTTACGGCATACAGGAGCAGGATCACGGCGACAAACATGATGTCCATGCGATCAGCCTTTCGTACCAAGTCACGAATGCCAGCGGCTGCGAGCCGGTAACTTTAGCCGGCGCCGGGTGAAATGGCTGTTAAGAAAACGCCCCCCCGTGCAGGATGACCCCTAGCTGAGACTAGCGCGTCCCAACGGAGGATCTAAGCGTATTGCTGCCTATTGACGCGTACCCGTTGGCGCTGCGGAATGCTAATCAACCGCAGATAACGCGGGTGTTAGGAATAGCGGAGGCGCGCTGCCCCCGCGAAGTACCTATGCGAGCCCAAGCCACTGCCAACATCCCGGTGTCGACAGGTCCGCTATGAAAGAGCGTCTGGTACTGCTGGTTCGCCGCATGATCTACAACCTGCGCGGCGGCTTCTTGGTGCGGCCGCTCGCCATCGCGCTGGTACTTGGCTGCGCCGGCGCTCTGTTGTCAGCGGCAGAGGAAGAGATTCCCGCGATGAGCAGCTGGGTGCCAACGATACTATTCCCATCGCGCGCCGATCCTCAGGTGGCGCAGGTGATCCTCGCGGGCATCGCGGCATCCATCATGACGGTCGTGTCGATCGTGTTCGCGATCATGCTGATGACGCTGACGCTCGCTTCGATGCAGTTTTCCCCGCGTATCATTCTGAGCTTCACCCGTGACCGGGTGACGCAGTGGACGCTCGGTATCTTTCTCGGCACGTTCCTCTACTGCGTGGCGGCGCTGCCCGCGGCGCGGTCGCTGCCCCGGCCATTTTCCCCAGTCGCGACCGTGCTCGGGGCGATCGTGCTCGCGCTGGCGTGCGTGTGCTGGCTGCTGTACTTCATTCACCACATCTCGCGAGCCATCAACGTCAACCAGATTGTGGACAAGATCGCCTCGGAGACCGAATCGATCATCGACGGCATGATGCCGTCCGAGCGGCGCGAGCGCTCGCTGCGCAGGCAGAAGGTGCCGCCCGAGCTCGTGTTCGAGACGGCGATCCCGAGTCCCCAGTCCGGCTACATTCGCTTCGTCGATCTGGCGCGGCTGCTGGACATCGCGAGCAGCTACCGGATCAGCGTTCACGTGCTGCGTCGCGTCGGGCAATTCGTTCCGCAAGGCGTGCCGCTCATTGCGGTTTCGAGGGCGGAGCGTCTGCCGCCCGGAGGCAGCGCCGCGCTGCTCGGTGCGTTCGATCTGGGCCCCTCGCGCACCCTGCAGCAGGACGTGGAGTTCGGCGTGCTGCAGATCGTCGACATCGCGCTGCGGGCAATCTCGCCTGCCGTGAACGACCCGAGCACGGCGATCAGCTGCATCGATCAGCTGAGCCGCATTCTCATCCGCTTCGCCTCCCGCGAGGCGCCAGAGTCGGTGCTGTTCGACTTGCCCGGCGCGCCGCGGGTCGTCGTCCAGTGGATGGAGTTCGACAGGCTGACGGATGGGGCGTTTGAGCAGGTCCGACTCTACTCACAGGGCGACTTCGCGGTGAGCCTGCGCCTGCTGCGAGCATTTGCGGACATCGCCGCGACGCTTGGCGATACCGGCCAGCGCTCAGGATTGCTGGAGCGCGGGCGGCGCGTCGTCAGCGGCTGTGGCACGCGGCTCGGCGAGCCGGAGCTCGCGCACTTGAAATCCCGACTCGGTGCGCTTGAACAGGCGGCCGCAGCGCCGAGCGCCCGGGTGATTCGACCACGGAACGCTGCGGGCCGTGAGCCGCAGTGACGTTTTGAATTGTGAAGCCTGCACTGTGATGCGCCGGCTTTTTCGAGCTTCATAGACTGCCGTGAGCAGATCTGTCTCCATCCTGTCATGAACGGCCGGCATCCTGCCCGGCAGGCGGTACGCTGCGCCCGTGCCGTGCGGAGACGGACATCCTGATGCAAGCGAGCTTCCTGACCGTCATCAAGCTGCGCCGTGAGATCGCGGCACGCTATGCGCGCGTGCACCGCCTGTGGGTTACCGCAAGTAATGCCTACCGCCGGCTGCACGCTGCGCCAATACAGGACCTGAGCGCGCTGCGCGACGCCGGGCAGCGCCTCGCTGAGCTCGACCGCGGACGCACCGCGCTGCTCAGCGACCTGAAGGCGCTCGCCGACTGAAGTAGCTGCGCCTCAGGCGCAGCCCCCAACCATCCCCTCACCGCGCGGGCTTCGTGCGCGCGCGGCGTGCCTTCGCCGCTAGTGCTCCAGGGCCACCGTTCGCGGGACCGTGGTTGAGCGTCACCGTGCCCGGAATGTGCTCCTTGCCCCAGCGCACGAACGCGAGCAAGACGTCCCCGAGGGCGCGGCCCTTGGGAGTGAGGGAGTAGGCGTAGCGCGTCGGACGCTCCTGGTAGGGGGTGCTGACGATGATGCCGGCACCTTCCAGGCGCTCGAGACGATCGGCAAGAATGTTGGTAGGGATGCGCTCCGGTGAATCCGCGAGCTCGCCGTAGGTCCGTTTGCCATGCAGCAGGTCGCGCACCACCAGCAGCGACCACTTGTCGCCGACGATGTCGAGTGAATTGGCGACGGCGCACGCGGAGCGCGCGAAAGGCTTCACAGTGTTCATGGTCCGGCTTTCTGTGTCAGTCACACACTTGCAGATTGCAAGTCACTATGCTACGGTCCGCGTATACTTGCAAAATGCAAGTGACTGCCAAGGAGAGCCCCATGGCGAGCAGCGTTCTTCCCGACCCTGAAGCCTCCGGGCTCGGCGCCATCCCGCTCAGCGTCGCCCTCGTGTTGAGCGCCTGGTTCCTGCTGGTCGTGTCGCTCGGCGCCGCAGGTGCCTTCGTCGGCCGACCGGGAGCACCGCCCCTCGCCATGGCGGCCGGAGTGGGAGCGCCGCTGCTGGTGTTTTTCGCCTGGCTGCGCCTGTCCCGGTCATTCCGCGAGTTCATCCTCGCGCTCGACCTGCGTCTCATCGCGGGAATCCAGGCGTGGCGCTGGGCGGGGCTGGGCTTCCTCTCTCTGTATGCGTACCGAGTACTGCCCGCCGTGTTCGCGCTGCCGGCCGGCCTCGGAGACATGGCCATCGGTTTCGCCGCCCCGTGGATGATCCTCGCTCTGGTGCGTCAGCCGGGCTTCGCCGCGAGCCGCGCATTCATCCGCTGGAATGTGCTCGGCATATTCGATCTCGTGGTCGCCGTCAGCATCGGAGCTCTCAGTGCGGCCTTGAGCACGGGCGCGCCGGGGGAGATCAGCAGCGCCCCGATGGCGAGCCTGCCGCTGCTGGTGATTCCAGCGTTCCTCGTGCCGATCTTCCTCATGCTGCACAGCGCGGCGCTGATGCAGAGCAGGGAGATCGTCCGCACTCGCGCCCAGGGAGCCTCGGCAGGGGGAGCGCGCTCGTGGCCTGTGTCAGCCGCGGCGGCCGGAGAGCACCCGCGCCGGTAGCAGAATGAGCGCCCGCAGCAGCTCGAATACCGCCTGCAGCGTGATCCCGACGAGCCTGAACGGCAGCAGCAGCAGCCATACGAGCGGATACAGGACGAGCGCGGCGAGCGCCAGCGGCCAGCACACCACGAGGAGCAGCAACCACAGCAGAAACGCGGCCATTTGACGCCCTTCGAGCTTTTCGCGAGAGTCGCACCGTGCCCGGCCCGCTGTATAGCACATGACGCCACCCCGAGCCTTCGAGCGCCTGCCGGCGCTGTCCCCCGGAGCGCGTGTGGCGGTGGTTGCCCCCGCGAGCGCCTTCGACCGGGACTCGTTCGAGTCGGGTCTGGCGCTGCTCGCCGCACGCTACGACGTGCGCCCGGGGCAGGGGCTCTTCGCGCGCCACCGCTATCTCGCCGGTGCCGATGAGCGGCGCCTGGAGGAGCTCACTGCGGCCCTCCTCGACCCGGCGATCAAGGCGGTGTTCTGTGCCCGCGGCGGCTACGGCGCGACCCGCCTGCTGCAGTACCTCGGGCCGGCGAGACTCGGGACGCCGAAGCCCCTGGTCGGGTTCTCGGATGTCACGGCGCTGCACCTGTGGCTGCAGGGCCTCGGCCTCATGAGCATCCACGGTCCGGTGCTCACGCAGCTCCCGCGGCTGCCCGCCGCGACGAGTGAGCGGCTGTTCGCCCTCCTCGAGTCGCCCGCCCCGGCCGCGAGCCTCGGCGCCACCGACACCTTCGTGCCCGGTGTGGCGGAGGGGCCACTGCTCGGCGGCAACCTCTCAGTGGTGACGCGTCTGCTCGGCACGCCGTACCTCGCGCCGCTCGACGGCGCCATCCTGCTGCTCGAGGACGTCGGCGAGCGGCCCTACCGGCTCGATCGCATGTGGACACACCTGGCGCTCGCGGGCGTTTTCGCGCGGGTGCGCGGCATCGCGCTCGGCGAGTTCAAGCACTGCGAGGAGAAGGACGCCGACTATCGCGCCGCCGACGTGCTGCGCGAGCTGGCGGCCGCGACCGGCCTGCCGTGTGCAGCCGGCTTCCCGATCGGGCATGGCGAGCACAACGATCCGGTGCCGCTCGGGGTCCGCGTGCGGCTCGATGCCGGTGCGCGCCGCCTCGAGTTCCTCGAGGCAGCAGTCACTCGAGGCGGCTGACGCCCACCGCGAGCAGCGCCCCGCCATCGCCCCGCTCGATGCGGAACTCGATCGGGCGGCAGCACACCTCGCAGTCCTCGACGTACAGGGCTTCGCTCGCGGTCACGTCGATGCGCGTCTCGAGCCGCTCGCCGCACCACGGGCAGCGCACGGCGACGAACTCCTCCGGCGCCAGCGATCCCCTACGATCGTCGCCGGGCTCATACACCGGCTCGAGGCCGTAGAGCCGATCGATGCTGTCCGCATCGAGCTGCGTGATGCGGCCCTTCAGTGCCTCGAGCTCCATGGCCTTGCGCCGGGTCATCGTGCGAGGATACGCCAGTATGTGGAAGGTCCATGTGGCGCTCCCCATGCTCGCGGCGACGGCGACGCTGCTCGGCTGTGCGGGCACCCCGAAGGCCGAAATGCCCGCGGGCGCATCCCTCGCGGGCAACTGGAAGCTCAATCACGCCACCAGTGAGGATCCGCAGGTGGTTATCGCCAAGATGCGCGACCAGGCTTGGAGGATCATCCGCCGCGCCAACCAGTACGCGGACTCGGCCCCCCCGCCGGGCAGCACGCGCGGTGGCCACGCGACCGGACAGGAATCGGATCCGAGCCAGCCTTTCGGCGCCGACGCAACCGGAAACGGCGCGCCGGGCGATCAGTCCGGGCGACGCATGGATCCGCTCAAGCGCTCGCCGATGATGCACGCCCTCGCCGCTGCGCTGGCGCGCGGTGATTACCTCACGGTGCGCGAGTCGAGTGAGCAGTTCGTGCTCGACTACGGCACCACCGTACGCAGCTTCACCCCGGGCGCCCGCAGCGTCGTGTCCTCGGAGATGGGCGTGGCGGACCAGCAGTCGGGCTGGGAAGGCAATAGCTACGTGATCCAGTTGCGCGACCAGATCGGGCCGAATGTCCACGAGACCTATGCCCTGTCGGCCGATGGTCAGCATCTCATCGAGAATCTGAAGATCGGCCCCGGGGAGCTGCCGGCTATCGAGCTGAAGCGGGTTTACGACCGCACGACGGAGATGGCACCGCGCGCGCTCCCGACGAACGACTGACCTTGGCTGCGGTTCGCCCAAGCGGCCCGACCCGGTGCCGCAAGCACGCCGCCACGTGCGCCGCCGTCCTGTTGCTTGCGCTGAGCGAGATGCTGCGCGCGCAAACCCCGTCCGCGACGGCCTCACCGCCCACCGAAGCGCCGCTCGCCGAGGTGGTCGTCGAGGGCCGGCACGAGGGGCCGCGCATGTGGACGGTGCGACGCGGCGACCACGTACTGTGGATCCTCGGCACAGTGTCACCGCTGCCAAAGAAGATGGTGTGGCAGCCGGACGCCGTGCAGGCCGTGCTCAGGCAGTCCCAGGAAGTCGTGCCGGCCTGGCCGACGTACGGAATCGGCGCCAACCCCTTCACCGCGCTGCGGGTTTTCATCCAGTGGCGCAAGATGCAGCGCCCGCCCGATCGTCTGCCACTGCGAGAGACTCTGCCGCCTGAGTTGTATGCGCGGGTCAGCGCACTTGAGGCGAAGTACGACCCGCACGACACGCACTTAGAGGGGCTGCGCCCGATGCTCGCGGCCGAGCGTCTGACGCAGAAGGTGTTGGATGCCAACGGGCTCGCCCTGCACAACGAAGTACAGCAGTCGGTGCTCAGCCTGGCGCGGCAGCAGGGGGTGCACATACGCCAGGACAAACTGAAGATCGACGATCCGGTGGACGTACTGAAAGACGTCGGCGCGACCCCGCTCGCCGCCGAGATCTCCTGTCTGGATGCCGTGGTGACGCGGCTCGAGACCGATCTTGGCCCGATGCAGGCGCGGGCACGCGCCTGGGCGCTCGGCGATGTCGGGGCGCTGCGCGCGCTGCCGCACAACGACGAGCGCACGGCGTGCGTATCCGCGGTGTCGACCTCCGAGCGCGTGCGCAACCTCATCGAGCGTGCCCAGGACGACTGGCTGACGGTCGTTACCGACAGCCTGGCCCGCAATCGCGGCACGCTTGCCGTGCAGTCGATGGATCGCCTGCTCGGCGAGGGCGGCGCGCTCACCGCGCTCAGGGCACGCGGTTATGAGGTGCAAGGGCCGTAGGCAAACTGTGCCGCCCGCCTGGTCGGGAACCTTCAGTTCCTTAGCAGCTGCCGGGGCGTTGCCTCAGGCAGCGCGCTTGGCCCCTGGATCGAGCTCGGCACGCCGGCTCAACCGCCCCGCTACTTGCGGATCGATGGCGGCGGCGTGCTGTGGTGGCAGCAGATTACGCCCCAGGCCGCGAGCGCTTTCCTGACCGGAGTCGTACCGGCCGCGGCAGCGGCCAAGAGCCCGACGCCGGCCCCGGCTCCCAAGGCCGGACACCGGTCAGGCGCGCAGCGCAAAGCCCCAGGCGATCGCGATCGAGGCGAGCGCCGCGCCTCCCGACAGCCATTGCGGCGTGCGCTCGATGAGGCGGCGCACGGCGCGCGCGGCCGCCGCCGCGCCGAGCAGCACGCCGAACAGAAAGCCTGCCAGGTGCGCCACCAGGTCGGTCCCCTCGCCCGCCGAGCCCGTCCACCCGAGCAGCACCACGCCGGCGATCAGCGGTGCCCAGCGGCGTCCCCAGTGCTGCCTCAGATGGAAGCGCTCGCGCCACGAGTAGGCGGACATGAGCCCGAGCGCGGCAAAGACCGCCGTCGAGGCGCCGACCGCGGCGTGCTCCGGCGGCCCGAGCAGTCCTTCGGCGAGATTGGCGAGTGCGGCGCCGGTGACGGTGAGGAACCAGGCCGTTCCTACACCGAGCTGCCGCGCCGCCAGGTAGCCGAACCACGCACCTGCGCCCAGGTTGGCGGCGAGATGCGGGCCGTCGAGGTGCAACGTGAGTGCCGTCCAGGCGCGCCACCACTCACCCGCCTGCACCCGTGCGCACTGCAGTGCGCCGAGATCGAAGGCATCGAAGCCCACGAGACCACTGCTGACCGCATAGGCCACGCCGAGCAGCGTCGCGGCATAACCGATGACCCCGATCCAGGCATGAGGGTAAAGGCGCGGCGGGGGCGGCGCAGGCGGGGGCGCGCGGTTCTCCAACTCGTACGCGGCGAGATGCTGCGCGGCATACGCCGCGTCCTCAAAGCGCACCTGCAGCAGGAACTCGCTCAGGTCCGCCACGACCTCCGCGACCACGCCGACGGCGGTGAGCACCAGCTGCCGTTCCTCGCAGGCACGCCGGCGGCGCGAGCGAAACACGGTGACCCAAGCCTCGTCGCTCATCGCGCGCGGATCCCTCAGGAATCGTGTCTGCGCAGGTGAGTTACGGCGAACAGCTGGCGCATCGGCTCACCGAGGATCTCATGCAGGGCTTCGGCGGAGTCCGACAGGCCGGCGGGGTCCGGCAGGTAGTCCTCGATGACGTGCCGGTGGGGAACCCAGACGTGCGCCGGGGCGGGCTCCACCGCGAGCCCCACGCCGATGAACTCCTGCACCGCGCGCCACTCGTGGACAGTGCTGGTCACGAGGATGATTCGCCGCACGCCATCCGCCTTCAGCAGCTGCGCCGAGAAACGGGCGTTGTCGAAGGTATCGCGTGACTGTCCGTCGACCCAGCGGGCGCGCATGCCGAAGTCCCGCCACAGCACGGCTTGCATGGCGACCACATCCTGCGGGGTGCCCGAGAGCAGCAGCGGGAGCCCCGTGTGCCGCGCGACATACGCGCCATACTCGAGACGATCAAGCATCTGGCGTGCCGCGGCCGCGCCGCGATACTCTGGCGCCCAATCCCGCACGTCACCGCCGGAGATGATCACCACCGCCTGCGCCTCGGTGTGATGGCTCAAGTCGAGCGCGGGGTAGCGCTGCGCGAGGCGCGTCAGCTGGTCGGCGATCACGGGCGTTGCGAGCAGCCACAGGCTGGCGAGGCCCGTGAGCATCAACCCCCAGCCGGCCCGCACTGCCGCGCAAGAGGCGCGCCGGCGCAGCAGCAAGCACAGTCCAACCACCGCGAGCAGCAGCGGCGCGGCCGGCGGCAGCACCAGGGTCCGCAGCAATATCTTCAGCGTGACTAACATGCGCAGTCCTCAGCGCTCAGAGGCGGATCGCCTGCCAGGCGCGCGAGCGCCAGCGCAGGAACAGAGTCGACCCGAGAACCATGACATAGATGAGCACCGCCACCCAGCCGCCGAAGGCACCCCAGCCGAACTGCGGCAGGAAATGCACCCAGCCCTGGCCCGGCGCAAACGTGAAGGAATGGGCGAGCGGCACCAGCAGCAGCATCGATAGCGGCAGCACCAGTACCGCCGGCACGAGCACATCGCCCGCGCCGCGCAGGCACAGGCCGCTGCCGAGATTCAAGCCGTCGAAGAACTGGTAACCGGCGGCGAGCCACAATAGCTGCATGCCGAGCGCGACGGCCGCGGCGGACTCCGCATCGTGCGAGCCGGCGAACGCCGGCAGTATCCACGGCCCACCGAGCGCGATCAGCACACCGATCGCTCCCATGTAGAGCGCCGCGAGCAGGATCACGCGATTGCCGACGGTGAGCGCCCAGTCGCGCGCGCCGGCGCCGATCGACTGCCCGACGAGCGTCGTGCCTGCGCAGCCGATGCCGTACCCCGGCATGTAAGCGATCGAGGTGAGGATGGTGACGATCTGGGTCGCCGCGCCGCCGACGGTGCCAAGCCGGGTCTGCATCATCTGAAAGATCGCGTAGCCGAGGAGGTCGGCCGCCGGCGTCAGCCCCATCGGCAACCCGAGGCGCACCTGCCTGAGCAGTGCGCGCGCCTGCGGACGCCAGGTGAGCGCCGAGGCATAGCGGCGCCGGTAGTCCGCGCGCAGAAAGATGGCAAGCGCCAGAGCGAGCCCGAGCACTTGCGCGACATTGGTCGCCCACGCCGAGCCGGCGACGCCCCAGCCCAGATTGAAGATGAACAGCTGGTTGAGGAGCGCATTGGTGAGCGTGGTCACGAGCGTGATGAGGAGCGTCAGGCGCGGATGACCGGTGCCATTGAAGAAGCCGAGCATGGCCCATACCGCAGCGCCTGCCGCTGCTCCGCCGACGCGTGGGAACCAGTACTCACCAGCCAGGCGCTCGACCTCGGCGTCGAAGCCGAAGGGCGCGAACAGCAGATGGCGCACAGCGCCCACCGCCACGAACAGCGGCACCGAGAACAGCAGCGCCCAGAGCGCGGTCCAGGCGGCCTGGCTGGCGCGGCGATAGCGCCGCGCGCCATACGATTGCGCCACCACGGTCTGCACGGCGGTGCCGGCGCCGCCCAGCACCAGCACCGCGACCACCACCAGCCATTGAACCGCCCCGACCGCCGCCAGCGCCTTGGTCGAGATGCGGCTGATGAACCACATGTCGGTGAGGTTGAGCACGATCTGCACCGCGCTGTTGGCCATGAGCGGCAGCGCCAGCGCGAGCACTGCGCGCTGGTCGACATGCGCGTGGCCGGCAGCGTCGATGCGCTGCGCGGGCAGGCGGACGGCGGTGCTCGCTGAAAGCGGCGGTGAACTCATGGCAACATCCCGAGGAATCCGTCATTCTCGCACGATGGCAACACGCAAAAAATCTGCCGCCGGCAAGCCGGCGCGGCGCGGGCGGCTCGCGCCGCGCGCCGGCGTCCGCGGACTGGATGCCGCCGAAGTCCCGGCATCTCTCGATGAGCCTGCGCTCGCACCACTCACCGCGCTCGTGCGCACGGCGGGCGGCGCGCCGCTCGGTGCCTACCACGAGCCGCTCGGCGGGCGCGCACTGCTGCTCGCGAGCCTGCCGCTCGCCGCGGTACAGCCGACACCCTTTCAGCGCGATCTGTCGCCGACCCACGCCAAGCGCCTGGCGGCGAAGATCGAGGAGACGCAGACATTCCTCGATCCCATCATCGTGGTGCGCGGCGAGGATGGGCGGCTGTGGACGCCGAACGGCCGTCACCGGCTGGCGGCCGCCAAAGTGCTTGGTATGAAGCAGATCACCGCGCTCATCTCACCCGATGAGGCGCTCGCTTACCGGATCCTCGCGCTCAACACCGAGAAGGCGCACAACCTCAAGGACCGGAGCCTGGAGGTAATCCGCATGGCGCGCAGCCTGGTGAAGCGGCGCGGCCGGGAGGCGGAGCAGCAGTTCGCCGCCGAGTTCGAGGCGCCGGAGCTCATGACTCTCGGCATCGTCTACGAGCGTGCGCCGCGCTTCGCCGGCGGCGCGTACGGTGCGTTCCTCAAGAAGGTGGATCGCTTCAGCGAGCGCAGCTTAAGTGCGAGCCTGCGCCAGCGCGAGGACTACGCGGCGCGTCTCATCGACATCGACACGCGCGTGAAGAGCATCATCACCGCACTGCAGGCACGCGGCTTCAAGTCGCCCTACCTGCGCAACTACGTGGTCGCGCGTATCAACCCGGTGCGTTTCCACAAGGTCAAGAAGGGTGCCACCGCTCCGCCGATGCCGCTCGGCGCGGCGCTGATGCGCATGTCAGCCGCGGCGCGCACTTTCAACGTCGGCTCGGTGTCCAACTCCGACCTCGCCTGGGTCGCGGTCGGCGCGGGCGGCGGCGACTAAGTTACCTGTACTTCAGCCCGTAGCCGAAGGGAAAGAGCGGCGTGCCGGAGTCGGTCCCCGCAGGCTCAGGTGAGCGGGGCCATGCGAGCGGCAGGCGGCCGCGAAAGTCATGCCGCACTGAACCATCGCGGGAGCGAAACAGAACGTCCGCGACGCCGCCGCCCTCCGCTCCAGGAAGCCAGGCGACGACGAAGCTGTCGGCGGCCTGAAGCTCGGCGTCGATCCACAGCGGCCGGCCGGAGATCAGCACCGCGACAACCGCAATGCCCGCGGCCTTGAGGCGCCTGATGAGCGCGAGCTCATCGCCGCCGTAGACGAGCGAGGCGACATCGCCGCGACCCTCGGCGTAGGGCTGCTCGCCGAACACCACGATGGCCACGTCCGGGCGCAGGCGAAAGTCACCGGTGCGGCTGAGCTCGGCGCTGCCGCCGGCGGCGCTGACGGCACGGCGGATACCGGCATAGATCGACTCCGCTGGTCGGATGTCGGCGCCTGGCATGGTCCCCTGCCAGTCGATGGTCCAGCCGCCGCACTGCTGGGTCACGTCGTCGGCGGCTGCACCGGCGACCAGCACGTGCAGCTGCGGCGCCAGCGGCAGCAGCTGCCTGCGGTTCTTGAGCAGCACCAGTGATTCGCGCACCGCCTGGCGCGCCACGGCGCGATGCGCCGCCGAGCCGAGCAGCTCGAAGTGTCCGGCGAATTGCCGCCCCGAGGGTGGGCCCTCGGTGTCGAGATGGGCACGCAGCTTCACCCGCAGGACGCGGCCGACGGCCTCGTCGAGGCGCGCGCTCGGAATCTCACCGGCGCTCACCTGCGTCAGCATGTTCGCGAACAGCTGTCGCCATTCGCTCGGCGCCATGAGCACGTCGAGCCCGGCGTTGATCGCGGCGGGGCAGCTGGCCGCGGAGCACCCCGGCAGCTGCTCGTGTCCATTCCAGTCGCCGATCAGCAGCCCATCGAATCCCATACGCCCGCGCAGCACGTCGGTGAGCAGCGCCCGGTTGCCGTGCATCTTCACGCCCTGCCAGCTCGAGAAGGATGCCATCACGGTCTGCACGCCGGCGGCGATCGCCGCGACATGACCCGCAGCGTCGACGTCGCGCAGCTGCGCCTCGCTCGCGGGGTTATCGCCCTCGTCGTGGCCGCCGGTACCCCCGTCGCCGAGGAAGTGCTTGGCGGTGGCGAGCACGTGGGCGGCGTCGAGGAACTGCGGCGTGCCGGGGCGGCCCTGCAGGCCCTGCACCATGGCGGTGGCGTACCCGGCCACCAGCTGTGGACTCTCCCCGTAGCTCTCGTAGGTGCGCCCCCAGCGGGCATCGCGCACCACCGCCACCGTGGGAGCGAACGCCCAGTCGAGCCCGGTTACCCGCACCTCGAGGGCCGTGATCTCGCCGATACGGCGGAGCAGTGCCGGGTCGCGCGCCGCGCCGAGCCCGATGTTGTGCGGAAAGATGGTGGCGCCCTGGACGTTATTGTGGCCGTGGACGGCATCCGTCCCCCACAGGAGCGGAACCACGCCCGCAGCGCCGCGGGCCGTGGAGGCCGCGTAGAACCGGTCCGCCAGGGCCAGCCACTCACGGGGTGAGGCCAGTTTATCGTCGTGCGGCCCCACGTTGGCGCCGTTCAGCACCGAGCCGAGGGGATATTGCTCGAGGTCGTCCGGGGTGATGCTGCCGATATCCGCCTGGATGAGCTGGCCGACTTTCTGCGCCGGCGTCATGTGCGCGAGCAGTTGCGCGATGCGCGCCTCGAGCCGCGGATCCGCCGGCAATGCCGGCGCGGCGCGCGGCCAGAGCTCGGGATGCACGGCGGGCGTCGCGCCGGCCGCGGCAACGAGCGCGAGGAAGGCCAGGCCGAGCGCGCTGCGCGCTACCGCGACTTTCATGTCCCATAGGATACACACACGAGGATGGCGTCCATGCTCGAGCCCGTAACCGAAGTACACACCCTCAGCGCCGCGCCCGGCGCGGCGCACGGCCTGCCGGACCTGCTGCTCATCGAGCGCGCGCGCGCTCAGGATGCGCGCGCCCTCGAGACGCTGACACGGCGTTACGCCCAGCGGCTGTATCGCATCGCGCGCAGTGTGCTCGGCGAGGAGCCGGCCGCCGAGGCGGCGGTGCAGGAAGTCTGCGTTGCGGCGTTCGCACAGCTCAGACGCCACGAGCCCGCCGGCAAATTCGCCATCTGGCTGACGCGCCTGGCGCTCGAGCACGCGCGCGCGCGCCGCGACGGACCGCATTCCATGGCGCGCGCCCCGGCCGCCCCGCGCCACCCGCTCGAGCCGGCGATCGATGCGCTGCCGGAGGTGTTCCGCACCGTGTTCGTGCTGCGCGTCCTCGAGGGCATGAGTGGACCTGAGGCCGCGCTCACCGTCGGCGTGCATGAGACCACCGTGCGCACGCGGCTGTACCGCGCGCATCGGCGGCTCGGTGTGCCGGCCGCAGCCACCGACGGCAGGGCCGGAATATTCGGGCTCGATGGCCTGCGTACCGAGCGAATCGTGGCCACGGTGCTGGCGCGGCTGCAGACAGAGACGGCTTGACGGACACGCGAACGCTGTGTGTACTCCGGTCGCGGCGGCGCGCCGGCGGTCAGGAGTGCAAGCAGCATCGTGCGGTCATGGAGCCCTTTCTTAAGGCGCGTCCTCGCGTCGGCGTGCCTGGCGGGCGCACTCGGGACGGCCGCCCGGGCGGACAGCCTGAGCGCCTACCTGCCGCTCAATCTCGAGCCCGAGATGGAGCGCCAGGTCGAGCGGGTGCTGATCCTCGCTGACGAGCCGATCCTCAAGCGCCCCTTCCCGGTCGAGCTGGTCAAGGCGGCCCTTCCCGACGCCTGCCGCAAGGACGCGCCGCTCTGCGAGCGGGTGAAGCGCTATCTCGAGCGCTATTCGCACGACTACGGCGTGACTCATGCCAGCGCCACCGGCGCCGCCAGTGGCGGCGCACACGTGGTGCTGCCTAACCAGCATGGCCTGCTGAGCAATGACGAGTGGCAGCTGTCGGCCCAGGGCTACGTGCAGCCGAGCGACTATCTGCTGCTGTCCGCCGGCGGCATCGCCTACTCGGGACGCACCGAGGCGACCGGCTCGATGCTCAGCATCGGCACGAGCTGGGCGCAGCTCGATGCCGGCTACCGCGATCACTGGCTGTCCCCCATGACCGACACCGGCAGCATGCTGCTGAGCACCGAGAGTCCGACGACGCCCTCGGTTACGCTCTCCAACTGGGAGCCGCTGACGCGCCTCGGATTCCAGTACGAGTTCCTCCTCACGCGCCTGGGACAGACCGGCGCCGACGCCGGCGCGAGCCTCGCGGGCAACAACATCCTCTACCAGGGGGTGGCGAGCCGCGGCGACCCGCGCCTCTTCAGCATGCAGCTGTCGATCGAGCCGTTCGCGGGCTGGTCGCTCGGCGTCAATCGCAACCTCGAGTATGGCGGCGGCAGCGGGCTGCCTGGTTCCGCCAGCTTTCTGTTGCGCGATTTCTTCAAGCCGAGCGGCCTATCGCAGACCCAGGGAAACCAGCAGGCCTCCTACGTCAGCCGTTTCATCTTCCCCGGCAAGACACCGTTCGCGGTGTATTTCCAGTACGCCGGCGAGGACAACTCCGACGGCGGCAGCTACCTGCTCGGCAACGCGGCGCTGTCCGCCGGCATCGATTTTCCGCGCCTGGGGCGTTATTTCGATGCGACCTACGAGTACTCCGAGTGGCAGAACATCTGGTACGTGCACAACGTCTTCCTCGACGGCATGAGCAACGACGGCCTGGTGCTCGGCACCTGGGGGGCCGATCAGCGCAACTTCAACGACGGCGTGGGCGCGCGCAGTCAGATGCTGCGCCTCGGCTGGGAGCCGCCGTTCGGCGGCTATCTGCAGCTGCGCGCCCGCACGCTCGCCAACCAGAGCTATTACGGCGGCGATGTACGGCAGTACTCGACCGGCGAGCCGCTACCCTTCCCCTACTTCCACTACTACGACGTCACCCTCAGCTACTCGCACCCGTGGAGCGGCGTGACGCTCGGCGGCGATGTGACGGCCGGACGGGATGTGGATGGCAGCTCGTTCACGCGCCTCGATGCCTTCATCCGCTACGGGGGTGATGCGCACTCGCGCGATGACGGCGCGGCGTACGAGGATGAGGACTCCGGGCAGGGCACGACCGAGCACCCCGCCGAGTGGTTCGTCGATGCGGGTGTCAACGCCAGCCGGGTGAAGGTCGACCTCAACGGCAGCCTGCCCGTTACCACGAGCTCGCTCGGCTTCGATCCGCACTTCGGCCTGGGGGCGCGGCGCGCCGTGTCGGCGAACAACGATCTCGGCGTACGCCTCGAGGCCGACGAAGTCGACGGTCACTCGCTCATCGGCGTGCGCGCGATCGACTTCCGGCACCGTTACGGCGACAGCTTTGCGGTGAGCGCGTTCGCCGGCGCCGACCGCTACGATCTCGCGACCCCGGCGTACTCGATCTACTATGGTGCCGGCATCGAGTGGCGCAATTTCTTCGGCGCGCTCCCGGGATGGAGCTTAGGACTCGACTACCGCCACGCGCAGAACATCGCCCGCGACCACCTCCTGCCGACCGACCCGGGCGGACCGCGGCCGGACAGCTTCTACAAGATCGACGGCGGGGTGCTGTACCTGTCGCGGCACTTCTGAGCGCTCACGGCTCGATCAGAAGGATCTCGAGCTCGCCCTCCTGGAAGCGCACCGTGTCCCCCACCGCCTGACCCAACAGTGCCTGCGCGAGCGGTGACACCCAACTCACGAGCCCGCGCGCGGCATCCGCCTCATCCTCGCCCACCAGCCGATAGCTGCGCTTCAGGCCGTCCGCGCCGGCGAGCGTCACCCGCACGCCGAAGCGTACCCGGTCGGCCTGCGCAGCCGGCGCCACGACGCGCGCGCTCGCGAGCCGCTGCGTGAAGTAGCGCAGATCGCGCTCGATGCGCTTGAGCAGCGTGCGATCGGCGGCGGCGCGCGCCGCCTGCCGCTGCTCCTCGAGCGAGCGGGCGCGTGTCTCGAGCGTGGCGAGCCCCTCGGGCGTCACCAGGTTGGGGTGCGTGCTCAGCGCGCGCTCCGGGAGCGGTGCCTGATCGTCGTCGGGCTCGCGGGTGAACGCGCGGCTCATACGGATGTGAGGCCGGTGAGCCGCACACTCTCTTCCCACAGCCGCGCCGCCGCCACGTCGCAGCGCGCCGCGTCGCTCGGCGTCACGCGGCGGCAATTGCTGTAGTAGCCGCCGGTCTTGGCCGCCACCTCGGGCGAGGTCGCCAGATACACGCTGGTCTCGGCTCCGCGCTCCGCCGAGCGCATGAACGGCCGCACGATCGTGGCGAGCGCAAGCCGCAGCGGCTGCGGCACACTGCGAAACAGCTGGCTCGCGACCAGCCCGGGATGCGCGGCGTTCACGGTGACGCCGCCGCCGAGGCGCTTGGCGAGCGCACGCATGAACAGCAGGTTGGCGAGCTTGGAGCGCTGATAGGCGCGCAGGAACCCGACGCGGGCGTTCATCAGATCGTCGAAGTCGAGCCAGCCTGCGCCCCGGTGTGCCTCGGAAGCGACCACCACGACGCGTGCCGGCGCCGACTGCCCGAGCTTCGGCAGCAGCAGATTGGTGAGCAGGAAGGGTGCCAGATGATTGACGCCGAAGGTCGCATCGTAGCCTTCCGCGGTGCAGCGCCTTTGCCTGCCATCCATGAGCGCGGCGTTGTTGATGAGCACATCGAGGCGCGGCAGCCGTCCGAGCTCTGCGGCCAGCTCGCGTACCTCCTCGAGATGCATGAAGTCGGCGCGCACGAAACGCACGGCGGGATTGCCGCTCTCCCGGCCGATCTGTTCGGCGAGCCGCCTGCCGAGCTCGGCGTCGCGCCCATGCAGCAACACCGTGGCGCCGTGCGCGGCCAGCGCCCGCGCGGTGGCGAGCCCGACACCGTGTGTGGCCCCAGTGACTAGGCAGGTCTTGCCGTTCATACTGCGCACGACTTCTGAGGCCGGATGGTATATGAAAGGTCGCGCATGAGCGGCGTCGTCAGCGCCTTTCTCCTGACCTTCGCGGGGCTCTTTCCCATCGTCAATCCGCTCGAATCGGCGCCGTTCTTCCTCGGGCTGACGCAGGGCCTGTCGACCGCGGAGCGGCGCAACCTGGCGCGCAAGGTGGCCCTCTACGGTTTCGCCCTGTTGCTCGGCTCGATGGCGCTCGGACCGTGGCTGCTCGAGTTCTTCGGCATCGAGCTGCCGGTGGTGCGCATCGCCGGTGGGCTGGTCGTGACGGCGCTCGGGTGGAAGCTGCTGTCGGCGGAATCCTGGTCGGAGCACAACACCGTCAGCAGCTCCGGCACGCCCGAGCCCCGCGGCCGCAAGATCGGCAGCTTCTACCCGCTCACCATGCCGCTCACGGTCGGGCCCGGCTCGATGTCGGTTGCTATCACCATCGGCAGCCGCAAGCCCGCCGGGATGCCGCCGCTGTCGCAGCTGGCCGAACATGCGATCGGGGCGGTGCTCGGGGTATTCGCCATCGGGTTATCCATCTATCTCGCATATCGCTCCGCCGAGACGATCGGCAGGCTGCTCGGCGCCACCGGCCTCGAGGTGCTGGTGCGCCTGTCGGCTTTCATTCTGATGTGCATCGGCATCGAGATCATCTGGAACGGCTACAGTGCGCTGATCGCGCACTGAGCATCTCGAGCACTGCGGCCCGCGCCGCCGCTGAATGCACCGGCAGCGCGAGCACGTCGCCCGGCCGCGCCCACTCGAGCGCGCAGCGCGCGGCCTCGAGCTCGCTGCCACGCTGCGGCAGCGTCGCCTCCTCGAGCCCGGCGCGCAACAGCACGGCACGCAGCAGTCGCGGCACCTCGCCAGGCTCGCGCCCGCGCAGGTGCGCCTCGTTCTCCTTGACGACGATGAGCTGCGGGCGCGCGGCCGCCGCCACCTGCGCCAGCGCCTCGATGTCGGCGTCCTGGCGATTGCCGGCGTGCCCGAGTATCAGCCCGAGCCGGCCGCGGCCCGCGCGCAGGTGCTGCGCGACCTCGAGGAGCCCGCGCAGCCCTTCCGGGTTGTGCGCGTAGTCGATCAGCACGCGCACGCCATCGAGCTCGAAGCGCATGAGGCGACCGTGGTTGTCCTCAGGGTCGCCGCCGAAGCGCGCGTAAGTAAGCGCGATGGTCGCCGGCGGGATGCCGAGCGCCGCGGCGGCGAGCGCCGCGGCCGCCAGGTTGGCGATGTTGTAAGTGGCACTGCCCTCCACGGTGAGCGGCATCGCGGCGATCGCGCCGAGATCGTGAGCGGCGCCGCCCGCAGTGAGGCGCAGGCGGCCGTCACGTACGCCACAGGTGGCGCCGCCCCGGGCGCGGTGCGCGGCAAGTGGCGCGGACTGATCCTCGAGCGCAAACCACCCGCAGGGCGGGCTGCGGCCGAAACGCTCGCCGAGCCGCGCTGCGCGCACCCGCAGCAACGCATCGTCCGCGTTCAGCACCAGCAGTCCCCGCTCGCCGAGCACTGCGGCGACCGTGAGCTTCACGTCGGCGAGCGCCTCGAGATTCTCGACACCGTATTCGCCGAAATGATCGGCGCTCACGTTGGTGACGACGGCGGCGGCGGCGCTCGAGACTGCGATGCCGCGGCGCAGGATCCCGCCGCGCGCGGTTTCGATGAGCGCCGCCTGGGCGCGGCGCTCGCGCAGCACCTTGCGCGCCCCCGTGGGCCCGGAATAGTCGCCCGCGGCGAGCAGCTCACCGTCGAGGTACACGCCGTCGGTGCAGTTGTAGGCCGCGTGCCAGCCGTGGGCCCGCGCGCAGGCGGCCAGCAGCCGCACGGTGGTCGTCTTGCCGTTCGAGCCCGTCACCAGCGCGGTCGGCACGCCGGCGAGCTCGCCCCACTGAATCTCGGCCGCAGCCGGCAGCGCGGCGAGCGCGAAATCGCGCCCGCCAGCACCGGTGCCGAGGGTGAGCGTGTCGTCATCGAGCACGTGTGGGAGCTCGCGGGCGGCTGCGGCCGCAAGCACGGACCGCAGCGCCGGCAGTGCCTCGGCGGTTGCGAGCCGGGTGAAGCGCTCGAAGGCGGCGCGCTCGTCCAGCACCGGCGGAATCACGGTCTCGGCGTCGGCGGCGTTGTCCAGCGCCGCCGCGAGCAGCAGCGGCTCGAGCGCCGCCCAGCGCCCCGGCTCGAGTGCGAATAGCGTCGCACACAGGGCCCACTCGTTGACTTCGGTGGCGACCAACAGCTGGTCTGAGGGTGCGGCCACGGCGAGTGAGGCACCGCCCGCGTGGACCCGCGCGCAGGTCCCGGGCGCAGGCCAGCCGAGGTGCGCACGCGCCCGTTCGGCGCGCGCCCGCCAGCCGCCAAGCAGCGCGTCATTGGGCTCGATGCCACTCGTCTCGAGCACCGCGCCCGTGGAGGCGAAGAACAGGTTGGCGCCGATCAGACGCCGCGAAACGTTGAACGGCAGCTGCGGCGCGGTGTTCAGTCGTCGGCCTCCGGCGCAAAGCGCACGCCGCGCTCATCGCGAATCAGGCCCTCGAGGCTTGCCGCGGGAGGCCCGGGCTCCGCCGGGCGACCCGCGCCATCGCCACCAAAGCCGGAGACGAAATGTCCGTCCTCGCCGCGGCGCGCATCGGCGGCGCCCACCGGGCGCGGCTCCCGCAAGGACTCGCGCACAACCGCACCTGCCGGCTTGAATTTGGTGATCTGCTTCCACGAGCGCGTGAGCTGATCGGCGAATATCAGCACCAGATCTCCCGGCTGCCCCATGTTGAGCGCGGCTTCGATCGCCTCCTGCTCGTCAGGGATGATCGAGATGGCCGCGTCCGGGACCCCGGCCTCGCGCAGCGCCGCCGCCTGGATGCGCGGCACCTCGTCCGGCCCACGCTCGCGCAACGCGTCGTCGCGCCGGCAGATGTAGTGATCAAAGCGGCCGGCCGAGGCACGCGCAATGGCGATGAGGTCCTCGTCGCGCCGGTCGCCGGGCCCGGCCAGCACCACGATGCGCCGGCCCTGCACGTCGAGGCGCTGCGCAAGATCGGCCATGACGCCGACCGCGTGCGCGTTGTGCCCGTAGTCGAACAGCACTTTGAAGGGGTGCTCGTTGAAGACGTTCATGCGGCCCGGCGCCTGGAAGAAGGTCGAATCGAAGGTGCGCAGTCCCTGGCGGATTGCATCCAGCTTCATGCCGAGCGAGAACGCCATCGCCGCCGCGAACATGGCGTTCTGCACGTTGTGAATGGCGCGTCCCTCGAGGGTCGCAGGAATCAGGTGGGTCCAGGCCAGCGGGATGTGCCCGCCGCGGTCGTAGAGCGTGATCATCTGGCCGTTCACCCCGGCCTCGAGCGCGCAGGCGCGCGCACCGGCGCGGATGTGCTCGCGCACCAGAGTGTGCTGCGGGTTCAGCGTGACATAGCAGATGTGCTTCGCCTCGGTGTACCCCGACATCTTCATCACCAGCGGGTCATCCGCGTTCAGCACCGCGCAGTCGGTCGCCACCTCCACCACGATGCGCTTCACTTCGGCGAGCTGCTCGAGGGTGTCGATGCCCTTGAGCCCCAGATGATCGGGCTGCACGTTGATCACGGCGCCGACGTTAACTTCGTTGACGCCCATGCCGGCGCGCAGCAAGCCGCCGCGGGCCGTCTCGAGCACCGCGATGTCGATCTGCGGATCGGCGAGCACCATGCGCGCCGATACCGGTCCCGTCATGTCGCCGCCTACGGTCCGCTGGCCGTCGATGTACACCCCGTCGGTGGTGGTGAGCCCGGGGGTGTAGCCGGCCATCTTGGCGATGTGCGCCAGCATGCGCGCGGTGGTGGTCTTGCCGTTAGTGCCGGTGATGGCCGCGATCGGCACGCGGGCCGCAGCCCCCGGCGGGAACAGCATGTCGATGACCGGCGCTGCGACATCGCGCGGCGTGCCTTCGCTCGGGGCGACGTGCATGCGGAAGCCGGGCGCGGCGTTCACCTCGCAGATGCCGCCGCCGATCTTGCGATAGCTCTCGGTGATGTTCTTCGACAGGAAGTCGACACCGCCGACGTCGAGGCCGACGGCGCGCACGGCGCGCTCGGCCATCTCGCGGTTGTCGGGATGAATGACGTCGGTGACATCGGTCGCCGTGCCGCCGGTCGAGAGATTGGCGGTCGAGCGCAGGTATACAACCTGCCCCGCGGCGAGGACCGACTGTGCCGTCAGCTGTGCACGCTCGAGCATCTGCCGCGCCTGCGCGTCGAGCTCGAGGCGGGTGAGCACCTTCTCGTGCCCGATCCCGCGGCGCGGGTCCTGATTGACGACCTCGATGAGCTCCGCCACGGTGCGCTCGCCGTCGCCCACCACGTGCCCCGGCGTGCGCCGCGTCGCCGCCACCAGCTCGCCGTTAACCACCAGCAAGCGATGGTCGTCGCCCTCGAGGAAGGTCTCAACGATCACCGAGCGCGAATGCTCGCGCGCCACCTTGAAACCGTGCGCCACCTCCTCGTCGGTCGTCAGGCGGATGGAAATGCCGCGGCCGTGGTTGCCGTTGTAGGGCTTGGTCACCACCGGGAAACCGATGCGGCGCGCTGCGCGCACCGCCGCGTTCTCGCTCTGCACCAGCTCCTGCTTCGGCACCGGAAGCCCGAGACCCGCGAGGATCTTGTTGGTCTCCTCCTTATCTGAGGCGAGCTCGACCGCGATGTGCGGCGTGCGCCCGGTGACCGTTGCCTGGATGCGCTGCTGGAACTTGCCGTGACCGAGCTGCACCAGCGACTGGTCGTTGAGGCGCAGCCACGGGATGCCGCGCGCCTCCGCAGCGCGCACCAGGGAATGCGTCGAGGGTCCGAGCGCGCGCCTTTGCGCGAAGCGGATGAACTGGTCGCGGGCCTCGGGCCAGCTCCAGTCGGGAGGCACGGAATCGGCCGGGCGGATCGCCTCCGGCAACAGCGAGCTCAGCAAGCGCAGCCCGAGCTCGCCTGCTGCGATGCCCTCATCGCGCTGCGCGTACTCGTAGACCACGGTGTAGACCCCCGCGGGGCCGGCGCTGCGCGTCTTGCCAAACGTGACGGCTTCGCCGGCGATGTTCTGCAGCTCGATGGCGACGTGCTCGAGAACGTGCCCCAGCCAGGTGCCTTCGCCCTCGCGCATGCGGCGCAGCAACCCACCGGGCTCGCGGTACGAGCAGCCGTGCTCGGCGAGCCCGGGGAGCGCGGCCGCCAGCGCATCGATGAAGCCGCTGCCTAAGCGGCCGGTGGGCCAGGCCTCGAGCTCACCCAGCTCGAGCTCGAGGCGGATGACCGGAAAGCGCGCGTACAGCGACGGGCCGACGTAGACGGATCGATCGAGGATGCGCATGGGTGTTGCTCGGAGTAATAGTTGTTCAAGGCAACCTGACCAGGCGGAGTCGGACTCTAAGTCTGGGTCACTCCTTTGACTTTCTCAATGCAGCCGCGTTGGCGAGGCGGGTATGCAGGTTAAAGGTCGCTCCGACGACCAGGATGTGGAGCTTCAGCCCCAGCACACACGCCGGCTGCCCTTCCTGGACGCCGTCGATGGAGGTGTAGCTCACCTCCGAGGCATCGACAATGGTCACTCCGCCGCTGCCTTCGACCTCGACCGTCTCGTCCGGGCCGATAACGGCCGCGGTGTCTTCGTCGAGCCCGATGCCGACTGCGAACGGGTTGTAGGCGAGCGCGGTCAGGAGGCGCCCGAGGCGGTCGCGCTGGCGGAAATGCTGGTCGATGATGAAGCGATTGGTAAGGCCCAAGCCCGGGGCGAGCCTGACGCTCCCGGCGACCACCGCCGAGCCCTCATCTCCGGCGGCGATCATGTGCTCGGACAGGATGCTGGCGCCGGCGCTGGTGCCGCCCACGGTGACGCCGCGCGCATTGGCCGCGCGAATCAGCTTGGCAACCGGCGTGCCGCCGAGGAGCGTGGTGAGGCGCAGCTGGTTGCCGCCGGTGAAGAAGATCCCGCTCGCTTCCTCGAGACGCGTGAGCCTGCCCGGCTCCTGGCAGTCACGGCGGGTATCGAAATCCATGACGGTGACGCGAGCGGCGCCGATATCGGTGAACAGCTGCTCGTAGCGCTCCCCCGTCTCGTGCATACGGCTCGCGGTCGGTATCACGACGATGTCGGCCTGACCGCCCCCCGAGGCGCTCACGAAGCGCTCGAGGATGCGGCGGTCGTTCTCCTTGTTCTCCGCGCCGCCGATGGCGATGATCCAGCCGCGCTGTGCGCCCTCGGGAACTCTGCTCGGCATCCGCTTCCTCACTCCTTATATACGAGGATAAAGACAAGGTAGCACGGTCGGCGGCCCCGCCGGGAGGGCCGCGGGCGGCAGCTGTGACCCTGCGCCCAGAATCGCTTTGCACCGCGTACGCCAACCGGGCGGCGGCTTGCAATCGACCTCCGCCGGGACGACACTGCGCGCGCCCGGCTCACCGCCGGTGCGTCGGTCAACACACACCACTTAGGGAGTCGCCATGAGAGGTAAATTGATCCTGTGCTCTGCCGTCCTGTTAGTGGCAGGAGCCGCGTTCGCCGCACCACCGGTCGAGGACATCAGCGGCAAGAAACATCCGAACCTGGCTGCGGCCCAGGATCTCTCCCATAGAGCATGGGAGAGGATCACCGCCGCCCAGAAGGCGAATGAGTGGGACATGGACGGCCACGCCGCCAAGGCCAAGGACCTGCTCGACAAAGTCAACGAAGAGCTGAAGATGGCGGCAGAGTCCGCCAACAAGCACAAGTAAACACCCGCCGCCGTTCAGGCGAGCACACGAGCCCGGCTGCAACCGGGCTCGTGTTTTTTCAGGCAGCGTCGGCGAGCTGCCGGACGCCGTCCAACAGCCGTTCGATCTCCTCCCCGGTGGTGTAGGCCGCACAGCCGGCGCGCACCAGACCGTCGTGCTCGTGCCCGAGCACGCGCACCGCCGTGGTGGCGTAGAAGTCCCCGTGTGAAAGAAACACGCCGCGCGCGGCGAGACTTGCCGCGACCGCGGCGCTCTCGTGCCCGCGCACCGTGAACGACAGGGTCGCGGTGCGTGCCGTGCCCGGCGGCGGGCCGTACAGCCGTACACCGGGGATTGCCGCGAGCCCGTTCCACAGCTGCGCGAGCAGCTGTGCGCCGCGCTCGTGCAGGGCGTCCGAGACGCGCTGCAGGCGTGCGCGGCGTGTGGCGCCGTCGGCGGCGAGCGAGGCGAGGAACTCGATCGCGGCGCCGGCGCCGACGATGCCCTCGTGGTTCAGCGTGCCGGTCTCGAGGAGTTCCGGGGCGCTACGGGGCGCGGGGCCTAGCTTCGGCGGGTCGAGCGCCTCGAGCATCTCGCGCCGGCCCCACAGCACTCCGACGTGCGGCCCGTAGAACTTGTATGCCGAGCAGGCAAAGAAGTCGCAGCCGAAGGCGCGCACGTCCGGCATCTGATGACTCGCAAAGTGCACGCCGTCGACGAACACCCGCGCACCGACCGCGTGTGCCCGGGTGGTCAGCCGCTCGACGTCGTTGATGGTACCGAGAGCGTTGGAGGCAGCGCCGAGGGCCAGCAGCTTCACGCCGGCGGTGAGCTTAGCTGCCGCATCGTCCTCATCCAGCCGGCCGTCCTCCCGGCGCATGCGGATGGTACGGATCTCGACGCCGCGCTCGCGCGCCAGGGCGCGCCAGGTATCGGAATTCGCGTGGTGATCGAGCTCGGTGACCACGACGATGTCGCCCGGTTTCCAGGCGCGCCCCAACGCGCGCCCCAGGTGGAAGGTGAGCGTCGTCATGTTGGCACCGAACACGATCTCCTGGGGCGCGCCCCCGAGCCAGTCGGCGAGCGCCTGGCGCGCCGCGAGCAGCGCCGCATCGGTCTCGTGGCTCGAGGGGAAGTCCCAGTGCGTGTTGGCGTTGTGGTTGAGAAGATAGTCGTTCATCGCCGCGGCAACCGCACGCGGCACCTGCGTACCCCCCGGGCCGTCGAAGTAAGCCACCGGCAAGCCGTTGCAGGTGCGCTGCAAGGCGGGAAAGTGACTGCGAATCTCGGCGACGCTCGCGACCGACGACATGGGCAACCTCGTAAGCCGTGTGACGGCCGAGGGCACTATACTCCGGCCGCGTGCACCGTTCGTCCCCGCGCTCGGCCGCCCGCGTCGTTGCACCTACCGAGGTAGAAGAATGAAGAAGAGATGGCGTATCGCCGGCTGGATCGGGCTCGTGCTGCTCGCGCTGCTCGCCTACGGCGGCTACCGAACCATTTGGGGCAAGCCGTTCAGCATCAACATGCTGGCGAACCGCCAGGCGCTCGAGTTCCTGATGCGCAACCCCGAGGTGTTCACCGCGATCGGCATCGCCGACGGCTCGATCTTCGATCACCACTCCGACAAGCTCGCGCCCTACACCCTCGAGCAGCGCGACGAGGATTACGCACAGCTCAAGCGCTTCCTGAGCGAGGTGCAGCGCTTCGACCGCGCGCGCCTCGACCGCCAGGAGCAGATCACCTACGACATCCTCATCGATCAGTATCAGTCGGGGCTCGAGTTCCAGCGCTTCCCCTGGCTGCAGGGGGATGAGCTCTACCCGGTGAGCCCGATGTTCGGCGTCGAGGTGCAGCTGCCAACGTTCATGCAGACCACGCACGTCGTGAGCAACGACAAGACCGCGCGCAACTACGTGAAGCGCCTCGAGGCGATGGGCGTGAAGCTCGATCAGGTAACCGCGGCGCTCGAACGACAGGCGCAGGCCGGGGTGGTACTGCCCGGGGCGCTCCTCGAGCGCTCGCTCATCGTCATCCACGACACCGTGAGCGCGCAGCCTGAGGACAGCGCGCTGGTGACGAGCTTCGCCGCGCGCATGGACAAGGTGGCGGCGCTCGATGCGGCGCGCAAGCACGAACTCGCGAGTGCCGCGGCGGCGGCGGTGCGCGAGCGCGTCTATCCCGCTTACGCGCGCATGAGCACGGCTCTCATCGCCTTGAAGCCCGCGGCTGCCGCCCAGGGCGCGGGAGTCGGCCGGCTGCCGGACGGCGCCGCCTACTACGCCGCAGCGCTCAGGCAAAACACCACCACCGACTACACGCCCGCGCAGATACACGCGCTCGGGCTGTCCGAGGTCGCACGCATCACGCAGGAGATGGAGGGGCTGCTGGCGGCGCAGGGGCTCACTGCGGGCAGTGTCGGTGAACGCATGGCGGCGCTCGCCAGGGATCCGCGCTTTCTGCTGCCGAACGACGACGCCGGCCGCCGCCAGGCGCTCGAGCGATACCAGCAGATTCTCGATGCGATGGCGGCGCGCCTGCCGCAGTACTTCCGCACCTTGCCGGCCAAGCGGCTGCGGGTCGAGCGCGTACCCAGCTCGCAGGAGAAGGGAACGTCGGGGGCGTATTACCAGCAGGCGGCCATGGACGGCTCGCGGCCCGGCATCTTCTTTGCGAATCTGCGCGACATGAACGAGGTGCCGACCTGGAGCATGAAGACGCTCGCCTACCACGAGGGCATCCCGGGCCATCACCTGCAGATCTCGACGGCGCTCGGACTCAAGGACCTGCCGCTGATCCGCCAGCAGACGCTCTACACCGCCTACGCGGAAGGCTGGGCGCTGTACGCCGAGCAGCTGGCGGCGGACATCGGCATGTACCAGGACGATCCGTGGGGCAATCTCGGGCGGCTGCAGCTCGAGCTCATGCGGGCAGCCCGGCTGGTGGTCGACACCGGCATTCACGCCGAGGGCTGGTCACGCGAGCAGGCGATCTCCTACATGGTGGCCACCACCGGTAAGTCGGAGGGCGAAGTGACCTCCGAAGTCGAGCGCTATATGGCGATGCCGGGCCAGGCCTGTGCCTACAAGGTGGGTGAGCTCAAGATCCTCGAGCTGCGCGAGCGGGCGAAGGCAGCACTCGGGACGAAATTCAATTTGCCGGACTTCCACGCGGTGATACTGGAAAATGGCGGCGTGCCGCTCACCTTGCTCGAGCAGCTGGTGGACGAGTGGATCGCGCGCGTGCGGGGGGCCTCATGACCTCGCGCCGCCGTGAGAACCCGCGGGCCGCCGCCGGTGCCCAGCCGCCGCGCTCCACGCGCTATCGCAACCTGGTCAATCCCTTCCAGCCGGTGCGGCTGTTCTCCGACGACCAGGTGGAGAGCATGCACCTGGCCGCGCTCGGCATGCTCGAGCGCCAGGGGATGCGCGTGCTGTCGCCGCGCGGGCGGACGCTCCTGGCAGCGGCGGGAGCTGCGGTCGATGAGGCGACGCAAATGGTGCGGCTGGATCCGGCCATGGTGAGCACGGCATTGTCGACGGCGCCGGCCGAAGTCAACCTGGTGGCCAGCAATCCGCAGCGCACCTGCCACGTGGGCGGGCAGCACGTCATCTTCGCCCCGGTTGCCGGTCCGCCGAGCGTGAGCGATCTGGAGCGCGGCAAGCGCTCCGGCACGCTCGCCGACTACCGCGATCTGGTGCGGCTGTCGCAGTCCTTCGATGTAATCCACGTGCTCGGACAGATGACCGAGCCCGGAGACGTGCCGGTGCACGAGCGTCACCTCGACACGACGTTCGCGCAGCTGACGCTCGGCGACAAGCCGCCGTATTTCTACTGTCGCGGCGTGGGGCAGCTGTCCGATTGCTTCGCGATGCTGCGCATCGCGCACGGCATCGATGCGGATACATTCCGCCGCGAGCCGCGCTGCTACAGCATCTGCAACACCAACTCACCGCTGCAGCTCGACCTGCCGATGACCGACGGCATCATCGAGTTTGCCCTGAACGGGCAGCTGATGATCGTCACGCCGTTCACGCTCGCCGGTGCCATGGCGCCGATCACCATTCCGGGCGCCCTCACCCTCGCGCACGCCGAAGCGCTGTTCGGCATCACGCTGTCGCAGATCGCGTGCCCCGGTGCGCCGGTCATGTACGGCAGTTTCACCTCCAACGTCGACATGAAGTCAGGCTCGCCGGCATTCGGTACGCCGGAGTATGCGAAGGCAGCATTCGGCGCCGGCCAGCTCGCGCGGCATATCGGCCTGCCGTGGCGCTGCTCGAGTGCGACGGCCGGCAACGCCCCGGACGCGCAGGCCGCCTACGAGTCGCAGATGAGCCTGTGGGGCGCGCTCCTCGGCGGCTGTCACTTCATGCTGCACGCCGCCGGCTGGCTGGAGGGCGGGCTCACCGCCTCCTACGAGAAATTCATTCTCGACGTCGAGATGCTGCAGATGTTCGCCGAGCTGTTCCAGCCGGTGCCGGCCTCGGCGGACGACATCGGCATCGAGGCCGTCGCCGAAGTGGGGCCGGGCGGACATTTTTTCTCGGCCGCGCACACCATGCAGCGCTACCGCGACGCGTTCTACAGCCCGCTGGTCTCCGACTGGCGCAACTACGGGCAATGGTTCGACGATGGTGCCAAGACAGCCACCCAGCGGGCGTGCACCGTGTGGCAGAACACGCTCGCAGCCTTCAGGCCGCCGGTGCTCGATGCGTCCGTCACCGAGGCGCTGGAGGCCTACGCCGTCCGGCGCCGCGCCGAAGGCGGTGCCGCGCCGCAGACCTGATCCGCGTGCGCGGCGCGCGCCGTCAGCGCACGCGCAGCACGATCTTGCCGAGCACGTGGCCGGCGGCCATGGCCTGCTGCGCCTTGGCGGCATCCGCGAGGGTGTACTGCCCCGCGACCGGGACTTGCAGCTTCGCCGCGACGATTGCCTCGTTGAGGTGCGCGTACTTGTCAGGCCCGGTCAGCGCGTCGTACCTCGCTACTGACAGTCCCGCGCGCGCCTGCGGCTCGGGGCGCACGCCGCTCGGGAAGGCGACCCGGCCGCCCGGCCGCAGCTGATCGAGGCAGGTGTCGAGCGCTGCGCCCCCGGCGAGCGCCAGCACCGCATCCACCCCGCCGGGAGCAAACTCGTGCGCCGCGGCCGCAATGTCGGCATGGTGGCCGTCGACCGCCGCCGTAGCGCCGAGCCGTTTCACGAGACTCACCCCATCCTCACCGGAGGCGATCGCGAGCACCCGCGCGCCGCGCAGTCGCGCGAACTGCACTGCGAGACTGCCGACTGCGCCCGAGGCGCCGAGAATGATCAGGTTCTCGCCTGCCTTGACGTGCAGCGCATCGTCCAGCCCCTCGAGTGCAGTGAGCGCGCTGACCGGCATCGCGCCCGCGACCTCGAGACTCATGCCCGCGGGAACGTGGCCTACGGCCTTGGCCGGCACGGCGACGTATTGCGCATAGAAGCCACCGTGGGCGTTGTTCCAGACGTACGAGTAGACCGCATCCCCGATCTTGAAGCCCTGCACCGCCGAACCCACCGCGGCGATCGTGCCCGCGCCGTCGACGCCCAGCACGACCGGAAACGCCTGATCCTTCCAGTATTCGAGTCGCTCGCGCACGTCGATATCCCACGGGCCGATGCCCACGGTATCGAGCGCGATCAACACCTCGTCGGCGGCGGGCTTGGGCACGGGAAGCTGGTGCAGCGTCAACACCTCGGGGCCGCCCTTGCGATCGATGGCGGCGGCCGCCATGGTCTGCGGCACGGTCGCCGCCGGCGCGGCGGCCGCCGCGTCCACGACCGCAAGCCCCAGGGCCAGGAAACCGAGCATGGGAACAGCGGCGAGCGGTGATGCGGGCATGGTGGCGGTCTCCTGGCGGCCTTGACTCACCGAGCATCGTAGCGCACGCCGCCCAACGACGGTCGCAGCAGCGGTCGCATCCCCGGCACCGCTCGACGCAGCGCCCGGCAGGTGCTTGCGCGCCCCGCGCGGTGCCCGTAGTGTTCCGCGGCATGCAAACACTGCATGGCGGGTGTCACTGCGGCAACATCCGCGTGGAGCTGCGGCTGACCCGCGCGCCCGGCACCTACCCACCGCGCGCCTGCGACTGCAGTTTCTGCCTCAAGCACGGCGCCGCCTACATCTCCGATCCGCTCGGGTCGCTGCGCCTCACCCTCCGCGATGAGCGCGAGGCGACACGCTATGCGCAGGGAAGCGGCCAGGCGCAGCTGCTCCTCTGCAGCACTTGCGGCGTGCTGGTGAGCCCGCTCTTCGAGGACGGCGGACGGCTGTACGCTGCGGTCAACGTGAACGCCCTGGAGAATGCAGCCGCTTTCGGCGCGCCGCAGCCGGTGTCACCGCAGACGCTGTCGGCGGGCGACAAGGCGAAGCGCTGGAAGGAGCTGTGGTTTTCCGATGTAGCCATCGGCGCACAGCGCCCGAGCGGCTGAAGGACTACCCGAGGCACTACCGATGGCGAAAGCGCTCGATCTCGCCGACCTGCAGGTCTACCTGAGTGCACGCATCGCGCCGGCGCGTGCCCTGGGGCTGGTCGTCGAAGCTGACGATCCGGTCACCATTGGCGCACCGCTGGAAGCCAATCTGAACGACAAGGGCACCGCGTTCGCGGGCAGTCTGTTCTCGGTGGCGGCGCTCGCCGGCTGGATGCACCTCATGCGCTGGTGCTCCACCCGCTCGTTGCAGGCGGAAGTGGCGTTGCAGGAGGCGAGCGCGCAGTTCGTGGCGCCGGCACGCGCGCCGTTCCGCGCCATCGCCGGTGCGCCGGGCGTGGCGCAGCTCGAGAGGCTCGAGCTGCTGCTGGCGCGCCGCGGGCGGGGCCGCATCGAGATCCCCATCGAGGTGACCTGCGACACGCAAGCGGTGATGAAGCTGAGCGGCGTGTACGCAGTCACGCTGAGCGCCGTCGCCAGGTAAGATCCGGCACCGGTGCCGGCAGCATCTGATGCGGCGGGCTCGCGGCTCGGCTAGACTCTCGCACCCCCGATGGCACCGAACTAAGAAGGAAGAGCCATGAGTCGCCGCACTCTCAGCACTGGCGTTGGGTTGCTCCTGACTTTGTTCGCGGGCGCGGCGCTCGCCGCCCCACCCGAAGGCGCACAGTCGCAGGATCACAAAGCCGAGGGCCAGCCTGAAAAGGCCGAGGGCCACAAATTCGAGCCCTTCAAGAGCGAGTCCGTCACGAGCAACGGCTCGGTCACGATCGGCGGTCGTGCGATCGGCTACGAGGCGGTCGCCGGCACGCTCATCGTCCACCCGCGGGGCTGGGACGATGTCCCGACCGACCCGAACGCCAAGGGCGGCGGCGAGGAAGGCGCCGAGCACAATCCGACCGCCGAAGCGTCCATGTTCTATGTGGCCTACTTCAAGAAGGACGGCGGCGCGCAACGCCCGGTGACCTTCCTCTACAACGGCGGCCCGGGCTCGGCAACCCTGTGGCTGCACATGGGCGCCTTCGGCCCGCGCCGCATCGTCACCTCGACCGACACGCATACCCCGGCGGCGCCCTATGCGCTCGTCAACAACGCCGAGAGCCTGCTGGATGCGAGCGACCTCGTGTTCATCGACGCGCCCGGCACCGGCTTCAGCCGCATCGCCGGCAAGGACAAGGAGAAGGAGTTCTTCGGCGTCGACGCGGACGCTTACGCGTTCACGCAGTTCATCACCGAGTTCTTCACCAAGTACGGCCGCTGGAACTCGCCGAAGTACCTGTTCGGCGAGAGCTACGGTACGCCGCGCTCGGCGGTAGTTGCGCGCTATCTGACGTCCGAGCGCTCGGTGGATCTCAACGGCATCATCCTGCTGTCGCAGATCCTCAACTTCGATCTGAGCCCGGACCGCCCGACCGGCAATCCCGGTATCGACCTGCCTTACGAGACCGCGCTCCCGACCTACGCAGCGACCGCCTGGTATCACAAGAAGCTCCCGGGCGAGCATCCGAATCTCGAGGCTTTCATCAGCGAGGTCGAGCAGTTCGCGCTCGGTGACTACGCGCACGCGCTGGCGGCCGGTTCCTCACTCGGGACGAGCGAACGCTCCGCCATCGCCGAGAAGCTGCACGAGTACACCGGGCTTGCCGTCGCCTACATTCTCAAGGCGGACCTACGCATCGACGGCGGCGAGTTCCGCCAGAACCTGCAGGCGGACGGCGATGTCACCACCGGACGCCTCGATACCCGCTTCTCCGGTCCTGACATCGATCCGCTCAGCCAGCGCGCCGACTACGACCCGCAGTCCGCCTCGATCGGCTCGGCGTACGTGGCGGCGTTCAACGACTACGCACGCCGGGAGCTGCACTACGGGCAGAACCAGGAGTTCCATCCCAGCATCCAGACCTTCCGCACCTGGAACTTCGCCCACCAGCTGCCTGGCCAGACCGGTGCGCCACTGTCGGCGCGCCAGGCAGCCAATGTCATGCCCGACCTCGCGGATGCGATGAAGCTCGATCCGAACCTCAAGGTGCAGCTCAACGCCGGGTATTTCGATCTCGCGACGCCTTTCTTCCAGGGCGTCTACGAGATGCAGCACCTGCCGATTCCGCCGTCACTGGTCGGCAACATCGAGTACCGCTTCTACGACTCGGGGCACATGGTCTACGCCAAGGAGAGCTCGCTCAAGCAGCTGCACGACAACGTCGCGGACTTCATCCGCCGCACCAGCCACGAGTGAGCAGGGGCGCGCGCTGCGCGCACCTCTAGCGCAAATACGAGGCGCCGTTCACATCGAGAACGGCGCCCGTCATGCTCGCCGGCGCATCGAGTGCGCAGTACACGACCACGTCCGCGACCTCCTCGGGGGTTGCGACGCGGCCGAGCGGCTGATCGGCCACCACTGCCGGCTCGCGCACCTTGTCGGCGACACGCGCCGTCGACACCCAGCCCGGGGCGACGACGAACAGGTAGACGCCGCGTGGCGCGAGCGCCTTCGCCATCGATTGGCTGAACGCATTGAGCCCTGCTTTGCTCGCCGCATAGGCGGGCGCGGTGGGTTCGCCTCTGAAGGCGGCCCGTGAGGACACGCTGACGATGCGGCCGGCGCCGCGCGGCGCCATGGCACGCGCCGCGCAGTAGGAAAGATGCGCGGCGCCGGTGAGATTGACTGCAAGCGTACGCTGCCAGGCGGCAATCCAACCCGCATAGTCGGTACCGAGCGGCGGGTGGTCGGGGAAGATGCCAGCGTTGTTCACGAGCGCATCGATTGGCTGCTGCGCCCCAGCCTCGCGCCACAGACGTTCGATCGCCTGCGGGTCGGCCAGATCCGCCTCGACGACCGCATGACCGTCGCCGGCGAGCGTGCGGCGCGTCGCCTCCGCAGCTTCGCGCCCGGACTGGCAATGCAGGACGACGCTGGCGCCGCGCGCGGCCAGCCGCCGTGCGATCGCCGCGCCGATGCCGCCCGAAGCGCCGGTGACGAGTGCGTGAGTCATAGGGGGGGACCTCGTACGTCCATTGCGAGCTGCTGCCCGACATTGCGCCGCCGCGCGGCGGCGTACACCGCCTGCGCGACGTACAGATCGTACAGCGCCATACCGGCGGACTTGTAGGCCGTCGTGCGCGCCACTTCGAGCCTGCGCCGCCCTGCCACGAGCTCGCCGATCGGGAAGATGTCGGCATCGGTCAGCAGGCGCTGCGCGACCGAACGCACCGCCTCGCCGACCTCGTGGCGCGCGAACTCGGAGTCCAGCACCAGATGGCCGGCAAGCCGGAAGACGCTGTCCGGCAGCTCCTGCATGTGGCGCTCGAAGGAGCCGATCGCAATGAAGTGCTTGCCCGCGAGCAGTCGCGGCTCATCGGGCAGAACCGGATCACGCGAAGTCGTCGCTGTGATGATCACGTCGGTTCGCGCCAGCAGCTCGGTGGCGCTCGCGCATGGCGTGATGGTGACCCCGGGTACCCGCACCGCCAGCGCCGCCTGGAAGGCTGCGAATCCAGCGACCGAGCGCTGCACGGCGAATACCTCGCGGATCGGCCGCACGGCGCACGCCGAGATGGCCTGCCAGGCACCCTGCACGCCGGTGCCGACGATGCCGATCGAGGTGACATCCGCGGGCGTCAGGTAGCGGACACCGAGCGCCCCGACCGCGCCGGTGCGCATCGCCGTGAGGGATGCGGCGTCCATGATCGCGACCGGCAGCCCGGTGTCCGCCTCACTCAGGACCAGCAGGCCGTTGGTGACCGGCAGGTTGCGGGCTGCATTGCCCGGAACCACCGACACCAGCTTGACGGCCATGGCGCCGGCTCCGATCGCCGGCATCGTGAGCAGCGTGCCGCCGGACCACTGGATGTGCTGGCGTTTCGGCACCACGTTCCCGGCCGCATCGTTCGCCGCCAGTGCCGCGGCCTCCACGATCCCGACCGTCTCGAGTGGCGTGAGCAGCTGCAGCGTGTCGGCGGCGTTGAGTGCGAGCATGACGCGCTCCGCGGCGCTCACACCGGAACCGCGCGCCGTGAGCGGACGCTGTCGATCGCATACACGAGTGCCCCGCCGAGGAGCAGCGCTGCCGTCACCGCGGCCACCTTGAGGACTGCCAGTGTGGGATTCGGTTCATCGGGCGGTGGCAGGAACGCGAGCACGATCGAGGACGCCGTGGTCGCGAGACCGAGCACCGCCAGTGCGATGACGGCAGCGCGCCCGCCCGGGATGCGCACCTCGCCAGCTCCCCGCGAGGTTGCGGACAGGCGGATGGCTGCGCAGAACAGAGGCAGGTACGGCAGCATCGAGGTCACCACCATCATCTCGATGAGCACGTTGTAGGCGCCGCGCACCGAGGTGCCGCTCTGGCCGAGGACCAGCAGCAAAGCGACGAGCACCGCCTGAATCCAGATGCCGGCGGCCCGCGACTCGGGCGCCGGGGCGGCGCGAGCCGCGCCCGTCAGCGGGATGCGCGCGAGGGCCCCGATCCAAAGGCACGCGCTGGCGACACGATCCAGCACGATCAGCACGGCGCCGAGCGGAATGAGCCATGCCAGACCGAGTCGCGAGGCAGCGCTGCGCACTGCCGCCATCACCCCGTACACGCCGCTCGCCTGCTCCGCCGGGATCGACAGCAGGATGCTCGCCGTACCGACCATGTAGATTGCGGCAATCATCGGCGCGGCGAGCGCCAGCGCGCGCGGCACGGTGCGGCGCGGGTCACGGATCTCGCCGCGCATGAAGGCTGCCGCCTCGGGGCCGGTCCAGCAGAAGGCGATCGTCGTCCAGAAGATGACGTCCGCGAGGCGAAACTCCGGGACGATCGTGTGGCGATCGATCGGCGTCGCCGACCCGAACCGCCACCAGCTGCCAAGCGCCAGCAGCACGAGCAGCAGCGTCCCCAGCCAGCGGGCCACCGCGCCCGCGCTGTTCAGCCACTTCGCGGTCGCCAGGCCCCGCAGGTTGAGCGCCACGGCGATCGTGAGGGCGGTGAGCGAGAAGCCGATGAACCAGGTCGGTGTAGCGCCCCCGGCACCGCCGTCGGCGGCGGCGAGATGTGCGCTGCCGGCGGCGAAGTACAGCACCGCCGGCAGGTAGGCGAGCGTGCCGCTCCAATAGGTCCAGCCGGCCATGAAACCGACAAACGGCCCGAATGCCCGAGAGCTCCAGGCATCGAGCCCTCCCTCGTCGGGATGACGTGACGCGAGGAACACAACGCACACCGACAGCGGCAGGAAAAAGCACACGCCCCCCAGCAGCCACACGAGCAGCGAGCTCGGGCCGGTCGCGGCGGCCACCGCGGTCCACTGCAGGGTCGAGCCGGCCGTGACCATGAACAGCGTGACATGTGTAAGTCCGAGGGTGCGCGCTGACTGTGCGGACGCTGCTGCCATCGAGCGATCATAGCGAACGCACCCCGCCCGCGCCGGACAGACGCCCCGGGTGCGCCCCTGTTAGAGTGCCGGCATCAGAGCCGCGAGGTGCGCCATGAACGTCCATCTGACCATCGGACCTATCGTCTCCCTGATCGCCGGCATCCTGATTCTGGCGATGCCGAAGCTGCTGAATTACATCATCGCTCTCTATCTCATCGTCATCGGCATACTGGGTCTGGTGCACTGAGCGCTGCGGTGCACACCGCCTGCCGGCGACCGCGGGTAGCCAGGGTACTGCCGGCCCTGTGGGTTGCGCTGACGGCGGCGCTCCCCGCAGTCGGCCTGGGCGCCGCGCCCTCAGGCGCCGAGCGCGACGCGCGGCTCGATGCGCTCGTCACCGAGGCGCTGCGCGCGCAGCAGATCCCGGCGATCACGGTCGCCGCCGCGAGCGCCGACCGGATGCTGTACTCGCGGGCGTTCGGTAGCGCTGATCTCGAGAATTCCGTGGCCGCGAGCCCCGCGACCCTGATCCGCACGGCCTCGATCGCCAAGCCGATCACCGCGGTGGCGGCCATGACGCTGGTCGAGGCGGGCAAACTCGACCTCGACGCGCCGGTGCAGACCTACTGCCCGCCGTTTCCGCCCAAACAGTGGCCGATCACGACGCGCGAGCTGCTCTCGCACACCTCGGGGATCCGCCACTACAACCCGGGCGAGCCGGAATACACGCACCATTACCGCTTCATGGCGGACGGCTTTGCGATCTTCGCCGCAGATCCGCTGCTGTTCCGTCCCGGCACCGCCTGGCAGTACAGCACCTACGGCTACACGGTGGCCGGCTGCGCGATCGAGGGCGCAGCGGGCGAGCGCTTCGCGGACTATGTGGCCGCGCACGTACTCGAGCCTGCCGGCATGAGCCACACCCGGGTCGACGATGCGCGCGAGATCGTGCCGCACCGCGCCCGCGGCTATCAGAAAGTCGACAGCCAGGTGCAGAACGCCGAGCTCATGGACTCGAGCTACAAGATTCCCGGCGGCGGCTACGTGACCACCGCCGAGGACCTGGCGCGATTCGCGCAGGCGCTGCTCGATGGCAAGCTGGTAAAACCCGCGACGCTCGCACAGATGTGGACCCCGTCGCCGGTGAGCGGCAAGGAGAGCTACGGGCTCGGCTTCCACCTACTCGAGGGCGGGAAGTTCGTCACCCACACCGGCGGCCAGGCGGGCACCACGACCGTGTTGCTCATCGTGCCCGCACAGCGCTTTTCGATCGCGATACTCGCCAACATGAACGGCGCGCTCCTCAGCGACCTGCTAGGCGCGCTGCTCGCGCAGCTGAACATGCCAGCGCCGGCACCCTGAAACGCAACTGACCGGGAAGGACAGCTCGTGACACGACGAACCTTGGGCGCATTGCTACTCGTCATGGCACTGCCGCTCACCGCGGCCGCCGATGAGACGCCGATGGGAGCGCTGCGGCCCGATCAGCTCGCATTCCGCGCCCTCTACAAGGAACTGGTGGAAACCAACACCGAGCTCTCGGACGGCAACTGCACGGTGCTCGCCGCGCATATCGCCGCACACCTGCGCTCTGCGGGCTACACCGACTCCGAGGTCACACTGTTCTCGGTGCCCGAGCACCCCAGGGAAGGCGGGGTGGTCGCGGTACTCGCCGGAACCTCGAAGACCGCCAAGCCGATGCTGCTCCTCGGACACCTGGACGTCGTGGAAGCCAGGCGTGCCGACTGGACGCGCGACCCGTTCACGCTGATCGAGGAAAACGGCAATTTCTACGGCCGCGGCACGGCCGACATGAAGAGCATGGACGCGACCTGGATCGACGCCATGATGCGCTTCCGGCAGCAGGGCTACCGGGCGAAGCGCACCATCAAGATGGCGCTGACCTGCGGTGAGGAGACCGTCGGCGCATTCGATGGCGCCAACTGGCTCGCGACCAACAGGCCGGATCTCATCGCCGCTGCATTCGCGCTCAACGAAGGAGGCGGCGGGCGTACCGACGGTCACGGCAAGCTGGTCGTCCAGTCGATGCAGGTCGGCGAGAAGGCCTCGCAGAATTACCGTGTCGAGACCACCAACCCCGGCGGCCACAGCTCGATACCGGTCCGCGATAACGCGATCTACGAGCTCGCAGATGCGCTGCTGCGGGTTCGCGAGTACGAGTTTCCCGCCAAGTTCACCGAGACGACGCGCACCTACTTCGCCAAGGCGGGAGCCGCGCGCGGCGACGAGCTGGGGCAGGCGATGGTGGCACTGGCTAAGAATCCCGACGATCGGGCGGCCGAGGCCAGCGTGTCGCGCGATCGCGCCTTTCACAGCATGCTGCGCACGACCTGCGTGGCGACGCTGCTCTCGGGTGGCCACGCCGAGAATGCGCTGCCGCAGCGGGCGACTGCCAACATCAATTGCCGCATCTTCCCCGGGGAGAGTGTGGAGCAGACGCGTGCGACGCTAATCGCCACCATCGCCGATCCGCGCGTCACCGTGACCGCGGTCCCCCCGATCCGCCCGGTCGCCGTGCCACCGCCGCTCGATCCGAAGATCATGGGACCGGCCGAGAAGCTGGTGGCGCGCTACTTTCCGGACGTGCCGCTCGTGCCGTCGATGTCAACCGGCGCGACCGACGGCATCTTCCTGGAGGCGATCGGCATCCCGGTGTACGGTGTGCCCGGCTTCTGGGGCGATCCCGACGGTAATGGTGTCCACGGACTTAACGAGCGGCGCAGTGTGCGCGCGCTCTACGTGGGACGCGACTTCCTCAATGACCTGATCAAGGCGTATGCGAATCAGGAGTGACGCGCGCCGCGCCTGCGTCGCGCTGCTGTCGGTCCTCGCGCTCAGTCTCGCCGCCGCGCAGGCGCCGGCGGGCGATCAGGCGGCCATTTCGGGCGGGGTCTTTCATGTCACTCCGGTGCGGCCGGTCGCCGAGCTCCTGCCGATCGCGCTCGCAGCAACACCACCTGCGGAGAGCGGCGACTTCCGGCCCGCGGACCTCATCGAGCTGACGACGCTCGATCCGAGCATCCGGCTCGACATCCGCTACGCCACCAGCCGCAACTTTCTCGGCACGCCGCTCTACAGTCAGGCGCGCGCCTTCCTGCAGCGCCCGGCCGCGGAGGCTCTGGTGCGCGTGCAGCGCTCGCTGGCGCAACAGGGCTATGGCCTGCTGGTGCACGATGCCTACCGGCCGTGGTACGTGACCAAGATCTTCTGGGATGCGATGCCCCCGGAGCTGCATCGTTACGTGGCCGATCCTGCCGAGGGCTCGCGCCACAATCGCGGCTGCGCGGTGGATCTGACGCTCTACGAGCTCAAGACCGGCCGCGAGGTCGAGATGCCGAGCGTGTACGATGAGCCCACCGAGCGCGCCTATCCGGCCTACGCCGGTGGCACGGCCGCGCAGCGCGCCGCGCGCGATCTGCTGCGACGGCACATGGAGGCCGAGGGCTTCACGGTCTACGAGTTCGAATGGTGGCACTTCGACTATCGCGACTGGAAGGCGTATGCGATCCAGAACGTGCGCTTCGAGGATATCCGGCCGCGCTAACTCTTCAGCTTGTAGCCGGTGCGGAAGATCCAGCTCACCGCCACCACGCATAGCGCGAGAAAGCTGAGTGTTGCGGTTGCACTCGCGACCACGTTGACGTCCGCGGTGCCGAAGAAGCTCCAGCGAAAGCCGCTGACCAGATACACGACCGGGTTGAACAGCGTGAGCTTCTGCCACACCGGCGGCAGCATGCTGATCGAGTAGAAGGCACCGCCGAGGAAAGTGAGCGGCGTCAGGATCATGAGCGGCACGACCTGCAGCTGCTCAAAGCTCCCGGAGCACACCCCGATGATGAAGCCGAACAGGCTGAAGGTGACGGCGGTGAGCACCAGGAAAACCACCATCCACACCGGGTGCAGGATCTCGTAGGGTACGAACACCCGCGCGGTCGCCAGGATCAGCAGTCCCAGCATCAGCGACTTGGTGGCGGCGGCACCGACGTAGCCGATCAGTACCTCGACGTACGACACCGGCGCCGACAGCAGCTCGAAAATGGTGCCCGACCACTTGGGAAGATAAATGCCGAACGAGGCGTTGGAGACGCTTTCGGTAAGAATCGACAGCATCATCAGGCCCGGCACGATGAACGAGCCGTAGCGCACGCCATCGACGGCCCCCATGCGCGAGCCGATCGCGGCGCCAAACACCACGAAGTAGAGCGCGGTCGACAGCACCGGCGAGGCGATGCTCTGCATGAGAGTGCGGAAGGTGCGCGCCATTTCGAAGCGATAGATGGCGCGGATCGCGTGCACGTTCATCTGCGCTCCCTCACCAGGTCGACGAAGATGTCCTCGAGCGAGCTCTCGCTGGAGTGCAGGTCCGTGACCTCGATGCTCAGCTCGCTCAAGTTGCGCAGCAGTGTCGCAATCCCGGTCTCGCGGCTGTGGGCATCGAAGGTGAACACCAGCGTGTGCCCTTCGTCCTTCAGCTCGAGCGGATAGGCGGCGAGAGCGGGCGGAATGGCGGCCAGCGGCCGGGGAAGATTGAGCGCCAGCTGCTTCTTGCCGAGCTTGCGCATCAGCACCGTCTTGTCCTCGACCACGATCAGCGCGCCCTTGTGGATCACGCCGATGCGGTCCGCCATCTGCTCGGCCTCCTCGATGTAGTGCGTGGTGAGGATGATCGTGACGCCGCTGTCGCGCAGCTGACGTACCAGCTGCCACATCTCGCGCCGCAGTTCCACGTCCACGCCCGCGGTCGGCTCGTCGAGAAACAGGATCTGCGGCTCGTGCGACAGCGCCTTGGCGATCATCACGCGCCGCTTCATTCCGCCGGACAGCGTCATGATCTTCGCATCGCGGCGATCCCACAGCGACAGGTCGCGCAGCACGCGCTCGCAGAAGGCGGCATCCGGCGCGCAGCCGAACAGGCCGCGGCTGAAGGTGACGGTCGCCCAGACACTCTCGAAGGCGTCGGTGTGCAGCTCCTGCGGCACGAGTCCGATCTTTTGGCGCGCGGCGCGATAGTCGCGGATGATGTCGTGGCCGTCCGCTACCACCCGGCCCGCGCTTGGCGTGACGATGCCGCAGATAATGTTGATGAGCGTGGTCTTGCCGGCGCCGTTCGGCCCGAGCAGGGCGAAAATCTCGCCGCGCCGGATCGTGAGCGAGACGTCATTGAGCGCCGTCAGCCCGTTGGCATAGGTCTTGCGCAGCCCCTCGATCGACACGATGGTTGAAGAGCGGACTGGACTCGGCACGGGGCTGGCTGCTTCTGGCATCGCTCGGGTTTATATCCTAACCTTGCCGCCCAGGCACTCCGCTCTCACTCGCCATGTCCGACATTCCGCACGACCCGCCGCGTTCCGCGCCGACCGTGTTCCTCAGCTACGCCTCCGAGGATCGCCAGGCGGCCCGGGCGCTGCGTGATGGGCTGCGCGCCTTGGGCCTGGAGATCTGGTACGACGAGAGCGCCCTCGACGGCGGCGACGCCTGGGACCAGAAGATCCGCCGGCAGATCCGCGAGTGCGACTACTTCATGCCGCTCATCTCGGCGCAGACTGCCGCGCGCCCTGAGGGCTATTTTCGCAGGGAATGGCGCCTGGCTGTCGAGAGAACGCTCGACATGGCGGACGACCACCCGTTTCTGCTGCCGGTGGTCATCGATGCAATCTCCGAGGCAGCCGCGCGCGTTCCGGAGAGGTTTCTCTCGGTGCAGTGGCTGCGCGTGCCCGGCGGTCAGCCCAACGCGGCGCTCGAGGCTCTCGGCCGGCGGCTGCTCGCCGGCGAGGCGGCCGTGCCGGCGCAGCCTGCAAGGCGGCCGCCCCAGCCGCCGCCACTCGGCGCACCCGCGGTCCCCGGTGCGCCGGCTGAGGCCATCGAGCCACCTGCCGCCGGGCAATTCCCGCCCTTTCCGCGGCAGGAGCCCGGCCAGAGGACACGCTTCGCGTTCCAGGTGCTCGGCTGGTCGTTGCGCGCGTCCTGGATCGTGTTCATGCGCCTGCCGAGATGGGTGCGGATCCTCGTCTACGTCTGGCTCGCGATCCTGCTCATGGCGCGCGGCTGCATGGATCACGATTCGGAGTCGCGGCATCGCCCGGCGAAGCTGTCGAGCGCGGACGCCGAGAAACTCAAGGCGATCTCGCAGGGCTACCAGGGCAGCACCGACAGGGCCGACCTCGTGAAGCTCGGCGCGCAGATCGCGCAGCAGTTCTCCAGCGAAGTCGGCACGCAAATCGCGGCCGCCGAACATCCGGTGCTGGCGGTTCCGTTCACCGCCCCGTCCGGCGATGCCTCCGCGCAGAAGCTCGCCGACTCCACGTTCGCGGAGGTTTACGGTCGGGTCGCCATCTCGCTCCATGGGCGGGTCGGCCTGGCAGGTGCGCCGCTCGCAACGCCCGACGCGGCCTCAGCCGCACAGACCGGTCGTGCACAGCACTCGACCTATGTCATCTACGGTGCGGTCGACAACCGCTCGCCGGCACAACGGCTCACGGTGGCGGTAGTCAAGGTGGAAGACGGCTCGGTGGTGTGGTCGGACTCCTGGCCCGTGACCGGAGCCGACTCCGCCCACATCGCCGCGCAGATCGACGCCAAGCTGCAGGAAGTCGAGGACGACTGAGCACCGTCTCAGACGTGCGACTGCCGCGCCAGATACTGCTGGTCGGTCACCTTCTCGTGCCATTCGACCGTTCTGCCGTCGAGCGCTTCTACGATGGCGATGTGCGTCAGTGCCGTACTGGCCGTAGCTCCGTGCCAATGCTTGGTTGCCGGCGGACACCACACGACGTCGCCCGGACGAATCTCCTCGACCGCGCCGCCCCAACACTGTGTCCAGCCGCAGCCAGCGGTGACGATGAGCACCTGACCGAGCGGATGGCTGTGCCAGGCGGTGCGGGCGCCGGGCTCGAAGGTGACGCTGATGCTGACCGCGCGTGCGGGCGGCGGCGCCTGGTACAGAGGATCGAGCCGCACTCTGCCGGTGAAGTACTCAGCCGGTCCGGTCCCCGAGGGCTGTGAGCCGCTGCGTCTGATCTCCATGCGCCTTAGCTCCTGTGTACGCCCTCGGATCGAAGGGCAACCGATGGATTGGCGGTAGGATAGCGCGATGCTCAGGCGCCGGACCTTCCTCAAGACTCTGGCCGGACTTGCGCTGACCGCGGCTCGCCCGCCGCGCGCCTTCGCAGGTGCTCGACTGCGGGTCGGCGTGATCGGCGGCGGCATCATCGGCAGCTCCATCGCGCTGCACCTCGCGGAGGCCGGAGCGCAGGTCACGCTGCTCGAGAAGGTGACGCCCACGCACGGCGCCACGCAGAACTCCTTCGGCTTCATCAACATCTTCGATCCCGACCACACGTATCAGCAACTGCGCATCGAGAGCTATCTCGCCTACCGCCAGCTGGACGCCAGGCTCGGCCTCGCCGTCACCTGGGGCGGCTACATCGACTGGGCGAACTCGGCGGCTGAGGGCGCGCTGGTGCGCACTGCCGCGGCCATGCTCGATGGCACGCCATTTGCGGTGCGGCGGATCGACGCGGCGGAGTTCCGCCGTCTGAGTCCGGACGTCGAGCCCGGGCCGCTGGCCGCCGCCTTTTACTCCCCGTACGCGGGTCACGTCGATCCGGTCTTTGCAACGCACCGCATGCTGCAGCGCGCGCAGGCGCTCGGCGTCGACGTGCGCTATCCCTGCGAGGTCCTGTCAATCGAGTTGCGCGGTGAGCGCCTCGCCGCCGTGCACACCGCTCAGGGAGCAGTGACGCTCGATCGGCTCGTGGTCGCAGCGGGCGTCGACTCGCCGGTGCTGTTGGCACCGCTCGGTTACCGGCTGCCGCTGCGCCATGCACCGGGCATCCTCGCGCACAGTGCGCCGACTCGCGCCCTGACCCGGCTCGTGTATGACGGCCCGGACGAGCTGGAGTTCAAGCAGATGGCGAGTGGCCGCATCGTCGGTGAATGGCATTTCGAGCCGCCCGACATTCCGGTACATCGTGAGATCCGCACCCGGCCCATCGATTACCCCAACCCGGCGCTGCGTGCCGAGCACGGGCGACGCATCCTCGAACGGATTGGCGCAGTCCTGCCGGCCGCCCGGGGCATCTCGCTGGAGCGTCTCACGCTGGGATTTCGTCCCATGCCGCTCGATGGCTTCCCGGTCGTCGGCCCGGTACCCGCAGCAGGCGATGTGTACCTCGCCGTCACGCACAGCGGCATCACCCTCGCAGCCATTCTCGGCCGCTACCTGAGCCGCGAAATCATGACCGGAGTGCCGGCGCCCGCACTCGGGCCGTATCGGCCGACGCGCTTTGCAAGCTCAGCAGGGGCGTAGCGCGCGCCGCGCCCGGTTATCTCTCGCGACCCGGCCTGCGCACCATGACGGTGTACGGGGCTTGCGTCGTGGGCTCGTCGAATTCGGCGCACGCGACGAAGCCCATGCGCCCATAGAACCTCAGTGTCTGGTGGCTGAAGGTTTCGAGGTAGGACGTCACGCCGGCTGCATCGGCCTGCGCGAGAGTGGGCGCCAGAAGACGTGCTCCGAGTCCCCGACCCTGAGCCTCGGGCGCTATCGCGACGATCGACAGGTACCAGCAGTCGCTCCCCACGACCGTCGCAGCGCGCTGGCTCATGTAGCTCACGATCTGCTCGTAGTCTCGATACCCCCGCTCGCCGATCGCCACACGGAGGAAGGCCTCCTTGAGCCCCCGCTCCCGCTCGTGCATCGCGCTCGTTTGCGGCAGCGTCCAGACCGCAACGCCTTGCGCGGCATCCGCGGGGCGCACGACCTGGCCAATGCGCGCCCCCTGGCAGATGGAATAGTCGAAATACTGAGCCAGGGCCGCACGCCGTCGAGCCAGATCAGCGCCCAGCTCAGCCGAAATGCACCTGTAGAAGGGGTCGTGCTCGAGAGCGGCGACTGCGCCGGCACAGGCCGGATCGATCATCACGGTAGTCTCGCGACGGGAACGGCTGCGGGCACCGGCAGACCGGCGAATCCCGAACTTCAGTATGTGACGTGTTGCGCTGGCGCTCCAGGGCTCCCCTGCAGCATACTTGCCGCCGCTCCGTCCGGGCGGAACCCGGTGGAAGCCGTCGGATACAAAACGAGTCGGGACGGGGGCGAACTTCTATCGTGATATTGCACGAGTCTTTGCGGCGCGAGAAATGCGCCATGATCGGTCGGTACGCGAAGTCCGACGACATCAAGGGATTGGTGCAGGTCGTCACGACTCTGGTGCCTCTCGGGCTCCTGTGGTGGGCCGCCGTCTGGTGCGCCGCACAGTCCCCCTGGCTCGCTGCTGTTCCCATACTGCTCATCGTGCTGTTTACCGTGCGGGTCTTCGGCCTGATGCACGAATGCGGCCACGGGAGTCTGTTTCGCAGCCGCCGGCTCAATCACGCCGCCGGGTTTGTCTTCGGCGTCATGGCGGGAATGCCGCAATACGTCTGGGCGCAGCACCATAACTACCACCACGCTCACAACGGCAACTGGGACCGCTATCGCGGACCGTACACGACGTTATCGGTGGATGAATACGCGGCGCTCAGCCGCGGACGGCAGCGTTTCTACCGCGGCAAATGCAGCGTGGGTGCTTCGCCGCTCGCGGGCTTCATCTACCTGATCTTCAACCCGCGGTTCACCTGGCTGAAGGGCAGCGTCGGCCTGCTCGTCCACACGGTCGGGCAAAAGCTGGCTCACCCTCGTGTGTCGCTGCGGGCGCACGCCGCGGGTTACAAAACGCGCTATTGGAATTCCTGGCGCGAGTACCGGCACATGTTGTGGAACAACCTGATGCTGCTCAGCCTCTGGGCGCTCATGTGCTGGGCGTGCGGGGCGGCGCGGTTCTTCTCGATCTACGTACTCACCGTGTCGGTCGCCGGTGCCGTGGGGATCGTGCTGTTCACCGTGCAGCACAACTTCGAGCACTCCTACGCGAGCGACGATGGGCACTGGGACATCGACACCGGAGCGATCGAAGGCACGAGCTTTCTCGTCCTGCCGCGCTGGCTGAACTGGTTCACCGTCAACATTGGCTACCATCACGTGCATCATCTCTCGGCCAGCATTCCGAACTACCGTCTGGTCGAGTGTCACAGGGAATTCGAGCACCTGTTCGCGCGCGTCACCAGGCTGAAGCTCCATGAGGTGCTGCCCGCGCTCGACTGCATCCTGTGGGATGTGCGCACGCAGCGCATCATCAGCGTCGCGGAGTACCGCTCAACAGCAGCGGCCGAGCTCACCGGCTGAGGTCGGCGAGCAGCCCGGCGGAATGCTGACCGGTGCATCCGTGCGACGCTCACCAGCTCAGGTCAGCAACCAGTCCGGCGTAGACCTCGATCCCGTCCCAAAGATTCCCGAGCCGCAGGTTCTCGTTCTCGGCGTGCTGGTTGTCATCGTAGTTGGCGATGCTCACTCCGACCATCGGCACCTGCAGCTGGCCGACGATGTCGGCCATCCCCGAGCTCGCCCCGACGATCGGCAGCTCGATCGGCTTATAGCCGACTACACGGCCGATCGCGGCGACGACCGCCCGCGATGCCGGTAGATCGAGCGGTGTCTTGGTAGCGAGTGAGCCGCCTTCTTCCCAGACGACTTTGACGATCCGCGGATGCGCACTGCGAGTCGCGAGGTCCGGGTCACTGCGCACGATGAACCAGCCCGACGCGGCCAGGTACGACTCGAGCAGCTCGCGCGTGTGCTGTGGCGTCTCGCCCGGCGCCAGACGGAAATCGAGTGCGGCATCGGCATGCGTCGCGATCGCGTTGGCCGCCGCAGGCCCTGCATCGCCGGCATGAATCGCGCGCACATTGAGCGTAGGCCCAAGATAGCCGTCGGCGAGGCGCGCGGGCCCCACGTTGCGCCCCAGCCCGAGCGCCTGCTTCAGGGTGTCCTCCACCGGCGGCATCGCCGCAAGCGCCGCGCGATCGGCGGCCGAGACCGGCGCCACGTCGTCGTAGAAATGCGGAATCAGAATGTGGCCGTCCTCGTCGCGCAGGCTGGCGATCAGGTGCGCGATCATCACCGCTGGACTCGGCGCCCAGCTCCCGTAGTGGCCGTCGTGCAGCGGGCGGGTTGCACCGTATACGGTCATGGTCAGGCTGGTGATGCCACGGTTGCCGAAGTTCACCATCTGCCTGCCGCTCTGGTGCATCGGACCATCGCCCATGATGAGCAGATCCCCCTTGAGCAGCCCGAGGTTCTTCGCCACCAGCGCAGAGAAATGCGGTGATCCCTGCTCCTCCTCGCCCTCCCAGAGCAGCTTGATGTTCACCGCCGGGCGGATACCGTTCGCCTGGAGCGCATCGAGTGCCGACAGCATTGCCTGGATCGTTGCCTTGTCGTCGCCGGCGGCGCGCGCGTACAGCCTCCAGTTGGGATCGAGCGGTGGCGTGGCATGCTGCCAGTCCACGGGCCGCGCGTCCGGCGGCGCGGTGCGCATCGACGGCTCGAACGGCTGCGTGATCCAGCCTTTCTGTCCGACCGGCTGGCCGTCGTAGTGGGCGTAAAAAATGACGGTGCGCCTGGCGCCCGGAGTCTTCCTCTCGCCGAACACCGACGCCGGCGTTCCGGGCGCAGCCCTCAGCAGCTGCGTGGCGAAGCCCCGGGCCTGCAGCTGACCCTCGAGGTAGGCGGCGTTGCGGTCCACGTCCGCAACGTTGGTGGCCACGTCCGGCATGGAGAGCAGCGTGACGAAGTCAGTGAGGATCGCCTGCTCGTGCGACTGCCGCCAGCTACGCACCGTGTCGCGAACGGTGGCCGCCTGCGCACCCGACACCGCAGCGGCGAGGCAGGCGACCGCGGCAACGCGGCGGGCGACGGATGAAGCTGGCGCGGACATGTGCCGGTTAGTCCTTGCCGCCCGGCCACATGCGCAGCAGCACCCCATCGCGCCGCACAAACTGGTGCCAGAGTGCGGCGAGCGCATGGATGCCGACGAGCGTGAACAGCGTATACGCCAGGTAGCCGTGAACGTCCTCCGTGGGATGAAAGATCGCACGGTTCTTCGCGACGCCGAAGTCCACCTTGAAGAGCCCGAAGTCGAATGCCCGCCCGTGCCAGATGAAGGTCACGATGCCGAGAATCGGTATCACGAACAGCAACAGATAGATGAGGAGGTGCGCCGGATTGGCCAACCGGCGGGCGAGCATACCCGTATGCGCCGGCAGTTGCGGCGGCGGGTGGCCGAGGCGCCACGCGAAGCGCGCCATCAGCAGCACCCAGACCAGGAGCCCGAGCAGCGCATGCAGGTTGATCCAGTACGCCTGAGTGCCCGTGGGCCAGGAGTCGTGCAGCAGCCCGAGCACACCCACGGCGACGACGAGTACCACCATGATCCAGTGAAAGGTGATCGCCGCGGCGTCGTAGCGCGTGTTCATTTCCCGTGCCGGTGTAATCAGCCCGGGCGAAGACTACTGCAGATTGGGCTAATCTCGCATCTGTGTGCCCCGCGATAGAGAATCCCGGCGACGCGCTTCCGCGCAGCCCTGCCACGGCGCTGCTCGATGAGGGGCGCGCGCTCCTGAAGCAGGGGCGCAGCGCCGAGGCGCTGGTCCGTTTCGAGGCGGCATGCCAGGCGGATCCGCGCTGCGCGCCAGCCCGCAGCGATGCGCTCACCGAGGCCATCACCGAGGCCTGGGCCAATCCGCAGGATCTTCAGGGGCCGGCGTTCAGTCTCATCAGGCTCGATCAGCGCATCGCCCGTTGCGTGAGCCTCGCCAACGACTCATGGCCTGCGAGGCCGTCACGCGGCGCGCTGTTCGGGCCCGACGGGCTGGCCGCGCTCTCGGACAATCGTCTGCTGCACGCGCTGCTCGAGGCGGCACCTGTCAGATCGGTGCGCGTCGAGCGCTTTCTGACCTGCGCGCGGCGTGCGCTGCTCGAGATCGCAGCGCATGAGGAGGCGCCGCTCGCCGCGGAGATGGCCGCCCTGAGGTTTTTTGCCGCGCTCGCACGGCAGTGCTTCACCAACGAGTACGTCTTCGAGTGTGCCGGAGAAGAGCCGCACGCGGCAGCAGAATGCCGCACCAGACTGGTGGCGCTGCTCGATGCCGGCGCGGCGGTGCCGCCCTTTGTGATGCTCGCCGTCGCCGCCTACTTTCCGCTTCACGAGCTCCCCGAGCCGCAGCGCCTGCTGGCCGCCAGCGCGCCCGGCCCCCTCAATGAGGTACTGCGTCAACAGGTGCGCGAACCACTCGAGGAGCAGGTATTGCGCGCCGGCATCGAGTCCCTGACCTCGATCGCGGCGGGAGTTTCCGCCGCGGTACGCGAGCAGTACGAGGAAAGTCCCTACCCGCGCTGGGTAAAGATGCCGCGGCGCGCGCAGCCGCTGCCCCTCAACATCGAGCTGCGGAACACTTTGCCGTTCGCACGCTTCGCGGCGCTGCCCGATGACAGCGCGCCGCAGGCGCTGGTTGCCGGCTGCGGTACCGGAAGTGACGCCATCCTGGTGGCCGAGCGGTTCCGTGGCGTTCGTGTGCTGGCGATAGATCTCAGCCTCAGCAGCCTCGCCTACGCGAAGCGCAAGAGCCTCGAGCTCGGCGTGACGAACATCGAGTATGCCCAGGCCGACATCCTGCGGCTTGGCGGCCTCGAGCGCAGCTTCGACGTCATTGGCGCGGTCGGGGTGCTGCATCATCTGGCCGACCCGTTCGCCGGATGGCGCGTGCTGCTCTCCCGGTTGCGGCCCCGGGGGTTGATGTGCCTGGGGCTGTACAGCGAGATCGCGCGCCGGCCCGTCGTCAAGGCGCGTGAATTCATCGCCGCGCATGGGTTTGAGAATACGCCGCAGGGCGTGCGCCGCTTCCGCCAGGCCGTGCTCGCAGGCGATGCGGACAGCGAGCTGCAGTCACTGGGCAACAGCCGTGCGTTCTATTCGCTGAGCGATTGCCGCGACCTGGCGTTTCACGTCCAGGAGCAGCATCTGACGCTCGGTCAGATCGAATCATTCATCGGCGAGCAGGGACTTAAGTTCGTCGGCTTCGAGCTGGATCTGCGCGTGCTCGATCAATACCGGGCGCGCTTCCGCGACGATCCGCACTGCGCAAGTCTCGCCAACTGGGCGCGCTTCGAGACAGACCATCCGCGCACTTTTACCGCAATGTATCGCTTCTGGATCCAGAAGTAGCTAGCTGCGACGCGCCTCCATAAGCTTCCAGCCGTTGCCGGACGGATCGCGAAAGCTCGCGTCCACGCTGCCGTAGCGCTCCTCGGGCTGCTGGGTGAACTCGACTCCCCGCGAGCGCAGCCGCTCGTAAGCGGCACGGCAGTCATCCACGACCATCACGAGCGGCGGCATGGCACCCTTGGCGACGATCTCGCGAACCGTCTGCGCAGTCGCCGCATCGAGCACCGGCGGCCCGGGCTTGAACAGGCCGAGCTGGAACGACGCCTGCTCCGGGTGCTGCACCGTGAGCCAGCGATAGTCGCCGTTGCGCACGTCGGTGTGCACGCGGAATCCGAGCTGGTCGACGTAGAACGCCAGCGCTTCGTCCTGATCCCGCACGTATAAACCAACAACCGCGACACCCTGGCTCATCGGACCACCTCCGCTTCCTGTGGCGCATTTATAGCGCCGGCCGCTCGGCGCCGCTTCTCCGAAACTGCGCTGGTGAGGTCCGGGCGGTGCGCGGCGCTGACAAAGCAGGCGGGTACGCGGGCAAGATCATGGCCCGCCGTGCTGCGGCGGGTGCGGATCGCTCCTGGACTCCGGTCGGTGATGTCGCGGAACGTGCGCGCGAACGTGCCGAGGCTTCCCCAGCCGGTGTGAAAGGCGATCTCGGTCACCGACAACTCGGTGTCGCGCAGCAGCGCCGTGGCCCGCTCGATGCGCCGCGAGAGCAGATAGCGGTGCGGCGGGACCCCGAAGGCCCGTTTGAAGGAGCGCGCGAAGTGCGCTTCCGAGACGCTGCTGACTCGCGCCAGCCGCCCTACGGGCCAGTCCTCGTGCGAGGCGGCATCCATCCGATCCTTGGCGCGCAACAGCCGCCGCAACAACTCGGGGTCCTGGCCCTTTGGACGTCGGATCATGCGAGCAAGCCTACCCGACCCGACGGCCGGCGCGCAGCCCCGCCGTCGCTCGACTCGTCCCCGGCTAAGGGCGCCGGCAACAATCAACGAGTTGGCGCAGCGCCTGCTGTAGGCGATTTCTGTCCTGCTGTGTGGCTCCGGCGGCTCGCGCCGGGTCGGGCGCTGTTGTATTGGTGAGGCATGCACGCGCTCATCCGGGAGCGGGCCGCAGCGCGGCCGTTGACGAGACCCATCTGGATGTGGGTCGGCGTTGGCGGCATTGCGGTGCTCTATGTCAGCAGCACGTTGCCGACCGCGCTCTACCCGCTCTACGAGCGTGAGTTCGGCTTCTCCGAGCTCGTGGTCACCGCCATCTACGGGAGCTACGTGATCGGCAACCTGGCCGTGCTGCTCACGCTCGGGCGCCTGTCGGACCAGCTGGGGCGGCGTCCCGCCTCGCTGCTTGCCCTCGCCGTCGTACTCGCGAGCACGATCTGCTTCCTCGCCGCGCGCGCCACCGGGTGGCTGTACGCCGGCCGCGTGCTCAACGGACTTGCTGTCGGCCTCGGCGCGGGCGCGCTGACGGCGTGGATCGCCGAGCTCGAGCCCTCGCACGACAAACGGCGCGCGGCACGGCTGGCGAGCGCCGGAAACCTCGCCGGCCTCGGCGTCGGGCCGCTGCTCACCGGGATGCTGGCGCAATATGCGCCGGCGCCACTGCGCACCGGCTACGTGGTCTACCTGGTCGTGCTGCTGCTCACCATGGCGCTGCTGGGACAAGCCGTGGAGGGTGTCCAGCATCCGGTGCATCGAGTCAGTCAATTGAGGTTGAGGCCGCGGATCGGCATCCCGCGCAACATCCGCCTGCCTTTCCTCGCGCCGGCGGCACTGGCGTTCGCGGTATTTGCGTTGGGCGGCTTCTATGGTGCGCTGACCCCCGGGCTCCTGTCGCATGGCCTGAATCAGCACAGCCCCGCGGTCCTGGGTGCGGTGGTGGCGCTGTTCTTCGGCACCGGTGCGCTGGCGGCGGCCGCATCGGGTCGCGTCGGCGACCGGCAGGCGATGCTGCTGTCGACCGCATTGTTGCTCACTGGCCTGTTGTTGCTGTTGGTAGCCGAATGGCGCGGCTCGCTGCCCTGGTTGCTCGGCGCGACCGTGGTGTGCGGCACGGCCATGGCGCTCGGATACCGCTGCAGCCTGGGCATGGTCAATGACATAGCCCCGTCCGAGCAGCGCGCGGAGCTGGTATCCGCGTACCTTCTGGTCTGTTACACCGCGAACTCGATACCGGTCGTTGGGGTCGGGCTGTTGTCGCGGCTGGCAGGCGCACCCGTGGCGCACCTGGTATTCGCGGTGCTGTTGGCCGCGCTTGCGGTCATCGCCTGCATAGTCGGCTGGCGTTCGAGCCTCAGCCAGCCCGCTGCAGTCTGACGCTGATTTCCGCGACGTGGCGCCCCTGATAGCGAGCTCCCTCCAGCTCGTTCTCACTCGGTTGCCGCGAGCCGTCGGCCGATGCCAGGGTGGTCGCACCGTATGGCGTCCCGCCCGTGACCTGGTCCATGCGCATGAGGCCGCCAAACGAGTACGGCAGCCCCACGATGATCATTCCGAGATGAAGCAACGTCGAATGGAAGCTGGTGATCGTCGTCTCCTGGCCGCCGTGCTGCGTGCCAGTCGAAGCGAATACCCCGGCAGCCTTACCCACCAGAGCCCCCTTGGTCCACAAACCGCCTGCTTGATCGAGGAAGTTGCGCATCTGCGCCGCCATGTTGCCGAATCGGGTGGGGGTGCCGAACAGGATCGCGTCATAGTCGGCCAGCTCGTCGACCGTCGCGATGGGCGCCTGCTGGTCGAGCTTCATACCGCTCTTGCGCGCCACCTCTGCGGGCACCAACTCCGGGACGCGCTTGATCACCACCTCCGTGTTCGCCACCGACCTGGCGCCGTCCGCCACAGCTTGCGCCATCCGTTCGACGTGCCCGAATGACGAGTAGTAGAGAATGAGGATTCTGGACATGGGGAAGCTTCCTTTGAATGCCGGGGTCGCCTGGCAAGTCGACACAACCTGAGTCTCCCCGGGCAAGCGGCTGCGGCAAACAGGTCTCGTGGGAATCGACCGACCTCAGCATGTCCTGCGGACAGTCCGTAGCCCGGCGCTGACTCCACACTGTCGGCGTCAGCCTACAACCATGTTGTCTCGTGAATGGGAGAATCCCCGGCCGTTAGATGGCTCGGGGGAACCGTGAGCGCTGCTGCCATGCATGTCGCAGAGTCCGGCGAGATCACCGATGGAGCCCAGGGGGCCGGTGATGAGCCCAGAGAAGCCGGCGACTTCCTGCCGTCGGAAGGTGAGGCTGCACGCCTGATTCGCGCTCACGACTGGGCCGCCACGCCGTTGGGTCACCCCTCGCAGTGGTCGACGAGCCTGCGCGTGGTGGTGCGCCTGATGCTCGCGAACCGGTTCCCCCACCTGCTGTGGTGGGGCCCGGACTACACCCAGATCTACAACGATCCCTACATTCCCATCCTCGGCTCCAAGCACCCGCAACAAGCGCTGGGCAAGCCGTTCAGGGAATGCTGGCACGAAGTATTCGACATCCTCGGACCGCTCGTCGACAAGCCGTTCAACGGTGGGCCGGCCACGTGGACGGAGGACATCGAGCTGATCGTCAGGCGCCACGGCTTTCCCGAAGAGAGTCACTTCATCATCGCCTACAGCCCGGTTCCGGACGACAGCGCGCCGCGGGGCATCGGTGGTGTACTTGCGACCGTGCACGAGATCACCGAGAAGGTGGTTTCGGAGCGACGCGTGAAGATCCTCGGGGATCTGGGCGCGCGCGTGGCCGAGGCCAAGAGCGAGGAGCGAGCATGCGCTCAGGCCATCGAAGTCCTGGCACAGCATCCGAAGGACGTACCGTTCGCGCTCCTCTATCTGCGGGATGACGCCAAACGGGAGCTGCGCCTGGTCAGCACGGCGGGCATCGCCGGCGCCGCGCTGCTCGGACAGTCTCCGCCGGTGGCTCAAGCCCCCTGGCCGCTCGCGACGGCCCTGGAAACGGAGACTCTGCAGCTTCAGACCGGTCTGGCGTCGGTGTTGCCGGCGGTACCGCCGGGCCCCTGGCCGGAGCCGCCGGATTCGGCGGCAGTGGTGCCCATCAAGTCGCACATTCCCGGTCAGCCTGTGGGCGCACTCGTCGTTGGCATCAGCGCGTGTCTGCGGCCCGATGAGCGCTATCTGAACTTTCTCGAGCTGGTGGGATCGCTGGTGGCGACCGCCATCGCCAACGCGCGTGCCTATGAGCACGAGCGGCGCCGTGCCGAAGCGCTGGCGGAAATCGATAAGGTGAAGACGCTGTTCTTCTCCAATGTGAGTCATGAATTCCGCACGCCGCTCACCCTGATGCTGGGGCCGCTGGAGGATGCGCTGGCGGTGCCGAAAACTCCGGCGAAGACGTGTGCCCACATCGAGGTGGCGCAACACAACGCGAGACGGCTGCTCAAGCTGGTGAACTCGCTGCTCGACTTCGCGCGCATCGAGGCGGGGCGCATCCAGGGCCAATTTGCGCCGCTGAACCTCGCCGCGCTCACGACCGATCTCGCCAGCACGTTCCGCTCGGCCATGCAGCGCGCCAAGCTGTGCTTCGAAGTCGATTGCCAGCCGCTCGGCGAGCCGGTCTACGTGGATCAGCAGATGTGGGAGAAGGTAGTCCTCAACCTCCTCTCCAACGCGTTCAAGTTCACCATGCAGGGTAGCGTGCGCGTGCACATGCGCCGCGAGGATGGTCACGCGGTTCTCGAGGTGTCGGATACGGGGGTTGGCGTGCCCGCTGAGGAGATTCCGCACCTCTTCGAGCGCTTTCACCGTGTCCATGGAACGCAGGCCCGCACCCACGAGGGTTCCGGCATCGGACTGGCGCTCGTGTACGAACTCGTCAAGTTGCATGGCGGCTCCGTCGAGGTCACGAGCCGGCGGGGGGTGGGGACGAGGTTCCGCGTGCGGCTCGCCTTCGGTAGCGCGCACCTGCCGGCGGAGCGCATCAAGGCCGCCGCAGCGGCGGCGCCACACAGCCACGCCGCTGAGGCGCAGGTCTACGTACAGGAGGCGCTGCGCTGGTTGCCCGAGGCCGGCGGGACTGAAGCGCCAATGGCTGTGCAGTCGCGCGAGGATGCAGGTCCGGAGCCGGACTCCCGTTTCGCTTCGACCTTCGGCTCGCGCGTGCTGCTCGCCGACGACAATGCAGACATGAGGAGCTACGTTCGCGGGCTGCTTGGGCCACTGTATGAGGTGGAAGCAGTGGGCGACGGCGTGCAGGCACTGGACGCAGCGCGCCGCCGACGGCCGGACTTGATCGTGAGCGACGTGATGATGCCGCACCTCGATGGCTTCGAGCTGCTGAAAGCGCTGCGCTCGGATGTGGGGCTGAACGATGTGCCGGTGATCCTGCTGTCAGCGCGTGCCGGGGAGGAATCACGCATCGAAGGCCTGCGGGCGGGAGCCGACGACTACATCGTCAAGCCGTTTCACGCTCGCGAATTGCTGGCGCGCATCGGCGCGACACTCGAGCTCACCGCGCTGCGGCGCGAAAGCGAGCAGCGCTTCCGCACCTACGTGAACGCCAGCTCGGACGTCGTGTACCGCATGAGCCCGGACTGGAGCGAGATGCGCTACCTGGACGGGCGCAACTTCATCGCCGACCAGGCCGATCCGAGCCACAGCTGGCTCGATAAGTACATCCCGGAGGAGGACCGGCCGCGCATCCTGGCGGCGATCGAGGCAGCGATCCGCGCCAAGAGCGTCTTCGAGCTCGAGCACCGCATCATCCGCGCCGACCGCTCAGTAGGCTGGACGTTCTCGCGCGCCATACCATTGCTCGACGACAAAGGCGACATCCTCGAATGGTTCGGCGCGGCCAGCGATGTGAGCGAGCGTCGCGAGGCGCAGGAGGCGCTCGAGCGGCAACAGCGGCAGTTGGAGGAGGATGATCGGCAGAAGAACGAGTTTCTGGCGATGCTGGCTCACGAGCTGCGCAACCCGCTGGCGCCGATCCGCAACGCCGGTGAGCTCATGGCGCGCATGTTCGCCGACAATACCCAGGCGCAAGGTGTCGTCGAGGTGGTGCGGCGTCAGGTCGCACACCTGTCGCACCTGGTGGATGATCTGCTCGATGTGTCACGAATCACTCAGCGCAAGATCGAGCTGAGGAAGGAGACGATCGAGGCTGCCGAAGTCATCCGCCAGGCGGTGGAGACCGTGGAGTCGGTAATTCGCGAGCGCGGTCATGATCTACAGATCCATTCGAGCTATCGGTCTCTGCCCGTGCACGGGGATGTGTCGCGGCTGGTGCAGTGCGTCGTCAACCTGCTGACCAATGCGGCCAAGTACACCGAGGCGGGCGGCCGGATTCACGTCACCTCGCGCAAGCAGGGTCAGTGTGCCGTGATCGAGGTGGCCGACAACGGCATGGGTATCCCGCCGGCGTTGATCACGAGGGTGTTCGATCTGTTCGTGCAATCCGAGCGGACACTCGACCGGTCACAGGGCGGGCTGGGCATAGGCCTGTCCGTCGTGCGGCGGCTGGTCGAGATGCACGGCGGCAGCGTCCACGCGGAAAGCGATGGCCCGGGACGCGGTTCGACGTTCTCGATACACCTGCCTCTGACCGACCCGGCGGCGCACAAGAGCGTCGATTGCGCGGATATCCGCGTTCGGCCGCAGCGCATCCTGGTGGTCGACGACAACGCCGACGCGGCCGTGACGCTCAGCATGATGCTCAATCTCGACGGCCACGAGACGACCACGGCCTACACGGCGCGCGACGCTCTGGAGAAGGCCGAGTCGTTCCAGCCCTCGCTGATTCTGCTCGACATCGGGCTGCCCGGCATGGACGGCTACGAGATCGCCAGGCGGGTTCGCGCCTTACCGTCCGGCGCCTCGATCAGACTCGTCGCCTTGACGGGTTACGGTCAGCCAGAGGATCGCGCCCGGGCGCTGCACGAAGGCTTCGACGCGCACCTCGTCAAGCCGATGAATCCAACCGAGCTTCGCAAAATCATCGCGACCGCATCGGCGTAACGGCACGGCTTCTTGCGGCCTTGCTGGCCGCCAAGCGCCGCTCCCTCAGCCCTCAGTCCGCGCCGCCCGGTTCATCGCCGCAAGCCGCGGCGCGCGTTGGGCGATGCCACGTGCCGCTGCCTCGGCGCGGGCGCACGCGCGGATAGCGACGCGCCACGACGACACTTACAATTGCGCAATGCGAATTGGGGCAATGCTGCTCCTGATCGGAAGCGCGGCCGCCCTGAGCCAGGCGGCGGCGAGCGGCGAGGTGCTGTCGTCTGCGGATCTGTGCGTGACCGAGGGGCACGTGGTTGCCGCTGCGCACGGCAATCTTGCGGTCGACGCGCCGAAGATGCGCGCTTACACCAAACGCCTGGCTGCCGATGCCGCGGAGCTTCGGTTTACCTACCTCGGACCAACCGGGACGCAGCAGGCGCTCGGCTCCGGCCGGATGCGCGAGCAACTGGGACTGAAGTTGCACGCGGCAGATCCCTGCAATCTCATCTACGTCATGTGGCGCATACAACCCAGCGCGGAGCTGGTCGTGTCCGTCAAGAGCAACCCGGGCCTGCACTCGAGCAGCGAGTGCACCAATCATGGCTACCAGAACATCGAACCGAGAATGCGTGGCGCCCTGCCCCGACTCAAGCCGGGCGATACCCATCGCCTGTCGGCCGAGATGCGCGGACGGCGGTTGACCGTGCTCGTGGACGGCATGCAGGCCTGGCAGGGCGAGCCGGATGACAGCGCCGCGCAATTGCGGGGGCCGGCAGGCGTGCGCTCGGACAATGTTCATTTCGAGTTCGAGCTCGCGAGCAGCCCGGGGCAAGATCGGCAGGTCTGCGACAACCGTTCCCAGGGTACCGACTGAGAGCGCAGCGGGCTGACGCCATGGGACCTGTCGAACAGGCGCTGGTCAGCGCGCAGCAGAAGGCGGAGGCCCTGTTCGCGGAGGTTGCCGCCTCTGCAATGATACGACCGGCCATCCTCGAGAGTGAGCTCAGCGCGGCAATCTACGCACTCGCGGAACAGCGATTCGGGGTTCGCCGGCACTGGCACAAGCGAGTCGTTCGCTGCGGACCTAACACGGTACTCACCTATCACGACGATCCGCCCGACCGCCGGATTGCCGAAGACGATGTGGTCTATCTGGATTTCGGACCCGTGTTCGAGCACTGGGAGGCCGATTTCGGCCGAACCTATGTCGTGGGTGCCGATCCGCGCAAGCACCAGCTAGTTGCGGATATTTCGGCCGCGTTTCGCACCGGCAGGAATCTCTACGAGCGGCAGCCCGATCTGACGGCGGGCGCGTTGTACGACTTCGTAAGCGAGCTTGCGCTACGAGCCGGGTGGGAGTTTGGCGCAGTGGCTGCGGGCCACCTGATCGGCCACTTCCCGCATGAGCGCCACACGGGCGAGGCCAATCGGTTTTCGATCCGCCATGGCAACGAGCTCGTGCTGCGGGAGCCCGACGCAGCAGGTCGGCGGCGCCACTGGATACTGGAAATCCACTTCGTCGACCGCGCCAACGCCTTTGGTGGTTTTTACGAAGAGTTGCTGACGCTCGATACCCGTACTAATCAATTACTTGACGTGCGCGAGCGTCCCGCGAGCCCCGACTCGACGTAATCCGGCGCCCCAGCGGCTGAAGTGTTTTACGGCGCGAGCCGGCATAGACTGACCGCCTATGCGCAAACTCTCTAACGAAGAACTCAAGGCAGAGAACGCCCGACACCTCCTGCATCCCATGACGCACCTCGGCACGGTGCGCGACTCCCCGCCCGACATCATCGCGCGCGGCGACGGCAGCTGGATCTGGGATGTCGACGGCAACCGCCTGGTCGATGCCGTGGGCGGTCTGTGGTGCGCGAATCTGGGCTTCGGGCGCAAAGAGATCCGCGACGCCATCGTTGCGCAGCTCGATGAGCTGCCGTTCTACAACACCTTCCGCGGTGCCAACCATCCGCGCGCCATCGAACTGTCGCAGCGACTGGTCAACTTGATGGCGCCGGACGGCGTGGGCGCCGTGCACTTCAGCAGCGGTGGCTCGGATGCTGTGGACAGCGCGCTGAAGCTCGCGCGCCAGTATTGGAAGGTGGTGGGCCAGCGCGACCGGATCAAGTTCATCTCGCTGCGCCAGGGCTATCATGGCGTGCACTTCGGCGGCGCGAGCGTCAACGGCAACACACCGTTCCGCCGCGCCTACGAGCCGTTGTTGCCGGGGTGCTTCCACGTCGACACGCCGTGGCTGTATCGCAACCCCTACACCCAGGACCCGGAGCAGCTGGGGAAAATTTGTGCCGAGCTGCTCGAGCGCGAGATCGTGTTTCAGGGACCCGACACGGTTGCCGCGTTCATCGCCGAGCCGGTCCAGGGTGCCGGGGGCGTGATCGTTCCGCCGCCGAACTACTGGCCGCTGGTGCGCGAGATCTGCGATCGTCATGGCGTACTGTTGATCGCCGATGAGGTGGTCACCGGCTTCGGCCGCACCGGCCACATGTTCGGCACGCGACTGTGGGGAGTGAAGGCGGACATGTGGTGTCTCGCCAAGGGTATCTCCTCGGGTTACGTCCCGCTGGGCGCGACCGCGGTGTCAACCAAGGTGGTACAGGCATTCAACGGCGCAGACCCCGTGCTGGGCACGATCAATCACGGCTACACCTACGGCGCACATCCGGTAGCGGCTGCGGCCGCGCTCGCCACCCTGGATATCATCGAGGCGGAGGACATTCCGGCGCGTGCCGCACGCGAGGGCCGCTATTTCCTCGAGCGCCTGCATGCGATGAAGCGCTTCCGGATCGTGGGCGATGTGCGCGGCGTCGGGCTCATGGCCGGTATCGAGCTGGTCGCGGATCAGCGCACGCGCGCGCCGTTTGCGCGCGGCGCGCCGGAGCTCACGCGCGTTCATCGTGAGGCGTACAAGCGCGGCGCGATGCTGAGGCTCTCCGGGGCGAACATCATCATTTCGCCGGCGCTCACCATCGAGCGCGCGCAGATCGACCTGCTGTGCGATGCGCTCGAGGGCGCGTTCGGCGTCTTCCAGAGCTGAGCCGACGGCGTTTCCCGGCCGTACCCCCGTGACACGCTCCGACGGAGAGTATTCGCCCGGCGCCCCCGACGCGGCGCTGTTTCCCGGGGAAGCGCACCGGCAGGAAGTCGACGATTACCTGACTCGTGCGCTGGCACTCGGCCTCGAACGTATGCGCGCCGGGCCCGCCACGCCGACGATCGACATCGAGGCCTTCAATCGCGAGCTGGCCGGGTTCGATTTCGCGACGCGCCGCCCGCTGCCCGAGCTCCTCGACTGGTCGATCGGGGTGCTCGAGCACGGTGTCACGCACCAGACGCATCCGCGGTATTTCGGGCTCTTCAACCCCGCACCCAGCTTCCCGGCGCAGTGCGCCGACCGCATCGTGAACTCGTTCAACCCGCAGGTGGCGAGCGCGACCACCTCACCGGCCGCGGTGGCGCTCGAAGCGCACGTGATCCGCAGCGTGGCGCAGCGTGCCGGATTTCCCGCCGCCGCGGGCGGCCATTTCACCTCGGGCGGATCCGAGGCGAATTACACCGGCATGCTGTGCGCGCTGACGCGCGCGCATCCAGCTTTTGTATCCGAGGGCGCGCGCGCTTTCCCCGGGCGCCCGGTGTTCTATACCTCGCGGGAGTGCCACGGCAGCTGGGTGAAGATCGCGCATCAGGCGGGCATCGGCCGCTCCGCCGCGCGGCTGGTGGCCACCGACGGTCGCGGTCGCATGTCAGCCGCGGCGCTCGAACAAGCGATCGCGCAGGACCTCGCCGCCGGCCACGTCCCCTTCCTCATCGTCGCCTCCGCCGGAACAAGCAACGCCGGCATGATCGATCCCCTGAGTGCCTGCGCCGAGCTCGCGGCACGACACGGGCTCTGGTATCACGTCGACGCGGCGTGGGGCGGCTCGATCGTCGCCTCCGAGCGCTTGCGCGCGGCGGTCGCCGGCCTCGAGCGTGCCGATTCCGCGACCATCGACGCCCACAAGTGGCTCGCGACCACGATGGCATGCGGCATGTTCATCGTGCGCGACCCGACGGCCCTGACCGCCGCTTTCCAGGTGGCGGCGAGCTACATGCCCTCGCGTGAGCAGTCGCTCGATCCGTACATGAATTCCGTGCAATGGTCGCGCCGCTTCCTCGGGCTGCGGCTGTTCCTGTCGCTGGCGAACGCCGGCTGGGCGGGGCACGCGGCGCACATCGAGCGCTCCGTCGCGCACGCGGCCTGGATCCGCGGCCAGCTGGAGAAGCGCGGTTGGCTGGTCGTCAATGATTCGCCGCTCGCGGTGCTGACCGTCGTCCCGCCCGCGGCACTCGGTGACCCGAGGTCGGTGGTGGCACGCGTGCTGAAGTCAGGCCGCGCCTGGGTGTCGCTGGCGCGCTTCGAGGAGCAGGACGTGGTCCGCATCTGCGTGACGCACGGTGAGACCAGCGCACAAGACCTCACGATCCTGGTGCAAGCCCTGCACCCGGACTCATCCGATGCGCGCGGCTAACGAGCTCAGGACTTGCGGTCTGCTGATCGCGTTGCCGCTCCTTAGTGCCACGGCGGCCGCGCAGGATGCGGGCCTTGAAAAGATCATCGCCGCGGAATCTGCCATCGAGCGGCAGACGGACTCCACGGACGGCCCGGGCTGGCCCGACGTGAGCAACGCGGCGGACGAGCGCCGCGCCGCCGCCCTCAAGGCCCTGCAAGCACAACTCTCAGCTCTGCCCTCCTCGCCCGAAGGCAGTGAGGACGCCTTGACGCGGCGGCTGCTCGATTGGCGGCTCGGGATGCTGATCGAGGCGGCACGCTTTCGCTGGATGGCCACTCAGGGGCCACCCCTCACGCTGCGATAGATCATGTAGAGGGCGGCCAGGAAAACGGCCGATGCGTAGAGCCGGTGCAGAGCTCGCCGCCGTGCCGACAGGCGCTGCGCGAGGTGCGCACCCGCTACACCGCCCAGGATGCCACCACCGACGAACACCGCCGCCAGCGGCCAGTCGATCCAACCCGAACGCGCGTAGTTTACGGCGGTGGTGAGGCCGAAGGCCGCCACCGCAACGAGCGCCGAGCCGACCGCCTCGAGAATCGTCAAATGCGCGGCATACATGAGCCCTGGCACGATCAGGAAGCCGCCACCGATTCCGAAGAATCCGCTGACCGTGCCCGTCAGCGCCCCGACGCCCAGTAGCTTCGGCGTGCTCACCTGACCCGGTTCCGCAAGCGCGTCGCCACGCGTCCGACGGTCACGAAGCATGAGGACGCCCACTACGAGCATTAGCGCCGCAAAGCACGCCAGCAGCTTCGGGCCCGCGAGAGCCTTGCCCGCCAGCGATCCCATCCATGCGCCAACGGCGCCGGCGGCGGCAAACAGCCCGGCGATTCTCCAGCGCACCGTGCCCGCGCGCGCGTGGCTCACGAGGCCGGCGACGGCATTGGCTGAGACGGCCAGCGCGCTCGTGCCGACGGCGAGATGCGGGTCGTTTACGCCGACTGCGTAGACAATCAGCGGGACAGCGAGGATGGAACCGCCGCCGCCGACTACCCCGAGCGCAAGACCGACGATGGCCCCGGCTGCAGCGCCGATGAGGAACTGCAAGGGAACCCTAGTTGCCCGCGGAAGCGGCCGCGTGTTCGCGCAGCCGACCACCCGGGGGCGGGGAATGACTGCCGAGAACCCGGCCGTCCACGCTCTGCCCGTAGAGGGAGTTGTCGCCGTCGTGGAATTTGGCGCGCGTCGCCTCCACCGAGCCGGCGTACCGTGGATCCTGCGGCCGCTCATGAGCGTCGACGAACAGCGCCAGGTCCCAGGCCTCCTGGTCCGTCAGGGTGCCGCCCTGACTGAACGGCATGTTGCTCTTGATGAAAGCGGCGGCGTTCGCCACGTTGACCATGCCCGCGCCCCAGTTGTAGGAGTCCCCGCCCCACAACGCCGGAAATCCGGGGCTGCCATCGTTGGCACTGCGGCCCTCGCCGCGTTCGCCGTGGCACAGCGCGCACTTCTCACCATATGCAACCGCGCCTCTCGCCCGGTCGGGAGCCAGCGCAGGCTTGGGCGGCTTCACGTAGCCGCGGCCGGCGATGTTCGGATCGACAGGGGCGCCGCGCGCCATCCAGTATGAGTAGCTCTCCAATGCAACCAGTACCGGGTCTCCGAGCGGCGGCGGCCGGCCATTCATGCTGTACCTGAAGCAGCCCTGCAGCCGCTCGGCAAAAGTGTTCACGTGGCCATTCTTGGCGCGATACGCGGGGTAGGACACGTACGCCGCCCACATGGGAGCTGAGCCGACCCTGCGCCCCTCATCGAGATGACAGCTCGTGCAGCGCAGATCGTTGCCGACGTAGCGGCCGGCGTAGCGCACCGGGTTGTCAAAGATGTTGCGTCCAAGTTGGATGACCTTGCCGAAGCCGTCATCGGGAATCGGCGTGTCGGCCGGCGCGAAGACACCCTGACCGCGTGCGCCGCCGGCGGTCCCGGGCGCAGTCGCGGCAGCCGGCGCAGCCTGCGGCGCGCTGCCCGGTACGGGAGCCGCGGCCGGCGCCTTGCCCCCTGCGGGGATGGCACTGAAGTAATCGGCGACGGCACTTACGTCCATGGCTGACAGCTGCTTGGCGATCCTCTGCATCAGGCCGAGCGGTTCGCCCCGGCGTGTGCCCTGCTGCCAGGCCCGCAGCTGGGCGGCGAGATAAGCCGCCGGCTGCCCGGCGAGCGGCGGAAAGGCAGCGCCAATACCGCTGCCGTTCTCGCCGTGACATTGGACGCAGCCGGGTATGTCCTCGGACCAGCGGCCGCGAACCGCAAGTTGCTCGTCATGTGTTGACGGCGCAGAGCCCGGCCCGCGCGTCCGAGCCACGAGCGCGGCGTAATAGTCCGCGAGCTGTACTCGCTCACTCGCGCTCAGCGATTGCGCGAGCGGTGTCATGACCGGGTTCTGCCGCGTGCCGTCTGCAAACGCCTCGAGCTGCCCCACCTGGTAGGCGGCCGGCAGGCCCTGGAGTCGCGGAAAGCCGGTGGCAACGTTGCCCTCGCCCCACTGCCCGTGACACGCCGCGCAGGCAGCCGCGGCTGTGGGTACAGACTGCTGCGGGTTCTTAGGTTCCACCGCGCTGGCGCTCAACGGCGCCAGCAGCGAGGCGAGCAGCGCGAGCAGCGCCGTAGCCGCGTCAGCGTGCTTCAGGGGAGTATGGTTTGAATCCATAGCGCTCGAAGATCGTCAGCCCTTGCGGCGAGCGGATGAAATTCAACCACTCGTTCGCGGCTTGCACGTGAGCTGCGCCGCGCACCACTGCGCCAGCATAGACCCCGGTGGCGTTCTGCGAGTCGGGAATATCGACGTGCCCGATCGCGTGCCCTATCTGCTCCTGAAACAGCGCCTCGGAGCGCCAGGTCACGCCCGCCTCGGCCCGGCACTGCATGAGCCATAACGGCGTCTGGCGGTGATGAATGCGAGTGAGACGGGTCGTGCCATCGTGCACTTTGGTCCCGTAGACGGTCTCGACCAGCGCCGTGCCCCCCGCCTTCTCGAGCGAGGCGCGGATCTGGCGCGCCACGCCCTCGAATTCCGGGTCCGGCATCGCGAGGCGAATGCCCGCGTTGCCCAGATCGGCGAGCCCCGCGACATGCGCCGGATTGTCCCTGGGGACCATGATGGTGAGCGTGTTGGTGACGTACGGCACCGCGGGCCCTACGAGCAGGCCCGCTTCAATCTGCGTGTTCACCGCTTCGAGGCCGGCGAGGTAGACGTCGGGTTTGACCGTCCAGGTCATGTTGCCCACGGTCACACGGCCGCCGGCCCGGATCTGGCGCACCAGCAGACCCGGCGGAATCGTCTCCCAGTAAAGCCGGCCGCGGTATTGCGGGTAGCGCGTCTCGAAGGCCTGAACGAGCGGCGCCATGGCGAAGAAGTAGTTGCCGCCTACGTACAGGACAAGCAGCGGGTTGGCCGGGTCGCCATGAAAATCGGCGAGTACGTCCGCGTCCGGTACGGTGAACTCGAGGCCCCGTTCGAGCGCATCGTTGTTGGCGCCGTGCTGCCACGGAGGAAAGATCCCGTCATCGCCTCGTCCGGGGCAATCGCCACTCTCGGCCGGCCTGGCCACGCTCGCCGGCGCGGGCGGCTGCGCAACTGCCGTGCTCGCCGTCAGTGCATTCAGGAGGAGCACTCCGACGGCGGCGAGACTTGCTAAGCGAGTGCCCCTTGAGCGCACGGGCGATGGACTCTCAGAACAGCGGCATCAGGCTATAGCCCTGCTGCTCGAGCAAGGTAATCGTCGTAATCGCGGCAAGCGAGACGGTGACGGATGGATCGATCCACGCGTACTCGTAGTTGTGCTCGAGCACCGCCTGACCACACACCGCAACATCGATACCGGCTTTGCGCAGCCGGGCGATCACCGGGAGATTGGGGTTGGCGACACCATAAGCCGCCTTGTAATGCGCGTCGTCGAGGGCGACCGAGGTGGCCGCGCCGTACGCGACGGCGACGAACTTGAGATGATTCAGCGGCACACCGGCGGACACATAAAGATTCACCGCACGCGCGACCCGTTCGATGGCCGGATTGACGTCCTCTGGCGCCTTGGACGCAGCCGTCATCGCAAATACCACTTTGTAGGTCGTCCGGGGATCAGGCTGATAGGCGGCCTTCGGCAGAGGGTGCATCTTGCCGTAGCCCTCGATCGCCGGCGCGCTCGACAGACCGGAGTCGTCTGAGGCTCCCACCGGACCTGCAATGAACGTCCCGGCAAACACCACGACCAGCGCGGCAATTCGACCCATGATGCTCTCCGATGGCTTGAGCGGACGCTTGGCGCAACTCTAACTCATGATCCGAAAGACTCGTGAGCCCTCGAGGAAATTCCCTCGCTAGCCTCCCGGCCGTGTAATGGAGGCGGGTTCGCCCTGCGTGCCTGGCGCCGCAGAGTCTCATTAGAGGCGCGCCGGTGGCCGCATCTGCAGGAGCAGGGGCCGCCAGTCCGGCGATCCTGCCCCCAGCGCACCGCCCGAGGCCGCGCTCTTGCTGAACCATTGATCGACGGGATATGTCCCAAAGCTATGATCCTACGAACGCTGGCACTGGTCACGATCGGCTCCATGTGCGCAGCTTCGCGAAAGGAGCAGCCAGGTGGTCCACAACGATTCCGTCCAAGCCACCAGGCAGGGTGGCCCGACAGCAACTGCGCGCACGAGAGCTGAGGCGAAGATCACCGTGCATAGATCCGAGACGCTGCCCTTCGATCAAACCCCGAGCGCGGCACTGGCGGAAATCCGTTTGAGCGAGACGTTCAGCGGCGATATCGAAGGCGAGTCAACGGTCCGGGCGTTTCAGGTTATGCGCGACGATCGATCCGCAAGCATGGTCAGCGTGCAACGGTTTCGTGGAACGCTCGGGGGGCGTTCCGGCACCTTCGTGCTTCAAGGCTCGGAAACCGTGTCAAACGGCAGAATCAGGGCGACCTGGTTAGTCGTTCCAGGCTCAGGCACGGGCGAGCTGTCCGGCCTGCGTGGCGACGGCGGCTTTGAGGGCGGCTTCGGGCAGGGCTCCATCGCGGGACGCTCAGCTACTGGTTCGAATGACCCCCGGCTGAGCCCAGAGCACCAATCTCAGCCACTATCAGGCTGCGGCGTTGCGCGCTCGTATCCCGGTTACGGAAACCTCGCCCTCCAACCCGCGGCCACGGGTTGGAGTGTCGTTTTCCGGGCATTAAGCCGCAAACTGGCGTACTGTATTACCCGCTGGCTAACCGGCGTTATTCTTCATTCTTCGATATTCACAGTGAGTACTCTGCAGTGACCAAACTCTACGTTGGCAATCTCCCCTTCACGGCAACTGAAGAGGGCGTGCGCGCTCTGTTCTCGGCGCACGGAACGGTCGAGAAGGTTTCCTTGATCACCGATCGCGATACGGGGCGCCCGCGCGGTTTCGGCTTTGTGGAAATGTCGAATGCGGACGCATCCCGCGCCATGCAGGCCCTGAACGGCAAGGACTTTGAAGGCCGTGCTCTCAAGGTCAACGAGGCCCAGGATCGTGATCGATCCGGTGGCGGCGGCCACCGAGGCGGTCCACGCCGCTACTGAGTCGGGCGACCGACCATGACGATGCCCGCCACAGGCGATCTGGTAAAGACTCCGGCCGAACGCTCCGCTCACGAAGAATACGAGCGTGCCGAAAAGAGACGGCTGGAGCGGGCTGAGCAGTGTTCCAATCTCAATCCGCCCGACGTCCGCATTCGAACGTGGGAGAAAATCCACGCGCTGCGCCTGCCGTCTGACCCGGCGCATCCCATACTCGATGTGATCGCAATCAGCACCCGGTTGACGCTTGAAGAGGTGCGCGAGGAGCAGCGGACGCGAGCCGCGCGCGCTGCGGGCATGAATCGCAGCTGAGCGCACCGGTCACGAGCATGTGGTCCACTGAAGCCCCCGCTCACTGCCACTCGGACGTCGGGTACGGTTCGTGAAGTTCGCTCCTTCCACCGCCACGCGCCAGGGGCGAATGGATCAGTTGCGTCGCGATCGCGCCACGGCGCAGGTGTTGCGCACCGCGTTCCCTGCTGTCCAGCACCTTCGCATCGAGTTGAGTTTCCAAGGGCCGACCGCAGGCGTACCAACCCCGCAGGCGCATCTGCTCTATCCACCGGCGCGCGCGTTTTTCGAGTATCGCTGTCCGTATTCGGACTGCGACGGCCAGTTCGACCTCGGCGACGCAGTTAAAGCCGCCCTGGCGGACACTGCGCATAGCGCGCACGGCGTCCTCAAGTGCCGCGGCTCGCGCGGCCGCGATCCTGTCTCGAGACGGCCTTGCCTGCTGGAAGTCAGCTACGAGGTCACCGCGACCTATCTCCAGCAGAGCTGACGCAGGCTCCGCTACTCAATCCCGTTCACCCAGGCTGCCGTCGGCCTACGCGAGTAGCGGAGGACCCTGCCTGGCAACAGCGTGCAGCTGGCGAAAGGCCCTACGCTCTTCCCTCACCGCAGTCGGCGAACGTCCGAGCACCTGCCGGAAGGTTCGATTCATGTGGCTCTGGTCGCAAAACCCAGCCTCGAGCGCGATGGAACTGACCGAGTGACCGGTCTCCCTTAGCAGACGTGTCGCGCGTTCGACGCGCAACCGGGCGGCAGTCTGCTGCAGTCCTTCTCCGGTTGCTTGCCGATACGCTGACCCGACCCATGAGGGATGTCGGCCTACCTCGCTCGCGAGATCTGCGATCTTGAGAGTCGTGTCTTCCCGCAGGCGCCGGCTGACGGTGTCGATCCAATCCGCAACCCGACACTCGGGCTGCCGGTTTGCCCCGCTGATGAATCCCCGGATTGCGGCGCGTAGAAAATTTTCGGACCCTTCCGCCTGGCAAGCGTAGGCCAGGTGACGCGCCTCTCTGCCAACGCAGCCTCCGACCCACAGCCTAACGGGCGCACGTGGTAGCACCGGGTGTCCAAGCCAGGACGGATCGAACTCGATCTCAATCTGTTCGAATCCAATCGCCGCGATCGTGTTGCGATGACCCGCGCCAGCGCGATAGAAGACCGCGGACGGCCCGGAGATGAACTTCTCGCCGGCCTCGGTCTCGTTCAGATAGGAGCCGAGCACAAAGAGCGACAGCACGGGCCAGTCGTGGGCGTGCTCTGGCACGCAGGTGTGGCTGCGGTCGATGACCGTTCTGATCGAGGCTCCGCTGAACCGCCGCAGCATCAGATTCTCTGCCACCACGCCGATGAAGTGGCTTCCTAAATAAATGCACCACCGTAAGGCGTCAAGAGGGACGGCCCCACGACCTTGAATCCGTCCAATACAAGCCCGGAAATGGCAGCTACAAGGTCCCAGCAACCTCGGAAAGATCGAAGCGCCGCTGTGGCGGCAGGAGTGAGAGCCCGTGGCATCCTTGAACCGCTTGGCGTGGTACTGCCTCGCCCTAGGCGCATCGTTCGCAGCACCCGCGGTTGTGCGCGCAGCCGATGCAGCGGATTGCCACGCTGGCACCTACCGCCTCGTCGATGGAGCTCTGGTCGACGTTGCGCCGGACGATGGCGACACGCTGCGCTGGAGGCAATTCGATGGCACGACCGGCGTGCTGCACCCGAGCGCCGACGGAGTCTGGAACAGCACGCGCGGCTGGACAGTTCGAGCTGACGGGATCACCGCAACGTTTTCGCCTTGCCCCGGGGAGCAGATCACCTTCGGCGGCGTTTCAGGTCAGCGGGTCGCGCTCGATGTGAAGGAGGCAACGTTCATAAGTCACGGCACCGTGCTCGCCGGCCGTCTGGTCATGCCGAAGGGTGCGCAGCAGGTCCCGATCGTCGTTCTCCTGCATGGCTCAGAGCAGAGCTCAGCGCTCGCCGACGCATCGTTGCAGACGTATTTTCTGCAACACCTGCTGCCGGCTGAAGGCGTCGGTGCGTTCGTTTACGACAAACGCGGCACCGGCAAGTCCGCAGGGCAGTACACCCAGGATTACAGTCTGCTGGCCGACGATGCCGTGGCAGCGCTACGCGAGGCCCAGCAGCTCGCAGGCGCCCGGCTGGGTCGCATCGGCTATCAGGGGGGAAGCCAGGGTGGTTGGGTGGCGCCGCTCGCGGCGAACCGCACAGCGGTGGACTTCGTCATCGTCTGCTTTGGCCTGGCTGTCAATGTGATCGACGAAGATCAGGAAGCAGTCGAGCTGCAGATGCGCGAGAAGGGCTACCCGCCCGAAGTGATCGCCAAAGCACTCGAGGTCGCGAGCGCCGCCGAGGACGTGTTCGAGAACGATTTCAAGGGTGGTTTCGAGAAACTGGACGCCGTCAGAGCCAAGTATGGAAGCGCTCCCTGGTACAAGGACGTACAGGGCGATTTCGCATTTTTCGTGCTGCAGCAGCACTCGGACGCGCAGCTCCGTGCGCTCGCACCGAAATTCGATTGGCACACGCCGTTTCACTACGACCCCATGCCGGCGCTGCGCGCCAACAAGGTGCCCCAGCTGTGGATTCTCGGCGGCGAGGACTATCAGGCGCCGAGCGCGGAGACCAGCCGTCGCATCAGGTCGCTCGTCAAGGACGGCCTGCCGTTCACACTCGCCTACTATCCCGCCGCGGAGCATGGCATGACGTTGTTTGAGACCGGCGCCGGGGGTGAGCGAGTCTCGACGCGCTACGCCCCGGGCTACATAAAGATGATTCGTGACTTCGCGCGTGACGGAACGCTTCAGGGAAGCTATGGCGATGCGGAGGTGACCAAGGGACCCCGCTCTCCCCGTCACGCCCCGTAACCGGCTTGCCTGCTGCCCTGGCGGCAAGAGCCAGCGTCCGGATTCGGCCGATTCCTCGTTCCGCCTGCGGTAGTTCCGCGCGCTCGGGCGTAAAATGGCTGCTGCCTGCCGGAGCGATGAGTGGTGAATGGCGGTTGCAGACGAGCAGCGGGAGCCGGGGCACCTATGGAACATTTCGATCGCGAGCTGCCAGCGCGCAGCAGCACCTGTGAGTTCAAACGGATCGCACTTGCCGCGCTTGTGCTCACGGTTGCTTGGCTTGCGACGGCGCAAGCGGCCGTGGCTCAGTCGGCGCGAACCGACTCGGTCTCCCATACCGGTTTGCCGTCAATCGTGCCCGACGTGAACTCAGGCGCGGTGACTGCAAATCCCGACGCGACCGTGGCGACCCTGACTCCGCCTAGCGAGCAGGAATTGGCGGGAGACAGTCTGTATCAATTCATAATGCACCACGCGACGGTGCACTATGTGAGCACCAGTACGGCGCGCAACCTTGCTCGTTGGCGCGGCGGCAGACAGAGCATTTGCCCACTCGCCGTTGGCCTCACCCCGGACTACAACGCCTTCGTCGCGGCGCGGCTTCGCGCGCTCGCCACGTATGTGGGTGCGCCCGTGGAGTCTGACCCCCAATGCAAAACCAACGTGCAGATACTTTTCACCAACGACCCGGGGGAAAGCCTGGATGCCGTCTTCAAATGGGCGACCGGTGCCTTTGGTATCAGGTATTCGGGAGGGATGCAGGACCTCCTGGCGTATCAAAGCGACCACGCAATTCAGGGCTTCTACATAACAACGAGGGGCGGCTCCGTGGTTCTGAACACGGACGTGGCATTGGTAGGGCTCGACGTTCTGCCCCTTTGGCCGCGGATCAGCCAGCAGTATCTCGGAGCCGGCCGCTCAGGAACGCGCTTGGGCGGTGATCCCGGCAGCGGGATCGGGATCGGCGTCGTCATTCTGGTCGTCGACACGACGAAGGTCGCCGGCGACGCCATTGGGACGCTCGCTGACACCCTGGCGATGTTGACCCTGTCGGTGGCGCAAACGCCGGATCACTGCGATCCGCTGCCGAGCATTCTGGACCTGATGTCATCCAGCTGCGGTACGCGTGAAAAGCCGACAGCGATAACGGCCAGCGATCTAGCCTTTCTGAAGGCGCTCTATTACCTCAACACAGGGTTAGGCCCATCGCTTTCGAGAGCCGCGATCCAGGACAATATGATGCGGCAGTTCAAGCTCCGTTAGGGCCGTCCCTCTCTGGTCTCGAATGGGTCATTGACCAGAGGCCTTTGCCGCCCGCTCAATCAAGCGCGCTACTTCGTTGGGCTTGGAAACGTAGACCGCGTGGCTGGCGGCAACCTCGATCGTTTCGCTCCCGGCCCGCCTGGCCATGCTGCGCTCGAGATCGGGGTTGATGTTGTGGTCGCGAGAGGCGATTAGCGCCCAGCTTTTCTTCTGATGCCAGGCGGCCACACTCACCGCTGCCGCGCCGGCATCCTTAGCCAGCATCGGCTGGGACCGTGCCATGAACTTCGCCTCAGCAGGCGGGACGTCGGCGGCGAAATCGGCGGGGAACGCGGCCGGCTCGATGTACAGGAACCCGTCCTGCGTGGCGCGGGCGTCATTGTTAGCGGCGGGCATCTGCGAGAGCAGACCGAGTGCACTCTCACCTTTGTCTGGAATGAAGGCGGCGATGTAGACGAGGCCGGCGACATTCGGCGCAGTACCCGCCTCGGTGACCACCACCCCGCCATAGCTGTGACCGACCAGCAGGGTCGGACCCTGCTGCAGGTCCAGCAACCTTCTGGTCGCCGCGACGTCAGCGGCGAGTGAGGTCAGCGGCTCCTGCACCACGCTGACCGCATAACCGTCTTTACCCAGGATGTCCGCGACCCGCCGCCAGCCGGAACCGTCAGCGAAGGCTCCGTGGACGATGACGATGTTCTTCACCGGCTCGGCCAGCGCCGGGATGACGGCGGCTGACAGCAGCGCGAGCGCCGCGGCGGCGGCGGCGGCGGCGGCAATTGGTTTATTCAGCATCGAGCTCTCCCTGATCATGTATATATTAAACCGATCGGTTTAATAACATCAGCGACTCGACCTATTGTCAACCCTTGGGTAGAATAATTCTTAGACTCGGGAATCGAACGGGCAGATCGCCATGATTGAGATCGAAGCCCGGAAGGAAGCGGCTTCGCGCACCGCGCGCCTCGACGCGGTATTTGCCGCGCTGGCCGATCCGACGCGGCGGGCGATTATCGAACGGCTGTCGCACAGCGCGGCACGGGTGACCGAGGTCGCGGAACCCTTCCAGATATCCTTGAACGCGGTGTCGAAGCACATCCGCGTGCTGGAAGCGAGCGGTGTGATCGAGCGGCACAGGAGGGGGCGCGACCATATTCTCTCCATCAACCCCCATTCGCTGGACGAGGTCGATGGCTGGATCGAGCGGACGCGCCGCTTTTGGGAGCAGCGCCTGGACGCCATGGAGCGCTTGCTGCGCCAGCTCAAGAAGGCGCACCCATCAGGGCCGAAGGACCGCAAGCGTGTCGCGCGCTGACAGCACCGCCGCGGTGGTGCAGGTACGCCGTCGCCTGAAGGCCCCCGCCGAGCAGATCTTCGACCTGTGGACCAAGCCCGACTTGATGGTTCGGTGGATGAGCCCTTTTCCGGGTGCGGTCGATTGTAAGGCGAGCTGTGATCTGCGCCCCGGCGGTGCCTTCAGCCTGGTCATGTCGTCTAAGGACTCGAGTCGCCAGGTATCCGGCACCTATGTGCAGATCGACCGGCCGCACAAGCTGGTGTTCACATGGGTCGGCCCGCTGACGAACGAGGTGAATACCTTGGTAACCGTCGAGCTCAATCCGCGCGGCGACGAGACCGACCTCGTGCTAACCCACGAGCGTCTGCCGACGCCGGCCATCCATGAAGGTCATACGCGGGGCTGGGGTCAAATCCTGGACCACCTGGCGGAAGCGATTTCGAAGGACTTCTAGTTGCGCAGAGCTGAACAACAGGCTCAGGTCGGGGGCTGACGTGGACGCATCCGCTTATCTCTACACAATCGCGACCGTCGGCATGACCTTCGCGGGCTTGTCTGTTCTGACGATGATCCTGCGGCAGATGCTCGGCGGCCGCATGACCAAGTTCGACAGCTTTGTGACGCGCACCTGGGTCCAACTGGGATTCATGACGACCCTCGGCTCGATCCTGCCGCCGCTGATGATGTTGTCCGGAGCCTCGGGCCCGATTTCCTGGCGTGTCTCAAGCGGCGTTATGGCCGTCATTCTCGGCATCTGGGCACTGACATTTCCGCGCCGTCGGCACGCTGTGAATCCGACGCGTTTGCCGTTGCAGGTGGTGGTGTTCTCGCTGGCGATGGTTATCGCTGCGCTGGCTCTGACGGCAAATGCCGTTGCTGTCCCTGGCGCGCTGCTGGCGGCCGTTTATGCCGCGGCGGTAACCGCGATGCTGAGCGGAGCCGGCATGCTGTTCCTGTTCACGGTCGTGCATTGGTATGAGGCGACAATCGGTCACGAGCAGCCGAAATCCTGAGATCACCGATCTGGCCGGGTTTCCTGGCCGCCGCCGGGTGTCAGGTGTATTCCCAAAGCAGGCAGGAACCAGTAAAACCACCACCTTGAATGATTCTTGGGAGCCTTGCCGCGAATGCCGGCCGATGTGGACGCCTTTCTGGCGACGATGGTCGCACCGTCAAGACCAATGCCCATCGGGGGCGTCCCGTCCCTGGTGCGCCAACACTACGGCTTTGAGCCGCGGGCGACACGGCTTACGGGCGAGCGCGACGAAAACTTCAGACTGACCGCCGATGACGGCGCGGAATACGTTCTGAAGGTCGCGAACCCGGCTGAGAATCCGGCCGAAACCGCCTTGCAGACCGCCGCGCTGCTGCACATTGAGCAGGTCGATCCCGGACTGCCGTGCCCGCGGGTAGTGCGCGACCGCCTGGGCGCCACTCACGTTCGTTTTGTCGACGACTCCGACGCACAGCGCACCGCCCGCGTGCTGACGTTTCTGAGCGGACGGCTCCTCGGCACGTCCACCCGATCCCCGCGACAGCGCGCCGCGTGCGGCCGGATCGGCGCTCAATTGACCGTGGCATTGCGCGGCTTCGAGCACCCGGCGGCGGAGCGGATTATCGCCTGGGATGTGCGCCACACGGTCCATATGCGCCGGCTGCTGGCGGAGCTGCCCCGCTTCCCGTATCAGTCGGCGGCGCGCGCGCTGCTCGAGCAGCTCGTTCCCCGCATCGAGTCGCAGCTGCCGCGGCTACGGCATCAGATTGTGCATAACGATCTGAATCCCCTCAATATCCTGGTGGATCCCGCCGATGAGGCGTGCGTAACCGGGGTGATCGACTTCGGCGACATGACACATACAGCACTGATTGCAGACGTGGCGGTTTGCGCCGCCGAGCTCATTCCCCCGGATTGCGCGGATCCGGGGCAGGCGCACGCGGCCATTCTCGATGTCACGAGCGCTTACCATGAGCGGGTCGGACTCCAGCACGACGAGTTGGCGCTGCTCGGTGCATTGGTGGCGGCGCGGCTCCTCATGACTCTCGTCATTCACGAATGGCACGTGCAGCGCAACCCGGGCAGCGGTCATTTCACGGCGCTCGATAAGGATTTCATGCGCACGCGGCTGCATATCGCCGACCGATTGCAGGTCGAGGAGATCCGGCTGTGACGATCGAAGAGGACCGCGCGGAAATCCTGGCACGGCGCGGGCGCGTGCTCTCCCCTACCTATCGGCTCTTTTACGATCAGCCCCTGCAGATCGTGCGCGCCGAGGGCGTCTGGATGTATGACGACCAGGGCCGGGCTTATCTCGACGCCTACAACAATGTGCCGGTAGTGGGCCACTGCCACCCGTACGTTGTCGAGGCGCTGGCGCGGCAGGCGCGCACCCTCAATACGCACACCCGGTATCTCGCCGAGCTGCCGCTACAACTCGCCGAGCAGCTGCTGATGACGATGCCGCCCGAGCTCGGCAACGTCGTGTTCACCTGTACGGGGAGCGAGGCAAACGATCTCGCGGTCCGTGTCAGCAAGGCGGTGACCGGCGGCACCGGATTCATCGTTACGGATTTCTCGTACCACGGCGTGACGGATGTGCTGTCCGGCATGTCGCCCGAGGATGGCGGTCCGCTCGGACCCGGCGTCTACACGGTGCCTTCGCCAGCAGCTCCCGGCGGTGGCGCGGCATTCGGCGAACGCGTTCGCGACGCAATCGAGCGCATGCGCAGCGACGGCGTGCGACTCGCCGCATTGCTCGCCGACACCATCTTCTCGAGTGATGGGGTATTTGCGGATCCCAGGGGATTTCTCGCCGATGCCGTGCGTCATGTGCAGGCGGCCGGCGGGCTTTTCATCGCCGACGAGGTGCAACCGGGCTTCGGCCGGCTGGGCGAAACGATGTGGGGCTTTCAGCGCCATGGCGTCGTTCCGGACCTCGTGACGATGGGCAAGCCCATGGGCAACGGACACCCGATCGCGGCCGTCGCCGCCCGTCCGGAGGTGCTGGCCCGCTTCGCCAAGCGCAGGCACTACTTCAACACTTTCGGGGGCAACAGCGTCTCGTGTGCGGCGGGGCTGGCGGTGCTGCACGTCATCCGCAGCGAGAATCTCCTCGAGAACGCACGCCGCACCGGCGAGTATCTCAGGCACGGTCTCGATGCCCTTGCCGGTCGCTGCGCCGCGATCGGCGAGGTGCGGGGGGCCGGATTATTCGTTGGTGTAGAGCTGCGCGCCAATCCGGCCAGCGGGCTCACCGGTGCCGTCGAAACCAAGCGGGTAGTAAACGCGATGTGCCGCCGGGGCGTGCTGGTGGGGGCAACCGGCCGCCACGGCGATGTGCTCAAGATTCGTTCGCCGCTGACATTCGAGACACAGCACGCCGACATCCTGCTCGAGGCTCTCGAACAGACGCTTGCGGAAGAGGACTGACCGCACCCCACGGCGCGCCACGGTCGGCGACGACCGAGGGCTAGAGCTTGATGTAGATACGCTTGCGGTCCATCCCGTAAGCAACGGCCCAGCAGCCCAGCATGTAGGCGACGGCATACAACGCCGAGCCGAGTTTGTCACCGGCCCACGGAACGAAGCCGCCCACATAAAGCCACGCGAACAGGCTTTGCTGGCCGACGTGGATGCCATAGAGCATCGTCTGCCCCACCTCGCTCAGCAGATAGATGACCAGCGTGTTGCGGCCGAACACTTCGAAAAAGTACGTCCAGCGGCGCTCCTGCGCCTGAGGAACTGCGTAAATCAGGAGCGCGAGGACGCCAAGGTCGACTCCGACCGTGCAGAGCACAAAGGAGCTGGTCCAGAGCTTCTTGTTGATCGGAAAGACTGTATTCCACGCAAGCGCCAGGATCAGGCATGCGGCGGCCGTCACCAGCAGCCTGATGATCGTGAAACGGTTCGCGCCGTGATCGCGGACGAAGCGTCCGGCGAGGTAGCCGGCAAGTACGTTTACGATGGCGGGCAGCGTGCTCAAAATGCCCTCGGGATCGAAGGCCACGCCCTCCCCGTGGTACATGTGAGCCTCGCCCAGTACCAGCTTGTCGAGCTTGATCGCCGCGTTGCCGGCGAGCGAATAATCGCCGAGGGCGTGCATCAGCCCCCAATAGCCGAGCAGCGCCACGATCCCGAAGGTGATCGCGCCAGCGCGTCCTCCGTAGTACACGATAAGCGCCGCCGCACCGTAGCCAAGCGCGATGCGCTGCAGTACGCCCAGGATCCGGGTGTGCTCGAGCGGCGCGAACATGACGTGCCCGCCCGGGTCGACCGTAAAGAATGGAAACCAGTACAGCAGGAAGCCGCACAGGAAGATCAGCGCGGTACGCGTCGCGATCTTGCGCAGCACCGCCGCTTCGCCCAGCGCCGCGTATTTCTCCAGCGTGAAGCTGAGCGCGGTTCCGACCACGAACATGAACGTCGGAAACACCAGGTCGGTCGGCGTCAGTCCGTTCCAGGACGCATGCAGCAGCGGCGCGTAGGACTTGCCGGGACCGACCTGCATGTTCACGACAATCATCAGCGCGACCGTAAGCCCACGCAGCACATCGATCGCCCGGTAGCGGTGGGCGGGATGAGCCAGGTCGGCGCTGCCACTTCTCATGCGTGGGGAGAGAATACCGCGCACCAGGTGCGCATCGCCAACTTGTCGCCAATGCGCCGATTTTCACGGCTTGTATTGCCGACACGGGCGGGGGTAACGTCTGCGGCAGTGGAGCACGGAGAACACAAGGCCATCGCCCCCGGACTCGGAGCCCGTGAAAAGCGGCTGACTCCGCAGACCATCACGGTCGATCCGCTGACGCCGGTCGTCGGCGCCGAGATCGGCGGCATTGACCTGTCGAAACCGACCTCGGCGGAACAGCTGAGAGAAATTCGCGACGCGTTCAACGCCTATCACGTGCTCGTATTCCGCGACCAGGCGTTGACGCCCGAGGACCACAAACGTTTCGGCCGCCAGTTCGGCAGGCTGCACGTCCATCCCTACAACGCCGAGAAGGCCAAGGCGGGCGGGGCGACGGATCCGGAGATTTATGTGGTGAAGGCGGATCAGTCGTCGCGCTACGTGGCCGGCGAAGTGTGGCACAGCGACGTGACGTGCGATGCCGAGCCGCCCATGGGTTCGATGCTCTACATCACCAGGACGCCGGAGATTGGCGGTGGCGACACGTGCTTCATCAGCGCGATCCGCGCCTACGAGACGCTGTCTCCGGTGATGCAGGAATTCCTCACAGGTCTCACCGCCACGCACGAAGGCTCGAAGCTTTATGTCGGCGCACACGGCAACGCGCCGCCGCCCGGCGGATGGCCGAAGGCGGTGCATCCGGTGGTGACCCGCCATCCCGACAACGGACGTCAGGTGCTGTTCGTCAATCGCGGTTTCACGACGCGCATCAATGAACTGTCGTCCGAGGAAAGCGACGCGCTCCTCGAATTCCTCTTCCGGCACCTCGAGGGCCATGTCGAGTTTCAGTGCCGCGTGCGCTGGTATCCCAATACGCTGACGTTTTGGGACAATCGCGCCCTGCAGCATCACTCCGTATGGGACTACTTCCCCTATTCACGCTACGGCCAGCGCGTCTCGATCCTCGGCACGCGGCCCAGAGCCTGAGCTTCGACCGGCGACGCCCGGATAGCTAGAATCGACCACCGGCGCCAAACGGGCCGCCGACCCACAATCGACTCGCGTGACCTGAAAGGGACCACCTATGCGAAGGCTTGCGCTTGCCATCGTTCTCGGTCTTTCCGCCGTCAGCACGACGCCCGCGTCACCGCAGGCACAGCCATCAGGTCCGCCGCCGCTGGACCCCGCCTGGAAGGTGCCCGAAGTGATCGCATTCATCGGCGTTAAGAAGGGTGATGCGGTGGCCGACATCATCGGCGGCCGTCTGACCGGCTCGCTCGCCAGTGCGGTCGGTCCCACGGGCAAGGTTTACGCCGTGGAGACGGCGGAGGTCGCAAAGGTCCGGCCGGATGTGCTCGATAACATGCACAACCTCGCCGCGCAGGCACCCAATGTAGTGGTAAGCGCGGATCCGGTGGCGAGCCCACTGCCTGCAGGACTCGATGCGGTAGTCATTCGCCAGAACTATCACGACCTTTACGACAAGTTCATGGGCCCGGCCGACGTAGCCGCCTTCAACAGGGCGGTGTTCAGCGCGCTGAAGCCGGGCGGCGTGTACGTGGTGTTGGACCACGCAGCGGCGTCCGGCGCTGGCATTGCGGCCACCGAAACCCTGCACCGTATCGACCGCGCGCGAGTGAAATCCGATGTCCTCGCAGCCGGCTTCAAACTCGAGTCGGAAAGCTCGATCCTCGCGAATCCCGCCGACGATCACACCAAGAATGTGTTCGATCCCTCGATTCGCGGCCACACGGACCAATTCCTGCTCAAGTTCAAGAAGCCGAAATGAGCTCGCCCGGCCGGTCAGCGGGGTAACTGCATCTCGTCCGGAGTCTCGATAGACCCGCAGACCCCTGGCGGAGGGGTGATTCGCGCTCCGGGTCAGGAGAGCGAGCCACCCGCGTGGGCTTTGCCCAGTGGAAGCCCCATGCGGACAATGCGCCTATGTCCCTGATCACGCTTCTCGATGCGCATATCGCCTTCGGCGAGCGGCCGCTCCTTGATGGTGCGCAGCTCACCGTGCAAGCCGGCGAGCGAGTCGGGCTGATCGGCCGCAACGGCACCGGCAAGTCGACACTGCTCAGTGTGCTCGCCGGCAACATCCTGCTCGATGACGGCAGACTGCAGCGACGCGAGGGCTTGCGCGTGGCGCTCGTTGAACAAGAACCGCAGGCGCCGCCGGCAGAGACGCTGCAGGAGAGTCTGCTGCTGCGAGCCAAGACCTGTGCGCTGTGGAGAGACGGGGCGCCAGCCGATGAGCGCGAGCACTGGCGCCTGGAGTCGCGCCTCGAGGAGTTCCTGCACCGCTTCGGCCTCAGCGGCGTCACCTCACCGACGAGCTCCTCGGGCGGAGAGCGCAAGCGCGCGGCGCTCGCCCTGGCGCTCGCCCTGCAGCCCGACCTGCTGCTGCTCGATGAGCCCACCAATCATCTCGATATCCAAGCCATCGAACGACTGGAGGAGCTGCTGCTGCGAGTGCCTGCGGCCGTTGTCATCACCCACGATCGCGCCTTCCTCGACCGCGTCACGACCCGCATCATCGAACTCGACCGAGGCGTACTGCGCTCCTTCCCCGGCAGCTTTGCGGCCTACGAGCAGCGCAAGGACGAGGAGCTCGCGGCGGAGGACGCTGCGCGGCGCCGCTTCGAGAAGTTCTGGCAGCAGGAGGAGGCCTGGATCCGCAAAGGCGTCGAGGCTCGACGAACCCGCAACGAAGGACGCGTGCGCCGTCTCGAGCAGTTGCGCCTCGAGCGCGCTACGCGACGCGACCGGCTCGGCAACATCCGGTTCGCTCTCAATGCCGGTGAGCGCTCAGGCGATCTCGTGGCCGAGTTCGATGGAGTGAGTAAACGCTTCGCAGACCGACCTCTTATCGAGGGTCTTTCGATGCGGATCATGCGTGGCGATCGCATCGGGCTCGTCGGCCCGAACGGTGCGGGGAAGTCGACCCTGATCCGTCTGATTCTCGGTGAGCTCGCGCCGGACGCCGGCACGGTACGCCTCGGGACCCGCTTGAACATCGCCTACTTCGATCAGCTGCGAGCGCAACTCGATCCAGGCATGACGCTCGCCGATGCCATCAACCCGGGCTCGGACTGGGTGCAGCTCGGCAGCGAGCGCAAGCACATAGTCGGCTATCTCGGCGAGTTCCTGTTTCCAGCACAGCGCATCAAGTCGCCGATCAGCATGCTCTCCGGCGGCGAGAGAAACCGTCTGCTGCTCGCGCGCCTGTTCGCGCAACCTGCAAACCTGGTCATATTGGATGAGCCGACCAACGATCTCGACATCGAATCGCTCGAGCTGCTCGAGGAGCGGCTGCAGAGCTACCAGGGGACGCTGCTGCTGGTGACTCACGACCGGCGCTTTCTCGACAACGTCGTCACCCAAACGTTGGCCGCTGAGAAAAACGGCGTGTGGCGCGAGTACGCCGGCGGTTACAGCGACTACCTACAGCAGCGGCAGCCGATGCCAGTCGGCCGCATCACTGAGGCCGATCGCAAGCCGGCAAGGCAAGCCGCGCGCGACCGCGTTGCGGGTGACACTCCCGTCAAGACTCGCACGCGCCTGAGCTACAAGGAGGAGCGCGAACTTGCGGCGCTGCCGGAGGAGATCGAGTCGCTGGAGCGCGAGCAAACTGAACTCACCGCGCGCATGAGCGAAGCGGATTATCACCGACTGGGAGGCGAGCGGCTGCGAGCCGACCGCAAACGGCTCGCCGAGCTCGAAGAGCTGTTGCTGGCAAGGTTCGCGCGCTGGGAATCGCTTGAGGAACAGCGAGCGCGCTCGACACCGCCGCAGCTCTGATCGAGCAATGCGGGGCGCCGGAGTCAGGCGTAGTGGTCCGGCGTGGCGGTTGCATCGAGCCGCATCGGCCGCGACTGCGAGACTACGAAACTCAGAGTATTCAAGGGACTACGCGAAGCAGGCGGAACGCAGCGGAATTCGCGCGACATTCGATTCCCTGCAACCCAAAGTCCGCAAAGCCCGCGGCCTTGCAGCGCGGATGCCTTGAATCGGCCCGACACGATCGCCGCCGGATTCGCCACCGGCCCGGAGGCGTAGCCGACGTAAGAAACTGTGTAGCATCACGAAGTCGCCTCGCTTAGGATTATTGGAGAATTCCGCGACGCGATTGCACACATCAAAAGACTACGAACCGGCGGACAAAAGCGCCGGCATGTCGGGGAGGCATAGCATGGCTCACTGCAAGCTTGGTTTTATGGTTGTGGTCTGCGTGTCGGGTCTCTCGCTCGCTCAATCGGGCGTGGCCCAGCAGTCTCACGCTGACTCGACTCAGTTGCAGGAGGTCGTGGTGACCGCGCAGAAGCGCGCCACCACGGCGCAGGAGACGCCGATCAGTCTGACGGCGGTCACTGGCGCCGACATCACGGAGCGCGGCCTTACGGACCTGGCCAACCTGGTGCAGTCGGTGCCCGGTGTGTCCATTCGTACGAGTGGACCGGGCATGGCCGAGCTCGAGATGCGGGGCATCGCATCGGTAGGCGGCAACTCGCCGACCGTCGGGTTTTATTTCGACGAGACGCCTTTGACGGCGCCCTCCGCGACCAATGAAGGCAAGATCGTCATCTCCCCGACGCTCTACGACCTCAATCGCGTCGAGGTGCTGCGCGGCCCGCAGGGAACGCTCTACGGCTCGGGCTCCATGGGTGGAACGATCAAGCTCGTGCCCAATGCCCCCAACCCGGACGCTTTCGATGCGAGCTCGGAGACGACCGTCGCCGACACCGATCACGGCGGTTTCGATTACGCGCAGAATGCGATGGTCAATCTTCCATTCGGCGACGGGCTGGGCGCGGTGCGCATCGTGGGCTCGTATTCACACGATGCCGGCTGGATCGACCGCATCGTGATCGCACCGGGCGACTTCCCTCCTCCCACCAATGGGTTCTCGGTGCGCGGCAATGTGCTGGCGGCACCCGTGGAAGCCGACTACCACGACGTCAACGACGTCGACCGCACGAGTCTGCGCATCAGCGCACTGCTCAAGCCCATCGACGGGCTCACCATCACGCCGACCATGTTCTACCAGAGGATGAGCTCGGGGGGCCTCCCCTACATCGACAGCGACCCGGGGACCGACGCGCACTACCAGCCGTTCGACATCGCCGAGACCTATCACGATGATTTCATGCTGTGGAGCCTGAATGCCAGGTACACCACGCAATCGTTCGAGGTCAGCTCGACGACCTCCTACTGGTCGCGGCACGAGCCGCTGATCCAGGACACGTCCGAATCGTGGGAGACGGGGCTCGGCCTCACGGGATTCACGCCAGCGCAGGGAGGGCTCGGCGCGGCGTACGCGGATGAGGAGAATCCCACCTGGCAGACGACCGAGGAGCTGCGTATCCAGTCCGTGGGTGACTCGCAGCTCAAGTGGCTGCTCGGCTATTTCTACAGTGATTTCTACTCGGCCTGGAATATCGTTTTCCCCTCGACCAACGGCGCGGCGCTGTTCGGCTCGAACGATCTCTTCAGCTATTTCAGCCCCATGCCGATTTTGCAGCAGTCGGAGTTCGGCGAGCTCACGTACAACATCACGAGCCCGCTCGCGGTGACGGTAGGGCTCCGTCATTATCACTACGACGCTCCGGTCAGCCTCGATCAGTTCGGCGCGCTCACCGCCACCACCGTGACCTCGACTTCGGAGAAGGATCAGGGGTTCCTCCCCAAAGTCTCCCTCTCCTACCAATTCGACAAGGATTTCATGCTGTACACGACGGCGTCGAAGGGATTCCGGCCGGGCGGCGGCACGGGACCCGTGCCGACCTCGGGACCACTGTCCTGCGAAGCGCAGCTGATGGCCGAGTACGGCAGCAAGTCATTCGTCCCGGGACCCATCTCCTTCGACTCCGACCATGTATGGAGTTACGAGCTCGGCGAGAAACTGCGCCTGGCAGACGATCGGGTGACGATCAACGGCTCGGTGTACTACACGAGCTGGATTGGTGTGCAGCAGGTCAACGCGCTTTCGTCCTGCGGGTACGTGTACACCGCAAACGCCGGCGATGCCCAGGTGAAGGGCGCCGAGCTCGAGATCCAGGCGATCGCAGCTCCAGGACTCATGCTGTCGGCAAATGCCGGCTACGCGGACGCAGCTCTCGTCAGCTCGGATCTCCTCGACGCGGGTTTTAATCCGGGCACGCCCATTCAGCAGGTGCCGCGCTGGACCTCGTCCGAATCGATCTCCTACCGGCATGGCCTCGCCAACGGACTGACGCTGACCGCGCGCCTCGATAACACTTACGTCGCGAGCCGTACGGATGAGACCTTCTCGATCAACACGCTGTCCTCGTACGATCTGGCAAACCTCCGCGCCGGTCTCGAGGGCGATCGCTGGTCGGCGGTACTATTCCTCAATAACATTGCCGATAAGCGCGCGCTGCTCAACAACATCACTCAGGACGCGGTGAATCTCCCCACCTACAACCGCGTGGCCGTGAGTCAGCCGCGCACCGTGGGTCTCGATTTCAACTATCGATTCGGACGGTAAGCTTACCCCGGAGCCGCTGGCACAGATGCTAGCGGCTCGGGGACGGCCCGGGACGCACCGGCAGGGGCACATTGCACAGGTCGATGCGCCCGGGGTTGAACTTGAACCAGGAGTCGGTTCGGTTGCGCCGCTGCTCGAGCAATGAGTTGAAGGTGGCGCTGTCGGTGCGCAGCACCTCGATCGATGTGCGCTCCGCCTGCGGGAGGTCCGCGGCGACGCGCATCGAGCGGATCGCAGCCGGCGGCTGGGGGGACGCGTAGAAACCCATGTCGCCGCTCCCCCGCGGGAGACTCGCGAGCAGCTCCATGCCTCTCAGGACGCGCCCCACCAGCGAGACATTTCGGTCGAGCTGCCGCGGCGCGTTACCGATCACCGCATACATCTCGGTGCCGGAGCTTTCCGCCGGGTCGTCCCGGCCGACGCCGACCATGCCGTAGCAATGCGCGAGCCACACAGTGTGTGAGTGCGGATCGCGCGCAGCCGGAAATCCATCGAGAAATCCGACCTCCGCAGCGTACACGTCACGATCCGGCAGCGACTCGAAGCGTTCGTTCGCGCCAGCAGCCGCGGTGAATTCCGCCACCGGGCGCACGCCCGGAGGAACGGGGCGATGCCGATCGGGGTCGTCCCACTGAATCACGTAGTTATCCTGAACGCGCACGATCGCGAGACCGTCGAAGTAGTGGGCACGCGCCAGCGTCTTGATGTTGGCGACATGCCGGGGGGCGACGCGCGGCGCGAGCTCTATGATGACCCGCCCACCCGGCAGCTCCATATAGAGAGTGTTGTCAGGATCTGGTGTGCGCCAGTCCGCGGCCGGCGAGTTCGACAGAAGTTCCCCCACCTGCACAGGCTTCGAGTCGGCCCGCGGTGCCAGGGCGGCCGCCAGCACGAGCGCGACGACCGCAGCTGCCAGTTCACCGCCGAGCGAAGGATTTCTCGTGCGCGGCGTCATTTCTGCGCTGCCGCCGGCGCAGCGGCGCGGTCAGGCTGCGCCGCGGCCTTCTCGACGGTTTTCAGCATCTGGTCGAGACTAGCGCGATCGAAATAGCGTCCTGCGAGCACCACTGCGCGAATCCTCCGAGTGTTGGCGATGTCGTCGAGCGGATTGGCGTCGAGCAGCACGAGATCCGCAAGCTTGCCCTGCGCCACGGTCCCCATGTCAGCCAGGCGACCCATGAATTCAGCGGGATTGCGGGTCGCCGTCTGCAACGCCTGCATCGGTGTCAATCCCGCCTGAACGAACAGCTCGAGCTCCTCGTGCAGGCTGAACCCGGGGAAAACGTGGACGCCCGCCGCCGTGTCGGTGCCCGCCATGAACGGCACACCAGCGCGGAACATGGCGAGCGTCATCTCGAGTTCCATCTGAAAGAAGCGCTTGCGCACCGGCAACGGGTCGGTATCCATGGTCTGCATGATGTCGTGCACGAACATCGGCCAGGTACGATCCTTCCATGCCGCAGGCGCGTACTTGATCAGCGGGTCGTGAGTCTTGTCGATATCATCAACCAGCCATTGGCCACGCTCCCATACCAACGTCGGCACCTGCCAGGTGCGATTCTTTGCCATGAGCGCGATCAGCGCCTTGGCGCGGGCGGCATCGTAGGTAGCGACGTTGGGGCCCGGACCCCTGGGATGACCATTGATGAGTTGCTCCTCGATGGTAGAGCACCCTTCGAAGACGCCGGTAAAGTGCTCGATGCTCTTCTGGCCGGCGTCGGAGGCCTCGCTGGCACGCACCGCATCGGGTACGTGTCCGACGAAGGTCAGACCCACCTTCTTGGACTCCGCGGCCGCCGCAAAATATCCGTCACGCGGAATGAGTGACTGTATTTTGATGAAGTCGACGCCGCGCGCCCGCAGATTGTCGACCACGTTGCGACCGTCGTTGGCGTTTGCGACCGGCGCGGAGCTTGGGAAGCGCGGCACGGGGCCATCGAGCATGGGCCCGGCGATATACATCCGCGGCCCGAGCATCTGCCCGGCCGCGATCCTCGCACGCCACTCCTTGAGCACCTCGAGATCGCCGCCCATGTCGCGTACGCCGGTGACGCCGTTTGCGACGAACAGCAGCGGCACGACCTTCTCGTTTCGCGGCAGCCAGTCACCGAACACCTCGTGAACGTGCATGTCCCAAAGACCGGGAATCAGGAACTTGCCGCGACCGTCGACCGTAGTAGCCGCGGCCGGTGCGCGCACGGCGGCGCTCTTGCCGAGCTCGGCGATTCGCTGCTCCCTGACGATGACGGTCATGTCCGTGAGCGGCGGGGCACCCGTCGCATCGATCACGTTCACATGAGTTATCACCAGATTGGCGCTCACCCCACTCTCGGCTGCAACGGCCGCCGTGGCGGCGAGGGCCACGCACAAACCGACGAATACTCTCATCTGGCACTCCTGATCAGGTCATATCCCGATCATAGCCAGCTGGTCAGCGTGTGACACGCCCTTCCGGTGGTCACGGTGGGCAGTCGTCTCGGCCGGTCCGCGTGCGTCTTCGCCTTGGGTGCGCTTGCAGCTGGCAACCGGTGTGCACTAAGGTCTCGCGGCTCGAAGTCCCGCCGAAGCCAACGCGGCAGAACAGGGGAATGACATGAATCTCGCGACTCATTGGCCTCGCGTCGTTCTGACGGTCCTCGCGCTCGTCTGGGCGTCAGCGGCGATCGGGACGGCCGCCGCGCAGTCCTCACGCGCGGCTGATCTGATCCTCGCGCACGGCACCATCCTGACCGTCGATTCTCGCGACACAGTTGCTCAGGCGATCGCGATTCGGGATGGCAAGGTGCTCAAGGTCGGTACGGATGCAGCCATCCTGACTATGGCGGGGCCTGGTACGACGGTCGTCGATTTGCACGGGCGGACGGCGACGCCCGGTTTGATCGACTCGCATGCGCACATCGCCGATGGAGGAGTCGGGGAGGTTACTGCGATCGGGCTCGGCGATGCGACCAGTGTGACCGAGATCGTCGAGCGCGTGCGGGCGAAGGCCGCGCGCCTCAAACCCGGAGAGTGGATCCAGGGACAGGGCTGGGACGAGGCGAAGCTCAGCGAGCAGCGTTACGTTCTGGCTGCGGATCTCGATGTCGCCGCGCCCAGCAATCCCGTGTGGCTGGAGCACACCACAGGACACTACGGCGTCGCCAACAGTCAGGCGCTGCGTTTAGGGAAGGTCGGCGCGGACACGGCGAATCCGCGCGCCGGAACCATCGACCGCGACCGCGCCGGCGCCCCCACCGGAGTGCTGAAGGAGAGCGCGCAGGAGCTCGTGACACGGCTGATCCCGGCACCCACGCCGGAGCAGTGGCGAGAAGGAATCCGCAGGATGATTGGGATCCTGCACCGTGAAGGAATGACGGCATTCAAGGACCCCGACGACACGCAGCCGATGTGGGACGCGTATCGCGCCCTGCTGGACGCGGGAGAGCTGACCGTCCATGTCTGCGTGCTGTGGCACGCCGGGGCGAGCGTCGCCTCCGCGCAGCAGGCACTTCAGACCATCGAGACGCTGCCCCGGCCGCCGCAGTCGTTGGGCGACGGCCGCCTACTCTCCTGCGGTGCCAAGATCTACATGGACGGCAGCGGGGCTGCGCGCACCGCCTGGATGTATAAGGAGTGGAGTCGGAACTGGACCGGCGTCGATCATGGCAACTATGGCTATCCGGCTGAGGATCCGGCGGTCTACCGACAGATGGTGCGCCTCCTGCATCGGGCAGGGATCAACGTCGGCACACATGCAGTCGGTGAGCGTGCGATTGACTGGGTGGTCGATACGTACGCCGAAGTGTTGCGCGAAAACCCGACGCGCGGCCTGCGGCACTCGATCATTCACGGCAATCTCCCGAGCGAACATGCCATCGAAGTCATGACCATGCTGCAAAAGCGCTACGACGCCGGTTATCCCGAGATGCAGCCACCTTTCATGTGGTGGATCGGTGACAACTATGCGGGGAATCTCGGTCCCGATCGGGCGCAGCGCCTCGAGCCGTTAAGGACGTTGTTGTCCCGGGGGGTGCAGTGGACCGGCGGCTCTGACTTCTTTGTCACGCCCGTCGCTGCCCGCTACGGGCTGTGGGCGGCGGTACAGCGCGAGACGCTGAAGGGAACCTACGGGTTGCACCCGTTCGGCACGGCCGAAGCCGTCGACGTGCGTGCGGCGCTGCGCGCCTACACCGCAGCCGCGGCACGCCAACTGTTCCTGGAGGACCGGATCGGCTCGCTCGAGCCCGGCAAGGATGCCGATATCGCCATCTGGGACCGCAATCCCTACTCGGCGCCCCCCGCCGAGCTCAAGGACATGAAGTGCGAAATGACGCTCTTCCACGGCAGGGTGGTGTACGAGTCCCCGTCTCCACAGCCAGGCACCTGACTCGATTAGGGCATCATCTGCAGCGACAGTGCTTGTCGCGTGAGCCCGCGTACACCGAGCTCCCCATTGACCATGTTCCGTGTGAGGGGCTACAGGTGAGATGCACCATATGTATACGCTGTATACTTGGAGCATGGCCGCGCAAGATACCGCCCGCAGGATCGCCGTTGTCGCGCGCCGGCTTCTGGACCGGGAGGGAGCGGAGGCTGTGACCATGCGCCGCGTGGCGAAAGCCACGGGCATCACGGCCATGGCCATTTACCGGCACTACCCGAACCGGGCGGCTCTCCTGAACGCCGTGGCGGATCAGGGGTTCGAGGAGCTGGCCCGGTCACTCAAGGGCCGCCGCTTTACCGGGAAATTGCAGAGCCGCTTTGGCAAGATGGCGGACCTCTACCTGGACCACGCCCTGGAAAACCCGCGGCTGTTCGAGTTGATGTTCCTCGATCCCCGCGAAGGGGCGCGTCAGTACCCCCGGGATTTCAGGGCACGCAGGTCTCCGACCGCCACGCTCATGTCAGACCTTATCGCCGAAGGCATGGCGGCCGGTGAGCTCAAGCCGGACGATCACTGGGAGATCACCTTTGAGCTCGGCGCCTTATCCCACGGGCTCATCTCGCTCTACCTGGGCGGGCGCATGAAGCTTTCCTCCACGGCCTTTCGTGCCCTCTACCGACGCTCCTTCCGGAGATACTTCCATGGCATCTGCGCCTGACGTGCGACGCTTTGCGCTTGGCCTCGCCGCGACGCTGGCGACGGCGCTACTGATTGGCTTCGGCACGGGACTGAACCCCTACTGGCCGTTGATGTGGCTGGCGCCGGTGCCCGTGCTGGTGTTCGCCGTCAACGCGCGCTGGTGGGGCGCGGCCCTGGTGGCCGGCACCGCCATGATGTTGGGCCTGCTCAATCTCTGGGCGTTGCTGCACGGAGCCTTACGGGTTCCGCCGGCCATTCTTGCGCGTCTTTACCTCATCGAAGGCGTGATGTTCGCTCTTGCCGTTCTCCTGTTTCGGACGCTGGCGCGACGGGGCGCGTACTGGAGCGCACTACTGGCCTTCCCCGCTTACTGGGTTTCCTCCGAATGGTTCCTGAATCTCGCCTCGCCGCACGGCACCGGGGGAAGTCTCGCCTATTCGCAGCTGCGCTTCCTGCCGTTCCTGCAGCTCGCCTCTGTCACCGGGCCCTGGGGTATGACGTTCCTGCTGTGCGCCTTTCCCGCCGCGCTCGCCATCGCCATCTGCTTGCGGAACGACTCGCCCAGGCAGGGCTACCGCATCCTGCTTGCCACCGCCGGGGTGGTTACCGCGGTGTTGGCATTCGGCACCGTGCGCCTGCTTATCGAGCCCAGGGAAGTGCCGGTGAAGGTCGGACTCGTGGCCTCCGACGGTCCGAACATTGCTGTGGCGGATGACGGCGCGCCCACGGCGAGGCTCTTGCAGGCGTATGCCGATTCCGTTGTGCGCCTGGCAAAGCAGGGCGCGCAGGTGGTGGTGCTGCCGGAAAAGATCGGCGTGGTCGTGGAGCCGGACACCGGCAGCGCGGATTCGCAGCTCCAGGCGCTCGCCGACCAGACCCACACGCAAGTGGTGGTTGGTGTGCTGCGTGTGGTGCCGCCGAGTGCCGGCAATCCGGTGAAGACCAGGTACAACGAGGCACGCATCTACACCCCTGGTGCTCCGGTGGAGAGCTACGACAAGGAGCACATGCTGCCGCCCTTCGAGTCGAATCTCACCCCGGGAACGGCGCTGACGTTTGTTCGCACCAAGGCCGGCCTCACCTGGGGCGTCGCCATCTGCAAGGACATGGATTTCACCCAACTCTCCCGCCGGTACGGCGCGGCGGGGGCCGGGCTGATGCTGGTGCCTGGCTGGGATTTCTACCTCGACTGGATCCAGCACGGGCATATGGCCGTCATGCGTGGTGTGGAGTCGGGGTTCAGCGTGGTGCGCGCCGCCAAGGGTGGCTCGCTGTTCGTGAGTGACGACCGTGGCCGGATCCTGGCGGAGATCAAGAGCAACGCGGCGCCATTCAGCTCGCTCCTGGTATCAGCACCGCAAACTCACGAAAAGACACTGTTCCTATTGCTCGGCGATTGGTTCGCCTGGACGGCCGTGGCGATCCTGGTGCTGTGCCTCGCACAGCTGCCGAGGCGCCGAAAGGCTGCCAAGTCTGCTCATCCGGAGGCATATAGTCCTACCCAGGTAGTGCCCGGGCGAGGAGCCGTGGATGGCCATGTTGGGCGACACCCTTCCCCCTATGAAGTTAGAGGTAAGGGCTGACTTGTTCAGCCAGCTGGCCACGATGGAGGACGCGGGGCTGCCGTTCGATAAAGCGCTCCGTTTGGTGCACCTGCCGCCGCGCGAACGGCGGCGCCTGACCGGGACGCTCAAGTCGATCAGACTGGGCATTGCGGATGCCGGACTGAAGGGCGGCCTGTTCACCTCCCTTGAGGCATCCCTGTTGCGTGTGGCGACCTCTGCCGGTAGCCCAGCGCGGACGTATCACCTCCTTTCAGATCACTACGCGCGACGGGCGCTACGCACGAAGGTGATGAAGTCTCGCATGATGCTACCGGCGGTCATGCTGGTGATCGCGGTGTTCATAAGGCCCTTGCCGAATCTCGTCGCCGGTACTTTGAGCTGGGGAAGCTACTTCCTGAGATATCTACTCCCCCTGATTGCCGTGGCAGGAGCTGCGTGGCTGCTGGGCGATCTTTCGCGGCGCTGGCAATCAGTGCGAACGCTGCGCGATACGCTCGGTCGAGTTTCCTCGCTCCTGCCGCTGTTCGGTCCGATTCAGGTGCGACGCAATCTTCGGGACTTCTTTGATAGCCTGGCGCTGCTGCTGGATGCCGGAATGCCGATACTGGACGCTCTGCCCATAGCGCTGAGTACCGTTCGAAACCCATCACTGAGAACGCAGCTTGCGCAGATAAAACCCCGGATCGAAGCAGGCGCGTCCTTTGCGCAGGCGGTGTCCGAGCTGTCTTTTCCAGGCCATGCGCACGCCTGTGCGCTGATTGCGCCGGGCGAAGCGAGCGGTGCATTACCGCAGATGTTGTTTCGCTACTCCGAAGCCGAAACAGCCGCGATCAACCGATTCGACGATCTGGTGGCGGAATGGGTGCCACGCATTGCCTATACATCGACCGCCTTGCTGATCGGTTACGGAATGATCCGCGGCGGCGCATTCAGGCCACAGCTGCCGCAGGATCTGCGTTAGCGAGACTTGCGGACGATCCGGGAGCCGCGTGGAGAGCCCGCGAAATGGGCACCAGAAGCGTCTCGCCTCTAACGCCCGCGCTCGATGAGGACCAGCTGCGACTGCGCCTGTACGCGGTCGAACACGATCTGTGACCCTGAGGCGGTGACATCAAAGTCACGCACGTCGAAGTCCTCGGGCATCTGGGCGAGCATGCGCCGCGCCCCACTCGCGAGGTCGATGAGCCAGAAGTCCTTGTGACCAAGCTCGCCGCCAAGGACGATGAGTGTCTGCGCGTCCCGCAGGAATGCCACCCGGCGCGCACCGCGCGGCACCAGTATGCCGGGCAGAGAAAACGGCCGGCCGTCGGCGCCGGCAGCGCGCAACGGAATGTTGCTCCCCACATCCGGGCCGGAGTAGATCAGGAAGCGCCCGTCGGGCGACCAGACCGCATCGAGCGAATACTCCGACACCAGCAACAGCGGTGCATCGCCATTCAGGAAGAATCGCATCAGGCGCGGCTCGCCCTCGCGCATCGCCGCAGATACGACCGAGGTTCCATCCGGGGTCCAGCTCGGGTTGCCGCGTAAGACGAGCGAATCGCTGAGCAGCCTGAGATGGGTGCCATCGCGCTCCATCACGTACAACCCGGTCTTGCCGTTTTCGGCGACTGAAAATGCCAGGTGCCGCCCGTCGGGCGCCAGCGCCGGCGCACCCACCACGATCCCATGCGGACTGCTCCAGATCGTGCGGCTGACCCCCTGCGAGCGCAGCCAGATGGCGTCGCGGCCGCCGAGCGAGGCGGTGTAGAGCAGAAAGTCGGACCCGACTCGCGGCGTGGCACCGCTCGCCGACAACGGGGTCGGGGCGCCCTGCGGTACGGCGGCGCCGTGCTCCTGCCCGAGCTGCAGCTGCCACACGCTCGAATGGGCGTTGCCGATGGTTGCCACCAGCCGCCGGCCGTCGACACTGCCGCCGAGTGAGGTGTAACTCTCGACTCCCACGCTGATCCGGTGCGGCTGGCGCCGCTCGACGTCCACGGCAAACATCCACGGTCCCGAGCCGTCGGCGTCGGTCGCCAGATAGAGCAACGATTGCCCATCGAGCATTATCGGGTACGTGAGACGCGTGTTTTGTCGCGTAATGCGCTCGAGCCCTGCGCCCGAGGGACGAATCCGCCAGATGTCCCACGCATCGGGCGGCACGCCGCGCACGAAGTAGATGTAAGTGTCGTCGGGCGACCACAGCGGGAAATGGCAATGCATTCCCGCAGGGGCTGCGTACAGGCGCCGGTCCGGCGTCCCGGCTGGCGCCGCTGGCTCGCGCAGGAACATCGGATCGCCCGGCGCGGTGGTGTGATACACAACCCGCGCGCCGTCGTGTGACCAGTCGTACTCGGCTGCGGGGGACAGATACTGCTGCAGTGGGCGGTCGCCGGCCCAGGGCACCGACACGATCGCCGCCGCACCCGCGTTCGGCCCACTCGCCTCCTTGGTCCAGATCGACACGAGCGAGGCATCGGGTGAGAAGCTCAGCACCCGCAACAGCGGATTCACGAGGTCACGCGCCTGGCCGTGAGTCACGTTGCGATAGTCGCCGGTACCGACCTCGTGGACCCAGGCATCCATCTGGCCCTCGCGGCTGGCGAGGAACACCACGCGCCTGCCGTCGCGCGAGATCGCCGCCGCCTGCTCAGTGCCGGTAAAGTCCAGAGGGACGAATCTCGCCTCTGCCAGCGGACTGCGCCACAGGTATTCGCTGCGCTGCACGAGCCACACGAGTGCCGCCGCGAGCAGCGCGATTGCAGCGGCAGTACCGAGCCATAGCCAGCCGCGTCCCGGTCCTGGAGGCGCGGGCGATGGCGTGACCTCAGCCGTTTCGGGTGCAGCGGCCGGGGTGGGCTGGGCTGGCGCGCCGTCACCGTGCGCCTCCAGCGTGAGCCGCTGTCCCCGACTGACCCACCAGCGATCGAGCTCCGAACGGAAGGCGAATACCGATCCCTGCCGGTCGTGCAGGTGGCGGTGAACCGGCATCGCCTCACGACGCTCCCAGCGCTGCACGGTAGTGACATCGCGCTGCAGGTACGCGGCGATTCTCTTCCAGGAGTCAAGCCGGTCCTGGTCTTGCGCCCGGCCAGTCATGGAGGCACCGATTGCGTTCTCGTGGCGATTATCCAAGACGCCCGCCGAGACTTCGCCGGGTTACCGCGATTCTGGCATTCCCCCGGTCTGCGCGGCAAATCACGGCCTGGCGCCGCAACGAGATCGGCCGCCTGACTTTGCCGTGCTTTGCGGTGCTTTGCTGCTTGCCCCGGTGTGCCCGTCCGCCGAACGTAGCCTGGCAGGACCCGGCGCTGAGGCGTCAGGGCTGCACATCGGTGTGGCATACGAGGGGAGAAAGCACATGAAGGTAAAACAGTGGCTCATCACGCTCGCGGCCGGCGCGGCATTCACGGCGGCCGTGGCTATCGGCTCGCTGGGCGGGGTCTCACGGGCGCTGGCCGACGATGACGGCGCCGACCAATGGATGGCCCGGATCGGCCTGGAGGTCGCGCCCGTGCCGCTGGCTCTTGCAGGCAAGGATCGGCATCTCGTGGGGCTGGGCAGTTACCTGGTCAACGTAATCAGCAACTGCAATGACTGCCACTCTGCAGGACCTGCGACCCAGTTCGCCACGGGCGGCAACCCCTACATGGGCCAGGCGACTGTCATCAACCAGGCGACTTATCTGGGCGGTGGCCGAGTGTTCCCCCAGCAGGTGGCGGGGGCGACTCCGATCATCGTTTCGCGAAACCTGACGCCCGACAAAAGCGGAAAGCCGGAGGGTGGGCGCTCATTCGAGGCATTCCGTTTCATCATCCGCACGGGCACTGACCTGGATCACCTGCATCCGACCTGCTCGGACCCCAGCATTACGGCCAGCACCACCTGCTATCCGGTCGGCCTGAAGTTCGATGGCGACCTGCTGCAGATCATGCCGTGGCCGGGCATGCAGCACCTGACCGACCATGACCTGCGTGCCATCTACGAGTACCTGAGCGCCATACCTTGCATCGCGGGGCCGCCGGCGCCCGACCCGCGTCACAACGAGTGCAACTGAAGACCGATGTGCAGTCCCCCGGTCGTGCCGGAAGCAGTCGGCGGCGCGCAAGTGGAGAGCCGCTGGGCAGCTCTGCGCTTGCGTGCCCGCCCATTGATGCTCGCTCTTGTGCCGGCGGAGCTGCTCAGCGCCTGCGGGGGTGGCGGCGGAGGCGGGCAAAGTAGTGTGCCAATGACCGGCAAGACCGCCGTGCCACCTGTGACCACGCCGGCATCGACCGGCCACTATGTCGGCGCGGTCACCGCATGGGCGACCTCCGGAACGGCAATCGCGCCTCGTTAGCGATGGGTGCATCCAGGCCAGCAACAGGGGCGTCGTTTCCCAACCCTCAGGCTTGTACGGCCCCACTCAATCCGACGCGTTCTGGTTTCCGCCTTCTTAGCTGACTCAATCCAACAAAGCCATTCGTTGCGCGCGAGCGGCGTAATGTCCTCCCATACAGCCAGCGCTCTCTCGTCAGCTCTAAGTGCTTTCCTCAAATCTGCAGGCACTTCGTGGACTACGCCGCCAGAGATCTTGTTTCGCGACATGGGTAAGTTGGTTTGAGTGGTGGCCAGGCGTGGAATCGACCCACCGACACGCGGATTTTCAGTCCGGAACCAAAAACGAGTCAAACCGTTGAACCTCAGGAGCCCGTCGTCCGGCTTGGGCCAAGGGCGACGGGCAGCAGCCACCGAATGACGTAAGGAGGTCCGCGCATGTGCGCGGCGTGCGGGTTAGTCCGCATCACTTGCCATGAGCGCAAGCGAGCTGGCGCATCGCGCGCACCGTGGCGGAGTGAGCTACCCGCACGCGGATTGCCTTTCACTCAGGTCAATCGTCGCCTGAACAGCCACGCGGCGCCGGTGAGGGTTACAAGCCCTATGATAACGAGCGGGACAAAATCGGGGAGTAGGGTGACGAATCCCGCGCCCTCAAGGTAGTCCCTCTTGGTGAGGTCGAGGGCGTATCGCAGGGGGTTGATGATCATCACGGTTTGGAGCGCGCCCGGCATGCTGTTGAACGGTGTCGTCAGACCAGAAAGCAGAGCGAACGGCATCACCAGAAGAAAGGCGAACAGCATTGCCTGTTGCATGGTCCGCGCGATGGAGGAGACAAAAAGACCGAGGCCGACTGCGGCCAAGAGGAACAGCGTGAGCCCGGCATACAGAACGATGAAGGATCCGCGGAAGGGAATGCGAAACCAGAACTGCGCGATCAGTAAAACGGTGGTCGCCTGAGCCAAACCGATGAGCATGTTTGGAACGGCCTTGCCGATCATGATTTCGAAAGGTCGAAACGGCGTGACCAGCAGTTGATCAAACGTCCCCTGCTCGCGCTCGCGGGCGACCGACAGAGCCGTCAGCATCATGGTGCCCATCAGCGTCAACGTACCGATCAGACTAGGGATCATGCTCCAGCTCGAGTCGAGATTCGGGTTGTACCACGATCGGGTGAGGATCCGAACGCTCCGACCGGACTGACTACGGTTGGATCGCCACTCGCGGTTGAAGCCCTCTACCACGAGGTTGAGATAGCCGAGCGCGGTGCCGGCGGTGTTGGAATTACGCCCATCGGCAATCACCTCGAGTGGCGCGGCTACGCCGGCGCTCAGGTGTCGCTGGAAATCCTGATCGATCTGGATGACCAGGAGCGCTCGGCCACTATTGATCCAAGTCGCAATGTCCTCGGCACGTGTGAGGTCAGCCTGGCGCTGGAAGATGCCGGAGCCGTCCAAGCGGGCGAGCAAGGCGGTGGATGCAACGCTATGGTCCTGATCAAGGACAGCGTAGGCGACGGAATTGAGATCGAAGCTGGCCGCGTAGCCGAAGATGAGACATTGCAGCATGGGCGGCAGAAAAATTATGAAACGGCTGCGGGGGTCCTTCAATACGGCGAGAAATTCTTTGCGAATCAGCGCGAGGATGCGAAGCAGTGAGGAGCGCACGCGGGCACCTCAGGTGATTTGTTTGCGCGTGGCCAGCCGGGCTGCGAGTACCAGCCCCGCTGCCATCGCCGCCAGTACACTGAGGTTCAGCCAGATCACACCGCCAACATTGCCGGCGAGATAAAGGGTCTGCAGCAACGCGACTGCATATCTCGCCGGCAGCGCGTAGGTAATCGCCCTGATGAACGCCGGCATGCTGCGAAGATCGTAGAGGAACCCAGACAACATCATCGCCGGCAGGAACGTCAACAGCATCGCCAACTGGCTGGCAAGGAACTGACTTTTGACCAGCGTAGATACCAACAGGCCGATCCCCAGAGCGACTACGAGGTAGACCATCGAGGTGAAGCAAAGCAGGGACAGCGAGCCTCGGAGCGGAACATGAAAGAGAAATTGGCCCGCCAAGAGACATAGCACGAATCCGATCATGCCCAGTCCAAAGTAGGGAACGAACTTGCTGATCAGAAATTCCCCCGGACGCATGGGCGTTACGAATAGCGCCTCGAGCGTTCCTCGCTCCCATTCTCGGGCGACCACCATGGCAGTCAGGAACGCGCCGATTATCGTCATCACCAGGACAATCAGCCCCGGGACTATGAAATAGTGGCTGTCATTCGCCTCGTTGAACCATAAGCGGCTCACAACGATGGTCGGGCCGACCGCCACTGGGGCTCCGGCTTCCTGCTGCGCCGCACTCCATAGCGAGACCGGTCCCTCAGCATAGCCTTGCATGATGCGCGCCTGATTCGCGTCCGTGCCGTCCACCAGAATCTGGATTTCCGCCACACCCGAGTGCCAGCGCCGGCTGTAATCGGAGGGAATCTGCAATATCCCGTCCACCTTCCGATCGAGCATCAGCGTCGTCGCTTCGGCAATCGAGCGAGCTGCTTGCAACTTGAAGTAAGGCGACAACCGGAAAGCCCCGATGAGGCCGGCGCTGTTCGCGGAGCCTTCCTGGTCCACTACGGCGACGGAGACCTTGGTGACGTCGAGCGATAGCCCATACCCGAACAGCAGAATCATCATCAGCGGAAAAACGATGCCGATGGCGATGCTGCTGGGGTCGCGAAGAATCTGCCGCGTTTCCTTGCGGGTCAGCGCCCAGATCCGCCACCATTTCGCGAGCCCGTCTCTCATGAAACAAACTACGCAGAGTCCCGTGCGGGTTCGGTGCGCGCCTTCTCAACGATGGCGATAAAAGCCTCCTCTATCGTCGCAACCCGGCCATCTTGTGCCGGTGCGAAGGCACGCAGTTCCTCGGGTGTACCTTGGGCAAGCACCCTGCCGTCATCTAGGATCAGCGCCCGATCGCAATACTCGGCTTCTGCCATGAAATGCGTGGTCACGATGACCGTCACCCCACTGCTGGCCAGCGCCGTGATGCGCTGCCAGAACTCGCGGCGAGCAAAGGGGTCGGCGCCACTGGTCGGTTCGTCCAGAAACAAGATCTCGGGCCGATGAAGGAGAGCGGCCGCCATGGCCAGGCGTTGCTTGAACCCTCCGGGCAATTGCGCACTAGGCAAGTGGACGAACGGTTCGAGTTTGAACTGCCTCAAGGCCCAAGCGAGCCGTTCGCCCGTTTGAGCACCCTCCAAACCATAAGCGCGAGCAAAAAACTCAAGGTTCTCGCCGACTGTCAGTTGCCCGTAGAGCGAGAACTTCTGCGCGACGTAGCCCAGGTGCTCCCGGGCCGAGGCCCGGGCTTGACGCACATCAACTCCGGCGACTTTCAGAGTACCTGCCGACGCGGGCAGGAGTCCGCAGAGCATGCGAAATGTGGTGGTTTTGCCGGCGCCATTCGGGCCGAGCAGGCCAAAGATCTCCCCGCGTCTGACGAAGAAACTCACGCGGTCCACGGCGACGAATTTTCCGAACCGCCGAACGAGATCGTGGACCTCCACGACGGGCTCTCCCTTAACGCCGCCGACCGCTGGTTCCTGAGGCGGACGCGCCTGCTGCTCGGCGAGCGCAGCGCCGCCCGCCTGGTGCAGAAGCACCATGAATCCATCTTCGAAGCGAGCGGCTGTGGGTCGCGCAGTCGCATCGGCGAACTGGCCGGCCTCGGGCCGATCCGAGCCCGCCTTAGTAACCAGTCTGACCTTCCCACGCTCCGGCACAGCATCGATGACATTGGGCTCTGTCAGCAGTTGCGCCTGGAACTCCCGCGCCTTCATACCCGCCGGCGGCTGCGCGAGGAAAGTGCGGCCAAGTGCCAAGCGCCTGACTGCAGCCGGCGGCCCGTCGAGGAGTTTTTTCCCCCCGTTCATCACCAGGACGCAGTCGCAGTTCTCGGCTTCCTCGGGATCACTGCTGCTGAGCAGAACCGTCAGGCCCTGTTTGATCAGTTGGCGAATGATCTGCCACAGCTCGCGGCGCGAGAGCGGATCAACTCCGACGGTCGGTTCATCGAGGAGCAACGTTTCGGGGGACCGGACCAGCGTGCAAGCCAGGCCGAGTTTCTGCTTCATCCCTCCTGATAACTGTCCGGCCAGGCGCTTTTGAAATGGTTCCAGGCCGGTCATGGCCATCAGGCTCGCGTACTGCGCCTGCCGCTCTGCCTGCGTCACACCATGCATATCCGAGTACAGATCCATGTTTTCTCGGACTGTCAGATCCTCGTAAAGACCAAACTGCTGCGGCATGTACGAAATCCGCGACTGAATCGCTTGGGGGTCCTTAACCGCGTCGATTCCAAGCACACGGACGATCCCGACATCGGCCTTCATGAGTCCGGCGAGCAGGCGAATCAGCGTCGTTTTCCCCGCCCCGTCCGGGCCAACCAGGGCCGCGAGGCCACCTTGCCGGAGTGAGAAAGAGATGTCATCGAGCGCCAGGACCGATTCGCCGGTCTCGCGGCGAAAGGATTTTCGAACGTGCTCCACCTGCAGTGCCGGTGTCGATGCGGAGGTGATCACGGTGGCCTCGCGGTCGCGAGCGCCGACGCCTGCGGCAGCGTCTGCCACCCTCCACCCAAAGCTTTATAAAGCACAATGAGATCGAGCGAGACGCTCTGATCGCTCAACGCCAATTGATCGTCGGACTGGTACAACGTGCGACGAGCATCGAGGACGTCGAGAAAATTCACGCGCCCATAGCTGTACAGACTGTCGGCTAATTGCAGCGCGCGGCGGTTCTCAGCCACTGCATCGGAGAGCGCACGGTGCCGATTTTGCTCCTGCGCATAAGCCACGATCGCGTTTTCGGCTTCTTGCAAGGAAACAAGCACGGCTTTCTGATAGGCAGCCAGCGCTGCCTCTTGCACGGCGGTTTGCGCGTCCACTTCGGCACGCACTCGACCAAAATCGAGGGCTTTCCACTGGATACTCGGGCCGATCGACCAGAACCGGCTGCCCGGCTCAAACCAGCTGCTGACGCTAACGCTTTCGGCGCCTGCGTCACCGATCAGGGAAACCTTGGGGAACCAGTCCGATTTCGCCACTCCGATGCGAGCGGTCTCGGCTGCGAGTTGCCGCTCGGCCCGACGCACGTCCGGGCGGCGGCGTAGCAGATCTGCGGGTAGCCCGATCGGAACCAGCGGCGGCACCGGCGGGACGTTGGTAACTGGGGAAAGTTCGGCTACCAGTTCGCCGGGTTGCCGGGCCAGCAGGACGGCGAGCGCATGCATGGCCGCCCGCACGGTAGTCTCCAGTGACGGAATAGCCGCCTGCTGGGAGGCAAGCAACGCCGCTTCGCGTATGACGTCCAGTTCGGTCGCGACTCCGCCCCGAAACCGAGCGCGAGTGAGGTCCGTCGCTTCCTCCTGAAGCTTGAGGTCGCGGCGCGCTATGCCTAAGCGTTGCTGACTACCTCGCAATTCGACATAATTTCTCGCGACCTCGGCCAGCAGGCTCACCATCGCATCGTTGCGAGCCTCGATCGCCCCCTCCCAATCAGCCGTGGCGGCCTCGTGCGCGCGGCGCTGGCCGCCAAAGACGTCGAGTTCCCATGAGGCGTCGAAACCGGCTTGATAGACGCTGTACTCGAAGGGAAAGCCACGCGGCAAGGGGAGTGATCCGATCAATGGCTGGTTCTGACTCTGCTTCGCTCGGGCTGCCGATGCGGAGGCGTTGACCTGCGGCGCGAGATCGGCCGTAGTGCCTGCGCGCACTGCCCGCGCCTGCTGCAGCCGGGCCTCGGCCACGCGCAAATCCAGATTCGACTGCGTCGCGCGCTCGATGAGGGAGTCGAGCTCGGCATCGTTGAAGGACGCCCACCAGGACGAGGCTGCGGAGCTCTTGTCCGTCAACCCGTTAGTCACCGGCGCATCCCACGCGGGTGGGGCGCTCGGGGGAGCGGGGCGAGAGTTCGGGCCGACCGCGCAGCCCGCGGCGCTAGCGATGCTTATGATCGCAAACTTACTGACCATTGCCGTCCGTAACATGTGCACGATATCTCCCCTGGGTCGCCCTAGGGTTTGCTCCGCGCGCCACCATCCAGCTCGAGAAAAACGGTCGCTGGCATGCCAAGGCGCATCTCGTCCTGCGGGTCTTGAACAAAGACCCGCACTTCATAGACAAGACTCGAACGCAATTCTGCGGTTTGCACCGACTTCGGCGTGAATTCAGCGACCGAAGCAATGAAACCGACCCAACCTGCGAATGTTCTGTCGGGAAAGCTATCCGTGCTGATCGAGGCTCTCAGCCCACTGTGGATCCTTCCTAGATCGGATTCGGATACGTAAGCCCTGATCCACTTCGGATCCAGAATGGCCAGATTCAAGACCGGCCTCTGAGGAGACGCCATCTCGCCGGGCTCCAGGAGCCTGGAGCGCACCACGGCAGCACTCGGGGCAAAGAGTTCGGAGTCAGCCAGCTGCCGGCGCAGCAGCTCGAGTTGGGACTGATTGGCGCGTAGCTGAGCCTCGGCTTGAGCGATGTCCTCCCTCCTGGGACCAATTTGAACGAGGTCGAGCGCTTTCTGCGCGACCTCCAAGTGCGCCAGCGAGGAGTCCATGGCGGCTTTGGCGCTCTGCAGGTCTTGTTCGCTGACGGCCCGGCCGGTTGTGGCATCTGTCAGCGCGGTCAGGCGTCTCCACTGCTGCTGGGCATTGACTTGGTCTGCCTTGGCTGACGCGACATTGGCCTCGGCCTGTGCGATTTCCTGCGGACGGCTGCCGTGATGCAGCTTTTCCACCACCGCCTGCTGGGCCTCCACCACTGCTTCGGCGGTCGCCACTTGCGGCCTGAGCCGACTTGTGTCCAGTCGGGCCAAGACCTCTCCACGCGCAACCTTGGCCCCTTCCTGAACAAGCACCTCCGCAATACGTTCGCTGTTGTTGAAGGCAAGATCGACTTGACGCAGATCAACGTTTCCGTACAGCACCAAACGGTTCTGGTTCTTATCGTGTCCTCCGAGCCGCCCGATTGCGAACCCAATCACGATAGCAACCAGGAGCAGAAGTCCGACAATGAGGAATACCCTGTGGCGATAGAAGAAGCGCCGGGTCTGGGTAACGGGCGGCGCTGGCCTCCCGGGGGCCATTGCCGTCGTGTCGACCTCGTCTGGCACTGCCGCCTCCTTATCGTTTGCGCACGTCACATACGGCGCAATGCGCGCCTTGACAGGCCGACGACCCCCCGATTATGCAGGTTGTGCGCGAGCCGGTCCCGCGTCGGTACGCTATCGAACAGAGCGGCTCGTCGCCCGTGAGCAGAGGGGTCGTAGCGCATTTGCCCTCGGTCCGAAACCGGATGGGCGTGCCCCATGGGGTCCAAATCCACGCCAATTGCAAGACGCATGTCGCGGTCGAGGGGTCGGCATGACGCTCCTGCGCCTGTTCGAATATGCAGCAGGCCCGGGTGTCTGCCGAGTTCGCGGGCTAATTTTCGCGAGCAACGACCGGATGCTCGATTTCGCCCGCAAACTGCAGTTGAAGATCCGCGGCCTGCCCGATGACTCGACGGTTCTAGAAGGCTCGGGATCTCCAGCCAGAGTAAACTCGGTGACGTTTTGTGCGAGTCTGACGATGTTCTTATCTCAAGCAGCTGTTGCGACTGTTATGCCGCGTTCAAGAAGGCAAGCGATCGCCTGATGACAGGTTCGCAAATCGCCGCCCCCACGGCAGCGACACCCGAAGCCTGCCCGACGTCGTGTGGCAGCGGATCACGAGCGCAGGTTCGCGGCGCAGCTCCGGTCACGGAATAGTGCGGGGTGAGTGCCGCGACCGTTTGCTCAGTACGCCAACGCACGGTACTTGCTTCTCTTCCACGATAGCCTCACAACATCCAGGCGCTCTGAGCGCCGGAGGTTCATGAACTCTTATGGCTACCTTGACGCTGCGCAGCCTCAGTTCCCCAAGTGAGGGGACCCGATTCGCTCACCCCGTGCGGACTCGGCGGCAAAAATTGAAGCACTCGCCACACACATCGACGGTCCGCCACCAGGGCAAGTTTCCGGTCATCACGACACTCTTGACAGCTTGCGGGAAGCCCGTGCCGTGTACGTCGTGGCCGAAGTAGCGGAATTTGAGGAAGGCTACGCACCGCAATTACCAGGGCAAGAGATCATGAAAACGACAGTTGCAACAACCTACGTGCTCTTTGGCAAGTTGCTCGGGCCCGCACGCGTTGTGCCCACCCTCGACGCGGACCGCTCGCGCCCAATCGCGGTCATGAACACCTCGGCCACCGTGGCGATACTCGAGACCAAGCTGCCCGCGGAACAGCGAGACATTCGGTAGCGTGCTCCTGCCGACCCGGCCGAGGACCGCTCTCGTGACGACGGTCAGGTGGAGCAGACCTGTCTGATACCGACGAATTCAGTATGACCCGCAGTGCTAGGGAAGTGGAGCTCACGCTACGACTGCCGGCCGGCGGTCGCGCGATCCTAGAGGCGAACAGCGTGTTGGCCGCCGCCACACCGAAACAGTTTCACCAGGTCACGACCTATTTCGACACACCGGATGGGGTGCTGAATGAGGCAGGTCTGACGTTGCGCGTCCGACGAATCGGCGTCAACCGTATTCAGACCATTAAGTCTCTTTCGAATGGCCGCGGAGTCGCGCGCACCCGCCGCGAATGGGAATGGCGGATCGGTCAGACCACGCCTGACGTCGGCCGGCTGGCGAAGGTGCGCAGACTCGCAAGGGTCGCTTCGCAAATCCAGGATAGGCTCGAGCCGTTGTTCGTGACCGACATTCAACGAACCGCTCGCACGATTAACCTCGACGACCACACGGTGATTGAGGCGGTGATCGACGAAGGCACCATCGAGGCTGGCGCGGGGTGCGAGGCGGTCAGTGAACTCGAGTTGGAACTCAAAGCGGGCTGTGTTGCACCGATGTACCGTCTTGCCGCAGAGCTACAGATGACGACACCGTGTTGGGCTTCGCCGGAGAGCAAGTTCTCCCGGGGGTTGCAATTGCGCACGGGCCACACGGCGAGCGCACACTCGCCGCAGACGATCCCGTTGCGGCGCAGGACCCTGGCAGCGGACGGGTTTCATCAGATCCTAGGGGGGGCCTTGGGTCACCTGATGGCTAACATCGCTCCAACACTGCGCGGCGCAAGCGAGGCGGTCCACCAAATGCGCGCCGGACTTCGCGCGGCGCGCGCGGCCTTGCAACTGTTCGAGCGCCACCTGGACCGTACCACTGTGCAAGGGTTCGACACGCGACTCCAGCATTTCGCTCAAATTATCGGGACGGCGCGCGACTGGGATGTTTTCTGTGTGCAGACGCTGCCGGCGGCGGCAGCTGAATTGCCCGCCAACGCACTACGGGGCCTGAAATCCGCTGCCGAAGTGCAGCGCCAAGCCGCGCACGCCGTAGTGGTGAAGGCTGTGCACGGTCAGGCCTTCACAGCACTCGTTTTGCGGCTCGCCGTGTGGATGGAGGCACTTGCAGCACAACCGAGCGTACTCAGCAACAAACGCATGGGAAAGCGGCTCAGGACGCTTGCACCGTCGCTGCTGAACCGTGTGGATCGCAAGGCCAGGAACCGAGCACGACACGTAGACCGACTTTCGGCACGCGAGCTGCACAGCCTGCGCAAATCCTTAAGGAAATTACGTTATGCCGTCGACTGTTTTTCCGGCCTGTTTCGTCGTCACGCGGTGAAGGCTTATTGCGCCCGCTGCGAGCAGCCGCTCGAGCTTCTTGGCACCATCAACGATGCGGTGGTCGCGCAGCGCTTGGCGGAGCATCTCGCCACCAACCAGCGACCCGACTTGAGAAAGTCGGCCACTATCCTGGCGCTCTGGTGCAAGCGCCGGAGCCGCAAAGCGCGGCTCGGCCTGAAGGGCGCACTGAGCAGTTTCCGAGCAGCCCCCACCTTCTGGTCCTAGGGCTTATGAAAGGCCTGATTGAGGCGCGGAGCGTGAACTTCGCTCTTCGACTCCGGCCAAGACCAGGGCGGCCCTTATGAGTTTCGAGTCCGGCTGCGTGCGCGTCGCATCGCCGGCGGCGCAAGAAAGTCGAGGATGAGCTGGAAGCGTTTCTGCAGGCCGATGTCAGCCGCCCCTGAGCCCAGTCTTGGGGTATCGTCTGCCACGCCCTGCCGCTAGATTCACGTAAGCCCGCTCGACTGTTGCACGAGATAAAGCATGGCCTCAAGTGGACCGTCCGCCTCACCGGCGCCTGAGGATTCGCCGCCACGGCCATCGTCGGACGCCCCGAACGGCGGGCAAGCGGCGATTAGGGTGCGCCTTACGTCACTGAGCGTTGCCGCGCTCGGGGTGGTGTTCGGCGATATCGGCACAAGTCCACTCTATACCTTGAAGACGGTACTCAATCTCGCGGGCCCAAAACCCGATTCGTTCACCGTGCTCGGCTCGCTGTCGCTCGTGATCTGGACGCTGATCCTCGTCACCTCGATCAAGTACGTGGCTTTCGCCATGCGCATCAACAACGACGGCGAGGGTGGCATTCTCGCGCTCATGTCTTTGCTGGGCGTCAAGGGACGTCAGCGTCCGGCTATCGTCGCGGTCGGCCTGTTCGGCGCTGCCCTGATCTATGGCGATGGCGCCATCACGCCGGCGATCTCCGTGCTGTCGGCGCTGGAGGGATTGAAAATGGTGGCGCCGTCCTTCAGTCCGTACGTGCTGCCCGCAGCAGTTGTCGTGCTGGTCGGCCTGTTCGCCATCCAGCCTCAGGGCACGGCCCGAATTGGCAAGGCATTCGGGCCAGTGATGACGCTATGGTTTCTGGTCATCGGCACGCTGGGCGTTTGGGGGATCGCCCAGCACCCGGCGGTGCTATGGGCGCTTGATCCGCGGCATGCGATTGAATATCTGTTCTCCGGCGGCTTCACCAGCTTTCTGGTCCTCGGGGGTGTTTTCCTGTGCGTGACTGGCGCGGAGGCGCTATACGCTGACATGGGTCACTTCGGCCCAAAGCCGATTCGCCTCACCTGGAGTGCGCTGGTATTCCCCTGCCTGGTGCTGAACTACGCGGGCCAGGGTGCACTCGTGCTCGCAGGGGCGCCCACGGCCGAGAATATCTTCTTCCGCTTGTGCCCGCCCGCGCTGCTCTTGCCCATGGTGGCTCTGGCGACCCTCGCCACGATCATCGCGAGCCAGTCGATCATCACCGGCGCGTTCTCGATGACGCGCCAGGCGATTCAGCTTGGGTGGATGCCGCGGCTGCCGATCAAGCAGACCTCGAGCACCGGCTATGGGCAGATCTATGTCGGTCCCGTGAACTGGCTGCTGATGGTGGTCACGCTCGGGCTCACGGTGGGTTTCGGTAAATCGGACAATCTGGCCGCGGCCTACGGCATCGCAGTCTCAATGACGATGCTCATGACCTCAGCGCTCCTCTTCATGGCCATGCGCCAGGTGTGGCACTGGAGTCTGCCGGCGGCCGGTTCGGTGGCCTGCTGTTTCATCCTCGTGGACTCAGGCTTCGTGGCGGCGAATTTGCTGAAGATCGCCGACGGTGGCTATGTGCCACTGCTGCTCGCCGCGGTGGTGTACGGCGTAATGTGGGTTTGGCATAGCGGCGCACAAGCCGAGGCGGCGCGCATCCAGGACTACCTCATGCCCATCGATGAGCTGCTGACGCAGCTAGCCGAGGAGCACATTCCGCGCGTCCCGGGCACAGCGGTCTTTCTCACGCGCACGCAGAAGGATGCGCCACCGGTGCTGGTGTGGCACCTCAAGCACAATCGCGCTCTACACGAGCGGGTGCTCATCCTCACGACACTCATTGAGCCGGTGCCACGCATACGCCAGGGCGAGCGGCTGAAAGTGCAGGAGCTCGCGCCGCGTATGTGGCGGGCGACCGCCCGCTTCGGTTTCATGGAGCGGCCGGACATCCCCTCGGTGCTACGACAGGCGAACGCGCTCGGCTGCAGCCTGAAACTTGACGACGTCACCTATTACGTTGGCCATGAGACCGTGATTCACCGCGACGACGGTAAGGGTCTGCCACACGTCGTCGAAAGCTTGTTCGCCTACCTGCAGCGCAACTCCACGCACGTGAGCGACTACTTCCGCCTGCCGCCGGATTCGGTGGTCGAATTGGGACGGGAAATCGCGATCTGATGACAGCGTGTGCCTCGCCTGTGGCGCGGCCACATTCGGCTTCGTCACTGCCAGACGATGGGGATACGCTCTCGGGATCGTCTTAACTGCTGGCAAATCTCACCGCAGATCTGATAAGCGTTGCCCTCGGCATCGAACCGCGGGGGCTGCCGAGCTGCCCGGGGTGCCTCCGGCCCGCGGGGCGAGTCAACTAGTGCGACCCTTGCCCGCCAAGAGGGACGTGGTGCCCGTTGGGGGTCGTCAAAAAGGGCGGATCGAGCCTGATGGCAACAAGACTGAGCTAAGCGCGCCAGGCAACCGACACGCCAGCCCTTCGACGCGTAGCGTCGTCTCTCAGGCGCTGCTGCATGGACCGGGCTCCGTCGGCACAAAAATCTTCTACTCGCTAAACCGAAAGGGTACCCCCGATATGGACTCCGCAAAATCTCGCAAGATCGTCGTGGCCACTGGTATGGCTGCTGTCATCGGCATCGGCGTCGTCGCGTTCACGCTGATCCATCACCCTACCTCGACCGCTCAGGTCCGCCCATCCCTGGCTATCGTTCCTCCGACCCGCGACGTTCCCGCCGCGGCCGCTCCGATTCCCGACGCCCCTGCCGCGGCCGCGTCTGCCGTCGAGCCCAAGCCCGCTCGTAGCCCGCATCTCGCCGAGGCGGACTCCAGTGCTGTCGAGGCCACCGGCACCGGCACGCGTACCCGGTCCACGGCCAACGCAAGCGAACACTCACCTACGGAGGCGGTCACCAGTAGCTCGCCCACTGACGACCAGAGGATGGGAACGAGCACTGAGCCTGCCGCTTCCGACAGCCAAATCACGACCGACGTGAAATCCCAGCTCGCTGGCGACAGCCTTAGCAAGGACGTCAACATCGGAGTGAGCACGACTGACGGCGTCGTCACGCTGACCGGCACCCTGGCCAACCAAACTACCATTGACCACGTCAAGGATGTCGCCGGGAGGGTCAAGGACGTCAAGAGTGTGGACACTTCCGCGCTGGTTCTCGCGAGCCTCTGACAGCTCGTGAACGCCGCCGGCGACAGTCGAGTCGCCGGCGCCATTTCGCGCGAACGAGGCCAGCGTGCTCAACCTGAATCGCCGGCGCTACCGATCTGACCGAGCTCGCCAATCTCAAATCTTCAATCTATGCGCCTTGCGGGACTGGAAGTGGGAGATCGTCGGCGCGGCAATCGCAAGGTACCCAATGCCAATGACGCGAACGGTGACCCCGAGGGGCCCGATTTCGCAGAACTACGTATGCCACCGTACCGACGTCGCTGCCTTTTGAGATCAGCCTACCTTCGGAAGTGCAAGGGCCGAAGCTTGTGACCGGTACCCCTCCACCGTCACTACAGCCGGAGAATTTCATGTCAATTATCGCGTGGATCATCCTTGGGCTCATTGCCGGCTTCGTTGCCAGCAAAATCGTCAATCGCACCGGAGAGGGTGTCATCCTGGACATTCTTCTTGGGATCGGCGGAGCAGTCGTCGGGGGCTGGCTCTTCCACGTCTTCGGAATGCGGGGCGTGACCGGACTCAATCTCTATAGCATGGTGGTCGCGACTATCGGCGCCGCTGCGTTCCTCATCGTGTACCACGGGCTGTTCCGACGCTCTGGGCTGTTCCGCCGTTCTTACTTTCAGCGCTTTTGACCCCCGCCCGCGCATACCCCCGCACTTCGAGGTCGCCGTTCCTAAGGACGGTACGCTGACCTTCCTCGTTTACGGTGACACCCGCTTCACGCAGCGTGAGGGGGTCGCCAACAGCACGGCGCGCCGAGCGCTGGTCGCGCCTCCCAGTCCAAGACCGATCTTCCGGGTGACTTCAATGCTCGTCGGGTTCCCTCGCGCGCTCAATGAGCACAACGCTCGAGGTCTCCTGAACGCGATCGAAGACTATTTCGGCGCCGTCCGGCGAAACGTCGAAATCGCCGATCACGAAGTCTGCCGGCAGATCGGTGAGCCGGCGCTCGGTTCCGGTCTCAGGATCCAACTGCCAGAAATCCTTGCGGTCGATCCCGCCGCGAAGAAACACCAGCGATCCGGAATTGCGCGCGAACGCAACCCGTCGCGCGCCGATTGTCAGAATCAGACCCGGCATGTTGTAGGGCCTACCGTCGGGAGCCGACGCTCGCAGCGGAAATACGGTTGCCACTTGGGCACCTGAATAGACGAAGTACCTGCCGTCAGGTGACCACACGGGATCGATGGAATAGTCCGATATGATCGACTGCGGCGCAGTGGCATCGAGGAAGATCCTTGCGAGCCGCGGCTCGCCGTCACTCACGATCGCCCCGACGACCGACTGCGAATCCGGAGCCCAGGCCAGTTCGCCAGCCAGGGCGAGCGTTCGGGTGAGCGCTTTAGGATTGTGGCCGTCACTGTCGACGGCGCATAACTGCGTCGCGCCGCCTCTCTCTACGGTGAAGGCAATTCGGCGACCGCCCGGTGAGATGCTCGGCGCGCCAACCCGATCAGCGGTTGCATCACTCCAGAGCTCGGTTGCCATCCCGCTCGCGTACTTCCATATCCCGCGCCGCGCGCCATCATTCGACACATACGCTATATAGTCTGGTCCGAAGCGCGGTGCCGAGGCGCCTTGCGAAATGGACGAGAGCCGTTCGGCCGCACCCCGAGGCGCCCCGCCACCGCCGACCGTGACACGCCACAGGTCTGACCGGGAATCAGCGACGGTCGCCAGGAGGCGGGTGCGATCCGCGTTGGCAGCAAGGGAGGTATAGCGTTCCAGGCCGACGCTGACGCGGCGCGAGCGCTTCAGTACCACATCGAGGACATACAGCCACGGCCCGGAGCCGTCAGCATCCGTCGCCAGGTACAGAACGGTGCGCGCATCGAGCAACACTGGATAGGTAACTTGGGCGTGGTGAGACGTGAGCCGCTCGAGCCCCGCTCCGGTGGCTCGCAGCCGCCAAATATCCCAGTCGGCAGACGGCGGATCTCCGCGCACGAAATAGATGAATTTCCCATCGGGTGACCAGGTCAGAAAGTGACTGTGAATGCCAGGCGCAGCGACGTTGATTAGCTGCGCTGTCGCATCGGTGGCCGTACGCACGAACAGCGGGTCTCCAGGTGCGGTCGTATGAAAAGCCAGATGTTTACCGTCCGGCGACCAGTCGAACTCGGCGGCTTCCGGCAAGTACGACTGCACCGCGCCTCCCGCCGTCGGCGCAGCCATTACGTTGATATCCTGGGCGCGCGAGCCATCGCCAACGCGTGCCCAAAAGGTGACCAGCGAACCGTCGGGAGAGAAGCCGACTGTTCGGATCTCGGGATTTCGGAGCTGCTGCAATCTTCCTTCAGTCAGGTTGCGGTAGAGGTTGGTACCGATCTCCGTCAACCAGACATCGAGATGTCCATCACGGGCGCCGAGAAACGCGGCGAATCTGCCGTCGCGCGAGATGGCAGCCGCTTGCTCGGTACCCGTGAAATCCGTGAGTCGCACAATCCTTGCCCGCGCCAGCGGATCGATCCACAAATGGTCGGGGGTCTGGCGGAGCGGCCCCACGATGAGGAACGCGACCGCAGCAGCGACGACCGTGACCGCGGCTACGGTCACTCCAGCCGCGGTTCTGTTACGCCGCAGGAACTTGCGCAGACGATCCGTGAATCGAGCCGGGAGTGCCTCGATGGGTCTTGCGTGCTGATAGCGTCGCAGGTCCTCCGCCAGGGCAGCTACGCTCGGGTAGCGCCTCGCGGGTTGTTTGGCGAGAGCCTTGAGTGCAATGGCGTCCAGGTCACCCCGCAGTTTCCGGGCCAGCCTTTCCGGGTTCGTGCCGTGGGCAGCCGCCGCTTGCGCCTCGAGCTGCGCGCTGGGCTTTTTCACTTCGACCGCGGCAATGGCGTGTTCGAGCAAACCGATCGAAGCCGCATTCCTGAGTCGGTAAGGCCGGACGCCGGTCAGCAGCTCGTACAGCAGCACCCCCAGAGAGTAGATGTCGCTGCGGGCATCGACCGACTCACCACGCAGTAGCTCGGGGCTGGCGTAGTCCGGTGTGAGTGCCCGACCGTGGAGGTTGGTGAGCTCCGTGAGTTGCGGCTCGTCCGGCTCCAGCAGTTTCGCAACACCGAAGTCCAGCAGCCGAACCTGGCCTGAGTCGCTCACCAGCACGTTGGAGGGCTTGAGGTCCCGATGGATGACCTGCTTCTCGTGTGCGTATTGCACCGCTTCGAGCATCTGGAGAAACAACTCCAGGCGAGCCCGGATCTCGAGACGACGCGCATCACACCATTCAGTCAGCGGGCGGCCTTCAATGTACTCCATCGACAAATAAGACAGCCCGTTGCGATCGATTCCCGCATCGTACAAACGCGCAATATGCGGATGCTCGAGGCTCGCCAGGATGTCGCGCTCTCGGGCAAAGCGTTGCTCGAGATCGGCACGCAGGCGACCGAGCAGCGGCAGCTTCAGCGCCACTTCCCGCCTGAAGGCGCCGTCGGCACGCCGCGCGAGCCACACTTCCGCCATGCCGCCGCTACCGAGAAGCCGAATCAGCTCGTATGGCCCGACGTGTGCGCCGATTTGCAGGCCGATTGCTGAGGGCGCTCCCGTTTCGGTCGCGATGCCAAGCTCCGGCAGCGCGGCTAGCTTCTCGAGGTCCGCTAGCTGGGCATCCCCTGGCAATAACGCGTCTCGCAATGCCTGGGCAAGGTCCTGGTGCTCCTCTGGCAGCGCCTCGAGCCACGCAGAGCGCCCAGGCGCATCGAGTGGCAGCGCCTCATCGAGGAGACGGCTCATCCGTGTCATCTGGGGAATCGATAGCCCCATGCGAATCAGCCTGACCGCCTAATGGCTCATCGCAGCGCCGCCGCCAGGATCAGGCGCGCCTTTTCCCAGTCGCGCTGCACGGTGCGTTCGGTGATTTCCAGCGTTTCGGCGATTTCCTTCTCGCTATAGCCCCCGAAGTAGCGCATCTCAGCCACTTGCGCCACGCGCGGGTCTGCTTTTTCCAGATCCTTCAGCGCCTCGTGCACGTCCAGAACCGTCTGCTCATCGCCCGGCAGATCGGCTGCCAGTGGGCTGGAGGCTTCTAAGGACTGTCGATTGCCGCCCCGCTTGAGTGCAATCCGTTCGCGTACGCCATTGAGGATTACCGACCGCATCACCTGCGATGCGTAGGCGAAAAAGGCCCGTCTGTCCTCGGCACGCAGGTCTCCGGCACGCGTGAATCGCAAGTACGACTCGTGCACCAGGCCGGTCGTGTCCAGCAGCGTGTTACGCCCCCCGTGCCGCAGCCGCCCCTGCGCCAGACCGTGGAGTTCGGCGTAGGCGGCGGCAAACAAAGCATCGCGCGCCTCAGCGTCGCCGCTCTGTACCCGTCCGAGGAGGTCGGTGAGCTGACCCATCGCATGCCTTGGCGTCGTGCTCGGTCCAGCGACGACAAAGATAGCGCTTTCGCGCAACCGGAACCACGGCGAGCGATTCCACCACGCCAGCCGCCCGGCGGCGGACGCTCGCACGCAGGCTGAGGCCTCTCCATGGGCCGACCGGTCATCGAACCCGCCGATGTCAGGTTTGGCTGTTGGCCCGTGTCTTACTGAGTAAGGCAGCGAGCGGCTCGAGCCCCAGCAAGCACGCGGGCAATTACCAATAACTCTTTGAGAAATCACACCTTCCCACAGAGGAGTCAATCGTCATGAGAACGCCAATTGTCATGGCCGCTGCTGTGTGCGGCATGCTGGTCTGCAACGCTGCAGTGTCCAGCACCGACCCGGTGCTCGAATGGAACTCGATCATGGTCAGCACGACAGCCACTCAGAACCCGTTCTTTCAGGCGCGCTTCGCGGCAATCACTCAGCTGGCGGTGTTTGAAGCGGTGAACGCGATCGACAAGCGCTACCACCCGTACCTCGGCACGATCACCGCGCCGGCGGGAGCCTCACGGGAGGCCGCGGCGGTCACTGCGGCCTACACGGTGCTCGAGAACTATTTCCCGGGCGACGCCAGCACTCTGCAGGCGGCCTATGCGACATCGCTTGCCGGCATCCCCGACGGCAGCGCGAAGCAGAACGGGATCACGGTCGGCCAGGCGGCGGCCGCCGCGCTCATCGCGCTGCGCGCCGGCGATGGCTCGACACCTCCCCAGTTCTACAAGCCCACATCCTCCGCCCCCGGGGAGTGGCAACCGACCCCCAGCTGTCCCGCAGCGGGCGGCATCCTGTTGCAGTGGGGCAATGTGCGCCCGTTCGCACTCGAGAGCACGAATCAGTTTCTCTCCGCGCCGGAACCGGCGCTCACGAGCGACGTCTATGCGCAGAGTTACAACGAGGTCCTGCTCGTCGGCGGTATCGACAGCGCCTTGCGGCCGCAGGATCGCGCGGATGTCGCTCGATTCTACGCAGCCACGGCGCCGGTACCGGTATGGAACTCCGCCGCCCAGCAGGTGGCAGTCGAGCAGCGGCATTCCATGTCGGAAAACGCGCGCGTACTGGCGCTGATGAACGTTGCCATCAGCGACGCGGCCGCATCCGTGTTCGATACAAAATACTCGTACTACCTGTGGCGTCCTGAAACCGCGATCCATGCGAGCGGCAACACGAGCTGGCAGCCGTACATCGTCACACCCTGCTTCCCGGGCTACGGCTCGGCGCACGCCTCCCTGAGCAACGCGGCTCGCAAGGTCCTTGAGCGAATCTATGGTCCAAACCAGCATGCCATTACGTTGACCAACCCGGCGGTTACCGGCGTGACGCTGCAATACGATACCTTCGAGCACATCACCCACGACATCAACGACGCGCGCGTCTATGGCGGAATCCACTTCCGCTTCGATCAGGACATCGGCGGTGAGCAGGGGCGCAAGGTGGGCGAGTACGTGTACTGGCACATACTGCGGCCTGCAAACGACGACAGAGACCACCACGAGGGGCGGCCGGCACAGTAACACGAGTAGCGGGCCGCGCCATGCTGCAGATCCTGAGAAACGTGTTGGTGGCGGCCTGGGCGCTGACAGCGTGCAGTCCCTCGCTTGCGGAAACTGCCGACGCGCAAACAGCCAGCGCGTACCCCACAAGACCTCTGCATCTGATCGTGCCCTACCCCGCGGGGGGTGGGGCCGATCATTGGGGGCGCCTCGTCGCCAAGGAATTGGCCGAGAGGCTGGGTCAAGCGGTCGTTGTCGAAAATATACCGGGTGCAGGGGGGAACAACGGCACGGCAGTGGCCGCCAGCGCGAATCCTGACGGTTACACTCTTCTGTTGGGGTCCCTCGGGCCTCTTGCTGTCCACCAGTTTACGTACTCTGCGCTCGCTTTTGACCCCGAAAGAAACTTCGTTCCCATTGCACTTCTTGAGTCTTCGCCAATTCTCCTGGTCGCATCGCCCAGTGTATCGGCACCATCAGCGATGGATCTCATTGACTTCGCCCGCGCACACCCGGGAATCCTTTCCTATGCTTCAAACGGAAACGGGAGCCCAGAACATGTCGCAGGCGAATTATTCAAGAAGCGGTTGAAGCTGGAAATCCGGCACCTTCCCTACGATGGGGCGGGCCCGGCGCGTAAAGCCGTATTGTCAGGTCAGGCCCTACTGATGTTCGATCCCTGCAAGGGAGCTCTGCCCGCGGTCCAGCAGGGCTTGCAAAAACCCCTGGCCGTGGCCGCACCCGCGCGGTTGCGCGAATTGCCGGCAGTGCCGACCTTTGGAGAAATTGGCGTCTCGCAATATGAACTGCGCATCTGGACCGGCGTTCTGGCCCCCGCTGGCACGCCGAGAGAAATCGTGAGCAAGCTGAATCAGGCGATTCAAGGCATATTGAGTACGCCCGAGATCCGGAAGGAAATCGCGGATGAAGGCGGCGAAGCGGGCGGCACGACATCAGATGATTTCACCGCCTTCTTGCGGGCCGAGCGCACACGTTGGAGTGCCCTCGTCGACGAAAGTGGGATTCCGAAGGTTGCCGCAGCGCCGGCCACGCCACCCTCTTGAGGCAGTCGGTATGGGTATGCGCAACCTTCCGAGCTCAGAAGACAACGTGAGGATAGTCGCGTTGTTCGGCGGAGTGCCGTCCGTCGGGCGCGATGAGGTTCATTCTTAGCGGAAATGAAGCGCTGCGTCAGGATCTTGACGCGTAGTTGTGGCGCTCGTCATGGCAGCCTTGAGAGAAAGCGAAGCAAGCCCGACGCGCGGAGGAGACTTTATGAGATGGCAGGTTCCGCAGGCGATTGACATTCGGTTTGGCATGGAAATCACGATGTACGTGGCGAGGCGCTAGGAGCGGCATGGACCGCGGTCCGCGGACGGACGAACATATATATCTGTGGCGACTCTACTTACGAGCAGCGGCGGCCGTCTTGATCCCTATTGCCGTGGCACCGCCATCTGTCTTTACCTCCAATCGCTCAGTCCTTCGAGCGCGTAGAGCTTCTTCCATGTCGGGCGAGCCCTCATCTGCGCAGCATACTGATGCAGCGCAGGCCACTCGGTCGCCGGTCTTGGCATGTTCCGCGACCAGCGCATCAGCATGATCAGCATAAGGTCCGCCGCCGAGAACTCTGCGCCGAGCAGATACGGGCCTTGCGCCAGCAGGTGCGCATCGATGCGCGCCCAAACGCTCTCTATCTTGCGGCGCGTCGCGGCGTTCACTATCGCTTGTGTGTCGGGGGCGTCGCTGACGTCTGCCGGATAGAACCACAGGCGGAACGCCGGCTGCAGCGTATTGGCGAGATACGCGATCCACTGATACCACGCGGCGCGGCTCGCGGAACTCTCCCCGGGCGCCAGCCGGGCCTCAGGATGTCGGGTTGCCACCGTCATCAACAGCGCAGCCGATTCGGTGAACGGTACATCGTCGATCAGCAACGTCGGCACGACACCTCCGGGGTTGAGGCGCAGATAAGCCGGGTCGCGCTGCTGGCCAGCCTGCAAATCCACCAGTACCAGGCGGTACTGCGCGTTTGCTTCGATCAACGCCTGGTGCACGCACATGCTGGCGGTCCCCGGGCTGTAGTAAAGCGTATACATGCCGTCTGGCTTCCTCGATTCGCTCGCTGGGTGCGGCGGGACGACGATCGGGGAGTTCGGGTCCCTAGTGCGATCAGGATGCCGCGTTGGCCCGACCCACCGAGCAGCGGAAATGGCGCGCAAATCGCCGATGCCGCTCATTCTGCCACGCCCGCACGAGCCGGGTTAAGCTACCGCACGACTCCACAATTGCGGCGTCCACTCCGCCTGCAGGTCACACAAGCATGGCCGACGTCTTCGTTTCGTACGCCCGCAGCGACAAGGCGCGCGTTGCGCCGCTGGTGGCGGCGATCGAGGCGCAGGGTTGGTCCGTGTGGTGGGACCCGGAAATCGATCCCGGCCAGGAGTTTGACCGCCTCATCGCGACGGAACTCAAGGCGGCCGCCGTCGTCCTGGTGGTCTGGACGCCGATTTCCGTGACCTCGCGCTGGGTGCGCGGCGAGGCACGGGAGGGGGCAGATCGCGGCGTCCTCGTTCCTGTGCGCTTTGAAGGCGCCAGCCTGCCGATCGATGCACGCGCGCTTCATACCACCGATCTCGACAAATGGGGCGACGATCCCCGCAGCCCGCAGGTGCAGGAAGTACTGCGCGCGGTCGGCGCAATCATCAAACGCGAGCGCGCGCCCAAGCATGCAAGCTTAAGTGGCGAGTCGGTACCCTCGACTGGTGCCGCCGAGCCGGCTCGCATTGCGATCTGCGTGCTCCCGTTCGCCAACATGAGCGGTGATCCGCAACAGGATTATTTCAGCGACGGAATCACCGAGGACATCATTACCGAGCTCTCGCGTTGGCGCCTCCTTGCGGTGCGGTCGCGCTCAGCCTCTTTCCGGTATCGTGGCGTTGCAGTGGACATGAAGCAGGTCGCGCGCGAATTGAACGTCCGCTTCATCCTCGAAGGCAGCGTCCGTCGGATGGGCACGCGCATCCGTATCAATGCGCAGTTGATCGATAGCGACAATGGCAGCCATATCTGGGCCGAGAAGTTTGACCGGGATCTGGCAGAACTCTTTACCGTCCAGGACAAGGTTGTGCAGACGATCGTGAGCACGCTCGTGGGCCGGGTCCAGGCGTCCGATTTCGAACGAGTTCGACGCAAGCCGCCGGCGAGCCTCGCCGCCTACGAGTGTGCTCTGAAGGGCAATGCATTGAGCTGGGACGATCCAGAGGGTGCAGCGGAGGCTGCGCGGTTATTTGAGCAGGCCATCGAAGTCGATCCGGACTATGGGTTTGCCCATGCTTTGCTTGCCTCGATCTGGCAAGGCAAGTGGCGGAACGAATTGAGCAGCTCGGATGCTGCGTTGCGCAAGGCGTTTGCCCTGGCAAAGCGGGCAGTCGAACTGGATCAAAACGAGAGCACCTGCTTTGCGCTGTTGGCTTGGGTCGAATTGATGCTGCGCTCCTATGATCCTGCGCTGCGACACGTACGGCGAGCGGTCGAGATGAATCCCAACAACCAATGGAATGCGGCCGACATGGGAGGCATCCTGCTTTATGTGGGCGAGGCTGACGAGGCGTTAACCTGGTTCAAGCGCGCCAGGGAGATTGATCCATACTTCGATGAGCCCTGGTACTGGCGGTCAGTTGGTGAGGCTCAGATGGTCCTGCAGCGGTACCAGGAGGCCCTGGCGGCGTTCGACCATCCTCCTAGCCGCACATATCGAGTCGCCGCATACATGGCCGCTTGCTATGCCCGGCTGGCCGACGTGGACCACGCCAAGCTCAGCGCGGCTGAGTGTCTGGCTGAGAAGCCAGACTTCTCGATTGCACACTTTGTGGCAAAGCACCCATTCAAGAACCGAGGCGATGCGGCGAACCTGGCCGAATCGCTGCGTATGGCCGGCTTGCCCGAATGATGACCCAGGCGCTTGCCTTTTAGTCCGCTCTGCGACGTGACATGACGCCCGACATCGATCCGAAAAATTCAAAAGCCGAGCCGCCTTGGGTAGGTCAGGTACTTCAGTTCTGGTTCGAAGAGCTGACGGAAGCTGATTGGTTCGGAAAAAGCGACTCCGTTGACAGGCGAATCCGCGAGCGCTTTCTCAGCCTGCACGAACGGCTCATGACACATGATGGCCTCGGCGTGACCGAGCCACACGCAATCCTCGCCGTCGTTATCGTCCTGGATCAATTTTCGCGAAACCTTTTCAGGGGCAGCCCGCGCACCTATTCAGCCGATTCCATCGCGCGCCGACTCGCCAGAACCGCCATAGAGCGGGGGTTCGACATCGCAATGACAGGACAGGAGCGGCTTTTTCTTTACCTTCCTTTCGAACACAGCGAGGATCGCGCGGATCAGTCGTTCTACCTCAACCTGGTCAAGCAGCTGGGCAGGGAGGACTGGACTCGCTTTGCCGTGAAGCACAAGGCAATCATCGATCAATTTGGTCGGTTTCCGCACCGAAACGCAGTACTCAACCGGCCCTCGACAGCGGACGAGATTGCGTTTCTGAAGGACCCGAAGAATTCGTTCTGAGCAGGCTGCCGAGCGTACGCGGGCCCGGGAAGCCCTGCGCAGGTTCCTGGCGGTATCGGAGTTTCAGCGCTTGCGCGCGAAGCTGGTGCGAAGGGCCCAGGCCAAGGGAATACACACAGACGATGACGTGTTCCGCGTCCTTGACCGCTCGTGAAGGTTGTTCTCGATTCCTCAGTGCCGATCGCCGCCTCGATCAGCCGAGCCGGCGTGTGCGCCGAGCTCCTCGAGGACGTGCTGACACATCACGAACTTGTGATTTCCGACTTCATTGCCGAAGAGCTCAGTCGCAAACTTCGCGATAAGTTCAACTTTCCCGAGCGCGAAGTTCGTCAGCTGCGCCGCCTCTTGGCGAGGATGGCGAGCACGGTCGTGCCAACTGACCTCCCGGCCAACGTTTGCCGTGATTCTCAGGATGTCCCGGTTCTCGGTACCGCCGTCGCCGGCGGCGCATCGGTCTTGGTCACCGTGGACAAGGACCTCCTCGCGCTCGGCGAGTTTCAGGGCATCGCCATAATCAAGCCGGGCGAATTCTGGCAAACGGACGACAGCCTGAGAGCAGGAAGACTCCTAGCGGCGCCATTACGCAACTGTTCAATGAAACCGCGCAAGCTGCTCTTCGACACGTGATCCGAATCAGCTTTTTGCGATCCGCGATCATCGAGGCGTATAGGCATAGTGCCAGGGCTCATACGGCGATTGGAGTGGCCCCGCGAAACGATTCCCCGCAATGCTGATCGCCGCGTGGAGCTTCTGCGTCCACCCGGCAGCATCCCACTGGCGATGCGCCGTCGCGGCGTCCGTTCCAGCGATGACCTGCCCGTGGTGCGAGATCTGGAAGTCAAAAGCGCGCTCTTGTCCATGTGCCGAGAGTCCCGGCGCCGCGAGCGCCGCGGCAGCTCCCCCCGGCCACTCGATCAGCGCCTTTTGCAACTCCACTGCCTTGAGCGGCGTACTACTGCCGGTGAATCGTCGCTCAAGTGCGGCGCGTAGCATTGCGGCCGTCTTCCCAACGGACTTGTTCTCGTTCCAATGGGTGATCTGCACCTCCAGACTTCGAGGTTGTCGATTGACCTGAAGCGCAAATCCGGGATTGCTGGCTGCAAATGCTGCGGCCACGGCATTGATTTCAATCGCCGCGGCTTTACCCGCGGGCGTTGAGGGATAGGCGGACAGTCGTTCCTGAGTCCAACTCCATCGTTCGGACAGGGCGTCGCCAGCGCGTAGGTACGCCCGCAAAGCCAGCAGTCGACGATCGACCCCCACGATTCGATGCAGTGTATCGATGGCGGCGGGCGGAAGCCCTGCGCTCGCTTGCACGACCCACGCGTCTTGACGTGCCTCGCTTGCGGCTACGGTGGTTGGTGCGGCCGACGCCAGCGAGAAGAGAATAATCAGTGCCGAAGTGACCGTCAGGCATCGAATGCGCGTCGAGTCGGCACTGCAGTCGCACTGACAGCGGAGCGGTCGAGCCGAATGTCGGAGGTTGCGCGATATCACGGCTCGAATACGACCGTTGTTCCTTTGTTTACGAGTGCGGCGAGTTGCAGGGCATCCCAATTGGTGAGGCGCACACATCCGTGGGACTCTGAATACCCGATCCGCGCGGGTGCCGGTGTACCGTGTATCCCGTAGTGCGGCTTGTTAAGGCTAATCCAGACATCACCCACGGGATTGTTTGGGCCCGCGGCAATCGTCACTCTGGCATTGGCTGGATCCGCGTCCCAGAACAGGTTGGGGTTGTAGTTGTAGGTCGGATTTCGGTCGATCGCCGTGATGACCCAGTTCCCAAGAGGAAGCGGGTCGTGCTCGCTGCCGCTCGTTACTGGTGCGTGAAAAATAATTCGATCAGCGTTGTCATAGACTGTCAGAATTGAATTCTTCTTCGAGACGACAACCTTAACCCGCCCGGTATAACGCACGTGCTGGTGCGTCTCGACCGGCGTCGCGCCAGGTTCCTCAGTCACAGCCGCGCCGTCCGTGGCGCCAGGTACGTTCGGAACGCGGATGTCTTCCCCCGCGGTAAACCGTGCGCTCGGGTTGAGCCGTTTGAGCAGAGCGGGCGCCGAGTGGAATTCTTCCGCGAGTTCTTCGAGTATGGACGTGTAGTAGAGGCCAGGGAGCTTGGACTGCTCCGTCATATCCTGCGGGATGCTCACGCTAAACGGGCCGGCCGCCTCCGGCGCCGTGATCGTGTGCAGCACGATTGGTTCAATGGAGCCGGCGCCGAGCGCCAGGAGCAGTGACTTATTGCCGCGCTTACTGGTGGCAATTCCCCGGGCCTCCCGGAACGCCGCCAGTGCCTTGCGGGCGTTCTTTCCTTGCTCTCCGTCGATCTCACCCGATGAGAAACCTACTCGATCCAGAAGCACCTGCATTTCGAGTTCCGAAATCCCGGCCGATCCTACCGCCGGTGTCTGGCGCCCGGCGTTCACCGTGTTCGGGCCAAGGAGAATCACGGTCGCGGCGAACCACGTAAGGAAGTCGAACGTCCGCTTCATGAGAAGCCTCCGAGCAACACCACGACTGCACTTGGCCGTGCTATCTGGCACGGCGCGGCGTTGACCGAAAATGCCATATCCGGACCGCATCGTCCGTTTGGTAACGAACCGACCGCCTTCAGAGCTCGATGCGCCTATTGACACGGTTCATGCCGACTGGGCGTCATCCGCCGACCCAGCCATAGAAGCGGTTCAGCTGAAAGTTGACGCTGACGTCCGGGTGCAGTTCGTGATACCCGATCGGAAACGAGAACGACGAGGAAGACGAGGAAGTAGACGGAGTTAATTTCCGTGCGGTCGTCTTGTCGAAACCGATGGGACTTGGATTCGTCTTCACATCCGTTACGGCATTCATCGCGTTGTCCACCATGTGCTAGACGGAATCCGGGGCAGTGCATAGGCAAGTCGCACCCCCAAGTACGATCGATCATGCGCAGTCGTCTGTTCGCTGCCAGACATAACAGACGCTTTGGCCGCGGATGGCCCTACATCTTCGTGACGTACGGGCTTTGCACTGCCGCTATCGAGCGACACGGCCGCCATCGCCGCGATTGGTCGTAACACGCCGGTTCCAACCGTGCCCAAAGAGCCATCGTAGTCAGTCGGGCGAGCAGCGGACCGAAGTATTGGACACCGGCGCCATTATTGGACACAGAGTCCGTTCGCTCTGATGCAACTTCTTGCCTTGAAATGTCGATTTGAATTGGTGGCCAGGGGCGGAATCGAACCACCGACACGCGGATTTTCAGTCCCTGCGCCAAAAGGCACTAAGTACCTGAATGCCCGTAGAGAATTGTCTCGGCAGTGTCCAATATTTTGCCGAGATACGGCCAGTTAACCCGCTGAAAGACCGAGAAACAACCAGATAATATTGGGCACTCGACGGCCCAACGGACCACCGCGTCGCGCAAGTCGATCAGATGTCACGCGCGCCAGCCAATTCTCTCCACTAGCTCGCGAAATTTCGCGTCGGACCGCAGGCTTTCGAAGGAAGGCTCACGAGTCAGCTCGATGAGATCCGGGTTGTGTTCCTGGTAGGCTTTCTCTAGCCATTCGAGCGCTCGCTGCTTGTCGTCGATGGCCCCGTAGACTCTTGCGACGTTATACGGTGAAACATAGCGGTGACCACTGTCGCCGAGCTCCTTCACGATCCTCTCCATCGCGGGCTTGTCTCCTGCGACAGCTTGCGCTTGCGCCAGCCCCGCCATAGCCTCGGTGCTCCCTCCGGAATGCAGCACCGCCTGCCGCATCGCATCGACCGCTTCGTTCGCCTGTTTCTGTTGCAGGCACACGAACCCCACGCGCAGGTGTGACACATAGTGGGTGGGGTCGACTTCAAGCCCCCGCCGCAGGGCTGCCAGCGCGCCATCGTAGTCGTGAGCCAGATAGTGAATCATTCCAACCGAGGCGTTGATCACGGAGTTCAGCGGATCCAACTCCCAGCTGTGTTGCACCCTACCGAGCGCTTCCCGGGTCCTGCCCATCGCCATGAGGTATTCCGCGTACCAGTAGTGAGCGATGGCGTAGCCGGGATCGAGCTCCACCGCACGCCGGAATTCACTTTCCAGGCCGACCCAATCCCAGTCGTGCAGGCGCACGTGGGCCAGCGACGCATATCCTTCACCGAGCTCCGGCTGCATTCGCACTGCTTGTCTGGCCGCGGCCTTGGCCTTGTGGAATGACTCGACGGCGGGAGTCATGCCTCGGCAGGCGAGCATCGTATGGGCGTCGGAGATCCCGTCGTAGGCGGCGGCTAAGCTTGGGTCGTGCCGCAGTGCTTCTTCGAAACACTCTATGCTCCTGCGGATGCCCTCCTCGGTGCGCCGGTACCAGAAATGGCGACCCCGAAGATACAGCTCGTACGCCTGCGGATTGATTGACCGCGTCTTGTCGGGATCCAGGCGCTGCCTCTCGTGCGGGGTCAGCTTGATTTGGATTTCCCGCGCGACGGCCCGAGAGACTTCCGCCTGTACCTCCAGCACATCGTGAAGACCTCGCTCGTAACTCTCAGCCCACAAGTGCGATTCGTCGCTGACCCGGATGAGCTGCGCGGTGATGCGCACACGCTCCCCTGCCCGGCGCACGGAGCCTTCTAGGACATGAGAGACGCCGAGCTCGCTACCAATCTGCGCGGTGCTTTTCGGAGTCGACTTGAACTGCATCGCCGAGGTTCTGGCGATCACTCCGAGCCGCTCCGGGCTCAGGCGAGCAAGCTCCGTGATCATTTCCTCGGTCAGCCCGTCGCTGAAGTAGTCGTATCTCTCGCCGGCGGTGAAGTTCTCGAACGGCAGGACCACCAGCATGGCCCTATCGACCCCGCGGTCCGGTGCCCCGGATCCAACCCGCTTCACGGACGCCACGAACCGGTAGCCGCGTTTCGGTAAGGTCTCGATGAAATCCTGCCCCTGCGGGCCCTCTCCAAGGGCCTTGCGCAGCATGGAAATGTGGGAGGTGAGGCTTCCCTCCTCAACGACGGTGTCGGGCCACAGACTCTGCAGCAGTTGCTCTCTGGTGAGCACCCTCCCCGCGGCCTGCACCAGGGCGACCAGGAGCTCGGCCACCTTGGGAGGCAGCGCCACGTGCTCCCCCTCCTTGAACAGTATCCGGCCTTGCACGTCGAGGCGGTAAGCGCCGAACTCGTATTGACCGGAGTCCATCAGACGAGGTCCTGAGAAATTCATCAGAAAAATAGCAGGAGTCCCCAAGGAGTACTAGCCGCAGGGTCAGTACGCTCCACCCAATTGCAGGGCGTCCGAACGGCGGGAGGCGGTCACCATGAAGAGGCATTTGTCTGCGGTAGCTTGCGGGCTGGCATCGATGATGGCCTATACAGGGACTTGCGGAGCCGACACCGTCACTGATTGGGACACCAAGGCAACCGCAGTGGCCTCTCCCGCCGCCCTCGGCGAACGCGAGGTGACCATCGTCGATCTCGCGATGTTCGATGCCGTCAACTCAATCGAGCGCCGCTATCAGCCATACCTGGAGCAGTTGCCGACCACGAGACCCACCTCGGCAGATGCCGCTGCGGCCAGTGCCGCAGCCACCGCTCTCGCGAGCCTGCATCCAGAGGCCGCCGCGTCCTTCAAGGCTGCGTTGGCCGAGTATCTCGCGCGCCTTGACGCGGCCCCGGAAGCGCTCAGTAATGGCGTGCGCCTCGGGGAGGCAGCCGCGCTCAAGATCCTTGAGGCGCGCGCCCACGACGGCGCGACAGAAGCGGATGCCTACCGTCCCAAGACCAAGCCGGGGCAGTACGTCCCGACCACGGTCATGGTGTGTTCGACTTGGCCCACGATGCGACCATTCGCGCTCGCCTCGCCGTCGCAGTTTCGCCCTGGCCCGCCGCCTTCGCTGAAGAGTCGCGAATGGGCGGCGGACTACAACGACATCAAGGAGCTCGGCGGCAAGACGAGCAACAGGCGCAGCGCGCAGCAGACCGAAACCGCTCGCTTCTGGCTGATGACGGGTCCGCAGGCCTATCACCCGTTGGCGCGCCAGATGGTCGCCGAGCGCCATTTGAATCTCGTCGACAGCGCGCGCTTCATGGCGCTCTTCGCGGTGACCCTGACCGACGCCTACATCGCCGTGTTCGACGCGAAGTATCACTACGAGTTCTGGCGGCCGGAGACCGCGATCCGCAACGCCGATCTCAATAACAATCCGGACACCGAACGTGATGCGACCTGGCAGCCGCTCGACAATACACCCATGCATCCGGAATACCCCTGTGCCCACTGCATTGAAAGTGGCGCAGCGCGGGTGGCGCT
>DATMOK010000025.1:0-58860 GCA_035568235.1 Steroidobacteraceae bacterium | reverse complement strand
GCACGTATTGCTACGCCTGTTACCGCTCGACTTGCATGTGTTAGGCACGCCGCCAGCGTTCAATCTGAGCCAGGATCAAACTCTTCACTTGAAGATTTTGAGAATCAACATCGAAGAGTAAATCCAAAAATGGCTCCAACTTACTGCTGGACATCTTTGGTCACTCGGTCTTGGCACCCAAGGCACCTTGACGCGAGTCCCCACACAAATTACCTGCCAAACTTTTAAAGAGCACCCGCGAGCGCTTGTTGGCTGCGGGAAAAAACGGGCGGCGTATGGCCAGTGGCCACACCCCGTCCTATTTAGTAGACACACACGAACTCGCCACCCGGGCCGCTTGCCGGCCGAGGCTGCGAGGGGCGCGCAGTATAGCCCCCCAAAAGCCCTTGTCAACGCACTGTCATCTGGGGGCCGCAGCCCGCTGCTGAAACGAGGGGCGCAGCTCCTGAGAGAGCTTGCCCGGGGTCGCGGCGGCAGACGCCTTCGCGCACCCGGGACCTCGGAGATGAGGCTTCCCGGCGCTATTTCAATGGGCAGCCACAGCCTGAGCCTTGCCGAAAAGCCCTTGGCCGGTCAGGGTTTTAACTCAAGCTTGAGCTTGGCAAAGCGCTTGGCCCCCACCTGGAACACGTGCTCGGCCCCAGCTCTCAGGGTCAGACCGCGATCGGCCACCCGGGCGCCGTCGATCTTGACGGCCCCCTCCTCGATCTTGCGGTTGGCCTCCGAGGTGCTGGCGGCGAGACCGGCCTCCTTCAGAAGGTTGGCGATCCGCAGACCCGCGGCTTCCACGGCGATCACTTTGACCGGCAGATCGCTCGGCACGGCCTTGGCACTGACGCGCGACATGAAATTGCGCTCGGCGCGCTCGGCGGCCTGCGCGTCATGGAAGCGCGCGGTGAGCTCGCGCGCGAGCTCGAGCTTGATGTCGCGCGGATTGCGCCCTTCCTGCGCCGCGCGCCTGAGGGCGGCGAGGTCGCCGAGCGGCCGGAATGACAGCAGCTCGTAGTAACGCCACATGAGCGTGTCCGAGATCGACATCAGCTTGCCGAACATGCTGTCCGGCTCTTCGGTGATACCAATGTAGTTGCCGAGCGACTTCGACATCTTCTTCTCGCCATCGGTGCCTTCGAGCAGCGGCATGGTGATCACGATCTGCGGCTCCTGCCCATAGGCTTCCTGCAGCGCGCGCCCGACCAGCAGATTGAACTTCTGATCCGTGCCGCCGAGCTCGACATCGGCGCGCATCGCGACCGAGTCGTAGCCCTGCGCGAGCGGGTAGAGGAACTCGTGGATCGAGATCGGCTGGCCGGCCTTGTAGCGCTTGGCGAAGTCGTCGCGCTCGAGCATGCGCGCCACGGTGTAGTGCGCCGCGAGCCGCACGACATCTGCGGCCGTGAGGGGCGAGAGCCAGCGGGAGTTGAAATCGATGCGGGTACGCTCGCGGTCGAGGATCTTGAACACCTGCGATTCGTAGGTGCGCGCGTTCGCCTCGATCTCAGCCGCCGTGAGCGCCGGGCGGGTCGCGTTGCGGCCGGTGGGGTCGCCTATCAGGCCGGTGAAGTCGCCGATCAGGAAGGTGACCTCGTGGCCGAGCTGCTGGAACTGGCGCATCTTGTTGAGCAGTACCGTGTGCCCTAGATGCAGATCCGGGGCGGTCGGATCGAAGCCCGCCTTCACGCGCAGCGGTGCGCCGCGCCGCAGCTTCTTGGTGAGCTCCGGCGGCGTCAGCACCTCGTGCGCGCCGCGCTCGAGCTCTGCGATCTGTTGCTCGAAATTCATCCACTTTCCCGTGACGCCGGTTGCGGCTCGACGCGCACGCCGCGCGTAAAGTCCTCACGGACGCTTAACATAGATTGACCCGAAGATCCCGGCCCGGTACGGTGCGCCCTTTCATGGTACCTGCCAGAACAATCGCCTAAGTGTACTGATGCCACTGCGCTTCCGTCTGCCGAAACTCTCCCTCGCCTTCTTGCTCCAGGCCGCCGCCTGCGGCGTCGTCGCCTGGTCGCTGTGGCACGGCGGAGTGGATGTCGCGCGCACGACCGCGGGGGCTGCGGCCTCGACGGTGCCGGCGGCCAATGCGCTTGCCACACAGCCGGCCCCCATTCCGGATGCTCAGGCGGCGACTGCCGGCGCTGCGGCTGCCGCGAGCGCGGCGGCAGGCGCTCCGGCAACGAGTGCTGCCCGCACCACGAGCGCGCAGCCGGTGCTCGCCGGGATCGATGTCACGGTGGGCCGCAACGACACGCTGGATGCAATCTTCCGACGTCTCAAGCTGAGTCTTACGGATCTCGCCTCGCTCCGCTCGCTGCCCGGATTGAGGGCGCGCCTCGACAGCCTGCGCCCCGGGGAGTCGCTGCATCTTACGCATCACGACGGCGAGCTGTTCGGCCTCGAGCGGCGCTTGAACGACGCCGAAACGCTGAAGGTGGTGCGCACCGCGGATGCGCTCAAGGCCGACGTCATCCAGAACCCGCTCGAGATGCGCACGCGCACCGTGTCAGGCCGCATCGACAGCTCGCTGTTCGAGGCGGTCGAGGCCGCGGGTGCTCACGACCTGACCGCGGTGGCACTCGCCGATATCTTCGGCTGGGACATCGACTTCGTGCTCGACGTGCGCCCCGGGGATACGTTCGTCGTGACCTATCAGGAGGTGTGGCGCGACGGCAGCTACCTCAAGGACGGCCCGGTGCTCGCCGCCGCCTTTGTCAATCAGGGGCGCGAGTATCGGGCGGTGCGCTACACCGACCCGAGCGGCGTCAGCGGCTACTACGGCCCGGACGGACGCAACCTGCATAAGGCGTTTCTGCGCGCGCCGCTTGAGTTCACCCGCATCAGCTCCGGCTTCAACTCAGCGCGCATGCACCCGATCCTGCACCGCATGCGCGCCCACCACGGTATCGACTACGCGGCGCCGACCGGCACGCCGGTAAAGGCTGCCGGCGATGGGGTGATCCGCTTTGCCGGCGTCCTCGGCGGGTACGGCAACATGGTGGAGATCCAGCACTCGCGCAGCATCACCACCGTCTACGGCCATCTGTCGCGCTTCGCCCACGGCACGCGCGCCGGCGCGCACGTGACTCAGGGCACCGTCATTGCCTATGTCGGCATGACAGGGCTGGCGACCGGTCCGCACCTGCACTACGAGTACCGCGTCAACGGGGTCTTCAAGAACCCCCAGACCACAGCGCTGCCGGCAGCCGAGCCCATCAATCCCGCTTACGCCGCGGACTTCAGCGCCCGGACGCAGCCCTTGCTCGCCTCGCTCGACCTCGCCGGCGGCCTGATGCTGGTGTCGCGCTGAGCGCGCCGCCCACGTCCGGCGTTACCTTTCCTTTCACTGTCACGATCCTGAAGCATCGCGGTAAAACGCCGCGCCTATGGTCCGCCCCTTGCCCGTGACTGGTATTCTTGTTGGTTCTGCAGGCTGACGCGCAGACCCTTGGGGGGTCGAACGCCGATGGACGCTCCGGATCTCAAGGCACCACAGCACTACATCAATCGCGAACTGTCGTTCCTCGAGTTCAACCAGCGGGTGCTCGACCAGGCGTTCGATGAGTCCGTGCCGCTGCTCGAGCGGCTGCGGTTCCTGTGCATCTCCTGCAGCAATCTGGATGAATTCTTCGAGATCCGCGTCGCCGGCCTCAAGCAGCTGACCGAGCTCGGTGGCGCCCAGCCGGCGCCCGATGGCCTCTCGACCCCGGAGCAGCTCGCGGCGATCCATGATCGCGCCACGCGGCTGGTGGCGGAGCAGTACCGCTGTCTCAACACCCTGCTGCTGCCGGCACTCGCCGCCGAGGGGGCACCGCTCCTCGAGCGCAAGGACTGGAGCCGCAGCGCCACCGAGTGGCTCGAGCAGTACTTCGAGCGCGAAGTGGAGCCGGTGCTCTCGCCTCTCGGGCTCGATCCCTCGCGCCCGTTCCCGCGCATCCAGAACAAGAGCCTGAACTTCATCGTGCGGCTCGAGGGCAAGGATGCCTTCAATCGCAACAGCGAGCTCGCGATCGTACAGGCGCCGCGCTCGCTGCCGCGCGTGGTGCCGCTGCCGCAGGAAGGCACCGGCCGGGCCTGCGTACTGCTATCGACGATCGTGCAGACCTTCGTGCCGAAGCTGTTCACCGGCATCAAGGTGATGGGCTGCTACCAGTTCCGCGTCACGCGCAACAGCGATCTGTTCGTCGACGAGGAAGAGATCGATGACCTGCGCCGCGCGCTCGAGGGCGAGCTCATCCACCGCCGCTATGGCGCCGCCGTGCGGCTCGAGGTGGCGAGCGAGTGCCCCGAGGACATGGTGAAGTTCCTGCACGCGCAGTTCGGCTCCAACGGCCTCGACACCTACTACGTACCCGGGCCGGTGAACCTCAATCGCCTGTCGGCAGTGTACGACCTGGTGCAGCGCTCGGATCTCAAGTACCCGATCTTCACTCCCGGCCTGCCGAAGCGCCTGATCGGCACCACCGACCTGTTCAGCTGCATTCGCCAGAAGGATCTGCTGCTGCACCATCCTTATCAGAGTTTCGCGCCGGTGATGGACTTCGTCCGCCAGGCGGCCGCGGACGCGCAGGTGCTGGCAATCAAGATGACGCTATACCGCGCGGGCCATGACTCACCGCTGGTCGATGCGCTGGTCGCGGCCGCGAACGCCGGCAAGGACGTCACGGTGATCGTCGAGCTGCGCGCGCGCTTCGACGAGGAGGCCAACATTGAGTTGTCGAACCGCCTGCAGGAGGCGGGCGCGCACGTCATGTACGGCGTGGTGGGTTACAAAACCCACGCCAAGCTCGCGCTGGTCGTGCGCCGCGAGGCCGGCGGTATACGCCGCTACTGCCACCTCGGCACGGGCAACTACCATCCGCGCACGGCGCGCCAGTACACCGATTACGGGCTGTTCACCTGCGATGACGATATCGGTCACGATGTGCATGAGCTGTTCCTGCAGCTCACGAGCCTCACGCAGACGCCGAAGCTCAATCGCCTCACGCAGTCGCCCTTCGGCATGCACGACATGGTGCTCGGCAAGATCGCGCGCGAGACCGAGCACGCGCGCGGCGGGCGGCCGGCGCGCATCATCGCCAAGATGAACGCGCTCGTGGACCCGCAATCGATCGAGGCGCTGTACCGGGCATCCTGCGCGGGAGTGAAGGTCGACCTCATCGTGCGCGGCGTGTGCGCGCTGCGCCCGGGCGTACCCGGGGTGTCGGAGAACATCACGGTGCGCTCGATCGTCGGGCGCTTCCTCGAGCACTCGCGCGTCTTCTACTACGAGAACGGCGGAGCGCCCGAGATTTTCTGTGCGAGCGCCGACTGGATGGAGCGCAACTTCTTCCGTCGCGTCGAGGTTGCCTTTCCGATCCGTCACAAGGGGCAGGAGGAGCGGCTGCGGCGTGATCTCGAGTTCTGCCTGCAGGACAACTGCCAGGCGTGGCTGCTCGAATCCGACGGCAGCTACCGGCGCATCCAGCGCGGCGAGGCCAAGGCACTGAGCGCGCAGGCGGAGCTGCTGGCGGCGTACGCGGCGGGACCTGGCGCGGTGATCTGAGAAGTACCCGCCGGGCGGCCCCGCAGCTCGCGCCTCAGCTGGCCCCGGAAAACACCCGCAGCCGATAGCCGCCCGCACGCAGGTAGTCGACTTCCTGCTGCAGGTCGGCGGAGGTCAGGGGGTGATCCCTCAGCCAGCGCGACGGGAAACGTATCTCGACCGAGCGCGGCGTGACCGAGAGCTCGATCGGCGGCAGCGCGGTGACGCTGCGCCCGCGGTGCAACAGCACGGCGAGCCGCAGCAGCAGAATCAGGTAGACCGCGGTGCGGTCCCAGGGCGGCACCAGCTCCTCCATACCCTCGAGCGACAGCTTGCGGCGGTGCGCGCCGACCAGGCGCGCCAGCAGCCGCTGCTCCTCGCGCGGAAATCCCGGCATGTCGGCATTCTCGAGCAGATAGGCGCCGTGACGGTGATAGCCGCTGTGCGAGACATCGAGCCCGATCTCGTGCAGCCGTGCGGCCCACTTGACCGCGAGGTGCGCGAGCGGTTCCTCGAGTTTCCAGCTGTCGCGGGTCTGGTCGAGGAAATTCCGCACCGTCGCCTCGACACGCTCGGCCTGCGCGGTGTCCACGTGGTAGCGCTGCTGCATCGCGCGCACGGTGCGCTCGCGCGCATCCTCGCGGCGAAAGCGTCCCAACATGTCGTACAGCAGTCCCTCGCGCATGGCGCCCTCGGCGATGCGCATCTCCTTGATCTCGAGCACGCTAAAGACCTCTGCAAGGATCGCGAGCCCGCCGGGGAACACGGGACGGCGGTCCTCGGTGATCGGCTCGAGCGCCAGCTCGCGCGTGTTGCCGGCATCGGTGCAGTAGTCGATGGCGCGCGCGAGACCGGCAGCAGTGATGTTGAGTGCTGCCGGATCGAGCGCGCGAATCACCTCGCCGATCGCGCGCACCGTGCCGGAGCTCCCGGCGCAGGTCTCCCAGCCGCGGCGACGGAACGCCGCCTGCACCGGCTCGAGCTCGAGCCGTGCGGCCAGGCGCGCACGCTCGAAACGCTTGGCGGAGATCTTGCCGTCGCGGAAGAAACGCTCGCTCAGGGATACGCAGCCCATCTGCAGGCTCTCGAGCTCGAGCGGCGTGAGTTCCTCACCGATGATCAGCTCGGTGCTGCCACCGCCGATGTCGACCACCAGGCGCTTGCCAGCCTCGTTCGGCATGGTATGCGCGACGCCTGAATAGATTAGGCGTGCCTCCTCCATGCCGCCGATGATCTCGATCGGATGGCCGAGTGCTTCGCGCGCGCGCTCCAGAAAGGCCTGCTTGCGATGCGCCATGCGCAGCGCGTTCGTGCCCACCACGCGCACACTGTCGGCGTGCATGTCGCGCAGCCGCTGCCCGAAGCGCTGCAGACAGGCGAGCGCGCGCGCCGCCACCTCCTTGTCGATCCGGCCGTTCTCCTCCACACCGGCGGCCAGGCGCACCATCTCGCGCAGGCGATCGATGATGACGAGCTGGCCGTGCGAGAAGCGCGCCACGACCATGTGAAAGCTGTTGGACCCTAAGTCAACGGCAGCCAGGACGTCGGGCACGGGCCGCAGGGCGGCGCGAACGGCGGATTTGGCTTCGGCGAGGCGTGCGCTGACGGCGTTTGGCACTCGCAAGCGGCGGGCTCAGGTCGCCGCGAAGGACGACCCACAACCACAGGTGGTGGTGGCGTTCGGGTTACGGATGACGAACTGCGCCCCCTCGAGGCCCTCGCGATAGTCGATCTCCGCACCGCTGAGATAGTGCACGCTCATCGGATCGACGATGAGCTTCACGCCGAGGTTCTCGACGCAGGTGTCACCCTCCTGCAGCTGCTCGTCGAACTCGAAGCCGTACTGCAGGCCCGAGCAGCCGCCCCCCTGCACGAAAACACGCAGCATCAGCTTCGGATTGCCTTCGCCGCGGATCAGCTCACTCACCTTGCGTGCGGCCGCGTCGGTGAACAACAGCGCGGGAGGTGCGTCCTGCAGGATGTCGGTGGTGGTCATAATCTCCTTTGAGACGGAGTCTAGAAGCGCCGGCGGGTGGGGTCAAAGGCCCCGTAGAGGAACTGGGGGCGCGGGGGGCCGATCTCAACCTTTGGCGGCAGCTCCGGCGGGCGCGGCCGGCGCAATGCGCACCAGCTTGCCCATGATCTGCGCACCGAGGGTCATCTCGATGACGCCGTAATACACATCGCCCTCGACACGCGCCGTGGCGCCGAGCACCACGCGTTCCGCGCCGCGAATGTCGCCGCGGACCTGGCCCTGGAGGATCACGTTCGGCACATCGACCGACCCGTCGATGGAGCCGCTCTCGCTCACCGACAGCGTCGAGTCGGGCGCCGGATCCGAGCGCACGTTGCCGGCGATCGCGCCGTCGAGGTGCATCCCGCCCAGGAAGTCGATGTCGCCCTGTACGCGCACACCCTTGCCGATCAGGGTGTCGATGCGCGGCGGACGGGAATCGCGGCTGAACATGGGACCTCCGTGACCGCTATTCTACGGCGAGGCCTCGACGCTCCACAGGAAGGTCTGCGAGAGCGGCGTCACATCCCGGCGACTCGAGTGCACCTCCACCACGAGGTGCGCCGGCTTGAAGCCGGCGGGCAGAGTCAGTTCCTGGTCGAAGTCCTGAAAGTAGCGGAAGTCGTAGCGCAGGTCGCGCTGATGACCGGCGGTCAGCGTCGCCAGATCGAGCGTCTTCTCGCCGCCGGCGAGCTCGCCGTCGACCGACAGCTCCACGGTCCCGGCGGCCAGTGCCTCGGCACGGCCCGAGCGCACCAGCGCCATGTGCGCGGTGAATACCCCGGGCTGCGGGCTGGCGCGGATGCGCAGGTCCTCGATCTTGACGCCGAGCGTCGCCGCACCCTGCGCGACCACGCCGCGATAGAACGCGAGCTCCTGCGACTGCCGCTCGACCTGCGCCTGCAGATCTCCCATCGAGCGCGCCACCTCGGCCTGCTCGCGCGCGCGTCCGAGGCGAATCGTGTCGAGCTCGACCAGCCGGGTGCGCAGCCCGCGGTTGTCGTTCTCCAGGTGCTCTATCTTCACCTCGAGCTCGGTGCGCTGTTGCATGACCGCCTGCCGGTCATAGCCGGCGTTGTAGCGACCGAGCTCGTAGATCACGTAGAGGCCTACGGCGCAGATCAGCGTGATGAGGAAGCCGACGAGGAGGCGTCGTACCAGCGAGCCGCGGTGCACGACCGCATGTGTGGCGGTGCCCCTGCGGAAGATCGATCCGAGCCAGCCCACGGCCTAGTGCGAGGGGGGCGCCGCCGCCTGCCGGCCGCCCGTGGAGGTGACCTTGTCCCACCAGACGGGCAGCTCCGGAGGCTTGCCCTCCGGGAAGGCGAGCGCGGCGAGCTCGGTGAGTGCGCTCGCGTACACCGGGCGCTTGAAGTAGATGACCTCGCGCACCGGCTCCCACCAGCTAGCCCAGCGCCAGCGATCGAACTCCGGTTCGCTGGTGTGGCCGAAATCGAAGCGCACTTCCTGCGCGGTGAGACGCAACAGGAACCAACGCTGCCTCTGGCCGATGCAAAGCGGACGCTGGTTGCGGCGGATATAGCGCGAGGGCAGCCGGTAGCGCAGCCACTCGCGCGTCCCGCCGATGAGCTCCACCCGGTCGCGCCCGACCCCGATCTCCTCATCGAGCTCACGGAATACGGCGTCCTCGACCGCTTCCCCTTCGCGTACCCCGCCCTGCGGAAACTGCCAGCCCCGCCCACCGGTGCGCCGCCCGAGAAACACCTGGCCATCGTGCAGCAGCACGATGCCGACGTTGGTACGAAAACCGTCCGCGTCGATGACATCCTTCATGACGGCAGGAAGTCTGCCACAAGGCGCCCGCCGCAGTGAGTCTCGACGATGTAGGCTAGGGTCTATGGCCACGCCGCTGCGTGAATCGACTGACATGGCGCGCGCCGGCGCAGGTGAACGGGCCTCGGCGCGCAGCCTGCTCGTGCTCGCGGCGCTGGCGGCGGCGGTATTCTGCATCGCGCTGCTGGCCGGCAGCTCGGGCGGCGGCGTGCGCGGCTCGCTGGCCGCTCTGACCGGCTCGGGCGACCCGGCTACTCGCACCATACTGCTGGCGGTCCGGCTGCCGCGGGTGCTGGCAGCCTTCGGCGTCGGCAGTCTGCTGGCGCTCTCGGGCGTGCTGTTGCAGGCGCTGTTCCGCAACCCGCTGGCCGACCCCTACGTGCTCGGCGTGTCGGGCGGCGCGGCGGTCGGCGCGCTGCTCGCGATGATGGCCGGCGCCGCGGTGCTCGTCGTGCAGTCGGCCGCGGTCGGCGGGGCGCTCGCCGCGGTGGTCGCGGTGTATCTGCTGGCGCGCAGCGGCGGCACGCCGCGTCTGTTACTCACCGGCGTGGTGCTGGCGAGCGCCTGCGGAGCCTTGGTGAGCGTGCTGCTCGCACTCGCCGACAGCTCGCATGTGCGCGGCATGGTGTTCTGGCTGGCGGGCGACCTCGAGTGGGCGGTGACGCCATGGGCGAGCGCGGCGGCGGCGGTGCTGGCGGTGGCGGCCGCGGTGCTCATCGCACGGCCGCTGAACGTGCTGGCGGCCGGGGAGCTGCGTGCGCGCAGCGTCGGCCTCGCGCTCGAAGCGTGGCGCACGATGCTGTTCATCGGCTGCGCGGTGCTGACGGCGATCGCGGTGGTGAGCGCCGGCACGGTCGGCTTCGTCGGCCTCATCACCCCGCACGCCGTGCGCCTGGCACTCAACACCAGCGACCACCGTATCGTGGCACCCGCCGCGGCGCTCTCCGGCGGCATGCTGCTCGCACTCGCCGACCTCGCGGCGCGCACTGTTGCGAGTCCACGGCAGCTGCCGGTCGGGGCGATCATGGCGCTGGTCGGCGCGCCGCTGTTCGTCGTGCTGCTGCGCGGGCGCAGCCGCCAGGGCCGCGCCGGTTAGCCGTCGGTCGGCTCCTTCGGCGGCCGTGGCGGCTTTCTTCCTGAGCGCCGCGTGCGCGCAGCGGCGCGTGGCGGCGCACGCGCTGGCGCAGGCTTCACCGGGCCCGCAGCACTTGCCAGCCAGATGCGCCGCGGATCGTTCAACACGCGCGCCATCCACTCAGGGTCGAAGAATTCCTCGGGCCGGTGCACGTCCGGATACCTGAGCCCGAGAAATGCCGCCGAGCCCTTCATGCCAGGCTGCATGCCTAGATCGTCGGCTGCCTCGAGAATTTCCTCGTCCATCGCGACGACGAGCTCGCATTCGAGGGCCTGCAGGATCCGCTCGAGGGCCGTTTCCGGAAACGTCCGGGTCATTCTGCTCGGCATGTCAGTCCCTCCCGCAGCCGGCAGCGGCGCATGCGTTTGCGCGCGGAGTCGTAATCGGTCCTGGAAAGCCAGCCCCGCGCGGACAGCCCGTCAGGAAAAATGTTTACGGCACGAGGCGCGGGCCACCGCGCGCGGCTCAAGCGGCGCTGCGCCCCTAGTCAGGGTCGAGCCAGCGGCGCCGGCGGCGGCGGCGCGGCGGGTGGTGCCCCCGGCGGCGCCGGGCTGTCCGGCGGCAGCGGGATTTTGGGCACCCCGAACTTCCCTTCCAGCCGCCGCAGCTTCTGCAGGTCGATCGAGCCGACGATGTTCACCACCGTGAACTCGCGCGGCTCGGTCACGATGATCGCGAGTCCATTCGCCTTGCCGGCGTCGGTGGAGATGTAAATATCGACGTTGGTGCGCTCCTTTTCCTTGCGCACCTTGATGAGTGACTGCCACCCGGGGGCCGCGAGCTGCCGGCGCAGCGCCTCGATGTCGGCCTCCGGGTAGCTCATGTCGCGGTCGAAGGTGTAGCTGCGCACGTAGATTCCCTTGAGGCCGGCGATCAGCTCCTTCACGCCGGCATCCTGCGGGTCGCTCGGATCGAGAAAGCCCGCCGCCAGCCCGAGGAGCGAGGCATCGAGCGACACGTTGACCGTTTCGCTGGCCTTTGCGGCGAGAGAATCGAACTGCGGCAGGTTGAGAGGTGCGGCAGGTGCGGCCACGGCGGTTCGCACCCCGAGAGCGACCAGCGCCGCGAGCACGAGGATCCATCGCCTGGGGAGTGGGTTCATGGCCTAGGCACCGGGGTCTGTGGAATTTGGTCGCGGCTGCTGCTCGTTCACCATACGGGAGGCAAGGTCCAGCTTGTCGCCCGCGACGCGCAGCGCCTGGATGAGCTGGCGGCGCGCCTCGAGCCCCTGCTCGGTACGCCGCAGCTGCTGCTGATGAGCCACGAGCAGCGCGAGCACGATGGAGGCCGCGGCCGCCAGGCTCAGCCAGGGGGCTGTCGGCCGCCAACGCGACGGGCCTGCGCCGTGCGGCCGCTCGGCCGCCACGCGCGCCATGACGCCACCGACGAATCCCGCTCCCGGGTCCACCGGCCGCAGCGCCGCGCGCAGCTGCCGCTCGAGGTCGCGGTCGGCGGGATCGCGGCTCATGTCATCGGCACTCATGGCAGCGAGCCTCTGCCGCTCGGCAGCGGGCGCGGCGCCGCCGGCGTGTCGCTGGTGGCGCCCCGGCCGCTCGCCCCGAGGCGCTCGCGCAGCAGGGCGAGTGAGCGCCTGAGATGGCTCTTCACCGTGTTCACCGACATTTTCAACGTGCGTCCGATCTCCACCGGATCGAGATCCTCCTGATACCTGAGAAGCACTACGGCGCGCGCGGCCGGCGGCAGCTCCGCGAGCAGCTCGCGCAGCCGGCGCTCGAGGATCGGATCCGCATCGACAGCCTCGCTCGCGACCCGCTCGGCAGCCTCGGGCGGACTCAGCACAAACCTGGGCTCGCGGCGCAGGCGGTCGATGGCCCGATGCATCGTCACCCGGCGCAGCCAGAACGACAGATGATCCGGCGACTCGATCGCGGCCAGGTGGCCGTACAGCTGCAGAAACACCTCCTGCGCCAGATCCTCGGCCCGGTGACGGTCAGACAGCATGCGCAATGCGAGACCGTACACCGGGCGCTGATAGCGGCGAACCAGTGCGCCGAAGGCCGCCGTGTCGCCGGCGATCGCCCGGGCCAGCAGCGCGCCACTCGTGCACGGCTCGCCCTCGGTCACATGATGCCCGCGGTTCCCCGGGCAAACGTGTGCCGCAGCCGCGCCAGCTGATCGAGGCTGACCGTACCCACGATATTGACCACCGTGAGCTCGCGCGGCTGGCACGCGACGATGGCGATTCCTCTGATGACCTGATCCTCGAGCGCCACGTACACGTCGACGTCCTCGTGGTCGCGCTTATGCGCCTGCACCAGGCGACTCCAGCCCGGCTGCGCGAGCTGCGCCTGCAGGGCCCCGAGGTCGGCCTGCGAACAGCCCGTGTCCGTATCGAAGCGGTAGCTGCGTATCTGCACCGATTTGACCGCCTGCAGGGCTCTCTTGACCTCTGCGCTGTCTGCCTCGTGATCATCCATCAGCCAGGCCGCAAAGTGCAGCGGCAGAGCGCCGAGGGTGATATCCACCGACTCGGTGGCGTGTGCCTTCAGGTCATCGAACGACGGCAGGGTGAGCTGCGGGCTCTGCGAGCAGGCGAGCAGCGGCAGCAACAGGGCGATGGCGCCGGCGGCAAGGGTCGGGGTGCGCATGGGGGGCTTCCTGCGAGGGGTGTACATGCCCTTTAAATACGCACGCCGGGCGACCTGGGGGTGCAGCTCCGATGCACGTGCCGTGCGCGGCCCGCGCCGGCCTAGATGACGATGTTCGGCGAGCTCGCCACGCGGTTGCGCCCCGCGCTCTTCGCACGGTAGAGCGCCGCGTCCGCCTCGGCGATCAGCGTTTCGGCGAGCGCCTTGTGATCGCGCACGCCCACACTCGGCGTGGCGGCCGCCACCCCGATGGAGAGGGTCACCGCCTCCGTGGCGGAGCCCACCACGATCGGCTGGGCACTGACCGCCTTGAGAACGCGCGCGGCGACCCTCTCGCCGTCCGCCAGGCTCGCCTCCGACAGCACCATCGCGAACTCATCGCCGCCGAAGCGTGCGCCGGTGTCACTGATACGCATCTCGGTATCAATGCGCTGTGCCACCTCGCGCAGCACCGCATCCCCTGCGAGATGCCCGTACTGATCGTTGATGCGCTTGAAATGATCCACGTCGACCATCAGGCAGGCGAGCGACTGGCGGGCGCGCTGCGCCCGCGCCAGTTCTTCGCGCAGCCGCGCGTGCAGGTAGCGGCGATTGTGAAAGCCGGTGAGAAAATCGGTGAAGCCGCTGCGCAGCAGCCGCGCGCGATTTACCGCGTTCTCGACGCAGATGGCCGCCACCAACCCCAGGTGCGCGAGGAAATCGCTCGCCAGCTCCTGCGTGAAGCGGTCCGGGTCGGTGCTCACGAACACCAGCACTCCGTCGAGCTCGTCGTGCCGGCGCAGCGGCACCAGCGCGAGGCTCGCGGCGCGAATCGGTCCGGGCGCCGGCAGCAGCAGCTCGTGATCCGCGCGCCGATAGGGCCCGAGCCAGGGCCGCTCGAGCGAGGCGAGTTGCGGCGCGACGGTGGTGAGCGCATCGACGAACAAGACCCCGCTCATCGGCTCGCGCTCGCGGCCGTCGCCCGAGAGCAGATGGCGGATCTCATGCTGCGGGTCGTTGAGGACGAGTGTCACGCCATCGAGCTGATAAGAGCTCCGCAGCCCGGCGATCAGCCGCTCGAACAGCTGCGGCAGCGATCCGGCACGCAGCAGCTCGAGCTCCCGCGCCTGCGACTTGCGCAGTAGCGTGTCGTTGCGGCTGACCTCGTCAGTGAGCGCCGCCAGCCGCTCCCTGAGGGCGCGGTTCTCGCTCTCGAGCAGCGCGCCCGGGTCGTCGGGCAGTGCGTTGCGCAACGCTTCGGTGCTGGGGCGGCTCATCTCTCTAGGGATCCTCCGTGTCCGTCATGCACGGCGCTCGGTCACCGTGCGCCGATCTTCAAGATAATCGCGCCCGCGGCGCATCAACGCAACGAAGGTGTCGTGGTCGCGGGACAGGACCGCGGTTCGCAGGCGCTCGACCGCCTGCGACAGGGCCTCGAGCGACTCGGCCCCGTAATCATTCAGGCTCTGTATTTCATAATACAGGTCGGGACTCTCCTGGGCGACGCGGCTCGCGACATCCAGCTGCGCATCGAAGGTGGTGCTCGACAGCCGCGCGAGCTTCGGTGCCGCCTCGCCGCTCTCGGCCAGCGCCGTGAAGAAGGCGATGTTGAGCGCGTGCGACAGACCGAGCACGTAAGCGATCAGGCGGTCGTGATCATCCAGACTCATGACCACCTGCTCCGCCATGGTGGAGGCAAACAACTCGCGCGCACGGCTGAGCGCCGTGGCGGAGCCCAGGTCGACGAAGATGACGTGCCGGCCGGAGAGCAGCTCCGTGTCGGGGCCGAACATCGGGTGGACGGAGGTGACCTGGCAGCCGTGCGACCTGAGCGCCATGAGCCCGGCGCGCAGCGGCGACTTGAGCGAGCCGACGTCGAAGATCACGCCCGGCGGGCGCCGCAGCGCCAGGTCGCGCAGGATGCCATCGGTCACAGCGAGCGGCGTGGCGAGCACGATGTAGTCGTGCTTCAGATCGGTGCGGTGCCAGTCCTCGACGCGCGCCACGCCCGAGGCTCCCGGTGCCGGGTCCGCCACCTCGACGGCGAAGCCCTGCGAGGCGAGAAAGCTCACGAACCAACCGCCCATCTTGCCGGCGCCGCCGATCACCAGTGCGCGCCGGCCGCTGCCCGCGCCGCGCGCCGCCACCGTCGCCTGCTCCTGCGTCGTGAGGGAGGAGCGGATGAGCAGACGCAACAGCCGCTCGGCCAGGTCCGGCGACACGCCGCGCTCCTCGGCTACGGCTCGCACGCCGAGGATCACCTCGCGCTCGCGCTCGTAGTCGCGGGTCGAGCGGCCGGTAGCGCGCTTCACCCGCGCGACCTCCTCGCTCACGGCCTTGCGCTCGCCCACCAGCGCAATCAGCTGCCGGTCGATATCGGTGAGCCGCTGGCGCAGCGCCTCCAGCGTCACGGTCTCGGTGGTCATCGGATAGTTCGCCTGTCGGGGGTTTCCGGCTCCTTTCTATCGGGGCCGGACGGGGGGTGCAAGTACGCAATCGGAGCGGCGGTCAGCCCTGCGGCGCAGGCTGCCAGACGTGCACGAAGTAGGCTCTGCCGCTCGAATCCTTTCCGAGAGTCTGAACCCGGATCATTCTGGCGGCACTATCCCAGAGGAACGGGCGTCCATCCTGCGGGTGGGTCGACCACTCGGGATGCTCGTTCATGAAGGCAGGGATGCCCGTCGCATCGATCTGCCGGTTCCGGATCTCGTAGCTCAACCGCACCAGGCGCTGAAAGGCCGCGCCGTCCCAGGCGCGCAAGGCGTACCCCGGGTAGCCGGGAACAGCGATGGCCGCGAGCGTCTTGCCGACAGGGTTATAAACGAAGCGGATCGTCGAAAACGGATCGTATGGAGCAGGGGGAGGGGCGGCTGGAGCCGCCGCGCGGCTCAATCGATCCATCTGCCCGGCGAACAGGTTCTCGGTCGCATTGACCTGAAAGAACTGCATCTCGAGCCGTTCCGAAACGCGACGCAGCCAACGCCCGCTCGCCGCCTCATCTGGAGGGGTCCAGCCCGATCGGTAAGCGTTGGACATCTGCTCGAGGATCGTCAGCTGCACAAGAAATTCGCCCGGGTAAGCGCCGCCGATGTTCCAGTCATCGAGCGGAAAGAGCGGCGCAACCGCCGGCGCGTCATCGGCCCCCAGCGGGATCGACGCGCGCGCATCCGCGATGGCATCGGCCAGCAGCTGCTCATCCGCATGCAGATACGCGATCGCAAGCATCTTGGACAGGAACGTGCCATCGGCGGCCAGCATGACTCTCCAGAGCTGCACATCATCCTCGAGTTCCACCAGAGCCTGCCGGGCTCCGCGCGGATCGTCGGCGCGCATCCGCAGCACGACGCTCGCGAGGAACAGCTGACGAACCTCGGTCGGCGCATAGACCAAGGGGACGGAGACGCTCGGGCGCGCCGTCTGAAAATAGCCCCGCAGTTGGTGGAGAGCGAGGTACCGCGTATAAAGCTCGCGGTTGTTGTCCAGTAGCCTCTCGACGTCCTGCCGGTGCGGCGGGATCAGGGTCCAGTAAGACTGGCCGATCCGAGGGAACTCGAAAGCACCTTTGAACTGCAGGCTCCCCGCACCGGGTGAATCGTTCGGGATGGCCAGAGGATCACGCATCACCGCGTCGACCTGTCTGTTGTACCGGTCGATGCGCGCGAGTCCTGCCCTCACCACTGACTCACCCGCGGGGGCTCCGAACCCAGCCATCGCGATGTAGAGGTTCTCCTCCGGCCTCAGGGGGTTAGCGGGCGGGCACCGGAGCGCAACAGTCCTCGGCGCGAGGGGCTCGTCGCGCACATTGATGGCGTAGGCGATTCCGAACAGGACGAGGGCGAGGAGAACGAGGCTCCCTAGAGTGATGCCCACCCATTTGAGAATGCGCCTGATGATCGGTCGCAGCGGTATCATCTGTTTCCATCGAAAGCTGCGTTCATTTTGTCACCACCACACCGTGCCGGAACACACCGAACTCCTTCCCGACCCGCTGCCGGCCGAGCCTCTCGAGGTCGTCGCACGCTGGCTGCGCGATGCCTGGGCGGCCCGCACTCAGCCGAATGCGAATGCCATGGTGCTCGCCACCGCGAGCCGAGACGGCCGGCCCGCGGCGCGCGTGGTGCTCGCCAAGGACATCGTGCCGCAGCCGGGCTACGTGGTCTTCTATACCAACCACCACTCCGCCAAGGGACGCGAGCTCGGCGACAACCCGCGCGCCGCGGCGGTGATGCACTGGGACGCGCTGCATCGCCAGGTGCGCATCGAGGGCCCGGTCGTGGACAGCCCGGCGGCCGAGAGCGACGCCTACTTCGCCTCGCGTTCCTGGGACAAGCGGCTCGGCGCCTGGGCGAGTGAGCAGAGCCAGCCGATCGGCTCGCGCGCCGCCCTGCAGGAGCAGGTCGCGAGCGCCGCCCGCCGCTTCGGCGCACCGCTCCCGGGAGCGCCGGGCACCGCTGGCGGGAAGCTCGCCATCGACATCCCGCGGCCGCCGCATTGGGGTGGCTACCGGCTGTGGGCCGAGTCGGTTGAGCTGTGGGCGGAAGGTGAGGGGCGCATCCATGACCGCGCGCGCTGGACGCGAACACTGTCCCCGGCGCCTGGCGGTGCCGCGTTCACCACCGGCCTCTGGCAGGTGACGCGGCTGCAGCCCTGATGCGCCGAGCCCGCCGCTCCCCGGCACGCCCGGCATGCTGAGCTCTTAGCCGTGTGGCGCAACATCCGCATTCTGCTCCTGCTGCTAGTGCTCGCGGCGGTGGCGCTGCAGCAGTGGCTCGACCGGGTGCACACGCAGAGCTGGCGCGAGCCGCTGTGGGTGGGCCTGTATCCGGTGAATGCCGACGGCAGCGAGACCGCGCAGCGCTACATCGACGCTCTCACGGTCAAGGACTTCGCCCCCATCGAGACCTTCTTCGCCCGCGAGGCGCACCGCTACGGGGTGTCGCTCGATGAGCCGGTGCACGTCGAGCTCTATCCGCAAAGAGAGCAGCTCCCTCCCGCGCTCGAGCCCGGCGCCGGAATTCCCGCCATCGCCTGGTGGAGCCTGAAGTTGCGCTGGTATGCAGCGCGCGCCGGCAGCGTGCCGGGGCGCGTGCCGTCGCGCATCCGCCTGTTCGTTCTCTACCACGACCCCTCGACGCTGGATCGCGCCCCCGATTCGCACGGCCTGCAGAAGGGGCTCGTCGGGGTAGTGCACGCCTTCGCGGTGCGCGCGATGGCCGGCGGCAACAACATCGTGATCGCCCACGAGCTGCTGCACACGGTCGGGGCGAGCGACAAGTACGATCTGGGCAACGGGGAGCCCCTCAACCCGATCGGCCTCGGCGATCCGCAGCAGCAGCCGCTCTACCCGCAGGAACAGGCCGAGATCATGGCCGTGCGCCGCGCCCTCAGCGCGCAGGAATCCGAGATGCCACCCAGCCTGCGCACCGAGGTGGTGGGCCCGGCCACCGCACTCGAGATCCGATGGACGCACCCCTGAAAGCGAACGGCGGCGCCATGGCTGCCTGCCTTGCCGCACGCGCCCTGAGCGTGCGCGCGGGCGCTCGCGAGCTGGTCCGTGAGCTGACGGTCGAGGTTCGTCCGGGCGAGGTCCTCGCGATCCTGGGGCGTAACGGCTCGGGAAAGACGCTCACGCTGCATACACTCGCCGGCCTGCGCGCACCGGCCGGCGGCGAGGTGACGCTCGATGGGGTATCGCTCGCGCAGCTCCCGCGGCGCGCGGTGGCGCTGCGCTTGGGTCTCCTGCCGCAGGATCTCGAGGATGCCTTCGTCAGCACCGCGATGGAGACCGTCCTCATCGGCCGCCACCCGCACCTCGCTCTGTGGCAGTGGGAGAGTGCCGAGGACGAGCGCCTGGCGCGCGCCGCGCTCGCGGCGGTGGACCTCGAGGACTGCGCCGCGCGCCGCATCGACACTCTCTCCGGGGGCGAGCAGCGCCGCGTGGCGGTGGCGTCGCTCCTGGCGCAGCAGCCCGGCGTCTTCCTGCTCGATGAGCCCACCAATCACCTGGACCCGCACCACCAGCTGGTCGTGCTCGGGCTGTTCCGTGAGCTCGCCAGCTCCGGGCGCAGCGTCATCACGACGCTCCACGACCCGACCCTCGCGGCGCGCTTCGCCGACCGTGTGCTGCTCGTCTATGGCGATGGGCGCTGGAGGCTCGGCCCGGTGGGCGAGGCGCTCACGGCCGCGAGCCTGAGCGAGCTGTACCTCGCGCCGATGATGGAGTTCGAGAAGCACGGACGGCGGCTGTTCGTCAGCGCCTAGTCAATCGGCAGGAATCGCTGCGGCGATTTTGCCGGACATTGCTGCGCGTGCCGCAGCGCGCGGCGCTGTGTCTAGCCCGCCAGCGCGGCGAGCATGCTGGCGTGCAGCGCGCCGTTGGTCGCGAGCACGCTGGTCGTATCGAGGCCGACCTCGCCCCCGTCGAGATCCGTGAAGGTGCCGCCGGCCTCGCGCACGATGACGGTGAGCGCGGCGATGTCGAGGATATGGACGTTCGACTCGATCACCGCCTCGAGCGCGCCGCGCGCCAGCAGATGGTAGTGCACGAAGTCGCCGTAGCCCCGGCTGTAGCCGGCGCCGGCGATCAGCGCTCCGAGGCGCTGCCAGCGCGGCGTGCCGACCGCGCTCTTCAGATTACCGGTGGAGATCGCCGCATCCTTGAGCGCCGCCACTGCGCTCACGCGGATCGGGCGCTCGTTGAGGAACGCGCCTGCTCCCTCCTCGGCCCAGGCGAGCTCGCCGTACACCGGCGCGCTCGACACGCCGAGCACCAGCCGTCCGCGGCGCAGCAGGGCAATCTGCGTGGAGAAGAACGGGATGCCGCGCACGAACGCCTTGGTGCCATCGATAGGATCGACGAGCCAGATGCTCTCCGCCTGCATCGCGTGCCGGCCGGTCTCCTCGCCGTAGAAGCCGTGGTCCGGAAAGCGCTCGGTGAGCGTGGCGCGAATCGCTTGTTCGGACAGCACGTCCGCCTCGGTGACCGGCGAGGCATCGCTCTTGAGGCGCACCGCGGACAACCTCTGGTAGTGGCCGCGAATCACCTCGCCCGCGGCCTGCGCGGCCGCGAGCGCGGCCTGCAGTTCTTTCGATGCCATATGCCTTAGGATACGACCAATGGGAAACCGGCTGAGCAAGATCTACACGCGCACCGGCGATGACGGCACCACGGGCCTCGGCGACGGCAGCCGCGTGCCCAAGGACAGCGTGCGGGTCGAGGCTTATGGCACGGTCGATGAGCTCAACAGCGCCCTCGGCGTGCTGCTCGCTCTGCCGGACCTCCCGGCTGCCATCGGCGCGTGTCTCACCGAGATGCAGCACGAGCTGTTCGACCTCGGCGGCGAGCTGTGCATCCCGGGCCACCAGGCGATCCGTGCCGAGCACGTCACGCGCCTCGAGCAGGCGCTCGATGGCTTCAACGAGAATCTGCCGCCGCTCAAGGAGTTCATCCTGCCGGGCGGCGGACCCGCTGCTGCCGCCTGCCACGTGGCGCGCACCGTGGCGCGCCGCGCCGAGCGTCGCGCCTGCACCCTGGCACGCAGCGAGCCGGTGAGTCCGGAGGTCCTGCGCTACCTCAACCGCATGTCGGATCTGCTGTTCGTGATGGCGCGCGTGCTGGCGCGGCACGAGCGCGGCACCGAAGTGCTGTGGCGCCACCAGCGCCGCGACTCCGCGTAGCAGCCCCCCGTCCGCTACGGCTCAGCGCAGTGCGGTGCGCTCCTGGATCAGCATGCGCAGGCGCCGCCAGTTGAACACCGGCCCGGGGTCGGTCTTGCGCTCGGGCGCGATGTCGCTGTGGCCGACGATGTGCTCGGGGCCGAGCGAGGGATAAGCATCGAACAATGCCGCGGCGAGCGCGGCGAGCTGCTCGTACTGCGCCTCGGTGTAGGGCGTCTCGTCCGTCCCTTCGAGCTCGACGCCGATCGAGAAGTCGTTGCAGCGCATGCGTCCGTCGTACTCGGACTCGCCGGCGTGCCAGGCGCGCTCGCCGAACGGCACGTACTGGACGATCTCACCGTCGCGCCGGATGAGGGCGTGCGCCGAGACCCGCTGGCCGGTGACGGTGCGGAAGTACGGATGCGCGTCGCTCGGCAGCGTGCCGGTGAACAGCCGGTCGATCCACGGACCGCCGAACTCCCCGGGCGGCAGACTGATGCCGTGAACCACGAGCAGCTCGGGCTTGCTACCCGCGGGCCGCGCGTCGCAGTGCGGCGAGAGCACCTGGCGGACGCCGGCAAGCAGCCCAGTGGCGGGATCGATCCTGAGTGTGGTCATCGCGCGGCGCCGATCATGCCACAATCCCCGTCATGACTTCCGCCGACCTGCGCAACGCCAACGCTCGGTACGTGCAGCGCGACCTGGCGCACGTCTGGCATCCGTGCACGCAGATGAAGGATCACGAGGCCTTGCTGCCCATGATCCCGATCCGCACGGGCGCCGGGGCGTGGCTCGAGGACTACGCCGGCGGGCGCTACCTCGACGCAGTGAGCTCCTGGTGGGTGAATCTCTTCGGTCACTGCAATCCGCGCATCAACGCCGCGGTGCGCGCGCAGCTCGAGTCCCTGGAGCAGGTGATCCTCGCCGGCTTCACGCACGAGCCGGTCATTGCCCTCTCGGAGGAGCTCGTGGCCGTCGCGCCGGCGGGCCTCAACCGCTGCTTCTACGCCGACAACGGCTCCTCGGCCGTCGAGGTGGCCGTGAAGATGAGCTTCCACTACTGGCGTAACGTCGGGCAGCCGGCCAAGCGGCGTTTCATCACGCTCGCCAACAGCTACCACGGCGAGACGCTCGGTGCGCTCGCGGTCGGCAACGTCGAGCTCTACAAGGAGATCTACCGCCCGCTGCTGATGGAGGTCATCACCGTGCCCTCCCCGGACTGCTACGCGCGCGCCGCCGGCGCCAGCTGGGCGGAGCACTCGCGTGCACAGTTCGCGCACATGGAGGCCGCGCTCGAGCGGCACGCGCACGAGACGGCGGCGGTGATCATCGAGCCGCTGGTGCAGTGCGCGGGCGGCATGCGCATGTACGATCCCGTGTACTTGAGCCTGCTGCGCGCAGCCTGCGACCGTCACGGCGTGCACCTGATCGCCGATGAGATCGCGGTGGGCTTCGGCCGCACCGGGACGCTGTTCGCCTGCGAGCAGGCCGGCATCCGCCCCGACTTCATGTGTCTCTCCAAGGGCCTGACCGGGGGCTACCTGCCGCTGTCGGCGGTACTGACCACCGAGCCGATCTACGCGGCCTTCTACGACGAGTACGTGAAGCTCAACGCCTTCCTGCACTCGCACAGCTTCACCGGCAATCCGCTGGCATGCGCCGCGGCGCGGGCCAGTCTCGCCATCTTCCGTGAGGACCGCACTCTCGAGCGCAATCGAGAGCTCGCCGCGCACATGGGTGCGCGGGCACGGGAGCTCGCGGATCATCCGCACGTCGCCGAGGTGCGCCAGCGCGGCATGATCGTCGCCATCGAGATGGTGCGCGACAAGCCGAGCCGTACGCCGTATCCATGGCAGGAGCGCCGCGGACTCACCATCTACCGTCACGCCCTTAAGCGTGGCGTGCTGCTGCGGCCGGTGGGCAACGTCGTGTACTTCATGCCGCCGTATGTCATCACCCCCGATGAGATCGACCTCATGGTGCAGGTGGCGCGCGAAGGCATCGGGCTCGCGACATGCGATTGACGCGATTGCATGTCGAGGGACCGCTGGCGAGCGGACGCCGCATCACGCTCGCGGGCAATGCGGCGAGCCATGTGACGCGCGTGCTACGGCTGCGCGTGGGCGCACAGCTGGTGCTGTTCGACGGCAGCGGCGGCGAGTACGAGGGCAGCATCGACAAGGCGCACGGCGGCGAGGTGACGGTTGCGATCGGCGAGCACCACGCGCTCGAGCGGGAGTCGCCGCTCGCGCTCACGCTCGCGCAGGGCGTGTCGCGCGGGGAGCGCATGGACCTGGTGGTGCAGAAGGCGACCGAGCTCGGCGTCACCCGCATCGTGCCGGTGCTCACCGAGCGCAGCGTGGTGCGACTCACCGCGCAGCAGTCCGACCGCAAGGTGAATCACTGGCGCGCGATCACGATCGCCGCCTGCGAGCAGTGCGGGCGCAATCGCCTGCCCGAGCTCGCAGCTCCCGTGACACTCGCGCAGCTGCTCGGCGGGGACGGCGGCTCCGGCATGGCAAGCGGAATGCGGCTGCTGCTGTCACCCGAGGGCAGCGCCACGCTCGCCGGCCTGATGCGCCCGACGGCCGCGGCTACCGTGCTCATCGGTCCTGAGGGCGGATTCAGCGATGCGGAGGAGCAGGCCGCGGTGGCCGCCGGTTTCACCGCCGTGCGACTCGGTCCCCGCGTGCTGCGCACCGAGACGGCCGCGATCGCAGCGCTCACCCTTTTGCAGCGCGAGCTCGGTGATCTCTAGAAAAGGGCCAGATGGACCGTCCGCAGCGACTCATCTTTCTGGTACTCGCGATCGGCTGGACGCTGTTGCGCCTGGTGCGCTACCTGCGGGCGGCCCACACCAGGCGACCGGGTCCTGCGATTCCCGCTTCCGGCGGTATGGTGCCGCAGCTGCCGGCGGAAGCTGCGGCTACCGCCTCGGCGCTGCCCTCGCCGATCGCGCCGGGGGGAGGAGGCCCGAGAGGCCGCGGGATGCTGGCCGCGGCGGGCATTCTCATCGCCGGCAACGTCGTGATCTGGCCGCTGCTGTTTGCGATTCCGGCATTCGCGGAGGTGCCGACGATGCCGCGTCTGGTGGCCGGTGTGCTCGCCAACCTCATCCTGATCCGGGTGGCCAGCGCAGTAGCCGAGCGCATCGCCCGCCGCTCGCCAACAACCGCCAACGACGACCGCAATCCGATCAAGTAGGTCGGTTACTCACTGCCCCGGGGTGGCTGGCTGCCATCCGATGGTTTGTCGCTCCCCGGCGGTTTGTCGTTACCCGGTGGTCTGCCGTTGCCCGGTGGCTTGCCGTTACCCGCTGGTGGTCGCTCACCTCCGGGGGGTCGGACATTGCCGGGCGGCCGCGGCCGCACTACCGGCGGTGGGCGAACCGAGGGCGGTGGCCGGTACAACGGCGGCGGCCGGCCGTGCGGATAGCGATTCCAGTACTTGTAGTAGAAATCGCGACGACCGTACCAGGGTCGTCCGCTGTAGTAGTTACCCCAGTAGCTGTTGAAGACGAACGATACGGTCGGAATCCCGAGCACGCCGGCGCTGCTCGAGACGACCACGGGCCCGCCTGGTGCAGCCGCCTGCAGAAATACGCCATCCACCCAACCGCGGTCCGCACCCAGCTGTACGTCGCACCAGTTATAGCCCTGCTCGCACCCGAATACCTCCACCACCGCACCCGCCGGCATCATCACCACCGAGGGATACTCGATGCTGGGACCGGCGCGCAGGTGCGCGTGGGCCGAGAGGGTTGCGGTGAGCGCGACGGCGACCGGTGCCCAAGCTGTCAGAACCACGGCAAGTACCGCGCCCGTCAGAGGCACGGTCGGTACAGATTTTCTGACGTCCATATGAGATCCGGGAAGTTAGACCCGTCCGCGTCGCCGCGCTATCGAGAGCCGAGGCTTTGCATCAGCAGAACGCTCCGAGTCGCGCAAAGCCTCTGACGCAGCTCACTCGTGCGGTGGCCGCCTGGAGAACGTCATGTCGAACACGGTGTCCACGCCCTTCTCGGTCTTCGTCCATTTCTCGTTGAAATGGTTCTGATCGATGAAGGTGATGAGGACCCGTCGCATGTGAGCTGCTGTGCGGTCGGGCAGGTTACTGGTCGAGATGAGAAGCAGCTCGATGCGCTCGGGCGAGCGCTGTTGTCCCGCGAGCCGCGCGACGTGGCCGTCGCTCGTCAGGGCGCAGAAATGGGTAAGCAGCAGCCGCTTGCCGTCACGCGAATAGACTGAGACCTCGTTGTCGGCCGGCGTGCCGAGCGTCTCTTCGACCGCGGTGCCCTTCGAGACCAGGCGGATCGAGTCGCTGATCGTGCCGAATCCCGGCAGCTGCGCCTGCCATTCACCGATGAGTGACTTCATCTGCCCGAGCGGATCGGCGGGGGTCGGCGGCTCGGGCGCCGCCCAACTCACACTCGACACTGTCAGCGCAAGTAACACCGCGATTCGCATACCAGCGCTCTCCTTCAAGGTGCCGTCACTTTCGCCCGCTATCGGCCGCGGCCAGCGCGCGTTCACAGTCCTCGATACTCGGACAGCTGCAGCGAAAGCTCCTCTCAAGAACATGTTTCATCCGCGCGATGCGCGTCTGCTGCGCATCGAGCTCGGCGAGCTTGCGCTCGGCGAGCGAGCGCCAGCGGGCCGCCGGGGATGTATCCGGCGAGAACCCCGAGAGAAAAGTGCGCGTCTCGGCGATCGTGAAGCCGGCCTCCCGCGCCAGGCGGATTATCCGCAGCCGGCTGGTGGTCCGCGGCGCATAGCGGCGCTGGCCGGACTGGCGTGGCGCCCTCGGCAAAAGACCCGCTTTCTCGTAGTAGCGGATGGCCGAGGGTGCCAGGCCCGTCAGCCGTGCGAGCTTGCCGATCGAGAGCACTGCCGCGAACGCCGGGGTCATGTATCTGCCCGTCAGGAGCTTGACTTAAAGCGCACTTTAACTCGTAGGCTCCGGTCATCACAACATGCCAGGGAGCCGTCAGCATGCGTTGCTCTTCTCTCGTCCGTCACCTGTGCCTGATCATTGCGGCAACCTCGTGCGCGACGGCTGCCACGCCGGCCCCCCAGCCCGGTGATGCGGCGCTCGCGCAGGCGCTGGCAGACCCGGCGCGTCCGGCCGAGGAGATCGCGCTCGATCCATTGCGCAAGCCCGCCGAGTTGATTGCGTTCGCGGGCTTGAGGCCCGGTGACCGGGTCGCCGACTTCATGTCCGGCAACGGCTATTTCACCCGCATCTTCAGCCGGGTTGTCGGATCCACCGGGCGCGTGTACGCATTCCTCCCGGCGCAGCAGCTCGCCAACTGTTCGCCGCGCGAGACGCTCGGTACCAGGGGCCTGGAGCACGACAGCCGTTACCCCAACGTGCAGGTGCTGATCGATGCCGCTGACCGCTTCACGGCGCCCGAGCCGCTCGATGTCGTGTGGATGTCACTCGGCTATCACGATCTGCACGACAGCTTCATGAAGCCGCTCGACATCGCGGCGCTCAACTCTGCCGTGTACCGCGCACTCAAGCCGGGCGGGGTGTATCTCATCGTCGATCACGTCGCGTCCCCGGGCTCGGGGCTGCGCGACACGGAGACACTGCATCGTATCGACCCCGAGAGTCTGCGCGCGGAAGTCACGGCGGCGGGCTTCGTGCTCGAGGCGCAGAGCGCCGTGCTGCGCAACGGCGCAGACTCGCACACACTCAAAGTGTTCGATCCGGCGATCCGCCATCGCACGGATCAGCTGGTCTTCAGATTCCGCAAACCCGGCTGAGCAGTGCTGCCAGGTTGGTCACGGCCGAGGTTCCAGCACGAGCAGCGTCGAGGTACCGTGCGCCAGCACCTTGCCGTCCGAACCCTTCACTACCGCCTCTGCCGAAATGATCTGCCGGCCCTTGGAGACCACGCGCCCTTCGCAGCGCACGCGCGGGGTGTCGGCGCGGATGACGCGCGAGAAATTCACCTTGGTCTCCACCGTCGTGTAGCCGACGCCGGGCGGCAGCAGCGTGTGCGCCGCGCAGCCGGTGGCGCTGTCGATGAGCGTCAGGACCCAGCCGCCGTGCACGATGCCCATGGGGTTGAGCAGCTGCTCGCCGGGAGCGCCTTCGAACACTGCGGTACCCTCGCCCACCGCGACCAGCCGGAAGCCCAGGGTGTGTCCCATCGGCGGCATCGGCAGCCGACCGGCCACCATGCTCTCGAGCAGCTCGCGGCCGCTCATTTTCGCGGCCGCCGCTGGCGGGACGACCCCCCAGCGCGGCTCCGGCGTGGCAGGGTCCGACACGGTCTAAGGAGCGAGCAGCGGAGGGCGGCGTGCGCGCAGCTGCCGGCTCACGCGCCGATGCTCGTCTCGTCGGCGATCATCTCCTCGAGGCGCTCGAGGTCGGGCACGACCGGCGTCTCGTTCACCATGCGGATCTGGCAGATGATCGGCGCACGCTCGGGGAAGACGCGCGAGTTGTCGGGCCGCACGACATCCGAGCTCACCCGCACCAGCTGCGGAAAGCCCTGCGCCACCATCGCGAAGTTGCCACCCTCGACCTTACTGCCGAGCGCGTGGAGGATGACGATGCGGGTACGACCGCTCGCCGGCGGAATCATCTGCCCGCAGGCTCCCTCGAACGACACCAGCGGCACGGCCTTGCCATTCCAGGGCACGGTGCCGATGTACCAGGGCGGAGCGCCGGTCATCTCGGAGGGCGTCTGGAAGCCGATCACCTCGGCAACGCAGGCGCGCGGAATGATGAGCCGGCCGTCGACCAGCGGAACCAGCAGGCTGTAGATCTCGGTGACGCGCTCTGCCATGTGTCAGCTTGGCGCCGATCAGCTTGCCGAGGCGGCCTGGCGCACGGCGGCACGGCGCCGCTCGACCAGCGGTGCGATGGCATCGAGAAGCTGCGCCTCCTGGTACGGCTTGCCGAGATAGTCATCGACGCCGAGCTCGATGGCGCGCGCCCGGTGCTTCTCGCCGACGCGCGAGGTCACCATGATGATCGGCACATCCCTCAGGCGCGGGTCGTTGCGCACGTGGGCGGCGACCTCGTAACCGTCCATACGCGGCATCTCGATGTCGAGCAGGATGACGTCCGGAACATTGTCCTGCAGCAACGCGACCGCATCCATGCCGTCACGCGCGGTAATGACCCGCATGCCGTTGCGCTCCAGCAGCCGCTGCGTCACGCGGCGCACGGTAATGGAATCGTCGACCACCATGGCGAAGGTGCGGCGGTCGCCGCGTTCCTTCGGCACCGGCGCCGGCGGCTGGATGCGCGCGCGCCACTCGGCACGCACCAGGGCGCCGATGTCGAGGATGATGACGATGCGGCCGTCGCCGAGAATGGTCGCGCCCGAGATCCCGCGGATGCTCGAGATCTGCGGGCCGACTGACTTCACGACGATCTCACGGCTGCCGACCAGCTCATCCGCCACCAGGCCGGTCGAGTGCTCGCCGGCCCGCACCAGCACGACCGGAACGGTCACGTCCTGCACCGGGAGCGGTGCGGGCTCGAGACCGACGAAGCTCGCCAGATGCTGGAAGCGGTACTTGACTCCGCCGTACTCGAAGAACGTCGCGTCGCGGCCGAGGTGCGCGCTGACCTCCGCCTTGGAGAGCCGCAGCACACCCTCGACCGTCGGCAGCGGCAGCGCGTAGTACTCCTCGTCGGCGCGCACCACCAGGGCGTGGCTGATCGCGAGCGTCAGGGGCAGCCGCACCGTGAACACACTGCCCTCGCCGGAGCGGGTCTCCATGTGCAGTGCGCCGCCGAGGCGCTTGATCTCGGTGGCCACCACGTCCATGCCGACGCCGCGGCCGGCCTGCTGGGTGATGGAGCCGGCGGTGGAGAAGCCCGGCTCGAGGATGAGCTGCATCGCATCCTCATCGCTCAGCGCCTGCCCTGGTGCGATGAGTCCGAGCGCCTCGCCCTTGTCGCGGATGGCCTTGAGATTCATGCCGCCGCCGTCGTCGGCGAGCCGCACCATGACCTCGGCGCCCTCGCGCTGCAGCGCCAGCACGATGTGGCCGGTCTCGGGCTTGCCGCGCCGCGCGCGTTCCTCGGGCTTCTCGATGCCATGCACCACGGCGTTGCGCAGCATGTGCTCGAACGGCGGCAGCATGCGCTCGAGCACCTGGCGATCGAGCTCGCCCGAGGCGCCCTCGACGGTGAGCTCGGCGCGCTTGCCGGTATCGGCGGCGGCCTGGCGCACGATGCGCGCCAGGCGCTGTACGTGGCGCTGGAAGGGCACCATGCGCGTGCGCATCAGGCCGTTCTGCAGCTCGGTGATGGTGCGCGCCTGCTGCTGCAGCAGGCCCTGCGTGTCCTTGGCGAGATTCTCGAGCAGCTGCTGGATGCTGGCGACGTCGTTGGCGGTCTCGGCGAGCGCGCGCGAGTACTGCTGGATCGAGGAGTAACGGTCGAGCTCGAGCGGATCGAACTGGCTGCGGTGCGGGCCCTCGTCGTCGTGCTTGTGGAGGATCTGCGCCTCGGTCTCGATCTCGAGACTGCGCAGCTGCTCCTTCAGCCGTGTAACCGTGCGCGACAGCTCGCCGAGGTTGAAATCGAGCGAGCCGAGCTGCTGCTCGAGACGCGCGCGCGCAATGCTGGCCTCGCCCGACACGTTGAGCAGCTGATCGAGCAGCTCGGCATCGACGCGCGCCATCTCCTGGCGCTCGCCGACCGGGGCGGGCTCACGCCCGGGCGGCACCGGCTGCGGCACGACTGGTGACTCCTCGGCCGCATGCGCCAGCTCCTCATTCATCTTCAGGATGCCCGTATCGGACACCGGGATGGCCGCCGATACGGTCGACGGGGAGCTCCCTGAGCCGGGCACCGGGCGCACGGGAGCCGGTGCGGCTGCGCCGGCGCGCGCGACGGCGGGCGTCAAGGGCTGAGCGGGACGGGCGATCGCCGGTGCCGGCGCAGAAACCGGCGGCTGCGCTGGCGGGGCGCTGACGACAGGCCGTGGCGGCGGAGCCGGCGTCGAAGGTGGCGTAACGGTCGGCCGGGGTGGAGGCGCCGCGGCTGGCGGTGGTGGCGAAGCCGCCGGCGGCACCGGCGCTGGCAGCGTGAGCGCGGGTCGGGGCGTGGCGGACACCGGAGCCGGCGCCGTCTGCGCCGCAGGCTGCGCCGCGGCAGGTGCGGCGGGAGCGGCAACCGCAGCGCTCGGTTTGGGTGGCGTCGCCGCGGGCGCTGCGGATGAGGCGGCACCCGGCTTGGGTGTCGTGGCCGGCGCAGCGGGCGCAGCAAGCCCGGCTGGCGCAGCGCCAGGGGCTGCCGGTGCGGCGGCGGCCGGGCGCGAGACGATCTGGATGCGCGCGAGCATGGCGCGTGCCGGCGCCACGCGCTGGCCCGCGGCAACGTGCTCGCGCATGCGCGCAAGCTCATCGAGGCTGGCCTGGATCAGATCAAATACCGCGGCATCCGCGCTGACCTTGCCGTTGTCGACCTGCATGACGAGCGACTCGAGCTCATGGGCCAGGTCGCCCATCGGCAGGATGCCCGCCATGCGGGCGCCGCCTTTGAGTGTGTGCAGCGGGCGCTTCAAACCGAGGCGCAGCTCGGCGCTGCCGGGGTGTGCGGCCCACTCGGCGAGCGCGTGCTCCGAGGCATCGATCAGCTCGGTCGCCTCGTCGGTGAAGATCGCGGCGACCTCGGGGTCGAAGTCCGGGGGCTCATCCAGCGGCTCGCCCTCAGGGGGCGCAGCCTCGGCGGCGGGTGCGGCCGCCTCGGGGGGCGAGTCGTGCGCCATGGTCGCCGCGATACGCTGATCGAGCCAGCGATCGGCCTTGTCTATGCGCTCGAGGAGCTGCCAATGGCTGAGGAAGTAGCCGGTCGGCTCATCGAGGTGCGTCGCCACGGCGTGCATCGCGGCCATGCACTCCCCGAGCAGCACCAGATCCTCGTTGCGGATGCCGGCGCCGCTCGAGAAGGCGCGGCGCAGCCAGTGATCGAGCGGCTCCGCGAGGCGGATCCCGTGGCGCGCCTGCGCCATTTTCGAGCTTCCCGAGAGCGTATGGCAGGCGCGATACACCTCCTCGGTGAGCAGATGCGGCTCGGGCAACGCCGCCTCGCGGCTGATGAAGGCGCGCACGGTGGCGATGTGTGTGGCGGTCTCGCGCGCGTAGATATCGCGCAGCGTGTCATCCGGGAGCGCTGGCGAGCTGCCGGTGGCAGCGTCGTCGGGGGGCGCGCTCGCCAGAGCCGGCAGTGCCGGAACGGAAAAGTGCGTCGTCTCAGCGGACGGCGCAACCCCCTCGAGCACATCCATGAGCGCACTCGGTACGGGCCGCGAGGCCGCGGCCGGCGCCGGGCGCGCGACGGCTGCGGGCGGCGGCGGCGCAGGCGTCACCGGCGGCGGTATCTCGACGAACACCGCGGTCGCCGACTCGCCCGGTTCCTCCTCCTCCTCGGCGCTGGCGGGCGTAAACGGTGCGGCGCTGCGGCCGGCAGCGAGCGCATGTGCCCGTGCGCAGATCGCGGCAACGTCCGACTTCGGCGCCGGCCCGCTGTCGAGCTGCGCGACCAGCTCCGGGAGCGCGGCGACGGCGGCGCGCAGCGTCTCGAGAATTGCCGGCGAGCGGGTCAGCGTGTTGTCGAGTACCCGGTTGAGCAGGTTTTCGATCGCCCAGGCGAACTCGCCAAGCTCGCGGGCGCCGACCATGCGCCCGCTGCCCTTCAGCGTGTGGAACGAGCGGCGCACCGTGACGAGCGCAGTGTGCTCGAGCGGGTTCTGTTCCCAGGCGGGGAAGCTGTGCTGGATCTTCTCCAGCTCCTCGCGCGCCTCCTCGGTAAAGAGGCGCACCAGCTCGGGATCGGCACTCTCGGCGAGTGCGGCAATCTTGCCGGTGGCCGAGGGCGAGAGGGTGGGAGCGGTGGCGCCGACGCCCGCGGCATCGGGCGGCGTGCGCAGCGGTGCCGCGGTCGGAATCGCCACGGTACGCGCATGGGCGGAAGGCTCGAGCGGCTCGACTGTGGGAACCGAGGGGGTCGGCTGCTCGGCGAGCGCCTGCACGCACGCCTGCGCATTGTCGAGCATGTACCACGGGTCCGAGCGTCCCGCCTGCAGCGTCTCCATGTAGTACTCGACGCTGACGATCGCATCCGCCAGGCGGTCCACGAATCCCTGCGGCAGCACGTGGATGCCGGGCTGCATGACGCGCTTCAGCTGTCGGGTGATGCCCTCGATCACCTCGACGGCGCGCCCCTTGCCGAGCATCAGCAGCCCCGCCTTCATGCCGCGCATCAGGTCCTGCCAGCTGTCGAGGCCCGCGGCATCGAGCGTGCCGCCGACGCTCTGCGTGATCGCCTCCTTGATGCGCGCGAGATTCACGATGCATTCGCGCAGCACCGCAGCCTGCACCTGCTGGAACTCGGTGTCGGTGCCTCCCTCGGGCTCCGCTGCCGTGTCCCGCGGCAGGATGAGGCCGACCAGGCTGTCATCGAGCCGGTCCTCGACGCTGATCAGCGTGGCGGCAATACCCACCAGCGTGCTCTCATCGGCCGGCAGTGCGCCGCTCACGATCTGCTCGAGCCGCTGCGTCTCCTGCTGCACGCTGCCGCGCAGCTCGCCGAGTCCCAGCACTCCGAGCGTGTCGCCGATCTTGCGCAGCAGCTCCACCTGCGGGATCAGCTCGGCCGGCTGACCGGCGCCGCGGCGCACGAAGATGTCGAGCACGTCCTTCACGCGCCCCAGGTCCTCGCGGATCGCCGCCGCCACGGTCTGCATGAGCTTCACGCTCGGCGCCGACAGGTTCTCGCGCTCCTGCTCGATGCTCTCGTCCACGGGCAGGAGCTCGGCGAGACGGAACGAGGCGCGCACCGCGCTCACCCGGCCGCCGGATGATTCGGCGCGCCCGACGTAATACAGCAGATTGTTGAGCAGCTCGATCGGCGGGCTCTGCGCATAGCGCGCCTCGCCCTCCTCGTACAGGCGGCGCATCTCGCGATCGCCGAGACCGAGCAGCCGCTTCACCGACTGGCCGTTGTCGAGGCCGTTGTGCTGCAGCGACTCGATGACCGCGCCGATCACCCACCACAGCTGGAACACCGGCTGGCGGGTCGCGATCTGCTCGAGCTTGTGGGCCACGGCGGCCAGGATCTCGAGGTTCTGCTCGGGTCGCTCGCCGCGGATCCAGCCGATGAGGCCCTGCTGGTAGCGGGCGCGCAGCCGGCGCGCCCACTGCTCCACCGTCATGGGCGGCTCGCCGGCGCTCGCCGCCTGCGGCTGCGCCTGCTTGTCGGACTTGAGGTTGAGCAGCAGCAGCGTGCCCTCGGAGAGCAGCGCGTGACCGCGTACCGCGCGCAGATCGTTGAGCAGCGGCAGCAGCACGAGGGCCAGATCGCGGCCGCCGGCCAGCACGCGCTCGAGGTAACTCGGCAGCTGCACCATGGCGCGCATCAGGGCGTCCAGGCTCTCCGCCTGGCCCTTGCGCTCGTGCACCGTGGCGATGAGGTAGTGCGCTACCTGCTCCATCTCCTCGGCAAGCAGCGCCGCGCCATAGATCTCCAGTACCCGCAGCACGCCCTGCACCTGATGCAGGTCCTGCGCGCAGCGCTCGACCAGCGCGACGTTGTCGGGCTGCTCGACATAGTTCTCGAGCGCGCTGCGCGCCTCGGTGAGCGTCGCGGTGACTTCGCGTCCGACGAGCTCGAGAGTCTGAGATGCGATTTCGGGCATGCGCTTACGCAGCCTCTAGGAGCCGCCGAGCATGGAGATCTGCCGCACCTTGGCCGTGGTGAGCGTGCTCTCCTCGAGCTTCTTCAGCCGCGCGCTGCTGCCGCTGCTGGTGCTGCTCGGCAGGCGGAAACCGGCGGCCGACTTGCGCAGTCCCGCCGACAGCTCGGCAAGCTTGGCGATCGCCACCGAGGTGGCGGTGGTCGATTCGGCCGTCTGGGCGCTGATCTCCTTGAGCACCCCCATGTTGCGCGCGATGTTCTGCGCGGCGTTGGTCTGGGCGCGTGCGCTCGAGAAGATGTTCTGCACCAGACTCGCGATCTGGTTGGACACCTGCTCGATCTCCTCGAGCGAGGCACCGGCGTTCTCGGCGAGCAGTGCGCCGCCGACCACGTCCGTGGTGCTGCGCTCCATCGATACCACCGCTTCGTTGGTGTCGGTCTGGATGGTGCGCACCAGCACCTCGATCTGCTTGGTGGCATTCGCCGCCCGCTCGGCGAGCCGTTGCACCTCATCCGCCACCACCGCGAAGCCGCGTCCCGCATCGCCCGCCATGGATGACTGAATGGAGGCGTTCAGCGCCAGGATGTTGGTCTGCTCGGCGATGTCGTTGATGAGCTCGACGATATTGCCGATCTCCTGCGAGCTCTCGCCGAGCCGCTTGATGCGCTTGCTGGTGTCCTGGATGGTCTCGCGGATGGCATTCATGCCGTCGATGGTGCGGCGCACGGCATCGCCGCCCTTATGGGCGACCTCGACCGAGTGGCGCGCGACATCGGAGGCGCGCTCGGCGTTGCCCGAGACCTCCTCCACCGAGCCGGCCATGCTGGCGGCGGATTCGGTCGCCGAGGCGATCTGCTTCGACTGTGCGCCGCTCGCCTTGGCGAGATGCGCCGACAGCGCCTGCGTCTGGCGGGTGGCAGAGTCGAGCTGGATCGCCGAAGCATTGATGGTGGTGACCAGACCGCGCAGCGCATCGACCGCGTAGTTGATGGAGTCGGCGATCGCGCCGGTGATGTCCTCGGTGACGGTCGCCTGCACCGTCAGGTCGCCGTCGGCGAGACTCGACAGCTCATCGAGCAGCCGCAGGATCGCCTGCTGGTTGCGGTCGTTCTCCTGCTGGCGTGCGTCCGCCGAGGCGCGCTGTCGCTCGACGGTGCGGCGCGTGCGCAGTGCGGCGGTGAAGGCGATCACCAGCACGACGAACGCCACGGCGATGAGCGCGAGCGGCGCCCAGGAGAGCGGCGTGGCACCCGGGGGCTGCAGGAAGAAGCTCGCGGCGCCGGCGCCGGCCAGCAGCAGCGCGGCCAAACCCAGCAGCGGCGCCGGGCTCACGCGGCCACCTCGCCGAAGGCGGCGCTCTCGAGCACCGAGCGCAGCGACAGCACCGGCCATTGCTCATGCGCGCGGCGGAACGCGCCCGCGAGGTAGCGCTCGCAGCGCGCCACGGTCGGTGGCGCATCGCCCGTGAATTCGCTGTCCGCAAAACGGCGGAAGCCGAGTACCTCATCGACCAGGAGTCCTGCGGGGATCTCACGGTGATTCACCACCAGCACCCGGGTGTTGCGGGTTACAGGCGTCACGCCGCTGCCGAGGAACTGCCGCAGGTCGACGATCGGCAGCAGCTGGCCGCGCACGTTGGCGAGCCCGCGGATCCATGGTTTGGCGCCCGGTACGCGCGTGGTGCTCGCCGGCACCCCCAGCACCTCGCGGGTCTCCTCGCGCGCCACCAGATAGAGGTCGCCCGCCATGCGCAGCGCCACCCCTACCCACTCGCGGCCGGCGACCGGCTGCTCGCCCGCCTGCGCCGAGATCGCGCGTGCGCGCCGCTCGAGCTCGGCGAGCAGCTCGAAGGGCCGGTCGCGCAGCGAGCGCAGCTCAATCTCTACGTTGTCGGCCAGCTCGGGCATGGGCGGGGATTTCAGTGCGCGTGGAATTTGCGGGGACGGCGCTCGACAGACACGCCGCTCACGCCGCCAGGGTCGCCTGGGCTTTGGCGACCAGCTGATCGGGTGAGACGGGCTTCACCATGTAATCGACCGCGCCCTGCCGCAGGCCCCAGATGCGATCGGTCTCCTGACCCTTGGAGGTGACCATGATGATGGGGATCGTGCGGGTGCGTGGATCGTTCGCCAGCGCGCGCGTCGCCTGGTAGCCGTTCATGCCGGGCATGACGATGTCCATGAAGATCAGGTCGGGACTCATCTCGCGCGCCAGGCGCACACCCTCCGCGCCATCGGCCGCCGCCGCCGTGCGGTAGCCATGCCGCTCGAGCGCCTTCTGCATGACGTGCACTTCGGTCGGCGAGTCGTCAACGATCAGGATCAGGGGCATTGCCATCATCTCCCGATATGCGTCTCGATCGCGGACAGCAGCTCGTCCTTGGTGAAGGGCTTGGTCAGGTAGTGCTCGGAGCCGACGATGCGGCCGCGGGCACGATCGAACAGCCCGTCCTTCGAGGACAACATGATCACCGGTATGGCGCGGAAGACCTTGTTGTGCTTGATGAGCGAGCAGGTCTGATAGCCGTCCAGGCGCGGCATCATGATGTCGACGAACACGATGTCCGGCTGGTGGTCGGCGATCTTGGCGAGAGCGTCGAAGCCGTCGATGGCGGTGAAGACCTCGCAGCCCTCCTTGGCGAGCAGCGTCTCGGCGGTGCGCCGGATGGTCTTGCTGTCGTCGATGACGAGTACTTTCAATCCCTGGAGCTTCGTGCTGCTGCCGGTCACGGTCAGGCAACTCCTTCCATTAAAGGTCTCAGCGCCACGGCGTGGCGGGATGGGCAATCGGCGCGCGAGTTAGCCCGCGGAATCAGGGCTCGAGCCCTCAGGCGACCTGGCGTGCACACAAGCGGCGTAAGTTTCACGGGCCCCTTAACGCTGAGGCAAGCGCTGCGGCGTTTTAACATATCGGTATACCCCCTGCTATGCCACGCACGTCACGTTTTTCGAAGGTCGGAGGCGCCGGTGCTGGTGCGCCGCACGCGCGCCACCGCCCGCGGCGCGGGGCAGACATATTCGCCCCGGACTTGAGCATAATCGGGCCCCTATGAGACGCATCGGCGTGGTCATGGATCCGATCGGCGCCATCGCCTACGCGAAGGACTCGACGCTGGCGATGCTGCTCGCGGCACAGGCGCGCGGCTTTGCGCTCAGTTACCTCGAGCAGGGGGATCTTTCGTTGCGCGATGGGATCGCCTTCGGGCGCTCGCGCCCCCTGACGGTGCGCGCCGACCCGCAGGGCTGGTTCACGCTCGGGGAGGCGGTAATCGAGCCGCTCGGCGGCCTCGACTGCATCCTGATGCGCAAGGACCCGCCGTTCGACACCGAGTACATCTACAGCACCTACATCCTGGAGCGGGCGGAGGCGCAGGGCGCACTCGTGGTCAACAGCCCCAGGGGGCTGCGCGACATGAACGAGAAGGTCTACACAGGCTGGTTTCCGCAGTGTTGCGCCCCGACGGTGGTGACGCGCGACATGGGGCAGATGGCGGCCTTCCTGCGCGAGCATGGCCGGATCGTCGTGAAGCCGCTCGAGGGGATGGGGGGCCGCTCGATCTTCGTGCTCGGCTCGTCCGACCCCAACGCCCGGGTGGTGTTCGAGACCCTGACCGGCTACGGCACCCGCTACGCGATCGTGCAGCGCTACCTGCCGGACATCGCCACCTCAGGCGACTCGCGGGTGCTGCTCATCGACGGGCAGCCGGTGCCCTACGCCCTCGCCCGCATGCCATCCGCGCAAGACCACCGTGGCAATCTCGCCGCGGGCGCCAAGGGGGTCGGCCGTCCGCTCAACGACCGGGACCGCTGGCTCGCCGGTGAGATCGGTCCGACGATGGCGGCCCGGGGCATGCTGCTCGTCGGGCTGGACGTGATCGGCGGCTTCGTCACGGAGATCAATGTCACGAGCCCGACCGGTATCCGCGAGCTCGACAAGCAGTTCGACATCCGCATCGGCGACCTCCTGATCGCAGCCATCGAGCGGCGGCTCGCGGCCTCAGCCGGGCGCAGCTCCGGCGCAGCGGGCGGCGCCGGCGGCAACTGACGATGGCACGGCGGGCGCTCGCTCTGCGCGAAGGCAAGGCCCCGGCCTGGGACCGCCTGCTCGCCATGGTGTTCTTCGTCGCCCTGCTACACGGCCTCGTGATCCTCGGCATCACCTTCAACGCGCAGGCGGGCGATGAGAACGAGGCGCCGGGGATGAAGATCCTGCTGGTGTCCGATGAGCTGCCCGAGGCCAAGCACAACCCGACCGCCACTTACCTGGCGCAGCGCACGCAGCTCGGCTCCGGCAATACCACCGAGCCGGTGAACCCCCGCAGCCCCGAGTCGGCGCTCCCGGCGCTCAAGCACCCGGGATCCCCGCAGGGGAACTCGCTCGAGGCGCACGGCGATCGGGCCGGGGCGAGAGCGGAGCGTCTGCTGACGACTACCGCCTGGATCACCGACGTGCGTTACCTCGCCGATGCGGGCAGCAGCGGCTCACGGAGCGATCAGCCGCTGCTGGTGGATCAGCCACAGGTTGCCCATCCGGGCCCCGAGGATCAGGCGGGACCGGCGGCACTCCAGGGCCCGAAGCGCGACGAGCTGTGGGTGACGGCCGATACGCGCGCTGCCTCTCTGGCGCCCTACCTCGACGGCTGGCGGCGCAAGGTTGAGCGCATCGGCACGCTCAACTACCCCTCGGCCGCGCGTACGGCGGCCGATGCGGCCAGCCCCGTGGTCGAGGTTGGCATCAACGCCGATGGCTCGCTGGATCGTGCCGTCATCCGCCGCTCGAGTGGCAACCCTGAGCTCGACCAGGCGGCGCTCTCGATCCTGAAGCTCGCGAGCCCGTTCGACCCGTTCCCCCCGGAGCTGGCCGCCGAGCACAGCGTGTTGCGTTTTGCCTACGAATGGCAGTTCGTCGGCGGCCGCGCCAGCGGCGGATCGCTGTCGACGGTTCCTTGAGACTGGCGCTGCCCGTGCCCATACTTGGAGCATGGTCCGCAAGCACAGTACGGTGAGCGACGCCACCGCGTCCGAGAGCGGCCCGGAGAGCGAGCCCGAGGAGTCCGCCCCGGTTTTCGCCGATGGCGCCCCGGGGAGCCTCACCAATCATCTATTGATCGCGATGCCGCAGCTGAACGATCCGAATTTCTCGCAGACCGTGGCGCTCATCTGCGAGCACACGGACAAGGGTGCGCTCGGCATCGTGCTCAACAAGCCGCTGCCGATGAAGCTCTCGGACGTGCTGTCGCAGATGAAGCTCGAGCCCTCGAGCGAGGACATCGCGACCCAGCCGGTGCTGCGCGGCGGCCCGGTGCATACCGACCGTGGCTTCGTGCTGCATCGCCCGGGCGGGGAGTGGGACCACACGCACAAGGTCTCCGAGACCATTCAGGTCACGACCTCGCGCGACGTGCTGGCTGCCATGGCACGCGGGGAGGGCCCGTCGGATGCCTTCATCGCACTCGGCTATGCCGGCTGGGACTCCGGGCAACTCGAGCGCGAGCTCAAAGACAACGCCTGGGTATCGATGCCGGTCGATGCACGCATCGTCTTCGACCTGCCGTTTGAGGAGCGCTGGGCCGGCGCCTGGCGGCTGATGGGGGTCGATCCCGGCCGATTGAGCCCGGAGGCCGGACATGCGTGAGTGCAGCGGTCGCCCCCTCCGCCAGGCATGACGGCGGCCCAGACCGTCCTCGCCTTCGACTTCGGACTCAAACGCGTTGGACTCGCCGCCGGCGACACGGTGACACGCACCGCGGCGCCCCGGCCGGCGGTCGCGGCACGGGCGTCCGGGCCGGACTGGGACGCCATCACGCGCGAGGTGCGCGCGCTCGCTCCGGGGCTGCTGGTGGTGGGCGCCCCGTATAATGCCGACGGCAGCGAGGGGACGCTGACCGCGGCGGCGCGCCGCTTCGCGGCCGAGCTCGAACGCCGCTTCGCACTCCCCGTACAGCTGGTCGACGAGCGCTTCTCATCTCTCGAGGCGGGCGAGGAGCTCAAGGCGCGGCGCGCGAGCGGTGCGTGGCGCCGGCGCATCGGGCGCGCCGACGTCGACAGCGCGGCGGCGGCGGTGATTCTCGGGCGCTACTTCTCAGGCGAGGGGGTGAAATGACCGAACAGCTGCGGCCCGATGGCTCGCTCCGCCACCTGCTCACGCTCGAGACTCTGACGCGCGCCGAGCTCGAGCGGCTGCTCGATCGGGCACAGGCCTACGTGCGCCCGCTCGGCGCGCGGCCGCCGCTCACGGACACCTTGTCCTGGGCAACCGTCGCCAACCTCTTCACCGAGCCCTCGACGCGCACGCGCGTCAGCTTCGAGCTGGCCGCCAAGCGGTTGGGTGCCCAGGTCGTCAATCTCGAGGTGCAGCTGTCCTCGCGGGCCAAGGGCGAGAGCATGCTCGACACGGTGTACACCCTGCAGGCGCTGCACGTGGACGCGTTCGTGATCCGCGACGCCGAGCTCGGCGTGCCGGCGCTGGTGGCCGGGCACGTGGCACCGCATGTCAGCGTGCTGTCGGCGGGCGAGGCGCACGTGTCGCACCCGACCCAGGGGCTGCTCGATGCCCTGACCATCTACCAGCGCAAGCAGCGCTTCGCCGGGCTCGCGGTGGCGATCGTCGGCGACATCCGCCACTCGCGCGTGGCGCGCTCGGCGTGGCATGCATTGCGCACACTCGGCGTCGGCGAGCTGCGCATCGTCGCGCCCCCGGCCCTCATGCCGGAAGCCGACGAGTTTGCCGGCTGCACCCGCCATACGCAGATCGCGCGCGGCCTCGCCGGGGCGGACGTCGTCATGATGCTGCGCATCCAGCGCGAGCGCATGGAGGCCGCAGAGCTCATGGAGGGCGACAGCTACTTCGCCGCCTGGGGCCTGACCGCCGAGCGCCTGGCGCTCGCCCGCCCCGATGCGATCGTGATGCACCCGCAGCCGATGAACCGCGGCGTGGAGATTGCCTCGGTGGTCGCCGACGGCCCCCAGTCGGTGATCCGCGACCAGGTGCGTAACGGCGTCGCGGTGCGCATGGCGGTGCTCGCCGAGGTGCTCACCGCGCGCGCTGGTGGCGCATGAGCTCGAGTGCGCGCGGCACGCTGTTCCTCGAGTCGGCGCGCGTCATCTCCCAGCTGGCGTACGACGCCGAGCAGTTCGTGCTGCGCCTCGCGGCACCGAAGTGCGCGGCCCGCGCCGCGCCCGGAAGCTTCGTGCACCTCACCTGCGATGCCGCAATTCCGATGCGCCGGCCGCTGTCGATCATGCGCGCCGACGCGGGCGCGGGCTGGATCGAGATCCTCTACAAGGTGGTGGGCCCCGGACTGCACGCCCTGGCGGCCCGCAAGGCGGGCGAGGAGCTCAGCTGCCTGGGTCCCATCGGGCGGCCCTTCGCTGCACACCCCGAGCGGCCGCGGGCACTGCTGATCGGCGGCGGCATCGGCATCCCGCCGATGGTGTTCCTCGCCGAGCGGCTGCACCAGGCCACCAGCGCCGGCGGCGCTGCCACGGCCTGGAAGCCGCTCGCGCTCATGGGCTCGGAGATCCCGTTTCCCTTCCGCTGCCGGCCGTCGAGGCTCATCGTGCCCGGCGTCCCCGACGGCACGATCGGCTGCATGCCGCTGCTCGATGAGTGGGGAGTGCCGAGCCGGCTCGCGAGCCGTGCCGACTTCCCGGGTTGCTTCAACGGCTTCGTCACCGAGCTCGCCGACGCCTGGCTTGCCTCCCTCGGCAAGGGAGAGCTTGCCGAGGTCGAGATCTTCGCCTGCGGTCCGACGCCGATGCTTGAGGCGACTGCGAAACTCGCGCGGCGCTACGCTGTCCCCTGCCAGGTATCGCTCGAGGAGTTCATGGCATGTGCGGTCGGCGGCTGTGCCGGCTGCACGGTGCTGGTGCGCACTCCCGAGGGACCGGCGATGAAGCGCGTTTGCGTGGATGGACCCGTGTTCGATGCCTACAGCGTCTACTAGCCGTGCCTGCCGTCCCATCCTTCTCACCCTGAGCCTGCTCGCGGCGGGCTGCGCGAAGCAGCCGCCCGCGCCCGCTCCGGCGCCTGCGACGGCGCCGCTCACCGAGTGGCCCAAAGGGGCCTCCGCGCCGCTCAAGATCACCGATGAGCTGACGCTCGCGATCCCGCTGCAGTACGAGCGCACGGCGATCGAGCCCGGGGATCCGCACATCCGGGCGTTCCTGACGCAGCAGTCGGACCGCGCCGAGGCCCGCTTCGACTTCTTCCTGCCGGCCTCAGGCGGCTATACGCTTGAGAATTACCGCAACGAGGCCGACCCCGACAAGGTCGAGGTGGCGTACCTGCACGCCGGCAACCCGCACGAGGCCGATCCCGATGCCCCGGGTGAGTATCCGCCCAACATGCTGAAGCGCGCGCTCGCGCAGTCCCTGAACCCCGACGACTATGTGGATCAGTACGGCCTGCGGTGCTACCGGGAGCGCGAGCCCTCGGCGCGGCTCACCTGCTACGGCCGGCGCAACACCGCCGGCGAGTTCCTCATGCTCACGACCCAGCAGGCGCCCTACCCGGCCGACAGCTTTCCGCAGCTGCAGGTGCGCTACTTCTCGAGGAGCTACGGCGGGGTGCGGATCGCCTGGCGCACGCACGTGAAGAACCTGCCGCGCTGGCGCGAGATCGACGCGCAGATCTGGACGTTCATCGCCGCCTGGCAGGTCGCGCCGCCCGCGGCCGCGGCGCAACCCAAGCCCTGAGGGGGCTCAGCCGAAGTTGATCTTGGCCTCGAGGTTGGCGCGCGAGTCGGCGTTGGTGAGCGCCCCCTCGAGCGGCACGCGCCCGGCCTTGTAGAGGTTGAACAGTGCCAGATCGAAGCTCTGAATGCCGCGCTCGGTGCTGGCGTTGATCGCTTCCTTGATCCCCACCACGTCGCCCTTCTTGACGAGCGTCTGGATGTGCGGCGTGTTGATCATCACCTCGAGCGCCGCCAGCCGGCGGTTGTCGACGCCGATGATCAGGCGCTGCGCCATGATGGCACGCAGGTACTGCGACAGGTCGAGGAAGATCTGGTTGTGCTGCTCGCGCGGGAACATGTTGATGATGCGGTCGAGCGACTCGGCGCAGTTGTTGGCGTGCATGGTGGCGAGCACCAGATGGCCGGTGCCGGCGAGATTGATGGCCGCCTCCATGCTCTCGCGGTCGCGGATCTCACCGATCAGAATGACGTCCGGGGCGGCGCGCACCACGCCGCGCAGCGCGCGCGCGTAGGACTTGGTGTCGAGACCCACCTCGCGCTGATTGACGATCGAGCGCTTGTTGGTATGCAGGAACTCGATCGGGTCCTCGATGGTGACGATATGGTCGGAGGAGTTCTCGTTGCGGTGATTGATCATCGCCGCGAGCGTGGTCGACTTGCCCGAGCCGGTCGCCCCCACCATGAGGATCATGCCGCGCTTCAGCAGCACCAGGTCCGAGCACACCTCCGGGAGTCCGAGCGCATCGAGGCGCGGCATATCGGCGGTGATGTAGCGCATCACCATCGCCGGGTTGCTGCGCTGCATGAACACGTTGACGCGGAAGCGTCCGAGCCCCGGCTCGGAGACCGCGAAGTCGAGCTCGAACTCGCGCGTGAAGTACTCGCGCTGCTCGGCGCTCATGAGGGCATACGCCGTCTGGCGCACCGTCTCGGGAGTCAGTACCTGGCGGTTGACCGGCAGGATCTGGCCCTCGATCTTGATCTTGATGGGCGCATTCGAGGTGAAGAACAGGTCGGAGGCCTTCTTCTCCACCATCAGCTTGAAGAGCGGCTTGGTGTTGAGCGTCGGGTGGCCGGCACTGACTGCGGCCAGCGCTTCGACACCGCTGAGCGCGGCGTGCGTCCCCGTCACTTCCAGGGACTGCGCTTTCGCATCCTTCGCCATCAGATGTTACGCCCGTGCTCTTCTTCGACGACCTGGAGCGCCGCCCCGTCGTCGCTCGCCTTCATCTCGCGCTTGCCCTCGAGCTTGATGCGCAGCCGCAGCTCGTTCTTCGAGTCGGCGTTGCGCAACGCGTCCTCGTAGGAGATGAAGCCGGTCTCGTACATCTCAAACAGCGCCTGGTCGAAGGTCTTCATGCCAAGGCGCGTCGAGCGCGACATGACGTCCTTGATCTTGGCGACCTCGCCCTTGAAGATCAGGTCCTGGATCAGCGGCGAGTTCAGCATGATCTCCATGGCGGCGATGCGCCCGACGCCCGCCTCGCGCGGCACCAGCCGCTGCGACACCAGGGCGCGGATGTTGAGCGACAGGTCCATGAGCAGCTGATCGCGCCGCTCGTCCGGGAAGAAATTGATGACGCGGTCGAGCGCCTGGTTGGCGCTGTTGGCGTGCAGCGTGGCGAGCACCAGGTGGCCGGTCTCGGAGAACTGGATGCCGTATTCCATGGTGTCGCGGTCGCGGATCTCGCCGATCAGGATCACGTCCGGCGCCTGGCGCAGCGTGTTCTTCAGCGCGTTGTGCCACGACTCGGTATCGACGCCAACCTCGCGGTGGGTGATGACGCAGCCCTTGTGGGTATGCACGTACTCGACTGGGTCCTCGATGGTGACGATGTGGCCGCGGGTCTTCTCGTTGCGGTAGCCCACCATGGCGGCGAGCGTGGTCGATTTACCCGAGCCGGTGCCACCGACGATGATCACCAGGCCGCGCTTCGACAGCACGACCTCCTTGAGGATCGGCGGCAGGTCGAGCTCCTCGAAGGTCGGGATCTTGGCATTGATCAGACGGATGACGCAGCCGATGGCGGCCTGCTGCACGAAGGCGCTGACGCGAAAGCGGCCGATGCCGGGCGGCGCGATCGCGAAGTTGCACTCCTTGGTGGCATCGAACTCCTTGGTCTGGCGGTCGTTCATGATCGCGCGCACCAGGGTCGCGGACTGCTCGGCGGTGAGCGCGCGCTCCGATTGCGGGCGGATCTCGCCGTCGATCTTGATGGCGGGCGGGAAGCCGGCGGTGATGAACAGGTCCGAGGCCTTCTTCTCCACCACCCGGCGCAGCAGGTCCTGCATCAGCTTGATGGCCTGATCGCGATCCATATCTTAAATCCCCTCCTGAGGTCCGGCGCTTAGAGCGCGTCCTTGTTCTGCGCCTTGTAGCGCGCCTCTTCCTTGCTCACCTGACCCTTGGTGACCAGCTCGCTGAGGCACTGGTCGAGGGTCTGCATGCCCTGGGAGCCGCCGGTCTGGATCGCGGAATACATCTGCGCAATCTTGCCCTCGCGGATGAGGTTACGGATCGCGGGGCTGCCGATCATGATCTCGTGCGCGGCGATGCGTCCGCCACTGGCCTTCTTCAGCAGGGTCTGCGAGATGACGGCGCGCAGCGACTCCGACAGCATCGAGCGCACCATGTCCTTCTCCTCGCCGGGGAAGACGTCGACGATGCGGTCGATGGTCTTGGCGGCGGAGCTCGTGTGCAGCGTGCCGAACACCAGATGGCCGGTCTCGGCGGCGGTGAGCGCCAGACGGATGGTCTCGAGGTCACGCATTTCGCCGACCAGGATGACGTCCGGGTCCTCGCGCAGCGCCGAGCGCAGCGCCTCGCTGAAGCCGAGCGTGTCGCGGTGCACCTCGCGCTGGTTCACCAGGCAGCGCTTGGACTCGTGCACGAACTCGATCGGATCCTCGATGGTGATGATGTGATCCGGCCGGTTGTCGTTGCAGTGATTGACCATGCCGGCGAGCGTCGTCGACTTGCCCGAGCCGGTGGGACCGGTGACCAGCACCAGGCCGCGCGGCAGCATGCACAGGTCGCGGAAGATCTTCGGCGCCGACAGGTCATCGAGCGAGAGGATCGCCGAGGGAATGTTGCGGAACACCGCGCCCGCGCCGCGGTTCTGGTTGAAGGCGTTGACGCGGAAGCGCGCCAGCTTTGGAATCTCGAACGAGAAATCGGTCTCGAAGAACTCCTCATAGGCCTTGCGCTGCTTGTCGTTCATGATGTCGTACACCATGGAGTGCACTTCCTTGTGCGACAGCGGCGGCATGTTGATGCGCTTCATGTCGCCGTCGACACGGATCATCGGCGGCACACCCGAGGACAGATGCAGGTCCGAGGCGTTGTTCTTGACGGCAAAAGCCAGGAGTTGCGCGATATCGACGGCCATTGGTGCTCCCAGGGACGCTGCGGCAGGCGCGGCGAGACCGACCGACAAGTGCCGCGCCTGAGCGCCGGCAGTATAACGGAGGGGTCACACCTTCAATATGTTACGGGGTCCGCAGAATTTGTCGGAACGCATGCGCGCCGTGCGGGAGCGCATGGCACAGGCAGCCGAGCGCGCCGGCCGGAGTGCGCAGTCGGTCACACTCCTGGGTATCACCAAGGGCCAGCCCCCCGAATTGGTGCGGGCAGCCGCCGATTGCGGGCTCGCCGACTTCGGCGAGAGTTATCTGCAGGAAGCGCTGCCGAAGCTTGATGCGCTGCGGGATCGCCCCCTCACCTGGCACTTCGTGGGACGTCTGCAGGCCAACAAGACCCGCAGCATCGCCGCGAGCTTCGCCTGGGTACACGCGGTCGACCGCCTGAAGATCGCGGCGCGGCTCTCCGAGGCGCGTTCCCCGCACGTGGCGCCGCTCAACGTCTGCCTGCAGGTGAATGTCGCCGGGGAGGCCTCCAAGGGCGGCATCGCTGCGGCGGAGCTCACCGAGCTCGCCCGGGCAGTGGCGCTGCTGCCGCGGCTGCGGCTGCGGGGTCTGATGTGCGTCCCGCCGGAGGAGACGCAGGTCGCGCAGCAGCACGCCTGGTTCGGCGCGCTCAAGCGCCTGTACACCGCGCTCAACGCCGAGGGCCTCGGGCTCGACACGCTGTCCATGGGGATGAGCGGCGACTTCGAGGCGGCGATCGAGGAAGGCGCGACCATGGTGCGCATCGGCACCGCGCTCTTCGGCCCCCGCGGGTAACCCCGCTACAATCCGCGCATGTTGGACCAGCACCTGGCGATCCTCGGCGGCGGCCATATGGGCCGCGCGCTCATCGGCGGCCTGCTGCGCTCGGGCGTTCGGCCTGAGCGCATCTCGGTCGGGGAGTGCTCGCCGGCGGCGCGCGCCTCGCTGGCGCAGGAGTTCGGCGTCACCGCCACCGCGGACAACGCACGCGCGGTCGACGGGGCGGCGATCGTGGTGCTGGCGGTCAGGCCGCAGGAGGCGGCGGCGCTGTTCGCCGGCATCGGACCGCTGCTGCGCGCGCAGCGACCGCTCTTGCTGTCGGTGGCCGCAGGCGTGCGGCTGCGAACGCTTCAGTCCTGGTGCGGCGCCGGGGTCCCGGTGGCGCGCGCCATGCCCAACCGGCCGGCACTGTGCGGCGCCGGCGCCACGGCGCTCTACGCGCCTCCCGGGGTGAGCGCCGAGCTGCGCGCGGCAGCCGAGCGCATCGCGCGCGCCGTGGGCGAGGTGGTCTGGGTCACCGATGAGGATCACCTCGACCTGGTGACCGCGCTCTCGGGGAGCGGACCTGCGTACTTCTTCCTGCTGGCACAGCTCATGGCAGACTCGGCCGCGAGCCTGGGGCTCCCCGCCCCCGTGGCACGCACCCTGGCCGCGGCGACGCTGCACGGGGCCGGGTTGCTCGCGCACACGGCGAACGCCGACCTGGCGCGCCTCAAGGCCGACATCGCCTCCCCGGGCGGCACCACCGAGGCCGCGCTTGCCGCGTTCGCCGCCGCCGACCTCAAGGGCGCGGTGCAGAGCGCGGTGGGCGCCGCCGTGCGGCGCAGCCGCGAGCTCGGCGCCGCGGCGGAGCGCGGGTCATGATCGCCTTCTTCACCTACATCATCGATGCGCTGCTGTCGCTCGCGCTGTTCGTGGTGATGGCGCGGCTGCTGCTGCAGCTGACCCGCGCCGACTTCCGCAACCCCCTCGCCCAGGCGATCGTGCAGCTCACCAATCCGCTCATCGTGCCGCTGCGGCGCGTGCTGCCGCCGATCGGCAAGGTCGACACGGCCTCCGTGGTGGCGGTGCTGGTGGTGGCGGCGATCGAGGTCGCCGCGGTGGCGGTGCTGCACGGCGGCGGCTGGCCCGAGCCGATCGTGTGGCTCGACATGCTGCTGCTCGAGATCGTGCACATGGCGCTGTCGATCTACCTGTACGCCATCATTCTGTATGCGCTGCTCAGCATGATCGCCCCGGGGGGCTACTCGCCGCTGCAGTCGATGCTCACCTCGGTGTGCGAGCCGGTGCTGCGGCCGATTCGGCGCCTCATCCCGCCAATCGCCGGGCTCGATCTGTCGCCGCTGTTCGCGACGCTCATCATCCTGGCGCTGCTCAATCTGCCGCTGATGATGCGCTGAGCGCTCGCGGCGGCGCGCCCCGCACCAGCCCTGTGTCCACGGCGCCGACGCTGACGGAACACCAGCTTAGCGCGCACATCGCACCGGAAGTCGCAGCATCGCGGCCGCCTGTCAAGCGCGCTCGCGAGCACGGCGCTGCCCGCGCGGCGCACCATCAGCGCTCTCGCGTTACCCGCAAAGCCTACGAAAAAAGGCATTTGCGCAACGCCGAAAGAAAAAAACTGCTTGCCAAAGCACACCCATGTGCTATTTTCCGCGCCGATTCTCTTCGCGCGGCGCTCGACGGCGCGCGGCCCAATCAACCAAAATTCTCGAGGAGTACAGCAAAATGGCGAAAAAGGGTGGCGCACCGACGAAGTCTGAGGTTCTGACTCACATCTCCAAGGACACGGGGCTGTCCCGCAAGCAGGTGGGAGGCGTCTTCGATTCGCTCGGCGGCGTGATCAAGAAAAGCCTGCGCGGCAACGGGCTGTTCACCCTGCCCGGCCTGCTGAAGATGAAGGTGGTGAAGAAGCCCGCCACCAAGGCGCGCGAGGGCATCAACCCGTTCACCGGTGAGAAGATGATGTTCAAGGCCAAGCCGGCGAGCAAGAAAGTGCGCGTCATGCCGCTGAAGAGCCTGAAGGCGATGGTCAACTCGTAAGACGTCGGGTTTTACCCGCGTAATACGCGACTCCGGACGGCCCGGGCGGTGAATCCGCCCGGGCCGTTTGCTTTCCTAGGCGAGGAAGGCGAGCACCGCGTCGCGCAACTCGTTGAGGCGCCCGTGAAAGAAGTGGCTCGCCCCCGGCAGCAGCGCGATACGCGGCGGCGGGGTGCCGGAGGCGGGCTTCAGTCCCCGCGCCCACTCGAGCACCGCCTCCTGCGGCACGACCTCATCGGCATCTCCCTGCACGATCAGCCACGGACAGTGCGGCACCGCGGCGCGCGCAGCCTCGAAATCGGTGCGCTCGAGGCGCGTGATCCCGGGCGCCACCAGCACCACGCGTGCCGCCTGCGCTGCGGCCGCGATGCGCGCCGCCACCGCGCCGCCGAAGGAGAAGCCCGCGAGCCACAGCGCCGCCTGCGGCCAGCGCCGCCGGCCGTAGGCGATCACCGCGAGCGCATCCTCACTCTCGCCGCGCCCTTCATCGTAGCCGCCGGCGCTCGCGCCGACGCCGCGGAAGTTGAAGCGGATGGCGGGCACGCGCAGCTGCCCGATGGCGCGCGCCACCGTGTACACGACCTTGTTATCGAGTGTGCCGCCGAAGAGTGGATGCGGATGGCAAACGACGGCAAAGGCGGGCACCGCCGGCCCCTCGCCGGCCTCGGCAGCCGGTGACTCGACGAGCGCCTGCAGGGGGCCGGCGGGGCCTGCGATCTGCAGCCGCTCGGCGCGCGGCGCCTTCAGCACCATGGCGTGCTCAGGGCGCGGCGCCCGGCACGGCGGCGAGGCGCACCAGCAGGCGGTTCAGGCGCAGCACGAACTCCGGCGGGTTCGTCAGCGCTGCGCCTTCGGCGAGCTGCGCCTGCTCGTAGAGGAGCTGCGCGAGCTCGCCGAACTGGGCGGCATCGGCGAGGCCGTCGAGATATCTCACCAGCGGGTGGGTGACGTTCACCTCGAGGAGCGGCTTCACCTCGGGCGCCTTCTGGCCCGCGGCGGCGAGGATGCGCCGCAGCCGCTCGCCGAGATCGTGCTCGCCGAGCACCAGGCATGCCGGGGACTCCTTGAGGCGCTCGCTGATCCGCACCTCGGTGACGCGCTCGCCGAGTGCGTCCTTGATGCGCTTCAGCAACCCCTTGCTCTCCTTGAGCTCGGCGTCGTGGCGTTCACGGTCGGCCACGCCCGCGAGCCCGCCGAGCTCGAGGTCGCCGCGCGAGGCGTCCTTGAAACGCTTGCCCTCGTAGCCCTCGAGCTGCCCCATGGCCCACTCATCGATCCGCTCGGCGAGCAGCAGCACCTCGATGTCGCGATCCTTCAGCCGCTCGATCGCCGGGTGGGCACGCGCCGCCTCGAGGGTCTCGGCGATCACGTAGTAGATGCGCTCCTGGCCGGGCTTCATGCGCGTCAGATAGTCGGCGAGACTCACCGACTGAGCGTCGTCGGGCTCACTGGTGCTCGCAAAGCGCAGCAGCGGCAGGAGCGCGGCCTCGTTGGCCCGGTCCTGGCCGATGCCCTCCTTGAGCACGGCGCCGAACTCCTTCCAGAAGGTGGCGTACTTATCGGCCTCATCCTTGGCGAGCCGCGAGAGCAGGTCGAGCACCCGCTTGGTGAGGCTCGCGCGGATCGCCTCCACCTCGGGCTCCTGCTGCAGCAGCTCGCGCGAGATATTGAGCGGCAGATCGCTCGAGTCGACGACGCCCTTGACGAAGCGCAGGTACAGCGGCAGGAACTGCTCGGCATCGTCCATGATGAACACGCGCCGCACGTACAGCTTCAGCCCCCGTACCGCTTCGCGCTGGTAGAGATCGAAGGGGGCGCGTGCCGGCAGGTACAGGAGACTCGTGTACTCGCGCTTGCCCTCCACCTTGTTGTGGCTCCAGGCGAGCGGGTCGGTCGAGTCGTGCGCGAGGTACTGGTAGAACTGGCGGTACTCCTCGTCCGAGATCTGCGTGCGCGGCAGCGTCCACAGCGCCTTGGCCTGGTTCACCACTTCGTACTCGAGCGATGCCTCGCCCTCTTTCGGCATACGCACCGGAAAGCCGATGTGGTCGGAGTAGCGGCGGATGAGGCCGCGCAGGCGGTAGGCGTCGGCGAACTCGCGCGCGTCCTCCTTCAGGTGCAGCGTCACCGCCGTGCCGCGCGCCGGCAAGGTGATGCTTTCCACCGTGAACTCCCCGTCGGCCCGCGACTCCCAGCGCACGCCCGCCTCGGGCGCTGCGCCGGCGCGCCGTGTGCACACCGCGACGCGCTCGGCGACGATGAAGGCCGAGTAGAAGCCGACGCCGAACTGGCCGATGAGCTGCGAGGCCTTCTGGTCGTCCCCGCCGAGCGAGCGGAAGAACTCGGCGGTGCCTGAGCGCGCGATGGTGCCGAGGTTCGCCACCGCCTCCTCGCGCGTCATGCCGATGCCGTTGTCGCTGATCGTGACGGTGCCGGCCTTGGGGTCGGCATCGATGCGGATGCCAAGCTCCGGGTCGTCCTTGAGGAGCGCTGCGTCGGCGATGGCGAGGAACCGCAGCCGGTCGCAGGCGTCCGAGGCGTTGGAGATGAGCTCGCGGAGGAAGATCTCGCGGTGGCTGTAGAGCGAATGGATCATGAGCTTCAGCAGCTCACGGACCTCCGCCTGAAAGCCGTGGGTCTGGCGGCCCGCGCCAGGGGCCTCGCCGCCGGCGGGGCCGGAGGCGCTGTCGGGATTCACTGTCGATTGCATGCTCGCCGTCCACCGCTCCAATGCGGCTTAGTCTTGAGGCAGCAGCGATCTTGGGAGCCGGCGCGGATTTTTCAAGCGCCAGCGCGTGTGCGCTGCGCGCCGGGACGTCGCAAGCTCGCCCCGGAGGGACCCGAGGCGGGGCGGAAGCGATCAGACGGGTGGGGTCCTGCGGGCCGCCCAGGCGCTCAGGCGCTCAGACGCAGCAACTGGCGGTAGGCGCCCTCCAGCACCCAGAGCCCGAGCGCTGCGGCGCTGATGAGCAACGGCGCAGCACCTGCGAGGATCTCGGCAGCCGTGGTGGTCGCCACGTGCCGACACGCACTGCTCAGGTCGTCCAGCTCGTCCCAGAGGTGCAGGAAAATCTCCATCGGGGAGAACTCTACGACGTCGCGGCGCGCGCCTGCCGTGCGCGCGCTCACAGTCGGTGCGTGGCTTGCAGGCGCGGAAGGCCGTGCGTAGGCTTGGGTGAGACCCGCGTCGTGCCGACGTGACAGAACACAGGCCACCATGCAGCGCATCGTCGTCCTGAACCCCAAGGGCGGTTCGGGCAAGACGACCATCGCGATCAACCTGGCGAGCTACCTCGCCTCGCGCGGGCATCGGCCGGTTCTCATGGATTTCGATCCGCAGGGCTCATCCGTCCGCTGGGTCAAGAAGCGCCAGCCGCAGCAGCCGCAGGTGCAGGCGATCGCCGCCTTCGAGAAGGACAGCCGCACCACGCGCGCCTTCCAGCTGCGCATCCCCGATCACACCACGCACGTGATCGTCGACACCCCGGCGGCGGTCGACGCGCGCCAGCTCCCGGAGGTGACGCGCGACGCCCACAAGATCCTCGTGCCGGTGCTGCCGTCGGACATCGACATCCACACCTGCTCGCGCTGCATCGGCGATCTGCTGCTGGTCGCCAAGATCCGGCGCGAGGACAACCGCATCGGCGTGATCGCCAACCGCGTGCGGCGCAATACCCTCATGTACCAGTCGCTGATCCGCTTCCTGCACAGCTTGCGCATTCCGATCGTCGCCATCTTCCGCGACTCGCAGAACTACGTACGCGCCGCGGAGCTCGGGATCGGGGTGCACGAGATGAAGAGCTACGTGGCGCGCGCCGACGTCGAGCAGTGGGCGCCGCTCATCAGCTGGCTCACCGGGGCGGCGGACGAGACGCTCACACCGGGTGGGACGCCGCAGGGCGGTGCGCAAGCCTCGGGCGGCGCCGCCGCCCCGCAGCCCGAGGCCGCGGCGACTCCCACAGAGGACCCCGCGCAGGAGCCCTCACCGGATGCGATACCGCAGGCGCACGCAGCCGTCCCCGTGCCGGTGGGTTGAGGACGCTCTGAAAAGCTGACGGCTTGCTTGAGCGGGAGCTGGCGCGGTCACGAGCAGCCCGAGAGGCTTGCTGCGCGCGCGGCGCGGGCCGGAACGGCTACTTCTTCGGAGGTTTCGTCGGCGGGGTGGTCGCGCTCTTCAGGCCGCTGTCGCTGCTCTGCCAGGAGTCGCGCACCTGATCCGCCCAGTTCTTGTAGTTCGACCAGGTGTAGAGGTTGCGCGTAATGGCCGCCTGACGCGCACGCGCGCGCTGCATGCGGTCCAGCCAGCTCGCGTAGGCGTCCGCCCCCGTGGGCGGAGTGGCGCCCGTCGCCGCGGGCTCCTGGCCTGCGGTGGCGTCGTCGCGACTACGGTTCGATGAGCTCATGGCAAGCTCCTGAGGATCTTGAGTCGCAGCGTACGGGCTTCGTCTGGCGTCCGCAGGAACTGGTTCACAGGCATATGTAGGGAAGCTGCGACACGGCCGCGCCTATGACGCAGCTCTCGACGATGCGCGAAAAACTGTGCGTCGCGCAGAGCGTTATGTCACTCAGGCGACGAGCCGGTACACCGGACGATAAGCGCTGCCCGGCAGGCGCATGCGCTTCTGCTCGACGAACGCCGCGAGCAGCTCATCGAGCAGCCGCATGATCCCGGGGTCACCGGCGAGCTCGTAGGGGCCGAAGCGCTCGATCGCCTGGATGCCGTACTCCTTGACGTTGCCGGTGACGATTCCGGAGAACACGCGCCGCAGGTTCGCGGCGAGGCGATGCACGGGCTGGCCACGGTCGAGCTCGAGCGCGCGCATCGAGGCGTGCGTGACCTCGAACGGCCGTTGCAGCTCCTCGGGCACCTGCAGCAGCCAGTTGAAGTTGTACGAGTCATTGCGCTTGCGGCGAAACTCGCGCACCTCCTCCATGCCCTGCACCATGCGGCGCGCCACTTCGGGCGGATCCTCGACGATGACGGTGAGGCGCCGGGCCGCCTCCTCGCCGAGCGTGCCGCCGATGAAGCGGCTGATGTGCTCGAAATAGGCAGCGCTTTCGGCAGGTCCCGTGAGCACCAGGGGGAAGGGCTGCGCGCGGTTGGCGGGGTCGAGCAGGATCCCGATCAGATAGAGAATCTCCTCGGCGGTGCCCGCGCCGCCCGGGAACACGACGATACCGTGCGCCAGGCGCACGAAGGCTTCGAGCCGCTTCTCGATGTCCGGCATGATCGCCAGCTGCGTCACGATGGGGTTCGGCGGCTCGGCGGCGATGATGCCGGGCTCGGTGATGCCGATGTAGCGGCGCTGCTCGATGCGCTGCTTGGCATGGCCGATGGTCGCGCCTTTCATCGGGCCTTTCATGGCGCCCGGGCCGCAGCCGGTGCAGACATCGAGGCCGCGCAGCCCGAGCTCGTAGCCGACGTTCTTGGTGTACTGGTACTCACGCGCCGGGATCGAGTGCCCGCCCCAGCACACCACCAGATTGGGCCGCTCCTTGTAGTCGAGCAGCCGCGCGTTGCGCAGCACGTGGAACACGGCATTGGTGATCGAAGCGGAGTCGTTCAGATCGAAGCGGCCGCTGGCGACGATCTCGTTGGAGATGAACACCACGTCGCGCAGCACAGCGAACAGATGCTCCTTGATGCCGCGGATCATCTCGCCGTCGACGAATGCGGCGGCCGGGGCGTTCTGCATCTCGAGCTTCACGCCCCAGGCGTGGCGCACGATCTGAATCTGGAAATCGCGGTAGCGGTCGAAGATCTCCTTGGCGTTGTCGGTGGGGGCTCCTGAGTTGAGCACCGCCAGCGCGCAGCGGCGGAACAGCGGGTACAGACCCCCTTGGCCGGTGTCGAGGAGCTTCTCGATCTCCGACTGGGAGAGGTTCTCCAGGCTGCCGCGCGGACCGACACGCGCATCGACGAAATCTGAGAGCTCGCTGGCCACGGTCTAGCGTATATCAGGGAACGGGGTCGTGAGGAATGCCGTCGGCGCCCGCGGACGCGGTGCTGCCCGACAAACTCTACGGAATGATTTCGACCGGCACGCCGTCCGGCACCAGCATCCAGATCTCGACCATGTCGGCGTTGGAGACGGCGATGCAGCCGTCGGTCCAGTCGTGATTCAGGTAGTAGTCCGGATCGTGCTTCATCAGATTCGGCATGCCGTGGATCATGATCGAGCCGCCCGTGTCCCAGTGCCGCGCGCGGGCGCGCTTCACGTCCACATCGTTCGGGTAGCTCACCTTGATCGACAGGAAGTAGTCGCTGTGCGGATTGCGCACGTCGAGGCGATAGCTGCCCTCGGGCGTGCGGAAGTCGCCTTCGCGCTCCTTCTGTCCGACCGGCGAGAGACCGAGTGACACGCGGTAGCTGCGCACGACGTTGCCGCCGTGCATCAGGTACATGCGCCGCTCGGACTTCTTCACCAGCACGCGATCGACTTCCGGCAGCGTCTCGCTCTGCAGCGAGACCGGCTGGGTGGTCGTCTCACTCCCCGGGAGTGAGTCCCCGTGCGCGGCCACCGCCACGCAAAGCAGCGCCAGGGTCGTCGCCAAGCTCCTGAAAATCATGAGGTTCCGTACCAAACTGACGAGCCCGCAGAGATTATATCCAGCGCGCCCTACGGCGCCACGTATCTGGATCACACCTTCACCGGCCGTTTGGACCATGCCCGATCAGCCGCCGTTCGCCACCAGTTCGACCCGCGGCATGACGATCTGCGTGCCGGCCCGCAACTCCGCGAAGTCCACATCCGGGTTGTACTGTTGCAGCAGCCACAGCGGCAGCAGGCCGGCGCGCTTGGTCACGGTCCACAGCGAGTCCCCGGAGCGGGCGATGTAGATCTGCGTGCCCGCGATGCGATGGGACGCGAAGTAGGCTGCCTGCAGCTGCTGGTGATACTCGCGGCGGCGCTGCTCGAAGGCATCGTGCGCGACCTTCTGGAAATCGAGCTTGAGCGCATGCCCGACCAGCACCGGCTTGCGGGCGCTCAGGTGATTGAGCGTGCGCAGGCGCTGCGCGCTCACGTTGAGCCAGTCGGCGTAGTGCCCGAGCGTCTCGTCGGTGGCGACCCGGATGGTGTCATCGGCCCCAACCGTGTAGTCGGTGGGGTCGGGACTCTGCTGCGTGTCGGCAGCCGGACCGAGAGCTGGGCTGAGAGCCTCCGCCTGGGCGGCGGACACCGGCTGCACGCGGCTCGCAATCACCGTGACGGTGGCGAGCGCGGCGGCATCCTCGGCGCTCTCGCGCTGCGCGACCTCGGCGGATACCGCGCCCGACTCGGCGCCGGAGGCAGGCACGGGCGCCGTCGCCGCGGCGACCGTGATCGGCGCCCCTTCCGGCAGCGTGATCGTGCGCCCGACCTTGAGCGCGGCGCTGACGCGCACACGGTTCAAGCGCGCCAGGGTCTCGATCGACACCCCGTAGCGCTCGGCGAGCTTGGCGAGCGTGTCGCCCTCCTGCACGCGGTAGCGGCGCGGGGCGGGCTGGCCGGCGTACAGCTCGTTCGGCGCGAGCTTCTTGGCGAGCTGCTCGGTGGTCCACTGCTCGTCGCCGTGCGGCAGCCGCAGGCGGAAAGCGCGCGGGACGCGCAGCCGGCCGTCCCACACCGGGCGCAGCAGCGCGGGATTCAGCGCGCGCAGCTCGTCCGCCTGCACCCCGAGCGCCCGCTCGAGCGTGCCCATGGTGACGTAGCCGGGCACCGTCAGCTCCTGGAAGCGCGCCTCGCCGAGCCGCTGCACGGGGCCGAAGTACTTCTCGTAGTTGCGGTCGATGTCGAGGGCGGCGAGGAACGAGACGTAGAAGTTGCGCGAGGCAAAGCCGAAGGTGCGGCTGTTGTAGTGACGCAGGATCGTCACGATGTCATCGGTATGCAGCGTCTCCTTGGCGCGCAGCATGCCGGCCGTGCCGTGGTTGTACGCGGTGAGCGCCAGCGGCCAGGTGCCGAGCACGCGGTAGTTGTAGGCGAGCAGCTGCGCCGCCGCATCGGTGGAGCGGAACGGGTCGAGCCGATCGTCGACGGCGCCGTCGATGCGCATGTAGCGCCGCCCGGTCGAGCGCATGAACTGCCACAGCCCGGCGGCGCCCACCTTCGAATAGGCCGCGGGGTTGAAGGACGACTCGACGTGCGGCAACACGGCGAGCTCGGCGGGCAGCCCCTTGTTGGCGAGCACCTCGGCGATGTGGGTCTCCCACGCGCCCGAGCGGATCAGCCCGGCGCGGAAGCGGTCCGCCTGGCCGAGCTGAAAGCGGATGTCATCGACCGCCTCGCGCAGCCGTGACGCGCTGACATCGGCCCCCCACAGGTCGCGGATGCGCTGATCGTCGGCGGACAACGGCGCATCGCCCGCGGCGGCGATGCGCTTGAGCGCCGCGGCGATCTGCTCGCGTGCGGCGTCGACCTGTCGCTCGCGCGCGCTCGATGAGCTGTCCGGCGCGAAGTGCAGCGTGTCGTAAACGACCGCGAGGTTGTACTGATCGTGCAGGAAGCCCGAGTTGGTATCGGACTGCGTATAGACGCGGATCCAGAACTGCACGTCCGGCTCGAGCGCCGCCGGGCGCGGCATCACCTCGTCCGCGCCGAAGGCGGGAATGGCCGGGCCGCACAGCAGCCCCAGCGCCAGCAGCCCCAGCGCGCTCGCCCAGGTGCGCGAAATACGGGGTGTCGATTTCATTTACACCCCAAGGAAGTCCGTTTTCTCATTAGAGTTCAATAACTTGCTGAAGCAGCGGCATCCCGGCCACGATCTCTTGCCCATGGAAAGCGTCGAGTATTTTGACATTAGGCACATTTTTGCGGGGTGACAGACTCGACGTGCCATAACCTCCCTGTGCGCCAGATCCCCTGAAAACGCCTCGCAGCGTGCAGCGCATCACCTTTACGCCCCCCATGCGGCACAAGATGTCGCATGGATTCAGTAATCCGCCGCTCTGGCACGGGTGTTGCTTTGTCTCTACCCATCAGCGGCGAAAGCCGCATCGGGAAGGTAAGCGACCGCCAGGAACAGACGAAGAAACGCCGGGTCCGGAACAAAAGCAAATCGCCGGACACCGAGCGCACGACAGGATAACAACGAGAAGACGCTCCTCCACACAAGCAAGCGACCGACAACCCCGCGCAAGCGGGGTTTTTTTTGTCTGGCAGAATCGGCGCATGCTGCCTGCAGCACCCCTGGCGCGCGCGGCGCTGTGCAGCGTCGCGCTGCTCGGCCCGGCAATCTGTGCCGCGGCACCCGCCAGTGTCGGTCTGCAGACCGAGGTCGTATTCAGCGACTATTCGCCCCTCTCGAGCAGCGCCGAAGTCGTGCGTCGGCTGCTGAGCCCGCTCGCCGCGGCCGAGGTGGCCCGCACGCTCGAGCGTTCCGGCGAGGGACTCGCCGCCCAATCGATCGATCTGGCCGCTGAGCGCTTCATCCTGTACGTGCCGGCGCACGCTCCACCAAGGGGCTACGGGCTGCTCGCCTTCATCCCGCCGTGGGACGCGGCGCAAATGCCGCGGGGCTGGGAGCCGGTGCTCGAGCGCGCGGGCGTGATCTTCGTGAGCGCCGCGCGCTCGGGGAACGATGCCGACGTGCTCGGGCGGCGCGAGCCGCTCGCGCTGCTCGCAGCGTACAACGTGATGCAGCGCTATCCGATCGACGCCACGCGCGTCTACGTCGGCGGCTTCTCGGGCGGCTCGCGGATCGCGCTGCGCGTGGCCCTCGGCTACCCGGATCTGTTTCACGGCGCGCTGCTCAATGCCGGCAGCGATCCGCTCGATGCAGGCCCTCCCACCCCGCCGGCGCGCGAGCTCCTGCAGCGCTTCCAGGAGTCGATGCGCCTCGTGTATGTCACCGGCGAGCACGACGATCTGCACCTCGCGATGGACAACGACAGCCTGCGATCGATGCGCGACTGGTGCGTCTTCGATACGGCTGCCGACGTGACGCGCGGCGCCGGCCACGAGCCGGCCAGCCCGGCGGCGCTGGCGCGCGCCTTCAGCGAGCTCGAGCGGCACACGGCAGCCGATCCGGGGCACCTCGCCGCCTGTCGCGAGGCGCTCGATAAGCGGGTCGCAGGGGAGCTCGCCAAGGTGCAGGCGCTGATCGATGCGGGCAAGCGCACCGAGGCACGGCGGCTGCTCGGGGAAGTCGACCGCAGGTTCGGCGGGCTCGCGGCCCCGCAGAGCGTGGCACTGGAGAGGGGGCTCGACTGAGCCAAAGCCGCTCGCGCCGGCCGCAGGCGCAGAAAAAAGAGGCAGCCGCATGGCTGCCTCATTGGACCCAAGCGAGTCTGTCAGTTCGGTTGGTCCGTCAAGAGGAGCCGCTCAACCACACTTCGAATCACCGCAATTCAGGCATGTCATGCAGCCATCCATCATGACGACCGCCGCGGTGCTGCACCGGTTGCACAGCTGCGCGCCGTCGGGGAAATGGCCCTTGGCGAAGGCATCGGCCTGCCGGGTGCGCGCCTCGAACTCGGCGCGCTTCTCGTCGACCAGCTTCTGCTGGTGCGAGTCGAGCTGCGTCTTGCGCATCAGGCCGATCGCCTGCAGGTGCTTCTCGATCACGTGGCCGAGCTCGGCGATGATCGAGGGCATGAA
>DATMOK010000024.1:0-15677 GCA_035568235.1 Steroidobacteraceae bacterium | reverse complement strand
CGAGGCCTACGGCGCCTCCTACACGCTGCAGGAGATGCTGACCGTCAAGTCGGACGACGTGAACGGCCGCACCAAGATGTACAAGAACATCGTCGACGGCAACCATCAGATGGATGCCGGCATGCCGGAGTCCTTCAACGTTCTGGTGAAGGAAATCCGCTCGCTCGGCATCAACATGGAACTGGAGCAGGACTAACTCATGAAAGACTTACTCAAGCTCTTCAGACAGCATGCTCCGGTCGAGCACTTCGACTCGATCAAGATCGGGCTGGCATCGCCCGAGATGATCCGGGCGTGGTCGTACGGCGAGGTGAAGAAGCCCGAGACCATCAACTACCGCACCTTCAAGCCCGAGCGCGACGGCCTGTTCTGCGCCAAGATCTTCGGGCCCGTGAAGGACTACGAGTGCCTGTGCGGCAAGTACAAGCGCCTCAAGCACCGCGGCGTGGTGTGCGAGAAGTGCGGCGTCGAGGTGACGCAGGCCAAGGTGCGCCGTGAGCGCATGGGCCACATCGAGCTCGCCAGCCCGACCGCGCACATCTGGTTCCTCAAGTCGCTCCCCAGCCGCATCGGCCTGATGCTCGACATGACGCTGCGCGAGATCGAGCGCGTGCTGTACTTCGAGGCCTTCGTGGTCATCGATCCGGGTATGACGCCGATGCAGCGCGGTCAGCTGCTCACCGACGAGCTGTACCTCGAGGCGATCGAGGAGCACGGCGATGAGTTCGACGCCCGCATGGGCGCCGAGGCCGTGTTCGAGCTGCTGCGCACCATCGATCTCAACGCCGAGATCGGCAAGGTGCGCGAGGAGATGGCCGGCACTTCGTCCGAGACCAAGTTGAAGCGCCTGTCGAAGCGTCTGAAGCTCATCGAGTCGTTCGTCGAGTCGGGCAACAAGCCCGAGTGGATGGTGATGACCGTGCTGCCGGTGCTGCCACCGGATCTGCGGCCGCTGGTGCCGCTCGATGGCGGTCGCTTCGCCACCTCGGATCTCAACGATCTGTATCGGCGCGTCATCAACCGCAACAACCGCCTGCGCCGGCTGCTCGAGCTCAACGCGCCCGACATCATCGTGCGCAACGAGAAGCGCATGCTGCAGGAGGCGGTGGACGCGCTGCTCGACAACGGCCGGCGCGGCCGCGCCATCACCGGCACCAACAAGCGCCCCCTCAAGTCGCTCGCCGACATGATCAAGGGCAAGCAGGGGCGTTTCCGCCAGAACCTGCTCGGCAAGCGCGTCGACTATTCCGGACGCTCGGTCATCGTGGTCGGCCCGCAGCTGCGGCTGCACCAGTGCGGGCTGCCGAAGAAGATGGCGCTCGAGCTGTTCAAGCCGTTCATCTTCCAGAAGCTGCAGTTGCGCGGCGAGGCCTCGACCATCAAGGCTGCCAAGCGGCTGGTGGAGCGCGAGGGCCCCGAGGTGTGGGACATCCTCGAAGAGGTGATCCGCGAGCATCCGGTGCTGCTGAATCGCGCGCCGACCCTGCACCGCCTGGGCATCCAGGCGTTCGAGCCGCTGCTGGTCGAGGGCAAGGCGATCCAGCTGCACCCGCTGGTGTGCACGGCCTTCAACGCCGACTTCGACGGCGACCAGATGGCGGTGCACGTGCCGCTGTCGCTGGAAGCGCAGCTCGAGGCGCGCGCGCTGATGATGTCTTCCAACAACATTCTCTCGCCCGCCAACGGCGATCCGATCATCGTGCCCTCGCAGGACGTGGTGCTCGGACTCTATTACATGACGCGCGAGCGCATCGGCGCCAAGGGCGAGGGCATGTTCTTCTCCGACGTCTCCGAGGTGCACCGCGCCTATGAGAGCCGCGGCGTCGATCTGCAGGCCAGGGTGCGCGTGCGGCTGCGCGAGCACCTGCGCGGTGAGGGCGGAACGCTCACCGAGCAGACGCGCATCGCGCAGACCACGGTCGGCCGGGCGCTGCTGTTCGAGATCCTGCCGCGGGGCCTGTCCTTCGATCTCGTCAACCAGGACATGACCAAGAAGGCGATCTCCGCGACCATCAACGCGTGCTACCGCACGCTCGGTCTGAAAGAGACCGTGGTGTTCGCCGATCAGCTGATGTACACCGGCTTCCACTACGCGACCCGCGCCGGCGTCTCCTTCGGCATCGACGACATCGTCATTCCGGAGCAGAAGACGCGCATCGTCACCTCCGCCGACGATGAGGTGAAGGAGATCCAGGACCAGTACGCCTCGGGTCTGGTCACCAACGGCGAGCGCTACAACAAGGTGGTCGACATCTGGTCGCGTGCCAATGACCAGGTGGCGAAGGCCATGATGGAGAAGCTCGGCTCGGAGGAGGCCACCGACTCGCGTGGCAAGCAGCACAAGCAGAAGTCGTTCAACTCGATCTTCATGATGGCCGACTCGGGCGCCAGAGGCTCGGCGGCGCAGATCCGCCAGCTCGCCGGCATGCGCGGTCTGATGGCCAAGCCCGACGGCTCGATCATCGAGACGCCGATCACGGCGAACTTCCGTGAGGGGCTGAACGTCCTGCAGTACTTCATCTCCACGCACGGCGCCCGCAAGGGACTCGCCGACACCGCGCTCAAGACCGCCAATTCGGGTTACCTGACGCGGCGGCTGGTCGATGTGGCGCAGGACCTGGTCGTGACCGAGGTCGACTGCGGCACCACCAACGGCCTCACCATGACCCCGCTCGTCGAGGGTGGTGACGTGGTGGAGGCGCTCGGCGAGCGCGTGCTTGGCCGGGTGCTGGCCGAGGACATCATCAAGCCCGGCGCCGAGGAAGTGCTGATCCCGAACGGTTCGCTGCTCGATGAAAAAATGGTGCGGCTGCTCGAGCAGGAGGGCGTGGACCAGATCAAGGTGCGCTCGCCCATCACCTGCAAGACGCGCTACGGCGTGTGCTCGCACTGCTACGGGCGCGACCTCGCGCGCGGCCGGCCGATCTCGATCGGCGAGGCCGTGGGCGTGATCGCCGCGCAGTCGATCGGCGAGCCGGGCACGCAGCTCACCATGCGCACCTTCCACATCGGTGGTGCGGCATCGCGGGCCGCGGCAGCTTCCAGCGTCGAGGTGCGCAACAAGGGAATCATCCGCTTCCACCACGTGAAGACGGTGCAGCACGAGAAGGGGCACCTGGTGGCGGTGTCACGCTCGGGCGAGCTCGGCGTGGTCGATGACTTCGGCCGCGAGCGCGAGCGCTACAAGATCCCCTACGGCGCGGTGATCAGCGCCAAGGAGAATGCGACCGTGAACGCGGGCCAGGTGATCGCCACCTGGGATCCGCATACCCACCCGGTCATCACCGAGGTCGCCGGCTTCGTCAAGTTCCAGGACTTCGTCGACGGCCTCACGGTCACCTCGCAGGTGGATGAGGTCACGGGTCTTACCTCGACCGTGGTGCTCGACACCAAGCAGCGCGGCGGCAAGGACCTGCGTGGCACCATCAAGCTGGTGAACGGCAAGGGCAAGGAAGTGACCTTCGCCAACACCGAGATCCCGGCCGTGTATACGCTGCCGCCGGGCGCGCTCGTCAGCCTGGTCGACGGCGCGCGGGTGTCGGTGGGCGATGTCATCGCCCGCATCCCGCAGGAGTCCTCCAAGACCCGCGATATCACCGGCGGCCTGCCGCGCGTCGCGGACCTGTTCGAGGCACGGAAACCGAAGGACCCGGCGATCCTCGCCGAGAAGTCCGGCACCGTGAGCTTCGGCAAGGAGACCAAGGGCAAGCGGCGCCTCATCATCACCTCCGACGACGCTGAGAAGGGCGAGAAGTACGAGGAGCTGATCCCGAAGTGGCGCCAGCTCAATGTGTTCGAGGGCGAGACGGTCGAGAGCGGCGAAGTGATCGCCGACGGCGAGCCGAACCCGCACGACATCCTGCGCCTGCAGGGCGTCGAGGCACTCGCGAACTACCTGGTGCGCGAGATCCAGGACGTGTATCGCCTGCAGGGTGTGAAGATCAACGACAAGCACATCGAGGTGATCATCCGCCAGATGCTGCGCAAGACGGAGGTGCAGGAGGCGGGCGAGACCACGCTGCTGCGCGGCGAGCAGCTCGATCGGGCGCGGGCGCTGGACGTCAACGACCGCGCCCAGCAGGGCGGCAAGAAGGCCGCGCGGCTGCAGCCGGTGCTGCTCGGCATCACCAAGGCGAGCCTCGCGACCGAGTCGTTCATCTCCGCGGCCTCCTTCCAGGAGACCACCCGCGTGCTGACCGAGGCGGCGGTGCGGGGGCTGAAGGACGACCTGCGCGGACTGAAGGAGAACGTCATCGTCGGACGCCTCATCCCGGCGGGCACGGGCTTCGCGGCCCACGCTTCGCGCCGCCGCAAGCTCGAAGGCACCGAGCGTCGCAGCTTCATGGACGTGGGCGGCGGGTTGCCGGAGACCGAAGAGGGCGCGAGCGTCAGCGAAGAGTCGGAGACTGCTGCCGGCTAGAACCGACACCACGCGTAAGACGACCACTGCAACGGGCTGGCGAGCGATCTCGCCAGCCCGTTTTCTTTTGCCGGGCGAAGGCAGCGGAAACTTCTGCGCCACGGGTTGTCCCACAGGTATGAAGCGGACTGTCGCGCTGTTCAGCCTTTGCCTGAGCTTGGGGACGTTGGCACAACCCTTGTGGGGCCAAGCCGTCCCGCAAGCGGGGAGCCCATCGGCCGCCTCCACGGCGACGAGCTCCACGGCTGCCACGCCGGCAACGTCCGCGAGGGCTTTCACGACGCCCGTGAACGCTGCGACCCCACCCGCCGCGAACGCCAGTCGGCACGGTGCCCGCTACTACGACATCGAACGTGGGCGCCATGAGCCCATCCGGTGCAACTTCGGCATCTGCCACAGCTCCCGGGGCGAGCGTGTTCAGCGCGGCCACCAGCGCCTCCCCGGCCTCTGCCGCACCCGCCGCCTCCGGGCAGGCCCCCTCACTCACGCAGCAGGAATTCTGGCAATGCTCGAGCATCGCGACGACCGCCGACACGGCCGCGTGCCTCGACCTGCTGTAGCGCTTGCGACAGACAGCCCTGCTGTCAGGATCCGCACCGCCCGCGGGTGTGCCGCGGCCCACGCGCGATATCATCTCGGGGTGAGTAACGATTCACCGATTCTCGCGGGCAAGTACGTGCGCCTCGAGCCCTTATCGCGCGCGCACGTTCCGGGACTGGTGGCGGCGGCCGCCGAGGACCCCTCGCTCTACCGCTGGACCCCTCTGCCCCTCGACACGGACGGCATGAGCCGTTACGTCGATACGGCCGTCCACTGGCGCGAGCAGGGCACGGCGCTGCCCTTTGCCACGGTGCGGTTGAGCGACGGCGCGGTGGTCGGCTCGACGCGCTTCTTTCTCATCGAGCGCTGGGAGTGGCCCGCCGGACATCCGCAAGCCCTGCGCGCCGGTCCCGATGGCTGCGAGATCGGCTACACGTGGCTGTCGGCTTCTGCGGTCCGCACGGCCGCCAACACCGAGGCGAAGCTCCTCATGCTGCAGTGCGCCTTCGAGCAGTGGCGCGTCCACCGGGTGTGCTTCCACACCGACATGCGCAACGAGCGCTCGCGCGCCGCGCTCGCTCGTCTCGGGGCGCTGTTCGAGGGAACGCTGCGCGCCCACCGCCTGGCGAGCGATCTCATTGCGCGCGACTCGGCGCGCTTCTCCATCATCGCCGCCGAATGGCCGGGTGTGCGCTCGCGCCTCCAGCAGCGGCTGGCGGCCTGAAGCGCTGCCGGGAACAGAGCCGCGTCCATCCGCCTGAGCGGCGCGCCGGAGCGAAGGTGGCGCCGGGCGCGGCTCCTGTTAGAGTGCCTGCCCCTGCGAACCGCCGGGCACCTAATCAAGGAGGCGACTCATGCAACGTGCAGCGATTCTTGCGACCGCGGCGCTCGTCACTGCGGGACTCGCGATTCCGGCAGCCCATGCTGCCGGCCTGCCGAAGTACATCACCGCCGCGGTCGCCGATCCGGCGCGGCCGGCGGCCGACAAGGAGCGTGACGCCAGCCGCAAGCCGGCCGAGACGCTCGCCTTCGCAGGCGTCAAGCCAGGGGACTGGGTGCTGGAGCTCGCCCCCGGCAAGGGTTACTTCACCCGCATGCTGAGCGCGGCCGTCGGGTCGAAGGGCCAGGTGTCGATCTACACGGTGTCCGCCCCGCCGAAGCCCGATGCGCCACCGCCACCCGTGGTAGCGATCGCCGCCGATCCTCACTACAGCAATGTGAAGGTCACCCTGGCGCGGCTGTCGGACGTCAGGCCCACCAACAGTTTCGACCTGGTGTGGACCACGCAGAATTACCACGACCTCCACAACCTCAAGGACATCGACGTCGCCACGATCAACAAGACGATCTTCGCGGCACTTAAGCCCGGCGGCATCTACTTCGTGCTCGATCACGCGGCCGAAGCCGGCTCCGGCAGCCGCGACACCAACACCCTGCACCGGATCGATGAGGAGACGGTGAAGCAGGAGGTGAAGGCGGCGGGCTTCGAGCTGGTCGGGGAAAGCAAGATCCTGCGCAACAAGGACGACCCGCACACCGCCAAGGTGTTCGATCCGCCGATCCAGGGCCACACGGATCAGTTCCTGCTGAAGTTCAGGAAGCCGAAGGCGTAAGGAGCCGTAAGGTCAGGGGGTCGGGCTCGCCGCCGTAGTACTTGGCGAGCGCCTCGCTGAACACGCGGTCCGTTGCGGCCGGCGAGGGTCCTGCGGCCCGCGTGAACAGCGTCAGGCAGGAGCGCAGCTTGAGATCGTCGGGACTGCCGAAGATCTGGTGCGCCGTGCGTCCCTCGACGGCCAGCACGCGGCGTGTGCACTCGCGCAGCCGCGGGCCGAGGATGGGATGGCTGAGGTAGGCGCGCGCTTCGGTCAGATCTGAGATGGCGTAGCGGCGTGCCATGGGGCTCGCGCCGAGCCCCTGAAGCTGCGGAAAGATGAACCACATCCAATGGCTTGTCTTTGCGCCCGCGTCGAGCTCGTCGAGGACCCGCGCGTAGCAACCGGACTGTGGTTCGAGAAATCGCGACAGGCTGTAAGGGTCGTCGTCGGGCCTCGGTGTCATGGGTCGGGCGGGTTGTGGGCGCGCAGGAACGCAACCGAGGACTGGAGCATCTGCAGGCGGGTCTCGCTGCGCGACAGCCAGTGATCCTCACCCGCGAGCGGTACGAGCTCGGCATCCTTGTGGGCCCCGTGCAGTGCGTCGTACATCGTCTGGCTCTGCTCGTAGGGCACCACGGTGTCATCGCGTCCGTGAATCAGCAGCACCGGCACGGTGATCGCATCCGGATGTCTGAGCGGAGAAATCGCATCCACCGACACATCATCCGGGTTGCTGGCGCCGATGAAACGCTCCCAGTAGCGTTGCGTCGCAGTATCCCGCCCGTAGTGCTGGCGGTTTATCGAGTGCAGCCAACTATGCAGATCGGCGATTCCGGCCACCGAGACGGCGCAACGGTACACGGTGGGATTGAGCGCTACACCAGCGAGCGCCGCGTAGCCGCCGTAGCTCGCGCCGACGATGCAGACACGCGCCGGATCGATCACTCCTTCGCGGGCGAGGTAACGCACACCATCGGACAGGTCGGTCTGCATCTTGCGTCCCCACTCACCGAAGCCCTTTTCGAGGAACGCCCGGTTGAGCTCGGAGCCGCGGTAGTTGGGCTGCAGCACGGCGTAGCCCTGAGCGGCGAGCGCCTGCGACCACCAGTTGAAGTCCGCGGTGTCGCGGCCTGCCGGGTTGTCGTGCGGCAGCACGATGAGCGGCAGCTTCGAGGCGCTCTTGCCGCGCGGCAGCGTGAGGTAGGCCGGGATAGCCAAGCCGTCCGCGGCGGCGTAGGTGATGCGGCGCACCTCCAACGGCTTGCCGATACCCTCATACACGTCTCCCAGCGGTTCGGCACGGTGGGTAGTTAAGTCGATGAGCTCGTAGCAGTAGCCGTCGCGCTCGCCCTCGACACGCACCACCAGCTTCTTGAAGCCCGCGGCGGCTGACTCGAACCGCACGCGCTCGTTCGGGAACGCTCGTACGGCGGCCTGCCACGACTGCTGCACGGACGGATCGAAGAACAAATACTCTTCGCTGTCGCCGACGTGCACACCACCGATCATGCGGAACGTCAGCGGATCCTCGACGGGCTGATCGAGCGTCTGCTTCTCAGCCATGGGGGCGCCGATGGAGCCATCTTTGAGTGACAGCAGCCGCCACACGGCATCGCCGTCCTCGATACGCTGCAGGAGCAGCGTGTCAGCGACCGGACCCGCGCCGAGGATGCGGGGAACGTCGATCGCGGCCTCACCTGCGGCGGCTTCAGTCATGCGTCCGTCGCGGCTCACGAGAATGCTCCAGCGGTGGCTCCTCTGGTCGTAAAGCTCCTCCGCCGCAACTTCTCCCGCATCGTCGACGGTCCAGGACTCGCTCAAGCCGCGTCCGCCCGTGCGCACGATGCGCGGACTGTTCGACTCGAGGTCCTCGCGCAGCAGCACCGTTACGACCTGACGCCCGAGGCCGTGCGACATGGGTGCCCCGGTGACCTGCAGGCCCCCGAAGAACAGCACCGTGCGATCCTGGATGTGCCTGACGGTTACCCTGCCGGTGACCGTGTTCATCAGATCCATGCTGCCTGGCGGGTTCAGCTGGGGGACCCTGTAGTTCCTGCCGCTCTTCAGGTCCAGGATCTGCAGCTGGCGCCACTCACTCTGGTGCCAGAGGAACGAAGTAGGTACCGCCGTGACCGAGGTAAAGATCATCAGGCGGTCGTTGTCTGCCCAGCGAATGCCCCGCAGCTTCTGCTCGCCCGCGCGCAGCTCACCGAGTTTCTTGCCGTCGGCCAGCCCGAGCACAGCCACCGTGCGCGTGTTCCCGTCGGTCCTGATAAATGCGACGCGCGAGCCGTCGGGTGACAGGACGACGTTCTCGTAACGCGGCAGGCGCCCGTAGACCTCGAGCGACGCCGCCGCCCGGATGCTCGGCGCAGCGGTGAGCGCGGCGAACGCGCAGCAGGCAATCAGGCCGAGTGTCGTCCCCCCGGTGCGCCGCGCTGCAGCGCACGGAATCCTTCGGGTTTCAGACTCACGCATGGCCCAACCCTCCAGTCGCGGCGCGATTCTAACGCCGCGCGAGGTCAGGTAGCTGCCCCCGGGAGCGCCTTAGCGTCGCTGGTGCAAATCAGCGGGTCTTACGGAACACCAGCACGAATCGGTCGGTCTTGCCGACCATCGGGCCCTTGTAGCTGATCGCATCGCGCGGATCGTCGGGCCGGCGCAGCACGTCGCTCGACCTGAGAAGGGTGAAGCCGTGCTTCTCGAACTCCTGCCGGGCGTAGGCCTCGTCGATCCGGTGCAGCGGCGTGGCGGCCGCGGTGCCGGTGCCGGGCTTGGCCGAGTGATCGACCAGCAGCAGCACGCCGCCGGGCTTGAGCACGCGCGCGAGCTCGCCGACCACCTGCCCGACGTCGAAGCGCGGCCATTTGGCGACCGGGTCCTCATCGATCGCGTAAAAGTCGTGATAGGCCTTGATGAGGAGCACCGCATCGAGCGAGCGATCGGGCACGTCCAGGTGCTCGGCGTCGATGGTGCGATGCTCGACGTTGGGGAGCCTGCCGGCGATGCGCTCCTTCCAGTGATTGCCGCTCCAGTAGTCCCAGGTCGGGTTGTTGAGCAGCAGCACGTGACCCTTGGGACCGACGACGTAGCTCGTGAGCTCGCTGAAGTAGCCGTCCGCGGCCATGAAATCGGCGACCTGCATCCCGGGCTTGATCCCGGCGAGCCGCAGCAGCTCGGCGGGGTGATCGATCGGGTCGCGCTTGAGGTCATCGCTGCTGCGCCCGGCGTGCGCCACGGCGGCGTCGTAGATATCCGGCGAGGCGCTGAGCGCAATGCCGGCGGCGAGGCTGAGAAGCGCGCCGAGTAGGAGGACGCGGCGTGCGGCGCGATTCACGGCAGACATGGTTAGCTCCCGATGTTGTAACCGCGCGGCAGTATGGCCCCCGGAGTCTTATTTTGCGCTGCGGGCTGCGATGGGACGAGCGATTCTGGCGTCGTGCGGCTCAGCCGGCGGGCGGGCTCCTGGGTTTAGCGAGCGCCTTGTCGAGCAGCCGGTACCCGTCGCGGCCCCGATAGCCGCGGCGCTCGTAGAATGCGCGCCCGGCCGCGTTGCCCACGGCGAGCTGCAGTTGCAGCCGCACGCAGCCGCGCTCGGCGAGCGCTGTCTCCGCCGCCTCGAGGAGGCGCGCACCGAGGCCGTGCGAGCGCGCCTCCGGGAGCACGAAGAACTCATCGATCTCCGCCATGATCCCGCCGTGCTCGACGCTTAAGACCAGCACGGCGAGCAGGTAGCCAACCAAGCCGCTCTCGCTCTCGGCTACCCAGGCGGCGCCGTGATGCCCCTCGGTGAGCAGTTGTTTGAGAGTGAGCTCGACGCGCAGCGCCACGAACCCAGCGATCTGCTCGAACTCCCAGTAGCGCCGCACGAGCGCGAGCAGCTGCGGGATATCACGCGGGCTGGCGGCGCGAACGTGCATCGAGGTCCCAGCCCCGTATCACGCGGCGAGCGCCGCCTGCTGCACCTGGTTGCGCCCGGCGCGCTTGGCGGCATATTGGGCCGCGTCGGCGTGCGCGATCAGGTGCTGGCCCCACATTCCCAGCGTGTCACTGCTCGCCACGCCGATGCTGCACGTGAGGCGGATCGAAGCAGCGAAGCCCTCGATGCGCACGGCCGAGACGCCCTGGCAGATGCGCTGCGCGACCGGGGCTGCGGCGGAGGCATCCGCGCCGTTGAGCACGACCACGAACTCCTCGCCTCCATAGCGGCCGATGATGTCCGACTGGCGCAGCTCCGCCTGGATGGGTGCGACCACGGCGGCGAGGCAGGCGTCGCCCGCGGCATGTCCGCAGGTATCGTTGATCTGCTTGAAGTGATCGAGATCGATGAACAGTACCGAGATCGGCAGCCCACGCCGCTGCATCCGCAGGCAGGCCGTGTCGAACCGCTCTATGAGTGTCGGGCGGTTGAGCACCCCGGTGAGCGCATCAATCTGGGCGCGCCGCTCCGCCTCGGTCAGTGCGACATTCTGCGCCCGCATGCGGTCGGCCACCCCGAGTGCGATCAACACCGCACCGGCGACCATCGAAGGTGCGAGGCCGTAACAAAGGAACGCGTCGGCATTGTCGGCCCGGCCGGTCAGCAGCCACGCCGCGGTGGCGAACTGGAACGTGCACATCAGCGCCCAGGCGATCAGGAACCAACCCGCGGCGCGGTTGCCGCGCCGCCATGCGAGGTAGGACACGAGCAGCGTGAAGACCGTGCTGCAGAGGAACATGAGATTGCCGACGGCCGCCACCAGCGTGGCGAGCCCAACGAGACGCAGCACGTTCGACAGGGCGAGCACCAGGTAGCCGAGCGCCAGCCAGCCGAAAGCGCGGTACACGCGCGCGGAGAACAGGCGCAGGTTGGCAAATTCGCGTACGAACAGAGAGGCGGCCGCGCCGCTCACCGCGATCGGCACGTTCCAGGCGTACCAGCCGAGCGGCCGCGCGTACGAGAGCAGCGGCCAGCCGAACCCCTCCCCCGAGCAGTAGGCGAGATAGATGGCAAACAGCGCGAACAGCGCGCCATAGAGCGGGTACAGCGGATCGATGAGCACGAAGCGCACCAGCAGTGCCGAAAGCGCCATCGCCATGAGCGCGCCGAAGGCGAAGCAGATCATGCGTGAGTGGCCGGCGGCACTCTCGAGCGTGTGCTCGAGCGTGGAGGTGGCGAACTGCAGGTCGGTGGTTGTATCACCGGTGCGCGAGACGCGCGCGTAGAGGGAGGTGCCGGCATCCGGGGCGGGGTTGAGCGCGAACACCGTGTCCTGCCCGCCGCCGAACTTCGGCGCGACCGCCGCGGCCCGCAGCGGGGCGAACACACCGCCGCGCCGCACGAACAACTCGACCGGCTGATCCATCCCCGAGCGCACCAGTACCACCGGGGTCTCGCCGCCCGCCGTGGCCTCAGGCGCCGGCAGGCGGAACCAAAGCTGGGTCTTTACACGGTGGGAGCCCCGGGACTGGAAGGGGCGGAAGTGCTGATCGAATGCCCCGCTCGTAACGAGCGTCACCGTAGGGGCGGGTCCGGTCGACTCCAGCACCTCGGCCGCAAGGGGCGTCCCGGAGGAAGAGGTGGGCGCCGGGGGGATGGCAAGCGCCAAACCTACCCCCGGCAGGCACACGGCCAGGCCCAAAAGCCAGCTGACGCTCCTTGAGGCCACCGATTCCGCGCCCCTCGCCGGGGTCTGTTCCTTATGTATGGGTGAGGCGAATGAGGGCGGCGAACCACCCTTCCGGCCCTACCGGCTATCGTAATCGGCGGGCGGGACAAATCAATCGCAACGCAACAGCGCTCCCCTGGGGCTGGTTGACACTCCGGGGGTCCCTACCTAGAATCGCCGGCCTTTGTCGGGCCGGCCGATAGCTCGCCGGCACCGGAAACAGCGACTTAGAAGAACCGGGCCGCCTGACGTAGGCGGCCCGGTGCTCTTCTAGGTCGCCCATTGTGCGAGTACCCACCCCGCACCTGAGTTTGGAGACGAGTGTAACGATGGCGACCACGGGTCAGCTCATCCGGCAACCGCGCCGGCTGGGAGCAGAGAAAACCAAGGTACCGGCGCTCGGGGCCTCTCCCCAGAAGCGCGGCGTCTGCACGCGCGTCTATACGACGACGCCGAAGAAGCCGAACTCGGCACTGCGCAAGGTGTGCCGCGTGCGCCTCACCAACGGCTACGAGGTCACGAGCTACATCGGCGGCGAGGGACATAATCTTCAGGAGCACTCGGTGGTGCTGATCCGCGGCGGTCGCGTCAAGGACCTGCCGGGAGTTCGTTATCACACCGTCCGCGGCACGCTCGACTGTGCCGGCGTCGGCGAGCGCAAGCAGGGGCGCTCCAAGTACGGCGCCAAGCGCCCGAAGAAGTAAGGGGATAAACCACCATGTCGCGTCGTGCCCAGGCCCCGGTCCGCAGCATTCTCCCGGACCCGAAGTTCAACAACGAGATGCTCGCCAAGTTCATGAATGTCATCATGAAGAGCGGCAAGAAGTCTGCCGCCGAGCACATCATCTATGGCGCGCTCGACCGCATTGCCGAGAAGACCGGCAAGCAGGGGGGCGAGGCGATCGAGGTGCTGTCGGCGGCGCTCGACAACGTCAAGCCCGTGGTCGAGGTGAAATCGCGCCGCGTCGGCGGCGCCACCTACCAGGTGCCGGTCGAGGTGCGTTCCACCCGCCGCCAGACACTCGCCATGCGCTGGGTCATCGAGGCGGCGCGCGACCGGAGTGAGAAGTCGATGGCGTTCCGCCTGGCGCACGAGCTGATGGACGCTTCCGAGAATCGCGGCGCTGCGGTGCGTAAGCGCGAGGACACCCATCGCATGGCCGAGGCCAACAAGGCCTTCGCCCACTACCGCTGGTAAGACACGAGGACTGATCGTGGCACGCGCGACGCCCATCGAGCGCTATCGGAACATTGGTATCTCCGCGCACATCGACGCGGGGAAGACGACCACGACCGAGCGCATCCTTTTCTATACGGGCGTGTCGCACAAGATCGGCGAGGTCCACGACGGCGCGGCCGTCATGGACTATATGGAGCAGGAGCAGGAGCGCGGCATCACCATCACCGCCGCCGCTACCACCTGCTTCTGGAAGGGGATGGACAGCAGCTTCCCCGAGCACCGCATCAACATTCTCGACACCCCAGGCCACGTCGATTTCACCATCGAGGTCGAGCGCAGCCTGCGGGTGCTCGATTCCGCGGTCGCGCTGTTCGACTCGGTAGCGGGCGTGCAGCCGCAGTCCGAGACGGTGTGGCGGCAGATGAACAAGTACCGCGTGCCGCGCATCGCCTTCGTCAACAAGATGGACCGCGCGGGAGCCAACTTCCTGCGCGTGGTCGAGATGATCCGCGCGCGGCTGCGCGCCAATCCGGTCGCCATCCAGCTGCCGATCGGCGCCGAGGATACGTTCGAGGGCGTCATCGACCTGATCCGCATGAAGGCCATCTACTGGGACATGGAAACCCAGGGGATGAAGTTCGAGTACCGGGACATCCCGGAGCAGCTCAGAGCGCAGGCCGAGGAATACCGCGGCAAGATGATCGAGGCCGCCGCGGAAGCCAACGACACGCTGATGCACAAGTACCTCGAGCACGAGCAGCTCTCGGACGCCGAGATCCGCCAGGGTCTGCGAGAGCGTTCGCTGCGCAACGAGGTCGTGCTCGCCATGTGCGGCTCGGCCTTCAAGAACAAGGGCGTACAGGCTTTGCTCGATGCGGTGATCGAGTTCATGCCCTCGCCGGTCGACATGCCGGACGTCAAGGGCCTGAACGACCGGGACGAGCCCGACACCCGCCAGGCGCGCGACGACTCGCCGTTCTCCGCGCTCGCCTTCAAGATTCTCAACGACCCGTTCGTCGGCAACCTGACCTTCTTCCGCGTCTACTCGGGTGTGCTCAACTCCGGCGACACGGTGTATGTGCCGACCAAGCGCAAGAAGGAGCGCATCGGGCGCCTGCTGCAGATGCACGCCAGCGATCGCACCGAGATCAAGGAAGTGCTCGCCGGTGATATCGCCGCCGCGGTGGGATTGAAGGACGTCATCACCGGCGACACGCTGTGCGATCTCGAGAAGGTGATCACGCTCGAGAAGATGGAATTCCCGGCGCCGGTTATCTCGGTGGCGGTGGAGCCGAAGACCAAGGCGGACCAGGAGAGGATGGGCCTCGCGCTGCAGCGCCTCGCCAAGGAAGATCCCTCGTTTCGCGTGCACACTGACCAGGAGTCGTCGCAGACGATCATCTCCGGCATGGGCGAGCTGCACCTCGAGATCATCGTCGACCGCATGAAACGCGAGTTCAACGTCGAGGCGAACGTCGGCAAGCCGCAGGTTGCCTACCGCGAGACCATCCGTGGCACGGTCGAGAGCGAGGGCAAGTTCATCCGCCAGTCCGGCGGCCGCGGCCAGTACGGCCACGTGTGGCTGAAGATCGAGCCCAACGCGACCGGCAAGGGGAACGAGTTCATCAACGGCGTGGTCGGCGGCAGCGTGCCGCGCGAGTACGTGCCGGCGGTGGACAAGGGCATCCGCGAGGCCGAGGAGACCGGCGTCATCGCCGGCTATCCGGTGGTGGACGTGAAGGTGACGCTGTTCGACGGCTCCTACCACGACGTCGACTCGAACGAGATGGCCTTCAAGATCGCAGGCTCGATGGGCTTCAAGGAGGGCTTTCGGCGTGCCCGACCGGTGCTGCTCGAGCCCATCATGAAGGTCGAAGTGGTGACGCCGGAGGAGTACTCGGGCGATGTGATCGGCGACTTGAACCGCCGGCGCGGCCAGATCACCGGCATGGATGAGAGCCCGGCGGGCAAGGCCATCACCGCGGATGTGCCGTTGTCGGAGATGTTCGGCTACGCGACCACCGTGCGTTCGATGAGCCAGGGTCGCGCCACCTTCACCATGGAGTTCTCCAAGTACATCGAAGTGCCGCCCAACATCGCCGACGGCATCATCAAGAAGTAAGAGACAGAGACAAGTCAGTTTAAGGAACTACGCCATGTCCAAAGAGAAATTTGAGCGCAACAAGCCGCACGTGAACGTCGGCACGATTGGTCACGTGGACCACGGGAAGACGACGTTGACGGCGGCGCTGACGAAGGTGATGGCCGAGACCAACGGTGGTCAGTTTGTGGCG
>DATMOK010000023.1:0-401106 GCA_035568235.1 Steroidobacteraceae bacterium | reverse complement strand
GGCCGCGCTGCAGTGCCTTGTACCCGACCAGGCCGTGCGCCAGCGCGACGCCGAGATTGCGCAGCACGGTCGAGTCGGTGAGGTCGCGCTGCCAGCGCGAGAGCGGCAGCTTGTCGGCGAAGAAACGCAGCAGCGCATTGGCGAGCCCGAGGTTGCCCTCGGCGTTCTCGAAATCGATCGGGTTCACCTTGTGGGGCATGGTGGAGGAGCCGACTTCGCCTTCGACCGCCCGCTGGCGCAGGTAGCCGAGCGAGATGTAGCCCCACATGTCGCGCGCCAGGTCGATGAGCACGACGTTGGTGGCGGCGACGGCGTCGCAATACTCGGCGATCCAGTCGTGCGGCTCGATCTGCGTCGTGTACGGGTTGTACTCGAGTCCGAGCGATTCGACGAAGCGGCGCGCGAGCGCCGGCCAGTCGACGGCGGGCAGCGTCGCTGCGTGCGCGTTGAAGTTGCCAACCGCGCCGTTCCACTTGCCGAGGATCGCGACTTGGGTCCAGCGGCTCTCGGCGCGCATCAGCCGCGCGGCGAAGTTGGCGAGCTCCTTGCCGAGGGTGGTGGGGCTGGCCGCCTGCCCGTGGGTGCGCGAGAGCATGGCCGCCTCCGCGTAGCGGTGCGCCAGCTCGACCAGCTCGTCAATCCGGCTCTTGAGGACTGTGGCCAGTACCGCTCGCGCGCCCTTGAGGAGTCGCGCGTAGCTCAGGTTATTGATGTCCTCGGAGGTACAGGCGAAATGCACCAGCTCGAGAGTCGCGGGCGTGGCGCCGGCGGCGGCGAGCTGCTCGCGCACGTAATATTCGACCGCCTTCACGTCGTGATTGATGCGCGCTTCGATCGCCTTGACGGCCGCGGCGGCGCCGTCATCCGGGGAGGCGGCGAGCTGCTGCGCGCGCTGGCGCACGGCCCCACTCAGGGACGCACCGGCAAGCTGCGGCACCGCGGCGCTGAGCGCCAGCAGCCACTGCGCCTCGATCCGCACCCGCTCGCGGATCAGCGCCGCTTCCGTGAGCTGTGCGCGCAGCGGTGCGGTGACGCCGGCGTAGCGCCCGTCGACCGGCGAGAGGGCGTCGAGTGCGCTCAGGGCGTCGCTGGGGCTTGCGGGCATGCGTTATCATCATAACGCATACGGCCGTCCGGCCGGGCGTCCCGCCAGATGCGGGCGATCAGCGGAGTGCACTCATGACGACTTCCTTCCGGGTTGAGCACGACAGCATGGGCGAGCTCAAGGTACCTGCCGATGCGCTGTGGGGTGCGCAGACGCAGCGCGCGGTGGAGAATTTTCCCGTCAGCGGGCTGCCCATGCCGCGCGGCTTCATCGCCGCGCTCGCGCTCGTCAAGCAGGCGGCGGCGCGTGCCAACCGCCGCCTGGGACTGCTCGACCCGCAGGTGGCGCAGGCCGTGGATGCGGCTGCGGCGGAGGTGGTTGCCGGCCGCCACGATGCGCACTTCCCGATCGACGTATTCCAGACCGGCTCGGGCACCAGCTCCAACATGAATGCCAACGAGGTGATCGCGGCGCTCGCCAGCCGCCGCCTGAAGAGCGCGGTACACCCCAATGACCAGGTCAACATGGGGCAGAGCAGCAATGACTCGATCCCGACGGCCATCCATGTGAGCGCGGCGCTCGCGGTGCGCGGCGCGCTGCTGCCGGCGCTGGCGCACCTGCGGGATGTGCTGCGCTCGCGCGAGCAGGAGCTGCTCGAGACGGTGACCACCGGGCGTACCCATCTCATGGACGCCATGCCGGTCACTCTCGGCCAGGAGCTGTCGGGCTGGCGCACCCAGATCGAGCACGGCATGGCGCGCCTCCAGTCGGTCGAGCCGCGGCTGCTGGCGCTCGCGCAGGGCGGCACCGCGGTCGGCACGGGCATCAACGCGCACCCGGATTTCGGCCGGCGCTTCTGCGAGGAGCTCAGTGCCCTCACCGGTGTCGGCTTCGTTCCGGCGGCCAACTACTTCGAGGCGCTGTCGACGCAGGACACCGCGGTCGAGCTCTCCGGGCAGCTGAAGGTGCTGGCGGTGAGCCTCATGAAGATCGCCAACGATCTGCGCCTCATGAACAGCGGCCCGCTCGCCGGCCTCGGCGAGATCTCGCTGCCGGCGCTGCAGGCGGGCAGCAGCATCATGCCGGGCAAGGTGAACCCGGTGATTCCCGAAGCGACCACCATGGTGGCCGCGCAGGTGATCGGCAACGATGCCGCCATCACCATCGCCGGGCAGTCGGGCAATTTCCAGCTCAACGTCATGCTGCCCGTCATCGCGCACAATCTGCTCGGCAGCATCGCACTGCTCGCCAACGTCACGCGGCTGCTCGCCGACCGGGCGATCGCCGGGTTCAAGGTCAATGCGGCGCGGATTGCGGAGGCGCTCGATCGCAACCCGATCCTGGTGACGGCGCTCAATCCGGTGATCGGGTACGAGAAGGGCGCCGCGATCGCCAAGGCCGCTTACGCCCAGGGACGGCCGATCCGTGAAGTGGCGCGCGAGATGACCCAGCTGTCGGATGCCGAGCTCGCCGGGCTCCTCGACCCCGCGGAGCTCACGCGCGGCGGCATCAAGGGGGGCACGAGCGGCGGTGGCTGAAGGCGAGCACAGCCCGGCGGCGCACGACTGGGCGGCGATCATCCGCGCGCGGCTCGCCGGTACCGCGCCGCGGCACGAGCCGCCGCAGTGGATCCTGCCGGGATTATCGCCCGAGGATGCGCGCATCTATCGCGACTCGCTGCCGCAGTCCCCGACCCCGGCGGCCGTACTGGTGCCGGTCATCGAGCACGAGCGACCGACGGTGCTGCTCACCGAGCGTGCCTCGGGGCTGCGCACCCACGGCGGGCAGGTGAGCTTTCCGGGCGGACACATCGAGGCGGACGATCCGAGCCCGGCGGCGGCGGCGCTGCGTGAGACGCGCGAGGAGATCGGGCTCGAGGAGCGACGGGTATCGATCGCGGGCTACCTCGCCGATCACATCGTCATCACGGGCTTTCGCATCACACCCGTGGTGGGTATGGTGCAGCCGGGCTTCACGCTCACGCTCGACGATAAAGAGGTGCAGGGCACCTTCGAGGTACCGCTCGACTACCTGTTCGATGCGCACAACTTTCGCTGGCAGCGCCGCCGCCTGATCCGCAGCGGGCGGGAGGTGGATTTCTGCGACATCCCGTTCGAGGGACGCACGATCTGGGGTGCAACCGCCGGGATGCTGCTGACGCTCTATCGCCTGTGCGTCGGGCCGCTGCCGTTGCCGACCCCCGCCCCCGCCCATGGCTGATCCGCAACGCGCGCTCGGGGAGCTGCTCGCCCTGATGGCGCGGCTGCGCGATCCGCAGCGCGGCTGCCCGTGGGATCGCGAGCAAAGCTTCGCCACCATCGCGCCGTTCACGATCGAGGAGGCCTACGAGGTAGCCGATGCGATCGCGCGCGGTGACCCCGAGCAGCTGCGCGACGAGCTCGGCGATCTCCTCTTTCAGGTGGTGTTTCACGCGCGCATGGCCGAGGAGCGCGGCTGGTTCGGCTTTGCGGACGTGGCTGCATCCATTCACGCCAAGCTGGTGCGCCGCCACCCGCATGTGTTCGCGGGTGCACCGCTCGCCGCCGAGGACCTGCCGCGCGAGTGGGAGGCGCAGAAGGCGCGCGAGCGGGCGCAGCGCGCGGGCAAGAAAGAGGGTGACCACGGCGCTCTCTCCGGTGTCCCGGCGGCTCTGCCGGCGCTCATGCGGGCGGCGAAGCTCGGACGGCGCGCGGCGCGCGTCGGCTTCGATTGGCCCGATGTGAGTGGGGTCAGGGCGAAGGTTGCCGAGGAGCTTGCCGAGCTCGATGCTGCAGCAGGTCATGCAGCCGCCACCGAGGAGCTGGGCGACCTGTTGTTTGCAGTCGTTAACCTCAGCCGCCATCTCGAGATCGACGCCGAGTCGGCGCTGCGCGGCGCGAACGCGAAGTTCGAGCGCCGCTTCCGCCGCATGGAGCAGCTCGCTGCCGAGCGCGGGCGGCCGCTCGAAAGCCTCACGGCTGATGAGTGGGATGCGCTGTGGCGGGAGTCGAAGCTGAACGGCAGCTGAAATCGCGAGAATCGCGCGCCGCGTGCGGCTGACGGAGAGGATGCGTTAGGCTTGTCCTCAGTCATGAAGCTGCCGCGATCAGTGAATCTGGCCGCTATATTGCTCGCCGTGGGCGGCAATGCGGGGTACGCGCAGGGCGTCGCGCCAGCGCCGGGCTCGCCGCCGGCGCAGCGGCTCAGCCTCGCCAGCGCATCGATGAGCATGGACGAGGCGGTGAAGATGGCCGAGCAGCGCTACCACGCGCGCGTCGTCAAGGCCGAGACGCTGAAAGGGGACGGTCATGTGGTGTATGTACTGCGCCTGCTCAACGACGCCGGCAGGGTGTGGACGGTGCGCGTGGATGCCGCGAGCGGCGCGGTGATGTAGACAACAGCGAACGGGACGTCCGATGCGTGTACTGGTGGTGGAGGACGAGGCGGCGCTGCGCGAGACGCTCAAGAGCCGCCTGGTCGAGGCGGGCTTCACGGTCGATGTAGCTGCCGACGGCAACGAGGGTGTGTTCGCGGGCAGCGAATTTCCGCTTGATCTTGCGATCATCGACCTCGGGCTGCCCGGGCTCGCCGGCCTCGAGGTGATCCGCCGGCTGCGTGCCGCGCGCAAGACCTACCCCATCCTGGTGCTCACGGCGCGCGCCAACTGGCAGGACAAGGTCGAGGGCCTGCAGGCCGGTGCCGATGACTACGTCGCCAAGCCGTTCCACTTCGAGGAAGTGCTGGCGCGCGTGCAGGCGCTGCTGCGCCGCGCCGGGGGCTGGGCAAGCCCGCTGCTCAAGTGCGGCCCGGTGGTGCTCGATACGCGCTCGCAGACGGTGCAGGTGAGCGGCACGGCCGTCGAGCTGACCACCTTCGAGTACCGCATTCTCGAGCACCTGATGCTGCGGGCCGGTGATGTCATCTCCAAGATCGAGCTCACCGAGCGGCTCTACGACCAGGACTTCGAGCGCGACAGCAACGTGATCGAGGTGCTGGTCGGGCGGCTGCGCCGCAAGCTCGACCCCGAGGAGCAGCTGCACCCCATCGAGACTCTGCGCGGGCGGGGCTATCGCTTCGCCCTGCCACGCGATTCGACCGCTTAGCGGCGCCGCCGTGCATTCCCTAAGCCGGCGGCTGCTCATCTCGGTAGCGGTGCCGCTGGCGTTGTTCTTCGGCGTCATGATGTGGGTGCTCGACACCGGGTTTCGGGCCCTCTCGGAGGGCTCGCTCGAGAAGCTCCTCGACTCGCAGATGGTCGCATTGATCGCCGCGGCCGAGCCGCAGGATAACGGCGGCTATGCACCCACCCCGCACGGGCTCGATCCGCGGCTCGCCACGCCGCGCTCGGGGTTCTACGCGCAGATCCGCTCACTGCACCACGAGTGGCGCTCGCCCTCGACGGCAGGTCTTAGCAGCGACTTTGGCCCGTTGCTGCGCCCCGGCGAGCGCACGCTGCACTACGCCACCTTCGGGCTCAACCGCGTGGCGATCGAGAGCCGCGCCATCCAGTTCCAGGACGACACCGTGGAGCCGCACGGTCTCACGTTCTCGGTCGCGGTCAGCCTCACCCCTTACGAGGAGCAGCTGCTGCGCTTCCGGCAGGAGATGAGCGGCTGGTTCGCCGGGCTCATGGCGTTGCTGCTGGTGGCACTCGCCGCGCTCTTGCGCTGGGCGCTGTCGCCCGTGCGGCGCATGGAACGCGAGATCCAGGAGGTCGAGGAGGGCCGCAGCGCGAGCCTCGGCGCAGGGTACCCGCGCGAGCTGTCGGGCGTCGCGGGCAATCTCAACGCGCTGCTGGCGCTCGAGCGTCAGCGGGTGGCGCGCTACCGCGACACGCTCGGTAACCTCGCGCACAGCCTGAAGACGCCGCTCGCCGTGATGCGTGCGAGCCTCGGCGGGGAGTCGGCGGCGGGCGTCATCGGCGGCGAAATCGATAAGATGAACGGTATCGTCGAGCACCAGCTGAAGCGCGCTGCGGCCTCGGGAGGCGCGGTCATCGGGCAGGCGCCGGTGGAGCTCGCGCAGGTGGCCGCGGAGCTGCGCGTGGCGCTGCTGCGGGTGTATGCCAACAAGGACCTGGCGATCGAGGTCAGCGTGGCCGAGGGCAGCCGCTTCAGCGGCGACCGGGGCGATGTGACGGAGGCGCTCGGCAACCTGCTGGATAACGCCTGCAAATGGTGCCGCAGTCACGTGCGACTCAGCGCCTGGACCGAGGAGGCTGTGCACGTGCGGCAGCGGCTCGTCATCACGATCGAGGACGACGGCCCGGGGATTCCGCCGGCCGACCGGCCACGCGTTCTGCAGCGTGGCGAGCGCGCCGATGAGACCGTGCCCGGTCACGGGCTCGGGCTCGCCATGGTGCGCGACACCGTCGAGCTCTACGGCGGGCGCCTCGAGCTCGACGAATCACCGCTCGGCGGGGCGCGCTTTACGCTGCGGCTGCCGGGGCGGTAGCTGAAGGTCGTTTGCGCAGCGGCGGCTACTCGACCTTGAACTCGATACCCTGAGCGAGGGGGAGCTGGCGGCCCCAGTTGATCGTGTTGGTCTGGCGGCGCATGTAAGCCTTCCAGGCGTCCGATCCGGACTCACGACCGCCGCCGGTGTCCTTCTCACCGCCGAACGCCCCGCCGATCTCCGCGCCCGAGGTCCCGAGGTTCACGTTGGCGATTCCGCAGTCGCTGCCGGCCGCGGACAGGAACGCCTCGGCGCTCTGCAGCCGGTCGGTGAAGATCGCCGACGACAGGCCGTGCGCGGACTCGTTCTGCAGCGCGATGGCTTCGCGGAGCGAGCCGACCGGGATCAGGTACAGGACGGGCGCGAAGGTCTCGGTCTGCACGATGGGCCACTCGTTGGCGGCTCGTACGATCGCCGGCTCGACAAAATTGCCAGGCCGCTTGAGCACGTTGCCGCCGGTCAGCACCTCGCCGCCCGCGGCACGCGCCGCCGCGATCGCCGACTCGTAGCTCTCCACGGCCTTGGCGTCGATCAGTGGTCCCATCAGCGTGCCAGAATCGAGCGGGTCGCCGATCTTCACCTGGCGGTAGGCGTGCAGCAGGCGCTTCTCGAGCTCCGCAGCTACGCCGATGTGTACCAGCACACGACGCGTGCTGGTGCAGCGCTGGCCCGCGGTACCGACAGCGCCGAAGACGATCGAGGGCACGGCGAGATCAAGATTCGCAGTCTCATCGACGACGATGGCGTTGTTGCCGCCCAGCTCAAGCAGACTCCTGCCGAGGCGGGCGGCGACCCGCTCGCCCACCTTGCGGCCGACCTCGGTCGAGCCCGTGAAGGAGATGAGCGCGACGCGCCGGTCCTCGACGAAGCGCGTGGCGAGCCCGGTGCCGCCGTCGATGAACAGCTGGAAGATCGGCGGCAGCTTCGCCGCCTGCATCACGCGGATGCACAGCTGCTGCACGGCGAGGGCGCTCAAGGGGGTCTTGTGCGAGGGCTTCCATACGCACGCATTGCCGCAGATCGCGCCGAGCAGCGCGTTCCACGACCAGACCGCCACCGGGAAGTTGAATGCCGAGATGATGCCGACGATGCCGAGCGGATGCCACTGCTCGGACATGCGGTGCCGCGGGCGCTCGGAGTGCATCGCGAGCCCATAGAGCATGCGCGACTGCCCGACGGCGAAGTCGGCGATGTCGATCATCTCCTGCACCTCGCCGATACCCTCGGCGAGGATCTTGCCGTTCTCGAGCGACACCAGAGTTCCGAGGTCGTGCTTGTGGGCCCGCAATTCCTCAGCGAGCAGCCGGGCGGCCTCGCCGCGCTTGGGCGCCGGCACCTCGCGCCACGCCGCTGCAGCCTGCTGCGCGCTCGCGAGGACGTCCTCGTAGTCAGCCTCCGTTGCCGGTCGCACCTGAGCGAGCAGCGTCCCGGTGGCCGGATTCTTCACGTTGAGAAGCGGCGCCTCGGTGCTCGTCGACCAGCCCCGCGACCCCGACCAGGTGCCCGAGTTGACGGCCGTCAGGCCGAGCCGCGCGAGCAGTGCGTTGACGTCGACGCCGCTCATCGCGCCGCCACCTTGCGATCGCGCTGATGGCCGGTCTTGCCCGCCACCACCACCTCGCCCGAGACGTGCTTGGTGCCGCCCGGCGCAAAGTAGCGGCCGAAGCGGTTGGCGAGGATGTCGGTGAGGCGGAACTGCTCCTGGGCGATGCAACCGTGGTAGTGGCCGGGAGCGCTGAGCACCAGGTCGACCACCGCGGTGATGCCGGCCGCGGTCGATACCTGGATGGCGGACCAAAGGCGTCCCGCGATCACCTGCGGATAGATCTTGTTGACGTAGTTCTCCTCGCGCAGCTGGCCGTCCTGCTTGCCGGTCACGGCGGCGTACACGATCACGACGTCCTGCAGCGTCTGCGGCACGGCATTCTCGAGGATGCGCTTGAGCGTGCCGCGATCGTGATTGAGCTTGAGGTCATTCATGAGCAGGCGCATCTGCTCGCAGTGCCCGGGGTAGCGGATGGTCTTGTAGTTCATCGCATCGCAATGCGTACCGTGCGTCTCGGCGAGCGAGCCGAGGCCGCCTGAGGTGTTGAAGGCCTCGTAGCGCATGCCGTCGATCTCGATCTCCTCGAGACCCTCGAGAGGGGCGACCTCGACCAGGCGCCCGTCGCTCACTGCCTGGCAGGGGTTGCCGTACTCGTTGATGAGTCCCTCGGTCGACCAGGTGAGGGAGTACTTGAGAACGTTGTTCGGATGCTGCGGCAGCGCGCCGACCCGCAGCTTGACGCTGCGCAGCTCATCGAAATGGGTGATGAGCTCGGCGGCGGCTATGCTGATGAAGCCGGGGGCGAGGCCACACTGCGGAACGAATGCCTCCTCGGCGCCGGCGGCGATCGCGCGTACCGCGCGCGTCACCTCGACGTCCTCGGTGAGGTCGAAGTAATGCGCGCCGACGCGGCGCGCGGTCGCCGCCACGGCGCGGTTGCAGTAGTACGGCAGGCCCGAGATGAGGGCATCGACGGGGTTGGCCCGCATGTGCCGCTCGAGCGCTTCCCCCTGGCTCGCATCGAGCGCGATGGCGGTGAGGTTGCGCGCGCCGTGCCCCCGCACGACCGCGTTCGCGGCCGCACCGTCGACGTCAGCGAGCTGAACGATGTAACCCCCGGATTCTGCGAGTAATCCGGATATCAGCGCGCCGATCTTCCCGGCGCCAAGGATCAGCACTCGATGCATAGGGTCCTCTCGAAAAGGGGCGCATTCTGCCTTCGAAGTGCCCGCAAAGCCAGCTGCCGGAAGTCAGCCTTCCGCGGCCCCCGGCGGGGGTCCAATTGAGCACCGAAGTGCGTGCTAGGATCGATTCGTATGCGCTCCCCCGAGACCACTTCCTGGCACAGCGCGAGCTGGCAGACCCGGCCCGCGCAGCAGCAGCCGGTATATCGCGACCCCAAGGCGCTCGAGCGCGTGGTCGCCGAGCTCTCGCGGCTCCCCCCGGTCGTCGTGTCGTGGGAGGTGGAGGCGCTGCGCGAGAAGCTGGCGGCGGCGCAGCGCGGCGAGGCGTTCCTGCTGCAGGGCGGGGATTGCGCCGAGACCTTCGCCGAGTGCGAGTCGGACATCATCGCCAAGAAGCTCAAAATCCTCCTGCAGATGAGCCTCGTGCTGCTGCACGGACTGAAGAAGCCCATCATCCGTGTCGGTCGCATGGCCGGGCAGTACGCCAAGCCGCGCTCCGCGGACACCGAGACACGCGACGGTGTCTCGCTGCCGAGCTATCGCGGCGATCTTGTCAACCGGCCGGAGTTCACCGCCGAGGCGCGCTCCCCCGATCCGGTGCTGCTGCTGCGCGGCTACGAGCGCGCCGCACTGACGCTGAACTTCGTGCGCGCGCTCGTCGAGGGTGGCTTCGCCGACCTGCATCATCCTGAGTACTGGGATCTCGGCTTCGTTCATCAGGCACCGCTCAAGGACGCCTACCACCGCATCGTGCGCTCGATCGGCGATGCGCTGGACTTCTTCGAGGGCATCAGCGGACGGCAGGTGCACGAGGCGACGCTGGTGGAGTTCTACGCGAGCCATGAGGGGCTGCACCTCAACTACGAGCAGGCGCAGACGCGCTTCATCCCGCGCCAGAACCGCTGGTACAACCTCTCGACCCACATGCCGTGGATCGGGATGCGCACCGCGGCGCTCGACGGCGCGCACGTCGAGTACTTTCGCGGCATCTCCAATCCCATCGCCGTCAAGGTGGGCGCCGCCATGGATGCCGCATGGCTGCAGGGACTGGTGACGACGCTCAATCCGCAGAATCAACCCGGGCGGCTGACGCTGATCCACCGCTTTGGTGCCAAGGAGGTCGCCGCGCAGCTGCCGAAGGCGATCGAGGCCGTGCGCCAGACCGGGCAGACGGTGCTGTGGGTGTGCGATCCGATGCACGGCAACACCGAGACGACCACCGGCGGCATCAAGACACGCCGCTTCGAGAACATCCTCAAGGAAGTGGAGCTCGCGTTCCGTATTCATGCCGAGCACGGCTCGCACCTGGGAGGCGTGCACATCGAGCTCACCGGTGATGACGTCACGGAGTGCACGGGCGGCGCCCGTGGACTTACCGAGCAGGATCTCGCCCGGGCCTATCGCTCGAGCGTCGACCCGCGCCTTAACCACGAGCAGGCCCTCGAGCTCGCGATGCTGATCGCCGAGCGCAGTCACAGCCGCCGCGCCGAGCAACGCGCCTGAGGGCGCGCTGCAGTCGTCATGCAAGACAAGCACATCGTCGTCCCGCGGGACGGCACCCGCATCACTATCAACCCGGACACGACGCTCAACGTGCCGGACAACCCCATCATCCCCTTCATCGAGGGAGACGGGATTGGCGTCGATGTGACGCCCGCCATGCGCCGCGTGGTCGATGCGGCGGTCGATAAGGCCTATCGCGGCGGCCGGCGCATCTGCTGGATGGAGATCTATTCGGGCGAGAAGGCCAATGCGCTCTATGGCCAGTGGCTACCCGAGCAGACGCTCGAGGCGCTGCGCGAGTTCGCGGTGTCCATCAAGGGGCCGCTCGGCACGCCGGTGGGCGGCGGCCTGCGCTCGCTCAACGTCGCGATGCGTCAGACTCTGGATCTCTACGCCTGCGTGCGGCCGATCCGCTATTTCCCCGGCGTCTCAAGTCCGATGCGCGATGCCAGTCTCACCGACATGGTGGTGTTCCGCGAGAACACCGAGGACATCTATGCCGGCATCGAATGGCCGGCGGGCTCCGCCGAGGTGCACAAGCTCATCGCCTTCCTGCAGCGCGAGCTCGGGGTGCATGCGATCCGTTTTCCCTCGAGCTCGGGACTTGGCATCAAGCCGGTGTCGAAAGAGGGCAGCCAGCGCCTGGTGCGCAAGGCGCTGCGCTACGCGATCGACAACGACCGCGTATCGGTGACGCTGGTGCACAAGGGCAACATCATGAAGTTCACGGAGGGGGCGTTCCGTAACTGGGGCTATCAGCTGGCGCGCGAGGAGTTTGGCGCGCAGCCGATCGGCGAGGGGCCGTGGCTGCGCCTCGCCAATCCGCTGACCGGCACCGACATCGTCGTCAAGGACGTGATTGCGGATAACTTTCTGCAGCAGGTGCTGCTGCGGCCCGAGGAATACGACGTCATCGCCACCCTCAACCTGAACGGCGACTATGTCTCCGATGCGCTCGCCGCCCAGGTCGGCGGCATCGGCATCGCGCCCGGCGGCAACATTGGCGACGGGCTGGCGGTGTTCGAGGCGACCCACGGCACCGCGCCGGGGTTTGCCGGCAAGGACCGCGTCAACCCGGGCTCGCTGATACTCTCGGCGGAGATGATGCTGCGCTATCTCGGCTGGCGTGAGTCTGCGGACCTCATCATAAAAGGTGTGACCAACACCATCGCCAACAAGGAGCTTACCTACGATCTCGCCCGGTTGCGCGAGGCCATCAAGGCACCGAAGCGCGAGCTGGCGGCGAAGAGCAGCGTGAGCGAGGATCTCGAGCGGCTGATCCCGGGAGCCAAGCTCATGAGCACCTCGGGCTTTGCGGCTGCGGTGATCCGCCACATGGATGACCGCGCCTAGCGGTAGCGCGCGCTGCAGCGCCGCGTACGACCCGGACTGCACGCGCTGTCCGCGGCTCGCCCGCTACCTCGAGGCGACCCGCGCGGGGCACCCTGAGTACTGGGCGCGCCCGGTGCCCTCATTCGGTGCGGCGCGCCCGAAGCTGCTGATCGTCGGCCTCGCCCCCGGGATGCACGGCGCCAATCGCACCGGCCGGCCGTTCACCGGCGACTTCGCGGGGATTCTCCTGTACCGGACGCTGTATGAGCTCGGGCTCGCGAGCGCGCCGGAATCGGCAGCCGCAGACGATGCGCTGCGCCTCATCGGGGCGCGCATCGCCAACGCCGTGAAGTGCGTGCCGCCGGGCAACAAGCCGCTGCCGGAGGAAATCGGCCGCTGCAACAGCTTCCTCAAGGAGGAGCTCGCGGCACTGACGACGGTGCGGGTGTATCTGGCGCTCGGGCGCATTGCGCACGATGCCGTGCTGCTGGCGCGGGACCTGAAACGCTCGCACTACGCCTTCGGTCATGGACGCGAGCACGCGCTCAGCGAGGCGCACTGGCTCATCGACTCGTATCATTGCAGCCGCTACAACACGCAGACCCGGCGCCTGACCGCGCCCATGTTCCGCGAGGTGGTGGCGCGCGCCTGCAGCCGCGCGGGCCTGCGGTAAGACTGGGCAGGGATCATGGGATTCGAGCACAAGGAATACATCGCCGCGCTGCCGCGCCGCCCGGGGGTGTACCGGATGTTCGGCGCCGATCAGGAGCTGCTGTACGTCGGCAAGGCGCGCAGCCTCAGGGACCGGGTCGGCACCTACTTCGCAGCCGGCAACGTCGATCCCAAGGTGCAGGCGCTGGTGGCGCAGATCGCCGCCATCGAGGTGACGGTAACCAACTCCGAGACCGAGGCGCTGCTGCTTGAGTACAACCTCATCAAGCAGCACAAGCCGCGCTTCAACATCGTGCTGCGCGACGACAAGAGCTTCCCTTACATTCACCTGGAAGCGCAGCATCCGTTCCCACGCCTGGCCTTCTACCGCGGCGCGCGCAGCGCGCCGGGGCGTTACTTCGGACCCTTTCCGAGTGCCGGCGCGGTGCGCGATACGCTCAATCAGCTGCAGAAGCTGTTCCGCATCCGCAACTGCCGCGACAGCTTCTTCGCCAACCGCAGCCGCCCATGCCTGCAGCACCAGATCGGCCGCTGCTCGGCGCCGTGTGTCGGGCTGATCGCGCGCGAGGCGTACGCGCAGGACATCGAGGCCGCCGTGAAGGTGCTGGAGGGACGCAGCGATGAGGTCAACACGGAGCTGCAGCAGCGTATGGAGGCGGCCGGCGCGCGGCTCGAGTTCGAGCGGGCCGCGCAGCTGCGCGATCAGCTGGCGGCGCTCAAGCGCATCCAGGCGCAGCAGATCGTGACCGCCGATGCCGAGCGCGATGCGGACGTGCTCGCGATCGTGGGCGATGCGGGTGAGTACTGCGTCAGCGTCATGCTGGTGCGCGGCGGGCGCAATCTCGGTACCACGAGCTACTTCCCGCGCGCGCCGCTTGCCGAGGCCGGCGAGGCGCTCGCCTCATTCGTCATGCAGTACTACGCGCAGGCCGAGCCGCCGCCGGAGGTGCTGCTCGCCCTCGCCTTATCGGACGCCGAGGCGCTCGCGGAGGCGCTGAGCACGAAGGCGAGTCACACGGTGCAGGTGCGCCACCCCTCACGGGGCCTGGCTGCGAAATGGGTGGAGCTGACGCTCGAGAACGCCACCCAGGCGCTGCGCATGCGGCACGCACAGCGGGCCGGCGTCGATGCGATGCTCGCGGAGCTCAGCCGCGCGCTTGATCTTCCGGAGCCACCCGCGCGCGTGGAGTGCTTCGATATCAGCCACACGGGCGGGGAGGGTACGGTCGCCTCGTGCGTGGTGTTTGGACCGGAAGGGCCGCTGAAGAAGGAGTATCGACGCTTCAACATTACGGGGGTTACGCCCGGCGATGACTATGCGGCGCTGCGCCAGGCGCTCGAGCGGCGCTACAAGCACGTGCGCTCGGGGGAAGTACCGGCGCCGGATCTGCTGCTGATCGACGGCGGCGCCGGGCAGATCGCCGAAGTGCACTCAGTGCTCGAGGAGCTCGGGTTCGCCGATCTCACCCTCGTCGGAGTCGCCAAGGGACCGGACCGCAGACCCGGCCAGGAACGGCTGTTTGTCTACGGAGTGACGGCGGCGGTCATCCTCGAGGCACATTCGCCCGCGCTGCGCTTCATTCAGAGGATCCGTGACGAGGCGCACCGCTTCGCGATCACCGGCCATCGCCGCAAGCGCGCCCGGCGCTACAACGAGTCGGTGCTGGAGGTGATCCCGGGATTGGGACCCGCCAAGCGGCGCGCGCTGCTCAGGCACTTCGGGGGCCTGCAGGGGGTGATGCGCGCCGGCGTTGCGGATTTCACCCAGGTGGCCGGAATCGGCGCGACGCTCGCGCGAAGCCTTTATGATCACCTGCACCCGGGCTCCTGAGCTGAGTGCCGGCGGAACCTGCGATGATCTGGAACGTACCCAACACCCTCACCTGGCTGCGGATCGCGGCGATTCCGCTGATCGTGCTGCTGTTCTACATGCCGTATCCGTGGTCGGACCCGGCCGCCGCGTGGCTGTTCGCGGCCGCGGGTGTCACCGATTCGCTCGACGGGTACTTTGCCCGCCGCCTGGGGCAGACCTCGCGTCTCGGTGCGTTCCTTGATCCGGTCGCCGACAAGCTGATCGTGGCGGTGGCACTGGTGCTGCTCGTCAGCAAGGACCCGCGCTGGCTCATCGTGCTCACCGCCGCCGTCATCATCGGCCGCGAGATCACGATTTCCGCGCTGCGCGAGTGGATGGCGGAAATCGGGGCGCGCCGGAAAGTGGCGGTGTCACAGCTTGGCAAGTACAAGACGATCCTGCAGATCGTCGGTCTCTCGCTGATGCTCTACCGGGTGCCGCTGCTGGGGCTTCCGACTTACCGGCTCGGGGTCGTGTTCATCGAGATCGCCGCCGCCGCGACACTGCTCTCAATGGTCATGTACCTGCGCGCGGCGTGGCCTGATCTAAAACGTAAAGATTATCCCGTAAGCCACTGAAATTTAATCTATACTTAATTAACATAGAAGCGACGTTTCCTTCGCGCCCCGAGCAGCGCTCGCCTTGACATCCCGGGGGGTGTACATAGAATCCGCCGTTCTGATCCGGATGCGGGCTTAGCTCAGTTGGTAGAGCGGTACCTTGCCAAGGTACAGGTCGACGGTTCGAACCCGTTAGCCCGCTCCATATTCCTCCGCCCGATCGGGCACGACCGACCGACCGCGGGGTCGGCCGGCGCGAGCACTCAGAGCAGCGCCGCTGCCTTCTGCAGCGCGATGTAGAGCCCGATCAAGAAGGGGATTCCCACCGCGATCCAGGCAGCGGCGATCAGTACCGGGCTGCTCGCGCCCCCGCCCGCGGCCTGCGCGGCCTGCGCGGCTGATGTCTCGTGCTGCAGCGAGCGTTCGCGGGCGAGCTGCTCATCGCTCATGTAGTACTTCGGATTCACGGGGCGGACGAGCAGATTGCAGATGAAGCCGCCGAGCAGCAGTACGGCCATGATGTACAGCGTGCGGTCGTATACCAGGCTCTTCGCCATGCCGCTCGCGAGTTGCACCTCCCGCAGCTTGGCGATGAGCGCCGGGCCGACAACTCCGGCCACCGACCAGGCGGTAATCAGGCGGCCGTGGATCGCGCCGACCATCTGCGTACCGAAGATGTCAGCGAGATACGCAGGAACGGTCGCGAAGCCACCGCCGTACATGGTCAGGATGATGCACACGGATGCCACGAAGAGCCCGGCGAGACCCAGGTGTCCCCAGGTCGGCAGCAATGCGTAGAGCACCATTCCCAGGCTGAAGAACACGAAGTAGGTGGTCTTGCGGCCGAGGTAATCCGACGCGGACGCCCAGAAGATGCGGCCGACGCTGTTGAAGAGGCTGATGAGCCCCACCAGACCTGCGGCCGCAGCCACGATTCCGGCGCGCTGCGCGTCGGTCAGAGCGGTGCTCGCGGGCAAACCCAGCAGCCGCGGGCCGAATACCTCCTGCAGCATCGGGCTGGCCATGGCGATGACGGCGATGCCGGCCGTGACGTTGAGGCACAGCACACCCCAGATGAGCCAGAACTGGGGCGTCCGCCAGGCCACGTTGAGATGCACATGGCGGGTGGTGATCATGCCTCCGGCCGCTTCGGCCGGGGGAGTCCAGCCAGCCGGCCGCCACCCGGCGGCTGCGACACGGAAGCCGAGGGCTCCAAGGCTCATCGCGACGAAGTAGATCACCCCCATGGTCATCAGCGTGGGAGCTACTCCCGGAATCTTGTCGTGTGCGTAATGCGCCATCAGCCAGACCGCGAGCGGTGAGCCGATCATGGCGCCGCCGCCGTAGCCCATGATCGCGAAGCCGGTCGCCATTCCACGGCGGTCGGGGAACCACTTGATCAGCGTCGAGACGGGAGTGATGTAGCCGAGTCCCTGGCCGACGCCGCCGAGGAAGCCGCAGGCGAGATACACAAGCCAGAGCTGGTGAATCAGGACCCCGTAGCCACCGAGAATCAGTCCGCCGCCCCAGCACAGCGCGGCGATCAGCCCCGACTTACGCGGCCCCGCATGCTCGAGCCAGCCTCCCCAGATCGCGGCCGAGATACCTAGCATCGCAATGAAGATCTCGAAGATATGGGTGACAACCGCCACGGACCAGTTGCAGTCGGTCGCCGTCAGCTCACTCAGGAAGCCCTGCGAACACACCGGCGCGCCCGGGATGAGCTTGCTCATCGGCAGCCAGAAAACGCTGAAGCCGTAAGCCATGCCGATACAGAGGTGAATGGCGAGCGCGCACGGTGGCACCAGCCAGCGACTGAAGCCAGGGCCTGCCGTATAGCTCTGCTTGTCCAGGAATCCGGGGGCGGTAGACGCGTTCGCTGCGGACATTCCTCGCTCCTTAATCTTATTCGTGGCGGGAACTGCCCTCGCGCACCAGCGTCGTCGCCAGCCCGAGGGGCTCAATCGACGTATTTTTATCTTTTTGTTAGGCTAGAGCCAGCGCAGCATCTAGCGCAAGCCTCGCGGGCGACAAGCCCTGCGGGGCGTTTTACTATCGGGCCGCCGCACCCGATACAAAAGCTCACAACGAGGCTAGGTGGCAGAGTGGTCATGCAGCGGCCTGCAAAGCCGTCTACGCCGGTTCGATTCCGACCCTAGCCTCCAATCCCCTGTCCCGGGTTGTCTTCCCGCGACCTTCTGCGTCCTCAGAATAAACATAAGTGATTGAATCCATTATATACAGCCGTCAAAGGCTGTCCAAGGACGTCCTTGGGTGACCCGATTTGCGTGGGGGTAGGCGCTGGGGGTATTTTGGGCCATGGGGGTAGATCAGTGTTAGGTCACCATGCTGAACGACACCAAGGTCCGCAGCGCTAAGAGTCGCGAGAAAGCCTTCAAGCTCTCCGACGAGCGCGGTTTGTTTCTCTTAGTGACGCTCACAGGCAGTCGACTCTGGCGGCTGAAGTACCGCCTCAACGGACGCGAGAAACTGATCTCGCTGGGCGCGTACCCGGACGTGACACTCAAGCGTGCACGAGAGAAGCGCGACGCCGCGCGGAGGCTCATCGCCGACGGCATCGACCCGAGCGCTCAGCGAAAGGCGGAGCGCGCGGCGCTCGCGCAGTCCTTCGAGGGCGTGGCCAAGGAGTGGCTCGAGCTTCAGACCAAGTCCCTGGCGCCAGAGACGATCTCCATTCTCTCGGCGCGACTGGACGGCGGGCTATACCCTTATATTGGCAGTCGCCCAATCTCAGCAATCACGGCCCAGGAGCTGCTTGGCGCGCTCCGCCGCATCGAGGCGCGCGGCCGGCATGAGACGGCCCATCGGGTCCGCGCCCTGGCGGGGCGGGTCTTTCGTTATGCAGTCGCCACGGGCCGCGCTCATCACGACGTCGCGGCGGATCTCAAGGGCGCGCTCGCGCCCGTCAAGGCGAAGCACTTCGCCTCGGTCACCGATCCGGCGCGCGTCGGCGAGCTCATGCGCGCGATCCACGGCTACAGCGGCCATCCGGTCACCGCGCTCGCACTCAAGCTCGCGCCCCTGGTGTTCGTGCGCCCGGGCGAGCTGCGCGCCGCCGAGTGGCCCGAGTTCGACCTTGAGAACGCCGAATGGCGCATCCCCGGTGAGCGGATGAAGATGGGTGAGCCGCACCTCGTGCCGCTCTCGCGCCAGGCGCTCGCGATTCTGCGCGAGCTTCAGCCGCTCGCCAGGGGAGGGAAGTATCTCTTCCCATCGCTTCGCACGCGCGACCGCCCGATGTCCGACAACACGATCAATGCGGCGCTCCGGCGCATGGGGTACACGAGCGAGGAACAGACCGGCCACGGCTTCCGCAGCATGGCGAGCACGTTGCTCAACGAGCAGGGCTTTCCGCCCGATGTCATCGAGCTGCAGCTCGCCCACACGGAGCGCAACAAGGTCCGCGCTGCGTACAACAAGGCTCAGCGGCTTCCCGAGCGGCGCAAGATGATGCAGGCGTGGGCGGATCATCTCGATGGACTGCGCGCCGGCGGGAACGTCGTGCCTCTCCGGCGCCGCGCGAGATCTGCATAGATGAAACCCGCGGTACGCGCCTCGGTAGTGATCGGAGTCCTCTGGCTAGGCTGTCCTCCGGCAGAAGGTGCTAGTGCAGACACACCGGAAGCCGCCGTTGAGGAGTTCGAGAAAGCATATCTGCGCGGCGACGCGGACGCCGCGGCGGCGGCGTGGGATTTTCAGGAATCATCTGAGCTCTTCGGCGAGACGATGTTCCCGCCCTTCGTGAGGCCGAATTTCTTGTCATCTAACGCCAAAAACTTCGAGCACGATCTGAGAGACGAAATTCGCAACAAGGTCATTGCCAGGTTTGGTGTCTCCCAGTGTGGGGTCACTCGGAAGGAACAGGTCTCACGCGCTCTAACCCGGTTAGTAGAAACTTGCCGATGGCCAGATGGCTTCGAGTCCTCGGAAGAGCTGCTGACGTTCAAGAGCAGCGGTGGCTGGCGGCTCGTGCAGTATCCGAGCATTCGGGTTTTCGAGCCTGTGTGCTTTAGCGGCGACTGGCAGGGAACTCGCGTGTGTAGTGAGCGGGATGGAAGCCAGGTGACTGCGGTGCAGAACGGCCGTCAACTGTGGCGTAAGGACGCGCACGGCGACTGGAAGGTTTGGCCCTATCGCACTTTATACCCCGTGGTTCGATCAATGACCGCGGTACCTGAGGGGTATCGGAAGGCATATGGGCGTCTGATCCCCGAGCACGCGATTTTCATACAGTTCGATTCCTCGCAATTCGGGGTAGTGGACGAAGAGGCCGGAAAGTTCACAATGCTTGGTCAGAACTGACGACCGCAGACTAAGGTAGTCTGAAACGACTGGAGCCGTGAGATACACCATGAACGCGAAGCTGAAAGAACTCCCTCTCGACGAGCGCATCAAGCTCGTCGAGGACCTCTGGGACAGCATTGCGGCCGAACAAAAGGCCCTGCCGCTGACGCCGCCGCAGCGCGAGGAGCTCGACCGCCGATTGGATGCTTACGAGCTCGACAAGAACCCCGGGAGGCCCGCGGCTGAGGTCCTCGCGGATATCCGCCGAAAGCTATGACCGTTGAGGTCCGCCTTCGGCCGGAGGCGGAGCAAGACCTGACTGATGCTGCGGCCTGGTATGAGGAGCAGCGCCCAGGACTCGGGCAACGGTTTCTCGATGAGGCGCAAGCGATGCTCTCGGCCATAGCCGAGCGGCCGCTGGCGTACCAGTTGGTGCATAGAACGGCTCGGCGGGCGGTGCTCCGACGGTTTCCATTCGGAATCTTCTACCGCGTTGAGCCTGATCAAGCCGTAGTCGTCGGTATCTTTCACGGCAGCCGTGACCCAAATTCGTGGAAGGCAAGGACCTAAGAGTACGTGATGCCGAGTCACCTTTACCTCAAGCTTCGGCATGTCTTTATCCCGCTCGTCGGATTGACGCTGGGATTTTGCGTTGCCTACTCAACGCTGGACTGGGCGTTGGTCGTGCGTGGCAACCTGCTGACGCTAGGTGACGACGTTGCGGGGTACTGGTTACCGTTCGTCCTGGCCTTTCTCTTAGTGATCCTCACCATGCGGCGAGCTCTTGGGCTCCTGAAGAGCCCGAAGAGGGGAAGGGCTCCGTATTACCTGGCGGCTGGCGCGTTTGTCGCTGTTCCGACGATCGTTGCCCAGGCGTTTATCCGTTCGGCGACGGGAGATCTTAGTCACGTAGAGTCCTTGGCGCAGATCTCCGACGTCCCCGCGGCGAAGTACTACGCAGTGGATCACGTTTGTCTTGATCGCTCGCGCGCGTGGACGCAACCGGAGGCTCGTACTTACAAAGGTAATCTCAACTTCTACGTGTATGCAGTAATCCCTTTGTGCCGGTCGGACCGAACACAATCCTCTGATTCCATCTGGATCGGGTACCAACTTCACAAGCGTGTCGACAGCTCCCTCGCGCCTGCGGAAAAGGATGCCGCCTACCGGGAGCTTTGGGGAGAATGGCTCACCACTCTGAATAACCAGGATCCCAGCGCGTACCCATTCTTTGAGCGGCTGGGTCGGCCTCCATATCGCAAGGACTTCGCGGCACTGCTTGGCCGTGCGGGCATTGATCTGGAGGCCCCTTCGACTGTGCTCCTAGTTCCCCATACCGAACGCTTCGCAGACCGGACCGGTCACCAACTTCAGTGGACGTTCGCGTCATTCGGCATCGGCGCTGCCCTGTGGCTTGGGATCGCGCTCCTTGTTCCCCTCAGTCCGTCTAAGGATCGCAAGTGGCTCAAGGGAGAGGACGAAGAAGCCTCACAGCGGACGCGCGCACGCGCCCTGGCATTCATCAGGGGTGCATACGGCCTCGAAGTGCTGGTGGCGGTGAACGTTCTGGTCTACGTGGCGATGGTGTTCTCGGGCCTGGGGATGGCGTCTTTCGATTCCGACGACTTACTCAAATGGGGCGCCAACTACCGGCCCGCACTGCATGGGGCAGGGTATGCGCGCCTCATTACGAGCGAATTTGTTCATGGGGGCCTGCACACCTTCTCAATAACCTGTATGGCCTCGCTCTTGCGGGGCTCTTCCTTCTGCCGGTCACCGGAAATATCGGTCTGATCGTGTGCTACGTGCTCGCCGGACTCGGAGGCAGCATTGCGAGTGTCTACATGCACCCCGCGACCGTGAGTGTTGGAGCGTCGGGCGCCATTTTCGGGCTCTTTGCCATGTTGCTCGTGCACCTGGTCTTGGGAGACGAAAAACTCGTTCAAGTGAGAGCAAGGCTGCTCCCGGGCATCCTAGTGTTCGTGGCGCTTAACCTGCTGATCGGTGCGACGTCGCAGGGAATCGACAACGCCGCTCACATCGGCGGTCTACTCGCGGGAATCGTTCTTGGCCTTATTTTCTTTCTGCCCTTGCGCTCTCGCTCTCACTCGTAAGAGGAACGGGAAAAGGGGTCAGTATGCAGCCACTTTTCCACGTGCCTCCCCGAGGCGTCGAGGCGAAAGCGGCCTAACCGAATACCCTCACCAAAGATCCGGCCGGTGGTTGGGTCACGGTCGACCCGAGTGATCCACTGATATCCATAGTCATACCCGCCGCCGTTGAACCAATCCTGTGGTATGACCTCGAGCTGGCGGGCTGAAAAATTGAAAACGAAAATCGCTCTGGACATGCGATCCCAGTAATTGCTCGAAACTTGGGAGGGACCGAAGTCGGCGAGAACCAGGGTTTCTGGCAGCTCCTCGAACTCCGGTGGTGTGGCGATCGCATGGATTCCCGGTTCGACGCTCGTCAAGAGCTCGTATCGGATGGGGTGTCCTCCCTCATACCGAAGGCGTTGCTTGTTCGCTTTCAACTCCGTGCCGGCTAATTCAGCGTTCTGCACCGGAGCGAGCGCTGCCAGGGTGAGCAGATCAAACGCGATCTTCGGGTTCAGACTTGCATTGGGTGGCTGCCGACCTTCCTCACGCCAGATCAGCAGACGGTCGCCCTGTAGCTGCTCGACGTAGCAATAGAAATCAACGGTGAGTACCGCCTGGTCGTGAGGGGAGAACAAATGGCAGACGCCGCTAAGCTTCGGGTCATTGATCCATGTCCACGCGCCGTCGGCTGCGTGAATCTGCGCCGCAGGAGAGGATAAGTACCAAGGACTTGGGCCGGGCGGCGGCGGTCGGCGGTTGCGCTGAGTAGGCGGTAGCCACAACGGCATGGAATTGAAGGTTAGCATGCTGATAGGCGCGGCCACCGGACACCCGCTGTTGGCGTTCCTCGGGAGCGCGTCATCGCGCTCTTTCCGATGCCCGATTCCGAACCCGGTCGTCCTCGCGTGTCCGGTCTGGTTTCGTGACCCACCCTCACGCGCCGAAGTAGATCTTCCGCGAGCCGCTCGCGGTCCGTCAGCACCGGGGGGAGATGCATCGCGAAGTACCGCGCATAGCAGCCGAGGACATATTCGCCCCCTGGCCGTCCACTCTGTCGGCGACAGCATTCCAACCCTCGACGACTGCCTTTCTGGTTTCGAGCCGTCGTGTGCGCGCCGGGTTGGCAGATGATGGTTCTGCTGGTGGGTCGTCGGTGGATACAAGTAGCGCCAGTGGTTTATAACTGGTACTCTTTATATCCAACGATGACTTCCCGAGACATCACCGCAGCACTCCGGGCGCTCCGCCGCCACAGCGGAGCCGTGCGCACAAAGGATGCTCTGGCGCTCGGCATCCACCCGGCCACTCTGTACGAGCTGCGGGACAGTGGGCAGCTGACTGAGCTCGCGCGCGGGCTGTATCGGCTAGCGGATGCAAGGGAATTCCGCTACCCGGACCTGGCGGTGGTGGCGGCTCGCGCGCCGAGTGCTGCCGTTTGCCTGATCTCCGCGCTTGCGTTTCACAACATCACGACCCAGATCCCCGCCGTCATGCACCTGGCTGTGCCGCGGGGCAAGTACCACCGACTGAACCTCGCCCCGCTGCCGGTCCATGTGTACCGCTTCGACCCGAAGACCTTCGATGCGGGCCTCGAAACGCACGAGCTGGATGGCGGGCGCATCAAGGTCTACAGCCCGGCACGAAGCGTCGTCGACTCGTTCAAGTTCCGAAACAAGATTGGACTGGATGTCGCGCTGGAGGCGCTGCGCCTCGCGCGTACACGAAAGCGCGTGTCCAACCGGGAGCTGCTGCACTACGCACGCCTGCTGCGCATGGAGGGACCGATTCGACCGTACCTCGAGGCCCTTGCGTGACGCCCTCGAAGGACGTGGTTGCCTCGACTCTTGCGAGGCTCGGAAACGAGGCGCGGCGCCAGGGTGTTCCCGTCAATCAGCTGCTGCAGTTCTACGCCATCGAACGCTTCCTTGCCCGGTTGTCCCGCACGCCGCACGTTAATGGCGTGCTCTTGAAGGGCGCGCTGCTGCTCAAGACCATCGACATTCCGCGCGCGCGGCCGACGATGGACATCGACCTGCTGCGGCAGGGCAACGCCGACCGGGAAAGCCTGATTGCGATCGTGAGAGACTCGGCGATGGTGGAAGACGAGTCGGACGGCGTGACCTTCGATGCCGCAAGCATCGTCGCCGAAGACATTGCGAAAGACGCTGAGTATCTCGGGACGCGGTTGCGGTTCTCCGGCCGCATGCGCAATGTCCGCCTGCACCTTCAGATCGACTTTGGCGTAGGGGATGCGATCGTTCCCGGGCCGCGCTTCATCGAGTATCCGACGCTGCTGGGTCAACCGAGCGTGAGGTTGCGTGCCGTGCCGATCGAGTCTTCTATCGCGGAGAAATTTCACGCGATGGTCGAGCTGGATGCGGCGAACAGTCGCATGAAGGACTTCTACGACCTCTGGACATACTCTCGTCACCTTGCCTTTGATGGCGCGACGCTGGCGCAGGCAATAGCAGCTACGTTCGAGCGGCGAGCGACGACTGTGCCCGGGGATGCGCCGACCTGCCTCACCGCCGCCTATTTCGAGGCGCCGGACCATGTGCAGCAATGGCGTGCCTTTACGCGACGAATCGGCGAACCCGCGCTGGCCGAGAGCTTTGCTCAGCTCGCCGGCGAGATCGCCGCGTTCGTCGTGCCGCCGGCAGCCGCAGCTGCGCGCAGAGCGGCATTTGCGAGCAGTTGGGAACCCGGAGGACCATGGAGGCCGCGTCAGACCTAATCCAAGGGACACCGTAATGGCAGCGACCGACACATCGCGACCGATCGAGAGACCGCATACGGCGGCCGGTGCCCCGTGGTGGGCGAGTCTCAATTCCTAGGTATATGGCATTAAGTACCGAGACATTGAGACTTCAGTTAGCGCAGCCCTTCGATAAGGGCTTCTCCGCCATCCAGTAATCTACGCTTTGTGCGATGGCGAACGGCGGCTTCCTGGACGTCATCCGGCGCAGATCGGCCAAAAAGCCGACCGTCTTAGACACTGCTCAGGTTTCCGCAAAGCAGACACGCAAGAGGTCAGTGCAGGCGCGCTCCGACTGCCTCCTCACCGCACGTGAAGTGTGTGAATATCGGACGACTTCGTGCTGGCCTGCGTGACTCAGCGAGAGTCGTGCCGGCCCGGCCAACAGCGGGAGGCCTGCCGCATGTGTAAGCGTCTGGGCGGACTGATTCTCTTGGCGACCTGCCCTTGGACGGTCGCGCAGGTCCCGCCGCCGTCGCTGCCCACACTGTGCGAGTCCGGGGAAACCGCAATCTTTGCGTGTGGCATCGGCGCTAAGACGGTCTCCATGTGCCAGTCGGTTCTACCGGCCGACGGGAGGGTAGCGCTGCGGTATCGGTATGGCACTCCAGGCAAGACTCCCGAACTGACGTACCCGTCTCGCCCTCAGGCCGCAAAGGATGCATTTTCCTTTGTGACGATCGGCGGTCCTCTCTGGGTCATCTCATTCGATAACCAGGATGTCAGTTACGATGTGATCAGCGCTCTTCAAGCGAGTACGTTGCCGCAGTACAACTTCACGGGGATCGAGGTGACGACCAAGGAGGGTCGTACTCAGCTTCGACACTGCAACCCCGGTAGTGTCGTAATGGACATGCGACAGCTGAATAATGATTTCTTCCCTCGGTACGCGCCCTCCCTGCCGCGCCCCGACAAATCGACCTTCCGCATGGTATCGAGATCCATCCCGCATGGCGACAACTGGGTCAGCACGATCGAATATCCGATCATCGGTGATGCGGGTGTGGATAGCGAGATCGAGGCATTTATCAAGGACTGTTACACAGATGACTCTGGACCGGATGGACACTGCAGCCAGACAGTGGCGGCGAACCTGATCCGGGACCACTTCCTGGTGCTGACGTTTGAGAGCTTTTCCTATGAGGAGGGCACCCCGCACGGCCAAGACGGGTTGTCTTTCAAGATCTTCAGGCGCGAGGGAACCGCGTGGAGAGCCTTGGAAAAGAACTCATTCATTGCCGAGGATCCGAGCTGCCAGAGGCGCTACGCTGCCCTGACCAATCGACGCGTCTTCCCGGAACTCACGGAAAAGGGTGCTGCGCAGTGGAAGTTCGGGGACCTGTTCCAAATTGCCGAGCAGCTGCCGACCGCGGACGGTCTATTGTTCTTCTATGAGTCATACGCACTCGGCCCGTACATTCCGCCACAACCGTTCCTGGTCGACTACAAAAGCCTCGGTTCGTGCTTTTCGGGGGGGCGCGCGCAAGGTCGGTAGGTGCGGGAATCTGCGCACGGTGGCTGTGGCCGAAGGCGGGCAAACCCGGTCGTAGCTTCCCCTCAAAACATTGCCGCAAAGTGGACCCTCCGAATGCCGTGTCGGCCGCGGTTGCTACCCTCAGGGGCATTCGCCACCATGCCTCCCAATTAGCGGGGGGCGGGTAGGCGATGAAGCTCGCAAATAACACGACGGACGATTTCAAAGCCGTAACGTCCACACTGACTGGGTGCGGCACAGCTACTCGTGCCGCGGCGGGCCCCGGAACCGACGGGGACTCGGGCAGAACCCGGGCCTGTGGCGACGGACCCGGCCCGCGGCACCTCTTGCGACTGTGTGCTTGACAGGCGTATTCACTGGAAACTACACAGAGAACTGAGAGAGGTGCGGCTTTGCTTTCTAGATACGAAGTCCGAGTCCGGCTCCGTTCGGTGGTCATCTATGCGCTGCTGGTCGGGTGTTTGGTTCTCGATCCCAAGAGCGGAACTGCGGAGGACTTGGGAGTGTCGTGCGCAATGCACCCGGGGGAACCGGACGTGTCAGTTACGGTGCCGGGGTTTTCGAACGAACGGCTCTATGTGCACCCCAAACATCCGAGTCTGTGCAGTCCGGGAGACATTGAGTGTGCGGTGACCTCATATGTGCTCACCGGCGATGAGCTGCTGGCGACCAAGGAGTGCCAAGGATGGGTCTTCGTGTCGTTCAAGGGGTCAAAGAAGACAACCACCGGGTGGGTGCCTACTCGAAGATTACCCGAGCATTACGCCGACGGTTTCGGGCAGCCTGCGCGCGCTCACATCGACATCGCCGGAGGGGGCGCCGCCCGGGAGCCGACCTTGAGCGCCAACCCGGCGTGCGCGGAAGCTCAGGCAACTCTCAACCAAGGCCTGAAAGACCCCGAGCACTTTGCCTACGGGCAGCTCGCGAGTGCCGCTGAGAACCCGGTCGAACCGGCGGAATTGCCGGGAGGTCGGAACAAGCAGTTCGGATTCTGGAGTATCACACTCGGAGACGCGCGGATTAGAGGCCACGCTGTCAAAGTCTTGAGCTACGAGTCGGGCGGCACTTGTCACGACGGCAGCGTCGAGCTCTGGACCTCCGACCTCAAGACCCGCATACCCGTCAAGGGATCCAATGCCGACACCATCGGCAGTGAAGAGAATCCGGACAATGAGGACGCTGGTTACACCGGCGAGGGACTGGTTCGACTCGCGGGCGCGCCGTACTTCGAACACATCGGCCGTTCCGCGCACAAAATCCGTTTGTTCGGTTTCCGCGCGGACCTTTCAGTCTATCCGGCGTGCGAGCTTGTACTCGTGGCCCCTCCTCGGGAGCGAGTCAGGAGGGCCCCCGAGCCGACCGTGTGCAACGCGCTGTTGGACGGTAAAGTGTCCGGCGCTCCCATGGTGGACATCGAGCCCTTTCCCCTGAGCAAGGAAGCGCTCACTGCCGATGCAAAGGGCGACTTTCTCCCGGGTGGCGGACCGTTTCGTATGATCGCTACCGGGCGCATCGACATCGACAACCACGGGCAACCCGACGAGGTCGGCATTGTTGAATTCGCGGAGGACTCGGGGGCAGGTTGCGGGCACGAATACCGCGCCTGGTGGCCAGTCAAACTGAACACGGATGGCATGCCGGCCGCGGGTTCGGCGTTCAATCAGCAAGCGGCCAAGGTTGCCGGAACTGATAATGACTCCAGGGTGTTCACGTTCCGGGGTGCGACTTATTTTGAGAATCGATCTCGGCCGGAAGCTGATGGGGTGCCGACGCACGAGGTGTGGAAGTTCACGCCAGCAGGTGCAGTGCAGGCCTGTGTCTTCGAAGCCGCCCAATACGATGCCGTCGATATCGCAAAGAAACCGTGAACTCTGCGGCGTCCTGGTCATGGCGATGTTCGCCGCAGCGGCCGACGTGCGTGCGGCTGAGCCCGCCAGGGTGCGAGTCTCCGTCGTCCACGAATTCCATCATGATCCGAATGGCGATGAGGGCGCATACCCCGGAGGGGTTGCGGTCGCGCCCGACGGCAGTCTCTACGGCACGACAGAGGCTGGCGGGAGGTATGGCGCCGGCACTGTTTTCCGATTCAAGCCTCCAACTCAATTTGAGACGATCCATACATTCAAAGGCCCGGACGGCTTTGCACCTGACCGGTGTCTGCTCCTAGGTGCCGACGGTGCCTTCTACGGAACCACGGGGTTCGACACTAGCGGGGACCGGAAGGATATCTTTCGACTCTCGCCCAGCGGCGACCTGCGCCGATTGGTTACCTTCACCTTGCCAGCCACGCGCGAAGACTGGCGCTCATTCCTCGTGAGAGGCGTCGATGGCCACGTTTATGGCGTGAGCAACGTCGACACTGACGCGTTCAGGCTCGCACAGCATAAGGCGTGGGCCTCCCCCGGACCGGTCTACCAGGTCGTTGCAGGCGTTGTAACTCAAAGGCTCATCCCAATCTCGAATCCCCGAGACTTTAAGGTGACGGATTCGAAGGAAGACGCACTCACAAGACGGACTTCCGAAGCTCCTCCTGTCGATTCAACGGTGCTTTGCGGCGAGACCGTGCCGGCTCACGATGGACATCTCTGGGCGCCTCTGATCAATGGATTTCGGGTCGGACGAAGCAATACAACAGAACTGAAAGGCGGGATGTACGACCCGCAAGGCATGTGGAACGCTGCTGTGGGTCGCAAGCCTACTGATGCAGAGCGCAGGTACGCGGGCGGGGCCTTTGGACGGTTTGCGGAGATTGATGACGGAACCATACTGGCGACGACCCGCGTTCAGGAGGGCGGCAATTGGCTGTCGGAAGTCGTCGGCATCAGCATCGATGGCGCGGTGACGCGCCACATTTCTCTTGACGCGTTAGGCCCAGGCCACAAGCCGGTTCTCGGGCTAGTGCCGAGTCGCGATGGGTACCTTTATGGACTCGCTCAGGGCGAGAGCAAAAGCTCCAGTGTCATGTTTCGATTGAAGCCAGCGGGGCCGGTGGAAGTCGTCTGTACGTTTGACACCGAGGATTTCGAGCGGCCAATCCGCAGCCCGATCGTCCCCGATGTGCGGGGCGACGCATTGTATGTCACGTTTCGGGATGGCGGAGCGAACCACCAGGGAGCGATATATAGGGTGTCCGTCTCAGAGTGACGCGGCTCCGACAGCGAGCTTCATCGAACATGAAGGGAACGTGCGGTTTGTGCGCAGCGCTAGCGATCGGTGGACGGAACCGTGCCACGCGATTGCGTGACTACGTGATTGCGCGGGTCGTCGGGGCCGCTTGCGAAGGGCAGGGGTTAACTGCGGAGTGATAGCCACGGAAAGACCGGTTGAGGGGAGTCAGGCCGCTTTCAACGAGCGGACGCTGAGGTACTACGACTGGTTGCTGGCGTTCACCTGCAATCGGATATGGCGTTGCTCTATTGACCGCACGCTCGACCTCTACCAGCGGCACGTTACTTCCAATCACCTCGAGGTCGGTGTCGGGACGGGATACTTCCTGGATCGAATTCGCTTTCCTGGCCCTGAGCAGCGGCTCGCGCTCCTTGATCCCAATCCCCATTGCCTCCGGCACACGAGCGCCAGATTGGCGCGATACTCGCCGGAGGCCTACCGCGCCAGTGCGCTCGAGCCGATCAAACTGGGTGTCAGAGGCTTTGACTCGCTCGCAATCAACTACGTACTTCACTGCATGCCTGGAGCTCTGCCTGAAAAAGGAGTCGCATTCGTGAACCTGAGACCGCTGCTCAACCCAGGTGGGGTATTGTTTGGATCGACGGTGCTCCGAGTGGGTGTGCCCTGTGATCTGCGAGCTCGAGTCTTCATGCGCCTCTACAACGCCCGGAAGGTCTTCTGCAACCTGCAAGATAGCCTTGACGGACTGAGGAAAGCGCTCGAAGGGAGCTTCAATCACATACAGCTCGATGTTATCGGGTGTGTCGCACAATTCTGCGGGACGGCGTGACCGGCAGCTCTCATGATCGCTCCTGAGTTGCCAGCCTCCCCAGAACGAACCACGGAAACCCAGCGTCGGATAGCAGTCTTCGACGGTCTATGCAACCTGTGTAGCGGCGGGGCAGGGTGGCTGGAGCGTCACCAGGGCGAGCCTCCATTTCACCTGGTTCCCATGCAAAGCGAGCTAGGCCGGAGATTGTTGGTCCAACATGGCTACGACCCGGATGACCCGTTGACGTTCCTGGTCTTGGACGACGACCGGTGCCTCACCCAGTCTGACGCGTGGATACATCTGGTTGCTGCCGCCGGAGGAGCGTGGCGACTGGTTCACGTGGTGCGGGTTATTCCCAGGACGCTGCGCGACTTGGTTTATCGCCTCATCGCGCGAAACCGATACCGCTGGTTCGGGCGGCGGACGACCTGTTACCTGGCTCAGCCTTCGGTCGAAGCGGATCGGTCAGAAACGATCGGTCCATGAGCCCGGCGGACGGGGAGCGGGATCTGATGCGCACGGTTCTCGTATTAGGTGGTTATGGATTCTTCGGCCAACGCATTTCCGCGGCGCTTGCTTCGACCGCCTCGCTGCGAATCCTGGTCGGTGGCCGGGATCTCGAGCGTGCAAAGGCCGCTGTGCGCGCTATCGGCTTACCGGTCGAACATGCAGTGGCGCTTGATGCTCACGATAGCCAGCTAGCGCACGTCCTTCGACGTTTGCACGTCGACGTCCTGATTCACACCGCAGGGCCATTCCAGGGCCAGGACTACTCGGTGGCACGCGCGGCGATCGAAGCGGGCTGTCACTACATCGACTTGGCGGATGGTCGCCAGTTCGTCGCCGGCATCAGCTCCCTGAGCGCCCTAGCTTCTGCGGCTGGAGTTACGGTCATCAGCGGCGCGAGTTCCGTTCCGGCTCTCTCGTCGGCCGTCGTCGATCGGTACTTGGCGAGGTTTGAGCGCCTTGAGTCGATCCAGCTCGGGATAAGCTCTGGAGCCCGCGCGCCCGGGTTGGCCACTGTGAGGGGCGTTTTCAGCTACGGCGGCAAGCCAATCAGAACTTGGCGAGACGGGAGATGGGTCGACGCGTACGGCTGGATGAATCTCTGCAGGCACCACTTCCCGCGGCCGCTCGGCAAGAGATGGCTGGGGACCTGCGACATTCCCGATCTCGAGCTCTTCCCCCAGCGATACCCGAGTGTCCGGAGTGTTTCCTTTCAGGCGGGTTTTGCGAGCGACCTCGGGCACCTCGTGGTCTGGGGCCTTGCCGGACTCGTGAGGGCTGGCATTGTGCGCGACATGGCGGTGTTTGCCCGTCCTCTCAATTGCCTTGGCCGGTGGATGGAACCGATCGTCAGCGACAAGGGAGGAATGTTCGTGACGCTCGAGGGGGAAGGAACCGATGGCGAGCCGCTACGAATCAACTGGAATCTGATTGCCGAGAACAATCACGGACCGCACATTCCGTGTGGGGCAGCAATCGCCCTTGCAAGAAAGATCGGCTCCGGGGCGTTGCTGCCGCCGGGGGCGACGCCCTGCATGGGCTTCCTGACGGTGGAAGAGTTTCTTGACCCCCTGCGTGATCTGAGCATCAGCGAGAGAGTCGCGTGAGCCCTTACTTCCTTCTTAAGGCGATCCACATTGTGAGCGCCGCGGTGCTCTTCGGCACTGGACTGGGAATTGCATTCTTTAAATGGATCGCCGACCGCACAGAAAATGTGACTGCGATCCGCGTGGTGTCCGAGAAGGTCGTTCTGGCGGACTGGCTCTTTACACTCCCCGCGATCATCGTTCAGGCGGTGACGGGATTCGCGCTCGCCGTACTGATGGGCTATCCGCTCACGCATGGCTGGCTCGCGTGGTCGGTCGCGCTGTTCATCCTGGCGGGAGTCTGCTGGATTCCGGTTGTGTGGCTGCAGATTCGGATGCGCAACCTCGCTCGCGCATCCGAGCAAGAAGGGCGTCCCCTACCGACCGGCTATCGTGCGTTCGCACGCGTATGGTTTTGGCTGGGTGTGCCGGCCTTCACGGCTGTCGTCTTGATGTTTTGGCTGATGGTCGCGAAGCCGTCGGTCTGAATCCCCTGGGTGGTCTCTTGAGGCACCGCTTCGCGGTCGTGGCGCCCCATCAGCAATCGGCTCGGATCTGCCGTGCGGGCCGGTGACGGCCCAGAAGCGGTCGTCTGTCTGCCCAAAAATTGCCGCCCGCAAGCCGACATTGGCGAGGACAGTAGCCGCATGCGAAGTCCAAGTCTGGCATGATCGCCAACGAAGCCTCGGCAGGTAATAATCGCGACGAATGACCGGAACCCAGGGGCTTTCCATATGAGACCAGCGTTACTCGCTGCTGCCGGGATCCTCGCCGCGTGTCTTTTAGGCTGTCAGACCGGACCGCCGAAACAGTCGCAAGTGATTCAGCAGCAGATAGACGCGACGGAAGCTGCCTTCGCAACCCTGCATAGCTGCATGAACCAGCTCACCGGATCGCCTGCTCATGCGGTGGAACGCGCGCACGCACCCCCCGGCGGCAAATACTCCCTTGAGCCAATCAGCGATCCAAGCTACGCGACGGACGAGGAAATCAAGGCGCTTTACGCCGCGCGTCCGCATATCCTTACCTGCCGATATGCATTCCTCAATCAGCTCTCGAACGTTGGGCCGGGTTACGTCCCGATCTTCACTCGAGAGTGGTACCAGAATGACGCCTCTTTTGTTCGCTTGATCCAGAAAAAGGCGACCTGGGGCGAGTACCTCATTGAGGGGCGTGGGCTCGCAAACGACGCGAATGCAAAGGAACATGCCGAGTATCAGCGCATCGTTGCTGGCGTTCAAACATCACAGCAAGCCGAAATCGCCCGAAGACAGGCAGCAGCGGCAGCGATTGCGCAGTACAGCCAGGAAGAGCAAGACATCGACGCGGCGAATCAGCAGCTGGCGACCGACTGCAGGGCTCTAGCAAACTCAGCAACGTGCGTAGAGCACTAGGGAAACGCCCTGTGCCGGAGCGCCGAGAGCCGGCTGCGGTCGACCACAAGCGGGCGCCTAGAATCGCAGCCCCGGGATCAACATTAGTGAAATATCAGGGGCGGCGCAGTGCGGGCACACACGGTAGCTGCGACAGAATCCCATGCCGGGTTGTCCTGCGTCGGGTCATCGGGCGCCGCGCCAATTGGCGTCGAGCCAGCTCCGTACGGGATCCAGGGGGCGCCAGGCGCTTCCGCGGTGAAGCTGGCACCTTTCAGGTTGTTGTTCTGATAGTGTGTGACACGCACAACGCGGTGCACATGTTTGATGCAGTCAAATTGCATGCGCGTCAGGTCGCTCCTCACGTACATGAGCGATCCCGCATTCTTGAACATGAATGCCTGTCCCGCGTTCAAGACTTCCAGACGTACCGAAATCGACACGATGGACCCCTCGCGCTCCGCGTCGCGGTAGGACACGAAGACCGAGGACGTGTGCTGACCTCCGCTCGTGATCTGTGCCTGCTCCCATCCATCTTGTGTCATGGGATCTATGCCGCTGAAGGACTTGCACTGCGTAAGAAATGCCCCCGCGACTAGCGCTAGCCCGACGCCCCGCATCCACCGCTTCTTGAATGGCCCCCCGTTCACGGCGACTGAGATTCTACGCTGCACTCGTGGGGTAGTCAGACTAGGTAGCGCACAGTGCCGTGCACAGGATGCGGGCCCAGTCTGAGACAACGCCGGAATGCGACCGTCTGCTTTTCCCAGCTGCGGCCGCCATAAGGACTCTGGAGCGGCGGCTTCGGGTGGTCAATACGGGCCGGTGCTATCGTGACCGTTCCAATGTGCGATCAGGTCTCCGGTCGTCATCCCGTGTCCGCTCCGGTCCCTTCGCTCGGGCGCGCTGAATCATCTCTACTGCGAGGCGCTCGCGGTCGGTCAGCACGGGCGGCAGGTGGCGCACGAAATAGCGAACTTCGTCGCCAAGCCGGACGTCCCCTTGGGCTTCCAATTGCAAGGCGACGGTGTTCCAGGCGTCGACGACGGCCTTCCGTGTCTCAAGGAGTCGCGGCCGCGCCGGGTCGGAAATCGTCCGAGTCGCGATAAGCTCTCTCTTGACGACACCGAACCGTTCCCGCAGTGCATAGGAACGAGCGTGCCGCCGCGTTTGGTAGAACACATCCTTAGCGCCTCGCTTTGTTTGGCCTCGTACGGATCTCGGGGTCGCGTTCGCAGCGACGCCCTGTTCTCGCATCATTCGCGCGAAATCTTGCCGCCACTCCCGCAGCATCGCCTTGTCGATGTGGAGTCGCCGCCCGTCGTGGCCTTCCGCCTTGACGACCAAATGCACGTGCGGATGCTGCTGATGGGTGTGGAGCGCCATCGCGTACCGGTGCTTCGCTCCGAACCTCTCCCGGGCGAAGGCCTTGGCCGCTGCCAGAACGGCCTTTGGTGGCGTCGGCGCGGGCATCGACAGCGTGATGTTGTGCACCAACTTGATCCCGCGTGCGCCGGCGCTCGCAGAGCGCGGCTGCCGGTACTGTCCGGACGACAGCTCGAGATGCCAGCTCCGGAGTAGCTCCTTGTGGCCCGCTCGGGACACGCGCTGTCCCCCGTCGGTTTCGAGGTCGAGCTCCCCTTGGTGACTGACATACGCGAGATGCGCGGCGACCGCGCCGATCTTCCGTCCGCCGCCGGTCACCTTCACCATGACCTCGGGCGCCCGTCTGACAGTGCGTCGGATCTGCTCAATCTGGGCGGCACCGAGGCTTTTCGACGGCCCCGGCGGGCGCCGTCCATGGCTGACGATGTCCAGGATCGGCCACCCGTTCGTCGCGGCGCGAAACGGCCGCTTAGCCACGCTGCGTCTCCCAACTGATGAGCGCCCTTCGCGCGAACTCCTGGGTCCGCTGCTCCAGCGCCGCCACGGCAGCCCGTGTGCGACTCACGGTCTGCCGGACATCCTCGAGCGCCGGGCCGCTCAGTGCCGGATTACGGGCCGTCTGGGCGAGGAGGGTGCCAAGGGCTGCCAGAACGGCAACGCTCTGCTTAAGCGCCTTGAGCTCGCCAGAAGAGAGGGGTGGGTCCGCGGCTAGGTGGGCGCGCACCAGGGCGGCAAGGTAACCCGAGGGCTTCATCCCGCGGTCGGCTGCTCGTCGGGCGATCGCTTGCCCGTCCCCCGGACGCAGACGGATGGTGATTCGATCGGTCGCCGGTTCCCGGGATCCCGTTGCATAGGCGTCGAGGCATCCTGAATCCTCAATCGAGCGGATGGTGGACAACGCGAGTCTCGACTCGGACACACCGCGCGAACGCGCGAGTGTGGCGAACCATTCCTTCTCCTCCGCCGAGAGCCGAATGGTGATCGAAGGCAGCGGCGATCGAGCAGTGCGACAGGTCATGTGATCTGCAGGATCTGCTGCAAATGCGGACACTCCGCTATCCTGCCCACAACCCAATTTCTTTCCCGTGCATGCACTGCCCACTGCGCGACTGACGCGTTGAATCCGTAGTCGCCGATCTGGCCCGCCTCTGTCGGTGAGGCTGAGTGGCGCACTAGGGATGTCGGCAGGACAGCGTGCCGAGGCCTGGCCAGCAGTACGCCACCACGCATGGAATCAATGCCCAGCCCGATGGGCCCGGCGTCGACGCGAAGTGGGTAGCGGCAAGGGGAGAAGGGATTGGCCTGCCAGGCGCGATCGAGCCGAGACCAGCGACGGGCTGACGGTCGTGGTCGACCTGGCGACATACTCGGCGATGGCTGCGGAAGAGATGAACCGCCGGCAGCCGATCAGGACGCTGGGGAGCTCTCCGGTTCGGAGGAGGTTGTAAATTGTGTTGCGGGAGATGCCGCCGAGGAGCTTTCGAGCTTCCTGGATGGAGTGGAGTACGCGGTCTTGCATGGGGCCCTCGGTGAAGGGCCGGGTGGACCGGGTGTTATTCGCCCTTCACAGCAGTTATGGCGGTTGACAGAGTCGCCATGACCACGTTGCGGGTGCTGCAGGAAAAAGGAAAGCGAAGTATGTGGCCTTTTTGCCCAGATACTTCACGTTGTTTTCGGAGAGTAGTGGTCGAATCACCCAAATACTCCGACCAAATTTTCACTCGCTTCCAAGCAAATCAATCATTTCCAGAAAAGGATCCCCTCCGATCAGGCGCGCACGCGAGCTCGCCTGGAAAAACCGGGAGACCGCCTGGCGGGCTGTCCCTCCATGTCCCTTGGCGTTCTTCGGATGACTCCCCAGGTTCAAGAGTTTCGGGATTCCCCACATAAACAACATCCGCGGCACAGCAAAGCGCTGTGCTGTATGGTCGGGGTGTTCGCGATGTATTGTCGTGCCCTATGACCTATACCCGCGAGGATGCCGCCAGGGATGCCATGTACGAGGAGCTCAGTCGTGAGCTGTACCCCGGGCACAAAGAGCAGGCGATCGCAGAGTTCACCGCTGCTCGCCTGCAATCCTACTATCTCAACCATTCATGGGTGATGCGTCCGGCAGTCGACTCCCTACAAGAGGGTCGGAAGCTGCAGGCTAACGGGCACAGCGCAGCGGCTGTGGTCTTTTTCGTCACCGCAATTGAGTTGCTGCTTAAGGCCACCCTTCTAAGGCCTGTGGTTCATGGGCTGGTTCACAGCGAGGGGCTTGCAGAGGTGATAGTTGAACTGGCACTTGGACCGCAAGCGGGATTTGTGCGGTACACAGCGCTGCTGAAGAAGTTGTTTCAAGGGATGGTTGGACTAGACATCGAAGGGGTTTCGCGGGAAGGCGTAACTGAGGCTCTAATCGAGGAATGCAAAGCGCAACAAGATCTGCGCAACAAAATCATCCATCGAGGTGCAGGGGCAACACCGGAGGAGGCCGAAGCTGCGCGGGCTGTGTCCGTCGCAGTCTATGACTTGATCGTGTTGCCTATGCTGGCGCACCTGGGGCTCAAGGTAGCGGCGCGAGGGGAAATCAAGGTCAGCGGCTAGTGTCGGCAGCAGCGTTCAGAAGGCCGTAAGTTTGCACTGCTTCCGCCCGAGTCTCAGTGCGTACCGGTGGCGTAAATTAACTCGCCACGCAAGTAGCTCACCTATTCTGTATAATTGGCAGGGTAATCCCTAATTTGGTGACACCCTAGCTACCTGTCAATATAATTGTTGAGAGTTCATATGGGAAAAACACAGGCCAATCCAGCTATTACAGAATCTCAGTCAACCGATTGCCTGTTGAGGGTAATTATCGCTCTTCTCGTAAGACAGCGGGAAGAGGAAGTGGCCCCGCTCAAGCGGCAGATCGAGATTCTCGACAGTTTGGGTATGAGACCTGTTGAGATTGCTGAAACGCTTGGCAAAACGGCCGGCCATGTGAATAAAGAACTTGCAGGCATTCGTAAGCACAACAAGCGGAGTGAGTGAGATGGCGACAGGCAATTCATCAGCTCAACCAGGCGTTGCCGAGGTGCTGCGGGACATGCTCATCGTACAGCTCGCTCTCGCAGGGCTAACTCGGCATCAAATCCGCGAGACCGTCGGCGTGGACATGAATCGGGTGACGCGGCTCGTGAAGCACATCAAGCGGGGTACGGGGAAATGAGCAAAGGGCGGGACCGGGTCGAGGAGAAGCTTGACGAAGTGATAGCACTTCTGCAGCGCCTCGTAGCGCTGGAGCTGTCACGCCGGGGGGTTACCCAGGAAGCGATCGGCAAGAGCCTTCACGTGGCCAAGGCCGCAATCGGTGAGATGCTGGCCGGGGTTAAGAAGGACAGCTCCGGTGGCTGATGAAACATCGGCGGAGATCTCCGCAAAGCTGAACGTACTTATTGCCTTGTCTCTGCGGCAACTAACCGGAGACAAGGACTTTTCAGGCGGCAGGCGCAAGGGGACAGGCGATATGGCGCAGTACCTTGCCAGGATGGGGCTTGATGCCAAAGACATTGCGCAAATACTTGGCTCGCCGGTCACGAGTATTCGCACGCTGCTGACGCCGATGCGGCGAAAGCGAACCTGAGCGGTAACACTCTGGTGAAACGTAAAGAGACAAAAGCGTCGACGACCGTCGTGGCCCGTCCCAAGAACGATCAAAATCTGGATCGAGATCAGCAGATCCTTAATCGGCTGGCGAAGATCGAGCACAAGGTCGACTCAATTGAACAGACAAGTGCCTTTGCGCTTCGAGCGGACTCTGAAAGACACTTCGGGGAGGTAAAGAAGATCTTTAAGAAAAGCACGCGCAGGGCACAGGTATACTTGGCTGCCGATGGGTCCCGGAGCGTGAACGAAATCGCCCAGCACCTGGGAATGCAAACCCCCAACGTTAGCCCAGATCTCAGGTTCCTCAACGAGGAAGGCTTACTCGAGCTCGTCGGCTCTCAGGGCAACAGGGATATTTGGGCAAAGAAGCCGATTGATCGGACTCTGCGAATAACGCAGTTCTTGTGTTCGGAATTTGGGCTCGAGAGGAACGGCCTGAAGCAAAGATCGTCCAAAAAGGCAATGAAGCGGAAAGGCAAATGACGGTCTTTTCGGTACAGCACTTCCTCGAAGATCACTTCGAGCAGCGGGGGCTGACCGACATCGATCAATATGCTGTGCGTGTGGCGAACGTGTTCGGGCGCGTTGGCGTTGAGGCGACGGCGGAATCCGTGGCGCGTCAGATCGGCCGCATACACACAGCGTTCTTTCGGCGGAACAAGGAACTTGAGCGCAGGGAATTCGAGGAGCATCTTGCATCCGCACTTCTCCGTCGCTTTAAAAAAAAAGCCCTGATCCCGGTCTAGACGATTTTAAACTTGCGCTCGCGCCTGCGCGCCGCCGTCTTCGGGCGCGGCGCCGGTCTATCAAGACCCTGCTCTCGGAGTTCGCGTTAGCTGTCGAGGCGCGAGGCCTCGATGCCTTCTGGACCTCACGGAAAAACGGAGTTCTGCGAGCAAAGCCAGAGAAGATTGCCCAGGCATTCTTGGCTGTCTTCGCTAAGGGCGTGTTAAGCGGCGACGGTCTGGTGCTGCGAGAAGTGGGTTCGGGAATAGGCTTCGTAGATATTGGGATCCTGTTCGGTCGGGTACTTCACCTAGTTGAGCTGAAAGTGCTCAAGACGAAATTGAGTGGGATAGGTCAGCTCGCCAGGTACATGCGCAACGAGCGGCGGGATGAGGGATGGCTACTGCTCATCGATGTCCGTCAGATGGGGCGGATGACCCCAACTCCGACCACCGTGACCACAACGGCGGGACGGATCAGAATTGTTAGGGTCAATGCGAACCCACCTCCGCCGCACAAGGCAAAGTAGCGCTGAGCTCAGGGCAGTGCCTGCCCTAGGGTAGGGCCAGGGATCTGGTGCTGTGAGCTAGGATGCGCCGACGCATTTGGGCCCCGGGGTACGCAGTTGGGGTACGTCGCACGACAAGCGGCCGCTTTATGCAGCCAGGTCAGAGACCTGGGCGCGACCTGTGATTCCGACCCTAGCCTCCAGCCTGCCTGCGGATTTCAGTCGCATGAACGAGATAGTCGCGCAGTTTGACGGCGCGGGATTCGCAGTCAGCCCGGACGTCTTGTCCGAGGGCCGGTGCGTGGTACTCGACGCCCAGATCGCAGCGCTGGGGGTCGCCGGCGCCGGCACGCGCGAGCTGTTGAACCTGGGCTGGGCCCAGTCGCTGGGAGGTGAATTGCGCGGCCACGCTGCCCTCATACCCATTCTGGAAGACGCGCGCACGGCGATTCAATGCACATATTTTCACAAATCTCCAGCGCGTAACTGGCTGGTCTCTCTGCATCAAGACCTAAGCATTCCTGTTCAGGATCGTGTGCCTGGATCGCCCTGCACGGCCTGGTCTCAGAAAGAGGGCACGTGGTTTTGCCAGCCTCCGGTCGAGCTGCTGTCACAGTTGGTTGCCATTCGCGTGCACCTCGACGACAGCACCACAGAGAACGGCCCGTTGCGTGTCGTACCCGGTTCACATCGGCTAGGGCGCATCTCGTCGCAAGACGCGGTAGAGCATCGCCATAGACTCGGGGAGGTTAGCTGCACAGTGCCTCGTCGCGGCACCTTGGCGATGCGCCCGCTGCTGTTGCATGCCTCGTCCAAGTCGAGCGTCGAGACTCCTCGACGGGTGCTCCACTTTGTCTTCGGTCCTGCGAAACTACCCTGGGGTTTACGCTGGCGGCACGCGGTGTGACTAGCTGAGAGGGCGATATGGGCCTTGGTTGCCATGCAGAGCGATCTTGGTCGAACGCTCCTCGCCGCGGAGGGCCATGACTAAGCGATCAGGCACCGGTGCCGGGCATCTCCCTAGACGACCGGCAACGCTCCACGCAAGGATTTGAGCTGCGAGCGATGCAGGGATGCAAGCTTGACGAGCAGGCGCTCGCCCTTCTTACCCAGGTGGATTTCTACCTCGCGACGATCCTGCTTGCTCTGCCGTCTGATCACCAGCCCGCGCTTCTCACAACGCGAGATCAGCGCCACTACGCCGTGCTGTTGGGCCTGCAGGCGCTCGGCAAGTTCTCCCACTTTCGCGTAGTCGCGTCCCGGATACCCCTTGATGTGCAACAGAAGCAGATACTGGAGAGGAGTGATGCCGTGGGATCTGGCGGCATGTTCCGAGAATCGCTGGAAGCGCCGCATTTGATAGCGAAATTCCGCCAATTGTTCGAAGGCCGCCTTCGACATTGCGCCGTCAACAGATTGAGTCATCGTCTTTGTGGAATGCGAGAGGCTGGCCTACAGGTGAGCATCGCGGCGGACAGCCGCATCATCGGCCCCACGCCCACTCCGCAGTTTAAGAAATTGTAAGAAAATGGGGCGTCAGATAACGCACGACGTGGTCGCAGCGAACCTCACGATTCTGGCGCGCAGACGCCGGAAGCGGCGCTCGTTCCCTATTGGCGAATCAGGGTGAGCTGCCAGATCTCCTTGCCGGTAGCCATCATCAGCGGCCGTAGTGCCAGCATCCCGGTCTTGCCGATCGCGCGCTCGAGCTGCGCGAGCTCGGCCAGTCGGCCACGCGTCTCGCCATCGAGCGGCGGCTCGGGCATGCCCGTCTCGCGCAGCAGCAGCAGCCCTTTCGCGCGTACCGCGAGCTCGCCGTGAACCCGCAGATAACACAGCATGTCCGCCAACTGTTCGCCCTTGAAGCGTTCGCGTAGCGCCTGCAGGTAACGACCCGAGGGGCTGTCGAGGAACCTGCCCGCGCTGATCGCCTCGAGCCGCTTGACGTCGGACTCGAGGTCCACCTCGATCCAGTCGCGCAGGATGCGCTCGCTGTGATCGAACACCAGATAGATCACGAACGGCAGCACGAGCAGAGTGGCGAGTGTTGCGAGCGCCGGGCGCAGCAGCAGATAGTTGTAGCCGGTATGCAGCGCGACCGCAGCGATCAGCCCCGGCAGGAGCAGCTGCAGCCCGCCGCTCGGTCGCCGCTCGTACAGGGTATTCGAAATCATGGCGAGGATCGCCGCAGTGCCGCCATGCATGATGGCGGTGCCGAAGCCGCGGATCACCTGCACCGCAAGCACCGTGTGCGGCCGTGCCGCCAGGTAGTAGAGATTCTCTATGACCGCAAAGCCGGTGCCAATCGCGAAGCCGGCAATGCCGGCATCCACCGGCAGGCCGATACGGCGTGTCCGGATCATGAAGACGAGCAGCGCGGCCTTAAGTGATTCCTCGATCCACGGTGACACGTAGCGCGAATAGGTGATGAACGACCCGGGGAAGTGCGTGAAGGCGAGGTTGTTCAGCACATAACTCAGGGCGGCCGCGACCGCGCCTGTCGTGAGCAGCCCGATCATCATGCGCATCCGTACCAGCTTGTAGCCATCGAGCTGTACCAGTCCGGCAAGGAAAATCAGTACCGGCAGCAGTGCGATCGGCGCCCGCATCAGGACATCCGCGTTCACCATGGCGTCCACGGTGGCTGACTCATCACAACACCTGTAACGACAACATGAATTCGGTCGTGGCCAAGCCGCCGCCGCCGAACCCCCGGGCCACACCCATCGAGAGCATCATCGGCCAGCGATGCATCACGTGCAGTTGAAAGTCGAGCTGACCGCCGACGTCATAGGCTCGCTCACGGAACGCCGCGTCGTTGTAATCAGTCTCGAGTGCAGTCGCAAACACCTCGGGGCGCATCCAGCTGAGGAAGAAACCCGGCGTGCCGAGCGCCTCGAACCGCAGGGGCGGAATGCACCATTCGAGCATTGTCTTAGCGACGGCCCTGCCTTGCAGCGCATCAATCTCGAAGCCCGGCATGCTGAGCAGCTGGCGGTAGCGCTGCGCAATGCCATTCTCACCGCTGTCGACATAGTTATTGCCGAAGCCGCCGAGGTAGAAGTTCGCCAGCGGGTTTTCGCGCGCGCCCGTCGAAAGCGCAGCGCCGGTACGCAGCCATATCGAGGAATGGTCGAGCGGCAGCGGGAAGCCGACGTCGAAGGTAGCGCTCACCGACGGTATAAGCTCGCCCGTTGCCGCATAGGTGTGGATCTTGAGCGACCAGCTGCTCCCGGTCTCGGCATCGACCGCGCCCGGTGACCGGCGCAGGTCGACGGAGGTGAGTCCGAGCTGGGCGGTAAGCAATGTCGGTGTCGGGGACAGCACGCTCTGGAACCCCGGTAACGTGACGAGATCGCCGTAAAAGGCTACTTTCGCCTGGACATCCAGGGTCTGCGGCAGATCGTAGACCAGGAAGTGGTCGTAGCTCACATAGCCGTTGTAGCCGGCGAGGCTGCGCTTGGTCGGGCCGAAGAGGTCGTAGAAATCGTCCTGGTTCCAGGCCGCCCCTGCTGTCCACTCCGGCATGTGCGCCGTCACCATCGTGTGCAGCCGCTGCCAGGACGGCAGGCTTTCATCAGGGCTATAGCTCGTGTCGACATTCAGCCAGTCGAGCCCGACCGGATCACTGAAGCGCGCGTTGGCACCGAGCGCAACGGAGTTGAAATAGCCCTCGACCATCGGAATCAGCGCATCGAGCTGCAGCTCGCGTGCCGGCTGGTAGGAGCCCTGACGTGTGATCTGCGACTGGTAGGGGATCGTAGAGGGCGCCGGGGCGACCCAGCCTTGCACCTCGGGGTACTTCTCTGCGATCTGCTCGCCGAGGAAAGTGACAGCGCTGAGGTCCTCCGTCGGCTGCACGGCGATCTGCGTCGGCACGAAGCCCCTGGCGTTGTAACGGAGCACGATCAGCTGGGAGTCATCAAGAGGCAGCGGGTGGAAGAAGCCGACCGCCGCGTTGCTCACCGCATCGAGTTTTTCGGTCGCGAGATCGTAACGGTAGATGTTCGATACCCCCGTGTAGTAGCTGCTGCCGTAGAGATAGCGCCCGTCCGGGGAGAATACGAATCCTTCCGGCACCGCTGATCCCATCGTGAGCGTGTGCAGCGCCGTCGCATCGCCGTGCGCCAGTGCCGCAGTGCGCAGCACACGCACCTCGGTCACGTGCGGCGCTGCGGTGCGTGGCCCGCGGCCCGAGACCGATACGGTTGCCAGGGTACCGTCGGGAGACAGGTCGAGATCGAAGGCCTCCTCGTCTGCGGCAAAGGTGTAGAGCCGGGACCACTCATGGTAGGGGGCCGGGAGCCGCACCAGCACGTCACGTCCGTTCACGAACCTCAGTCCCCACAGTGACCGATCCGCAGGGTTGAAGACGATGTCGCCGATCCGCGCACCGTGCATCAGGATGCGCGTCTTGCCGGTGTGCAGGTCGAGCGCCTCGAGGTTGCGATAGGTGGTGACATTGTTGCTGGTGAAGAACAACGTGTCCGTCTGCGGGTCGAAGGCGAGCGAAGTCACTGTGTAGCCCCTAGAACCCCTGATCTCCGCGAGCTGCGTCACGCTGCCGTCGCGGCGCGAGAGCGATATCAGGTGCGCGACCTGGCCCGGATACCTCACGGCCATGTATAGCTTCGAGCCGTCCCTGGACGGGTAGATGCGCGAGACCGCACCGAGATCCTTGTGTGTGATGTCGTGGAAGTCGGTCAGGGGATGCTCGTGCACCGACTGCAGGTTCTTACGTTGGAAGTCGTGCTCGAAGTCGATCCAGCGACGCCACGACTCATCGAGCGACAGGCCGAATACCTGCTGGAACTGATCGGCGTAATAGCGTCGGCTGCCTGCATCGCGTCGCCACCAGTCGAGCAGCCGCTCCGGGCCGTAGGTGAGACCTAAATAGTCCATGAAACGCGTGCCGTATAGGTAGGCGTTCGCGCCGGTCTGGAAGTCGACCTCGGTGCCCTTGGAGACAAGTCCCAATGGGTCATAGAACTTCGCGCCGTCCTGCACCATCGCACGGAATACCATCTCGTCGTAGCCGCCCTGCGCCCGGCCGACGCCGCCCATCATCCACGTTTCCATGAACACCGCGGCGCCTTCGCTGTACCAGCGTGGCATCGTGCCGCGCGGGACCGTCAGGTAGTAGTAGAGCAGCGTCTCCGGGTGAGCGGGGTTCACCGCCACCTTGCCGTGGAAGAAGTTCCGCCAGCGATAGTCCTCAGGACTGGCGCGATCCGTGATGGCCAGATGCGTCAGCTCGTGTACTGCCGTCTCCTCGAAGCGCTCCGCGGAGGAGACAGTTTCGTAGGGGTTGTAGGCGGGAGCGACATAGACATCGATCAGGTTGTGGGGCACCCACAACGAGAAAGCGTTGTCGGAATCCTGCCAGTCCATCAGGAAGACGGTGACGCCATCATTCGGCACGTAGTCCCAGATGCGCTTATGGTTCGCGAGGGCGCTGAGGAAGCTCTGCGTGGTGTGAGGGACCAGATCGAACTCACCTGGAGCGTAATAAATGACGCGCAGCCCGTTGTCCGTCTCGACGAACGCGCGGTCCGCTGCAAGCGCAGCACCGGAAGCGAGGGCCAGGGTCGCGCTGGCCGCGAGCTGCAGCCAGCTGCCCCCTGCCTTGGAGTTATTCTTATTCAAGCCTAAAGCGAACGGCCCGACGCTGGTTCGGGCCGCTCGCCTTATCTAGCTAGGCTCTTCGATTAGAGCGATCAGTGCATGGCGTCTGCAGCCTTCGCGTCCGCAGCCTTGGCATCGGCTGCCTTGGCGGCATCCGCAGCCTTGGCATCCGCTGCCTTGGCATCCGCAGCCTTCGCGTCCGCAGCCTTCGCGTCCGCCGACTTCGCATCCGCGTCGCTGCCCGCGCCGCTTTGATCTGATGCATTGCCAGAGCTGGCATCGGACCCGGAGTTCGATGAGCCCGCTTGCGAACCGGAACCGCCCGTGCTGTCCGCGTACGCGCGCTTCGCAGCGACAATGGTGCCCGCCGCATCCTTGCCGGCCGGTGTCTCGTGATAGCTCAGATACGCGACGGCGCCGACCGCAAGCACCAGTCCGCCGACTACCCATACTGTTTTACCTGACATGTTCCGCCTCCCGACGTGTTTGGATGATTCGTTGGTTTATGGCACTTCTGAAATACGTACAGTCGATCGTCTGAAAAGTTGGTCTGAGAACTTCGGCTCAGGATCCCGACTTGGCGTGGAGCGTGACCCGACTGACCGTGCGCTCGCCGATCAGGAATGACAGCTCGACCGACTGCCCCTGGGGTTGGGCTCCGAGGGCGATTGTCCGTTTGTCTTCCGCAGCGGCGCCTGATGCTCCTAAGCCATTGATTCGCATCGAGCGCTCACCAGTTGTGATGACGACGTCTACAGGCTGCACTGCAGAAATCTCCAGCCCAATCGAAAGACCCATCTTGTCGCGGTAGAGGATGGCCCGCGCGGTCAGCGGGCCGCCTCGTACCGACGCCGAATCGAGAGTCGTCGATGCATCCCCTAACAGGGTGCCGGCGGTTTCCCGGTCGCCTGGCGTGGGCCCCTGGACGCTTTCGTAGACGATGGTCGCGGCCGTCAAGAGGCCGGCGAAGAGCGCCGCAATGCGCCAGTGGGTGAGCGAGGGTCTCCGGTAGGCCGTGCCGACCACGGGTGGTGGCAGCCGCTCGAGGATCAAATTCTTTAGCTCCATGGGAGGCGGCACCTGCCCGAGCGCGCCGAGGCGGTTGCACACGGACTCAAGTTCGTCGCGCAACGCGCGCAGTTGCGGCTCGGCGAGCAGAAGCCGCGCAAGCTCGGCGCGTTGCGCACTGCTCAGCTCGTCATCGAGCTCGGCGTGAATGAGTGCGGTGGGTTCTGTGGCCGCCACGTCAGATTGCTCCGCACCTTCGCAGGCGCTCACGCAGGCGCTCGCGCGCAGTATGCAGCCTCGATTTCACGGTCTTTTCGGGCAGCCCGAGGGCTGCGGCAATATCCTCGTAGCTCAGCTGGGTGATATGCCGCAATACCGTGACGCTGCGAAGCTCCGGGCTGATCCCCATCAGCGCATCCTCGATGGCTTGCAGCGCCTGGTCACCCTCGGCCGAGCGTTCCGGACCCGGTCCTTCGTCGGCGGTGTTTGCGTCCAGCTCGCCGCGCGGCCTGCGCAGTGCGAGCGCGTTGAGAGCTTCGTTGATCGCAATGCGGTAGACCCAGCTGTAGAAGCGGAAGGCTGGATCGAAATCCCCGAGGTGCTCGAAGGCCTTGAGGAAGGTCGTTTGAGCGACGTCCAGAGCGTCCTGCCGGTTGCGCAGCATCCGCAGTGCGATGTTGAAGACGGGCTTCTGGTAGCGAATGACAAGTCGTTCAAAAGCATCCCGATCACCTGCCCGGGCGCGCAGCACGAGGTTCGGATCGTCCTCCTCATCCACAAACTACCGTCCGGCAGTCAGAAAGTTGGTGCTCCGGCGCCAGGGCAAGCGCCGTGCCACCCGGTGAGGCGGAGGGCCATCGATCATTGACTGCCTTTCCCGAAGCCCTGGCTTTGTACTCTTCTTCTAGAAGGCGGTGGCGCGGCTACGCTACGCGCTTTTTCCGCCGGCTGCACGTGGCTGCCTGCAGAGGCGATCTGGCCCGCCCGGGCGGCGAGAGGAGCTGGCACGCCCGCGAAGCGCGCTCAGGGGGTGAGCCGCTTGCTCATGCTCAGCTGGTTGCGTCCGGCAATGCGTGCGTAGCCGAGCGTGTCCATCACGTTCCGCACCAGGAATACCCCAAGTCCGCCTACCTTCCGGTCGGCGAGATCTGCGGCTATGTCCGGCGGCGGCAGCGACAGCGGATCAAAGGGTGGGCCATCGTCCTCAATGATCATCGTCACAGCCTCGCTCTCCAGGTGCAGCGATACCTCCACGCGCGGCGCGCTGTCCGGCCGAGGGCCGTGCATCGAGATGTTCAGGAAAATCTCTTCCAGCGCGAGCTCAAAGCAACGCATCGACGCGGGTGCGAGACCCGCTGTCGTCCAAAACTCCCGCAGAAACAGGTTGAGCACGGCGAGCTGCGATGCCTCGGCCGGCACCGTGCGTCGTGCTCTCAAGGTTGACCTTGCCGCGCCTGTGCGAGCGCCGCCGCGCGCCCGGGGTGCACGGAAATGACGCGGCTGAAGCCGCTCAGGTCGAAGACCTCGCGCACCGCCGGCTGCAGCGCACACAACGCGAAGCCAATGCCGCCGCGCTGCGCTGCCCGGGCCGCCAACAGGACCACCCGCAACCCCGCACTCGAGACGTATTGGAGCTCGGCACAATCGATGATTACCGCCGGCGGCTTGCTGGCACTCCCCAGCAGTCGCTCGATGGCCTCCTGCAAGCGGGGGGCGGCGTCGAAGTCGAGTCTGCCCTCCGGCATGACGCAAGTCGCCTCTGCCAGCGCCTCGATTCGCAGGTTCATGGTGCACCCCAGCTTACAACCGTGAGGGCGATATCATCCGACTGCGCTGCCGTCCCGGCGAAGCTCGTAACGCTCTGGCAGATGCGCTCGAGCAGCGCCGCCGGCGTGCCGCTGCCATGCGCACGCACCTCATTCACGAGTCGCTGCGTCCCGTAGGGCTCCTCCGCCGGGTTGAGCGCCTCCGTCACGCCGTCCGTGTAGAGCACGAGCTGATCACCGGGCAGCAGCTGCACTGCGTGAGTCGGAAAGCCGATGTCCGGCATTGCTCCGAGCACCAGCCCACCGGCACCGTCGAGCGACTCGACCGCCCCATCCGCGCGCCGAACATATGGTCGGTTATGGCCGCCGTTGGCGTAGCGCAGCGCGCCGGATTTCGCGTCCAGTATGCAGTAGAAGACCGTCACAAAAAGGTCAAGGTGGTTCTGTGCGCACAGTGCGTCATTGGCCTGCGCCAGGCACTCGCCGGGATCGGTATGCCGCAGCGCGAGCTCCCGCAGGTTGGTGCGCGCCACAGCCATGAAGAACGCCGCCGGCACTCCATGGCCGGATACATCTGCAATCACCAGCCCGAGCTGCCCGCCTGGCAGCTCGATGTAGTCATAGAAGTCCCCGCCCATGGTGGTCGCGGGAATCATGCGGGCCGCGCCGTCGCATCCAGGTCGGGCGGGAAATGCTGCCGGCAGGATGGCGAGTTGCAGCGAGCGTGCGAGCTCGAGTTCCGAACTCAGCTGCGCCCGCGCCTTCTCGAGGGCGGCGTTCCTCTCGGCCAGCTCGCGGGTGCGCGCTTCGACGACCCGCTCCAGGATATGCGTTTGTAACTTCAATAGCCGCAACAGTCGCAGCAGACGCAGCGCCCGCAGCCAGCGCGTGTCGAAACCTCCCACGTAGAAAGGTGCGATCGCGAGTAGATCGACCAGGCCCGGGTAGCTGAAGATGAATCGGAAGGCGTTCCCGGCAGCGACGATGCGCAGCAGGTACTCGAAAGTGAAGACCGTCACGATAACGATCTCTGAGGTTCGCAGCGTCCGTACTGCCCAGCCCGGCAAATCGGGGATCGACTCAATGCCGATCGAGGCAACGCTCAGGACGATCAGCACCAGGATGAGATTCTCGAAGTGACGGGCGTACGGTCCGTGCCCCTCAACCAGCATCTGTGCGAATGCGCGTACCCTGGCTCCGGCGAGCGCCGCGGGGCGCCACACGGAGTTCACCGCCCGCGGCAACTTCCGGCGCTCACGGCTGCTCGGCGCTCGCGATGCAACCGGTAAATGGTCCACGGCTAGCTCTCCACCAGGCAGTCCGCGCCGGGTGCGGCGAGAACCCCCAGGCGGCGGCTGAGTCCGCCCGAACGCGCCACTCGTTGACGGCAGCGATCACACTTGGGTGATGCGAGCTGCTCGGGGGACGACGATCGGTATCCGTATCGTATGTAGGTTGCAGTGGCGTGGTGCGTTGCAACAGGGATCAGGGCGTGGGTAAAGCACGCTTCACGGTCTAGGTGGGCGATCATGCAGCATATTAGGGCTGGATAAGTGATTCGGGACAGGCATTGCCCAGCCGTCGATGCAGTCCCCGAGCAGGTACAGGTGGTCGCCATCTTCCCTCCGTGCGCACCGCGCCGGATTGGTGCGACCGCAGCGGGGGACATTCTGCACGACTCGGCGGCGCGACTTACTGAGAGCCGCTCGCCCTGGTAACCGGGCGGCGGATCATTTCTTAGGCGTCGCGCCTGCCCCGGGCTGGGGTCGCGGCGCACCTGCAGGCAGCACCTGAATCGTCCCCATCATGCCGCCGTCCTCGTGCTCGAGCAGGTGGCAGTGATACACGAACGTGCCGACGATGTTCGGGTCGCGGAAATCCATGCGCAGGCGCACGCTGGGATAGGTGAGCGTGTGCCCGTTGTAATAGGGCACATTGACGGTGTCGCGCAGGAACGGCTCGTCCACGTGCACTCCGTTCCAGTCGAGCAGCAGGAAGTGCAGCTGATGAATGTGGAACGCGTGCAGCTCGGTTGAGCGGTTCTCGACGATCCAGTCCTCCACCTCTCCTTGCCGCACGACGATGTTGGGCTCGGTTGCGTTGGGATCGAACGGCGCCGGCGTCTGTCCGTCCAGGGTCAGATAGAAAGTGGTAGCGCTGTTGGGGTCCGTGGGGTTCGACAGCTTCTCCGAGAAGAACAGCTTACGGACGCGCACCGGCGGCACATCGCCGAGCCATTGCCGCGCGGGTGCGGGCAGCGGCTGCGTGGCGGCCGGCAGCAGACCGGGCTCGGCAGCTGCCTCGCTTGCGGTGATGACTACGAGGGCGCGGTTGGGGTCGTTCTCTCCGCCCTGACCGGTATCGACTGTGCGGGTCACGAACAGACCGGAGCTACCGGCCGGTGGCGCGGTGGCGATGAACTCGACGCGCGCCCCGGGCGGAACGCCCAGGCGATCGCGCCACAGCACGGCCGGACCCGACCCACCGCCACTTTGCAGCGGCACGCCATCGAGGGCGACGAGCCCGAGCGGCTGCGGGCGGTCCGCGATCAGCAGCGCCAGATTGAGATAAGTGACCGCCGAGGCGTTCAGTACCCGCCATAACTCCCGCGCACCGGGCTTCATGCTCAAAGTGGCCGGCGGATAGTCGGGATAGGGCACCGGCACGAAGTTCACGGAGAGATCCTTGGCCGGCTTGCCGAAGCCCGTGCCATTGTTGGCAGCGTCGCCGTCGCGGTCGATCAGCATCTTCGGCACGACCGGCTCGGACCTGGAGGGCGGCGCGGTGGGATTGAGGAGATCCTGGTCACGAATCACCAGCACCCGCTCCGGCAGCCGGGCGAGGTCGGCGTTCGCCCGCTCGATGCCCTCGACGATGAGCGCACCGGAGGCGCCCCCGAGCACGTGGCGCGTCGTGAAGCCGTGAATGTGCGGGTGATACCAGTAGAGGCCCGGTGGCTCATCCTGCGGGATCCTGAAGCGGTATTCGAATGTCGGGTCGCCCGGCTGGATCGAGGTCTTCAGGACATCGTCCTGATGGCAGACCGGCGGTAACGTCAGGCCGTGAAAATGGAGATTCGTGGCGAGGAGCGACATGGCGCCGCTGCTGCAGGGATCGGCGTGCTTCGCGTCCATGTGGTGACCGGGCGGCATACCTGCAACCGGCGCCTCGGTCGCGAGCGGCTTGAGCGCGTTGCGCAGCCGCAGAATGAGCAGCTCCCCGGGTTTGAGACGCAGCGTGGGTGATTGCGCACCGTCGGGGGCGAGATAGCAGTAACGCACCGAGCCATCGGGGTCCTTGTCGTTACGCAGAGTCAGATCGACCGACAGAACACCGTCGCGGCTGCGAAGCTCCTCGGGCTCGGCAACGGCGCTGCCAGGTGGCGGCCGCGGGCAGACGCCGGAGTCAGGCTCGCGGGCACTGAGCGCAGCGCCCGGATCCAGCGCCGCGCTGAGCATGAGGACACCGGCTAGCAGTCCTGGTATTGGTCGTCGCATGGTAGACATTGTGTTGTATGGATCATGAAAAAAAGGGCCGACCCTGCGGCGGCCCTCGCAAGGACTGAATGCCAGGTGCGGTTAGCGATGGTCGTGTGAGTCGAAGTCAAAGAAGTCGAACAGGTCATCCAGTGCCGGGGTGTTCACCGGCGCATAGGAGCCCGGCAGCTGCACCGGGTTCGGGAAGTTGTCCCGGCTGCGGTGCGTGATGGGCGGCAGATTCCAGTTACGCTCGATGAACTTGACGATCGAGACATGATCGGCGTACCGGTGGGAGATGTAGCCGTTGGCCCGCAGCGGCAGGTAGTGCGGATCCGCCACCACGATCAGCGGAATGCGCGTGCCGTCGCCAAAGAAGTCGACGGGCTGCACATACCCTGAGTCGTAGTAGCCGCCACCCTCATCCTCGGTGATGAGGATCACGGTGTCGCGCGCGTACGGCGAGGCCTCGACCTGGTCGACGATCTTCTTTACGAAGCCCTCGAACAGGTCCAGCTTGGACGAAGACGGATGGCCGTCGACGTAGCCGCTCGGCTTGACGAAGGACACCGCGGGCAGCGTGCCGTTGCCGATATCCGCATACAGATTCACCGTATCCTGGATATGCGCCGCGACCTGCGCCGGGTTGGACATGATGGACGTGTCGTACTGGAACGGGTTGCAGATGTTGCAGTACTCGTCCGCGTTGGCGCCGTTGCTGCCGTAGTTCAGCTGATAGGGATCATTGACGTAGTTGTTCCACTGATCGCCGTAGTACTTCCAGGACACATTGGCGTCGGTGAGGTCATCGCCGATGCTTGGCGTGGAAGAGGGCGGGATCGTGAACGGCGTGTTGGATGGACTATGGTCCGTGTACGCGTTGTTGCCGTTGCCGAACCAGCCCGGGTTGTAGTTGTTCAACAGGTAGTAATGGTCGCGCTCGCAGCGCGGGTCGATGTGCAGCGCCGCGAGATACCTGACGATCGGCCCGACACCCGGCTGACTGGGATCGGAGCAGTTGCTGTAGGAACCGCCGCCGTAAATGATAGGTAAGCCGTTGGACTGGGTGGTGTCCCACTCATTTGCCGGGTAGCCCGCGTTGTAGTCTTCGCCGTAGCCGTCCTGCGTGTAGAAATTGTTGGTGCCCTTCTGCGGGTTGGGGTTCTCGATCTGGTCGATCATCCCCGCGCCGGCGAACTGGCTGGGAGTGACGGACGCCGCGACGTTGTGCGGTGGTGTGGCCGGGCGGCCGTTGGCGTCGCTGAACCAGAGCGCATCGGCGTGTCCGAGCATCATGTGGTTGGCGCCCGTGCCACCGTTGACGGACTGGTGGAAGTTGTCGCTCATGGCGTAGGTGTCCACCAGGCGCTTGAAGTAGGGCACATCGCCCTGCTGCATGTTGTAGAAGCCGAGGGCACTGGAACCCTCTCCCGTCGTTGCCGGGACCGAGTCATAGAGCGCGTACTCGTTGGCGGTCCACTCGGCCGCGGTGGGCGGATGGGTGGCGGAATACGGGCTCGGGTAGAGGAAGAATTCGCTGAAGGACGTGCTGAAGAAACCCTGCCCGTACTGCGCCGGGCTCAGACCGTTGGTCCCGGCGCCGACGGTGGCTTCTACCCAGGAGAACAGTTTGCCATTGCAGCCGGAGGGGTTATCCCAGCGCGCGTGCTCAAGGCTGCAATCGAGCTGCTGCCACATCTGGTAGAAACGGTGCACCGGGCTCGCGCTGTAGTCGGTGTAGGAGAGGCTATAGCCGGGCAGCGCCCGGTTGGTGCCGTTGGTCAGCTGGAACGGGCCGGCCGGCAGGCTCCAGAAGTTCGCGATGCGCAGGTCCGGCGTGTAGCTGTACTGCCCGGTACCTCCGGCGACCAGCGACTGGTAGTAGGTGAGGCCGTTGGCATCCATCGCATCCGGCAGGCCGCTCTCGGTCTGCTGTGCCACGGCGAGCGCATTCGCCGCGCAGGTGGCTGCGGTGGTGCCGGTCGCGTTGCGGCAGTCGTAGGTCGTGAAATAGCCCTGCGCATACTGCGGGCCGCCGGCCTCGGGCGCCGGCAGCGTGTTGCTCGGGAATTCCTGCTTCGGCGGGCTGAGCAGGAAGCTGTCCTGCGTGCCGGTATCCGAAGCGGCGAGCTGCTGCGCCTTGCGGAAGTTCGGTCCCTGGACGGCGTTCTTGTTGTCATCCAGGGCGATGATGCCCTCGCTCAGCAGGTTGTGGACCGTCTGCCCGGGCCGCGGTGTGTAGGTGGCGAACACGTGATCGAAGCTGCGGTTCTCACCGATGATCACGATGACGTGCCTGATCGGCGTTGCGGTGTGACCGCTGCGGTCGCTCGCGGAGCTCCACGTCCCCCCGAATGCGGGTGCCGGGCCTGCCGCCAGCACCGGACCAACCGACATCTGCAGCATGGCGAGCGATGTCGCCGCGATTCGCAACCCGTGCAGGGTGTGCGACACAAAGCGTTGAGCCTTCATACAACCTCCCCGATGTGCAAGTCCATCGCGCACCAGTGCGCGGAGCGCACGCTAGAGAAGCAACATTTCAGGCAGTTGATGATTAGATGAATGCGGCGCGACCTTCAGCCGTGCCCGGGCAACGGGGGGATCAGCGCGTTCGGGCGCCGCGGGATGCCTCGCGGCGTCGCTCGCGGGCATCCGGTTCAGCTGGTGCGGTGGAGTCGGCAGTCGGCGCCGGAGTGTCGGCGGAGGGCGACGGCTCGGACGCCGTCGCGGGAGCGGGAGCCATGGGCTGCGGGGGAGGCGCATCGATCACCACGGCGGCGGCCGCGCGGAGCGACGGCCCGGAGGACTGCGCAGCGGCGATCGGTGGCGGCGGCGCTCGGTCCCACAGTCCGCCATACCGGGCGGAAATCGCCAGCGCGACCACGAAGCCCGCAGCCGCTGCGACGATCGGAACAAGCCGCGCAGCCATGCCGCGAGGCTAGCTCCGAATCATGACGGTTTGTGGCCAGCCTCAGTCATCGCCGCCTGTGCTGGGGAGTCTAACGCGGCACGGGTGCGCGGGATGCGGTGCCGCAGCGCGCTGACTAAAGGCTACCCTTTAGTCGTGGCAATGCTCGTCGTGCTCGCCGCAGTCGTGCCAGCCGTGCTCGTGGTACCAGCGGTGATGGTCACGATCGTAGAAGCCCTCGCGCGGTTCGACCACGCATCCTGAAGCCAGCAGCGTGCTGGCAAGCAGCACCAGTCCTAACAATGAGTGCACAGCCTGGCTAACGGGTCTTGAAATTGTCATGAGTCAGGTCCTCCGTGGTTGCAGCGCCAGACTAACGGGCGAGCGGGCAGATTGCCGTCCGTCCGGCTCCCGCTTGAGTGTGAGACCGGGCTTACACCGCCGCGGTGCGTGCTCGGGCCTGGGCTTTGTGCCGCTCATCGCGGGGCGGGCCCTCATCGGCCTGCGCCTCGTCCGACTCGGCGGCGAGCGCTGCCAGGAATCCGGACGACCAGGCGAAAATATCGTTGCGCCGCAGCGCAGCGAGCAGCTTCTCGTGGCGTGCGCGGCGCTCGCTCAGGGGCATGTCGAGCGCGAGACGCAGCATGCGGGCGACACTGCGGGTGTCGGTCGGATTGACGAGCAGCGCGTCGCTCATCTCGCACGCCGCTCCGGCCCGGTCCGACAGTACCAGCACGCCGGGGTCGGCCGGATCCTGCGCGCAGATGAACTCCTTGGCGATGAGGTTCATGCCATCGCGCAGCGGAGTCACGAGACAGGCGCGCGCCAGCCGCAGGAAGGCCATGAGCGTGCCATGGGGGAAATTGCGGTTCAGGTAACGGATCGGAGTCCAGTCGATATCGCCGAACCGCCCATTGATGCGGCCGGCACTCTGCTCGAGCTGATCGCGTATTTGGCGGTAGGCCTCGACCTTCTGGCGCCCGAGGAGGGCCAGCTGCAGGTACGTGACCTTGGAGCGGTACTGCGGGCTGTCCTCGAGGAAGTGCTCATAAGCCTCGAAGCGTTCCAGCAGTCCCTTGCTGTAGTCGAGCCGGTCGACCCCGATGATCAACTGCCTGCCATGCAGGCCCTCGGTCATGCTGCGTACGCCCCCGGAGGAGGCGCCGCGGGCGGCGGCGCGCGCGATCTCCTCGACGTCGACGCCGATCGGAAACACCCCGGTGCGCACGCGCCGCTCGGCGTGCACTACCCCGGTCGAGGCATCGACGCAGCCGTCACCGCACACGGCGCGCGCCGCGCCGAGAAAGGCCTGACGGTCGGTCTCGGTCTGGAAGCCGAGGAGATCGTAAGCCAGCAGATGCTGCACCAGCTCCCTGTGGACCGGCAGCGCGCGCAACACCTCGAAACACGGGAACGGTATGTGCAGGAAGAAGCCGAGCGGCGCGCCGATGCCGTGCGCGCGCAGCAGCGTGGCGAGCGGGATCAGGTGATAGTCGTGCACCCATACCAGGTCGTCGACGCGCAGCAGCGGCAGCAATTCGTTGGCGAACAGCTGATTGACCGCCAGATACGCCTCGTATTGCTCGTCCCGGTAGCGCAGGTCGTTGAGGAAGTAGTGCAGCAGCGGCCACAGGGTGCCGTTGGAGAAGCCACTGTAGTAGGGCTCGTAGAGCGCTTCAGGAATGTCGATGGTGGCGAAGCACACCCCGGCGCGCCGCTGGATCTGCGGCGAGGAGCGCGGCGCATCGGCCGCGGCAGTCCGGCCGCTCCAGCCGAACCATAAGCCGCCGGTGTCGCGCATCGCCGCGCGTACGCCGACTGCCAGCCCGCCGGCCGAGTCGGAGCCTCTCGGCAGCGCGACGCGGTTCGAGACATTGACCAGGCGGCTCATACCTCATCCTCCCAGCGCCTGCTCAGCCGGATCGCGGTCGTGATGATGCCGACCATGCTGTAGGTCTGCGGGAAGTTTCCCCACAGGGTGCCGTTGGTCGGGTCGACGTGCTCGGAGAGCAGGCCAACGTTGTTGCGTACTGCAAGCAGCTTGCCGAACAGCTCGCGTGCCGCCTCGATGCGGCCCGTCCCGGCCAGCGCGTTGGCCCACCAGAATGAGCAGACCGTGAAGGCGTTGGTGGTGGCACCGAAATCGTCCTCGTGACGATAGCGCACCAGGAAGTCACCGGCGCGCAGCTCGCTCTCGATGGCCTCCAGGGTCCGGACGAAGCGCGGGTCGCGCCACTCCACGATGCCGAGCTCGGGCAGCAGCAGCAGGCTCGCATCAAGCACTTCCTCATCGAAGCTCGCCGAGAAGATGCCGCGCGACTCGTTCCAGGCGTGCGCAATCACGCGGGTACGCAGCCCATCGGCCCGCTCCCGCCAGCTGCGCGCGCGCTCCGGCAGGGCGAGTCGCCGGGCGATGCGCGCCAGGCGGTCGCAGGCCGCCCAGCACATCGCGCCGGAGAAGGTATGGCGGCGCTCGGTGCCGCGGAACTCCCAGATCCCCGCGTCCGGCTGATCGAACAGCGGCAGCGCGCGCTCCCCCAGGGCTTCGAGGCGCTCGAACTGGGCGACGTCGCCCGGGTGCTCGAGCCGCTCGTCGAAGAAGTACTGGGTCGAGGCGAGAATCACCGAGCCGTAGACATCGTTCTGCCGCTGGCGATAGGCGAGGTTGCCGACGCGCACCGGTCCCATGCCCTCGACGCCTGCGAGCGTTTCGACCGTGCGCTCACTGAGGTCGGCCTCGCCGGTGATGCCGTACACCGGCTGCAGCGGCGATGCGCCCTGTCGCGCCACGACGTCGTCGAGATAGCGCAGGAAGGCCTCCATGGCATCCGTCGCACCGAGACGGTTCATCGCCTGCACGGTGAAGTAGGCGTCGCGCAGCCAGCAGTAGCGGTAGTCCCAGTTGCGGCCGCTGCCGGCAGCCTCGGGGATCGAGGTCGTGGGCGCTGCGAGCACCGAGCCGTTGTCGTCGTAGGTGCACAGCTGCAGGGTGATCGCGGCACGGATCGTGGCCTCCTGCCACTCGAACGGAATCGACAGCCCGCGCACCCACTGCTCCCAGTAACGGCGGGTCGAGCGCAGCGCTTCCGCGGCCACCTCGTGCGCCGGGGCGCTGAGCGTCTCGTCATCGCTCAACACCAGGTCGACGGGCCGGTCGAGAATGAACACGCGCTCCTCGGCGAGATACGACACCGGCGCATCCGTGGTGACGCGCAGCGATTGCGCGGCATCGAAGAAGCGCACGTGATGGCTGCCCAGCTGGCGGTGAAAGGGGCGCGCACCGTAGTTGCCCGCCGGACGCAGGCGGATCAGCACCGAGGGCCGCCCGTTGATGGGCTCGATGCGCCGGATGAGCATCGTGGGGCGATACAGCCGGCCCTGTCGCAGATAGCGCGGACACCAGCTGAGAACCCGGATTGCGTTGCCGTGGCTGTCGATCGCCACCGACTCCAGGATCGCGGTGTTGCGGCAGTACTGCAGGCGCGTCTCGCGCTGCCCTACCAGGGAGATGTCGAAAACTCCCCAGCTGCTGTCATCGCCCCCGGCGGCGAGCAGCCCGCAGAACACCGGATCGCCGTCCGGACGCGGCCAGCAGCACCAGGGCACGCTGCCGTCGGCGCGCACCAGCGCCGTGATCTGCCCGTTGCCGACCACGCCGACGTCCGCCAGGGTGCCGGCCGGCCCCTGCTGCGCCCGTGGCTGCGCGGCGGTCGCCATCAGCGCGCCGTCATCCCGCCACGCCCAGCAGCCAGGAGCGAACCTCGCGCACCGAGCGCAGCCGGGTCGCGGCCGCGGTCGCCGCGGTCGGATTCACGGCCACGGACAATCCGCCGACGGCGTTTACCCATTCAAAGGCCAGCTCGTCGTTGATGTCGTCGCCGACGAACACCGGACAGCGTCCAAGGAAGGGTGGCTCGCGCATGAATTCCCCGACGGCGCTCGCCTTGCTTACCCCCCGCGGGGTCAGCTCGACCACCATCGGCCCGAGCAACAGCTCGAGCCCACCGCCGACGCGCGCGGCAATCGAGCGCGCCGCATCGACGATCATGGTCTCGAGCTCCGGACGCTGCCGGTAATGCAGCGCCACCGCGAAGCGCTTGTCCTCAAACCGGATCCGCGGATCGAGCGCTACGACCTGCGCGAGCAGCCGCCGCGCATTCGCCAGCGCCGGGAGCGAGGGCAGCGCGTGGTGCGTGTGAGCGCCGCTGGCGCTGCGGCGCTCGAAGCCATGCAGGCCCGAGACCGGGAGCCGCAACGGGGCGAGGAGCGCATCGACCGCCTCGATGCTGCGCCCGCTGACGAGCGCACTCGCTCCGCCGAAGCGGCGCGTCAACGTCTGCAGCAGCCGCAGGAGCGGCGCATCTGCCGCCACTGCCCTGGGGTGGGGCGCGTGCTCGAGCAGCGTGCCGTCGAGATCCAGAAACAGCGCATAACGATCGCGCGCCAGCAGCGTCGGAGGCGCCGGTGCCGCGCAGCGTTGCGGGAGGCGGGAGATCGGTTGGGATGAAGCGTACTGCAGCAATTGGGCTCCCAAAAAAAAGTCCCGGAGGTGGCGGCGCGTCCGTGCGTGTCATGGCTGGCACAACGCGGACCCGCCGCCGCCCCGAGACACCCGTGCGCATCCCGCATTGGGGGGGCTGACAGGGATGACGCATGTCGCCTCCGTCGGGCGTCTGGAGAATCGCACCGTGGGGCTGAACATCACCCTAGGCGCGGGCTGCGCGAGCCAGCACCGGCAGGCCCCGCGCATCGGTGTCAGCGGCTGCCTGCGCCGCCCGTAAGGCGGGTCCTACGCCGATGTCAGCCGCAACCGCGGCGCCGAGGGTATTATTCGGCGCATGTCATCAGTTGCGCGCCAGATGCTGCTCGTCGCGCTGCTGCTCGCCACGGTTGTCGGGCTGTTCGTCGCAGCACAGGTCGGGCAGCGGCGGCTCGAGGACGCGAGCGCACGCATCGAGCTCGAGGGCCGGCGACAACAGGCGATCGCGGCCGTGACGCAACTGGTGCGCCAGGCGGAGAGCAGCCAGCGCGGCTACATCCTGGTCGGCAACGCCGATTACCTCGTGCCGTTCCAACAGGCCGCCACCGACGTCGGGCTGGCGATGCAACGCCTCGACACCGTGTTCGGCGCAACGACTCCGGTCATGCACACGGACCTCGAGCAGCTCAAGCGCCTGGTCGATGCGAAGTTCGATGAGATGCGGCGCACGATCGAGCTGTTCGGGACGCGCGGCCGGGCGGCCGCGCTGCAGGTCATCCGCACCGATGAGGGCACGTACACGATGGCGGAGATCGACGAGCTGGCCAGCAAGCTCGAGGCGATGGAGAGCGCCGAGGCCGTGGCTGCGAGCCGCCGCTGGCAACTCAACCGCTGGGCGAGCTTCGCGACCACCAGCTGTGCGCTGCTGGCGAGCGCCGGCCTGCTGTTCCTGCTGAGCGGCCTGACGCGGCGCCAGCTGCGCTCGAAGGAACGCGAGACCGAGCAGCTCACCGTGCGCCAGGGCGAGCTCGAGCGCCTCGTCGAGCAGCGCACCGAGGAGCTCTCCGAGCTCTCGACTCATCTGCAGTCGGTGGCCGAGCAGGAGAAGGCGGCGTTGTCGCGCGAGTTGCATGACGAGCTCGGCGGGCTGCTGGTGGCGGCGCGCATGGACATGTCATGGCTCGAGGAGCGCCTCGGGTGCAACGATCCTGAGGTGCGGGTGTTTTTCCGGCGCGTCCAGGACGCGCTGCAGTCAGGCGTCGATATCAAGCGCCGGGTCATCGAGAGCCTGCGGCCCACCCTGCTCGACAATCTCGGGCTGATCCCGGCGCTCAACTGGCAGGTCAGCGAGACCTGCGAGCGCGCCGGGCTCGGGCACATCGAGCGCTACCCGCAGCAGGAGATCATCCTCACCTCGCAGGCCTCCATCGCCGTCTTCAGGATCGTGCAGGAGGCGCTGAACAACGTTCTCAAGCACGCACGCGCGAGCACGGTCGAGGTGTCCCTCGAGATCGCGCCGCCGTGGCTGCTGGTGCGTGTACAAGATGACGGCGTGGGCATTCCGCCCGACCGGCCGCGCGCCTTGCGGGCCCACGGGCTCGCCGCCATGCGCCACCGTGCGCGTGCTCTGGGCGGGTACTGGGAGGTCCAGCGTCCCGCGAACGGCGGTACGCGCGTCGAGGTACGGCTCCCCCTGGAGCGGGTGATGGGGCAGGGAGAGCGGGCGCAGCTGCAGCTTGCCGCGCAGCGCGGCGCCTGATCAGGTCCCGCTGGCTGCGGGCTGGCCGGCGAAGCCGGTCAGCAGCCCCGACAGCCGCTGGTAGTCGCGTGACTTGTTGAGAAAAGCCTCGACGCCGAAGCTCTCGGCGCGGCGGCGATACTCCGGCAGATCGAAGCCGGTGAGCACAATGACCTTCGGGCGCGGCACACCGCTGTGCTCGAGGGAGCGCAGTACCCCAAATCCTGAGCCATGCCGCAGGTGCAGATCGAGGATCAGCACCTCCGGAGCCAGCTCCGCGATGCACTCCAGCGCCTCGCTCTCGGTGCTGACCGTATCGATCAGGGTGATGCCCGGCAGACGGGCGATGAGTTCGGCGATTCGCTCGGCGAGGATCGCGGAATCCTCGACGATCACTACGCGAACGGGTGGGCTGGTTAACATTTCAGCCGCGGTGCCTGCGGCGCTCCGTGCTCTACTGCATCAATCCGTTCTTCAGCGCGTAGGTGGTGAGATCGGCATTGGTGGTGAACTTCATCTTCTCCAGCACGCGGGCCCGATAGGTGCTGACCGTCTTCACGCTGATGCACAGCTCACGTGCAATCTCCGACACGCTGCGCCCCACGGCCAGCTTGCACAGGATCTGGAACTCGCGCTGCGAGAGCGCCGAGTGCAGCGGCTGGTCGGTCGGCTCATCGAGCGCATCCACCAGCAGCTCCGCAAGCGCCGCGCTCGCGTAACGCCGTCCGGCGAGCACTACGTGCACCGCCCGCAGCAGCTCCTCCGGCGGCTGGTCCTTGGCCACGTAGCCGGCTGCGCCGGCGCGCAGGGCGTACAGCGCGTACTGCTTCTCGGCGAAGGCGCTGATGACCAGCACGCGGGTACGGGCGTGGCCGGTGCGGATGTGGCGCAGGATGTCGATGCCGCTGCGATCCGGCAGATTGATGTCGAGCACCACCAGATCCCAGGGAGTGTCTCGCAGCTGCTGCAGAGTCTCGGTAGCGCTCGCCGCCTCGCCGATGTTCGAAATTGAACGGTCCTGCTCGAGCCAGCGCCGCAGTCCGGCACGGACCATGGCATGGTCGTCAGCGATCAGTACAGTTGCCATGCAGCGCTCCGATGGGCCTGAGGTGCCTGCCCAGACGTTAACGGGTCCCTCTCCGATCCAGAGTACGCCAGCTCCGCGATAACCTGTAGGACCCGTCCTACCGGATTGGCCTCTATACTGTCTCTATTCGACGACCGGCGATGGTTCGCGACCCGGATTGCAGGGAAGCAGGGGGTTCAATGCGACGTTTTTCTTGGGGTGTCCTCGGCTGTGTTCTCCTTCTCGGCGCCACGCAGCTCGCGGGGGCCGCCCCTTCGACGGCCTCGGCCAGCGATCCGCTGCTCGATGATCTCGAGGGCCGCACGTTCCGCTTCTTCTGGGATACGGCGAATCCGCGCAACGGCCTCATTCCGGACCGCTATCCCGGCCCCTCGGTCGCCAGCATCGCCGCGGTCGGCTTCGGGCTGACGGCCTATCCGATCGGCGTCGAGCGTGGCCAGATCAGCCGCGCGGCCGCGCAGCGGCGCGTGCTCACGACGCTACGCTTCTTCGCCAGAGCGCAGAACGAGCATGGCTTCTTCTACCACTTCCTCGACATGCGCACCGGCCAGCGCGCCGAGCACAGCGAGATCTCCACCGTCGACAGCGCGCTGCTGCTCGCCGGGATGCTGTTCTGCGAGGTGTACTTCGACTCTGAGGAGCCGCGCGATGTGGAGATCAGGAGGCTGACGGAGCAGATCTATCGGCGCACGGACTGGACCTGGGCGCAGCCCCGAGCGCCGGCCGTGGCGCTTGCCTGGACGCCCGAGACCGGCTTCTCCACCCAGGACTGGAGCGGCTACAACGAAGCGATGCTCGTCTACCTGCTGGCACTCGGCTCACCGACCCACCCCGTGGACCCGCAGGCCTGGGTGCGCTGGACCAGCACCTACGACCATTACTGGGGCACTCTTTATGATGAGACGTACCTCGGTTTTGCGCCGCTCTTCGGGCACCAGTACACGCACGTGTGGGTAGACTTCCGCGGCATCCGCGACCAGTACATGCGCGCGCACGACCTCGATTATTTCGAGAACAGCCGCCGCGCGACCTATACGCAGCGCCGCTACGCGATCGCCAATCCGATGCACTGGCAGGGGTACGGCAAGAACGTGTGGGGAATGAGCGCCTCGGACGGTCCCGGGCCGGCGAAGGAGTTCTACCAGGGTCAGCAGTGCCCGTTTCTGCCGTACGCCGCGCGCGGCGTCGGGTTACGCAGCATCGTCGATGATGGCACCATAGCGCCCACCGCCGCCCTGAGCTCCCTGCCATTTGCACCCGAGATCGTGCTGCCGGCGGCGCACGAGATGTATCAGCGCTTCGGCGCCTCCATCTACTCGACCTACGGGTTCTTCGACTCTTTCAATGCCAGCTTCCAGAGCACACCGACGGCGCATGGTACGGCCGGCTCGCCCGGGTGGGTGGATCCCGACTATGTCGGCATCGATGAGGGACCGATCCTCGCCATGATCGAGAACTACCGCAGCGACCTCGTTTGGCGCTTCATGCGCGGCAGCCGCTACCTGCGCGAGGGTCTCGAGCGCGCCGGCTTCTCGGGGGGCTGGCTTGCAAGCGCGGCGCTCGTGCCGCAGAGTGTCGGAGAGCGCTGACAGCTGAGTCTGACAGTCGAATACGGGGCGTCCCGCCAGAGGGGCCGCTCGGACCGCTGGCACAGTGCCCTCCATGCAGTCTGGGAATCTCTGCGTGCGGATTGCCGGAGTAAGCCGTACGCGTGCGGGTCCTTGTGTGTGCGACAACTGGCGGTAGCAGCAGTGATCACAGTCGCGTGCCTGTTGCTCTCGATCCAACTGGCCCCGGAGCAGGGCCAGAGCGGGCGCAGCGCACGTGCGCCGGCTGGCGGCACGACCCGCACGGCTGCGCGCCCGCAGGCCAGCGCGCCGCACGGGTTCGGGTTCGCGGATGTGCGCCGCCTGGCGCAGCAGCGCGCGGCGCGCGACTTCCGGCCGCCGCCTGAGAGGTTGCCAGCGGCGCTCACCAATCTCAGCTACGACCAGTATCGCGACATCCGTTTCCGCCCCGAGAGCGCCTTGTGGCGTGGGCGGGCGCTGTTCGAGGTGCAGTTCTTCCACCGCGGCTATCGCGACCGACAGCGAGTCAATATCTTCGAGGTGACCTCGGCCGGGGCGACCCCCGTGGCCTACAGCCCGGAGCTTTTCAGCTTTGGTCCATCTTTCAAGGCGCCGCCGCCAGCTGACCCCGGCCTCGGCTTTGCGGGCTTCCGTGTGCACTTTCCGCTGCAGACACCCGCCTACAAGGACGAGCTGATCGCCTTTCTCGGTGCCTCGTACTTCCGGGTTCTCGGGCGCAACCAGCGCTACGGTGCCTCGGCACGCGGGCTGGCGATCGATACAGGCTTAGCCAGTGGTGAGGAGTTCCCCACCTTCACGGATTTCTGGCTGGTGCGTCCGCAGCCGAACGACCGCTCGCTCACCATCTATGCGCTGCTCGACAGCAAGAGCGTCTCCGGCGCGTACCAATTCCAGGTCCGTCCGGGGGGCATCTCCCAGGTCGAGGTGCGCAGCGAGTTGTTCCCGCGCCGCGCGATCGAGAAGCTCGGCATAGCGCCGCTCACGTCCATGTTTCTCTATACCGACGACGGCTCCGGCCGGCGCTTCGATGATTTCCGTCCTGAGGTTCACGACAGTGACGGCTTCATGACCGAGACCGGCCAGGGACAGTGGATCTGGCGGCCGCTCGCCAATCCGCGCGAGCTGCGCGTCAACCGCTTCGTCGATGAGAGTCCGCGCGGCTTCGGTCTGATCCAGCGCGAGCGCAACTCCGCGCGCTACCAGGACGCCGAGGCGCAGCCGCAGCTGCGGCCGAGCTACTGGGTGCAGCCGCTCGGCGGATGGGGCAAGGGCGGTGTCGAGCTGGTCGAGATCCCGAGCGACGAGGAGATCCACGACAACATCGTCGCCTACTGGGTTCCGGCGCAGCAGCCGGAGGCGGGCAAGCCCCTGAGCTTCGCCTATCTGCTGTCGGCGTTCCTGCAGCAGCCGGACTGGCCACCGGGGGGGCGGGTCATCTCGACGCGCAGCGGCAACCCCTCGATGGGTGACAACCGCGGGCACTTCCCGCCGGGCGCGCGCCGTATCGTGGTGGAGTTCGCCGGTGGCGATCTCGACGGGCTCGCCGCCGCGCAGCCGGTCAAGGCGGAGGTGCGGGCGGACAATGCCACGCTCGCGCCGCCGACCGTGCAGCGCATGCCCGACAGCGGTGCGTGGGCGGTCGCGCTGGTGGTTGCCCCGAAGGCCAAGAAGCCCGTCGACCTGCAGTGCTACCTCAGTCTCTATGGCGAGGTGCTCACCGAGACCTGGGTGTACCAATGGTCGCCCTGAGAGACACTGAGCGGACGTGGCGCCGGCAGGCCGTGGTACGGCGCGGCGCGCTGCTGTGCCTGACGCTCCTCACCGCCGGCTGCGCGAGCGCGCTGTTGCTCGATGTGCTCGAGGCGAACGGTACGAACGGCGTGGAGATCCTGGGACTGGCGCTGTTCTTCGTACTGTTCACCTGGATCTCGATGTCGCTGTGGACTGCGATCGCCGGTTTCGTCATCCGCCTCGCGGGCAGCGATCCGGCGGGGCTCGATCCGCGCGCGGTGGCCGGCCGGCCTCTTAAGAGGCGGATTGCGATCACGATGCCGATTCACAACGAGAGCGTGCCGCGCGTCGCGGCCGGGCTCGAGGCAGTGTGGCGCTCCGTGCAGCAGCAGACGGACTGCAGCGCGGCGTTCGATCTGTTCATCCTCTCCGACACCAGCGACCCGCGGATTGCCGCCGACGAGGAGGCGATGTGGGGACAGCTGGTGAGAGCGCACCGCGCGGCGGGACGCATCTTCTACCGCCGGCGCCGCGAGCGCGCGCGGCGCAAGGCGGGCAACATTGCCGATTTCGTGCACCGCTGGGGCCGCAACTACGAGTGCATGATCGTCCTCGACGCCGACAGCGTCATGTCGGGCAGCGCGCTCGTCACGCTCGCGCGGCTCATGGAGGCGCACCCGCAGATCGGCATTCTGCAGGCGCTGCCTCTGCCGATGGGGCGCCTGACGCTGTTCGGCCGCCTGCTGCAGTTCGGCGCGCGGCTGCAGAGCCCGATGCTGACCAGCGGGCTTGCCTTCTGGCACCTGGGTGAGAGCAACTACTGGGGCCACAACGCCATCGTGCGCCTGCGGCCCTTCGATGAGCACTGCGAGCTGCCGCTGCTGTCGGGGCGGGCGCCGCTCGGCGGCGAGATTCTCAGTCATGACTTCGTCGAGGCGGCGTTCATGCGCCGCGCGGGCTACGAGGTGCGCCAGCTCCCGGACCTCGAGGGCAGCTGGGAGGAAGTGCCCGCCAACGTGCTCGACTTCGCGGCACGCGACCGTCGCTGGACTCAGGGCAATCTGCAGCACGGGCGGCTGCTCGGCTGCCCAGGGTTGCACCCGATGAGCCGGCTGCATTTCCTCACCGGCATCATGGCCTACGTGAGCTCGCCGATGTGGCTCGCGCTGCTGCTGCTGAGCTCGCTGGTGTCGGTGCGCGAGGCAGGCAAGACGCCGCGCTATTTTCTGCGCGGCCTTTACAGCCTGTTTCCGCAGTGGCCGCAGATCCGGCTGCGCGAGGTCATCCTGCTGTTCGGGCTTACGCTCGCCGTGCTGCTGCTGCCGCGGGTTCTCGGGGCGGTGCTGGCGATTCGCGATCGGCGCACCCGCCGCCAGTTCGGCGGGGCGGCGCGCCTGGGCGTGAGCCTGCTGCTCGAGCAGCTCTTCAGCATGCTGCTTGCCCCCACCATGATGGTGTTTCACACGACCTTCATCGCGCAGACCCTGCTCGGCAGGTCGGTCGCATGGAATGCGCAGGATCGCAGCGACCGGGGCGTCACGTTCCGCGAAGCATTCGCGCGTCAGAAGTGGCACCTGTTGCTCGGCATCGTGTGGGGCGCGGCGCTGGCGCGGCTCGCGCCGCAGTTCTTCTGGTGGCTGTCGCCGGTGCTCGCCGGGCTCGTGCTGTGCATTGCGCTCACCGTGTGGACGAGCCGCAGCTCCGCCGGGCAGCTGGCGCTGCGCTGGCGGCTGTTCCTCGTGCCCGAGGAGACCGAGCCACCGCCTGAGCTCATCATGCTGCGCTCGTGGCGGGCGGAGGGCACGCCCAGTGACACGGCCGCGGACGACCTTGTGGCGATGGCTCTACCTCCGCCGGCGTCGCATTCAGGCGCCATTCATTTGCGCGGCGAATGTAGCTTTCCTCCTACCGGCCTTTAGGACGATTTCTCGCACCCGCGCCCCGGCGACCCATGCCAAGGTGCGAATCGTGAGTTATCGCAATGCACAAGCAGACCGTTCGATGGGCGCCCCCCCGGCAGCAAGGCTGTGGAGAGGCGGGTTGCTCGGCGTGGTGGCGGCACTGATCGCCGCGGGCTGCGCTTCGCACAAGCACGACGTGGCGCGCGACAGCTTCAGTTCCACCGCGCCCTTCAGCCGGACCTTCACCGGGTCCGGCGAGATCGTCTGCTGGAGCGTGAAGCGCGCGCTCCTCAGCCAGGGATACATGCTGGATCGCCCCAATGACACCGTCGTGCTGACGGGCACGCGCGATTTTCAGCCGCAGCCGAAACTGAACGTGACCGTACGGCTGCAGGCCACCTGCGCCGACAACAAGGACGGTACCAGCATCGTGTTCGCGACCGCCGTGCGCGAGGAGAGCGAGCTGCAGAAGATGAAGCAGACGACCAGCGTCGGCGTCGGGCCGGCGACCCTCACCATGCCATCAGGATCCGCGCAGGTGCTCGGCGTCGTGCGCCGCGAGACGCTGCACGATCCCGGCTTCTACGACCGTTTCTTCTCCCTCGTGCAGGGATTCGCCGAGCAGGAGCGCCTCTCCCAGGCGGCCCATCGCGAGGACGATCGCTCGGCTCAGGGCCACAATCAGTAGACAGAGGTTCGAGAGAGTGGAGCGGGCTGTCCCAGCCAGCCTGCTCCGGCACATAGGAGGTGTCACATGAAGCTTAGAAACCTTTTTACAGCCGTCGGTGCCTGCGCACTGATGGGCGGGGTACTGCCGGCGTCGTTCGCCGCCGACGGACAGACCGCCCCAGCGCGCGCCGCACCCAGCTCCCCGAGCTCACCTAACCAGAGCTCCGGCAATCAGCCTGCGCCCAACGCTGCGGCGCTCGAGTCGGATATTCACAGTGACCGGGCGGACCTGCGCACGGATCGTCGTGACATCGACAAGGATCGCGCGAACATCCGCACCGATCGGCGCGACATACGTGCCGACGACGCCACGATCCGCTCCGACGACCGGGGAATCGCGGCCGACCAAAAGACCATAGCCGGCGACCGGTCGACCATGGGCCGTGACGGTCAGGCGATGCGTACCGACGAGAAGACCCAGCGCAGCGACCAGCAGGCACTGCGCGCGGATGGTCAGCAGGCGGGCGCCGACCGGCAGGCAATCGCATCCGATCAGCGGACCATCAACGCCGATCAGGCGAACCTCAGCACTGAGCAGCAGAACGTGCAGAGCGCGCAGCAAAGCGCCGGCACGGATCGGCAGAACATCAGCGCTGACCGGCAGAACATCCGTACGGACAGAAAGACCATCGACGCGGACCAACAGAATATCCGCGCCGAACAGGGCGATATCCGTGCCGATGACCGCACCCTGCGCCATGACTATGCGGAGCAGCGGGACGGCGTGAACGAGACGAGCAACATCAACGCCGAGAAGGCCGATATCAAGGCCGACCGCGCCATGGTTGCCAAGGAGCGGGCCAATATCGCCAGCGAGCAGCAGGGGATACAGTCCGATCGGCAGAACATCGCCAGCAACCGGCAGGCGCTGAAAAGCACCGACCGGACCATCCGCGCTGACGACCAGACCATCCGCAGTGACCGGCAGACCATCGGCGCCGATCAGCAGAACATGACTACTGCCAGGCAGAACCTGACTGCGACGGAGCAGAAGGAGGCAACGCTGCGCCAGGGCATGAGCGCTGACCAGCAGAACATGGGGTCGATCGCGAACAATATGCATGCCACGGAGCGGAGCATGACTGCGGCGAGCAGCAACATGAGGGCGGATGACCGCAGCCTCACTGCCGCACAGCACAATGCCGCCAGCGCGCGCCAGGGGATCCAGACCGACCGGCGCGATATCGGCGCCGATCGCCAGGACATCCGCTCGGACCGGCAGGATCTGCGGGCCGATAGAACTGACCTGCGTAGTGACCGACTGGCGGACAACCGCCGCGAGGGCGACTCCTGGCATGACCAGCAGGGGCACGATCAGTGGCGCAACGATCAGTGGCGAGACGATCGCGATCACTGGCCGCAAGCGGGCGATTCACATAGCAACGCTGTCCGCGACGACGTGCGTAACCGTACGACCGCCACGGCGGCGCAGCCGGGCAAGCTGACGCCGAGTGCGCTCGCGAACAACGCGGCCAACCAGAGCAAGACGCAGCAGACGCAGACCACCACCCACCAGGCGTGGTACCACTGGATCTGGTAAGGACGGCGCGCAGCAACAAAAGCAGACGACGACCGGCCCCGCGCACAGCGATTCCGCTGTCGCGGGGCCTTGGCTGTCGCGAGGTCGGTCAGGCCGCGCGTGCCGACTCTCAGCTCGCCAGCTTTCTGAAGGCATCGACCACCGCGGCCCCGTTGAACGGCTTCACGATCCAGCCCTTCACGCCCGCCGCCTTGCCGCGCTCCTTCATGTTCGGACTGCTTTCGGTGGTCAGCATGATCAGGTTGATGGTCTTATTGCCCAGCTCGCCGCGGATCTTTTCCACCATCGTGAGCCCGTCCATATTGGGCATGTTCACATCGCACACCACCAGCCTGATCGCGGGGTCGGCTTGCAGTTTGCAGAGGCCATCCCTGCCGTCGACGGCCGTCGCCACGTTGAGGCCTGCGTTGCGCAGAAAGGTGGATACTTCGTCGCGTACGGTGCTCGAATCGTCCACCACGAGAACTTGTGCCATGGCATTGCTTCCTGTCAGTGATATCAAAAAAGCTCGAGTGCACCGGAAGCGACTAGACCCGCCACTTCCTGCGGGATTTCGCGAAACTGCTCCGGAGCCCAGTTCAGGTTGAAGACGAACCGCGCGTAGATCGTGGCCGCTTCCCCATCGACCGCGTCGGCCAGCTTGAACCGGAAGCACAGCTGCGGGTTCTCGGTGCCGAAGGAAATGTACTTGTGCTCGTGGTTGACGATCAGCGGTACTTGCACCTGCTTCGCGTCGCGCGTGCCGTCGACACCGATGTAGCGATTCTTGAACCCACCCCAGATCAGATTGGTGATCTCACCGAGCAGATCATTTACATGGCGGAAGCCGACCCTGGCGGCTTCGCCATGCTGGCGCGCGAGGAGTCTCAGCAATGGTGCCTCCTGCGTCTGCAGCATCATGTAGCCGCGACACCAGGCGCTTTCGAGCGGTATGAGTGAGAACAGCTCACCGAAGATTACCCGGTCACGAACGATATAGGGGGTGTCCATGGACACGGCGAGCGGCCGGCATTGCGCCCGCAGGACCGAGTCGGTGATTTCCGCTATGCCGCGCAACAGCGCGTTCGGGTAGAGCAGGCAGAAAATGTAGGCGTCGATGGCGCTGCGCAGGTCACTCATGTCGCTCGCGACATAGGCGGCACAGGCGCTGTGGCGCAACGCATCAGGGAGATCGGCGAGCGTCGCCTGTTGGTTACGCCTGACGATGATCGGCAGCTCCGGGCGCGTGGCGTGGATCTCGGCGGCGATCTGCGCAGTCTGCTCGGCCGTGCAGCCGTAGTCCTCGGCATACAGGATGCCCCCGAGGTCGATGTTGGTGCGCAACACCGACATCACGGCGCCCCGACGCACCTTCAGGGGCACCAGGTTGTGCTGTGTGCAGAAGCTCCTGATCTGCGGCAGGTGCTGCTCGCTGTTATCGAGAACCAAGACCTTGCTGACGGGTGTGGCGTTCATGGGCCTTGCATTCGACTGGAGGTGCTCATAGGAGCTCGAGGTCGCCGCTGGACTGCGCGCTGTCGATGACCGGCGGCGCGAACTCCAGCTGCCGTTCGCAGCACACGCACAGCGTCGCCTTGATTCGCGCGGTATCCTCGATCGCGATGTCGTAGCTCGACACCAGCCGCGGGCTCAGGTCCTGCAGATACTTTGCGCACTGCCACTCGAGCAGATAGGGAATGGACATACCGATATGGCGAAACTGGGCGAACAGCTCACGTCCCAGGGCGCCGCAGCACATGTTGGCGAACTCCGAGAAGGTTGCATCCAGGTCCTTGTCGGCAGTTCCTGCCGTGTAGTAATCCCGGGTCGGTTGCTCGTCCGACAGCTGGAACACGGTGATCAGGCGAAATGTGAACGAGGAGATCGTCATCAACAGGACACGGCCCCCGGTTTTCGACTCGTTCCACGGCGCGGCGGAGGGCAGGATGGCGCAGCGATGCCCCGCCTGCCGTACCAGGGTCGCAGCCGCGGCCCTGAGGAAGGCATCGCAAAGGTTCCTGACGGTGCGTTCGCTCAGCATGCGGGACGCTCTAGCGAGTCAGCCCGTCGACGGCGGCACTCAGTCCGCTCACCGCCGCCATCATCATCTTGCCGCCCGCCTGGATGTCCTGAAACGTGGCCGCGGCCAGCAGGTTGCTCTTGTGGAGCCCGTCGCGCAGCTCCGCCGCCAGCTTCTGTGCCTGCACCGCGAGACTGCGAACCTCGGATGCGACCACAACGAAGCCGCGCGCCGACTCGCCCGCGTGCGCTGCCTCAATGGCAGCGTTCAACGACACCATGATGAGGTTCCTGGCCACCGCGACCAGGTCTTCGCCCGTAACGTGCAGACTGCGATTGCAGCCGGTCAGGCCGATCATGTCCTGGTGCCAGCGCTCGAAGGCCTCGGCCAGGCTCTTCAGCTCGGCCACCTCGCCGGCGAGGGCCCTGGCTTTCGTATCCAGGCGGGTCAGGTCCCCGCCGCCGCTCGATTCCGTGACCATCGCACCGGTGTCCTCAGGCCGCGACTGCCCTGCTGTGGGCACAGGCGGTGGACGCGGCCTCGATCACGAACTCGAACGGCGCGAAGCCGAAGTCGGCGGCAGAGTCCTTGAGCTCGATGCGAATGATCGCGCCCTGCTGCCTGAGGAAGGCTCGAACGGCGTCCAAACCGACGCCGCGACCGGACACCTGGGTGACCTGGGCGGCGGTCGACAATCCCGAGCGGAAGATGACATCCGCGACCTGCTCGCGGGTCGGCCGGTGCGCGGCGTCGAACAGACCGGCTGCGATACCCTTCTCGTAGAGACGGTGCAGCGCCAGGCCGCGCCCGTCGTCGCTGATGCGCAGCTCAACCGTGCCCGCCTGCTGCGAGCATGAAAAGCGTACGCGGCCCCGTTCGGGCTTGTCGGCCGCACGCCGCTCCTCCGGCGGCTCGATGCCGTGATCGAGGGAGTTGCGCAGGATGTGCACGAAGGAGCTCTTCAGCGCCTCGGCAAATTGATTGTTGAAGCCGAACTCACCATGGGCCACATCTACCGCCGGTGTCGGCTTCTTCAGCTCGGCAGCCAGCGACGTCAGTGCATCCACCGACCCGGAGACCAGACGCTCCAGTGAGATCAGGCCGAGCACATCGACGGCGTGGCGCAGGCGCGCCATGTCCGCACCCGGATGTGCAGCGGCGAGCGAGGCCGTCATGGCACGCAATCGCGCGAGCTCGTCGTTGCCGACGAAGTACCCGCGCGCAGTGAGCAGCTCGGCCGCCCGGCCCCTGCGCCCCAACTTCTCCTCATTCACCGCGACGAAGCGCGCGACGGCCGCCGCGACGGCGTCGAGCTCGGAAAGCATCAGCGGTGCGTCCCAGCTCGCGCCCGGGTCCTTGCGCAGACGATCGTAGGTCTGCTCGGCGTGGTGGGCCGCATCGGTGATCTGGCTAAGCTCGAAGGTGCGCGCATTGCCCTTGATGGTGTGCATGTTGCGGAAGAGTGCCGCGATCGTCTCCGCGTCGTAACCGCTGCGCTGCTCGATGAGCGTTCGGTTGGCGGTGATGAAGCCGCCCGCGGAGTCGACGAAGTCGTTGAACTTGCCGGCGGCGATGCGAATGATCTTCGCAATAATGTCGAGCTCCTCCTTTTGCCGGGCGGAGGCGACTTCCAGCTCGCGCAGCTGCGTGACGTCCTGGGTTATCAGCAGCACCTTCTCGACGGTGCCGCTCTCCTCGCTGACGATCGGACTCCAGTCCAGCTGCACGATCTTCTGCGAGCCATCGTCGCTGCTGAGGGTCATCTCGCGCGCCAGCAGGTGGTTGTTGAAGTCGAACATCAGCGGGTCTTCGCCCAGGATCGCCGCCATGGCGGCCTGCACCTGCTCCCGGGCGTCGACCCCGAGGCTCGAGCGGCTGAACAGGCTCTCGACCAGATCCTTGTTGGCGAGGTCATCGATGCAGAAGATCGTACGCAGATAATTCGAGTACTCCGGATGGATCAGGTTGCCGGGGACGACCGTCGACACGCCGAGCTTCATGTTCTGCAGCATGGCGTTGATGTCGGAGGTCTTCTGACTCAGCTGCGCCGTGCGCTCGGCGACACGCCGCTCGAGAGTCGCGTTCTGCTCGGCAATGACGCCCATCATCGCCACGTTACGACGGATGAAGTACACCAGCACCACCATGAACCCGAGGTTCATCACACCGAGCGCCAGACCCATCCACAGGCGCACGCTGGCATCGCGCTGCGAGCTGGCCAGGGTCGTGACGAACTCGTCGTAGCTCGCCTTGCGGAATCCGGACAGGCTGGCGCGCAGCTCCTCGAGCGCGGCATTCATGTTGGCGGCAAGAACGGCTGGGTCCCCGCTCTGGTCCAGGAATCCGCTCGAGGCGGCGCCGGCCAGTTCCTCGTACCTGTTCAGCTGCTGGCGCAGCCTGGCAACCGCAGCGTCCCGACCCGGGTAGAGCTTGCGCACTTCGTCGAACGCCTGGTCGGCCTGCGTGCCCATGTCGGCCGCCTTGCCGATCAGATCGCGATCGCCGGCGACCACCACCTGGATGTACAGCTCCTCCATCTTGTCGACGCGGACGATGTTGGCGTCGAGGCGTTGCAGGACGGGGAAATACAGATCCCTGATCGCTGCCAGCTGCGCGCTGCTCTGCAGCTCCTTGCGGATGCTATAGGCACTGAACGCCAGGAACACCGCAATCGCCACGCCGACCAGCGCGAAGACCCTGGTGATGGACTGTGGGCCGGTCCGGCTCGTTGCTGTCGCCATTGAATGTACTGTCCTTCTCTTCCTTGAGATGCACGGGGGAGCGGTTGCTCCCGCAGCGGGCAGCTGCGGGAGCGACCCGGGCGTGGCGTTGTCGGCAGCCGCTGGCGGCTACTTGAGATCGAGGATGACCTTCACCGAGCCGTCGACGGCCGACTTCTCGACGTAGCCGATCGCCTTCGGATCTGCCGCCACGGCCTTTTTGACCGCCGCGGAATCCGGCAGCTCCTTCGGGGGCTGCGCCTTGCCCGTGAAGATCAGCCGCGACCATGTGGCCTTGACCTGCGAGAGGTCATGGCCGGAGACCTGCTGATAGAAGGCAGCCTTGATGGGTGCCGAGGCCGGCTGATCGATCAGCTTCATGCCCTGGCTCTTGCCCAAATACAGGTCGGAGACCTGATCCTTGCTGAGCGAGGTGCAAGCCGCATTGCCGATGACAACCAGCTCGTCGGCGTGAGCCGCAGCGGCGAGCAGCAGCTGGCCGAGGGCGATGATGCACAGTGTCTTCTTCATGATTGCCATACTCAGAAAATGAAGTCGACGGTCAGACTGAATACGTTGACCGAACCGTTGGGAGTGGCCGGCAGCAGCCCGAGCGGCGAGTTGGTGAACGCAAAGCTCACCCCCGCAGTACCGTCGGGATTGACGTGCTCGACCTGCAGCTTGATGTCGGCGGACTTGAAGGCATCCCAGCGCACACCGATCGCGGTCGTGCTCTGGTCGTCCGACAGAGTGCCCGCGGCCGTATAGCCATCGCCATGGTCCTTGCTGGTCTTGGCGTAGCTTAGGTACGGCGCCACGGTGCCGAAGCGATAGCCGCCGAGCACGTACCAGCCCGTGGCATTCACGGTACCGGGGTAGTTCCGGCTGTAACGCTTCACCCATTCCGCCTGCGCGATGATGTTGTCGTGATCCACCAGCGCACCGAAACCCTCGAAGCTATAGATGTCCTCGACGTAGTAGTTATAGGGTACATACGCCGTCACATCGCCGAGCGGACTGGGGATCGGCCCCACCGGAATGTTCTCGATGAGAATATTGCCGTCGACGTGCGTCTGCGCCCAGCCGGCACGCAGCGTGACCCACTGGGTGTCCCACTTGAGCTCGCCGCCGCGGGCGTCGTTGCCAGTCATCTGAGCGTAGCGCTGCGTCCAGATGACGGTATCGCCGGCGTAGCCGGTCAGCGTGAGATGAGTGCCGGCCACCGGCAGCGAATAGCTGAACTCGGCGCCGTTGAGCTCCTTCAGGTTTGACAGAGCATAGACTTCCTGCGGCGGGCGCAGCCAGACGTTGGCGTACCCCACGTCGAGGGAGTCTGAGATCGCGAAAATCGGCATCTCGACGCGCCCGAGCTTGAAGGACAGGTTATCGAGCGGGTCGAGCTTCACGTACGCCCAGGGGATGACGCCCGTGAGCGCGTCGCTGGTGTACTCCGCTTGCACGGTCGCAGCGAGCCAGGAATTGAAGCGCGCCGTGGCCTGTATGCCGAGATTCGAATCGACGTTCTCGGCGAACGACTGCGTCGCTCCGCTCGACTCGTTGCCGCGGATGTACACCGCGGAGTCGGTCGATGTCACCACCGTGCCGGCAGTGCCGTAGCCGGTGAGGCTGAAATCGACGTTGGAGAGGAGATTACCCACATCCTGTGCGTGAGCCGGCGCGTGCAGCAGTGCTGCCGCCATCGCGCCGGCGGCGATTACCTTCTTCATCAGTTCCTCGTTTAGCAGTCCTTTGCCACTTGCCGCCTCGATCAGTTGCCTGCTCGAGCACCGCAAGACTGTCAAGCATTAGACTAAGCTTGGAGGTCCACGTGCAGTGACGTCGTTCAAAATGTGGTGAGCGCGAAGTGTGAGAGCGCGCAAACAAACGTGCCGCGGCAAGCAGTCATACGCAGACACGTCCTCGTGATGACGCGCACGCCACTGCGTGTTGAAATGCATGTGGCTATGGCGTGCTGACGAGCGTGCTGCTGCGCTGCGATCATCGGCGGGCGTGACGCTTCCCTGAAGCGGGAACGTCATGTATTGCACGCAGGGAAATTCTGTACCGCCGCGCGCCCGTGCGACCGCGGGACAGTCAAGCGGGGTGTCAGAGAGGCAGGTCGCAGACCACGCGCGTGCGTGCACCGCCGAGGGAAAATTCCCACAGGCGCGCGCCCATCGCGCGGGCCCGCAGCAGCACTGACGGATGCCGGGCCAGGCTCGCGGGCGGGCCGCTGCGCGTCGCCGGCAGCTGCGCCTCCACCGAGACGCGCACGACGTGCCGGAAGCTGGCGATGACAACCCGTACAACCTCACCCGGCCGGGCAGGGCGGCAGCGCGTCACGATCTCACTCAACAGTCCGTAGACGTGCTCGGACTGCTGCTGATCCAGGCGCAGCGGCGTGGTGCCGCCGACGCTGATCTCGAGCGGCGGGCCGTCGGGGTGCTGATGCCGCAGTGTCTCGAGCGCGGCCACCAGATCACCGCGGTTGGCCTGCAGCGGCGACAGCCGGAAGGTAACCTCGCGACAGCTCTGCGCCGCGCGTCGCGCCTGGCGTGCGAGCGATTCGAGCAGCCCGCGTATGCGGGCCGGCGCGGCCCGGCGCGCCAGCTCGAGGAGCACCTTGTGCGCCACGATGCGCAGCTCCGCCAGCGGCGCGGCGAGCGTGCGCCGCAGCTCGGCGGCCAGCTCGCGGCTCTCGAGCTCGGCCCGATCGAACAACAGACGGCGCAGACCGTTGCGCTCGGTCACATCGTGCGCGAAACAGACGCTGACGCGTCGCCCATCGACGAAGGTGCCGTAGGACCACATCTCGACGTCGAGCGCCGCATCGCCCTTGCGGCGATGCTTCATCGCCAGCGGGCCGACGGCGCAGTCCTCGGGCGGGTCGAGCGCTGCAGAGCTCACGCCGGGGGGCAGCAAGTCGCTCACCTTGAGAGTGGTGAACTCGTCCATGGGGTAGCCGTAGGCGCGCGCGGCGGGCTCATTGGCTTCGAGAATCTCGCCGCTGCGCGCATCGTGCAGCCACAGCGGTCGCGGGTCACTCTGAAAAAGCGAGCGATAGCGCTTGCCGACCGCGGCGATCTTGCGCCGGTGGCCATCGTGCTCCGCCAGCAGGGCCGCGAGGAACAGGCTGATGACCGCGAGCACGCCGGTGAAGCCCCAGACGTAAACCAGCCCCGCCGCGGCGTCCTGGGTCGCGAGGATGCCGGTGTGGGTCGAGAAGCTGCCCGCGCCCGTCATCGCCAGCAGCAGCGTGGCGAGCGAGGCGATCGCCACGCCGAAGCGGGCGGCGGCCCACACCACCAGCAGGATGCTCACCGTGAGGAGCGGCATCAGCGCTCTGGCGGTCGGCAGCATGAGCAACAGCAGCGCGCCGCCTGTCAGACACAGGCACCAGGCGCTGAATTCGGAAAAGCTCTCGCCGCGGACGCGCTTCAGGCTCGCAGCCAGCGTGACGGTCGGCACGACCAGCACGATGCCGGCGAGCGCATCGAACCACCAGCGAATAGTGGCCCCGAGCAGCGCCGGCGTGATACAGATCCCGGGAGCCTCGGGGCAGGCGAACAGCGCGCCGACACCCGGTGCGACGTGCTCGTTGCCCGCCGAGGCGAGCAGCGCGCCGACCACGATGCCCGCCAGCGCCTCGACCGTCCAAGGCAGGAGTGCCGCGGCGCATAGCACCAGGGGATCCTGCCAGCGCTCGAGGCTCGGCGTGAAGCCCCAGCGCTCGAGCAGCACCACGACGTAGTAACTAGCCGCCGTACTGAGCGAGGACAACACCAGCGCCGAGACGAGCGGCTCGCCGATGAGGCCCAAGCGGACCAGCACCGTGCCGAGCAGTACCGCCGGCCAGTGGCGGCGACCCGCCAGCAACAGCGCGGACACGCAGGCGCCGACCAGCAGCGAGGGGACTGCAAGGCGGACGTCCGCATAGTTGAATTGTGAGTTGTAGGCGCTCGCGAGCGCGTGCGAGATGGCACCGCCCGCGCAGCACGCGAGCACGATCAGCATGGAGGTCGTGAGGTGGCGCAGCGGCGGGACACGCTCGCTGTCCGGCGGCTCCGCGGACCGCCGGCGCGGCGCCGGGGCGGCTCTGGCCGTGGGGGATCCCGGCAGCGGCTCGGGCTGCGGGCAAGAGCAGATTACAGCCGTGCCACCGCCCGCGAGACTCTCGACGGACAATTCGGCGCCGAGGGCGGCGGCGCGCTGCCGCATCGACTGCAGCCCAAGTCCTGGGTTCACGCGTCCGGGCTCGGCGAGCTCGGGGCCATCGTGCTCGACGGACAGCCGGATGCGCTCCGCATCGACCCGCACGCGCAGCACGATGTGCTCGGCGTGCGCCTGTCGCACGGCTCTCGAGAGCGACTCCTGCATCAAGCGATAGATATGCTCGCGGCGCTCGAGGGAGAGGTGCATCGCTGCGCTGCTCTCGACGAGAACCTCGATACGTGCCCGCTCGGTCGCCGGCAGTGTGCCGGGGAGCCGGCGCAGCGCCTCGATCAGGTCGCCATGCAGGTCATCGAGCGGCGCAACGCCGGTCGTCAATCGATACAGGGAGGATTCGGCCTGCTGCGCGTGATCGCTCAGCTCGCGCAGCTGCAGCGCATCGGCCGCGTCCAGTGCTGAGGCCTGCTCGGTTCGCTGCAGCAGGGCCTCGGAGCCGACCACGAGCCAGGCGAGAATCTGCCCGAGCCCATCGTGCAGCTCCTGCGACAGGCGGCACGACTCGCGGTCGACCGTGGCGAGCAGGCGCCGCCGCAGGGCCTGATGATCGGTCATGTCGACCGCGTACACGAGGTTGACCGCGCGGCCATCGAGCTCGAGCGGCGTCGATACGAGCTCGACGTCGATCAGGTGGCCGTCGTGCGTCAGGTGCTTGGTGAGGGGCGCTGCGACCAGTGTGCCGTCGAGCCCGGGGGGGCCGGCGTCCGCCGGCTGATCGACGGTCAGCTCCGCGAGCTGCATCTGCAGGAACTGCGCTTCGCTGTATCCGTAGCGGCGCGCGGCCTCGGCATTGGCCATCAGAATCGTGCCGGAGCGCGCGTCCGCCACCCACGCGGGCGTCGGATTGGCGGTGAAGAGCGAGCGGTAGCGCTCGGCAAGCACTGCCAGGCGGCGGTCGTGGTAGTGCCTGGCACTCAGTATGACGCTCAGCACCGGGCTCACACAGCACAGCAATCCGATGAAGCCCCAGGTCGCCGTCAAACCGCCGATCAGGTCGCCCGTTGCCAGAGGTCCTGCGCCCTGACAAAAGGCTATTGCCGCGGCGCACGCGAACAGCAGCGTGCAGCTGGCTGCAGCGAGTGCGCCGAAGTCCATGGCGGCCCATGCAGCCAGCATCAGCGCGGTCACCAGCAGTGGCCAGGCAGTCCAGGGGGCGGACACCTCGAGCGTCGTGGCGCACCAGCCGAGCGCCAGAGCCGCGAGGCTCGTGAGCCGCAGCCCCCGGGTGCGCAGTGCGTGTCGCAGGCGCCTCGGGTTCGACAGCAGCACGGGCACCGCGAGCGCGATCCCCGCGAGCGCATTCAACTGCCAGCGCACCAGCGCGAAGATCAGCTCCGCTGAGACCGTGGGCCGCAGGGTGCCCGGCACCGTCACCGCCTGAAGATACTCCGGCGGCAGGCTATGCGGAGTGAGCCATGCGCCAGCCAACACCCCGGCGATGTCCGCCAGCGCTGCGACGGCCCGGCCTGCGAGCGCTGCGGCAATGAGGATCAGCGGGTCGGAGAGGCGGTCGAGCTGCCGCCGAAAGCGCAACACCCGCATGATCTTCACGGCGATGACGACGCTCAGTGTCTCGCCGACCGCATCGACGCCGACGATGATCGCCGGGTCGCCGCGCATCACGCCCCAGACAAAGATGGAGGCCAGCAGGACGCCGGGCCAGGTGCGCATGCCCCACAGCAGCATGAGGCTGACGGCGATGCCATCGGCGAGCCACGGCAGCGGGAAAAGAATGGCGGTGACGCGGGCGTCGGCAAAGTGCTCGGCGTACAGCAGCATCGCGCCTGCGGGCACGACGTACGCCACGAACATCACGAGCGCCGCCAGCGGCGGCGACAGCGGTCGCGGCAGAAGCTTCAGCCTTCCGATGGCGTGCAACAATGCGGCAGATCTCCGTGAGGCGGCGCGCGGCGCGGGCCGGCACCGCCGTACGCGGCCAGTCTGTCATGTGGCGGGCAGCGAGTTCTGCGACATAAGTGGCAATGGGCCCTCGGCGAGGGCGTGCGGGCGCCGCGACTGCCGCCGATCGTGCAGTGATATTGTTAACTCGCAGCGCAGCAATCGCGCCCAGCAGGCTTACCTCGCGAGCTCAACCCAGAAGGGCTTGCTCGGGTCGGCCGGGGTCGTGTCGGCGGGACCGAGACCCACCACCTGGACGATGACTTCCTCATCCGAGTTGGAGCCGTCCCAGTGCAGCGCCCGCGCGGGATGGAACATGAAGCTCCCCGGCTTGAGCGGCACGGTGCGCGCCGGATCGAACGTGGCTCCGGTACCTGTGTACCAGGTGCCCCTGAGCACGGTGACGTAGCGATCGTGCGGATGCCAGTGCGGCCGATCCATCACGTGCGGCGGAAACCGCACCCGCTGCACATAGAGACCGGGTCCGGCGGGGTCGCCGGCGATGGTCGCCATCTGCGCTCCGTGGCCGTCGGGCAGGTCCTGCCAGTGCACCTGCTCGGCAGTGAGTCGCACGAAGCCGCCGGCGGCTGCCGTGTTCTGGTCCGCGGCGGCCCCGAGGACTGTTCCTGCCATCAGACACGACGCCACGACCGGTACCAACCTGATCCTCATAGGCGTTTCTCCTCCGGTGATCTCAGCTGCGCAGGCGCAGCCCCTGCGGATCGTACAGCGGCTCGAGCCGCACGGTGGCGGCGCGCAGCTCGCCGAGGATATCGATCTCGAAGCGCTCGCCATCGCGCGCCAGCGCCGCGGGGATGTAGCCGGCGGCGAGACTCCTGCCGATACAGTGACCGAACGCGCCCGAGGTCACGTAGCCCACCGCCTCGCCGTCCTTCATGATCGACTCGTAGCCGATCACGTCCGCATCGAGCGCCGCGACCTCCATCACCACGAAGCGCCGCTGCGGGCCCGCGGCGCGCTCGGCGAGTGCCGCGGCACGGCCGGTGAACTCCTGCTTGTCGAAATCGACGAAGCGCGCCAGGCCCGTCTCGCCCGGCGTGTAGTCCGGCCGGAAGTCTTTCTGAAAAGAGCCGTAGGCCTTCTCGAGACGGAGCGAGGACAACGCCCGGCCGCCGAAATGGGTGAGCCCGAGGTCGCCGCCGGCATCCAGCAGCTCGTCGTAGAGCGTGGCGAAGTAATCGGGCGTGGTCCAGATCTCATAACCGAGCTCGCCGGTGAAGCCGGCACGGGTGAGGATCGAGGGCGCGAATCCCACCGCCGTCTCGCGCACTTGGAACAGCCTGAAGGCGGACGGCGACAGATCGATGCGCACCAGGCGCTGCAGCAGCTCGCGGGAGCGCGGCCCGGCGATCGACACGCCGTTGAGCGTCGCGAGCAGGGAGCGCACACACACATCCGGGGGCGGCTGGGCCTGCGAGAACCAGCGCAGGTGGAACTCCTCGGCAAATCCCGAGCCGACGATCAGGAAGCGATCGTCCGCCAGGCAGGCCATGGTGAGATCGCCGACGATGCGGCCGGCGGGATTCAGCATGGGGGCGAGGGCGAGTCGGCCGGGCGTGGGCAGGCGGCTCGCGAACACCCGGTCGAGCCAGGCGCGCGCGCCGCCGCCGGTGACCTCGTACTTGCCGTAGTTCGTCGTCTCGTAGAGTCCGACCGCGCCTCGCACGGCCTGGCACTCCGCGCGCACTACGGGGAAGGCCTCCGAACGGCGGTAGGTCGGCGTCTCGACGGGTTGCATCCCGGCAGGCGCGAACCACAGCGCGTTCTCCAGTCCATAGTTGGCGCCCATGCAGGCGCCGGCTGCCTTGAGCCGCTCATAGATCGGCGAGCGACGCACGGGGCGCGCGGCCGGCAACTCCTCATTGGGATAGGCGAGGCGAAAGCGGCGCGAGTAGTTCTCCGGCACCTTGATCGAGGTGTACTTCGGCGTCGCGAAGGCGCCGAAGCGCGCCACGTCCATCGAGATGATGTCCTGCCCGGGGTCGTTGTCCGCCATCCAGCGCGACAGCACGAGACCGATGCCGCCGCCCTGACTGAAACCCGCCATGACGGCGCACGCGACCCAGTAGTTGCGCAGTCCGCGCACCGGGCCGACGAGCGGATTGCCGTCGGGGGCGAAGGTGAAGGGACCGTTGACGGCCTTGCGGATACCGACGCGCCCGAGCGCCGGAAAGTGCTTGAAGCCCACCTCGAAGTACGGCGCCAGGCGCTCGAAGTCCTCGGGCAGCAGCTGCATGGCGAAATCGTCCGGGGTCGTGAGCGGTGACCAGACGACGCCATGGGGTTCGTAGGTGCCGATGAGGGCGCCGCCGCGCTCCTGGCGCACGTAGAGCTCGCCGGCGTAGTCGGTGGTGTTGACGATCTCCGTGGCGCGACCTTTAAGCTCGGGCAGATCCTCGGTGATGAGGTAGTGGTGCTCCATGGCGAGCACCGGCAGCTCGATGCCGACCATGCGGCCAACCTCGCGTGCCCACAGGCCTGCGCAGTTGACGACGTGCTCGGCGTGCACCGTGCCCTTGTCGGTGACGACGTCCCAGGAGCCACCGCGCCGCGCATTCAGCGCGAGCACGCGCGTGAAGCGCTCGACCGTGGCGCCGAGCTCGCGGGCGGCCTTGGCGTAGGCGTTGGTGGTGCCGGAGGGGTCGCAGTGGCCGCCGTCGGCTCGCCACAGCGCGCCGATGAAGTGGCTCGGGTCGATGAGCGGGTTGTACTCGCACGCCTCATCGAGCGTGATCATCTCGGTTTCCATGCCGAGGTAGCGCGCCCGCGAGCAGATCAGTCGCAGGCTGTCGAGCTCGCCCTCACTCGCCGCCAGCATCAGGCCGCCGTTCGGATGCAGTCCGCACGACTGCCCCGAGAGGCGCTCGATCTCACGATACAGGTCGATGGTGTACTTCTGCAGCCGCGAGATGTTGGCCTCGCCGTTGAAGGTGTGCATACCGCCCGCGGCATGCCAGGTCGATCCCGAGGTGAGCTCGCTCTTCTCGAGCAGCAGCACATCACGCCAGCCGATCTTCGCCAGGTGATACAGCACGCTTGCGCCGACCACACCGCCGCCGATCACGACCGCCCGCGCCGAATCCTTCATGTCGACTCAACTCCGAATAGTTCGTGGACCGCCGTCTCTGCCCTGCTGGCCAGCCCGAAGGGCCGCGCCGTGCTGACCAGCCACTCGGTGAGGTGCCGGGCCGTGGTCGCGGGCGTCAACAGCAGTATCCGCGAGGTCAGCACCGCGAGCACTACCGGCACCTGCGCCATGATTGTCGCAGCGGCCGACCCTGCGGGAAACGCCGCGGGGTGCAGGTCCAGCCGGCAGCCCCGCGCGAGCATCTCGCGCACGTCGCGGCCGCCGAGGAGCAGGGCTGCGAGGCCGGCGGACAGATCGACCGCCGCACCCCGCCCGGCGAGCGCCTGCTGCCAGGCGCGCAGGCTCGCCCCGGGCGCCGCAGGCGGCCCGAGCAGCAGCCAGCGCCCCGGGCGCACGGCGAGCGTGAGTCGGGCACTCCCGGCGTTGATCCTCCCGAGGCCGGCGAGCCTCACGCCGCGCGCCGCGGCCAGCTCTTCGAGCTCCGGCGTGCGCTCGCGAAAGGCGGCGATCTCGATGACCTCCGCGCTCAAGCGGCCGAGCCCGACGCCGGTGGCACCAGCGGCCACTTCAGGAGCGGACACGCAGGTTCTCCGGATCGAGCAGGTGGGGGCTGAGGATCTCGAGCTCGGTCCGTTCGCCATGAATGGGCGAGCTGCCGAGCAGCCGCGTGCCGATGCGCTTGCGGCCGCCGGCGAGCAGCGCCAGCCCGACCCAGCCGCCGAGCTCGACGGACGGGGTGGAGGAAGTCAGGTAGCCGAGACTCTCGGCCGGGTTTTCCGGGGCGATGAGCTGCATGCCATTGCGCAGCCGCTGCGAGCGCGCGAGCGGACGCACGCCGACGAGCTGCAGTCGTGCATCGTCCGTGAGCGCGGGACGTGCGCTGAGGGCGCGGCCGATGAAGTCACCGCTCTTCTTCAGCAGGCGCTCGAAGCCGAGGTCGGCGGCGCTGGTGTTGCCATTGAGCTCCGCGGTTGTGACATGCCCCTTCTCGATGCGCAGCGTATTAAGCGCATCCAGCCCATAGGGGCGGATGCCGAAACGCGCGCCGGATGCGAGCACCGCCTCCCACACCGCGAGCGCGGTGCTCGCCGGCACCGCGAGTTCGTACGCCAGCTCGCCCGAGAAAGAGATGCGGAACAGTCGCCCCGGCACGCCGGCAATGCTCGCGGCTGCGACCGCCATGAAAGGAAACGCCGCATTGGAGAGATCGAGCCCGGGCACCACGGCCGCCACCACCTCGCGTGCGCGCGGTCCGGCCACCGCAAACTGCGCCCACTGGTCGCAGACGTCCGTGAGCACGACGTCGAGATCGGGACACACGGCCTGGTGATGAAACTCGAGGTGCTCGAGGACCGCGGCACTGTTGGCGGTCGTGGTCGTGACGACGAAATGCCCCGGGGCGAAGCGCGAGGTGGTGCCGTCGTCAAGCAGCATGCCGTCCTCGCGCAACATGATGCCGTAACGTGCCCGGCCCACCGGCAGAGTCGAGAAGGTGTTGGCGTAGATGAAGTCGAGGAAGCGCGCCGCATCCGCGCCCTGCACGTCGAGCTTGCCGAGCGTCGATAGGTCGGTGATGCCCACCGTGCGGCGCACCGCACGCGCTTCGTCCAGCACCGGCTGCCAGCCGCTCGCTCGCGAGTAGACCAGCGGCCGCAGCCACAGTCCCGTGTTGACGAACGTAGCCCCGGCGCGCTCGTGCCAGTCGTGCAGCGGCAGCCGGCGCTTGGGCTTGTAGTGCTCGCGCACCTCGCCGCCGGCGAGCGCGGCAAACGGCACCGGCTGCGCATACGGCCGCGGCTTCGCCTGACCGACCTCGGCGAGCGGCACGCCGCGCGCCCCCGCGAGCACCGCGCTCGCCACCAGGCCGCCGATGCGGCCCTGATCGGTCGCCATACCGCAGGTGGTGTAGCGCTTCATGTGCTCGACGTGCTCGTAGCCTTCGCGGCAGGCGAGCCGCACGTCATCCGCGGTGACATCGTTCTGCAGGTCGACGAATGCCTTGCCCGGCGTGCGCACCTCCCACAGCGGCGCGAGGGTCGAGTGCTCGGCGTCCGGCGGCATGGGCGCGGCCGCAGGGAATTGCGGCAGCGGGCGCCCCAGATCGCTCGCGAGCCGGCGGGCCGCGAGCTGCGCATCCCGCGCGGCGGCCGCAAGCCCAAAGACTCCACGCGCCGCGCCCGCGACCTGGCCGACGCTTAAGGGAAGCGCGGCGGTGAAGGCGGCGATGTCCTCCTGCCATTCGGGACGCGCGCCAAGCTGCGAGGCGAGGGCGATCGTCGGGCTGTAGCCGCCCGAGACGCCGAGGCAGTCGGCCTCGATCGTAGCGGTGGAGCCGTCGGCGCGCGCGACGCGGATGCCGCGCACGCCGTGCCCGCCGAGGACTGCGGTGACGAGCGCGCCCGACAGCACCTCGATCCCGGCGTCCCGCGCGCGCGCTGCCGCCTGCGCCGCAGGACGCGGATCGATCACGGCGGCGGGGCGCACACCGGCTGCGCGCAGCGCGAAGACCGCCGCGTAGGCCTCGTCGTTGTTGAGGAAGAACGCGGGATGCAATCCGGTCGCGACTCCATAGCGGCGCAGATACGCGCGCACGGCGCCGGTGAGCATGACGCCCGGCAGATCGTTTCCGGGAAAAGCCACGAGACGCTCGACGGCGCCACAGCTGAGCAGCACCCGTCGCGCGCGCACTACCCGCAGCCGCTCCCGGAGTCCGCCGAAGCGTGCCGATTCCTCGGCAGTCAGCGTCTCGAGCGCGCCGAACACGCCGTGGCCATACGCACCGAGTATCGTGGTGCGGGTGAGGCAGCGCGCGCCCGGAAGCTCCTTAAGTTGCCGCAGCATCGCCTGCCGCCAGACTTCCCAGGTGTCATCGAGCAGCGTGCCGCCGCCGAGCACCACGTCCTGCTCGGCGAGCAGCACCCGCAGCCCCCCGGCAGCCAGCAGCCGCGCCGCCGTGAGACCGGCGCTGCCGCCGCCGACCACCAGCACGTCCGCGTGATCGTGCACGATCTCCGCGGGCGCGGCGTGAGGAGCGACGCTCGCCTCGAGCCGCCCGAGACCTGCGGCGCGGCGGATGAGGGGCTCGTAGAGGCGCTCCCATGCCCATCCCGGCGCCATGAAGGTCTTGTAGTAGAAACCCGCGGGCAGGAAGCGCCCGATGAGATCGTTGAGCGCGAGCAGGTCGAAGCCGAGTGCCGGCCAGCGATTCTGGCTCACGGCGTTCAGGTCCTGAGTGAGCGGCAGCGTGGTCGCGAGCTGGTTAGGCTCGCGTCCGCCGGCACCGAGCACGTCGACCAGGGCGCAGGGCTCCTCGGGGCCGGCGGTCACGATGCCGCGCGGCCGGTGGTACTTGAAGCTGCGCCCGACAAGATGTCGGCCGTTGGCGAGCAACGCGGAAGCGAGCGTGTCGCCAGCGAGCCCGACGAGGGGCTGTCCGTCGAAGCGGAAGCCGACCGGGCGGTGCGCTTGCGTGAGCAGGCCGGGCGCGATTCTCGCGGGACCCGACATCAGCGCGCGGCGGGCGGAGCGGGCGCGGCTTCGCGCGGCGCCCCCACCCAGTTGATCGCGTGGCTCAGCGTGTGGCGCTGGACCTTGAGGAGCCGGCGGCAGCCGCCGACGTGCAGCCACCACTCGAGGTGCCAGCCGAGCGGGTTGTCACGCATGTAGACATAGGCGGCGAAAGCCTCGGGCGCCGCGCTCCCATCCGGGCGGGCGCGGCCGGCATCGCCGCGGTAATGGAACTCGGTCTCGTCGCGCTCGCCGCACCAGGGACAGGGAATGCGCAGCATCGTGGGCGGCCGCTCAGTGCAGCCAGGGGGAGGGACCGACACCGCGCTCATCGATGGTGCGGCCGGCGGCGAAGCGCCCGAGGTCGAGATGCGCCGCCAGCGGGTGCGGGCTGCCGTGCGCGATCAGGTGGGCCGTGGTATAGCCGCCGGCCGGAATGGCCTTGAAGCCCCCGTAGCACCAGCCGCCGTTCAGCACGAGCCCCGCGAGCGGCGTTGCGGAGATGATCGGCGAGCCGTCCATGGTCATATCCATGACGCCGCCCCACTGGCGCAGCACCTTGACTCGCGCCAGCGCCGGCAGCAGCGTCACGGCCGCCGCGGTCACTTCCTCCACCATCGGCAGCGTGCCGCCCTGGCCGTAGGTGTTGTAGCCGTCGATGGCGCCGCCGAACACCAGGCCGCCCTTGTCGGACTGACTGATATAGAAGTGTCCGGCGCCGTAGGTCAGCACCACATCGAGCAGCGGCTTCAATCCCTCGCTGACGAAGGCCTGCAGCACGTGGGTCTCGATCGGCAGCGTGAGACCTGCGAGGCGCGCGAGCTCCGAGGAGTACCCGGCCACCGCGAGGCATACGGTATCTGCGGCGATGAAGCCGTGTGCGGTCTCGACGCCGCTCACCCGCCCGCCGGACTGGCGGATGCCGGTAACCGCGCAGTGCTCGACGATGTCGACGCCGGCATCGGATGCGCCGCGCGCAAAACCCCAGGCCACGGCATCGTGGCGCACCGTGCCACCGCGCCTCTGCAGGAAGCCGCCGAGTACCGGGTAGCGGCCGTTGTCGAGATCGATGAGCGGCACGCGCGCCTTGACCTGCGCGCGGCTCAGGGCCTCAGCGTCCACGCCATTGAGCCGCATCAGGTTGGCACGCCGCGTAAAGAGGTCGCGCTGCGCCTCGGTGTGAAACAGGTTGAGGGTGCCGCGCTGGCTCACCATCATGTTGAAGTTGAGCGTCTGCTCGAGGTGCTCCCACAGCTTGAGGGAGAACTCGTAGAAGCGGATGTTGGGCGCCTGGAAGTAGTTGGAGCGCACGATGGTGGTGTTGCGTCCCACGTTGCCGAGCCCGAGCGGGCCGCGCTCGAGCACCGCCACGTCGGTGATGCCATGGCGGGTTGCCAGGTAGTAGGCGGTCGCGAGGCCGTGCCCGCCTGCACCGACGATCACCACGCGATAGCGCGGCCGCGGCGTCGGCTTGCGCCACGCGGCTGACCAGCCGCGCTGCCCGCGCAGTCCTTCACGCAGCAGCCGCCACAGCGAGTAGCGGCCGCTCGTGGTGTGCGCAGGCAGGTCGGCGGGTGACATTGGCAGCATCATAAAACGCACGCCGCCCCGGTACACGCCCTTGACAGGCACGCTTGACGTGCCCGGTCACAATCGACAACGTGTGTGGGTGCGCAGCATCCTCAAGCCCGTGTGCGTCGCGCTGTTGGCGCTCGGCATGACGTGGCCGGCGGCCGCGGCTGTGGTGGTCTCCTCCAAGCTCTCCAGCGAGTCGGCGATGATCGGCGAGATGATTCGCCTGCTGCTGGCTGCGCACGGCGTGCCTACCGTCGACCGGATGACCCTCGGAGCCACGCCCGTGGTGCGCAAGGCGCTGCTGGTGGGCGAGATCGACCTGTATGTCGAGTACACCGGCAACGGCGGCCTGTTCTTCAACGATCCGGGCAACCCGGCCTGGCGGGACCTGCGGGCGGGCTATGAGCTCGGCGCACGGCTCGACTACGCCGCCAACCACATCGTGTGGCTGACGCCGGGGAATGCCAGCAACGCCTGGGCGCTCGCCGTGCGGCGCGACGTCGCCACCGCGCAGCACCTCGCCACCATGAGCGATTTCGCCCGCTGGGTCGAGCGGGGCGGCAAGGTGATGCTGGCCTGCTCGGCCGAGTTTGCCAACGCCGGCACGCTGCGTTCGCTCGAGCGCACCTATGGCTTTCGGCTGTCGTCGGATCAGATGATCGTGCTCGCGGGTGGGGAGACCTCGGCCACCATCCGGGCTGCCGCCGCCGGCACCAACGGCACCAACACCGCCATGGTCTATGGCACCGACGGGGGTATCGCGGCCGCCAACCTCGAGGTGCTGGAGGATGACCGGCACGACCAGCCGGTGTATGCGCCCGTGCCGACCATGCGCGAGGCGGCGCTCAAGGCGTACCCACAGGTCGCCGGCATCGTCCGGCCGCTGATGGAGAGCTTCACCGCCGAGAAGCTGCAGCGCCTCAACGCCCGCGTGCAGGTCAACGGTGAATCGACGGAAGCGGTGGCCGCGGATTACCTGCGCTCGCAGGGCCTGCTCAAGTGAGCGCGCCAGCGGCACGCGCCTGGCACGCCGGTGCGGTCGGACTTAAGCGCGTCGACGCACTCGGTGCGGTGCTGGTCGCCGCCGGCACGCTGGCCCTTTTCCTGCTTCCCTTCGTGGTCTTCAAGGCGAACCGTATCGTGCCCGGCGACCCGCGCGGTCTCTGGGAGGCATTGCCCGCGTGGGGCGCGCTCGGTTGCGAGCTGACGCTCGCGCTGGCGGCCGCCGGCGCGCTGCTGATCGCCGATGCCCGGGTGCGGCTCGTGCTGGCCCTCGCCGGGCTCGTCGCGGTGGCACTGGCGGCCGCCGCCGCCGGCAATGCGCTGACCCCTCCCGGTGACAACATCGTGCGCATCGCACCGGGTGCGGCCTTCTGGGTGCTCAGCGTCTGTCTCGGGCTGCTCGCCACCGATGCCGTCACGCGGCTGCGGCCGGGGCCGAAGCTGCGGGTGCTGTTCCTGGCTGTGGCGCTCGGCGTCATCGGCCTCGCCCTGGCGCACGGCACCTTCGATCATCTCTCGGTGATGCGCGAGTACGCCGTCAACGCAGCACGCTTTGCGCACGAGGCACGCCGACACCTCGCGCTCGCCTTTGGCTCGATGTTCGGGGCGCTGATTGCCGGGCTGCCGCTCGGCATCCTCTGTTACCGCGTACCGAAGCTGCGCGCGGGGATTCTCACCACGCTCAACATCATCCAGACCATTCCGGCGATCGCGCTGTTCGGCATCCTCATGGCGCCGCTCGGCGCGCTGGCGGCGGCCGTGCCGCTGGCCGACCGCCTCGGCATTCGCGGCATCGGCGCCGCGCCCGCGGTGGTGGCGCTGTTCCTCTACTCGCTGCTGCCGATCGTCGCCAATACGGTGGCGGGGCTGAAGCGGGTGTCACGCAATGCGGTCGAGGCAGCGCGCGGCATGGGCATGACGGACTGGGAGGTGCTGAGCGGTGTCGAGCTGCCGCTGGCATTGCCGGTGATTGTCACCGGCATCCGCGTGGTTCTGGTGCAGAACATCGGCATGGTGACGGTGGCGGCGCTGATCGGCGGCGGCGGCCTGGGGGCGTTCGTGTTCCAGGGCATCGGGCAGACCGCCATCGATCTGGTGCTGCTGGGTGCCATTCCCATCGTGACGCTGGCCTTCTCGGCCGCCCTGGTACTCGATGCCCTCGTCGAAATGCTCAATCGGGTGAAGGCATGAAAATGATCAGCCTCGAGTGCCTCAGCAAGCGCTACGGGGCGACCACGGTGGTCGATGAGGTGTCGCTCGCCGTGGAGCGTAATTCGATCACCGTGATCGTCGGCACCTCGGGCTCCGGCAAATCGACCCTGCTGCGCATGATCAACCGCCTGGTCGAGCCGACCAGCGGCTGCGTGCTCATCGAGGACCGCGATACGCGCAGCGAGCCCGCGCACCTGCTGCGGCGGCGGATCGGCTACGTGATCCAGGGACACGGGCTGTTCCCGCATCGCACCGTCGCGGAGAACATCGCGACCGTGCCGCGGCTGCTCGGCTGGGACACGCAGCGCACACTGGCGCGCGTGCGCGAGCTCCTCGAGGTGTTCCAGCTCGACCCGGCGAAGTATGCCGACGCTCTGCCGCATGAGCTCTCCGGCGGCCAGCAGCAGCGCGTCGGCGTGGCGCGCGCACTCGCCGCGGAGCCCGCGGTGCTGCTCATGGATGAGCCCTTCGGGGCGCTCGACCCGATCATCCGCGCCAAGGCCCAGGACGATCTGCTCGATATCCAGCGCCGTTTCGGCACCACGATCGTGCTGGTGACGCACGACATGGAGGAGGCGTTCCGTCTCGGCGATCACGTCGCGGTCATGAGTCAGGGCAGGGTGCTGCAATACGCTGCGCCGGCGGAGCTTCTGACCCATCCCGCCGATGCATTCGTGTCGCGCATGACGGGGCTCGCCGACCGGGCGATGCGGCTGCTGTCGCTCCTCACGGCGGCGCAGGCGGCGCTGCCGGGGGGGTGCGAAGGCCCCGCGGTGCCCGCGACCGCCTCGCTCCGTGAGGTGCTCTCGGAGCTGGTATGGAGCGGCGCGCAGTCGGCGCGGGTCATCGATGCAGACGGCACGACCCGCGGCCATCTCACGCTCGCCGCCATCCTGGCCCACGGGCGACCTTAAGCGTGCCGCGCGCCGCTACGATCCTCAGGCTCTTAGCGCTCGCGCTGCTGGTGGCGTTCCTCCTGACTCCGCAGAGCTTCGCGCCGCTGTTTGCGCCGCTTACCCAGTACGGCGCGCCGCCCATCTACGATCAGGGGAACCTCCTTACGCTCGCCCTGGCGCAGCTCGGTACGGTGTGCGTGGCCGCGGCGGCCAGCACCGCGGTCGCCGTCGGCTTAGGGATCCTCGTGACGCGCGCGAGTGGTGCGCAGTTCCTGCCGCTGTCGCGCACGCTGGTGAACATCGGCCAGACCTTCCCGCCGGTCGCGGTGCTCGCCGTGGCTGTGCCGCTGGTGGGTTTCGGCGAGCGGCCGACTCTCATTGCTCTCTTTGCCTACGGCCTGTTGCCGATCTTCGAGAACACGCTGGTGGGCCTCAAAACCTGCCCCCCGGCGGTGCTGGAAGCGGCGAGCGGCATGGGAATGAGCGCCCGCCAGCGGCTGTTCGCGGTCGAGCTGCCACTCGCTATGCCGCTCATCCTCGAGGGCGTGCGGCTGTCGCTGGTGATCAACGTCGGTACGGCCACCATCGGCTCGACGGTCGCCGCCAAGGGGCTGGGCGAGGTCATCATCGCAGGACTGCTGTCGAACAACACCGCCTTCATCCTCCAGGGGGGGCTGCTCACCGGGCTGATGGCGATCCTGCTGTACGACGGTCTCTCGGCGCTCGAGCGGCGGCTGGTACGCACGCTGACGCTGGCCTGAGACCCAGCGCGCAGTCGGCCGCCGCGCGCCGCCGTACCCTCGTGTCCGCACCTGCCCGGGTTGCGGTAAGATCACCGTGGGAGGTCAGACCTGTGGCCATGACGGCCCTTGTGAGCTGTGATTCCCGTGAACGAGCCGACCATATCAACCGCCGATTCCGGCGTACCCACCGCGGGCGCCGCTGCCACCCCCCGTTCCCTCGTTGAGGTCCCTACGCTGCTCGTTGCGCTCCTGAGCTATGGCGGGTGGCTGGCGATCACCTTCGCGTATGGCCGCTGGCCGCTGTGGGTCGTGGCGCCGGTCGGTGCCCTGCTCGTGACGCTGCAGGGGTCGCTGCAACACGAAGTGGTCCATGGCCATCCGACCCGCTGGAGCCGTATCAACCGTCTTTTCGCCATAGTGCCGGTGTCACTGTGGCTGCCGTTCGAGCGCTACCGGGCGAGTCACCTCGCGCATCACATCGATCAGCGCCTCACGGACCCCATCGACGATCCCGAGTCGTGGTATTGGACGCAGGACGCCTGGGCGCGCCTCGGGCCGCTCGCCCGCGGGCTGATCCATGCGCAGCTGACGCTCGCCGGGCGGGTCACCATCGGCCCGTTCTGGGCGATCGGCCGCTTCCTGCGTGCCGACTGGAGCGCCATCCTCCGCAATGAGAAAGGTGTCCGGGCGGTGTGGCTCGAGCACCTGATGTGGTGCCTGCTCGTCATCCTGTGGGTGAAGGTCGTCTGCGGGATGCCGCTGTGGCTGTACGTGCTCACGATCGCGATCCCGGGCGCCGGCATCACGCTGATCCGCTCGTTCGCCGAGCACCGCGCGCGGCCGCAGTTCCGCGATCGCATCGCACTCGTCGAGGGGGCATGGCTCCTCGGTCCCCTCTATCTCTTCAACAATCTGCACGCCCTGCACCACGAGGCGCCGTGGATCCCGTGGTACCAGTACCCGGCGCGCTATCGAGAGCACCGTGAGCGGCTGATCGCCGCCAACGGCGGACTCGTGTATCGCAGCTACTTCTCGATCACGACGCGCTATCTCTTCCGCGCGCACGATTCACCGCTTCACCCGACGGATCGCGTCCCCGCTACTCGTAGCTGAAGCCGCGGCGCTTCAACTCCGGTCTCAGGCCGGGAACGCATAGCCCGCCCTCTGCGCCTCGCTTTGCCACTCAAGGAGCGGCGCGTAGCTCGCCTCGCTGACCGCGGTGAATCCCTCGAGCAGCAGCGGCTCGGCGAGCGCCGCGAACCAGGCGCGTCCGGCTGCGGCTGCGAAGGCCGCCCGCAGCCGCGCGATGCTGGCGGGCGGGGCGCCTGCGGCAGCCACGAAGGCCGGAATAGGTGCCAGCGCCGTCGAGTCGAGCACGCGGATGCCCTGGGTGAGGTGTGGAGCGTGGCGCGCGATCAGCAGGTGCCAGTAGGCATCGAGCGGCCCCACGTCGATGAGACCGTCACGCACGCCATCGAGAACCCGGCGTGCGGTGACGAGGTTGCCGGCCATCTCCCGGTAGAGCGTGGGCCGGTCAGCCGTGCGAAACCGCAGCAGGTGATGCCGCCAGGCATTGAACCCCGAATGCGAGTGCGTCACCGTCCAGGCGGAGCGCCCGCCGAAGGTGTCTTCGAGGCGCACGTACGGGGCGTCGTGGCGCACGATGAGATCGCTGCGGTAGAGCGCGCGGCGCTGTGCCCAGGGTGCGCGCGGGATGGGCGCGGCGAGCGGCACCACGGGTGAGAGCTTAAGTGCGATCGGGAAGCCGCACATGAAGACCGCGCCCAGATCCCCCCGCGCCCACAGCTCCTCGAGCGGCTGCGGCGCAGGGTAGGGCAGATAGTCGAGCGGCACCCCGGCATCGTCCGCGACTCGTGCCAGCAGCGTCTGCCAGGCCGCCTCGACCCCGGGGGTGACGGCGTACATGCGCGCATTGCCGATCACGTGTCCTTGAGCTCGCTCGTGCGGCGCGCGACGTAGTCGGCGATCGCCTCGCGCACCGCCGGATCGAGCGGCGGGGGCTGATACTCGGCGAGCAGTTTCTTCCAGATGCCCGTGGCGCGCACGGTGGCATCACGGGCGCCGGCGTCGCGCCAGTTCTCGAAGTTCGACCAGTCCGAGAGCAGCGGGCGGTAAAACGCCGACTCGTAGCGCGCCAGTGTGTGCGGGGCGCCGAAGAAGTGGCCGCCCGCGGCGACTCCCTTGATCGCATCGACCGCCAGGTCGTCGTCGCTGAAGCTGACGGGCTTGAGGATCGCCGCCCAGTTGAGCAACAGCTCAGCGTCCACCACGATCTTCTCGAGCGAGGCCGAGAGTCCGCCTTCGAGCCAGCCGGCGGCATGATTGATGAGATGGCTGTGACTCAGCACCGCCGCCTGCAGGGAGAATGCGGTCTCGTAGGTCGACTGCGCGTCCACGGTCGGTGAGGCGTTCACCGCACTGGTGCGCACCGGAATCTTCAGCCGGCGGCCGATCTGCGCCGCGGCCAGCACCGCGTGCACGTACTCGGGGGTGCCGAAGGCGGGCGAGCCGCTGCGCATGTCGACATTGGAGGTGAAGCCGCCGAGCACGCACGGCGTCCCGGGGCGCAGCAGCTGGCACAGCGTGATGACGCCGAGCGCCTCCGCGGTCTGCTGCACCAGCGCGCCGGCGAGGGTCACCGGCGCCATCGCCCCCATGAGAGTGAAGGGCGTGATGACGACGCACTGTCCGTGCCGCGCCATGATCATGATGTTGTCGAGGATCTCCTCGTCCACCCGCCGCGGCGAGTTGACGTTGGTGACTGTCATCAGCGTCGGGCGCGCACCGAGGTCCTCGATGCTGCAGCCGTGCTCGATGGCCGACATCGCGAGCGCATCCTGCGCCTGCACACCACCGATACCGCGCGCCGCCCACACCGTGTCGGCGCATTCGATGTGCGCCTGGTAAGTCAGGAGGTGACGGGTGGCGACCGGGACATCCACCGGCTCGACCACGATTCCGCCCTGCCAGTGCAGCACGCCGAGCGTGTGCGTGAGCTTGAGGATGTTGCGGAAGGCCTCGAGGTCCCCGTAGCGCCGGCCACCCTCGCTGTCGCGGATATTGGGCGCCCCGGTCACCGGACCAAAATTGACCACGTTGCCGCCGACTGACAGATGGCGGGCGGGATTGCGGGCATGCAGCACGAAGCGCTCGGGCGCGTGGCGCAGCTGCGCCTCGATGAGGTCGCGGCCGAGCCGCACCATCTGCGTCGGCTCATCGACGAGCGCGCCGGCCTGCGCATACACGGCGCGGGCGGCGGGGCTGCGGATCTCGAGGCCGGCTTCCTCGAGCACGCGGAAGGCGGAATCGAGAATCCGCTCGACCTGCTCGGCGCTGAGGATCTCCAGCGGCGGCCAGCGATTCTCCAGGCGCGGTAATGGCGCAAGCGTCGGACCGGTCGTGCGGGGGGCCCGCGTGCGCTCGCGGCGGCGGGGACTTGCCGGCGCTTCAGTCAAGTTTATCGCTTACTCTTTATAAGCTTACAGGAGGTAATTCATGTGAGTTCTGTGATCAGAAACCTTCAGTGCCCCGCGGGCGGTGGCGGCGCGCCGCCAGGAGGCGGGGGAGGAGGCGTTGTCGAGGCAGGGCCCTCGGGGCCGTGCCCGGGGCTCTCGGGTCGCGCAAACTCCCGCCGCTCCTCCATCCAACGGCGATGCATCTCATCGTGCATGCCCCACATCCCGGGATGTTCGCGGCGCATGTGGCCGGCGGCGAACATCGCTCCGAGCACGACGAGACCTGCGAGCGTGAATGCCCAGAAGCCCAGGTAGCGGCCGAAGGTGCGCAGCGACCCCTCGGAGCGTGCCGAGAGGTACAGCACGAAGTAGCCGGCGACGGTGAGGGCGGTCGCCGGAATCAGTGCCAGCAGAAAGATCATGACGCACCCCGCGAGATTGGCCTGGCTGCGATCTTACCTCAGGCGGTCGGCGGCTCGTGCTCGCGGTGGTAGCGATGGATGGCCCACAGGTAGCTCTCCATCAGCGAGTCCTTGCCGAGCTCGACCAGCACGTCGTTGCGGCGCCGTGGCGTCGCCATGCGTGCGAGCTGCGCCTTGGCGCGCGCGAAGTGGCTGAGCTGATTGCGGTACTGCCACAGGAGCTCCCGGGTCGCCATCTTGTCCTGATGCAGCTCCCACACCCCGAGCAGTACGGCCATGAAGCCCATCAGGAAGGTCAGCATGTTCTTCACGGGAATTCCGAGCCCCATGTCGATGCGGTGCAGCTGCTCGCCGAAGGCGAACAGCAGCGAGATGATCACCAGGATCGCGACGAACAGGAAATGCCGCATGTGCTTCACGCGGCGGCTGGCCGCCTCGAGACGCGCCACCTTGCGTGTGAAGTAGCGGAACTGGCCCTCGATCCAGGCCTGCTCGACGCTCTGCATCTGCAGGCTCCGGTCGGGCGCGGCGTGATCGTCGGCCGCTTCGATGCCCTTGAGCACGAAGCCGATCCAGCCGAAGCCGCGGAAGCGCTCGATGCCCGACAGCGCCAGCACCTCGGCCGCGTCCATGCGCTGATCAGCACCCGCGAGCCGCAGGTAATAGCGCGCGCGCAGCGTCTCGGCGAGCGCCCGGTAGGTGAGGTGCTTGCCGAACCAGCGTTTGCCCTGCAGCACGTAGTACACGCCGAGGCTCGTCAGCAGCGTCGACAGGTAAGCGAGCAGCAGCGCTCGCGAGTCGGTGAGCTTCTCGTAGATGAGATAGGCGACGCCCATCGCGAATGCCATGAACGCGAACAGGTCGAACAGCAGATCCGAACGTCGCTGGTAATACACCGCGAGCGCATCGGCCTTGCCGTACTGGACGTCGATGTCCTCCAGCATCGCGTTCGGCGGGTGCACGACACCGATCGGGAGCGAGGCCATGAGGGACTCGGGTGGGGCGAGCTTGCCAGCGGCGGTGAGGCGCGCGTATTCGAGGTTGTAGCTGTTGAGCTCGACGAGCTGGTGCTTGAGATGCGCCGGCATGGTGCGCTGAATCTGCAGCACGTTGTCGCCGGCGCCGCGCAGATAGCAGGGCGACTGCACGGGCGGGGCGCCGCTTGCGCCGCTGCGCGCCGCCGGCGTCCAGTACACCAGCCGCTGCAGCGTCTCCGAGTCGGCTCCGGTCTCGGCGTCATCGCCCTGCAGAAACTCGACCGTGTCGTCCACCCGGTTGTCCTGATTGCGCACCGCGAGGTAGCGCAACACGGTGTCCGCCGTGCCGCCCGGCAGATGCGAGCCGCGGCCGTCCCACAGCGCGAGCAGCAGGCCGCTGCGGCGGATGAGCGTGTCGGTGAGGTTGGCGTACATGGCGTCGCGCTGCTCGCGCGAATGCGGTCCGTCGGCGGCCGCGGCGATGTGCGCCGACAGCTCGACGCAGCGCACCCGCGGATCGCGCAGCAGCTCCTGCAGGCGCGCGAGCGTGCTGGCATCGAAATCCGCGGCGTAGTGCTCGAGCGGCATGGGGAGCACCGCCTCGACCGGCACCCCGAGTCCGAGCGCCGTCTCCGCGACCAGCAGGTCCGCGCCCTCGGCCATGCCCACGATGAGGCGCAGCTCGGTGTCCGGCAGGTGCGCCTTGAGCTGCTGCACGAAGTCGGTGACCGCTTCGCGCAGCCGGCTTATGTCGCCCGGATCAAGGTCGCGGTGCCCCGACACGGCGACCATGAACGGAGAGTTCCCCGATTGTTTGGCGCTCAGCATGTCCACGATCGCGATTGTGCGGCCCGCGACCGCTCGGCCACAACGGGGGGAGCGCAGATAGCAGTTGCGCCGGACGGGCGCCATCCACTACTTTGATCTATTGCATCAGGCCGCTCCCCACCGCCCGGGCGCGCTCTGCCGGGGTTAGCAGCGAATGAGTCTCTTGGTTCGGATCAATCTCGCACTGATCGTGGTATTCGCGGTTGGCGCGACCATCACCGGGGTCGTGTGCCGCGCGGCACTCGAGGCCAACGCCAAGCGCGAGATCAATACCGAAGCCGGGCTGATGATGGACGGTGCGCTCGCGGTGCGCGACTACACCGCCAAGCAGATCGCACCGCTGCTGCACACGCAGATGCAGAGCGAGTTCCTGCCGCAGAGCGTGCCCGCCTATGCAGCGACCGAGAACTTCCTGCGCGTGCACGAGAGCCGTCGCGAGTACTCCTACCATGAGGCGACGCTGAACCCCACCAACCCGCGTGACCGGGCGACCGACTGGGAGGCCGATATCATCCGCCGCTTCCGCGACGACCCCGCGATGACCGAGTTCAGCGGCGAGCGCGACACCCCGATGGGCCGCTCGCTGGTTCTGGCCCGGCCGATTCGCGCCAAGGCGGAGTGTCTGGTGTGCCACAGCACCGCAGCCGCCGCGCCGGCACCCATGATCGCCCGGTATGGGAGCGACAACGGCTTCGGCTGGCAGGCCGGAGATGTGATCGGCGCGCAGGTGGTGTCGGTGCCGGTGGCCGCTGCGGAGGCGGCCGCGGGCCGTGCCTTCCAGACCTTCCTGCTGGCGCTCAGCGTCGTGTTCGTGGTGCTGCTGGCGGTGGTCAACGGCGTGATGTACGTGCTGGTCGTGCGCCCGGTGCGGCGCATGGCGCAGATCGCCGATCAGCTGAGTGTCGGCGACACCGGCGCCGCGGAGTTTCCCGCGAGTGGCGGCGCCGAGATCGCCGCCCTGGGACGCGCCTTCAATCGCATGCGCAAGAGCCTCGACAAGGCGCTGAAGCTCCTGGAGACCTGACTTGACTCCCCGAGCGGTGTTCGTCAGCTACTCGCAGCCGGACCGTGAGGCCGCCTTCGGCGTCGTGACCCGGCTCGAATCGTCCGGCATCGAGTGCTGGATTGCGCCGCGCGATGTGACCCCGGCGGCCGACTGGGCGGCCGAGATCGTCGAGGCGATCGCCGCGGCACGCGTCATGGTGCTGCTCTTCTCCTCCAGCACCAACGACTCGCCGCAGGTGCGGCGTGAGGTCGAGCGCGCCGTGCACCGCCGCGTCACCGTGCTGCCGTTTCGCATCGAGAACGTGCTGCCCTCGCGCAGCCTCGAGTACTTCCTCAGCAGTCAGCACTGGCTGGATGCCTTTCCGCCGCCGCTCGAGCCGCACTACGCGCGGCTCACCGACTACCTGCAGGCGCTGCTGCGGGCGCCGCCCGCCGCCGCTACCGCGGCCGTCTCCGGGACCTATCCGGCCGCCGCCCCTGCGACCACCACCGGCACGGTGCCGGCGCTGTTCGATGCGGCGCAGCTGCGGCGCCTCGAGAGCGAGCTCGCCGGCTACATCGGCCCGCTCGCCAAGCATCTGGTGAAGCGCGCGGCCGCCACGGCCGCCGGCGCCGAGGCCCTCATCGTGCAGCTCGGCGCCGAGATCGAATCGGAGGCCGAGCGGCGGCGCTTCGTCAACACCTGCCGGCAGTTCCTGCGCGGGCGGCAGTGAGCATGGCGCTGGCGGTGAGGGCGCCGGTGTCGCCGGCTGACATCGAGGCGTTCCAGGCCGACGGCGCGATCGTACTGCGTCAGCTCCTCAGCCCGGCGGAAGTCGAGCTGCTGCGCTCGGGGATCGAGCAGAATCTCGCCCGGCCGAGCCCGCGCGCCAAGATCGCCAGCAGCCGCGACGATCCGGGATTCTTCGTCGAGGATTTCTGCTGCTGGCAGGAGAATGACAGCTACCGCCGCGTGATCTTCGGCTCAGCGCTCGGCGCGGCGGGCGGGCGGCTCATGCGCAGCAGCAGCGCGCGGCTCTACCACGACCACATGCTCACCAAGGAGCCCGGCACGCGGCAGCGCACCCCGTGGCACCAGGATCAGCCCTACTACAATATCGAGGGACGGCAGAACTGCAGTTTCTGGATCCCGGTAGACAGCATTGCGCGTGAGACGACGCTCGAGTTCGTCGCCGGCTCGCACCTCGGGCCGTGGCTCATGCCGCGGTCGTTCATGGACCAGGAGGCACGCTGGTTCCCCGAGGGAACCCTGGCGGACCTGCCGGACATTGACGCCGATCGCAGCCGCCAGCGCATCCTCGGCTGGGCGCTCGAGCCCGGGGACGCGGTGTGCTTCCACATGCTGACGCTGCACGCGGCGCCGGGGGTGAGCGGCGGCTCCCGCCGGCGGGTGTTCTCCGTGCGCCTCCTCGGCGATGATATCCGCCATGCCCCGCGGCGCTGGAAGACCTCACCGGACTTTCCGGGTCTCATCGAGGCACTGCCCGCCGGAGCTGCGATGGAGCACGAGCTTTTTCCCCTGCTATGGCGCGCCTGACGGCCGCGCCGCCTACAGCTCGAATGCCCGCCAGATGCGCAGCACCGCCCGCTGCGAGATACCGAGTGCGCGCGCCAGGCGCCGGCTGCTCCAGCGCGCGGCATCGGGCGGGGGCTCGTGCAGCGTCTTCGTCACCACCGCTTCCACCAGCGCGTCGCTGATCGAGCGCGGCGCACCGGAGCGCGGCTGATCGAGGAGCCCCGCGGCGCCGTGCTCGAGGAAGCGGCGGCGCCACTTGCCGACCGTCTGCACCGTGACGCCGAGCCGGCGCGCCACGTCGCGATTCGAGCGTCCGTGTCGCGAGCTCAACACGATGCGCGCCCGCAGACTGAGGGTGCACGCGCTGCGGCGGCGCGCCAGCTGCGTGAGCCGAAGATGCTCATCCGCAGTGAGCGCGATCGGTGGCAGCCGCGTACGAGGCCGAGCGCTCACCTTCCGTTTCCATGGCCGTCTGAACATCCTCGTCCGCAAGCTGCCACCTGCGCGGTGTAGTGCGCAACTCGTTGCAAGAACTTATGACTCGCTGGCGCTGCGCACCTGACGGGCAAGCACTTGGCGTTTTCCCGCGGATTCCTGCGGTTTTCAGCTCGCTCTGAAGCGCGGCACTGCCGCGTCTCGTTGGCGCGACACGTCGACATGGCCAGCGACAGCGCGTAGATCCACCACTACAGAGCGGCGACGTTCTGCTACACAACATCAGGAGGGGGACACCCTATGTGCGCACGCACGGCGAGACTCACTCATCCCTTCAGTGGGCTGATCCTCTGTACAGGGTTGCTGGCCTCGGCGGCGGCTTTTCCGCAGGCCACCGACCCGGGTGTCCGCGGCGGGGCAATCAACGGTCAGCCCGGTGCCACGGCGAGCAGTCCGTTGCCCCTCGCCTCGGTCTCCTCCGAGCAGCCACAGGGCGTGCTGGAATTCTTCGGCAACGGCCTGGGTCGCTTTCAGAACGTGGAGACCGTCAACAACTCGGCCAACGTCGGCCTGGGACCGCGTTTCAACCTGAACCAGTGCTCGGCCTGCCACGCTCAGCCGGCCGTGGGCGGCTCGGGGCCTGCTGTGAACCCGATGTTTGCCGCGATTGCCAACGGCGCCGCCGACGGCGCCACCAATTCCATGCCGGCCTTCGAAACGGCCCATGGACCGACGCGCGAGGCGCGCTTTCCGTTCTTCTTCAACGCCAGCGGCTCAGCCAACACCAGCTCGCCGAATGGCGGGGTCGAGGCCGTCTTCACGGTCAGCGGACTGCCGGGGGCGGCGAGCTGCTCACTGACGCAACCGAGCTTCGGGCAGGCGATTGCCGCCAACAACATCATCTACCGTATTCCGACGCCGCTGTTCGGCGCCGGCCTGGTAGAGAATCTGGATGACTCGACGCTGCTCGCGAACAAGGCCGCGCAGGCGGGCAACTCATTCGGCATTGCCGGCACCTTCAACCACAACGGCAATGACGGCACGATCGCTCGCTTTGGCTGGAAGGCGCAGAACAAGTCACTGCTGTTGTTTGCCGGCGAGGCCTATAACGTCGAGATGGGGATCACCAACGAGGTGTTCCCCAACGAGCGCCCGTTGCCGGGCGAGGAGCAGTCCACCGGCCTTCCGGCCGGGTGCCTGAACCTGGCCGGCACCGGCTACCCGGAGGATGCGACTAATTTCCAGGTCGCCGGCAGCTCCGATCAGGCCGCGCAGAACGCGCAGGTGCCGAGCGACGTCGTCATGTTCGCCGAGTTCGCGCGGTTGCTGGCACCGCCGCAGCCGGCCACGACCACCGGGCCGGGCGGGGCGAGCGCCTTTGCGGCCGGCGAGTCACTGTTCAAGACGGTTGGTTGCGCCGCGTGTCACACACCGGCGATCAACTCGACTCAGGCATCCGCCATCACCCCCTCGCTCAGCAACGCGGCGGTCAATGCGTTCTCGGATTTCGAGATTCACGACATGGGATCCGCTCTGGCGGACAACGTCTCGCAGGGCGGAGCTGGGGGCGATCAGTTCCGGACGGCGCCGCTGTGGGGTGCCGGCCAGCGCATCTTCTTCCTGCACGATGGCCGCACCAGCAATCTGCTGACGGCGATTGAGGACCATGCGAGCAGAGGTTCCGAGGCCAACGAGGTCATCGAGAACTTCAAGCAGCTGACCGCTACCCAGCAACAGGAGATTCTGGACTTCGTGCGATCACTCTGACGTTGAATCCGGGTTGCGAGCGGGGCCGGGGCGGCGCGTCTGACAGCGCGCCGCCCCACGTGATCGAGGCAAATCCATGGATCAGGTGCTGCGCTTCGTCGTGTCCGCCGCGTTGAGCAGTGCTCTGGTGCTCAACGCCGCGGCGGCTTTGCCGAGCGCTGAGGTTACCCCCGGGGCCGTCGCTGCGCCGGGTGGCAAGGTGCCGGACCATACGATCCTCGTGAAGGGCGCGTGGCCGAGCGCGAGTGATGCGAGCACACCACTTCCCGAGGGCGGCCGCTGGGGAGACGGCGGCTACCAGAACGATTACCTGGGACTCACCCTGCGATTCTCCGAGCGCTGGCAGCCGGGCCTTGAGGGCCCGCCGCCTTCAGACAGCGGCGCCTACACGCTGGCGCAGATCGTGCCTGCCGATGGCTTCAAGCGCGACAACCCCGGGCATCTGCTGATCACCGCCCAGGACATCTTCTTCACGGCCACCCGGGCGGACAACGCAGTGGAACTAGTCAACTTCAGCAGCGACCATCTGGACCACTCGGTGTATCGGGTGGAGGAGGCGCCGCGGGAAACGCTGCTTGGGCAGCACTCATTCGTTCGTTTCGGCTACCACTCGGTGATTGCCGGCATGCACTGGACCGTTTTCGCGACCGAGGTGCGCTGTCACGTCGTCGAGTTCATCTTCGTCAGCACCAATCCGTTGCGCATGGCCGACCTGCTGAAGTCGATGAGCAGCATCCGCCTGCCGTCCACCGCCGGGGTGCACGCCGGCACGGGCGGGGGCGAGCCCCCGCTGTGCATCAAGGACTATGCCAGCGCGGACCACATCCTCGAGCGCGTGGAGCCGCTCCCCACCGAGCCTCGATACAATACGATCCCGGTGCGAATCATCATCGACCAGCAGGGCAAGGTCAGGCACATCCACTTTCTGCGGGCGTTTCCCGATCAGGCCAAGGCGATCACGGATGCCTTGCTGCAGTGGCGTTTCAAGCCGCATCTGCTGGATGGCAGGCCGGTGGAAGTCGAGACCGGCATCGTGTTCGGCAGGAAAACGCCCGCGCTCGCGCCGGCGGCGAGCGTCGTGCACCCCGGCGCCTCTGGAGCGCCTGCGCTACCCTCCGGTAATTGAGCATGTCGATGCGCGTCAGCGCGGGCTCGGGCCGCCCGAGCGATCAGCGGCTATGACCGATCTCGCCGCCGGTCCCCGTGGGCTGTGCGCCGTTTCTGTAGAATCCCCTGCGCACTCCAAGCCTGGGTGGCGAAATTGGTAGACGCAAGGGACTTAATCGACTTGAGCACCCGGTGCGGAAACGGCCGGCGTGAATGGGGTCAAAGTCGGTGGAACAGCAGCACGTCAGGGTGGCTGCAATACCGAGCTAAGCCCCGAGTCTCACAGCGGAGATTCGCGGGAAAGTGTAGAGACTTGACGGCCCCCGCCTAATCCGCGCGCCTGCACAGGAGCGCACGGGATGGCGAAGGTAAAGTCCAGACCACAAATGCATGCGATCGCATCCAACATGCAGCAGTGAAAACTGTAGTGGTACGAAAATCCCTTGGGGGAAACCCCGTGCCGGTTCGAGTCCGGCCCCAGGCAGATGACAGAACTCTCGCTCGCTGACGCTATGAGAAGACACCGCAAAATGTGGCGCTAAGCTCATGAATTTGCGAGACTCGCGCACCAAATCACAACTGCTGCGCGATCGCAGCGCATTGCCGCACGCTGTCGCTGCAGTGTTTCGTGGTACTTAGACGCCGGTTCGACCATCGGGATTTGCAAGATGCCGCACGAAGGCCTCGAAGCCGAGAACCTGCACCTGTGGCGTGGTGAGCGCCACGTGCTCAACGGTGTCGGCTTCGCTGTGCCGACCGGGGCCTGCCTGCACATCGCCGGCGCCAACGGCTCGGGCAAGACCACGCTGTTGCGCACCCTTTGCGGCCTGCTGTACGCGGAGTCCGGCCGGGTGCTCTGGGACGGTCAGGACGTGCGCGACGACATGCCCGCCTTCCACGCCCGACTCATCTATATCGGCCACGAGCCGCCACTCAAGGCCGACCTGAGCGCGCTGGAGAACCTGCGGTTCTGGGTCGGCGTTCGGCGGCGCCGCGCCGCGGCGCTCCTCGGGGCGGCGCTTGAGCGCGTCGGTGCCGCCGCCTGGGCGGAGCGCCCGGTGCGCACGCTGTCGGCGGGGCAGAAGCGACGCGTCGCGCTCGCCGCACTGTCGCTGCTCGCCGCGCCCCTGTGGCTGCTCGATGAGCCGACGACCAACCTCGACGCCGAGGGTCAGCAGCTGGTGGGCTCGCTGATCGGCGAGCAGCTCGCGCGCGGCGGCCTGGTTCTGGCCGCCACACACCACGAGCTGCCGGTGGCGGCCGGACGCGTGCGGCGGTTGGAGCTTGCCGGGTGAGCCAGCCCCGGGGCATCACGCTGGCCGGGGAGGTTGCGACGGGGGCGGCGACCGACGTTCGCAACGCCTCGGGCGATGCCTCGGCACTCGATGCGGCGTGGCTGGTGCTGCTGCGTGATCTGAAGCTGGCGTTTCGCAAGTCCGGGCAGCTCCTGATGCCGCTCGCTTTCTTTGCCATCGTGACGACGCTGTTTCCGCTTGCCGTGTCGCCGCAGCTGTCGCGGTTGCGCGAGGTCGCGCCCGGCGTGCTGTGGGTGGCGGCGCTCCTTGCCTCGCTCCTGGCACTCGAATCGCTGTTTCGTGACGATGCTCACGACGGCACGCTCGAGCAGTATGCGCTGTCCGGGCAGTCACTCACCTGGCTGATGCTCGCCAAAACCGCAACGCACTGGCTCCTCACCGGGCTGCCGCTGGCACTGCTTGCGCCGCTTGCCGCGCTATCGCTCGGTGCGCCGTCCCAATCGCTCGCCGGCATCGTCGTCTGCGTCGCGGTTGGCACCGTGGCCTTGAGCCTCATCGGCTCTGTCGGGGCCGCGCTCACCCTCGGGATCCGCAGAAGCGGCGTGCTGCTCGCGCTCCTCACCCTGCCGCTGTCTCTCCCGGTGCTGATCTTCGGCTCGCGAGCCACCGAGCTCGCGATCCGCGGCGAGTCCTACGCAGCGCCGCTCGAGCTGCTCGGCGCGCTGGCGGTTCTCGGCATCACGCTGGCGCCGCTCGCCGCGGCGGCGGGCGTGCGCATCAGCCTCGAGTGAGGCGCGCTATGAGCTGGACATGGTTTCATCGGCTCGGCTCGCCACCGTACGTCTATGCGCTCGCGCAGCGCCTGACACCCTGGTTCGGGTGGGCGTCGGGACTGCTGATGCTGACCGGTCTCTATGGCGGGCTGGTGCTGGCACCGCCCGACTATCAGCAGGGCGAGGGGTTTCGCATCGTCTACGTACACGCACCGACTGCGTGGATGTCGCTGTTGGTCTATACGACCATGGCGGTGGCCGCCGCCGTGGGGCTCATCTGGCGCATGAAGGTGGCGCACGCAGTAGCGGCCAGCTGTGCTCCGATCGGCGCCTCGTTCACCTTTGCGGCGCTCGCGACCGGCTCGCTGTACGGCGCTCCGATGTGGGGCACGTGGTGGCAGTGGGACCCCCGGCTGACGTCCGAGCTCATCCTGCTGTTTCTGTATCTCGGCTACATGGGCCTGCGTGGCAGCATCGAAGATCCGCAGCGCGCCGACCGCGCGAGCGCCGTGCTCGCCGTAGTGGGCATCGTGAACGTGCCGATCATTCATTACTCGGTGACCTGGTGGAACTCTCTGCATCAGGCACCGACGGTGATGCGCCTCGGCAAACCCCAGATGGATCCGGCCATGCTGGCGCCACTGCTCATCATGCTGCTCGCATTCACGCTATTCTTCGTGGCGCTGCTGCTGGTGCGACTGCGCGCGGAGATCCTGAGCCGCGAGCGCACCGCCAGCTGGATCCCCGAGGTGCTGAGGTCATGAGCCAGTTTCTCGACATGGGTGGTTACGCGTGGTACGTCTGGCCCGCCTACGCGGTCACCTTCGTCGTCGTCGCGCTGAATGTCGTGTGGGCGCGGCGCTTGCTCGGCAACGCCCGCGCCGCGGCCCGCCGGCGCCTGGCGGAACGCGGGGAGGGCGCATGACCCCGCGCCAGCGCCGCATGACGCTCGTGATCGGCATCGTCGCGGGTGTCAGCATCGCGGGTGCGCTCGCACTCTCGGCCTTCAGGCAGAACGTGACCTTCTTCTTCGATCCGAGCCAGGTGGCCGCCGGCAAGGTGCCGGCAGGGGAGTCATTCCGGCTCGGGGGCATGGTCACGACGGGCAGTCTTAAGCGCGCCCCGGGAAGCCTCGAGGTGCGCTTCACCGTGACCGACTTCAACCACGATGTGCCCGTGACCTATACGGGAGTGCTGCCCGACCTGTTTCGCGAGGGCGCCGGCGTCGTGACGCACGGTCATCTGGCCGCCGACGGCACCTTCATCGCCGACGAAGTGCTCGCCAAGCACGACGAGAAGTACATGCCCCCCGCTGTGGCACGCTCGCTCAAGCGCCGGCACGGCGAGTCACGCACCGAGACCGAGCCTGGGGCCTCGCCCGCCGGCACTGCGCCCGCGCAAGCGCCCGCGCCGCCGCCTTCCTCGGGACTCTGACGCCATGCTGCCCGAGCTCGGCCAGTTCGCACTCATCCTGGCGCTGCTGCTCGCGGGCCTGCAGGCCTTCTTCGGCATCGCGGGCCCCGCGCTGGGTCGCGAGCGCTGGACCGCCGCGGTCACCTCCGCGGTCGCCGGGCAATTCGTGATGGTGGCGACCGCGGTCGGCTGCCTCGTGGCATCGTTCGTCAATGAGGACTTCTCGGTGCGCTACGTCGCCGAGAATTCAAACTCCGCGCTGCCGCTCTTCTACCGCGTCACGGCGCTCTGGGGTGCGCACGAGGGGTCGCTGCTCTTGTGGATCCTGCTGCTGGCCGCGTGGACGGTTGCGGTCGCCATCGGCTCGGTGCGCCTGCCGGCGCGTTTCGCGGCGCGCGTGCTGGGCGTACTCGGCGTCCTGAGCTTCGGCTTTCTGCTCTTCACGCTCGCGACCTCCAACCCCTTCCTGCGCTTGGATCCGCCCGCGGGCGATGGCAATGATCTCAACCCCATCCTGCAGGACCCGGCGCTCGCAATTCATCCGCCGATCCTCTACACCGGCTACGTCGGGTTTGCGGTCGCCTTCGCGTTCGCGTGCGCCGCGATGCTCGAAGGCAGGCTCGATCAGCAGTGGGCACGCTGGACGCGCCCCTGGACCACGGTCGCCTGGGCGTTCCTCGGCTGCGGCATCGCGCTCGGGAGTTTCTGGGCGTACTACGAGCTGGGCTGGGGCGGGTTCTGGTTCTGGGACCCGGTGGAGAACGCCTCGTTCATGCCGTGGCTGGTTGGCACGGCGCTCATTCACTCCCTCGCGGTCACCGACAAGCGCGGCCTCTTCAAGAGCTGGACGCTGCTGCTGGCGATCCTCGCCTTCTCGCTGAGCATGCTCGGCACTTTCCTGGTGCGCTCGGGCGTCCTGGTGTCGGTGCATTCGTTTGCCGCCGACCCGGCGCGCGGCATTTTCATCCTGGTGTTTCTCGCGCTGATGATCGGCGGCGCGCTCACGCTGTACGCCTGGCGGGCGCCACTGCTTAAGTCGACGGCGGGGTTCGAGTTCGGGGCGCGCGAGTCCTTCCTGCTCTTCAACAACGTGCTGCTGGTGATTGCGGCCGCCACGGTGTTCGCCGGCACGCTGGCGCCGCTCATTTCCGATGCCCTGAAGCTCGGTACGGTGTCGGTCGGCGCGCCGTACTTCAATCCGACCTTCATGCTGTCGATGCTGCCGCTGATGGCGCTGCTGCCGCTCGGGATTCATGCCGGCTGGAAGCGCGGTCACCTCAAGGATCATCAGCGCAGGCTCCTCATGAGCGCGGCCGTGGCACTCATCCTGGCCGCCGGGCTGGTGTTCGGAATCTACAGTGGCGGCGCGGTGCTGACCCCGGTCGGTGCGGCACTCGGAATCTGGATCATCTTGGCCTCACTCGTCGATCCCATCGATCGCTGGCGCCGGCGGTTGTCGCTGTCGCGCAGCGTGCTGGGCATGACGCTTGCGCACATCGGCCTCGGGGTCGCGGTCATCGCCCTCACCACGGTGCAGTCGTTCACCGTCGAGCGCGACGTGGCGCTCGCGCCCGGAGGCAGCGCCCAGGTGGGCGGATACGACTTCCGCTTCGAGGGCGTCGCGCCCGTCGAGGGACCGAACTACGACGCCATCGGTGGAACGATCAGCGTCACGCGTAACGGTGCTCCGGTCACGGTGCTGCGACCCGAGAAGCGCCAGTACTGGGTGCAGCACCAGGCGATCACCCAGACCGCCATTCACATGAGCCGCGGCAACAACCTGCTGGTGGCGCTCGGCGACGATCTCGGCGCGGGGCGCTGGAGCGTACGCATCCAGATCCGGCCGCTGGTCACGCTCATCTGGCTCGCGGCGCTCATCATGGGTATCGGCGGAGCGCTGGCGGCTTCCGACCGCCGCTACCGCAGCGCCCGGGTGCCGGCAGCTTCGGCACTCGTGTCCCCGCCGGCCGAGCCGGCCGGATGAATCGTTTCCTGCTGCCGCTCGGGGCTTTCGTCCTGCTCGTGATCGTGCTCGCGATCGGCATCCGCCATGCTCCCGAGAAGGACATCATCGCCTCACCCCTGATCGGCAAGCCCGCGCCGCAGTTCTCGCTCCCGGCACTCGCGGAGACCGCGCGCACGGTGCAGTCCGCTGAGCTCAAGGGACGGTGGTATCTCTTCAATGTCTGGGGCACCTGGTGCTTCGAGTGCCGCGCCGAGCACCAGACGCTGCTCGAGGTGCACAAGGCCGGCGTGGTGCCGATCATCGGCCTCGACTGGAAGGATGACGACGCCGAAGCGCGTACCTGGCTGACGCAGCTCGGCAACCCCTACGAGGTGGTGGCCATCGATCACATCGGGCGCACGGCCATCGACTGGGGCGTATATGCGGCTCCCGAGACCTTCCTCGTCAACGCCGATGGCATCGTCGTCTACAAGGTAACGGGCCCACTGACACACGAGGTGTGGGTGCACGACATCCTGCCACGCCTGCCGCGCGCACCGTTCCCCGGCTCATGAGATACCGCAGCGTCATTCTCGTGCTGTGCACGCTGCTCGCGCTGACAGTCGTCCGTGCGGCCCTCGCGGTGGATCCGACGCAGATGCCGACGCCGGCATTGCAGGCGCGCTACCTGGCGCTCACCCACGAGCTGCGCTGCATGCAGTGCCAGAACGAGACACTGGCCGATTCCCCCGTGTCGCTGGCCGCGGATCTGCGCGCCGAGGTGCGCGACATGTTGCTCGCGGGCAAGTCTGACGATGACGTGCGGGCGTTCATGGTCGCCCGCTACGGCGACTTCATTCTGTTCCGGCCGCGCTTCACCGCGCGCACCGCGTGGCTGTGGCTCGCTCCGGGAATCCTGCTGGCGATCGGCGCCGCCGCATTGCTGCGCGTGCTGCGGCAGCGCAAGGCGCTGCTCGCCGCCGATACCGAGCCGGTCGATGAGGACGGACGCGCCTGATGCTGGCGCTCGTGCACTTCGCGCTGATCGCAGCGCTCCTCACCGTGGCCGTCATCGCGCTCATCGCCATCCCGCTGCTTCGCAAGCGCGCCGCCGGCCCGGGGCCGGCACGCTGGAGTGCGCTCGCCGCGGCAGCGTTCCTGCTGTGCGGCTCGGCGGCACTGTACTTCTGGTGGAGCAGCTGGCATTGGCGCGCGCCGCCGCCGGCCAACTCGCCCGAGACCATGGTCGCGCAGCTGGCGCGCGAGCTGGAGCGCAACCCGCAGAATCCCGATGGCTGGCTGATGCTCGGCCGCTCCTACCTGGTGCTGCAGGAGTATCCGCTGGCGCTGCGTGCCTACGAGCGCGCCGAACGCTTGAGCGCTGGTCGCAGCGCCGAGGCGCTCACCGGCGAGGCGCAGGCGCTCGCGATGAGCGACCCGACGGAGCTCGACACGCGTGCCGGGCGCCTCATCGAGCGCGCACTGACGCTCGCCCCCGACTCGCCCAAGGCGCTGTTCTTCGGGGCCGTGGTGGCGGCGCGGCGCGGTGACCTGCGATTGGCGCGTGAGCGCTTCGTGAAGGTGCTGGCGGCAAATCCGCCGGACGCGGCACGCCACTTCCTCGAGCAGCAGGTGATCGCGATCGATCGTCAGTTGAGCACGGCGGGGCAGCCGCCGACGCTGCCCGAGGCGTCCGCGGGCGCTGCCGGCGATGCAGCGGCCGCGGTGCGCGTGCGTATCACCCTCGCCCCGGCGTTCGCTCAGTCGGGTGCGGCGGCGCCGTTGTTCGTCTTCGTGCGTGATCCGGCACATCCCGGACCGCCACTCGCCGCCCGCCGGCTTACGAGCGCGTTCCCGCAGACCGTGGAGCTGACACCGAAGGACTCGATGATCGCGGGTCGCAGCTTCAAGAGTGGCGATCACGTGACGGTCGTAGCGCGCATCGCCCGCTCCGGCAGTCCTACGGGCGCCTCCGGCGATCCCTTCGGCGAGGCCGCCTATCAGGTGGGTAAGGACGGGGTCGTCGGGCTGGTCATCGACCGCCTCACCCCCTGAGCGCCGCCCGAGACAGCCCATCCGGCCCATGTAATCGTCGGTTTCGGCTGGTTCTCCCCGCCGGCCGTCAGGGGTATGCTCGGACACGGAGAGAGGATTTCCAATTTTGGGCTTGCGCCGGCCTGCGGGCCGGTAAGGAGTGCAGCAATGGCTCACGCTACGGAAGGACGGCAGTCGCATCGCGGGTTTGCATCGATGAATGCGGACCGCCAACGGCAGATCGCCAGCATGGGCGGCAAGGCGGTCCCGGACGAGAAGCGCAGCTTCTCGCAGAATCGTCGCCTGGCCGCCGAAGCCGGCCGCAAGGGCGGGCAAAGTGTGCCCGGCGCGAAGCGCAGCTTCTCGCAGAATCGCGCGCTGGCGGCGGTCGCCGGTCGCAAGGGCGGACAGAGCGTGCCGGATGAGAAGCGCAGCTTCTCGCAGCACCCGGAGCTCGCAGCCGAGGCCGGTCGCAAGGGCGGCCAGGCGAGCCATGGAGGCGGGCGGCCGAGCTAGCCGCCGCCACACGGGGCGAGGGGGTATGAAGATCCGCGCACTCGCGCGGGGCTGCCTGCACGCAGGCGGCTCGCGTGCGCTCGCACGCGTGCCGGGCGAATTCAGATCCTGAGCGTCACGAACCAGGCGCCGGCGGCGATCATCGCGATGCCGAGCCAGTTGACCACCGACAGCCGCTCACCGAGAAAGGCGACTCCGAAGAGCGCCACGAGCACCACGCTCAGCTTGTCGAGCGGTGCGACGCGCGCGGCGTCCCCGACGTGCAGCGCCCGGAAGTAGCACCACCAGGACGCACCGGTCGCGATCCCCGAGAGAACCAGAAACGCATAGGTGCGCGGCGTCGCCTGCCAGAGTGCCCGATACTGCCGGGTCGCGAGGATCACCGCGCCGAGCAGCACCAGGATCACCCCCGTGCGGATGAAGGTGGCAACATCCGGCGCCAGCTTCTCCACACCGAGCTTGGCGAAGATCGCCGTAAGTCCGGCGAACAGCGCCGACAGAAGCGCCCACGTCTGCCACGAGGCCATGGCGCGGAGTGTCACACAAGCGGCGCCGTGGCGGTAACTGCGGTCCCGTGCGGCAGCGGGTGATTGACCGGCGCGCCGAGTCGTACTAATTTTCCGACCGCTAGGGGAGCCCCGGCAGGGGGCTGAGAGGCCAACGGCGCTTTGAGGAAGCGCGGCGTGGCGACCCTCCGAACCTGATCCAGTTAATGCTGGCGTAGGAAAGTTCCTCCTGAGTGAGCTTAGATCGTGCCCGCGCCATGCGCGGCAGATCGCTTTCCCACGCCGGCAGACGCCGGATCTGCCGCAGCCCTTCGCCTCAGGAGCGCATCCGATGAATGCACAGAGTTGGCACGTAGTCGCCGAGTCACTGCCGGCGTCCCGCAAGGTCTATCGTCCGGGCCGCCTGCATACCGACCTGCGCGTGGCGATGCGCGAGATCGCGCTGCATCCCTCGAGCGGCGAGCCGCCGCTGACGGTCTACGATTCTTCCGGCCCGTATACCGACCCGGGCGTCGCGATCGACATCGATACCGGTCTCGCGCGGCTGCGGGCGCCGTGGATCGCCGCGCGTGCCGACACCGAGCCCTATCCGGGCAGACGGGTGCAGCCGCTCGACAATGGCCTCGCCGCGGGCGGTAAGGCGGCGCCGGAATTCCCGACCCGCCGCCCGCCGCTGCGGGCGCGCGGCGGCGCTGCCGTCACGCAGCTTGCCTACGCGCGTGCCGGCATCGTCACGCCGGAGATGGAATACGTCGCGGTGCGGGAGAACCTCGGACGCGAGCGGCGCGCCCAGGGCGGCGCACGCGATGGCAATGACTGGGGTGCGAGCATCCCGGACTTCGTAACGGCGGAGTTCGTGCGCGATGAGATCGCGGCCGGGCGCGCCATCCTGCCGGCGAACGTCAACCATCCCGAGTCCGAGCCGATGATCATCGGCCGCAATTTCCTGGTGAAGATCAACGCCAACATCGGCAACTCCGCGGTCACGTCCTCGACCGCCGAGGAGGTGGATAAGCTGGTGTGGGCGATCCGCTGGGGCGCCGATACGGTCATGGACCTCTCCACCGGACGCAACATTCACACCATCCGCGAGTGGATCCTGCGCAACTCGCCGGTGCCGATCGGCACCGTGCCGATCTATCAGGCTCTCGAGAAGGTCGGCGGCGTCGCCGAGGAGCTCTCGTGGCAGGTGTTCCGCGATACGCTCATCGAGCAGGCCGAGCAGGGGGTCGACTACTTCACCATCCACGCCGGGGTGCGTCTGTCCTATGTACCGCTGACCGCGAGCCGCGTCACCGGCATCGTCTCACGCGGTGGCTCGATCATGGCCAAGTGGTGCCTGGCGCATCACCGCGAGAGCTTCCTCTACGAGCACTTCGAGGAGATCTGTGAGATCTGCCGCGCCTACGACGTGAGCTTCTCACTCGGTGACGGCCTGCGGCCCGGCTCGATCGCCGATGCCAACGATGCCGCACAGTTCGCCGAGCTCGAGACGCTCGGTGAGCTGACCCGCATCGCCTGGCGACGCGACTGTCAGGTGATGATCGAGGGTCCGGGTCACGTGCCGATGCACAAGATCAAGCACAACATGGACAAGCAGCTCGCCACCTGCGGTGAGGCGCCGTTCTACACCTTGGGTCCCCTCACCACCGACATCGCCCCCGGCTACGATCACATCACCTCGGCGATCGGCGCCGCGATGATCGGCTGGTTCGGCACGGCGATGCTGTGCTATGTCACCCCCAAGGAGCACCTTGGACTGCCGGATCGCAACGACGTCAAGACCGGAGTCATCACCTACAAGATCGCCGCCCACGCCGCTGATCTCGCCAAGGGGCACCCGGGGGCGCGCGAGCGCGACGACGCGCTGTCGCGCGCGCGCTTCGATTTCCGCTGGCAGGACCAGTTCAACCTGTCCCTCGATCCCGATACGGCGTGCGCGTTTCACGACGCGACGCTGCCCAAGGAGGGCCACAAGGTGGCGCACTTCTGCTCGATGTGCGGGCCGAAGTTCTGCTCGATGCGCATCTCGCACGAGGTGCGGGCCGAGGCACGTGCCCAGGGGATGCGTGAAATGGCGGAGAAGTTCCGCGCCGGCGGCTCGCAGATCTACGTACCGGCGGACGGCGAGGGCTGACAGCGTGCGAGTGAGGGTGATTGGCGCGGGCGTCGCCGGACTTAGCTGTGCCGTGGAGCTGGCGGAGCGCGGCGCCACGGTGGAGGTGCTGGAGCACGCCCCGAGCCTCGAGAGCGCCGGGTGTTCCTGGTTCGCCGGCGGCATGCTCGCGCCATGGTGCGAGCTCGAGAGCGCCACACCGCTCATTGCCCGGCTCGGCCTCGAGGGCATCGCCTGGTGGGAGCGACGCTTCCGCGGCACGGTAGTGAATGGCACGCTGGTGCTCGCTCAGCAGCGCGATACGGCTGAGCTGCGGCAGTTCGGCCGGCGCACCTCGAGCTTCGAGACGCTCGAGGGAGCGGCGCTCGATGCGCTCGAGCCCGATCTGGCCGGCCGCTTCGCTGCGGGGCTGTACTTCCGCGAGGAGGGTCATCTCGATCCACGCGCGGCGCTTGCCGCGCTGCTCGCTCGCTCGTACGAGCTCGGCGCGACGGTGCGCTTCGGCGTCGCCGGCGAGACGGGCGCACACGGGGCACAGGAGCTCATTGACTGCACCGGGCTCGCGGCCCGGCGCGCACTCCCCGACCTGCGCGGGGTGCGCGGCGAGATGCTGGTGCTGCGCGCGCCGGAGTTGAGGCTGCAGCGGCCGGTGCGGCTGCTGCATCCGCGCCTGCCGGTCTACCTCGTGCCGCGCGGCGCGGGCGTCTACATGGTGGGCGCGAGCATGCTGGAGAGCGATGCCCAGACGCGCATCAGCGCCCGCTCGCTGCTCGAGCTGCTGTCGGCGGCCTACGCGCTGCACCCGGCGTTCGGCGAGGCAGAGGTGCTCGAGACCGGCAGCGCGGTGCGCGCCGCTTTCCCCGACAACCTGCCACGCCTGCGACGCGTCGGCGCAGCACTTTACGTCAACGGACTCTACCGGCACGGCTTCCTGCTCGCCCCGGCGCTCGCGCGCCGCGCCGCGCTGCTCGTGCTCGAAGGACAACACTTCGCGGAGGTGATGGATGAGGATCCTCGTCAACGGCGCCTGGCATGAGATCGCCGCGCGGCAGCTGGCGGGCACGCTGGAGGAGCTCGGCTACCACGGGCGCGTCGTGGCCACCGCGGTGAACGGCGAGTTCGTGCCGGTGGAGGCCCGCATGAGGCGCGAGCTCGCCGACGGCGACCGCCTCGAAGTGCTCGCGCCCATGCAGGGAGGCTGAATGCTCAAGCTGTATGCAACCGAGCTCAGCTCGCATCTGCTGCTCGGCACCGCGCGCTATCCGTCGCCCGCGATCCTCGCAGACGCCGTGCGTGCTTCGCGCACCGAGGTGGTCACGGTCTCGCTGCGGCGTGAGGCAGGCGCCGAGCGCTCGGGGCAGGGCTTCTGGTCGCTGATCCGCAGCTTAGGCGTGCGGGTGCTGCCGAATACCGCCGGCTGCCACTCCGTCAAGGAGGCGGTCACGACGGCGCACATGGCGCGCGAGGTGTTCGGCACCCCGTGGGTGAAGCTCGAAGTCATCGGCGAGGACGATACGCTGCAGCCGGACGTGTTCGGCCTCACCGAGGCCGCGCGGATCCTGTGTGCTGAGGGCTTCGAGGTGTTTCCCTACACGACCGAGGATCTGGTGGTGGCGGAGCGGCTGTTGGAAACCGGCTGCCGCGTGCTGATGCCGTGGGGCGCACCGATCGGCTCGGGCCGCGGACTCAACAACCTGTCCGGCCTCAAGGCGCTGCGGGCGCATTTCCCCGCCGTGCCGCTCATCATCGATGCCGGCCTTGGCGTCCCCTCGCACGCGGCGCAGGCGCTGGAGCTCGGCTTCGATGCGGTGCTGATCAACACCGCCGTGGCGCAGGCGACGCACCCTGCGGCGATGGCGGCGGCTTTCGCCCAGGCCGTGGAAGCCGGCTACGCCGCGCGCCTCGCAGGGCCCATCGAGTCGCGCGATTTCGCCGCGCCGTCGACGCCGGTGGTCGGCCAGGCGTTCCTGCGATGAGGCTGCCGCGCGTCTACATCATCGTCGACAGCGCCGCCTGGCTGGCGCGGCTCGCAGCAATCGGCGTGCAGCTCGTGCAGTTGCGCATCAAGGAACAGCCGGCCGATACCGTACGCGCCGAGGTACGCGCCGCCCGCGCGCTGTGCGCGAGCGCCGGGGTGCAGCTGATCGTCAACGACCACTGGCAGATCGCGCTTGAGGAGGGCTGCGACTTCGTGCACCTCGGCCAGGGGGATCTCGCGAGCGCGGATCGCGCGGCGTTGCGCCGCGCGGGTGTGCGATTGGGGATCAGCACTCACGATGACGCGGAGCTCGAGCGCGCACTCGCCGCGGGCCCGGATTATGTGGCCCTCGGTCCCATCTACCCGACCCTGCTCAAGGTCATGCCATGGCAACCGCAGGGGCTGACCCGAATCACAGAGTGGAAGCGGCGCATCGGCACGCTGCCGCTGGTCGCGATCGGCGGGCTGACCCTCGAGCGACTTGCGGGCGTGTTGGCAGCCGGCGCCGACGCCGCAGCCGTGGTCACCGACATCGTGCGCCACGAGCAGCCGGAGGCGCGTGCGCGCGCCTGGCTCGCCGCTGCGCAGCAGGCCCCGGCCGCGGCGGCCTGAGCGGACTTGATGAGAAGGCCCACGTGAGCGACCGTTATTCCCGCCAGATCGTGCTGCCCGAGGTTGGCAGGGCGGGGCAGGCGCGCCTCGCTGCGGCGTCGGTGCTGGTGGTGGGCGCGGGGGGCCTGGGCTGCCCGGTGCTCGCCTATCTTGCCGCAGCGGGAGTCGGACGCCTGGCGATCGTCGATCACGACCGCGTCGAGGAAAGCAACCTGCACCGCCAGCCGCTCTACCGCCACGGCGATGTCGGACAACCGAAGACGCACGCGGCGCGCGGCGCACTGCTGGCGATGAACCCGGGCGTACAGATCGATGTGCTCTGCGAACGGCTGACGCCGCGCAATGCCGCGGCGCTCGCCGCCCAAGCCGACGTGATCGTCGATGCCGCCGACAGCTTCGCCGTCACCTACGTGCTGAGCGATGTCTGCCAACTCGCCGCCAAGCCGCTGGTGAGCGCCTCCGTCCTCGGGCTTAGCGGCTACGCCGGCGCGTTCTGCGGCGGTGGACCGAGCTATCGCGCGGTGTTTCCCGAGCTGCCGCCCGCGGCCGGCTCGTGTGCCGAGTCCGGAGTGCTCGGCACCGTCGTCGGGATGCTCGGCACTGTGCAGGCGCAGCTGACTGTCTCGCTGCTGCTGGCGCTCCAGCCGACGGTGCTCGGGCGGCTGATCAGCATCGACGCACGCACCCTGCGCTTCGACGGGTTCAGCTTCGCCGCCGCACCCGAGCCCCCCGGCGTGCCGCTCGCCTTCATCGCGCCTGCGGAGGTCGCAGCATCCGACGTGGTGATCGATCTGCGCGGCAGCGCCGAAACGCCGGTCTCACCCTTTCCGACGGCGTTACGTCTCAGCGTCGAGGCCATAGAGAGCGGGGCACAGCGCTTCGCGCCGGCGCCGCGCATTGTGCTGTGCTGCCGCACCGGGGTGCGCGCCTGGCGGGCGGCGCGGGCGCTCGAAGCGCAGGGGCATCGCAGGCTCGCACTCATCGCATTCGGCGCGTGAGCGCGGTCCTCGTCATCGCCGGCACGGATTCGAGCGGCGGGGCCGGATTGACACGCGACGTCGCCGCGCTCGCGCACTTCGGAATCGAGGCGCTGTGCGCGATCACCGCCGTGACCGCACAGACCGATGCGGCGGTGCTTGGCGTCACGCGGCTGCCGCTCGAGATGGTGCGCGCACAGATTGCAGCGGCGCTCGCCACCGGCCGGGTGGCGGCGGTCAAGACCGGGATGCTGGTCGATGGCGCGATGGTCGAGGCCGTCGCCGATTCACTGCCGCCGCGGCTGCCACTGATCGTGGATCCGGTGCTCGCCGCCACTTCCGGCGGCGAGCTGCTCGATGGCGCCGGACGTACCGCTCTCATGAAGCGGCTGCTGCCGCGCGCCACACTCCTCACTCCCAACCTGAGTGAGGCCGCCCTGCTGCTCGGCGCGCTCGTGGCGAGCACGGAGGATGAGGTCATCGCACAGGGGCGGGCGCTGTGCGCGCGCGGGGCTGCCGCCGTGCTCATGAAGGGCGGCCACGCGCAGCTGCCACTGGCAACCGACTGGCTGCTCACGGCGGACGGCGAATGCGAGCGTTTCACCGCCCCGCGGGTGGCCGCGCAGCAGCGCGGCACCGGCTGCGCGCTCGCGACAGCGATCGCCGCGGGAATGGCCGCCGGGCTCGAGCGCGCGGCGGCCTGTGCACGCGCCAAGAGTTACGTGACAGAACTGCTGATGCGCTCCGCCTGAATTCCTTCGGCGTCGCCAGAGCGCGACAGTCGCGTACGCGCGGCGCCGTCAACCAACTCGTGTCTGGATCGCTTTAGGTTGGCGATGGTGCCGTGAGCACCAGCCAACCAGAGGGAAACGGACATGGACCGCATTATGTTGCGGCGCGCCCTGTGCGGTGCGCTCTTGACGGGTCTCGCCCTAGGTCTGACGGCCTGTGGCGGTGGTGGCGGCGGCTCGACCGCCAACATGCCACCGCCGAGCCCACCGACTGCCAACATGCAGCTGCTGGTGAGTGACGCCTCGTCCGATGACTGGGCGACGATCGGCGTGCAGCTGCTGAGCGTGGCACTCGTTCCGCAGAGTGGTGGCAGCAACGTCACCATCTGGACGGCAACCAACCCCGCGCCGACGCTCAACCTGGTGCAGCTCGATAATCTGTCCGACATCATCGGCAGCGTCAGCGTGCCGGTGAATACCTACTCGGGCGCCGTCATTACCGTCGCGGGCAACTCGGGCGACGTGGCTTTGACGGTGTCCTCGAATCCGGAAAGCGGCTTCCCGGCCGCGGCAGGCGCGAGCATTCCCGCCAGCCAGATCCGGATCCAGGGCGCGCAGGGCGCAGCCGGCAGCCTGACGGTGCCGGTCACCCTCACGTTCGACAGCCCGCTCGTAGTCTCGAGCAGCGGCCCCAACGTGCTCGACGTGGAGTTCAACCTCGCGCACCCGGCCTTCATCGTCGCGCACAATCCGCCGGCGGCCGCAGGAGCCACGCTCTGGGCCGTGAATTTCAACGGTCCGGTGCGCCGCCACCACGTGGGTGACCTGCGCTGGCTGGTGTTGCGTCACAGCTACGGCACGGTGCAGGCGGTGAACGGCGGCGCCTTCACGATGCTGCGCGACTTCCCGGTGGTCCCGGCGAGCAACCCGGAGGGCGAGATCACGAGCAGCACGCAGCTCACGATCAACGTCGACTCGACCAACGGCACCATCCTCTACGACGCCGACAACAAGGACGCGCGTAGCGTCGTCAATTCGAGCTTCCCGAGTGCACTCAACGGCAAGTTCGTGCGGGTTGCGGCGCGTTACCAGGAGGACGGGTCACTGACCGCGGTGCGCGTGTGGTACTCGAGCACCTTCGCCAACGTGTGGCTGAGCCCCGAGGGGCACGTGTTGAGCGTCGATGACACCACCGGCGTCATGACGGTCGAGAACGAGGACGGCGTGCCGGTGCCGATCACCATCGGTCCCAACACGCTGTTCTACTTCCGGGCGCCGCAGAACCCGGCAGCCGATGCCGCCTCGATCGGCCAGGGACCCGGGTTCCTCGCGAGCGGCCACATCGTGCGCGGCTTCAAGGTGCACGTGAGCCCGATGGATGTGCTCGCCAACCCGCTGGTGGCCGATACGGTCGACATCGAGATGGCGAACTACAGTGGCACGATCTCGAACGCCGGCACGACGGGCTTCACCTATACACGCGACTACCTGCGCTCGAGTGACGACTACACCGTGAGCCTCGACTACATCCCGGGCACCGCCAACAACATGGATCCGAGCGGTACCGCGATCGAGGGCTTCGACTGGTGGTACTTCACCTTCCCGACACAGGCCGACACCGGCAGCAACGCCGTGAGCGACTTCGTGTCGGCGAGCAACGGCTCGGTGAACTTCGGCGGCACCTTCGGTCCGGTCGCCGCCTGGGGCGCCTCCTACGCGCTGTGGTCAACCAGCGCCGCCGGCTGGCAGGTGCCGATGGCGATCCTCGAGCCGACCCCGCTGCCGATCGGCACGGTGGCCACGGGCATCGCCGGCAGCGCGTTCACTCTGGCGCTGGCCGGCAACACCGGCGGCAACGCGGTGACGGTGGACTTCGACGCCACCGCCGGCTCCGCGACGCTGGTGTACCAGGTGAACCGCAGCGACGGTGTGGTGACCATCACGCCGCTGAACCTCGCCAACTCGGGCGATTTCACGACCTTCACCAACAACCTGACCACCGGGACGCTGGTCAAGCTGTGGAGCGTGCCACAGCCGGCCGGCACGGCCGCCAGCGGCTCGCTCAAGGCGTACGTGATCATCTACTACACGGGCATGCTGCCGATGAGCTGACAGTCCCCCCCGACGCGGCGGGGCAGGACCCCCGCCGCGTTTGGCAAGGGCGCCGCTCAAAACGGCGCCCTTTCTTTTTTCCGCTCACGTTCCTGTCCCGTGGCCGCGCGCCTCCTGGCCGTCCGGTATCATGCGCGGATGTCAGCACACGATCGGCAGGATGAGCTCACCCGTATCGCGCAACGCGCCATGCGCGAACACGGGCTGGAGCCGGACTTCCCCGCGGCAGCGCTCGAGCAGCTGCGGACCATCAGCGGTCCGCCAGCCGCGGCGGCGACGCTGCGGGACCTGCGCGCGCTCCTATGGTGCTCCATCGATAACGACGACTCACGCGACCTCGATCAGCTGAGCGTGGCGGAATCGCTGCCGGGCGGCGCGACGCGCGTCCTGGTGGCCGTAGCAGACGTCGACGCCACGGTGCCCGCAGGCTCGCCGCTCGACGTGCACGCCAGCGGCAACACCACCAGTGTATATACCGCGGCCGAGATCTTCCCCATGCTGCCCGAGCGGCTGTCGACCGACCTGACTTCGCTCGCCGCCGGCGCGGAGCGGCCGAGCTTCGTGATCGAGATGACCGTCACGGCCGATGGGGCGGTGAGCGCCTCGGACGTCTACCAGGCACGGGTGCTCAATCGCGCCAAGCTCGCCTACAACAGTGTGGCCGCCTGGCTCGACGGGCGCGGGCCGATTCCGGCACCGGTGGCGGCGGTGCGCGGCATGGACGAGCAGCTGCGGATGCAGCATCGGGTCGCCCAGGCGCTTAAAGCGGTGCGCAAGGCGCAGGGGGCACTTGGCCTCACGACGCTCGAGGCCCAGGCGGTGTACGAAGGCAGCAAGCTCATTGACCTGCGGCCCGATGAGGACAACCGCGCCAAGGAGCTCATCGAGTACTTCATGATCGCGGCCAACGAGGTCGTGGCGCGGTTCCTCGAGGCGCGGCGCTCATCCTCGCTCCGCCGCGTGCTGCGCGTGCCCGAGCGCTGGGGTCGCATCGTGCAGCTGGCGGCGAGCTCCGGAACGACGCTGCCCGCGGCTGCGGATCCGAAGGCACTCAGTGACTTCCTGCTGCACAGCCAGCAAACGAACCCGCAGACCTTCCCCGACCTGTCACTCGCGGTGGTCAAGCTGCTCGGGGCGGGGGAGTACGTCCTGAAACGGCCGGGGGAGCCTGCCGAGGGGCACTTCGGGCTGGCGCTGAGCGACTATACGCACGCCACCGCACCCAACCGGCGCTTTCCCGATCTCATCAGCCAGCGCCTCATCAGGGCAGCGCTCACCGGCAAGGGAGCGCCGTACGACGACGCCACGCTGCGCACGCTGGCGCAACACTGCACGCAGCAGGAAGGCAATGCGGCCAAGGTCGAGCGCCAGGTGCGCAAGTCCGCCGCGGCCATGCTGCTCGAGGCGCATATCGGCGAGCAGTTCGATGCCCTCGTCACAGGAGTCAACGACGCCGGCACCTGGGTGCGCATCGCGCAGCCGCTCGCCGAGGGACGGCTCGTGCACGGCTTCGAGCGGCTCGATGTCGGGGATGCGGTGCGCGTGCGGCTCACGCACACCGACATCGAGCGCGGCTTCATCGATTTTGCACGCGTTACCTGAGCCAATAACAACAAGGGGATCGCACGTCGCTGCTCAAGCGTTCGGCAGCTGAATTCAGCGGTACGTCCTGGCTGCTAGTCGGCGGCTGCGGCAGCGCGGTGCTCGCGGCGGCCTTTGCGCATACCGGCATCGGGCGGCGCATCGTCAGCCGACGCTGACGCGCTGTCCGTAGCTGGATAGCACGGCGCCGATCACCGACATATCGTCGGACACCGACAGTTTGCGCCGCGCAGCCCAGGCGCGCCTCATACAACACCGTGGAGGACCCGAACCCGATAGCTCCCTGCCCACCGATTGGGTGCGCGGGACGATGACAGGTTCGGGCTCGCCAGCAACAAAGGAGGTTGTCATGAAGGCCACTCTCACATTGTTGTTTGCCGTGGCGATGATCGGACTCGCACCCTGGTCGCTGGCCCAGAGCGAGCCGCGGACCGAAATGCGCTCCCCACCGTCCGCCGATGCGGTTCCGGCGGCGGATGTCGCAAACGCGCCGCGCTCCGCCATTACCGATGAGGTGGCCGCCAATACGCGGGTCGCCTCGCTGGTACCCGCCGGCATGTCGACCAAGGATGCCTGCATCGGCTTCCAGAACATGGCGGAATGCTCCGCGGCGCTGCACGCGGCGGCGAATCTCAACGTCCCGTTCGGGGACCTCAAGTCGCGGATGATCGGCGGCATGACGCTCCTCGCCACGATCCACGCCTTGAAGCCCAAGGCAGACGCGCGCCGCGAGGCGCAGCGCGCCGAGCAGCAGGCGAACGCGGATCTGCGCGCCAGCGGCTGAGGAGGCCGCCGCCCGGGGCGCTGCGCGCTCAGTACTCGAGGTGCAGGCGCAGGGCGTAGAAGCGCACTGGACCGCGGTCCTGGTTGAAGCCCGGGTTGCGGATGTACTGAAAGTCGGGGCTCAACTGCACGCGCAGTGCGGCCCCGGCGGGCGACCAGTGCCATTGGGCGCGGTAGTACGCCTCGAGGATCTGCTCGGGCGCGTAGTTGAGCCGCCCGTCGCCGAGCAGGAAGCCCGAGCCGCCGGCCGCGAGGTACTCGCGATGCACCTGCGAGAGGCCCTCGATCACCGCAGCGACGCCGGCACGGTCGTCGGCTCGCTGCCAGTGGACGCCTGACAGCTGGCCGCCCGCGCTTGCCTCCCGATCGACCTCGGTGAATACGAAGTCCTCGGTGCGGCCATCCTGCCAGCCGAGCCGCGTAAACAGTCCGGTGTCGCCCCCGTCGGCGAGCGGCTGTTCGGCGTTGAGGCCGTAGCCGTACTTGTGGCGCCCGTTCTGGTCGTTCGCGGCCACATCCGGCACGGTGCCGGTGGCGGCGGCGATGGCGAGCGCTTGCGCGTAGTCGCCCATGCGCGCGGTGTTGGTGTAGGCGAGCAGGCGCACCACGGTGCTCACGGCGGCCGGCGACAGCGTCAGCTCGAGATTCTGCTCGCGCGCGCGCCGCAGTGTCTGCAGCGTCTGGGCATTGGCGTAGAGTGGCATGCGGTACATGCCGTATCTGAGCGTCCATGCCGGACTCACATAGCCGACGACAAAGCCGTCGGTGTAACCGCGGGTGTTGGCGGCGAAGTCCCAGCTGGTGTTGTTCCACAGCGACCAATTGAGGAACTGGGTGCGCGCTGCGTTGGCGTAGGCGTTGTGATCAAAATCATCCGCCACCGAGAGCTGTCCTACCTTGAGCTCGAGGCGGCGCACGGCCTCGGTGCCGGGAATCTGGTCCTGGCCGCGGGCCACGGCGGCCACCTCACCCGACAGCGGCAGCATGAAGCGCGCGTAGGCGCGCGCAATGTAGAACTGCTTCTTGAGACCGGGAATCCCCTCGCGGATTACGTCGCCATTAGTGAGCCCGCCGAGGCCGGTCGCATCGCTCACTCCGGCGCCCATGAATTTCTCGGCGTCGAGATACAGCTGCGCCCAGGGGCGTGGCGCCCAGCCGCCGTAGAAGCCGAAGGTGTGGGTCGCCTGGCGGTCGCCGCCAGCCAGCAGGCTGTGCACGCCCACGTACGGCGAGGTGAGCCGGCTCTGCCACTGCTCGATGCCGGTGTACTGGGCGGCGAGCAACATCGGTGCGGTGTTGGCGGGCGCCGGCGCTTGCGCAGGCGCGCCGTCGTCGGCGCCGGGGGCGCTTGCGCCGCACGCCGTCGCCGCCGCGCACAGCGAGAGCAGCAGTCCGACGCCTCTGCGGGCCGCGGCAGCGCGCGCGCGGCGGGCCGCCACGCTATCTGCGATCGGCGGCGCCGGCGGCGTTCCAGCCGCCGCCGAGCGCCTTCACGAGCAGTACGGTTGCAGTGGCGCGCCGGATCTCGATGTCGGCCTGCGCAAGGCGCGCCGCGAGCGCCGCATTCTCCGTCGAGACCACCTCGAGGTAAGTGACGATCCCGCCCTTGTAGCGCAGGTTCGCCTGATCGAGCGCCCCCTGGGTGGCAGCCACAGCAGCCGCCTCGCTGACACTTTCCTTCTGCAGCTGCCTGAGTGCCGCCAGATTGTCCTCCACGTCCTGGAAAGCCGTGAGCACGACGCCGCGGTAATCGGCCACCTGCTCATCATAGCCGGCGTGCGCCGCCGCCGACTGCGCGGCGTGCGCCCCGGCATCGAACACGGTAAGGAGCGCCTGCGGCCCGACGGACCAGTACTGTGCCGGCGCGGTGAGGAGATTCGATGTCTGCAGCGCCTGCCAGCCCGCGCCGCCGCTCAAAGAGAACACCGGAAAGTACGCCGCGCGCGCCACGCCGATGCCGGCATTGGCAGCCGCCACGCGCCGCTCTGCCGCGGCTACGTCGGGGCGGCGCTGCAGCAGCTGCGAGGGGAGGCCGGCGTCGACCGGTGGCAGACTCCAGAACGATTCATCGGCGCGCGCGCCGACGGCGAATCGCGGGGCTTCCTCGCCGACCAGCACCGCGATCGCGTGCTCGGTCTGCGCGCGGCGCAGACGGGTGTCCTCGGCCTGGGTACGCGCGGTCTCGAGCTGCGCCTGCGCCTGCTGCACGTCGGAGATCGGCGAGGCGCCGCCCTGATAGAGGTTCTGGGTGAGCGCAAGCGCCCGGGCGTAGTCCTCAACGGTGTGATCGAGGAAACGCTGCTCGATGTCTAGGCCGCGCAGCGTGAAGTAGTCGCTGGCCAGCTCGGCGTGCAGCGACAGGTCGAGCGCCGCCGCATCGCCGGCGCTCGCCTGCTCGCTGGCGCGCGCCCCGGCGACGGTGTTGCGGATGCGGCCGAAGAGGTCGATTTCATAGGAGAGATCGCCGCCCAGCACGAACTCGTTGCCGGTGCGCGATTTGCCCGGCACGTAGCTGGTGGAATACACCGAGGTCTCGCCGCGCGTGGCATCCGCCTGGGCGGTGACGGTCGGGAACCAGGAGGAACGCGCCAGTCGTGTCTGGGCGCGCGCGCCCTCGAGCCGCGCCAATGCCGCCTTGAGGCTCTGGTTCCCGAGTGTCACCCGCTCCTCGAGCGCATCGAGATCGGCATCGTGGAATACGCTCCACCAGGGCCCGCGCGCGCCCGCATCGGCCGGCACCGCAACCTGCCAGTCGCCGGCTTCCTTGTAGGCGGCAGGCGGTGCCGGCATCGCCGGTACCCGATAGCGCGGCGCGAGCGAACAGGCCGCGAGCGCAGAAGCGGCGAGCGCCGCTGCGGCCAGGCGGCGCGCCGTTCTCAAGGGGAGTGCTCCGCAGCTGCGGGCGGCCGCGTCGACTGCGGTGCGGACGGCTCCTGTACCCGCACCTGCTGCCCGTCGGCGACCGAGTCGGAGGGGTTGAGGATCAGAGCGTCCTCGGGGCTGATACCGCCGAGCACCTCGATCTCGGTGCCGAAATCGCGTCCCTCGGTAATGTTCTTCAGGCGCACGATGTGATGATCGTCGACGGTCGCGACCTGGACGTTCTGGCCGCGGAACATCACCGCATTGACCGGTACGCGTAGCGTGCTGACACGGCTGGGGAGGGAGAACGTTACCTGCGCATAGGAGCCCGGCAGTAGCTCACCGGCCGAGTTATCAATCTGCAGCTCCACCTGCAGGGTGCGGGAGGTCGCATCGAGTGCCTGCGCGGTCGAGGCGACCGTGGCGGTGTAGCGCTGACCCGGATGATCCGTCAGCACCAGGGCCGCATCCAGTCCCGGACGGACCTCGGCGGAGTAGGGCTGCGGCACGAACACGTAGATTCGCAGCCGATGCGTATCGGCCACGCGGAACAGTGCGCTGCCCGGGCTCTCGCCGGCATTGATCAGGGCGCCCACGTCGGTGTTGCGCTGGGTGACGACGCCGGCAAACGGGGCCAGCACGCGCTTGAACGATTCGAGCTCGCGCAGCCGCGCCAGGTTGGCGCTCGCAGAGGCGCGCGCCGCGGCCTTGGCGGCGGCATCGCCGGCGCGCTCGTCGGCGTCCTGCTGCGACACGGACTGGGTCGCGAGCAGGCCTTTCCAGCGCTCGTTGGTGGTGCGGGACAGCTCGTAGTTGGCCTCGGCCGTACCGAGGTCCGCCTCGGCCTGGCGCAGCTGCTGATCCACCTCCGGCGTCTCGATCTCCGCCAGCAGCTCGGCCTTTTTTACCCGCGTGCCGATGTCGGTGTACCACGCCTTCAGATAGCCACTGGTGCGCGCATAGATCGGCGCCTCGTAATACGCCTGCACGTTGCCGGGCAGCACCAGCGTGTCGGCCGAGGCCCCGGGTGTGGCGTGAACCGTGATCACGGTCGGGACCGCGGCACTCGCAGCCTCGCGTTGCAGCGTGTTGCGCGCGCTCAGGCGGCTGACGATGCCCCACACGGCGAGTAGCAGCGCCACCACGCCGACGATCAGCAGGTAGCGGCGTCTGCGCTGCTCATCGGCAGTCATCGGGGACGGATCAGGCGTGTGATCGGGCATCGGAGCTCCGGCGTCCGTGGATCAGGGTGAAGACCGCGGGCACGAAGAACAGGGTCGCGACGGTGGCGAACACCAGGCCGCCGATGACTGCACGACCGAGGGGCGCGTTCTGCTCACCGGCTTCGCCCAGGCCGAGCGCCATGGGCACCATGCCGATGATCATCGCCAGTGCGGTCATGAGTACCGGGCGGAAGCGCGTGAAGCCGGCCTGCAGGGCGGCGTGCGTGGCGTCGTCACCGGCATTCATGCGCTCGCGCGCGAAGCTGATCACCAGCACGCTGTTGGCGGTGGCGACGCCCATGCACATGATCGCTCCGGTGAGCGCCGGGACGCTCACCGGCGTGTGCGTCAGGAACAGCATCCAGACGATGCCGGCGAGCGCGGCCGGGAGCGCCGTGATGATGATGAAAGGATCGCGCCACGTCTGGAAGTTGACCACGATCAGCAGGTAGACGAGCACTACTGCACCGGCGAGGCCGATCAGCAGTCCGGTGAACGAGTCGGTCATGGTCTTGACCTGGCCGCGCACCGTGACATGCGAGCCGCGCGGCAGGGAATGCTGCGTCTCGCCCACGATATGTTTGATCTGTGCGGCGATGTAACCCAGGTCGATGCCGTCCACCGCACCGTAGATGTCGATGACCGGGGTCGCGTCGTAGTGGCTCACCACGGCGGGTGACACGCCGCGCTTGAAGCTCGCCAGGTTGGCGAGCAGCTGCGGGCCGGGGCTGCCGGCGGGATTGACTCCGCTCGCCGCGCTGCTGCCGCCGCCGCCGCTGCCGACCGTGATCGGGGTGGTCTCAAGATCGGTGAGCGAGGCGATGCGGAACTGCGGCGTCTGGGCGACCACCGGGTACTGGGTACCCTTCGGGTCGATCCAGAAGGACAGCACGGTCTGGCCACTGCCGGAAAGCGATACCAGCAGGTCGGATGCGACGTCGGTCTCGGTGAGCCCGAGGAGCGCCGCCTTGTTGCGATCGACGTTCACGCTGATGGTCGGATAGTCGAAGGCCTGCTGGATGTGCACGTCCACCAGCCCCGGGATCTGCTGCATGCGCGCCGCCAGGTCGTTGGCGTACTGCCGTCCGGCATCGAGGTTGAAACCGGAGACCTGCACGTCGACCGGGGAGGGCAGCCCGAAGTTGAGGATCTGGCTGACGATGTCCGCCGGCTGAAAGGCGAACGTAGTCGAGGGATAGAGCTCGGACAGCTTGCCACGCAGCGCGCGAATGTAGCGCTCGGTCGGATGGTGGTCGGATTTCAGGTTGACGAAGATATCGGCATCGCCGGGGCCCACCGGCGCCGAGGTCGAGTAGGCGAGGTTGATGCCGCTGTAGGGCACGCCGATGTTATCGACGATCGTGTCGATCTCGGCTGCCGGAATGGCGGTGCGGATGGTGGCCTCGACGTGATCGCAAAGCGCCGCGGTTTCCTCGATCCGCAGCCCGGTCGCGGCACGCAAGTGCAGCTTGATCTGACCGGCATCCACTGCAGGGAAGAAGTCCTGTCCGAGACCGGGGAGGAATCCCCCCAGCGGGAAGGCGAGCAGGGCGGCCACCGTCATGGCGGCGAGAAACGGCACGACGAAGCGCGGGCCGGCCGCGAGTGCCCGCTCGAGCAGCACCCGGTAGCGGTCGCGCAGCCGGGTGAACGACTGCTCGAAGCGCTGCTGCAGGCGCTGGAAGGGATTCTGCGTCGCCGCGGCGCCGTGCGCTGAGTGCTTCTGCAGCCAGTACTTGGCCAGCGTCGGCACCAGCGTTCGCGACAGCACGTAGGAGGCGAGCATCGCGAACACCACCGCCTCGGCCATCGGTATGAAGAGATAGCGGGCGATGCCGGCCAGCATGAACATCGGCACGAATACGATGCAGATCGCGAGCGTCGAGACGAACGCCGGCACGGCAATCTCGTGGGCACCGTTGAGGATCGCCTCCTCGACCTCCTGGCCCTGCTCGAGATGCATGTTGATGTTCTCGATCGTCACGGTGGCGTCATCGACCAGGATGCCGACCGCCAGCGCGAGCCCGCCGAGGGTCATGATGTTGATGGTCTCGCCGAGTGCCGACAGGCACATGATCGAGGTAAGGATCGACAGCGGGATCGACACCGCGATGATGATGGTGCTGCGCCAGCTGCCGAGGAACAGCAGGATCATGAGCGCCGTCAGACAGGCGGCGATCACCGCCTCGCGCACCACGCCGTTGATGGCGGCGCGTACGAACACCGACTGATCACCCACCAGATCGATATTGAACCCTTCCGGCAGCTGGTCGTGGATTCCCGGCAGCCGCTGCTTGATGGTGCGGATGATGTCCAGCGTCGAGGCGCTGCCGGTCTTGAGCACGCTCATCAGCACGCCGCGATGACCGTCGCGGCGCACGATGTTGGTCTGCGGTGGGTAACCATCGCGGATGTGCGCCACGTCGCGCACGTAGATCACGCTGCCGTTGCGGTTGGTGATCGGCAGATCGTTGAGCTCGGCGATGGTGCGCGGATTGGCATTGATGTTGATGAAGTATTCGCGGTCGCCGATCTTCTGCGTGCCGGCCGGCAGGATGGAGTTCTGCAGGGCGATCGCGTTGGTGACGTCGTTGCCCGACAGGCCGGTGGCGCGCAGCGCGTCCGGATCCAGGTCCGCCTGGACCTGGCGCTGCAGCCCGCCGTAGGGATAGGGCATCGAGGCGCCCTGTACGGTGGCGAGCCCGGTGCGGATGATGTTGTTGCCGAGGTCGAAGAGCTGCGCTTCGCCGAGCTTGTCGCTGGAGAGCGCCAGCTGCACGATCGGCACCGAGGAGGCGTTGTAGGCGAGTACGTAGGGAGGCGTGGTACCGGGCGGGGCGGAGCGCAGCTGGGTCTGCGAGACCGCGGTGATTTGCGCGAACGACAGCTCCTCGTCAACGCCCGGCTGGAAGAAGTATTTGACGATCGACTCACCGGTGATCGATTGCGATTCGGTGTGCTCGACGTCGTTGACCGTGGTTTGCGCACTGCGCTCGGTCTGCAGGATGAGGCGGGTCGCCATCTCGTCGGGCGACAGCCCGGCGTAGCGCCACACGGTGGCGACCACCGGGATCTTGATGTTCGGGAAGATGTCGGTGGGCGTGCGCACGATCGCGAAGCCGCCGAGCAGCAGGATCGCGATGGCGAGGACTATGAAGGTGAGGGGGCGCCGCAGCGCCAGGCTAACGATCCACATCGGCCCGCCACACTACCCTAGGGCGGCGGCGCGGCCCACCCCCCGAAAGAGCAGCGTCGCTGTCGCGGCGGCGCCTGGTCGGCGGATGCTTACAATCCCTTTCAGATCCCTCAGAATTACCCTGTCATGCTGCCCGAGGGGTGTAACTCCTTGATAGAGCATGACAACCGAAACTTCTCAGTCCGTCGGGGCCTGGATCGCAGTGCGGCGCCTGCGTGGCCCGCAGGCATGGGTTGCCGGCGGCATCGTGGCGATCACGGCGTTGGCGCTCTCGTGGTGGCTGGCACGTAGTCCGCCCCTGCACTACGTCACCGCGCGCGTCAGTCGTGGTGACATCCAGCGCACCGTCAACATGACGGGGACGCTCAATCCGATCGTCACGGCGCAGGTCGAGTCCTACGTCTCGGGCAACATCAAGACCTGGACCTGCGACTACAACACGGTCGTCAAGATCGGACAGATCTGCGCGACGCTCGATCCGCTGCCGTTTCAGGTGGTGGTCGATCAGGACACGGCGGCGGTGCACTCGGCCGAGGCGGCGCTTGCCAAAGATCGGGCGGCGGCTGCCAACCAGGAGAAGATCTACGCCTACGACCAGAAGGAGATCGACGAGGGCATCGTATCGCAGGAGCAGATCAACACCGACAAGGCGACACTCGAGCAAGATCGCGCCCAGGTGAGGCTCGACATGGCGAACGTCGAGCAGCAGAAGGCGCTGCTGCACGGCGCCGAGGTCAACCTCGCCTACACCAAGATTCCCTCGCCCGTGAACGGCATGGTGATCACCCGCTACATCGATGTGGGCCAGACGGTGGTCTCGAGCCTGTCCGCATCGCCGCTGTTCCTGATCGGCAAGGACATGCACCTCATGGAGGTGGACACCAACGTCAGCGAGGCCGACGTCGGCGGAGTAAGGGTTGGGGAGCAGTCGTACTTCACGGTGCAGGCCTACCAGAGCCGCACGTTCTGGGGCACCGTGCGTCAGGTCCGCGAGGGGCCCATCACGGTGCAGAACGTGGTCACCTACGACGTGGTGGTGGATGTGAAGAACGACGACCTGGCGCTGTTTCCCGGAATGACCGCCGACTGCCACATCATTACCGCGGAGCGCAAGAATGTGCTGCGCGTGCCGCTGCCCGCCATCCGCTTCAACCCCGAGGGCTTCGCGCGCGAGCGCTCCGCAAGAGGGCCCGGCGGCTCAGGTCCGGGGCGCGCGCCGGCGGAACAGGTGTCCGGCGACTCTTCAGCCCGGGAGGCCGAGCAGGCAGGTTCTGCGGTGTCCGAGCGCTCCCGCGGCGCTGCATCGGCAGGCGCAGGAGCGCCCGGCGACGGTCACGGCGGCCGCTTTGGTGGTCGCGAAGCAGGGCCCCCGGCGAGGCTATGGGTAATGCGCGACGGCAAGCTCGTCGCGGTACGCGTGCGCACCGGTCTCGACGACGGGATTCTGGTCGAGGTCTGGGGCGACGAGCTGCGCGAGGACGATGTGGTCGTGGTCAATGCCGTGCGCCCGAATCAGCCACGCGAGGAGCAGCGTGCGGGACAGAGCAACGGGCCGGGCGGCAATAGCTTGCGCGGGGGCGGCCGCTTTTGAGCAGCACGGACTTCGGGCATGCCGCACCCCCGGACGCTCCGGCCGGGGAGCCCATCATTCAGGTCCGCGACGCCGTCAAGATCTACCCTCTGGGAGACACCGAGGTGCACGCGCTGCGCGGCGTCAGCCTCACCATCCGCCGCGGCGAGTTCGTAGCCATCATGGGCGCCTCGGGCTCCGGCAAGTCGACGCTGATGAACATTCTCGGCTGTCTCGACAAGCCGACCCGGGGCGACTACCTGCTCGAGGGCGTCGACGTCGCACAGCTCGATGAGCCGGCGCTGGCCCGCATTCGCGGGCGGCGCATCGGTTTCGTGTTTCAGACCTTCAACCTGCTGCCGCGCACCAGTGCGCTCGAGAACGTGGAGCTGCCGCTGTTTTACGCCGCACAGCTGGGCGGCAACACGCAGCGGGCACGCGACATGCTGGGGATGCTCGGCCTCGCCGAGCGCGAGCGCAATCAGCCGAACCAGCTCTCGGGCGGCCAGCAACAGCGCGTGGCGATCGCGCGCGCCCTCGTCAACGACCCGGCCATCGTGCTTGCCGACGAGCCTACCGGCAATCTCGACTCCGAGACCGCGCTCGACATCATGGCGACCATCCGCGCGCTCAATCGCGAGCGCGGTGTCACCATCATCCTGGTGACGCACGAGCGCGAGCTCGCCGAGCTCGCCGATCGCATCGTCACCATTCGCGACGGGCGCATCCTCTCCGATCATGCCACCGCCAGCCCGCGCATGGAGCGCGAGACGCGCGCGCTGCCTGCGGTGCAGGCGTATCACGAGCAGCGTTTTACCGGGCGCCTCGACGCCTGGCTGCACGAGGCGGCCTCGCTTGGCTGGATGGCGGTGTTCGCGGCGCTGCGCGCCATCGGGCGCAACAAGCTGCGCTCCGCCCTCACGATGCTCGGTGTGTTCATCGGTGTGGCCGCGCTCATCGCCATGGTAGCCGTCGGGGAGGGTGCCCGCGCCGCAGTGGAGGCTCAGGTGCAGAGCCTCGGCACGGACCTGCTGGTGGTACTGCCGGGGGCCACCCGCATCAACGGCGTGCGCGCCGGCCATGGCAGCGCGGAGAGCCTGAGGGTGCGGGACGTGGGATCCATCCTCGAGCAGGACAGTGCCGTCTCGGACGCAAGCTACGTCAACCGCCAGTCGACGCAGGTCGTGAACGGCACGCAGAACTGGAGTACCAGCGTGCAGGGTGTCTCGCCGAGCTATCTGGCCATCCGCCGCTGGCCGGTGGCCGCCGGCCGCACGCTGAGCGATGAGGACGATCACGACGGCGCCGCGGTCTGCGTGCTCGGTAACACCGTGGTCACCAATCTGTTCGGCGAGTTCGCCGATCCGATCGGTGCCACGATACTGGTGAAGAACGTGCCCATGGTGGTGATCGGTGTACTCGCCATCAAGGGTCACTCGGCATCCGGGCAGGACCAGGATGACGTGGTGCTCATGCCGTTCACCACCTCGCAGGAACGCATCCTCGGTGTGGCCACGCCATCCTCGACCCAGACGCTCGCGAACAACGTGTTCGCAACCATCGGGCCGCCACCCAATCCCTTCGGCGTCACGCCGAAGCTCGAAGGATTCGTCAACACGATCTACGTTCAGGCCCGCAGCCCGGCGCTCGTCAAGATCGCCCTCGACCAGGTCACCAAAACCCTCGAGAAGGAGCACCACATCCTGCCCGGCAAGGATGACGACTTCGTCGTGCGTGATCTCACCGAGATCGCCGAGGTGGCCGAGGCCAGCTCCCAGGCCATGGAGCTGCTGCTGGCCGCGATCGCCTCGATCTCGCTGGTGGTAGGCGGCATCGGCATCATGAACATCCTGCTGGTCTCGGTCACCGAGCGCACACGCGAGATCGGTATCCGCATGGCGACCGGGGCGCGGCGGCTGCATGTGCTGACGCAGTTCCTCATCGAGGCGATGCTGCTCGCCCTCATGGGCGGTACCGTGGGCATCGCCGCAGGCGTCATCGCCTCGCTGCTCATCTCGCGCTTTGCCGGCTGGCCGATCCTGTTAAGGGCCAACGTGATGGCGCTGGCGTTCGTGTTCTCAGGGGCGGTCGGGGTGTTCTTCGGCTTCTACCCGGCGCGCCAGGCTGCACTTCTGAACCCGATCGATGCGCTGCGCTACGAGTGAGTGGTCGATGTACCGACACACCAACCCCGCACTCACCGCGACGCTGGCTGCGCTGATGCTTGCGGGCTGCGCGGTCGGCCCCGACTTCAGGAGCCCGCCCGCACCCGCCGCGGAGGGGTATCTGCATCCGGCCGCCGCGCCCGGCAAGACCGATGCCCAGGACCTGCAGCACCTTAACTCCGGAGCCGAGGTCGCCGCGCAGTGGTGGCAATTGTTCCAGTCACCGGTGCTCGATGAGGTGGTGCGCGCAACGCTCGCCGAGAGCCCGACTCTAGCGGCGGCGGATGCCACCCTCGCGCAGGCGCGCGAGCAGGTGGTGATCGCGCGCGCGGCGTTGCTGCCGAGCCTGAGTGCTAACGTCGGCGCGCAGCACTCGCGCGCGGTAACCGGGGTGGCGGGCCTCGGAGCTCCCGGCAGCAGCTCCGCTAGCGGCTCGAATCTCTACAGCCTGGGACTATCCGCGAGTTACAGCCTGGATCTTTTCGGCGGCGTACGCCGCAACATCGAGCAGCAGTCAGCGCTCGCGGAGTACCAGCGCTACGAGCTTGCGGCCGCGTACCTCACTCTCACGGGCGAGGTGGTCAATGAGGCGCTCACGATCGCTGCCACACGCCTGCAGATCGCCACGACCGAGGAGCTGATCCAGGTGGATCGCAAGAATCTCGCGCTCACACAGCGTGAATTCGAGGTGGGCACGGCGACGCGCGCCGATGTGCTCACCGCCGACAGCCAGCTGGCGGCCGATCTGACCCAGTTGCCTCCACTGCACAAGCAGCTGGAGCAGGCCTACGACGCGCTCAGCGTACTGGTCGGACGCAGTCCCGCGGAGTGGAAATCCCACGAGTTCGATATCGGCGAGCTGACCCTGCCGCGGGAGGTGCCGCTCAGTGTGCCGGCACGGCTGGTGCGCCAGCGCCCGGACGTGCTGGCGGCGGAAGCCCAGCTGCACGCCAGCAATGCCGCCATCGGCGTGGCTATTGCACAGGAGTTTCCCTCGCTCGATCTGTCGGCGTCGGTGACACGCCAGGCCCTGGAGGCGGGAGCGCTGTTCCACCAGTTCAATACGCTGTGGGACGCCGGCGGCGCCTTGGCCCTGCCGATCTTCGCGGGCGGCGCGCAGGCGGCCCAGGTGCGCGCCGTGCGTGATACCCATACGGCCCAGGCCGCCACTTACCGCGCGGTGGTGCTCGAGGCACTCGGACAGGTTGCCGATGATCTCTGGGCGCTGCAATACGACGCGCAGCTCCTGACGGTCGACCGGCACTCCGTGGAGGTGGCATCCGCGGCACTCAAGCTGCAGCAGAAGAGCTACGCAGTAGGCACGACCAGCGTGCTGTCTCTCATCACGGCCGAGCGCACCTATGCCCAGGCACGTCTAAGCTACGCGACGGCACAGATCCAGCAGTTTCAGGACACGGCGGGACTGCTCGTCGCGCTCGGCGGCGGCTGGTGGCAGGCGCAGGCGCCGTTGCCGAAATAGCAGCTCTCAAGGCGTCGCGCGGGCAATGCGCACGATCGCCTCAAGACTGCGCTCGACGTCGGCATCGCTCGTCGACCAGTTGCTGACACTGATGCGCATCGCCGTGCGGCCCTGCCACACGGTGCCGCCGCACCAGCAGGTGCCATCCGCCTGCACTGCGGCTACCACCCGACGGGTCCGGTCGGCATCGCCAAAGGCAACCACGACCTGGTTGAGCACCACATCGTTCAGCACCTCGTGTCCGGCGGCGGCCAGAGCTGCGGCGAAGCGCTGCGCCTGGCGGCAGTTGCGCTCGATGAGCTCCGCGACCCCGCCGCGCCCGAGGGCGCGGAGCGCTGCGTACACGGTGACCGCACGGCCGCGGCGCGACGCCTCGGGAACGAACTCGTGGGGGTCGCGCTCGCGTACGCTGGTGGCGAGGTAGGGGGCCGCGACCGTCGGCGCCGACAATCCCATCGCGCCGCGGTGCGCGGCCTCATCCGCACAGAAGACGAGCCCGCAGTCGTAGGGGACGTTGAGCCACTTGTGAGCGTCGGCGGCAATCGAATCGGCCTGCTCGATGCCGCGCACCAGGTGTGCGCGCCCGGGCGCCGCCGCAGCCCAGAGTCCGAACGCCCCATCGACGTGCAGCCAGGCCCCGCGTGCATGCGTGAGGCTCGCGATCTCCTCGAGCGGGTCGAAGGCACCGCCATTCACATTGCCAGCCTGTGCGCAGACGATGCAAGGGCCGGTCAGTTCCTCGAGCCGCGCGCCGAGGGCCTCCGTATCCATGCGGCCGTGGGCGTCGGCCGGCAGCCGCCGCAGGCCGTTGTCCCCGAGGCCGAGGAATCGCAGCGCCACGTGGATCGTGTAGTGCGCCTCCGCGCTGATCAGTATCTCGATCGGCGGCGCACCGCCGAGCCCCTCGGCTTCGACGTCCCATCCGGCCCTGCGCAGGACCCGGTGACGGGCCGCAGCGAGTGCGGTGAAGCTCGCCATCTGGCACCCGGTGACGAAGCCGACGCTCATCGAGGCAGGCAGGCGCAGTACTTCCAGCAGCCATGCCGCGGTGACCTCCTCGACGGCCGCGATCAGCGGCGAGAGGGCGTGCAGGCCACCGTTCTGATCCCAGGCCGACACCAGCCAGTCCGCCGCGAGTGCCGCCGGCGTGCTGCCCCCGACGACGAAGCCAAAGTAGCGCGGCCCGGCGCTCGCGGTCGTACCGACCGCCCCGAGCTCCGCCAGTGCTTCGATGACCTGCTTTGCCGGCTCGCCGGACTCGGTCAGAGGCACCCGCAGCGCACTCTGCAGCTCCTGAGGCGTGCGCAGCGCTCGCACCGCTCGCTCAGGCAGGGACTCCCGATAACTCGCCGCCAGCCGCGCCGTGGCCTCGAGCAGCTGCCGTTCGGAGACCTCGCTCATCCGCGTGCCGCGCGCCGCGCCCGGACCTCAGGCGCGATAGTCGGCGGCGACGGTTGCGTCCACGGCCGGGCTCTTGGCGCGCAGCGCGTTGAGCACCAGCGTCAGCACCGCCGCGATCACCAGATTCAGGATGAGGGTATAGAAGGCGGTGTAACCGGGGAGATTCCAGTCGCCGACCTTGAGCGGGAAGGCGGGCTTGAGGTCCTGTGAGATCGCCATGGCGGTGCCGGCATAAGTGCCGACCGCCCAGCCGACGAGCAGCGCCCAGTCGTTGAACCAGCGCGTGTAGGCGCCGATCACCAGTGCCGGCAGCGTCTGAATGATCCAGATGCCACCGAGCAGCTGCAGGTAGATCGCATACTTGGTCGGCACGAACAGGATGAACACCAGGGCGCCCGCCTTGACGATCAGCGATACCCACTTGGCGAGTTGCGCCTCCTGCTTGGGCGTCGGGTGCCGATTGATGAATTCACAGTGGATGTTGCGCGTGTAGAGATTCGCCGCCGCGATCGACATGATCGCCGCCGGCACCAGCGCGCCGATGCCGATCGCCGCAAACGCGACGCCGACGAACCACTGCGGGAAACTGTGCAGGAACAACGCCGGCACCGCGTAGTTATTGCCGAACTGCTTGAAGCCGTCGGCGAACTCGGGCAGCTTCGCGACGCCCGCGCCGAGCGCAAAGAAGCCGACCAGGGCGAGCAGTCCGAGCATGAACGAGTAGCCCGGCAGCAGCGCCGCGTTGCGGCGGATGGCGCGCCCGCTGCTCGCGCTGAGGATTGCGGTGAGCGAGTGCGGGTAGAGCAGCAATGCCAGCGCCGAGCCGAGCGCGAGCGTCGCGTAGGCGCCATAGGCGCCGGTGCTGTTGGCACCGGGGACCGCCAGCAGCAGCTTCTCGTGCGGTACGCCGGCGAAGATCTTGCCGAAGCCGCCGAGCTGCATCGGGATCGCGATCACCGCGGCGAACGCCGTGATGTAGATCAGGATGTCCTTGACGATGGCAATCGAGGCCGGAGCGCGCAAACCGCTCGAGTAGGTGAACGCCGCGAGGATCAGGAACGCGACGATGAGCGGCAGGTCGGCAGCCCAGCCGGTGCCTGACAGGCCAAGGCCGCCGAGCACCACCTGCAGGCCGACGAGCTGCAGCGCGATATAGGGCATCGTCGCTACGATGCCGGTGACGGTGATCGCGAGCGCCAGCCAGCGGTTGCCGTAGCGGCCGCGCACGAAGTCGCCGGCGGTGATGTAGCCGTGCTTGTGGCACACGTGCCAGAGCCGCGGAAACACCAGGAACAGGATCGGATAGACGACGATCGTATAGGGCACGGCGAAGAACGCCACGGCGCCGGCGCCGAAGGCGAGCGCCGGTACGGCGACGAAGGTATAGGCGGTGTAGAGATCGCCGCCCACCAGGAACCAGGTGACTACCGTGCCGAAGCGCCGGCCGGCGAGTCCCCACTCATTCAGCTGGTCGAGGTCACCCTTGCGCCAGCGGGCGGCGGCGAAGCCGAGCCAGGTGATGAAGCCGAACAGCAGCACGAAGATGCTGAGCGCCACCCACTTCACGTCGTGCATGTCATGTCCTCTGTGCAGTTCTTCCGGTAGCTGCGCCCGTCGCGGCTGCTGCTACCGCTCGGTGACTACGTAGATGAACGCCGTCACCACCGCGGCGACCACGACGCACGCCAGCTGATACCAGTAGAAGAAGGGCACGCCGAACAGCGTCGGCTCGACCTGGTTGTAGAACGGCGGCCACAGTACGGCCACGAACTGCACGAGAAAGAGGAGATACCACCAGCTCCAGGTACTGCGTTCGCCGCGCTGCTCACCTGAGTTGCTCATGGCGCGTATCTCCCCGATTCGTGAAAACGACTATCGGACTTGCCGGTCCTTGGTCTCCGGCAGGAACAGGAAGCCGATGACCACAGTCATGAACGCGACGATGATCGGATAGCGCAGTCCGTAGTACATGTTGCCGGTGAGCGCCACCAGTGCGAACGAGATTGCCGGCAGGAAGCCGCCGAACCACCCGTTGCCGATGTGATACGGGAGCGACATCGAGGTATAGCGGATCTTCGCCGGGAACAGCTCGACCAGCCATGCCGCGATCGGCCCGTACACCATGGTCACGTAAATCACCAGGATCACGAGCAGCACCAGCACCGCCGGATAGTTGACCTGCGCCGGATCCGCCTTGGCCGGGTATCCGGCCGCCTTCAGCTTGCCGCCGAGATCCTTGGTGAAGGCACCGCTCGCCTCCTTGAAGGCCGCCGCCGGCATCCCCGTGCCCTCGACGGAGGCGATCTCGGAGGTGCCGATGCGCACCCGCGCGTGGCTGCCGGCCGGAGCCGCCTCGTTCGAGTACGGCACGCCCGCCTTGGCGAGTGCCGCCTTCGCGACATCGCACGACTGCACGAAGGTCTTCTTGCCTACCGGGTCGAACTGGAAGGTGCAGGCGTTGGGATCCGCCACCACCGTGACCGGTGAAGACGCCGCCGCCGCCTCGATCGCCGGATTCGCAAAGTGCGTGATGCCCTCGAAGATCGGCACGTACGTCACCGCGGCGAGCAGGCACCCGGCGAGCACGATCTTCTTCCTGCCGATTCGGTCCGAGAGCCAGCCGAAGAGGATGAAGCAGGGGGTACCGATGAGGAGCGCGGCCGCGATCAGCAGATTCGCCGCCTGCCCGTCGACCTTCAAGACCTGGGTGAGGAAGAAGAGCGCATAGAACTGCCCGCCGTACCAGACCACCGCCTGGCCGGCCGTGGCGCCGAGCAGCGCCAGGATAACGAGCTTCAGATTGCCCCAGCGCGCGAATGACTCGGTCAGCGGTGCCTTCGAGAGGGTCGCCTCTTTCTTCATCTCCAGGAACACCGGCGACTCAGCCAGCTGCATGCGGATGTAGACCGACACGATGAGCAGCAGCGCGGACGCCAGGAACGGAATGCGCCATCCCCAGGTGTCGAAGTCCGGGCCAAGGAACATCTTCGTGAAGAGAATCACCAGCAGGCTGAGGAAAAGTCCCAGCGTGGCGGTGGTCTGAATCCAGCTCGTGTAGAGGCCACGCTTGCCAAGCGGGGCGTGCTCGGCGACGTAGGTGGCCGCCCCGCCGTACTCACCGCCGAGCGCCAGCCCCTGCAACAGGCGTAGCGCAATCAGCAGCACCGGGGCGAGGAGCCCCGCCGAGGCATAGCTCGGCAGCACCCCGATCAGGAATGTCCCCGAACCCATGATCACGATCGTGATCAGGAAGGTGTACTTGCGCCCCACCAGATCGCCCAGGCGCCCGAACACCAGCGCGCCGAAGGGGCGGACGAAAAACCCCGCCGCGAAGGCAAGCAGCGCAAAAATGAACCCGGTGGTCTCGTTGACGCCGCTGAAGAACTGCTTCGACATGATCGCGGCGAGCGAGCCGTACAGATAAAAGTCGTACCACTCGAACACCGTCCCCAGACTCGAGGCAAAGATCACCCGGCGGTGTGACGTGTCGATTCCGGAGTCCAGAGGCAGATTGGTTGCGGCCACGGGGCTGCTCCTTGTGACTTATGGTTTTGGACCAGCGGCGGCAGTATTTCACACGTGGCCGGCGTGTAGGAAGTCTCAGGACTTCCGGGGGTGTCCGGGAGGGCTCTCCCCCGGGCTGGCGGGAGCGGGGCAGGGCGGCGGGCGGCGCCGCGTGCAGCGTCAGCCGCGCGCTGCGCGACCGAGGGCGGCCAGCTTGCTGTGGGTGCGCTCCGACTCGTCCACTTCGCCTGGCTGGTTGGCCTGCGACTGCTTGACGAGCGCCACGAACTTGTCGGCCGCCAGGGCGGGACTGAAGAAGAAGCCCTGATACTGGTCGCAACCGAGCTCGGCAAGCAGCGTCAGCTGCTCGGAGGACTCCACACCCTCGGCGATCACCTTGAGGTGCAGGCTGTGAGCCAGGGAGATGATCGCGCGCACGATCGAGGCGTCTTCGGGACGGCGCGTCATGTCCTCGACGAAGCAGCGATCGATCTTCAGCTTGTCGATCGGGAAGCGTCGCAGGTAGCTCATGCTCGAGTAGCCCGTGCCGAAGTCATCCACCGACACCAGCACGCCCATGCTGCTGATCGCCTCGAGGATGAGGATTGACTCCTCGGCATCGCTCATGACTGCGCTCTCGGTGAGCTCCACCTCGAGCAGCTGCGGATCGAGCGCCGCGGCATCGAGGGCACGGCGGATCTGATCCACCAGGTTGGTGAGCCGGAACTGGGAAGGTGCGAGATTCACCGCGACGCGCAGTCGCGGCAGCCCGGCGTCCTGCCAGGCCTTGGCCTGACGACAGGCCTCGTGCAGCACCCACTCGCCGATGTCATCGAGCAGCCCGCAGTCATCGGCGATGCCGATGAAATCGCTCGGTGGCAGCAGACCCCGCAGCGGGTGGCGCCAGCGGATCAGGGCTTCGGCGCTGTTGATGCGGCCGGTGGCGGTGTCCACTTTGGGCTGATAGTGCAGCTCGAACTGGCCGCCGCGCAGCGCTGCGTGCAGCTCACTCTCGAGCCGCACGCGGTCCTGCGTGCCGGCGCTCATGCCGGCGGCGTAGCACTGCACGTTGTTGCGGCCGCGCTCCTTGGCGGTGTACATCGCGGCATCCGCGTGCGCGAGCAGCGTATCGGCGGTGCGGCCGTCGCGCGGGTAGTAGGCCATGCCGATGCTCGGGGTGATGTGCACGTCGATGCCGAGCAGGCGCATCGAAGGCTCCATCAGCTGGATCACCCGGCGCGCGACCGCGAGCCCCTCGGATTCCGTGATGGGCGGCCCGAGCAGAATGACGAATTCGTCGCCCCCGAGCCGGGCGGTCGTGTCCACCGTGCGCACGGCGGTCTTCAGGCGCTGCGCGACCTCGCGCAGCAGCTCATCGCCGGCGCGATGGCCGAGCGAGTCGTTGATGATCTTGAAGCGGTCGAGGTCGATCACCAGCACCGCGAAGGCGTGCGACTGACGATCCGCCTGGGCGATCGTTTGGGTGATGCGGTCATCGAGCAGCATGCGGTTGGGAAGGCCGGTGAGCACATCGTGGGACGCCAGGTGGCGGAGCTTGCGGTTGGCCGCCTCGAGTCCGCGGGTGCGGTCGGTCACGACCAGCTCGAGGCTCTCGACGTGCTGCTTGAGGGCACGGGCGTTGGCCCACTTGCGACTCAGCGCGCTCGCGCACTGCAGGATCTCGATCGGTTCGAAGGGCTTCTTGACGACGATCAGCTTGTCGGAGTGCCCGAGGCGCGACAGCAGCTCGAGCCAGTCGTAGTCGGTGTAGGCGGAGCACACCACCACCTGCACCTCGGGATCGACGGCCCACAGGTGCTCGATCGTCTCGAGCCCGTCCCAGCCAGGCGGCATGCGCATGTCGACGAAGGCGACGGAGTAGGGGCGTCCTTCGGCGAGCGCCTGGCGGGCACGCTCGACGCCATCGCGCCCTTGCATGGCGGAGTCGACGTCGAAGGTCGGGCGCTCGATATGGGGCTGCTGCTCGCCGAACAGCGCCGCCTCCGCATCTGACATCTTGCCGGCTTCCTGGCCGGCGAGGATCTTGCGATAGTCGTCGTGGATCGATGCGTTGTCATCGATCACCAGGATCCGGTGCGTGAGGACATCCGCTTCGCCGGTCATGTGCCGCCCTCGGGCGTCGCAGCCAGTGGCAGCGTCAGCGTGAAGGTCGCACCCATGCCGGGCCCGGCGCTCTCGGCGCGCAGCGCGCCGCCGAGCTCGCGGGCGGCGAGGGCGCTCGAGTGCAGTCCGAAGCCGTGGCCTTCGGCGCGGGTGGTGAACCCGTAGCTGAAGATGCGGTCGAGATTCTCCTGCGGGATGCCAACGCCGGTGTCGATCACCGAGATCATGACCGCGCCACCGGCCGGGCGCACGCGCACGGTGACGCGCCGCTCGCCGCCTCCCTTGGCCTCCGCACAGGCGTATTTGGCGTTGCGGATCACGTTCACCAGGATCTGCAGCACCTTGTGCTTGTCGACGCGCACCGGGGGCACGTCCTCGAAATCCCGCACGATCGTTACGCCGTGGCGGCTGAAGGCGCCCTCGTTCATCCGCAGACTGTCATCGACGAGCACGCGCACGTCGACGGCTTCGGTGATCCCACCGAGCCGCGCGTAGCCCTGCTGCATGGCGACGATCTCTTTGATGTGCTCGACGTTGCTGCGCAGCGCCGTGAGCTCGGCGATTGCGGCGTCGCGCTCGGCGGTCAGATCGCCTGCCAGCTCGGTGAGATAGGCCGGCAGGTGCTTGCCCTGGGTGCCGTTCACGAAGGCCGCGAGATCCGCGGCATGGTCGCGGAACAGCGCGGCGACTTTGCCGAGCCCCGCACAACGCGAGCGCTTGATGCGCTCGGAGACCATGCTGGCGGAAACGTTGACGCTGTTGAGCACGTTGCCGACGTTGTGCAGCACGTTGGTGGCCACCTCGGCCATCCCGGCCTGTCTGGAGGCGACCATCAGCTGCTTGTGAACGCGCTCGAGCTCCTCTTCCGCCTCGCGGCGCTCGGTGATGTCCTGCACGACGGCCAGCGCACCGAGCGGCTGGCCTTCGGGACCCATGAGCCGCTGGGAGCTCGACAGAATGGTGCGCACGGCGCCGTCGGGCCGCACGATGACAAACTCGACGTCCCGGCAGATGTCGCCGCGCAGCGCCCGCGCCAGCGGGCGTTCCTCGCGGGGCACCGGTGTCTTACGGTCAGCGAGGTAGACCTCGGAGGTAAGCGGATAAGGATTGCGCGGCCCGGCCTCGCTCTGCGGCGTGATGCCGAATAGGTCGATGGCCGCGCGATTGTAATGCGTCAGCTGGCCGCGCACGTCGCAGGAGAGAAGCGCCAGCGGCAGTTCACCCACCACGGTGGCGAGCAGCGTCTGATTTTGCAGCAACGCCGCCGCCATCTCCTTGCGCACCGAGATGTCGCGCAGGAACTCGACCGAGCATTCAGGCTCGGAGCTGCCGTCCGCGACCAGCGAAGTCGTGACGCGGACCCACAGCGGCGTGCCGTTCTTGCGGATGTAACGCTTCTCGACGTCGAAATGCGTGACGTCGCGGCGCCACAGCTGCTGATGGGCTGCGGTGGTGTTCGGCAGGTCCTCGCCGTGCGTGAGGGTCGCGACCGACTCGCCGCGCAGCTGTTCGACCGAATAGCCGAGCATCGCGCAGAAGGCGAGATTGGCGTGGCGGAAGGTGCCGTCGCGGTTGGCAAAGGCGATGCCGACCGGGGCGTGTTCGACGGTGTTGCGGAACAGCGTCTCCACCGGCCCGCGGTTGACCGGCAGTCGGAACAGGCCGGTTGCGGCTGCATCCTCCGCCGACAGGTCGGCGTCTCCCGCGGGCTTCACAGCCATGCGCAGGCGCTCCGGCAAGCGGCTTCGGCACGAAATACGGTGCGCATAGGCAGAGCCAGCCACTCCACTCGGCGACTTAACAAAACCGCTGGAATTCCACCACGGGGCGCCCCGGTGCACATGGAACTATGTCGCACCTCGGAGGCTGCTCATTCGTGAACCGTTTCGCGCTTCCGACCCTCCGTTCCCGATACGCGACGGTGTGGGGGAGGTCAGACCTGGCAGCAGGGGTCGCTTGCCGAGAGGAATATATGCAATTTCACATAATATACATTATGCGCACTAGGATCAGATGATGACCTGATTGGCGTATGCCAGAGCACGGTCGCGAGAAACATCCGTTGAGCGAATCAGCGGTGGATACTTAACTACGCTGGTGTGAACGCCACCGGTTCGCGTCCCATCTCCCCGATGTCCCCGATCATCAGGATCATCTCGTGGGGCACCCACAGGTCCATCGGCGGCGCTCCCTCCTCGAGGTTGATGGTCAGCTTCGCATAGGTGTGGTGACTTACGTCGATGCGCACGCACGCTAGAACGAGCCGGCCATCACTCGGCGGTTTGCCGGACGGCGGTTTTTTCGCGAACGACCGGAACTCGCTGGCCACCTGTGGTGACAGGTCTGGGCGCAGGCGCACGAAGTAGCTATTTACGGGAGCAGCCATTCACTCATGCTACAGGCTGCGCAGGCTGCTTACTCGCGAGTTGTACGGAGGCTGGGCGGTGTTCGGGCCCTCGCGCAGCATTCCGCACTCCCCACCCCAAGCTACTTTCGTCTGCTATGCGTTGTGAAATAGAGAGTGCTCCCCAGTCTGGCTCGCCTGGCCGAGTCCAGAGGACGTGGCCTCTATACTCCGCGAAATGAATCGTCTCACGCGGCGAATACTCTCAGCCGGCGGCGCGCTTATCGGCCTGCTGGCAGCGTTCGCCGGCGGGCGGGCCTGGCAACAACTGAAGCGCTCGCACTACCAGTCCGCGGGGGAGTTTCCGCTGCGGGCCCCCGAAACCCTGCCGGGGGCCGGTGTGATGCCTTGTCGGCGCTTCGGGGCCACAGGGCTCTCAGTCTCCGAGGTCGGCTTCGGCGCCTGGGCAATCGGGGGCAAGGCGTATGGCACGGTCGACCGCCAGGATTCGCTCCGTGCGCTCGCCCGGGCCGAGGAGCTTGGTTGCAATCTGGTCGATACCGCTATGATCTACGGAGATTCGGAGCTGGTCCTCGGGGAATTCCTCCGCGGGCGTCGCAGCCGCTGGATCGTGGCCACCAAATACTCCTTCCAGCGCGCCGGCCTCACGGCGACCCTCGAGGCGCAGCTCCGGCGTCTCGGCACCGATGTCATCGACTTCTACCAGCTGCATTGGCTGCCCGAAGACCCGCGCCTCTACGAGGAGCTGTACGCACTCAGGAAGGCAGGCAAGGTGCGGTTCATCGGCGCATCGGTCTACTCCACGAGCGATATCGATGCCGTCATCGACCATGAGCACCTCGATGGGGTGCAGTTGCCCTTCAGCCTCCTCGATCCCGATCCGTTCCTGCTGCGAGTCGAGCGGCTGCGTGCGAGCGGCCTGGCGGTCCTGATCCGCTCCTCGCTCAAGGAAGGCTTTCTCACCGGCAAGTTCCGTACTGACACCACCTTTCCCGACAGCAGCGACCAGCGCCATCTCTGGAGCGCGCGCAGAATCGCGCGCACGGTCGAGCAGGCGGAGCGTTTCCGCTTCCTCGAGGCGGACGCCGGATCGCTGCGCCGGGCGGCGGTGGCCTATCCCCTCTCCTACCCGGAGGTGTCGGCGGTGCTCCTGGGCACCAAGACCATGGCGCAAGCCGACGATAACTTCAGGCAGGGTCCCGGTGTGCGGCTCAACGCCGCGAGCCTCAGGCAGGTGGCAGCCGTTCAGGACGAGCTGGATGCGGGTGGCCGCCGGACTCTCCTGGGTCGCATGCGCCGGGCGCAGGGCCTGTGAGAGGCGTTTGACGGTTGGCAGCAGCCGACTCTTTATCTATTGATCTATTGCGTTGCCGCGTACAGCTGCCGGGTGATGGCGGCGATCAGGGCCGCACTCTGCTTCGGATCGGCGATGCCGCGTGTCAGGACGACGAGCACGAACGGCCGCGGCGCGAAGACGATCCCCGCGTCGTGCTGCACGCGCGTGATTTCGCCGGTCTTGTGCGCCACGCGCGTGCCGGGCGGGAGCCCTGCGGGGATGGCGTCGTTGAAGGTCTGCCGCTCGAGGATCGCCTGCATCTGGTGGCTGGCCTCGGCATCTACCGCGGCGCCGCGCGCGATCGCCTCCATGAGGGTCAGCAGCGCCTGTGCCGTGGTGGTGTTGTTGAGGCCTTTGGCGAACGCCTTGGAGTCCTCGACGCCGCGCACTACCTGCATGCCGTCGGCGCCGAGTGCGCGCACACCGGCACGGATGTTATCGATACCGAGCCGCTCGATGAGCAGGTTGGTCGCCAGATTGCTGCTCACGGTGATCATGAGCTCGCTCAGCTGCGCAAGCGTACGGGTGCCGCCAACCGCGAGATAAAGATCCCTCTCGGAGTCGTCCGCCGGGTCGAGCGCGAAGGTTGAGCCGTCCGCCAGGCTGTGGAACTCGTTGCGCACGGGGAGCGCGTCCTCGAGTCGCAACCTCCCTGCGCGTCTCTCCTTATAAAGCTCGATCAGCACCGGCACCTTCATGGTGCTCGCGGCGTGAAACGGCTCATCGGCGCGAGTGAGCCAGCGTGCACGCCCGTCGAGCGTCTCGAACGCAACCGCGACTTCGGCGCCGCTGTCGCGGATCCTCGCTTCGATACCTGGAATCGCCGCCTCGAGCCGCGCCTCACCGGCAGCGGCGGTGGTGACCCGCGAGCCGAGGAGCAGCCCCACGAGACACATGGAGGCAGTGATCGAGCGCGCAGCCTTCATGGGCCGCCATTCTACGATCCAGCGCGGAACCGCATTCGGCGCTCAAGCTCGCGCTCGCCAGCTTAGTGCCGAGGTGCTAATTTCGCGCCGTCCGGCCACGGAGCATTTGCCATGCGAGGCTTGCCGCTTGCGCTGCTCACGTTCCTCGGCTTAGGTGCCCTCGGCGCCCACGCCGACGATCAGAGCTTCACCTTCGTCGCAAAACCCACCGTCTATCTCGACGGTCCCGCCGATCTCGCGCGGTTGCGGGCGACCGATCCGGCGCACTATGCGCGAGCCGTACGCGTCCTCGCTGCCGCGAATCACCTGTGCCGGCCCGGCCCAGGCGCTCTGCAGTCGGTCGCGGGCTCGCGGGACGTGCAGTGCGCCGGGCAGCTGCTGCTCACGAGCAACCCGCCGCAGTGGCGGCTGGCCTTCACACTCGATACGACGCGCTACATCGCACTCGTGCCCATCACCGACGATCCGCCCCGGTTGCTGCCGGCTCGCTAGCTGCCGCACGCGTTATGTGCAGCGGGGACGACCGCCCGTAACCGCCCCGGAGCCGTTCGTCGGACGGCCGGGCGAATGTGACGCAATACCGCATTGCGACCGCCCCTTCTCCATTAAATTGCCGCCGCATGAAGCGGCACAACGGATTCACGATCACCGAGATGATGGTGGTGATGGCGATCGTCGCCATCGGCCTCGTCATCGGCATTCCCTCGTATCGCTACGTGACGAACTCCTCGCGGATGACGTCCGAGGTGAACAGCCTGCTGGGCGATGTGATGTTCGCGCGCGAGGAGGCCATCAAGGAGGGCGTGTCGGTCACGGCCTGCGCCTCCCCCGACGGTGTCAATTGCTCCGGCGCCGGCAACTGGCAGGTCGGCTGGCTCGTCTACTCCAACGTCGCCAACGCGGCTAATCCTCCGGCCGGCTCGGTCCTCAAGATCGCCATGCCCTTCCCGGGCGCGAATCCCGACTCGTTCGTCGCTACCGGCGGGGTGAGCGCCATCACCTACAACCGCGAGGGCTTCGCCACCGCGAGCGTCGGACTGCCGACGACCATTGAGCTGCACGACCCGACGAACAACGCGGCCTGGACTAAGTGTCTGTTCGTCTCGCTCCAGGGTCAGCCGACGGCCGAGACCATCGCCAACAATACCTCGGGGACCTGCCAATGAGCGCTGCACGCACCGTGCGCGCCGCCGCGGGCGGCTTCAGTCTGGTCGAGGTCATGGTGGCCGTGGTCGTCATCTGCGTTGGCCTGCTCGGCATCGCCAAGCTGCAGTCGCTCGCCATGTCCAACACCAGCGTGGCCCGCAACCGCTCGCTCGCGGCCATGCAGGCGGCGAGCTTCGCCTCGGCGATGCATTCGAATCGTGAGTACTGGGCGAGTTTCGCCGGCGGCCTCACCGCTACCGTCTCGGGCGTCGCAGGCGCTTACGCGGTGGCCTCGAGCGATGGCGCTCTGCAGGCAGACACAGCCGCCGATTTCCCGCTGGTTCTCCCGCCCAACATGGGACCGTGCGTCGTGACTGTGATCCAGGTCGCCGCCGCCTGCACGGCGGAGCAGCTCGCGGCCTTCGACCTGGCGCGCTGGTGGGAGCTGTCGCTCGCCCCGATGCTGCCCGGTCCCGCGCAGGCGACAATCTCCTGTCCGCCGCCACCGCTCGGCAATCCCGCCCCGCCCGCGTGCACGATCGTGATCCAGTGGACCGAGAAGACGGTCTCGCTGAACTCGCAGGAGGCCGCCAACGAGACCGGCGCTGCTTACGGCAGCAGTCTGTTCGAGCAACCGATCTACACCCTGTACGTCGAGCCATGAAACGTAACCGCAAATCCGCACTTGCCGCGCCACGCCGCGCGCGCGGCTTCAGCCTGATCGAGCTGATGGTGACCGTTGCCATCGCGATGTTTCTGCTCTTTGGCCTCGTGACCATCGTCGAGAACGTCAAGCAGACGAGCCTCAACCAGACCGCGCTCGCGCAGCTGCAGGACCAGGAGCGCTTCACGCTCACGGCGATTAACGATGCGGTGCAGGCGGCCGGCTATTTCGCCGACCCGACCGCCGACACGACGACGGCATTCCCTGTTCAGCCAGGCTTCGGCGCCGGCTGGGTGTTCGCCGGCACCCACGCGGCTGGTGTGCCGGACACGCTCAGCACCCGCTTCCAGGCGGCGCCCAACTACGGGCCGATCCTCTGTGATGGCACCGACACCTCACAGTTCGCCGCACAGATGTGGACCGTCACCTTCACCGTCAATCCGAACACCCCGGATGGCGGGCAGCTGCTCTGTTCGGTCAACGGCAACCCGCCGGTGGCGATCGTCAGCGGTGTGCAGAACATGGTCGTGTACTACGGCGTGAAGCACGACACGGCGCTCGTCGACTACAACGTCGACACCTACGAGACCTTCGACGTCCTGCAGGTCTCGGGCACCGACTGGGCAAACATCAGCGCGGTGCGCGTCCTGCTCACCTTCCAAAACCCCATCAAGGGTCCGGGCCAGCCGGCGACACTGCAGCTCGAGCGGGTCATCGAGGTCATGGGGCGCGCGGGGTTGCACACATGAGCCAGCGCCCTCTTCCGTCCAGTCAGCGCGGTGCCGCGCTCGTGATCAGCATCCTGCTGCTGCTCATCATCACGATCCTGGCGGTAAGCATGTTCCGCAGCTTCGGCACGCAGCAGAAGATCGCCGGCAACGTGCGCGAGAAAGAGCGCGCGCTGCACGCGAGTGAGAGTGCGCAGCAGTACGCCGAGTGGTGGCTGCTGCAGAACAACAACACCGCCATCGGCTCCACGCAGTGCGCCGCCGGCTCGCAGGCCGCGAGCCCGACCCAGGGACAGATCTGCAACCAGACTCCGCAGCAGGCCGGCATGAACCTGGTGGTCGTGCCCTGGGTGACGCAGATCACCTACACGCCGCAGAACATGGTGCTCATCGGCCAGCCGGCCGTCGCGGGCAACCCGCCCTATTTCAATACCCCGGCTTTCTACATTGCCGACCGGGGCGTCGCAGCCGATGGCTCCGGCGAGGCATATCAGATCGACGCCTATGGATATGGGAGCGCGGCCAACACGGTCGCGGTCGTAGAGAGCGTCTACGAGGTCCAGCAGGGTGTCGTCAATCGAGGTGCTTTGTGATGTATCGCAAGTATGTCTTTGCCACGCTGCTCGCGATTGCGGTGCTCGCTGCGCCGCTCGCTGCGCAGGCGCAGACCAACATCAACGAGGACTTCACCAGCTCCAGCACACAGAACAGCTGGTGGTTCTTCAACGGTGCGTGCCTCACGGCAAGTGCCACGAACGGGGTCGAGCCCACGCCAACCGGCAGCAATGGCGGCACCGGCGGCACCATTCCGGGCTGCGTCACGATCGCGACCAGCTACTACACCAAGAGCGCCGGTGAGGTGCTGGTCGGCGGCCAGACGCTCAGCAATTCAACTCCCGACCCCGCCGGCAACCCCCCCACTACGCCCGGCCAGGGTGCGCTGCGCTTCACCAACGGCTCGCCCTACGGCTACAGCGAGAATGGCGGCATCGTCTCGACCGCGCCCTTCCCTACCGGCCAGGGCGTCTCGATCACCTTCAAGACCGTCACCTATCGCGGTAACTCGGGAGGTGCGGGCGGGGATGGGGCTGACGGCATCAGCTTCTTCCTCATGGACGCGAGCCAGCTCAATACGGCCACCATTACCGGCGTCTCCAGCGGCAACGGCAACGGCCTTGGCTCCTGGGGCGGCAGCTTGGGCTACACCTGCTCGAACGTAAACTCGCCCTACAACGGCCTGATCGGCGGCTACTTGGGCGTCGGAATCGACGAATACGGCAACTTCCTCAACGGCACGACCAACACGCTCGGCGAGACGGGCACCACGGCGAGCGGTGACAACACCGCAAGCGGCGGCGGTTACCAGCCTGGCCGCATCGGCTTGCGTGGCGCCGGCAACGTCGCCTGGGCCACGCTCACCGGCGCCTTCGGCACCCCCCCGAGCGGTGGGAGCGCTTCCTCGACGCCCTACTACCCGGCGAGCCTCTCGCAGAGCTGCCTGAATGCCGGCGGCGTGTACAACCCCGCTACCGGCTCGTGCGCGACCTGCACGACGGGCGTGAATTACGGCTACAACTCGGCTACCAACCAGTGCGAGAAGTGCGCAGCCGGCGTCACTTACAACGCCAGCACCAACACCTGCGACAGCTGTCCGGCGGGCCAGACGTACGATGCGGGCACGCAGAGCTGCCAGAGCTGCGCCAGCGGCACCTATGATGCGACCAGCAACACCTGCACCAGCTGTCCGGCGGGCCAGACTTACGACTCGACCACCAACACCTGCAACAGCTGTCCGGCGGGCCAGACCTACGACGCGAGCACGCAGACCTGTCAGAGCTGCTCGAGCGGCAGCTACGACTCGAGCAACAACACTTGCTCGGCGTGCGCGAGCGGCAGCTGGGACTCGACCACCGGCCTGTGCGAGACCTGTGCCGGCGGCACCTGGACCAACAGCGGCGGCTCCGGAACCTGCACAGGTTCAGGCGCCTGCAGCGCGGGCACCTGGAACAGCACCAACGACAAGTGCGAGAAGTGCGCAGCCGGCTACACCTACGACTCGACGTTCGTCGCGGGCGGTGAGTGCTACAAGTGCGGCGCGGGCAAAGCGGCCTACGCGACCGGCACCGACGAGTGCTGCCCCACCGGCACGACCTGGAACGCGGGCGCCGGCAAGTGCAGCAACGGCACGGCGGGAGTGGCGCCCACGACTGCCGCCACCAGCAACGGTACGGCCTATACGCCGACCTCGAGCGCGGGCGGTGCACCGACGGTGAACACGCCGACCCAGGGGGCGCCGAACGCGGCGACCCAGAACCCGCTGCAGGCGCCTACCGCGACCAGCCCGGGCACGGGGCGTACCGACAACTACTACGCGCTCACCAACACCTGCAAGACCGGCAATCTCTGGAACTACAGCATCGCCAATGCGCCGACGCTGGCCGGGGCGGCAAGTCTCACCAACCCGCTCAACGTGCCGGCCACCGGCTCGGGAATCACGCCCATCCTCGACTACGGCGCGCTGCCCGGTGGCTACGTCGTGCTGCCGACCGGCACGCAGATCGCCAACGAGGCGGCCATGACCCGCGCCGCGGCGACGCCGATCTTCTATCAGCTCAAGATCTCGCAGAACGGGCTGTTGAGCCTCTCCTACAGCATCTGCCCTCCGGTGGGCGGCTGCGGGGCTTACCAGTCGGTCATCAAGAGCCAGAACATCACCACCGCCAACGGACCGCTGCCGGCCAATTTCCTGTTCGGCTTCGCGGGCTCGACCGGTGGCAGCACCAACATTCACGAGATCCTGTGCTTCAAGGCGGCGCCGGCCACCTCGGCGGCGAGCTCCGCCGGCGCGAGCGAGAAGCAGTCCGCCAAGCTCGAGACCGGCACCCAGGCCTACTTCGCCTACTTCAACCCGGCGGACGGCTGGACCGGCCGTGTGACGGCAAGCAGCCTCGAGTTCGACTCGTACGGTAACGTGATCGTCGCCAACACGCCCAACTGGGACGCGTCCTGCGTCCTCACCGGTGTCAGCGCGACCTCCACCTGCAGCACCACCGGGACGCCGGGTCCGATGCTCGCGGAGAATCCCGTTGCGAGCGGCACTGCCTTCAGCAGCCGTCAGATCCTCACCTGGAACGGCACGACGGGCGTCAGCTTCGAGTACAACAGTCTGACGGCCGCCCAGCAGGCAACCATCGACCTCGGCGACAACTCGGGGAGCCCCGCGCTCAACACCCTGAGCTGCCCGATTACGGGTAACAACTATACGCCGCAGGACCGCCTCAACTTCCTGCGCGGTGATCGCAGTTGCGAGATCAGCACAACCGGCGCGGGCGAGTTCCGCCGCCGCTCGAGCGTGCTCGCCGATGTCATGGATTCGAGCCCGATCTGGGTGGGATCGCCGAGCGCGCCTTACCAGCAAACCTGGAACGACCGCATCAACAGCAGTGATCCGCTGCCCGAGAACGGATCCGGCGCGCAGAGCTATCCGACGTTCGTGTCGGACAACCAGTTGCGCACCCAGATGGTGTACGTCGGCGCCAACGACGGCATGGTGCACGGCTTCCGCTCCGGCGCCTTCAACTCCTCATTGGGCTCGTGCACCAACCCGGCGGCGGGCAGCGGCCCGGCATCGAGCTGCTGGACCTCCAACGATGGTCTCGAGCTCCTGGCTTACGTGCCGGGCGCGGTCTTGAACACGATCCACTCGACCACTGCCAACGTCGATTACTCGAACCCGCAGTACGGCCACGCCTACTTCGTCAATGCCCCTCCGGGCGCGGGTGATGTGTTCTACGGCAATCCTGCGGCGTGGCATACCTGGCTGGTGGGCGGGCTCGGCGCGGGCGGCGCGGCGATCTACGCCCTCGACGTGACCAACCCCGGTACGACGCCGGTCGGCGGCCCCAGCACCGCGGGCAACTTCACGGAGTCCAATGCCAACTCGCTCGTGGTCGGCGAGTGGACCAACGCGACCATCACCTGCGTCGGCAATGCCAACTGCGGCAAGAGCCTGGGCAACACCTATGGCACCCCGCAGCTGCGCCGCCTGCACGACGGGCGCTGGGCGATGCTGTTCGGCAACGGCTACGGCAGCGTCAACGGCGATGCTGGCCTCTTTATCGGGGTGCTTGACCCCACGAGCGGCCAGCCGACCTTCTATTACATCAGCGCAGGCGGCGGGCCCACCAATGGCATCGCGTTCGTGACGCCGGTGGACCTCGACGGTGATCACATCACCGACTACGTCTACGCGGGCGACCTCATGGGCAACATCTGGCGGTTCGATCTGACGAGCGCCAGCGAGTCGAGCTGGGGGCTGACCCCCGGGGCGCTGTTCACGACCCCGGCCGGCCAGCCGATCACGACGGCGATCGTCGCCGCATCGGGCGCGGCGAGCCCCGGCCAGCAGCAGCAGCTGATGCTGCTGTTCGGCAGCGGCCAGAAAACCGGTCTCACCAATCTCGCCGGCAACACCTACGCGACCGCCCAGCAGAGTCTCTATGGTGTGTGGGACTGGAACCTGAGCGGCTGGGACTCGATCTCGGGCGCCCAGTACGCGAGCCTGCCCGCCGCGACCGCGGGGACCCTCGGCCAGACCAATCTGCAGCAGCAGGTGGTGAATGTCGCCTCGGCGGCCAACGGCGGCGACGTCGAGATCCAGAACAACGCCACGATCTGCTGGGCGGGCGGCAGTGGCTGCACGGGCTCCAGCGCCCAGTACGGCTGGTACCTGAACTTCCCGAGTACCCAGGAGCAGGTGATCTACAGTCCCGAGCTCGTCGCTCAGGCGATCACCGTCAACACGATCGTGCCGGCGCAGACCTCTCCGACCTCGTGTGCGACCGGCACTGACCTGGGGTACACCTATGTACTCTCTGCGCTCACCGGCGCAGCGTTCAACCAGGTGTTCCTGCCGCCGAGCGAGGCCCTCAATCCCGGCGTCGCCAGCAACCAGTCGTATATCGACCAGCATGCCATCGCCATGCTGACCAATGCGACCGGCAGCTCCTTCGTGACGAGCAACACGAGCGGCTACGAGTACCTGGTGTACGAGACCAACCAGACGCAGGGCGGCCCCGGCGGCAATGGGAACAACATCCAGGGCGGATCGCTCGGACTGAACCTGCCGCCCAACACGACCGGCCACCGCCTGAGCTGGATCGAGCTGCGCTGAGGCGGCGGCGCGACGGCACTTCACCACTGAGAGGCAGCATGGAATCTCGAGCAAACAGCGGCGCGGCGGGCTTCAGCCTGATCGAGCTCATGGTGGTCGTGGCGATCGCGACCATCCTGCTCAGCATCGCGATACCCTCCTACATGAGCCAGGTGCGGCAGTCGCGCCGCACGGACGCCAAGACCGCACTCCTCGACCTGGCGGGCCGTGAGGAGTCCTATTTCAGCACCAGCGTCAACGGCGCCAACTACACCGCCACGCCCGGCAACCTCGGTTATGCCGGCGCCTGGCCGGTCGTGGTCGGCGGCGGCTACTACCAGGTGACCGTGTGCGTGGTGAATTCCGGCGGCGGCGGGGCGTGTGCGCCGAGCGCGCAGCCCGGCCCCTCCTACACCGTCATCGCCACTCCCGTGGCAGGCCAGAGCCAGGTGAAGGACACCCAGTGCACCGCCTTCGCGGTGGACTCGGTGGGACAGCAATACGCGGCCGACTCGACGGGCACTTACACGGCCGCCGCGCAGCAATACTGCTGGGCGAATTAAACCTTCTAGATCAGAAGTTTCAGAATCTAAGTTCATTTAGATTCTAAGGCTACTCGAGGCCCAGCGATGCCGGGTCCCTGACCGCGCGGCGCGCGGCCAATGGCTCCGTTTTCCCGACTTATCCCGCTCAGGCGCCACCGGGTGGTCACAAATTCACCATATTTTTTTCCTAGAGTCTGAGCTATATTTCGGGCGCAGCCGCTTGAGTGGCCTTGGATTCTACGTACCCAACCCACAACAAAAACTAACTGACGCCGCGCCCGCTGAGGCTCGCAGCAGATGAGCCGTGTGGCGGAGGGCGTTCACCGAGGTAGTGATGAGCACTACATGGGAACAGCTGGAGGGGGCCGCGCTATCGCTCGCGCGCTCCGGACCGATCAAGGATCGGCTCGCCGATGCGTACCGAAATCACCTGGCATTCGTCCGGGTCGAGGAGCTGCCGGCAGTCGTGCGCGAGGAATTTCGCCTGTGTCGTGATGCGCTGACGCGCGAGCGGCCGCTGCGCGGCGAGGACGCGGTACGCGCCACGGTGCGCAAGATGTCGAACAGCGAGGCCGATGAGCTCGCCTGCAGCGTAGTACGGCTGTTTGCCGCGATCGTGCGCGAGTGCGCGATCGATGCGGCGCACGAGGCCTCGCTGGCAGCCGCCGCGGCAGCCAACGGCACGTCGCGCAACGGCGTGACGCTCACTGGCGTGACGCTCAACGGCGGCACACACGATGGCGGGGCGCTCAACGGCCTCGCGGCGGCGGCGCGCGTCAAGAACGGCGGCGCGCAGGCGATCGCGGTTTAGTCCTCAGTCGAGCTTGAAGTCGATCGTGTCCCAGCGCGTCGTCTCTTCGTGACGCGCCTGGCGGCGCACGGCATCCACCAGCGCCCGCTCGTCCCACTCCACGATCTCGTCGGCGAGATCCAGGATCGCCTGGGGCGCATCGCGGTTGGTGCCGAAGGGCTTCATGAGGATCACCGGCTTGTGGCTCGCCTGCGCGAACAGCAGCTGGAAGGTGAGCAGATCCTTGTCCGTGTCGTAGAGGCTCGACAGCGCGATCACCGCCTCGGCCGGATTGATCTGCCGGCGCAGGTCTTCACGCAGCACCTCGCGGTCGCTGCCGGGGCGTTTGTCCGGGGTGCTGTAGTTGCGATAGAAGAAATTGCGCGCGCTCTCCAGATACTCGAAGACGCGCAGGTAGTCGTCACTGTTCTCCCAGAGATGCGTGACGAACAGACGCACAGGGTTAGCCTGCGACATCGGAGCCCCCAAGTCCCGAGCAGCCGGGCTTAAGTCTCGCACACGGGCCGCCGAGCGCAAGGGCGCAGCGCCGCCCGCGCGCCCGCCGCGCCGCGATAGAATGGCGCCTTCGTCGGCGGAATCCTTCGTTTAACAGTGCGCCTGCTGGTCTACAACATCCGGTACGCCACCGGCACGGGTCCGGCCTTCCATCTGCCGCTACCCGGCGCCGGCTACCTGCGCAGCAACCGCAAGGTGCTCACGGGCATCACTGAGTTCATCCGCTCGCAGCAGGCGGACGTGGTCGGGCTCATCGAGGTGGATACCGGCTCGATCCGCACCGGCATGCTCAACCAGGCCGAGCACATCGCCCGACAGCTCGGCCATTACTCGATCTTCCAGTGCAAGTACGGCAGCGCCTCGATCAACAATCTCATGCCGATCGTGCGCAAGCAGGCCAACGCCTTCCTGTCCGGCCCGAACGTGCACGGCGAGCGCTTCCACTACTTCGATACCGGCATCAAGCGCCTCATCATCGAGCTCGAGCTGAGCGATGTGTGCGTCTTCCTCGTGCACCTGTCGATCAAGTTCCGCCAGCGCCAGTATCAGCTGCGCTCGCTGCACGACCTGGTGGTGCAGTCCGCCAAGCCGGTGATCGTGGCCGGCGACTTCAATACCTTCTGGGGCACGCACGAGATCTTCCTGTTCATGCGCGCCGCCGGCCTGCGCAGCGCGAATGCTGCGGGACTGCCGTCCTTCCCGGCGCGCGTGCCGCGCATCGAGCTGGACTTCGTGCTGGTGAGCGAGGGGATCGAGGTCACCGATTTCCGCGTTCCCGACGTGCGCCTCTCCGATCACCGCCCGCTGGTGTGCGACTTCGTGGTCCGCGACGGTGAGCGCCGCAGCGCGCCGCAGGCCGCGTCCACGCACGCCTGAGCCCGGCGGCGCCCCTTCGCCCGATCCTCACCGCGGAAGTTCGCCCATGAGCACCGACGCAGCCCGCAACTGGAGCCTCGAGAAGGACGCCGACGGCATCGCCTGGCTGAGCTTCGATAAGCCGGCCACCTCGGCCAACGTGCTTTCGAGTGCGGTACTCATCGAGCTCGACTCGCACCTCGAGGCGCTCGAGAAGAGCCCGCCGCGGGCGCTTATCGTGCTGTCCGCCAAGAAGAGCGGCTTCATCGCCGGCGCCGATATCCGCGAGTTCACCGGCATTACCGATGCCGACAGCGGCTACGTGCTTATCTCCCGCGGCCAGCACGTGCTCAATCGCCTCGCCGCCCTGCCCTGCCCGAGCGTCGCCGCGATCCACGGCTTCGCGCTCGGCGGTGGCCTCGAGCTCGCGCTCGCCTGCCGCTATCGCGTCGCCGTGGGCGATGAGCGCCTGTCGCTCGGACTTCCCGAGGTGCAGCTCGGCATCCATCCGGGTTTCGGCGGCACCGTGCGCAGCGTGCAGCTGATCGGGGTGCGTGCGGCGATGGAGCTGATGCTCACCGGCCGGCCGCTGCGCGCCGACAAGGCGCTGCGCCTCGGGCTCGTCGATGTGCTGACCTCCGAGGCCGAGCTGCGGGCCACGGCGCGGCGCGTGGCACTCGAGGGCCGTGCGCCCCATCGTCCACCGCTCCTCGAGCGGCTGCTGAGCTTGGCGCCATTGCGTCCGCTGGTGCGCCGCTCGCTCATCGCCCAGGTCGCGCGGCGCGCACCGCGCGATCACTACCCTGCACCGTACGCCATCATCGACCTGTGGGCGCGCTACGCTGCCGCAGGACCGGCGGCTTACGAGGCCGAGGCGCGCTCGATCGCGCAGCTCTTCACCACGGCGACGTCGCGCAATCTGGTGCGGATGTTCCTCCTGCAGGATCGTCTCAAGAGCGGCGGCGGCAAGAGCCCGGTAGAGATCCGTCATGTGCACGTGGTCGGCGCCGGCGTCATGGGGGGCGATATCGCCGCCTGGTCGGCACTGCGCGGCTTCACGGTGACGCTCGAGGACCGCGCGCTCGAATACATCGAGCCGGCGCTCAAGCGCGCCGCCGAGCTGTTCGACAAGCGGGTACGCGACCCTGCCAAGAACGCCGCCACCCGTGAGCGGCTCAAGGCCGACCCCGGCGGCGCAGGCGTCGCGGGCGCCGACGTCGTGATCGAGGCGATCTTCGAGAACCTCGCGGCCAAGCAGGAGCTGTATGCGCGCCTCGAGCCGCGCATGAAGCCTGCGGCGCTGCTCGCCACCAACACCTCGAGCCTGATGCTCGAGCCGCTCGCCGCGCGCCTCGCGCGTCCGGAGCGCCTGGTGGGGCTGCACTTCTTCAACCCGGTGGCGCAGATGCCGCTCATCGAGATCGTGCACGCCGAGCGCACCGATCCGGTGAGCGTGGCTGTGGCCACCGCTTTTGCACGCCGGCTCGACAAGCTCCCCGTGCCGTGCCGCAGCGCTCCGGGCTTCATGGTGAATCGCGTGCTCACCCCCTATCTGAACGAGGCCATGTACGCCGCCGAGGAAGGAGTGGCGCTCGCCGCGATCGATAAGGCGGCGGTGCGCTTTGGCATGCCGATGGGCCCGATCGAGCTCGCCGACGTCGTCGGCCTCGATGTCGCCGCGCACGTCGGCGAGATCATCGCGCAGGAGCTCGGCCGGCCGGCACCGAATCTGCCGCGCCTGGCGGCGCTGCTGGCGGCGAAGAAGCTCGGCCGCAAGAGCGGCGCGGGGTTCTACCTCTGGCAGGACGGCAAGGCGGTGAAGCCGGAGGCGAGCGGCGCGAGCGTGCCCGAGGATCTCACCGACCGCCTGATCCTCATCCTCGTCAACGAGTGCGTGGCGTGCCTGCGCGAACGCATCGTCGAGGACGCCGATCTGGTCGACGCCGCCGTCGTGTTCGGCACGGGTTTTGCGCCGTTTCGCGGCGGGCCGCTCGCTTATGCACGCGCCCGCGGCACGCGCACCATCGTCGCGCGGCTTGAGGAGCTCGCCGCGCGGCATGGGTCACGTTTTGCCCCCGATGCCGGCTGGCAGCTGCTCGAGAGTGCGCAGAAAACGTGAGGCCGCCGCGGGCGGGCCGGGGAACGCCCTGTGCTACCATCCGGTGAGCCGTTGCGCCGCAGCCGCCGGTAGCACGGCCTATAAGGCAACAGTGGGGCTTCGGGAAACGACATGGCGGAAGAGCGCGAAAGCAACGTCCAGCAGCTCAAAGCGTTTGCGCCCCTCGACGGGCTGAAGCGCGAGAATCTGGCGGCGCTCGCCAAGAAAATCACCCTGCGGACGCTCAACTCGGGCCGCCTCATGTTCGATGAGGGCGACACCGACAAGCGCACCTTCTGGCTGGTGTCGGGCACGCTCGACATCGGCGAGGGCGAGAAGCAGGTCGGATCACTGCGCGGTGGTACTCCCGAGGCGCGCAATCCGGTGTTCCCGCAGCTGCCGCGGCGCGTGAGCGCGCGCGCACGCGGCGAGGTCACCTACCTGTCGATCGACAGCGATCTGCTCGACGTCATGATCACCTGGGATCAGACCGGCACCTACGAGGTGAGCGAGTTGCAGGAGCACCTGCAGAACGCCGGCTCCGACGACTGGATGACGACGCTGCTGCAGACCAAGGCGTTCCATCGCATACCGCCCGCCAACATTCAGGCGATCTTCCAGCGCCTGCAGCGCCTGCCCGCCAAGGCGGGCGAGGTCATCATCAAGCAGGGCGGCGAAGGCGATTATTTCTACATCATCGTGAGCGGCAAATGCGCGGTGTCGCGCGAGACGCCGCTGCGCCAGGAGGGCATCAAGCTGGCGGAGCTCGGCGTCGGTGACACCTTCGGCGAGGAGGCGCTGATCGCCGAGGCCAAGCGCAATGCCACCGTGACGATGCTGACCGACGGCGTGCTCATGCGCCTCAACAAGCAGGACTTCCGCGAGCTCATGAACGAGCCGCTGCTGCAGTGGGTGAACCGCGAGCAGGCCACCGAGATCGTCACCGGCGGTGGCCGCTGGTTGGATGTCCGCCTGCCGAGCGAGCACCAGACGCTCGCGGTCGAGGGGGCGCTCAACATCCCGCTGTATCTGATCCGCCTGAAGCTCTCGACGCTCGACAAGGAAGTGCCGTATGTCGTCTATTGCGACACCGGCCGGCGCAGCTCCGCGGCCGCATACCTGATGGTGGAGCGGGGCTTTGACGCGTACGTGCTCACCGGCGGCCTGTCGAACGGCGCCTCTGCCGCGAGTGCCGCGCGTGCCGCGCCGAAGCCCGCTGCGCAGCCCAAGCCACCGGGCGCAAAGCCCGGCGGCTAGCAGACGTAGTTCACGTCCGCGGTCAGCCGCTCGACGTTGCACGACCTGTCGAGGATTCTCTCGGCCATCTGCTTGAGATGCGTGTAGTCGAGCCGCAGCATCCGGATAGAAGGGCTCACGCTATTTCTGCCGTGGAGTTCTCAACAGCTGGCAGACGTGTCTGGCGCATGCCGGATGCAGCTGCGAGACGCGCGGCTACGCTGCGACCCGCAGCGAGGAGTTCGACCGGGAGCTGATTTTGGCCTGCAAGGCGCGGGCGAGCCACTGACCTTGAGAGCCGCCGGCAGGCACCGGCGGCAGCGCACTACATGGTGTGCGTAGCCTTGTCGCCCGACAGGGCGCCGGCGAGATAGGTCTCGATCTTCTTCTGCGTCTGGCCGCGATCCTGCTCGCTGAACTGCACGCCGATGCCAGCCGTGCGCTTGCCCTGCGCGCCCTTCGGCGTCACCCAGATGACGCGCCCGGCGACGGGCAGCTTCTCGTCCTCGCCCATGAGATTGAGCAGCATGAACACCTCATCCCCGAGGCGATAGTTGCTGTTGGTAGGAATGAACAGACCGCCGTTCTTCACGAACGGCATGTAGGCCAGGTAAAGCGCGCTCTTGTCCTTGATCGTCAGCGTCAAGAGACCCGGCTTGTTCGCACCCGCTCTCAAGGTTCGTTCCCCACCCGCCACATGTACCGGTCGTGCGTTCATCCGTGCGTCCTATGCTGCGACGCCGGCACCGTGGGGTGCAAGTCGCCGAAACAGAGCCTCGAGCGCCAGTGCGCGATTAAGCGGCACATCGAGCGCCATCCTTAGTTCCCGGACCTCATCCAGGAGCCCGAACAGCTCGCGTATATTCAAGAACGTGCCGGGGCCTGGCAAGTAGGGGCCAGGCCGCACTTCTGTAATGTCGGCGCCCGCGCCCAGGGCGGCGCGGATGCGTTCTGTGAGCCACTTCTCAAAGCACCGCAGGCGCAGCGCCAGCTCACTGCGTGCCCAGCGCTCGGCAGTAGCGAGCGGATCGGCCCGCCCGGCCGCCAGGGCATCGAGCGCGGCGCGGGACTCGGCGCCTGCCCGGGCGAGGGCCTCCGGGTCCGCCCCCAGCAGCATGGGCGCCTCGCCGACCGCATCGAGCGCCCCATTCCAGTCCGCGTTGCCGCGCGCCTCGGTGAGCCAGGCGACCGCGGCGGCGCGCTGCGGGGCGCGGAGAATCAGGCGCTGGCAGCGGCTGAGGACGGTCGCCGGCAGCCGCGAGGGCTCGGTCGCGACCAGCATCAGGAGCGTGCGTGCCGGTGGCTCCTCCAGGGTCTTCAGCAGCGCATTGGCGGCGAAGCGGTTGAGCGAATCCGCCGGACTGAGAATAGCGACGCGCCAGCCGCCACCGTGGCTCGTGAGGGCGAGGTCGGCGGCGAGCTCGCGCAGCTGCTCGATACGGATCTGCCGGGACTCCTCGAGCGGCGTAACTCGCATCAGGTCCGGGTGCTGCCAGGCGAGCACACGGCGGCAGGCAACGCAGCTGCCGCAGGGAGCCTCGGGGCGCTCGCACAGCGCGAGCTGTGCGGTCCAGTGGGCCAGCCAGTCCCCGCCCGCCCCGGGACTCTCGTGGATGAGGAGTGCCTGCGGCAGGCGGCCGGCGCGCTGCGCCGCGGTGAGTGATGCCCGCGCCTGAGCCGTCCAGGGAGGTGGCGGGAGCGCTGCAGGCGTGCTCAGGTGAGCTCCTCGAGAATCCGCTCGACCTGCGCTTCGACCTCAGCGAGCGGCGCGCTCGCATCGATCACCTGAAAGCGCCCGGCCTCGCGGCGCGCGAGCTCGAGGTACCCCGCGCGCACCTTCTCGAAGAAGGCGGCACTTTCGGCCTCGAAGCGATCCGCGTCCCCCGCGGCGCGCCCGGCGGCGCGCGCCAGTCCCACCCTCACCGGCAGGTCGAGGAGCAGCGTGCAATCGGGGGTGAGCCCGGCGTGCACCGCCGCCGCCAGCGATTCGATGAGGCGCGGGTCGACGCCCCGGCCGCTCCCCTGATAGGCGCGGGTCGCGTCCGTGAAGCGGTCGCAGATCACCCACTCGCCGCGCTCGAGCGCCGGGCGGATGACGTTGCGGATGTGCAGATCGCGCGCGGCGAACATGAGCAGCGTCTCAGTGAGCGGCGACAGCGGCTCGATGGCGCGCTCGAGCACGATCTGCCGCACCCGCTCGGCGAGCGGGGTGCCGCCCGGCTCGCGCGTCAGGCGGCCGGGGATGCGGTGCTGGGTGAGCCAGGCGAGCGCGAATTTTGCGATCGTCGACTTGCCTGCGCCCTCGATCCCCTCGAGCGTGATGAGGAGGCCGCGGCTCATTGCGGCGCGCTCGAAGGATTGGCGGTGCGCACGGGATGCTCGGGGCGCGATGGTGCGGCCGCGGCGTTGCTCTGGCGGGCGTGGCGCAGTCGTGCGAGGTAAGCCTTCACCGCCGAATTATGCTCTGCCAGGGTCTTGGAGAAGTGGTGCGCGCCATCGCCCGCGCCGGTCGCGACGAAATAGAGCTCGCCCGTGTCATCCGGATGGACCGCGGCCTGGAGCGAGTCGCGTCCCGGCAGCGCGATCGGTGTCGGCGGCAGCCCGGCTCGCGTGTACGTGTTGTAGGCGCTGTCGGTGGTCAGGTCGCGGGTATGAATCTCGCCGTCGTACTTAGGCCCCAGGCCGTAGATCACCGTCGGGTCCGACTGCAGCCGCATCCCCTTGCGCAGACGCGACACGAACACGCCGGCGATCCGGGTGCGCTCGGCCGGCAACTGCGCCTCCTTCTCGACTATCGAGGCGAGAATCAGCGCCTCATCGGGGCTGTCGAACGGCAGTCCGGGACTGCGGCTGTTCCAGGCGGCGTCCAGCGCATGGCGCATGGCCTCGTAGGCCACGCTGAGGATCACCGTATCGGCGCTGCCGGCTGCGAAGCGGTAGGTATCGGGGAAGAAGCGGCCTTCCGGATTCTCATCCGGGTGTCCGAGGGCCGCCATCACCTGCGCCGGGCTCTTGCCGGCGAGCGTATGGATCACGTCCGGCTCGTGGGCGAGCAGATCCAGAAACTGCGCAAAGGTCCAGCCCTCGACGACCGTGAGCTGCTCGAGCAGCACCCTGCCCTCCTCGAACATAGCGAGGATCTGCGCGGGACTTGAGCGCGGCGGGATCTCGTAGGTACCGGCCTGCACCCGCGGGTGAATGCCGTGCAGGCGCAGGTACCACTCCATCTCGCGGGCGCTGCGCACCAGGCCCTGCGACTGCAGCTGCGTGAGCACGGCACGCACGCTCGCCCCGGGCAGCACCTGGATGCGCATCGCCGCGACTGCGGGACCTGCCCCCTGGTACGTCGACTCGAGGCGCTGGTAGAGCTCCGCCGCCGCGACGGCGGCGATCACCAGCAGCAGCACGAGCCCGAGGGCGAGGCGCCCCAGCACCGTGCGTCCGCGGCTACTCATCGCTCCCCCGCGCGAGCAGCGGCGCGAGCCGGCGCTGCAGCTCGCGGGTCACCGTTCCCACCTCGCAGGTGCGCCCGTCGACGGCGCTCACCGGGCGCACGCCGATCAGCGCGCTGGTGAGAAACAGCTCGCGGGCACGCGCGAGATCCTCGCTCCCGAGCGCGGCCTCCTCGGTTGCGATGCCAAGGTGCGCCGCCTCGCGCAGCACGACCTGGCGCATGATGCCCGCCACGCCGCAGCGATCCAGCTGCGGGGTACGGAGCTTACCGTCCTCCACCAGGAACACGTTGCTCATCACGCCCGAGATGAGCCGCCCGCCGCTCGAGAACATCAGCGACTCGGCGATCTGCGGGTCGCTCCATTCGCGCCTTGCCAGAACCTGCTCGAGGCGGTTCAAGTGCTTCAAGCCCGCGAGCGGCGGGTTCTCCGCGAGGCGCAGCGCCGCCGTGCGCACCCGCACGCCCTGCTCGCCGAGGCGCGGATCGTCCGCCTCCCAGCGATAGCGCAGCGCGAGGCGCGTCGGCTTCTCCGCGCCGCGCACGCCGTAGCCGCGCGCCGCCGCCGGCCCACGCGTCAGCAGGAGCTTCACGACGGCGCGGTCGGTAAGCGCGACGATGGCGGTGAGCTCGCGGCGCAGCTCGACGCTGCCCGGCGGGGTGAGCCCCAGGCGCTTGCAGCCGCGCGTCAGCCGCTCGAGGTGCAGCGCCAGGAAGCGCGGCCGTCCGCCGACGCAGGCGATGGTCTCAAAGAGCCCGTCGCCGTAGTGCAGCCCGCGATCGAGCGGTGAGAGCGAGCCACCCGGCGCGCCGTTGATCCACACCACCTCCGGTGCGCCGTCAGATGCCATGAGCGCCTCCGAGTGCGCGCAGCATGCCGCGTGCCTTGGCGCGGGTTTCCTCGAGCTCGCGCTCGGGATCGGAGTCCGCGACGATGCCCGCGCCCGCGCGGAAGCCGACGCCCGCCTTGCTCACCGTCATGGTGCGGATCAGGATATTGAGATCCAGCCGACCGTCGCGCGTCAGGTAGCCGAGCGAGCCGGTATAGGCGCCGCGTCCGACGCCCTCGAGCTCGGCGATGATCTGCATGCAGCGGAACTTCGGGCAGCCGGTGATCGTGCCGCCCGGAAAGACGGCGCGCACCGTGCCGACGGGCGTCACGTCCTCGCGCAGCTCACCGCTCACGTTAGAGACGATGTGATGCACGTGAACATAGGACTCGATGCTCATGAGCTCATCCACGCGCACGGTCCCCGGCTCGCAGAGCCTCCCGAGGTCGTTGCGCTCCAGATCGACGATCATGATGTGCTCGGCCCGCTCCTTAGGATGGGCGATGAGCTTGCGGATCTCCAGCGCATCGCCGCCGGGGCGCCGGCTCCGGGGCCGCGTGCCGGCGATCGGCCGCGTGTCGATGCGGCGGCCCTCGATGCGCACCAGCCGCTCGGGAGAGGAGCTGAGGAGCGCGAGGCCCCGCCATTGGGCGAGCGCGGCGAAGGGGGCCGGATTGGCCTCCCGCAGGCGGCGATAGAGCGCCGCCGCGGGGGCGGCGCCGGCGCGCTGCGCTGCCACCTCCACGGTCCAGGGGCGCGACAGATTGGCCTGGTAGATGTCCCCGGCGCGCACGTAGTCCTTGGCGCGCCGCACACGCTCGAGAAAGGCCTGCGGGTCCTCCTCGCGCACCGCGCGCACCTCGAGGCGATCGGCGGCGTCTGCGAGGCTCGCCGCCGCCTCGGCATCCGCCACGATGCGCGCGAGCGCCTGGGGCGCGTCGGCCTCGGCGATCGCCAGCACGCGGCCGGTGTCGAGCTCGTGGATGAGCGCGCAGGGGGTGCGCAGCGCAAACGCCACCCAGGGGAGCGGGGTCGCCGGCAGCTTCAGGCGCGGCTCGATTTCCTGCGCGAGCTCATAGCCGAGATACAGTGCCCAGCCGCCGCTGAAAGGCAGCCCTGGGTTCTCCGCCGGCAGGCGCTCGCTCAGCCACCAGTTCTCGAGCGCCGCGAGGAACGTCTCGCCCTGAGGGGCGATTCCGTCGGCGCCCAGACGGCCGTCGGCGGTGAGCCAGAGCGCCGCGCGTGGTTCGCCGAGCAGCACGCTCGTGCGCCCCAGCGGGCCGCCCGCGGCGCTGTCGAGCAGCAGCGGATAACGTCCAGGATCGGCCGCGGCCAGGCGCGAGAGCACCGCGGCTGGAACCTCGAGCTCGCGAACGAGAGGGGGGCGCGTAGCGGGAGGTCCGGTGAGGCGCGCGACGCCTACTTCATGCGCCGGAAGATGATCGAGCCGTTGGTGCCGCCGAAGCCGAAGGAATTCGACAGGCTCACCTCGATCGGCATGCGCCGCGCGGTGTTCGGCACGTAATCGAGATCGCACTCAGGGTCCGGCGTGCGGTAGTTGATGGTGGGCGGGGCGACGTTGTCGCGGATCGCGAGCACCGAGAAAATCGCCTCGATGACCCCGGCGGCCCCCAGCAGGTGCCCGGTCATCGACTTGGTCGAGCTCACCGCGATGCCGCGGATGGCATCGCCGAAGGCGCGCTTCAGCGCCACCGTCTCCGCCTTGTCGCCGAGCGGGGTCGAGGTTGCGTGCGCGTTGATGTACTGCACGTCGCCCGCGTTCATGCCCGCGTCCCGCAGCGCGTTCACCATGGCGATGCGCGCGCCCTCCCCGTCCTCCGGGGGCGCGGTGATGTGATAGGCATCGCCGCTCATGCCGAAGCCGACCAACTCGGCGTAGATGTGCGCGCCGCGCCGGCGCGCGTGCTCGAGCTCCTCGAGCAGCACCGCACCGCCGCCGTCGCTCAGCACGAAGCCGTCGCGGTCCAGGTCCCACGGGCGGCTCGCCTCCTGCGGGGCGTCGTTGCGGGTCGAGAGCGCCTTCGCCTGACCGAAGCTGCCCAGGCCGCAGTGCGTGGTCGCCATCTCGCCGCCGCCGGCCACGATGACGTCGGCGTCGCCGTACTGGATGGTGCGCATGCCAAGCCCGATCGCGTGCGTCGAGGTGGTGCATGCGGTCACCACGCCCAGGTTCGGGCCCTTCAGCCCATAGCGGATCGAGAGGTGCCCGGCGATCATGTTGATGATGGTCGCCGGTACGAAGAACGGGGAGATCTTGCGCGGGCTGTTGGCCTTCAGGTACTCGCCGTACTCGGCCTCGATGGTGCCGAGACCGCCGATGCCCGCGCCGCACACCGCCCCGCAGCGCGTCGGGTCGGTCTTGCTGAAATCGATTCCGGAGTTGGTGACCGCCTGCACGCCGGCGGCGAAGCCGTACTGCATGAAGTCGTCCATGCGCCGCGCTTCCTTCGGCGCGAGGTAATCACCGACCTCGAAGCCGCGCACCTGTCCGCCGAAGCGCACCGGAAACGCCGACACGTCGAAGCGCGTGATCGGGCCGATGCCGCTCTCGCCGCGGAGCACGGCGTCCCAGGCTGACTGGACCGTGCTGCCGACCGGCGACACGATCCCGAGACCCGTCACGACGACGCGGCGCTTGCTCACACGTTACCTGTAGGGCCGCGCGCGGGCTCAGGACTTGGCGCGGCGCTCGTTGATGTAGTCGATAGCCTGGTGGACGGTGGTGATCTTCTCGGCGTCCTCGTCGGGAATCTCGATCTCGAACTCCTCCTCGAGGGCCATGACCAGCTCGACGGTGTCGAGCGAGTCGGCTCCCAGATCGTCGACGAACGAAGCGTCGTTCGTGACCTGTTCCTGTTTGACGCCCAGCTGCTCGGCAACGATGGCTTTGACCTGCTGCTCGACTGTGCTCATTAGCGGTTGGTCCTCATGTAGGCATTTTTTGGGCTCGAAATCCGCCCGCCGGGGCGCCGCAGGCCAGACGGCGGGCGCGGTATTGTAGGGGAACACCCCCCGGGGTGCCACTCGGGGCGCTCGCCCGCGAGTGTTTGTTTTTACTGGCGAAACTCCCCACCGCCTGCCCTTCGCTCCGTTCCCCCGAAGGCTCCGGTGTGGCGCGGCGCCAACGCCCCTTCAGGGCATGTACATCCCGCCGTTCACGTGCAGCGTCTCGCCTGTGATGTAGCCCGCCTGCGGGGAGACGAGGAACAGCACCGCCGCGGCGACGTCGGCGGCGCTCCCGAGCCGGCCGAGCGGCACGCGCGTGAGGAGCGCGCTGCGCTGCTCCTCGCTCAGGGTGCGTGTCATATCGGTATCGATGAAGCCCGGAGCGACCGCATTCACGGTGATGCCGCGCGAGGCCAGCTCCTGGGCGAGCGACTTGGTGAAGCCGAGGAGTCCTGCCTTGGCGGCCGCGTAATTCGCCTGTCCGGGGTTGCCCGTGAGTCCCACGACCGAGGTGAGATTGACGATCCGCCCGCGGCGCTCCTTCATCATGCGGCGTACGCAGGCTTTGCAGAGACGGAACACCGCGGTGAGGTTGGTGCTGATCACCCGCTCCCAGTCCTCCGGCTTCATGCGCAGCAGCAGTGCGTCGCGGGTTATCGCCGCGTTGTTGACGAGGATCGTGGGCATCTCCTCGTTGCGCTCGAGCTCAGCGATCAGCGCCTCGATCGACTCAGTGCTGCCGGCATCCAGCACCGCGCCGCGGCCGTTGTATCCATGCGACGCAAGCGTCGCGCCGAGCTTGGCCGCCCCCTCGGCGCTGGTCGCCGTGCCGATGACCCGCGCCCCGGCCTCACCCAGAGCGAGTGCGATGGCGTGGCCGATGCCGCGCGAGGCGCCCGTGACCAGCGCGATTTCATTCTCTAGCATGACGGCCCTCGCGTGTGGCGCTCAGTGCGGTGCCGATTGCGGCCGGATCCTCGAGGGCCAGGAATTCCAGCCCCGCGCGCCGCTCGATGCGGCGGTTGAGCCCAGTCAGTACCCGCCCGGGCCCGCATTCGATGATCTCCTCGAGCCCGCTCTCACTCAAGGCACGCAGCGTGTCTGCCCAGCGCACCGGGCTCGAGAGCTGACGCACCAGAAGATCACGGATCTCCTGCGGCTCGGAATGCGCGGCGGCATCCACCGCGCTCACGTAACGGATCCCGGGCGCCTTGAGCGCGGTGGAGGACAGCCGCCCGCGCAGCCGCTCGCCGGCGCCGCGCATCAGGCTCGAGTGCGAGGGGACGCTCACCGGCAGCAGCACAGCGCGCTTGGCGCCGCGCGCCTTGGCGGCCACGATCGCCCGCTCGACGGCGGCGCTCTCGCCCGCAATGACCACCTGCCCGGGGGAGTTGAAGTTCGCCGCCTCGACCACCGAGTGAGGTCCCCCGGCCGCCGCGGCCTCGGCGCACGCCGCCTCGACGTCCGCATCCTCGAGACCGAGGATCGCGGCCATGGCGCCGGTGCCGGCGGGCACGGCCTCCTGCATCACCTCGCCGCGGTAACGCACCAGCGCAATGGCAGCCTGATACTCGAGGCTCCCGGCGCAGGTGAGCGCGGTGAACTCCCCGAGACTGTGTCCGGACACGACGTCTGGAACCGCTCCCCCGCGGGCGCGCCACGCGCGCCAGGTGGCCACCCCGGCCGCGAGCAGCGCCGGTTGCGTGTGCGCCGTCGAGTTGAGCTCGCTCTCCGGACCCTCGCTCACCAGCCTCCACAAGTCATAGCCGAGCACCGCGGAGGCCTCATCGAACGTCGCCCGCACCACCGGGTCCGAGGCCGCAAGCGCCCCGAGCATCCCGACCGACTGCGAGCCCTGACCTGGAAAGACGAACCCGAATGCCATGTGAGACTCTTTGCTTCCCCGTGAGAGTGAAAATTATAGCGGCTCGGCGCGTGGCCTCAGGAGCGCAGCCCCGGCAAGCCCGCCGAGCACACCGTACAGGTGCGCATCCACGACCACCGGATCGTGCCCCGAGAACGGCAGCGGCCCCACCCAATGCTCGAAACCGAGCTTGGCCAGCAGCAAGGCCGCCAGGATCCAGCCGTCACCCTCGCCGCGCTTGAGGTGCGCGAGCGTGCCCGCCGCCATGATGCCGTGCAACGCCCCGGAGGAACCGACGTACCACAGGACAGTCGAATCCAGGAACCACAGGCCGGCGTCGATGGCAGCCACCGTTGCCGCCGCGATGATGAGCCACTGACGCAACGAGTAATCGCGCGCGAACAGCGCCCACATGAGGACGAGGCCCGCGCAGTTGAGCAGGGCGTGGTGAAAATCGAGGTGTACCAGGTGCGCGCTCAGCAGACGCCACAACTCCCCGTGTGCGAGCGCGGCGCGGTCATAACGCAGCAGCTCGCGGCCCGCATCCCCGCTGGCGGCGAGCGCGAGGAGCGCTGCGCACACCGCGAGCAGCGAGCGGCCGTGGGCGGCGTCGCAATTGAGCGACCGCAGCAGGCGCGCCATGCCCGTCACAGGTGCGTTATCCCCCATTTGTTATGATCGGCGATCGAGTTCGCCTGCGAGCGCTTGAAGTCATGAGCTACATTGCCGACGAGGTTAGCAGACACCGCCCGAGGGGTAACGGCCGCGCACGCGGCTTCACCCTCATCGAGATCATGGTGGTGGTCATCATCATCGGGCTGCTCGCCGCGGTGATCGTGCCGAGCGTCATGCGGCGCGTGGACGATGCCAAGGTGGCCAAGGCGAAGGAGGACATCCAGAGCCTCGAGACCGCGCTCACCATGTACTACATGGACAACTCGAAATACCCGACCAACGAGCAGGGGCTCAGCGCCCTCAGCACGCAGCCGACCGACCCGACCATCAAGAACTGGAAGACAGGCGGCTACATCGAGCGCATCAGCAAGGACCCCTGGGGGAACGATTACCAGTTCGTCTTCCCCGGCACGCACGGCAAGGCCTACGACCTGTGCTCCCTGGGCGCCGACGGCCAGCCCGGCGGCGACGGAATCAATGCCGATATCTGCAACTGGAACCTCAACCAGTAGCCCGAGCCCGCCCTGGCGCCGAGCGGCGCACGGTCCGGGTGCGGCCGGCTTCACGCTGATCGAGATCCTGGTGGTCGTGCTGATCATCGGCGTTGTGTCCGCCGGGATCCTGCTCACGGTGAGCCTGACGGGGCGCGATCCGGATCTGCAGCGCGAGGGCGACCGGCTGTACGCGCTCATGGGCTATGCCCGGGAGCAGGCGGAGCTGCAGACGCGGGAATACGGCATTCTCTTTCAGGAGGACGGCTACGAGTTCCTCGCCTACGACGTGCAGCTCAGCCAGTGGCGCAGCGTCTCGGAGGACGATGCATTCGCGGCGCGTAAGCTCCCCACCGGAGTCGGCGTGCGGCTTACGGTGGACGCACGTCCCGTGGTGCTCAAGCGCCCCCTCGACGCTCAGGACAAGACCCCGCAGGTGATGATCTTCGCCGACGGGGACTTAAGCTCCTTCGAGGCGAGCCTCGAGCGCGACGGCGGCGTGCGCTCGATCACCGTGACCCAGGATGACAAAGGGCAGCTGCTCGAGCAGCCCATGACGCAGTTGCCGCAACGATGAGCCGTATCCATCTCTCGCGCGCGCGCGGCTTCACCCTCATCGAGGTACTGGTGGCACTCGCGATCGTCACCGTCGGCATGGCTGCGGTGCTCGGCACGCTCACCTCCTCGGCCGATACGGTCACGTATCTGCGCGACAAGACTTTCGCCACCTGGGTGGCGCTCAACCAGATCGCCACCGTGCGCCTCGCCGCCTCCAGCCAGGCGCCGCCGAGCGGCGAGAGCGACGGCGATACGGATTTCGCCGGCCGCAAGTGGCACTGGCACCAGTCGGTCAAAGGCACGCAGGTGCCGGGCATGGTGAAGATCGATGTGAGCGTACGGCCCGCAGACCTCAAGACGACGAGCGATGACAGCGGCTGGTACGCCACGATGAGCGGCATCTATGGCGATGCCCTCGCAACGCCGCGCGGCGACCTGCCCGACTGGGGCTCGCAGCTGCTCATGCCGCAGAGCAACACCCCCGGCACTCCGGGCAGCGCCCCCGGCACGCCGGGGAGCACGCCGGGCGTCACGCCGGGAACGACTCCGCAGCCGCAGCCGACACCCCTACCGCAGGGTGGCTCGTGAGCGCACGGGGCGCAGGCACGGCGCGCGGCTTCACGCTGCTCGAGCTGCTGGTGGCGCTCTTTATCGCGGCGCTCATGTTCGCGATGGGTTATGGGACGATCAGCCAGGCGATCCGCACTCGCGACACCATCAAGCACCAGCAGGCGCGGCTCCTCGAGCTCGAGACCACCATGCGCGTCCTCGAGCAGGACTTTGTGCAGCTGAATCCGCGCCCGGTACGCCAGCCCGTGGGCGAGGAGCCGTCGCAGCCCGCGCTGCAGGCCAGCCCCGGCAGCACGCAGTCGTCCGGCGTTGTGAGCTCGCTCGGCAGCCCGAGCGGCAGCTCCTTCTCGTCATCACTCAGCTCCACCAGTGGCTTGCCGCCGCTCGTGACCCTGACACGCAGCGGCTGGACGAATCCCACCGGCCTGCAACGCTCTGAGCTGCAGCGGGTCGCCTACTTCCTCGAGAACGGCACGCTGCGGCGCGAGTACTGGTACGTGCTCGATCCCACGCTGTCGGCCACCACGGCGAAGCGTGAGCTGCTGACGCACGTGAAGTCTGTGACTTTCCAGTTCATGGATCTGACACACACCTGGCAGGTTTTTTGGCCGCCAACCACCGTCGCCGGCGGACAGGCGCTCGAGAGTGGCTTGAGGATTCGCCCGATCGCCGTGCAGGTCACGATCGACACCGAGGACTACGGGCAGATCAGCCGCATCTTCGAGGTCGCAGGCTGATGGCGCGCACTGCGCAGCGCCGCCGCCGGGCGTCGTGCCGCCCACCGCGCTCGCAGCGCGGCGTCGCGCTGCTCGTGGCGATCCTGCTGGTCGCGCTCGGCACCGTACTCGCCGCCGCGGTCGCCTACGAGAACGCCATGACGTTCCGCCGCGGCGCGGCCACCTTTGCCTTCGATCAGGCGCTGCTCGTGCAGCAGGGCGCCGAGGCCTTCGCGGCGTGGGGACTGCGCACGGCGCTGAAGGCCGATCCGCAACATACCTATGCCGGCGCCGGCTGGGGACAGACCTACGGGCCGATGGACATCGTTCCCGGTGTGACGTGGGTGGGGCAACTCGAGGATCTGCAGGGGCGCTTCAACCTCAACAACCTGGTGCAGGAGGATGGCACCCCGGATCCGGTGCAGGTGACGGCATTCCAGCAGCTCCTCGAGGAGGTCGGCCTCGAGCCGAAGTGGGCCGGATACATGGTCGACTGGATCGACCGCGACATCGTGCCGTCAGTCCCCGACGGGGCCGAGGACAGCGTCTACATGGGACAGGTGCCGCCCTATCGCACCCCCAACCGCTACATCACGAGCGCCACGGAGCTGCTGGCGCTGCCAGGCTTCGGACGCGAGCGCTATCTCGCGCTCGCGCCGTTCGTGACCGCGCTCCCCTGGGGCACGAAGCTCAACATCTGCGACGCCAAGCCGCAGGTGCTCGATGCCTATCTCGGACATCTCGACTTCGCCAGCGATCCCGACAGCCTCGCCAAGAACCGCGCCGGCACCAATGGCTGCTTTCCCACCCTGACCGAATACCAGGCGGCGGCACCGAGTGCGGTCGCCTGGCAAAAGGTGGCGACCAAGATGCAGATGACCTCGGTGTACTTCCGACTCACCAGCCTCATCACTATTGGCAGTACCGAATTCAACTTGTACAGTCTTCTTCTGCAGGACCCGACGGGCGGGACGCGCCCCATCCTGCGCAGCTTCGCACCGGATTGATGCCACTCGCCGCAGCAACCCGTCCCAGGAGTCCCGTGAACCGCCCGGAGCCCATCGCCCATGGCTGACTGGCTGCTGCTGCGCCTGCCGCGCGCACCGCAGGGGGATGCCTCGTGGCTGGTGGCGAGCGCGAGCGGTGCGCCGCTGACCGCCACGCAGAGCGGACCGCTGTCGCAGGCGGCGCCGGCGGCCGCCGGCCGGCGCGTGTGTGCGCTCCTGCCCGGGAACGACGTGCTGCTCGCCGAGCCGGAAGTCCCGGCCCGCAGCGGTGTCAAGCTGCAGCAAGTCGTGCCCTATGCGCTCGAGGAGCATCTCGCCGAGGACATCGACAAGCTGCATTTCGCCACCGGCAAGCGCGCCGCCGACTCGAGCCGTGTGCCGGTGGCGGTGGTCTCGCGCGCGCTCATGGACGAGTCGCTCGCTGCGCTGCACGCGGCGGGCATCGACCCGGAATGCCTGTATGCCGACAGCGAGCTGCTGCCCGCCAACCCGGGGCAGGCGGTGGCGCTGCTCGAGGACGACCTGGTGTTCGTACGCGCGCCGGGAGCTCCACCGACGTGCCTACCCGTTGCGGCGCTGCGCGAGGCGCTCGACATCGCCCGCTCACCCGGCGCCGCAGGTCCGGTCGCCGATGCCGCAGCGCCCGAGTCGGCGGCGGCGGATGAGGCGGCAGGGGCTACCCGCGGCCTGATCCTCTATGCCGGCACGACCGAATGGCAGGCGCACAGCGCGCTCTTCGAGGAGGCGCGCGGACACTTCGCGAGCCTCAAGGTGCAGCTGCTGAGCGACGGGCCGCTCGCACTCTTCGCGCAACAGCTTCCCGCCGGCAGCATGGTCAACCTGCTGCAGGGCGCCTACGCACAAAAGAGCGCCCGCAGCGTCGCGCTCGGCGCCTGGCGCATCGCCGCGCTGCTGCTGCTCGCGCTCGTCGGCCTGCACGTGGCCGGCAAGGCCGCGGAACTGCGTGTGCTGAAGAGCAAGGAGAGCCAAGTCGATGCCGCGATCCGCGACACCCTGCGCACTGCGCTGCCGGGCGAGGTGGGCAACGCGAGCACGACGGACGCCCGCCGGCGCCTTGAGCAGCGGCTGCTCGCGGTGCGCAGCGGCGGCGGCTCGAACGGCCTGCTCGGCGCATTGCAGGCGCTCGCGCAGGCGAAGGACGCCGCCCCCGGGACGAGCCTGCAATCGCTTAACTTTCACGATGGCGGCATCGAGTTGACGCTCAACTCCCCGGATGCGGCGAGTCTCGATCACCTGAGCCAGCAGCTGCGCGGCAGCGGCTGGCAGGCGGCTCTGGTCGGCGGCAATACGGTAGGTAACGCCTACCAGGGGCGCGTGCAGCTGCACGCCCAGGGGCCCTAGAGAGGCGATGAGCAAGCTGTCGCTCAATGGCCTGTCGTTCGAGGCGCTGACCGAATGGCTCGGGCAGCTCTCCGAGCGCGAGCGCCGCATGGTCGTCGCGGGCGCGGTGCTGGTCCCGCTGCTGCTGGTGTTCGGCGTGCTGCTGCCGCTCGATCACAGCGTCGCCCAGGCGCATGCCCGGCTCCTGAAGAAGCGCACCGATCTCGAGTGGATGCAGGGCGTCGCTCCGGAACTCGCCGCCTCGCCGCAACCGCCGAGCGCGGCCGGGGAGTCGCTGCTCGTCATCGTCGATCGCTCGGCGCGCGAATCGGGACTGTCGGGTGCGCTGTCCGGAAGTGAGCCGGCAGGTCCCGGGGCGCTCTCGCTGCGGCTGCAGAAGGCGCCCTTCGATGTGCTGGTCGTGTGGCTGGCACGGCTCGCGCAGCAGAACGGCATCCGCGTCGACTCGGCAACCATCGACAGCGCGGGTGCGCCGGGGCTGGTGAACGCCGCCGTGGTACTGCATTCGGGCTGAAGTGCGCCGCACCCTCTGGACCGCAGTGCTCGCGGTGGCCGCCTTCGCAGCCATCGTGCTCGCCCGGCTGCCGGCGAGCTGGGTGCTGGGCAGCACCCCGGCGTACGCCTGCGCCAGCATCGACGGCACCGTGTGGAGCGGCTCGTGCACCGGGCTCAGCGTGCAGCAGTTTTCCCTCGGCGACCTTGCCTGGCAGCTCGCGCCGCTGCGTCTGCTCAGCGGCGCCCTCGCCGCGCACCTGGTGCTGGAGAACGGCCCACTGAGCGCCCGCGGTGATCTCGCGCTCGCGATCGGCGGGCGCATCACGCTACAGAACGTGACGGCCGACGTGCCGCTCGATCCGGCGCTCATCCCGCGCGCGCCACGCCAGCTCCGCGGCCGCCTGCACGCCGATCTGGCGCTCGCGCGTCTCGAGCACGGCGTCGTGGTCGATCTCAAGGGGCGGCTCGAGGCCCACGATCTCACGCAGCGCACCGGGCAGGTGACGCCGATCGGCAGCTACGCCGTGAGCTTTCCTGGCGGTGGCGCTGAGCCGCTCGGGACGCTTCACGATCTCGGCGGTCCGCTCGCCGTGCAGGGGACACTGCGCCTGAGGGGGGACGGCGGCTACGTGCTCGAAGGCCTCGTGGCGGCGCGCCCGGAGGCAGCTCCCGAGCTCGTCAACTCGTTGCCGTACCTCGGCAGTCCCGATGCACTCGGCCGCCGGCCGTTCAGTTTTGCGGGCCGTCTGTGAGCGGCCCGGAGCCCTCCCGGGGCAGCTCGCGGAATGCGCCGATGAGCGGAAAGTACAGCGCCGCGCGCACCGGCTGCGGTCCGAGTCCGCGCGCCAGATCCATATAGGTCTCGAGCTGCGCACGATAGCGCTCGAGCTCGTGCTCGAGGAACTGCTCGAGTCCGCCGCCCTCGTGGACGCTCGTCTTGTAGTCGACGACCCAGCGCGTGCCCTGCGCATCGACGAATGAGCGATCGATGGCGACGCTGCGCAGCCGCCCGCCGCTCACCCCGCTCAGCTGCCATTCGCTGTGCGCCTCCTGGTGAGTGCTGCCGAGAATCCAGCGGCCGCGCGCATCACCCAGCGTCTGGCGCACCGCGCTTAGGACTCGCGCGGCGGCGCGCTCCAGCTCCTCGTGGGGCACGCCCGCGCTGCGCAGCCCGGCACGCATGGCCGCGAGCGCGCTGTCGGCACTCTCGGCAGGCGGCAGTTGGGGCTCGAGCGCCAGGCGCGCCAGCCAGGCGTGCACCAGCGTCCCGACGTGACGCTGTGTCTCGCCCACCCAGCTGAACTCGGGGGGCTCGGCGGCAAGAAACGCCGGCGGCAAGCGCGCCAGCGTCACGGCGGGGGGCGGTTCGGCGGGCCGCCAACTCGGCAGCAGTCGCCTGAGCGGGCCCGCCCGCGCGAGCGGGGCGCCACCCCCGGTAGCGCCGCTTTGCGTCTCGAAGCGCCCGGCGAGCGCCGGCCACAGGAGCGCGAGCGGGCTGCGCCGATCGGGCTTGATGCTGCCATCGGCCGCCGCGGCTGGTGCGCCCGACAGCCACAGCGTGTGCCGCGCCCGCGTCGTCGCCACGTACAGCAGGCGGCGCCGCTCGTTGAGCTCGTGCTCGCGGATCAGCTCCTTCACGTAGCCGTTGAGATCGCCCTCCTCCTCGCGCAGGCCGACGCGCGGCACGGGCGCGATGAGAAGATTGCTGTCGCTTAAGCCCCCCGGCAGGTCGATCCAGCGCAGCAGCCGGCGCTCGGGGGCACGCGTCATGCGCTCGAGCGCCGCCACCACCACGTGGTCGAACTCAAGACCCTTCGCCCGGTGCACGGTCATCACCTGCACGGGACTTAAGCCCGCGCTCGGCGCGCTGAAGAGCTCGGCGAGGAGCGGCACGAGATCCTCGGCGCCGCGCCAGGGACTCCCCGATGTGCGCTCGGCGAGCGCCTCGAAGAAGGTGCGCGCATCGTTGAGCTCATCGGCCCGGTAGGCATCGCTCGCCCCGAGCCGCAGCCACGTCGTCTCGAGCCACGCGGCGAGCGGCATCGCCCCCGGTCCCTCGAGCGCACTGCCGAGTACGCCGCGCAGCCGCTCGAGGTGCAGCCGGTCGGAGGGCTCGCCGTGGGCCAGGCGCGCGGGATTGCCGAGCGCCTCGAACACGAGCTCGGTATCGCCGAGCGCCGAGAGCGCTGTCAGGGTGCGCAGCCGCGCGCCGCACCACGGCGCGCGCAGCACGGCGAGCCAGGCCGCCCGGTCGCCGAGGTCGGTCAGGGCGCGCAGCAGCTGCACCAGGTCGCGCACTACGGGCCGCTCGCGCAGCGGCACCAGATCGACACCGAGGGGCTCGAGCCCCTGCGCCTCGAGGGCGGCGATGATCGGCACCGCGTGCGCATGCGCCACGACCAGCACGCCGACCGACCCCTGCGGGTCGAGCTGGCGGAGCTGCGCCACACGTGTGGCGATGGCGCGCGCTTCGCCTGCCGCATCGCCCGGAAAGAGGCGCAGCGTCACCGCCTCGATGCCTGCCCGTGGCGGCGGCGGCAAGCGCGTGGCGAGGCTGTCGCGGTAGCTGACGCCCCCGGCGGCCAGCTGGTCGGTCGCAGGAAACACCTCGGCGAACACCTCGTTGGTGAACTCGACCAGAGCGGGCACGGCGCGGAAGTTGCGCCGCAGTCGCAGTGACTTGAGGGGCAGCGCGCCGATGCCGGCGCTGTGGGCGCGCAGGAACAGTCCCACCTCCGCATCGCGGAAGCGATAGATCGACTGCATGGGATCGCCGACCGCAAACAGCGTCCGCCCATCGCCCGCCTGCCAGCCGGCGGTGAGGATCTCGAGCAGCTGCACCTGGGCGAGCGAGGTGTCCTGGAACTCGTCCACCAGGATGTGACGGAGCTTCAAGCCCGCCCGCAGCGCGAGCTCGGTCGGCCCCCCGCCCTCGAGCAGCGCCTCGCGGGCCGCCCCGGCGACATAGGTGTGATCGACCCGTCCGGCCTCCGCGAACACCGTGTGCAGCTGCGCGGCGGCGCTCTTCAGCACGCGCGCCAAAGCCGCGAGCGCTGCGGCATCCTCGGCGCTCAACTCGGGAGCCGGCGCACGGCGCACCGCGAGCAGTGCCTCCTGGGCGCCACGAATCCCGCGCAGCTCCTCGATCAGCTCGCGCAGCCGCTCGCGCGCTCCCGAGTCCGTGAACCCGGGGCGCAGGCGATGCGCGGACAGCTGCCGTCGCCAGTCGTTGCGCGTCAGCACCAGATGCGCGAAGTGCTGCCAGTGCACGAGGTCGGCCGGCTGCGTCCCGAGCGGCGCGGCGCCGGGCAGGCTCATGGCACGCCGGCGCAGCGGCTCGGCAATCAGCGCCGCAAGCGCCGCGAGGCGCTCACCGGTCAGCACCGCGAGGCTTGCATTGACGCGCCGGCACAGCGCCTCGGTGTCCTCGCGCACCACGAAGTGCAGCCAGTGTCCGCGCTCTCTCAGCATCTGCGCGATCAGGCGCTCGAAGCTCATCCAGTGGTTGTCGAGCCGCTCGAACAGCAGCTGCGCATCCGCGGCAAGCTCCGGCTCCGTCTCGGCGTAGAGGAGCGCACGCCGCGCGGCACGCTGGCACAGCTGCTCCGCGCTGTCGGTCACGCTGAGCGCGCCGCCAGCGCGCGAGGCCACCGGCAGCTGGCTCGCCAGCCAGTAGTTGAACGAATCGATCGTCTGGATCCGCAGCCTCTCGGGCTCGGCCTGGAGTTGCCAGCCGCGCGCGGCGCCATGGGTGAGCGCCGCCGCCGCCGCCGGGCGCAGCATTGCCCCCACCGGGTCCTCGGCCGAGAGCTCGCCACGGAGCGCGCGCACCACGCGGCCGCGCATCTCGGCGGCGGCCTTGCGCGTGAAGGTGATGGCGAGGATCTCACCGGGATCGTCGACGAGTGCGAGCAGCTTGAGGAAGCGCAGTGTGAGCACCGCGGTCTTGCCCGAGCCGGCCGGCGCCTCGAGCAGCACGGAGACCTGAGGGGCGCTCGCCGCGGCGCGCGCCGCATCATCGAGCCGCTCGCGCGCCTCACTCATCGCCTTCCCCCGCGTGCCCGATGAGCTCGGGGCCGGCATGCGTGCCGATGCGGCACAGGTCGGTGAGATGACAGTAATCGCACGCTCCGGGGGCCGGATCGACGTGCGCCTCGCCGGCGAGAAACGCCTGAATCAGCCGCTCGAGGACCTCTCGCCAGTGCTTGAGCTGCAGCGCCCAGTCAAGCGCTGCGGCGCCGGTCACGGGCGGCAGCGAGCGCACCCGCGGCAGCAGGTTCGCCGCGGCCGCAACGCCGGTGAAACGCACCTCGCGGGCCGTCAGGTTGACGGTCGCCAGCGCCACGACGTCGTTCCCCAGGGCGGCCAGATAGGCGAGCAGCTGCGGGTGCGTCGGCCGCTCACCGAACCAGTCGGGGCTGCCGGGCTTGCCGCTCTTGTAGTCGAGCACGACGCGCCCGCCCGCGACCGAATCGACGCGGTCGAGTCGCAGCCGCACCCGTGCACCCCCGAGTGAGAGCTCGCTCACCTGCTCGATCGCCGCCACGGTGAAGGGCGCGCGCGTGCGCTCGAGCTCGCAGAGCTTGAGGATCAGAGCCTGCGCCCGCCGGCACTCGCGCGTCAGCGCCGGGGACAGCACGCTGAAGAGGTCGAACTGCCCGTCGGGCACCGTCCGGCCGCGGCGCCTGCGGCCGCGCACCTCGACTGCCAGCGTGCGCGCTGCACCCGCGACGCACGCCCCGATCAGCGCCGCGAGCGCCTCCACCGTCAGGGCGCCGAGGGCTGCCGAGTCGTGCAGACGCTCCCACAGCAGCTGCAGCGCCGCATGCAGCAGGAGCCCGCGCTGATCCATGGGCACGCCCGGCTCGATCGTCTCGGGGGCTCGCGCCCCGAGGCGCAGCTCCGCGTAGGCGCGGAATGCGCAGTCATTCTGCAGCGTCAGCGCGCGCGTCCCGGCCGGCAGCGGCCCGTGGGCCGTGAACGGGGCGCCGCTCGCATCCTCACGCGCCTCGAGCCACGCCTCGCGGTGCAGGCGCATCGGCAGCCACACCGGGCGCGGCCGTTCCTCGATGGGCGTCAGGCCCGCGAGGCACGGGCTCGGCAGCAGCTCGAGATCCCCGTCCCGCACCGGCACCGAGAGGGTGAGCTCGCGCGCGCTGCGCCGCCAGGCTTCAAGCAATGCATGCGCCTGCGAGCGCCGCGCCGCCGCACTTGCCTCCGGGAGACCCGCGGCGAGCTGTGCGGCGAGCGGCAGGAAGGGATCCGGAGCGACCGGCATGGGCAGCACGTCGGCGCTCAGGCTCGCAACCCACATGCCGTCGTAGACGACCACCGGATCGGCGAGCATCGGGGAGATCGTGACCGGTACGTCCTCATCCGCCGGACGGTAGGCGGTGTGGGCGGCGAGCACGCGCAGCTCCGCGAGTGCCACGTCGCGAGCGAGTGAGTGGGCGCAGGCGGCGAGCGCGCCAAACTCCTCGAGGAGCTCCCGCCAGCGCAGCCGTGTCTGCTGCAGGGCGCCGTCGGAGGACAGCGGCCCCGGCCAGCCGAGTGATGCGAGCGCGGTCTCGAAGCGCTCCGACCAGCGCCGTGGAGAAGCGCTGCCCTCGCCGAGGAGTCCCGCCGCCCGCCGCAGCAGACCCTCGAGCTCGCGGGCCGCGGGCCTCAGGTCGCGCGACACGAGCTGCAGCGTGCCAAGCAGTCCGCGCAGATCGAGGCTCGCCACACCACACTCGCGCACCGCGAGTGCCAGCGCCGCCCGCGTGACAGCCCGCGGCGCCGCCCAGTGGGGCGAGGTGAGCCAGAGGGCGAGCGTGCCCACATCGGTCGCAGCTCCGGACAGGATCTCGAGGCTCGCAAGTGCCTGCGCCGGGAGCGGCAGCGCACCAAGTGGCTCACCACCCTCGATGGCCACCAGTCCCCGCCCCGGGTCGCGCGCCGTGAGAATGGCCGCCGGATCGAGCGCTCCCTGGATGAGTGCCGCGAGCCGTTCGCGAGCAGCCGCCGCGCCCGGCAGCACCACCAGGAGGCGCGCGCCGGGCGCCGCGCTAAGCTGTGCCCGACACCACTCGGCGATCGCATCGAGCTGCGCCTGCGCGCTCGCCGTTCGAACCGCGCGCGCCTGACGGGCAGGCGCGCTGGATGCGGCGGCGCGAGTCGTGGCGACGCCTGCCGCGAGCTGTGCGAGCGCGCGCGGCGGCACCTCGAAGCCGCGCAGCAGCGGCGGCGCGCTTGGCGCGATCGTCGCGAGCCGCGGGAGGAGCGCCGCCACGCTCGCCGCGCCGAGCTCACGGCAGCGGGCCGCGAACAGGCGCTGCGCCAAGCGCAGCAGCTCGGCCTCGCTCCCGGGTACGCCACGCGCGGGCTCGATGCGCCACTCGGCGGCGCGCGCCGTGGCGCCGCGCAGCGACTCGGCGAGTGCCTCGATGCTGAGGAACGGTGCGCTGCCGATCGCCTCGCGCGTCACCTCGCGCCACAGCCACCATTCCTCGGTGGCGCTGAGGACTCGCGGCCACTCAGCGGGCGCACCTTGCGCGCGCCGCTCGCACTCGCGGCGCATCCAGCCTGGAGCTGCCAGCACGTCCGGGCTCGCCCAGACTCTCGTGCCGCGATTGAGCTGCGCCGCGGCGTGCGCGAGGCGCACCGCGTGGGCGCGCTGGCGCGTCGGCACCACGAGCGACCCGCCGCGCGCGAGGCAATCTGCTACGTCGCTATCAAGATTAAACAAAACAATACGTTATACGAATATCTGGAGGAGATACTTGAAAGACAAATTGCATCCAACCCACGAGCGGAGAATAGCGTAAGTGGCGCGCGGGCGAAGCCTATGGGAGCTCGCGCCAGCGGTGACACGCGACCCGCTCACCGTTGCCCGCGTCCTCCCACGCCGGCACGCGCTCGGCACACACCGCGATCGCGTACCGGCAGCGCGTGCGGTAGACGCAGCCGCTCGGTGGATCGAGCGGCGATGGCGGCTCCCCGGGGCGGATCAGCTTGAGACGCGCGGGTTGCAGCTGCGGGTCGGGCAGCGGCACGGCATCGAGCAGCTCGCGCGTATAGGGGTGGCGGGCACGCCCGCCCGCCCCCTGCAGCCGGGTGATCTCCAGCATGCGCCCGAGGTAGAGCACGAGGCTCCGGTCGCACAGCCGGCTGACGAGGCCGAGGTTGTGACTCACGAACAGCAGCGCCATCCCGCGCTCGCGCTGCAGGCCCTGAAGCAGCGCGACGATCTCCCGCTGCGTCGGTGCGTCGAGGGCGCTCAAGGGCTCATCGCACACCAGAATGCGCGGCTCGACGATCATGGCGCGCGCGATGCCGACACGCTGGCACTGACCTCCGGAGAGCTCGTGCGGGTAGCGCCCGAGGAGTGCCGCATCGAGCCCTACGCGCGCGAGCATCGTCGCGATCGCCGCCGCGTGCTCCGGGCGAGTCATCGCCGGGCGATGCACGCGCAGCGGCTCGGCGACGATCTGCTCGACGGTCATGCGCGGATCGAGGCTGCCGAGGGGATCCTGGAAGACGATCTGCACATTCGCGCGCAGTGCGCGCCGCTGCCTCGCGTCAAGCTCGCCGAGCTCGTGACCGAGCCACACGATGCGGCCGCGGCTCGGTTTGAGCAGCGCCAGTACGGCCCGCGCGAGCGTCGATTTCCCACCACCCGACTCCCCCACCACCCCGAGTGCCTCGCCCGCGGCGAGCTCGAAGCTCACCTCACGCAGCGCCGTGAGCTGCGCCCGGCGCCCCAAGGCTCCGCCGACGCCAAACTCGACGCCGAGTCCGGTCACAGTGAGAGCGGCCGCAGCGCGAGGCTCGGGCGGCTCGCGCGCTCTCGCCGCCGCCGGCAGCTGCGCTGCGCGCAGCAGCTCGCGCGTGTACGGCTCACGCGGGGATTCGAGCACCGCCCGCACCGATCCGCTCTCGACGACCCGGCCGGCGCGCATCACCGCCAGCCGATCGGCGAGACCCGCCACAACTCCCACGTCATGGGTGATAAGCACCATGGCGAGTGAGCGGCTGCGCTTGAGGTCTGCGAGCAGCGCCAGGATCTGCGCCTGCACCGTGACATCGAGCGCCGTGGTTGGCTCATCGGCGATCAGCAGCTGCGGGTCGCAGCCGAGGGCGATCGCAATCATCACGCGCTGGCGCATGCCGCCTGAGAGCTCGTGCGGGTACTGGCGCAGCCGCCGCGCCGGATCGGTGAGCTGCACGGCCTCCAAGAGCGCGAGCGCGCGCCGCGCCGCCGCCTCGCGCGCGAGGCGCGTGTGGCGCACGATCACCTCGATCAGCTGCCCGCCGACCGTCAGATGCGGCGTGAGTGAAGTCATCGGATCCTGGAACACCATGCCGATGCCGGCGCCGCGGATGCGATCGAGCGCGCCGGGCGTTGCCCCGATGAGCTCGGTGCCCTGAAAGCGCGCACTTCCCGAGGCTCTGCCGTTGGCAGCGAGCAGCCCCAGCGCGGCGAGAAACACCTGGCTCTTGCCCGCGCCCGACTCCCCCACCACGCCCAGGCATTCACCGCGCGCCACCGCGAGCGTCACCTCGCGGGCGGCGGCGACCTCGCCGGAGCGCGTGCCGAAGGTGACCGAGAGGCGCTCGAGCTCGAGCACGGCGGCCAGCGGCGCGACGTCCTCAGCGCTCGCGGGGATCGAGGGCATCGCGCAGGCCGTCGCCGAGCACGTTAAGGCACACGAGCAGCAGCACCAGGCACGCAGCCGGTACCAGCAGCATCCAGGGAGCCGACTCCATCTCCTGCGCTCCGGTGTTGATGAGATTGCCGAGGCTGGCGTGCGGCTCCTGCACCCCAAGCCCGAGGAAGCTGAGGAAGCTTTCGAACAGGATCATCTGCGGCACGGTGAGCGTCGCGTACACGACCACGGTGCCGGCGAGGTTCGGCACGATGTGGCGCCAGAGAATCGCGCTATCACTCGCCCCGGCGGCGCGCGCCGCCGCGATGAACTCGCGCCGCTTCAGCGAGCGCGCCTCGGCGCGCACGATGCGCGCGGTAGTGAGCCAGCCGACCGCGGCGATCGCGATGAGCAGCACGAGCAGGCTGCCGCGCCCGACGAGCGCACTCAGGATGATGACGATGAAAAGATAGGGCAGCGAATAGAGCACGTCGACGAAGCGCATCATCCACTCATCCCACCGCCCGCCGGCAAAGCCGGCGATTGCTCCCCACACGAGGCCGATGCCGACGCTGAGTGCGCTCGCCGCCAGGCTGATCAGCAGCGACAGGCGCACCCCGTACAGCGTGCGGACGAACAGATCCCGCCCCAGCCGGTCGGTGCCGAACCAGTGGCTCGCGGTGCCACCCGGCGGCTGCGCCAGGTGGTGCCAGTCGAGACTGTCGAACGCCCAGGGGCTGAGGCCTGGCGCCAGCAGCGCAAACAGCGCAGTCCCTGCAAACAGGGCGAGAGCTATGCATGCGGCGCGGCTCGCGAACAGGCGGCGCACCGCGGTGCCCCACAAACCGTGGTGACCGCCGCCGCGCTCACCCATGTCGCGCCCGCGGATCGAGCCAGCCATACACGAGGTCGGCGGCGAGATTCAAAGTGAGTGTCAGGGCGGCGTACACGATCACCATGCCCATGACGAGCGGATAGTCGCGGTTGATCGCACCCTGCACGAGATAGCGTCCCGTGCCGGGCAGTCCAAACACCGTCTCGACGACCAGTGACCCCGTTACGACGAAGGCGACGGCAGGTCCCAGATAGCTCACCGCCGGCAGCAGCGCCGGGCGCAGCGCGTGACCCCACAGCACGCGCGAGGCGCCGAGTCCGCGGGCGCGGGCGCTGCGCACGTAGGCGCTGCGCAGCACCTCGAGGAGACTGGCGCGCGTCAGGCGCGCGAGGTAGGCGGCGACCGGAATCGCCAGTGTCACGACCGGCAGCACCAGGTAGCGCGGCGCGCCGTGCTCCCAGCCGGCGACCGGCAGCCAGTGCAGGTACAGACCGAAGACGAGCGCGAGCGCAGGCCCGGTGACGAAGCTCGGCAACGCCACGCCGAGCGCGGCGAGCGCGGTGAGGGCGTGGTCGGCGCTGCGGCCGCGGTGCAGGGCGGCGAGCATGCCGGCGGGAATCCCCATGAGCACCGCGAGCAGCACCGCGGCGAGTCCCAGCGTCGCACTCAGCGGCAGCCCCTGCCGGATGAGCTCGCCGACCGTGAAGTCGCGCTCACTGAGTGAGGGGCCGAAGTCGCCGCGTGCCAGGGCGCTCAGGTAGCGCAGGTACTGCACCGCGAGTGGCCGGTCGAGCCCGTAGAGGCGGTCGAGGTTGGCGCGCACCGCCGGGGTGAGCGTCTGCTCCTGCTCGAAGGGACCGCCGGGTGCGAGCCGCACAATTGCGAATGCGAGGCTGATGATGATGAGCAGCGTCGGGACCGCAACCGCAAGGCGACGCAACGCGTAGCTCAGCATGGGTCGGGACTTTGGGGTGGCGCGCGCAATCCGTCAACGCCGCGGCGCCTCCCGGCAACATGGTGCTTTGGCCTGCCGCTATACTGCCCGTCTTATGAAGCGCATCCTGGTCGGTATCAAGCGCGTCGTCGATTTCAACGTACGCATCCGCGTCAAGCCCGATGGTAGCGGCGTCGTTACGGACGGCGTGAAGATGAGCGTCAACCCGTTCGACGACATCGCGCTCGAGGAGGCACTGCGCATCAAGGAGCGCGGCGGCGCCGAGGAAATCATCGTCGCGACCGTAGGTCCTGCCGACTGTCAGCAGCAGCTGCGCAGCGCGCTCGCCATGGGTGCGGACCGGGCGCTGCACGTGCAGGCCGACGGCGTGATCGAGCCGCTCGTGGTGGCGCGGGCGCTGCTGAAGCTCATCGAGCGCGAGCAGCCGTTCCTCGTGATCCTCGGCAAGCAGGCGATCGATGACGACAACGGACAGACCGGCCAGGTGCTCGCGGCGCTGTGGAATCGTCCGCAGGCGACCTACGCCTCCAAGCTCGAGCTCACCGCCAGCGGCACGGCACGGGTCACCCGTGAGGTCGATGCGGGACTTGAGACTCTGGAGGTGGATCTGCCGGCGGTCATCACCACGGACCTGCGCCTCAATGAGCCGCGCTACGTGAAGCTTCCCGACATCATGAAGGCGAAGAAGAAGCCGCTCGATACCCTCACCCTTGCGACGCTCGGCGTCGAGCCGCGCCAGCAGCTGAAGGTGGTGCGCTTCGAGCCGCCACCGCAGCGCCAGAAAGGCATCCGCGTCAAGGACGCCGCCGAGCTCATCGAGCAACTGAAGAAGAAGGGACTGCTGTGAGCGGCAAGATTCTCATCGTCGCCGAGCACGACGGTCAGCGGCTGAACGTCAGCACCGCCAAGTGCGTGAGCTGCGCGCGCGCCGTGGCGGGAGCGGAGATCACGGTCGTGGTGTGCGCGGCGGATACGGGCGCGGTCGCCCCGCAGGCGGCAGAGCTTGCCGGCGTCGCCCGCGTGCTCGCGGTCGACAACCCGGCGAATGCCCAGGCGCTCGCGGCAGTGCTGGCGCCGCAGATCGTCGCACTCGCCGGCCCCTACGCCCTGCTGCTCGGCCCTTCCACGACCTTCGGCAAGGACCTGATGGCGCGGATCGCCGGACTCCTCGGCGCCCCGCAGGTGAGCGACATCATGGCGGCGGAGAGCCTGAGCCGCTTTCGCCGCCCGGTGTACGCGGGCAACGCGATCCTCACCGTGGAGGCCGACGGCGCACCGCAGGTGGTCGGCACGGTGCGCATGGCCTCGTTCGAGGCCGCAGGCGGCGGCGGCAGCGCGCCGATCGAGAGGGCGGCGGTGAGCGTCGAGCTGCCCACGCACACGCGCTTCGTATCGGTCTCGGCCGCCAGGAACGACCGCCCCGACCTGCAGACCGCCGCGCGGGTGATCTCCGGCGGCCGCGCCCTGGGGAGCGCTGAGGGCTTCAAGATCCTCTACAGCCTGGCTGATAAGCTCGGCGCCGCCGTCGGTGCCTCGCGCGCCGCAGTGGATGCCGGCTACGCGCCGAACGAGATGCAGGTGGGACAGACGGGCAAGATCATCGCGCCGGAGTTGTACGTCGCCGTGGGGATCTCCGGGGCGATACAGCACCTCACCGGGATCAAGGACGCGCGCACCATCGTCGCCATCAACAAGGACGGCGAGGCGCCGATCTTCGAGGTCGCCGATTTCGGTCTGGTGGGCGACCTGTTTCAGATCATCCCGGAGATCGAGAAACTCGTGAGTTGAGGAGCACGCGGCCGCAACCGGCCGGCGGCTGGCGGGCGAAAGCCGACCCCTAGAGCTGCCCGAGGACGTGCTCGGCGGCCGACACCTTGAACTGGCCGGGCTCCTCGACGTCCACCCGGGTCGCCACGCCATCCTTGACGATGATCGCGAAGCGCTGGCCGCGCTTACCCATGCCGAACTTGGTGCCATCGAGCTCGAGGCCCAGCGCCCGCGCATAGTCGCCGTTGCCGTCCGCGAGCATCATCACCCTATCGCCGACGCCCGAGGCCTTGCCCCAGGCGTTCATCACGAACACGTCATTCACCGCCATGCAGGCGATGGTATCGACCCCCTTGGCGAGGATCTGATCGGCAAGCTGTACGAAGCCCGGCAGGTGCTTGGCATCACAGGTCGGCGTGAATGCGCCCGGCACCGAGAACAGCACCACCCGCTTGCCCTTGAAGAGCTCGTCGGTCGAGATCTCCTTGGCTCCATCCTTGGTCATGCGCTTGAAGGTGCCCGCGGGCATGCGGTCACCGGCCTTGATTGCCATATCGGTGCTCCTTGGCTTGTTCGGACGCCTCAGTGCTGCTTGGCGTGCAGGATCCAGAGGGCCGCCAGGCGCTCGAGCACCGGATCGCCCTTCACGGCCTTGAACGCCGTTACCGCCTCATCCTTGTGGCCTGCCTTGAGCTGCGCGATGCCAAGCAGCAGCTGCGTATCCGGGGCGTTGCGCAGGCTCCCCTTGGTGACCGCCTTGTTGAGCTCATCGACCGCCTTGTCGTACTGGCCATAGCTGAAATACGCAAGCCCCATGCCGGCGTTCTTGGCACCCGTGGGTGCCGCGTCGGCCTCCCTCGCGGTCTTGTCCAGCCCCGCCTGGTCGGTCGTCGCCGCCTGCTTCGACTTATCCAGCAGGCGCTGGTTCTTCTCCTTGGTGCGCTGATCGGTAAAGACGTTCTTGTCGAAGCCGCGTTGCAGGACGCGCTGTGCCTCGCCGGGGGAGCCGGCATCGAGCGCCAGCTGCGCAAACTCGGTGTACTGGTCACCGCTCGTCAGCACATCGACCTCCGCCATCAGGCGGTAGACCTCGAGCGTGTTGGCGTCGCTGCTGGTGGTGTCCTTCATCAGACCGAACAGCAGGTGCTGCCAGTAATCGGCCTCGGGGTAATAGGTGACGAGTTTCTCCAGCGTCCGGGTCTGGCAGGCGCTGTCGTCGAGCTTCACGCACGCGCTCAAGATCAGCTGCAGCTGCTCCTTGGTCGGGGTGCCGCCGCCCTTGATGATCGGGTCAACGAGACCCTCCTCGAAGGTCTTGGTGTTCTTCCAGTCGCCCTTGAGGTAGTAGCTCTGGCCGACCACGACCTTGATGTCGTTGTCCGCGAAGCCGCCCTTGATGGCGCGCTGTCCGTACTCGATCGCCTTGTCGTAGTTCTTGAGCGTGTACTCGCTGACGGCCAGCGCCTTGACCGTCGACTGCTGCTCGGTGGGTGACAGGAAGCCATCGTCGAGCTCCGCCTCGAAGGCCCTGACGGCGCCGGCGGAGTCGTTGGTACGCACGTAGCAATAGCCGAACATCTGGTTGATCACGTGCTGATCGTAGGCGTTCTTACCAGCGGTGCCGTCGGCCTCCTTCAGCTTGGTGATCGCGTCGGCGTATTTCTTGTTCTTGATGTCCTCCTGCACGTCCTTGAGGATCTTGCCGACCTTCGGCGAGTTGGTCTGCTTCGCCGGCGCATCCGCGGCGAGCGCCGGCGAAGCGGCGATCAGCGCGCCGCCGAGGCCACACGCGAGGATGAGGACTGCGAGAGTCTTGCTGCTGATGTTTGCCATTGCCTGACCGTTACTCTGCGAATTCTGCGGTGTTGACGAAACCGATCTTCTTCATGCGATTGCGCTGCGCGGCGGCCAGCACCTTCGCGACCACGTCGTACTTGGCGCGGCGATCGGGCCGCAGATGAATCTCCGGCTGCGGGTCCTTCGCGGCGTCGGTGTGGAAGAAGCTCTCGAGCTGCTGCAGGGTCGGGACCGGCGTGCCGTTCCATACCACCGTGCCGTCGAAGTCGATCTCGAGATCGATCACTTCCGGCTGCACCGGCGGCGGCGGCGGCGGATGGCTCACGTCCGGCATGTCGAGCTTGACCGCGTGGGTCATGACGGGGAGCGTGATGATCAGCGTGACGAGCAGCACCAGCATGACGTCGATGAGCGGCGTCGTGTTGATGTCGCACATCTCCTCGCCGGCACCGCCTACTTGCATTGACATGAGTTAAGGCTCCTCGGGGCTCAGCGATAGCCCTGCATGCCGCGGTCGGGCTCGGTGAGGAAGCCGACCTTGACGATGCCGCCGCGTTGAATGGCATACATCACGCGCCCGACGAACTCGTAGCGGGTGTCCTTGTCGGCGCGGATGTGGATCTCGGGCTGCGGCTTGCGCACCGCGGCCTCCTTGATGTAGCCGAGCAGCACCTCGCGGTTCGGCATCGCCTTGTCGTTCCAGTAGATGTTGCCGGCCTTATCGACGGCGATGGTGATGTTCTCGGGCTTGGTCTGCGTCGGGATGTTGACCGCCTTGGGCAGCTCGAGCGGCACCGTCTTGGTGATCACCGGAATGGTAATGAGGAAGATGATCAGCAACACCAGCATCACGTCGACCAGCGGCGTGGTGTTGATGGTCGCCATCATCCCGCCACTACTGCCCTCGCCCACGTTCATGGACATCGTCTGCTCTCCTTAAGACAAGCGGTGCGCGGCGGCCGTCGGCCAGCCCGCGCACCGGATCTGCCTGAAGCGGCTCACTTCCCGAGCGGTGAAGCCTTGGCGGCCGCCGGCCGCGCGCCGCCCGCGCCGCCGTCGACCTTCACGCCGCCTACCAGATAGGCATGCAGATCGCTGGCAAAGTTGCGCAGCGCATCCTGCAGCGTCTTGTTGCGGCCGAGCAGCCAGTTGTAGCCCCACACCGCGGGCACCGCCACGAACAGTCCGAGCGCGGTCATGATGAGCGCCTCACCGACCGGGCCGGCCACCTTGTCGATGCTCGCCTGACCGGCGATGCCGATGCCGACCAGCGCGTTCAAGATGCCCCACACCGTGCCGAACAGCCCGACGAACGGCGCCGTCGAGCCAACGGTGGCGAGCAGGCCCAGGCCGCCGTTCAGCTTGCTGTTCACGGAATCCACCGAGCGCTGCAGCGACATGGTGATCCACTCGTGCAGATCGATGCGGTCGGTGAGACGACCGTCGTGGTGCGAGGCGGCGCGCAGGCCGTCCTCGGCGATGCCGCGGAAGTCGTCACCCTTCTTGAGGCGGTCCACGCCGTCCTTCACGGAGGGCGCATTCCAGAACTGCTTGTCGACGCTCCTCGCCGCCTTGCGCAGCTGCCGCTGATCCCACAGCTTGGTGAGAATGACGTACCACGAGGCGAGCGACATGAGCAGCAACAGGATCAGCACGGAGCGGGAGACCAGGTCTCCCGACACCCACAGTGCGCTGAGGCCGTAGGGGTTGTTAACGGTTACGCTCGGTTGATTTTCCATAGTTTCCTCGAAACAAAAAAATGCGCCGCACTCGAGGTGCGGCCGATGTCATCTAAGCTGGAATTTGACGTTGAAGCTGACGCAGCCGGCAACCGCCTTGCCGTCTTCGGTTGCGGGCGTGTATTTCCCCGAGGCCGCTTTGGCGAGGCGCATCGCGCCGCCGTCGAGACGCGCGCTGCCGGAGGACTTCGCCACCGTCGGCTCCTCCGTCAGCTTACCGTCAGGGCCGACGCATGAGTGCATGGTCACCGTGCCCTGCTCCTCGAGTCGCCGCGAGGCGTCCGGGTAGTAGTCGTCGCTGTTGGGGAAACCGCGGCCGGTGACGCCGGCAGCCGTGCGGCGCACCGCCGCGACCGGCGGCGGCGCCTTCACGACCGGCGTGTTGGTCACGCGGATCGCGGTGGTCTCCGTCTCGGTCGGCACGTTGATCGTCACGTCGGGCGGCGGCAGCTCCACCGGCGGCCGCTCGAACTGCGGCGGCGGCGGCGGCGGCGGCGCCTCCTCTTTCTTCACCTCTTCGACGATCTGCGTCTGAATCGGCGGCGCGATCACCTCGATCGCCCGCCGCGCGAGACCGGTGGCGAGCGCCCAACCGATGAAGACATGGAGCGCGATGATTGCAACCAACACGGCACCGCGCCGTGTCATGAACGTCGAGTCGTGTACTAAGGCTGGCATGTGTAAATGATGCTGTGCGTCTGACTCAGCCAGAACCCGCTGCCGGCGGACCTTCCCCACCGGCTCCCCTGAAAACGAATCATAACGAACTCAAGCCGTCAGGCTGTCGGCCGGGGAGCGTGAAGTTTTAAAATCTTCCCGGTCGGCGCCCTACAGTGTGCACTGCGACGGACTGTTCGCACTGTAACCGCTGACTTCGGGGCTGACAACTAGATCGGTGCCTCAAGAAGCGCGCCGACGCGGCTGTATCGGCTCGGTGACCGCTCCCTGCGAGGCGCTCTGGACGAGCCGGGCATACTTGGCCAGGACGCCGGTCTGCGCATACGGGCGCGGCGGCTTCCAGGCCCGGCGCCGCTCCCGCAGTTCCGCCGCACTGAGGTTCACGTGAAGCTCGCGCTTACGCGCGTCGATCGCGATGCGGTCACCGTTGCGCAGCAGGCCGATCGGCCCGCCGACCGCCGCCTCCGGCGCGATATGTCCGACCACAAAGCCATGACTCCCCCCGGAGAAACGCCCGTCGGTGATCAGCGCGACCTTGCCGTCGAGGCCGCGCCCGCTGATCGCGCCCGTCGGGCTCAGCATCTCGCGCATACCCGGTCCGCCCTTCGGGCCCTCGTTGCGGATCACCACCACATCACCGGCGCGAATCCGCCCGGCGAGAATGGCCTCCGTGGCGCGTTCCTCGCCCTCGAAGATGCGCGCACGACCCTCAAAGCGCTCGCCCTCCTTGCCCGTGATCTTGGCCACCGCCCCTTCGGGCGCCAGGTTCCCGTACAGGACGACCAGGTGGCTCTCCTTCTTCAGCGGGTCGGACAGGGGTCTCACAATCTCCTGCCCTTTCATGTACATCGGGGTTTTTTCAAGGTTCTGCTGCAATGTCTGTCCGGTCACCGTCAGGCACTCGCCGTGCAGCAATCCGCCATCGAGCAGCATCTTCATGAGCGGCTGGATGCCGCCGATCGCGACGAGTTCCGACATCAGGAACCGGCCGCTCGGGCGCAGGTCCGCGAGCACCGGCGCGCGCCGGCCGACGCGGGTGAAATCATCGAGGCTGAGTCGCACGCCCGCATCGCGCGCGATCGCGAGCAGGTGCAACACGGCATTCGTCGAGCCGCCGAGGGCGGCGACCACGGTGATCGCGTTCTCGAAAGCCTTGCGGCTGAGGATGTCGCGCGGCTTCAACCCGGTGCGCACCAGGTTCACCACCGCGGCGCCGGCCCGGGCGCTGTCGGAATGCTTGGCCTCCCCGACCGCCTCCTGCGCCGAGCTGCCCGGTAAGGACAAGCCCAAGGCCTCGATTGCCGATGCCATGGTGTTGGCGGTGTACATGCCGCCGCAGCTTCCGGGCCCGGGGATCGCGGTGCGCTCGATGTCGAGCAACTCCTCCGCCGAGAGGTTACCCGCGGCGCGCGCGCCGACCGCCTCGAACACGGTGACGATGTCGCGGCGCAGCGCCCCGGGGCGGATGGTGCCCCCGTAGACAAAGGCCGCCGGACGGTTGAGTCGTGCCATCGCCATGGCGCAGCCCGGCATGTTCTTGTCACAGCCGCCGATCGCGACGAAGCCATCGAACCCCTCGGCCCCGACCACCGCCTCGATCGAGTCGGCGATGATCTCGCGCGACACGAGCGAGTAACGCATGCCGGGCGTCCCCATGGAGATCCCGTCGGACACCGTGATGGTGTTGAACACGAGGCTCTTGCCGCCTGCCCCATCGATACCGGCGGCGGCGGCTGTCGCCAGCGCCCCGATGTGCACGTTGCACGGCGTCAGGTTCGACCACGTCGAGGCGACCCCGATCTGCGGCTTGCCGAAATCCTCATCTCTGAATCCCACCGCGCGCAGCATCGCGCGCGCGGGGGCCTGCTTGAGCCCGTCCACCACGACGCTCGAGTAGCGCCGCACATCCGCCGTCTTCTTCACCTTCGCCATGTCGCATCCCCTGCCGTGCTTAGGAACGCACGGTGCACGCGGTCGGGCAGATTAGCATCGGGCACCCAAGGCTGCGCGCTTAACTCGTTGACAAGTCGCGGGTTCCTGTGGTCCCATCGGTCGCAACAGGCTCGTACCCGTGACACCAGCAGCAACATCGCTTGAGATCGGCCCCGCGGCACCCGCCGCGCATCTCGCACTGCTGCTTGGACTTCCCACCCGACTGCTCCTTATTAGCGGAGCAAGCCGGTGTGGGGCACGCACGAGCGCCTGAACCAAGTTAGGCACGAGCGAAGCAGAAAGAAACAAGACCCCGCACCGGCCCAAGAGCCGCTGCGGGGTTTTTTGCGTTTGCAGCGCGGCGCGCGAAGCCGCAGCGAGGAGATGAGGACCATGAAGCTGTATTCACACAAAGACGTCGACCGTAAGGCCCTGCGGGGCGCGCGCCTCGCCATTCTCGGCTACGGCAGCCAGGGACGCGCGCATGCGCTGAACCTCAAGGACTCGGGCTTCGACGTCGTCGTCGGGGTCCGCAAGGGGGGCGCCAGCTGGAAGAAGGCGCGCCGCGACGGGCTCGAGGTGGCTGAGCCCGCCGCTGCCGCCGCGAGCGCCGATCTGACTGCGATGCTGGTCCCCGATCTCGCGCAGAAGGCGCTCTACCAGGACATCAAGAAGGTGCTGAAGAAAGGCGCGGCACTGCTGTTCGCGCACGGCTTCAACATTCACTTCCGCCAGGTGAAGCCGCGCGCCGACCTCGACGTGGTGCTGATCGCCCCCAAGGGGCCGGGCGATCTGGTGCGGCGCCAGTACCAGCAGGGGCGCGGCGTCCCCTGCCTGCTCGCCGTAGCGCAGGACGCCACCGGCAAGGCGCACGCCCGCGCCCTCGCCTACGCGCACGGCATCGGCGGCACGCGTGGCGGGGTGCTCGAGACCACCTTCGCCGAGGAGACCGAGACCGACCTGTTCGGCGAGCAGGCGGTGCTCTGTGGCGGCACCACCGAGCTCGTGGTGAAGGGCTTCGAGACGCTCGTCGAGGCCGGCTATCAGCCCGAGGTCGCCTACTACGAGTGCCTGCACGAGCTGAAGCTGATCGTCGACCTGCTGCATGAGGGCGGCATCTCCAAGATGCATCAGTTCATCTCCGAGACCGCCAAGTACGGCGACCTGACGCGCGGACCGCGCATCGTCGATGAGCGCGTCAAGCAGCAGATGCGCAAGGTGCTGAAGGAAGTCCAGAGCGGCAAGTTCGCGCGCCAGTGGATCAAGGAGAACGAGAACGGCAAGGCGAACTACCAGAAGCTGCTCGCCGCCGACATCGACCGGCAGATCGAGAAGGTGGGAGCGGGGCTACGGGCGCGCATGCCGTGGCTCAACGAACGGCGCGCCTGAGGTAACCCATATGTCGAGCAATCCCGATCGCGTGCTGATCTTCGACACCACGCTGCGCGATGGCGAGCAATCCCCCGGCTGCAGCATGACCCAGCCGGAGAAACTGCGCGTCGCGCGCGCGCTCGCCGAGCTCGGCGTGGATGTCATCGAGGCGGGGTTTCCGGCCGCCTCGCGCGGCGATTTCGAGAGCGTGCAGGCGGTGGCGCGCGAGGTCGAGGGACCCATCATCTGCGCCCTGGCGCGCTGCAACTCCGAAGATATCGAGCTGGCCGCGCGCGCGCTCACTGAGGCGCCGCGGCACCGCATCCACGTGTTCCTCGCCACCAGCGCCATCCACCGCCAGTACAAGCTCAACATGGCGCAGGAGGAGATCCTGCGCGCCGCCGCCGCCGGTGTCGCCCGCGCGCGCGAGCTGTGCGCGGACGTCGAATTCTCGCCCGAGGACGCCTCGCGCACCGAGCTCGAGTTCCTCGCGCAGGTGGTCGAGGTGGCGATCGCCGCCGGTGCCACCACCGTCAACATCCCCGATACGGTCGGCTACACGGTGCCGGACGAGTTCGCGGAGCTGTTCCGCTATCTGCGCAAGAACGTGCGCGGGATCGATGGCATCCGCCTCTCGGTCCACTGCCATGACGATCTCGGCATGGCAGTCGCTAACAGTCTGACCGCAGTCGTCGCCGGCGCGCGCCAGATCGAATGCACCATCAACGGCATCGGCGAGCGGGCCGGCAACTGCTCACTCGAAGAGGTCGTGATGGCGCTCAAGACGCGCGCCGCCTTCTTCCACGTCACGACCGCCATCCATACCCCGCGCCTCTACCCGACCTCGCGCCTCGTCTCGAGCATCACCGGCATGCCGGTGCCGCGCAACAAGGCGGTGGTCGGCGAGAACGCCTTCGCCCACGAGGCCGGCATTCACCAGCACGGCATGCTCAAGCATTACTCGACCTACGAGATCCTGCGTCCCGAAGACGTCGGGCTGTCGCGCAGCCACCTCGTGCTCGGCAAGCACAGCGGTCGCCATGCGCTGCGCGAGCGCGTGCAGGCACTCGGCTTCGAGCTCGACGACGCCGAGTTCAACCGCCTGTTCGAGGAGTTCAAGGCGCTCGCCGACCGCAAGAAGGAGCTCTACGACGGCGACATCGAAGCGCTGGTGCTGCGCGCCGAAGGCTCGGCCGCAGGTCCGTGGACGCTCACTGAGCTCACCACCGAGGCACGCACCGGTGGTGCGGCGCGCGCGCTGGTGGTGCTCACGCACGCCGACGGCCGCAGCGTCGAGCACGCCGCGAGCGGCGACGGCCCGGTCGATGCCGCCTTCAAGGCGATCGAGGCGGCCACTGGCATCCGCGTGGTGCTGCGCAAGTTCGAGGTCAAAGCCGTCTCCGAGGGCGAGGATGCCCAGGGCGAGGCGCGCGTGTACGTGGAGTACAATCGCAAGACCTACCGGGGCGCCAGCGTGAGCACCAATATCGTGGAGTCCGGCACCCGTGCCTTCCTCGAAGTGATCAACCGCATCGAGCTGGCGCAGGCTGGTGCGCGCGCCCGCGCCGCAGCGACGCCGGCGGTGCCGGCGGCGGTCTGAAGCGACAGGAGTTTCCATGCCCATTCCCGCCACACAGTTCATCTGGTTCAACGGCAAGCTGGTCCCCTGGGAGAAGGCCACGGTGCACGTGCTGTCGCACGCGCTGCACTACGGCTCATCGATCTTCGAAGGCATACGGGCCTACGAAACGCCGCGCGGCGTGGCGATCTTCCGTCTGCGCGATCACACCCGACGGCTGTTCGACTCGGCGAAGATCTACCGCATCGCCATGCCGTTTTCCGCCGAGCAGATCAACGATGCCACCCGCCAGGTCATCGCCGCCAACGCCCTCAAGCGCGGCGCCTACATCCGCCCGGTGGTGTTCCGCGGCTACGGCGAGATCGGCGTGACGCCCAAGAACGATCCGCCCACCGACGTGGCGATCGCCGCCTGGGAGTGGGGCAAGTACCTCGGCCACGAGGGCGAGGAGGCGGGCGTCGATGCCTGCATCTCCTCCTGGAACCGCGTGGCTCCCAACACGCTGCCGGCACTCGCCAAGGCCGGCGGCAACTATCTCTCGAGTCAGCTGATCGGCGCCGAGGCACGGCGCCTGGGCTTCGCCGAGGGCATCGGACTTGCGACCGATGGCATGCTGAGTGAGGGCTCGGGGGAGAATCTCTTCCTGGTGAAGGACGGGGTGCTGCTCACCCCTGCCCTCGCCCACTCGGTGCTCGGGGGACTGACGCGCGACACGGTGATGCGTCTGGCGCGCGAGCGCGGCATCGAGGTGCGCGAGTGCGCCATCCCGCGCGAGCTCCTGTACCTCGCCGATGAGGCCTTCTTCACCGGTACTGCGGTTGAGATCGTAGCCATCCGCTCGGTGGATCGGTTGACCATCGGCAGCGGCAAGCGCGGTCCGCTCACCGAGACGCTGCAGAACGCGTTTTTTGGTCTCTTCTCGGGTAAGACTCCCGACCGCTTCGGCTGGCTCGACTACGTCGACATGTCGGCGCCACGCGTAGCGGCCACCGCCTGACACTGCATCCCGAGGTCCTGGGCTAGCCTCATGGCGCACGCGCCACGCACGCTGTTTGAGAAGGTCTGGGAGCGTCACGTCGTCTCTGCCGAGACCGCCGCGACGCCGGCGGTGCTCTACGTTGACCTGCATCTGGTCCACGAGGTCACTTCACCCCAGGCGTTCACGCTGCTGCGCGAGCGCGGACTCAAGGTGCGCCGGCCCGACCTGACGCTCGCCACCATGGATCACTCGACGCCAACCCTGACGAGCCAGGTGTTCGGCGGCGCGCCGATCGCGATCGAATCCGCGGCGCGGCAGATCCGCGAGCTCGAGAGCAACTGCGCCGAGTCGGGAGTCGAGCTGCTGGGACTCACGAGCGAGCAGCGCGGCATCGTGCACATCATCGGACCTGAGCTCGGCCTCACTCAGCCCGGCAAGACGATCGTGTGCGGCGACAGCCATACCAGTACCCACGGGGCGGTCGGTGCGCTCGCCTTCGGCATCGGCACCACCGAGGTGGGCCACGTGCTCGCCACGCAGTGCCTGCTGCAGCGCAAGCCGCGCACGCTGGCGGTCGAGGTCGAGGGAGCACTGCGCGCCGGCGTGACCGCCAAGGATCTGATCCTCGCCATCGTCGGCCGCCTCGGGGTCGGCGGTGGTACCGGCCACGTGATCGAGTATCGCGGCGCGACCATCCGCGCCCTCGACATGGATGAGCGCATGACGGTGTGCAACATGTCGATCGAGGCCGGAGCGCGCGCCGGCATGGTGGCGCCGGATGAGACGACCTACGCCTACCTCGGCGGCCGGCCCCGAGCCCCGCAGGGCGGCGCCTGGGAGCAGGCGGTGAGCGACTGGCGGACCCTGCCGGGGGATGCCGGCGCTGCCTTTGACCGCGAGCTGCGCCTCGATGCCACCGAAATCGAGCCGATGATCACCTGGGGCACGAACCCGGGGATGGTGATCCCGGTCACGGGCGCGATCCCGGCGCGCGGCGCGGACGCGGTGCACGCGCGCGCGCTCAGTTACATGGGGTTCGAGGCCGGGCAGCCGATCCGCGGCCAGCCGGTGAACGTGGTGTTCATCGGCAGCTGCACCAACGCGCGGCTCTCGGACCTGCGCGCTGCGGCGCGCGTGCTGCGCGGCCGGCGCATCGCGCGCGGTCTGACGCTGCTCGTGGTACCGGGCTCGCAGCAGGTGAAGCGTCAGGCGGAGGCCGAAGGGCTCGACCGGGTGTTCCTCGATGCCGGCGGGCAGTGGCGCGAGTCCGGCTGCTCGATGTGCCTCGGCATGAATGGCGATGTGGTGGCGCGCGGCGAGTACGCCGTCAGCACCAGCAACCGCAACTTCGAGGGCCGCCAGGGGGCAGGCGCGCGGACGCTCCTCGCGAGCCCCCTCACCGCCGCGGCCTGCGCGGTGCGCGGCCGGGTCACCGATCCGCGCGAGCTGCTGTAAATGGAAGCCTTCACCCGCCTCACCTCGCGCACCGTAGTCCTGCCCGCGGCCAACATCGATACCGACCAGATCATTCCGGCGCGCTTTCTCACCACCACCACGCGCGCTGGGCTAGGCGCGCACCTGTTCGCCGACTGGCGCTACGATGCGCGCGGCAAGCCGCGTGCCGACTTCGTGCTCAACCACCCCGAGAGCGCGGGCTGCCGCATCCTCATCGCCGGGCGCAACTTCGGCTGCGGCTCCTCGCGCGAGCACGCCCCCTGGGCGCTCATCGACCACGGCTTCCGCGCCGTGGTGAGCACCGAGATTGCCGACATCTTCCGCAGCAACTCGCTGAAGAACGGGCTGTTGCCGGTGATCGTCGATGAGAGCACCAGTGACTGGCTGCTCGGCCACCCGGGCGCCGAGATCACAATTGACCTCGCCACGGGCACGCTCGCGCTCCCGGGCGGCATGCGCGTGACCTTCCCCGTCGAGGCCTTCGCGCGCCACTGCCTGCTGAACGGAGTCGATGAGCTCGGCTATCTGCTGTCGCGCGCAGACGAGATCGAGACCTACGAGCGGCGCGGATGAGAGCCCACATCGCAGTACTGCCCGGCGATGGCATCGGACCTGAGGTCATCGCGGCAGGTATCGGCTGCCTGCGCGCGGTGGCGGCGCGCTTCGGCCATGAGTTCGAGCTGACGCAGCTGCCCTTCGGCGGTGCCGCCATCGATGCGCACGGCGAGCCGCTGCCGGCGGCGACCCTTAACGCCTGCCGCGCGGCGGATGCGGTACTGCTCGGCGCCATCGGCGGACCCAAGTGGTCGGCGCCCGATGCCCCGGTGCGCCCCGAGGCAGGACTGCTGCGCTTGCGCAAGGAGCTCGGCGTGTACGCGAACCTGCGGCCCGTGAAGGTTCACCCCGAGCTGCGCGATGCCTCGACCCTCAAGCCCGAAGTCGTGTCCGGCGTCGACCTGGTGTTCGTGCGCGAGCTCACCGGCGGCATCTATTTCGGCGACAAGACCCGCGCTGCGACGCGCGCCACCGACACTTGCGTCTACACCGCCGCCGAGATCGAGCGCATCGTGCGAGTCGCGGCGCGCCTCGCGCGCACGCGACGCCGGCGTCTCACCTCGATCGACAAGGCCAACGTGCTCGAGACGTCGCGCCTGTGGCGCGCCGTCACCACCGCGCTCATGGCGCGCGAGTTTCCCGACGTGGCCCTCGAGCACCAGCTGGTCGATGCCGCGGCGATGCATCTCATCCACCGGCCGCGCGATTTTGATGTGCTGGTGACCGAGAACATGTTCGGCGACATCCTCACGGACGAGGCGTCGATGCTCGCCGGGTCGCTGGGGCTGCTGCCGTCCGCCTCCCTCGGCGAGGGCCGGCGTGGCGTGTACGAGCCGATCCACGGCTCGGCGCCCGATATCGCCGGCCGGGGCATCGCCAACCCCTACGGCACGATCTACAGCGTGGCGCTGCTGCTGCGGCACTCGCTCGGGCTCGAGACGGAAGCCGCGGCGCTGGAGCGCGCCGCGGACGAGGCGCTCGCGGCCGGCGCACGCACCCTCGATCTCAGCGCCGCCGGCGCCGCCGCCACCAGCACGCTCGCGGCGGCGGATGCCGTCATCAGCAGGCTGCGGCCGCCCGCCTGAGCGGCCGCACCGGCAGCACGCGCGCGGCGCGCTCGAGTGCCCGGGCGAGATCGGCGCGCAGATCCTCCAGCGCCTCGATGCCGATCGACAGGCGGATCAGCCCGTCGGCGAGCCCCGCCTTGAGGCGCGCCGCCGGATCCATCGCTGCATGAGTCATCGTCGCCGGGTGCGCCACGAGGCTTTCGACGCCGCCGAGCGACTCCGCCAGCGAGAAGCAGCCGAGCTCGGCGACGAACTCGCGCACCGCCTCGTGTCCACCTTCGAGCTCCAGGCTGATGATGGCTCCGAAGCCGCGCTGCTGGCGCCGCGCGAGCTCGTGTCCCGGATGACTCGCGAGCCCCGGATACCACACACGCCGCACGTTCGCCTGGCCCTCGAGCCAGTGCGAGAGCGCGTGCGCATTGCGCGCGTGATGCTCGAGACGGGCGTGCAGCGTCCGTAAGCCCCGCAACGTCAGGTAGCTGTCGAACGGCGCCCCGGTGAGCCCGAGGCAGTTGGCCCACCAGGCGAGCTGCTCGTGCAGCGCGGGATCGCGTGCCACCACCGCGCCCCCGACCACATCGCTATGGCCGTTCAGGTACTTGGTGGTCGAGTGCACCACGAGGTCGGCACCGAGGGTGAGCGGCTGCTGCCACGCCGGCGAGAGAAAGGTGTTGTCGACCACGATCAGCGCGCCGCTTGAGCGGCCGGCGGCGGCAAACGCGGCGATGTCCGTGATACGCAGCAGCGGGTTGCTCGGCGTCTCGATCCAGAGGAGCGCCGTTGGCTTACCGAGCGCGGCGCGCACCGCCTCCAGATCGGCGAAGTCGACGAACTCCACCTCGCGCTCGCCGCGGCGGCGCCAGGCGTCGAACAGCCGATAGGTGCCGCCGTAGCAGTCGTGCGGCGCGACGATGCGCGCACCTGTTGGCACCAGATAGCCCGCCAGCGTCACCGCCGCCATGCCGCTCGCCGTGACCACGGCCCCCGCCCCCTGCTCGAGATCGGTCAGCGCCTCGGCGAGCAGGTCGCGCGTCGGGTTGCCCGAGCGCGTGTAGTCGTAGGCGCGCTTCTCACCGAAGCCGCGGAAAGCGAAGGTCGAGGACAGGTGCAGCGGCGGAATGACACAGCCGGTGTGATCGTCGCACTCAAGCCCCGCGCGCACGGTGCTCGTCACCTGGCTCACGCCAGGGGCTAAGTCCTCGCCGCACCGCGCCGGGTCGGCAATCCGGCCTATGAAGCGTTCAGTCATCGGAAAATCCTCCGCATGTCCCAAAGCTCATCGGACACCTGCGGAGCGGGCCGGCGCGCGAGCGGCCCGGCTAGTTGCGTCCATCCTCGCACCGGGGTGTACCCGGGGAGGCTACGCAATCCGCTCATCTGTCGATCCCGGCTCCAAGGCCGCAATCGAAGGAGTTGGCACCTTTCCAGGGTGGTTAAGCCTGGCGGTTGTCCCGGCGTCTTAGGGCCTATCCCTCAGCCGGTCTCGATGAGTAGGGTGAGTTTAGGGTGCGCCGGGCTCGTGGCGCAAGCCGCAGGACGCCTCAGCGGGGCATGAGGGCTGCGGCGTGATGATCGGCATCCGCCGCTTCCCCGTTGCGGCCGCGGGCACGGAGCGAGTCCGCGATCAGCGTCCAGGCTGCCGCCTGCGCCGCCGGGTCGCCGGCACCGAGCGAGAGAGCCTTGTGCCCCATGCCCTCCGCCTGTGGCGCATTGCCCTGCTGCAGCTGCACCCTCCCGAGCTCGACCCACAGGCGCGGGTTGTCGGGCTCGATCCGCAGCGCGCGCTCGAGTGTCGCCCCGGCTGCGACCAGGTCTCCGGCGCCGGCCTGGCGCTGCGCCTGCGAAAGGAGCGCGACCGCCGCAGGTCCCATGGGTGCGGGGCGCGGCGGCGGGCTCGGAGGCCGCTCCGCCGTGCCTGCTGCGGGCGGCTGCGGGCTCACCGTTCCGGGCGCGCCCGCGGGCGCGCCGCTCGGCGGCGCGGGCAGCGGCGGACCGCGCAGCGCGCAGCCACTGAGTGTGAGGGTGAGAATGAGCGCGAGCCTCAGGCGCATGCGGTGCGCGAGCGCTCAGTGCAGGAGCGCATGCAGCCAGCGCTCGGTGCGGTTGATCAGAGTCGTGACGGGGCTCCCCGCCTCGGGAAAACCGCAGCCCGGCTTCGGCGGGATCTGCACGCCGGCAGGCACGGCGACCGTCACGCGATCGTCCGAGCAGCCCGGCAGCACACGCAGCCCGGTCGGGTACTCGATCTCCACCTCGAGGAGTCCTTCGGGCATCGGCTGATTCCACGACCGGCCGTTGAGCGCCGCCATGATGTGCGCCCACACCGGCAGCGCGCCGGCCGAGCCGGTGAAGCCGGTCGGCGCATCGTCATCGTATCCCACCCACACCACGGCGAGATCGCTGCCGGAGAAGCCCGCGAACCAGCTGTCACGGTACTCGGACGAGGTGCCGGACTTCCCCGCCACCACCAGATCGGGAGGCAGGAGCGCGCGCGCCGAGCGACCCGTGCCGCGGCTCATGACCGCGAGCAGCAGCCGGTCGAGCTGGTACATGGCCGCGGGAGGGGCCACCTGCGTGACCTGCACGGGAAAGGCCTTGAGCGCCTTGCCATCGGCCCCGATGACGCTGCGCACCGCGCGCAGCGGATTACGGAAGCCGCCGTTGGCGAGGCCGTTGTAGAGCTGCGCCGCCTCGAGCGGGGTGACGTTCACCGCTCCGAGCAGCATCGCCGGCACCTGCTCGGGAGGCGCCGCGAGGCCAAAGCGCTGCAGGGTATCGCTGACCTTCGGCAAGCCCAGATCGAGGCCGACCCCGACGGTTGCGAGATTGAGCGAGTCGGCCAGCGCGCGTACCACCGGCACCGGCCCGTTGACGTCGTGATTGAAGTTCTCGGGTCGCCAGTGCTTGCCGCCCGCGAGCGGCACGTCCACCGGCTGATCCTCAACGATGCTGGCGGCGTTGTACCGGCCGCTCTCGAGCGCGGTGAGGTAGATGAAGGGCTTCACCAATGAGCCCATGGCGCGGCGGGCATCGAGCGCACGGTCGAAGCCGTCATAGCCGACATCGCGCCCGCCGACGATCGCGGTGACATCGCCGCTCTGCGGCGAGGTGACGACGACTGCTCCCTCGAGCGCCTCGCCGGCGTGCTTCTTCTGCCGGTCGAGCCGCTCGAGCTCGTGCTCGAGCGCGCTCTCGGCCGCCTCCTGGGCACGCGGGTCGAGGCTCGTATAGATCGTGAGTCCCGCTTCGGTCAGATCCTCATCGCGGTAGTCGCGCCGCAGCGTGCGGCGCACGAAGTCGAGGTACGCCGGGTAGTAGGCTCCGGCCGGGCGCGCGCTGACACCGAGCGGCCTGTGCGCAGCTTCCCCCGCCTGCGCGGCACTCACCACGTGCTGCTCGGCGAGCTCCGACAGCACGAGGTTGCGCCGCGCCAGGGCACGCTCGGCGTGCCGCCGCGGGTCGTAGTACGAGGGCCCGCGCACGATGGCGACCAGCAGCGCCACTTCCGGAAGATCCAGCTCAGCGAGCGGCTTGCCGAAATAGAACTGGCTCGCGAGCCCGAAGCCATGGATGGCGCGATCGCCGTCCTGGCCGAGGAAGATCTCATTGATGTAGGCATTCATGAGATCGTCCTTGGTGAAGTGCGCATCGAGCGCGATCGCCATGATGGCCTCGCGGACTTTGCGCCCCAGCGTCTGGCGATTGGAGAGGAAGTAGCTCCTCACCAGCTGCTGCGTGAGGGTGCTGCCACCCTGCTCGATCTGGCGCGCGCGCAGGTCCACCCACAGGGCGCGCAGGATCGCCGTCGGATCGACGCCGCGATGCGAGTCGAAGCGCCGGTCCTCGACCGCCTTGAGCGCCGCCGGCAGCAGCGGCGGTACCTCCTTCGGGGTGACGACGACGCGGTCCTCGCCATGGCTCGGAAAGATGCTGCCGATCAGCAGCGGCTCGAGGCGCAGCACCGGCACGTCATGGCCAGCGGCATCTTTCAGACTCTCGATGCCGTTAGGCCCGAAGGCGACGCTCAGCAGCTGCGCGTCGCGCCTCTCGTCCGGAAAGCTCGCCGGCCGCAATGCCACGTCGATGCGGCCGCCGCCACTCAGGCGATAGGCCCCGGGGCGATCGAGTTGCGTCACCCGCCGGTAGTGCAGCCGCTCGAGCTCGCGCGCCAGCTCCGGTTCCGGGAGCGGCAAGCCGGCATACAACTCGAGGGGAGCTGCGAACACCTGCGCGGGCAGCGTCCAGCGCCGGCCCTCAAACTGGCGCGTGACCATCCGGTCGAGGTACAGCACGTAGAGGGCGCCCGCGAGCGCCGCCGCGCCGAGCAGCCACAGAGCCAGGCGTCTCAGAGGATCAGCTCCGCTGCCGGCGCGCGCAGGTTGTACTGCGAGCTCATCACGTGTCCGTAGGCGCCGGCGTTGGCAATCACCAGCACATCGCCCTCCTGCGTCGGCGGCAGCAGGCGGTCGTGCCCCAGCACGTCCGCGCTTTCGCAGATCGGGCCGACGACGTTGACGATCTCGGTGGCGGCCTCATCGAGGCGGGTGAGGTTGGCGATCTCATGGTACGCCCCATAGAGTGCCGGGCGGATCAGCGAGTTCATGCCGGTGGCGGCGCCGACGAAGCGCACCCCGCCCTTGTGCTTGAGCTGTGTGACGCGCGCCAGCAGTACGCCCGCCGCGGCCACCAGATACCGGCCGGGCTCGAGCCAGAACTGAAGGCCCGGATGCGCGCCGCGCACCTCCGCGAGCAGCGCATCGAGGCGCGCCAGATCGAGCCCCGGCTGCTCCTGGCGCTCGGGAACGCCGAGCCCGCCGCCGACATCGAGCACCCGCACCTCGGGCAGCTGCGCGGCGGCCGCCGCCAGCAGGCGCGCGGTGTGCGCCCAGCTGGTGACGTCGAAGATGCCGCTGCCGACGTGCGCCTCGAGCCCGACGATGCGCGCGCCGGCGTGCCGCGCCGCGTGCGCGAATGCCTCAAGCTCCGCGAGCGGCACGCCGAACTTGGAGCGCGAGCCGGCGGTGCGCACGTGCGAGTGATGGCCGCGGCCGACGCCGGTGTCGAGGCGCGCGAAGATCTCGCGCCCGGCGAACAGGCCCGGCCACGCCTCGAGCGCGTAGCCGTTATCGATGGTCACCCGCACACCGCGCTCGAGCGCCCAGGCGTACTCATCGCGCGGCGCGAAGTTCGGCGTATAGAGCACGCGCTGCGGCTCGATCCCGGGGCAGGTCGCGAACAGCCGCTCCACCTCGCCGCGTGCCACGCACTCGAACTCGATACCCTCGGCGCGCAGCGCGCTGAGGATCTCGGGGTGCGGGTTGGCCTTCATCGAGTAGTGCACGCGATCGACCGACTTGAGCGCGCGCAGCGCACGGGCTGCGGCACGCACGCTCGCGAGGTCATAGACGTAGGCGGCATCGCGGCTGCCGAGCGCCGCGAGCAGCGCCGCTCGATGCGTGCGCCACCAGGGCACCGTACGGCGCGCGCCCTCGGCCGGTGCGGCAAACAGCTGCTGCCATGTGGGGCCCAGCACCCGGTCGCCGGGCACCGGGCGGATGAGGAGCTCGTGCAGCTGCTCGACCAGCCGGTCGCCCTGGTCCTCATCGACGACGAACGTGAAGTTCAGATCGTTGGCCGCCTGGCTCACCAGGTGGATCTTCTGCTCCTCGAAGAACTCGAGCGCGCCGCCGAGCTGATGCAGGATCGCCCGGATGTTGCGCCCCACGAGACTCACCGAGGCGCACGGGCCGATCACCTGCACGCGGCACAGGCGCGACAGATCCGCGGCGAGCGCGCTCACCTGCGCGTTCTCGAGCGTGTTGGCGGCCGGGTCGAGCGATACCGTCACGTTGGTCTCGGACGTCGACACCAGGTCGACCGACAGGGCGTGCTGCTTGAAGACCTGGAAGGCATCGGCGAGGAATCCCACCTGGTGCCACATCCCGGGGCTCTCCATGGAGATGAGCGTGATGCCCTTGCGGGTGCACACCGCCTTCACCTGTGCGCCGCCCCCCTCGCCGCCTTCGGCGGACAGCACCGTGCCCTCGAGCTGCGGCGCCTGCGTGGCGTAGATATGCAGCGGAATGCGCTGCTGGCGCAGCGGCAGTATGCAGCGCGGATGCAGCACCTTGGCGCCGCTGGTGGCGATCTCCTGCGCCTCGTCGTAGTGCAGCGAGCGCAACAGGCGCGCGGTGGGGGTCGAGCGCGGGTTGGCGCTGAACATGCCGGGTACGTCGGTCCAGATCTCGAGTCGCTGCGCGCGCAGCTTCGCGGCGAGATACGCCGCGGAGGTATCCGAGCCGCCGCGGCCGAGCAGCACCGTAGCGCCCTCCTCATCACTCGCAATGAAACCCTGGGTGACGATGAGCGGCGCCAGCGCGGCGAGCCGCCGCTCGAGCGCCGCATCGGGCGCGAAGCCGCACACCGCCGACAGCACGCTCGACTTCGGCGCGCCAGCGTGGCGTGCCTCGGCGCGCAACAGGCTGCGCGCGTCCATCCACGCCACCTCGAGCCCGCGCGCGGCCAGAAAGCGCGCGCCGATCCGGGTCGCCATCAGCTCGCCCGAGGCGAGCACGCGCGCGCGCGACCGGTCGCTCACCTCGCGCACCCGGGAAACCCCTGCGGCGATCTCACGCAACTCGGCGAACTGCTGTCCGAGCTCCTCGCCCGGTGCGACGCCGAGCTCGGCCGCGAGCTCCAGGTGACGCTCCTCGATGGCGTGCAGCTCGGCCTCATGGCCCCCGGCCACGGCCGCGGCGAGCAGCCGCTCGAGGCGATCGGTGATACCGCTCAACGCGGAGTGCACGATCAGGACACGCGCACCGCCCGCACGCCGGTCGGCGGCGACCTGCGCGATGTTGCTCCAGTTCGAGAGCGTGGCGACGCTCGTTCCGCCGAACTTGAGCACGATCCAGGCAGAGTGCGTAGGTGTCACGACTGATTCCCCGGCGCGCACCATATCCTCTCGACTGGCGCGAATGCGCGGAGTGAGCAGCGGCAGGCCGCTGTTCTAGAGCTCTTCGTCGAAGTCCTGCAGATCCTTCTCGAGCTTCTTGTCCGCCAGTACCTCCTCGAGGCGACTCCAGGCGGCCTTGCCGCGCTTGCCCTGTGTGCGCACGCGCTTATCCACCCGATCCAGCATCCGGTCGTAATCGGTGCCGTCCTCGGGGGGACTGTTCAGGAATTCCTCGTCGAGGTCGAAGCCCTCGTTGTCCCGCTCAGACATCTGGTGGTACTAAATACTTAAGTAATTCAAGAAGTAACGCGAGAATTAGGTTCGGCCAAGGCGCGAACTATAGCCGATTCGCGCCGCCGATCAACATTTGCCGAAATGGGGGGTGCCCGCCCTGCAAAACAAGGCCGCCCGCAAGCTCAGGCGTGATCCGTCCCATCCCGCACGACCACCGGGGCCCCGCGGCTGAGCCCCAGACCCTCCGCGGCGTTGTGCTCGGCGCGGGCGATCTCGATCACCCCGAAGGAATTCACCAGCGCCAGATACCCCCCGGGGTCGGTATCGCCATAGGTGCGCAGCAGCGGAAACGCATGGTTGCCGGCGTACACCACCGGCACGCGGAAGCGCTTGATGAGGCCGGCGTCGATATTGGTGATGAGATTGCCGAAGTGATCGATGCTGATCACCACGCCCGCGACGCTCGCGGGCTGCACCGCGGGATCCTCCACCCACGAGGGCACGAGCGTCTCGACCGTCTCTCCGAGGTCCTGCGGCACGCAGCGCCCGGCTGCCAGCTCGGCGCCGACCGGCGCGAAGATGTCGCGGCCATGGAAGGTGGCGCTCGGGCGATCGACCCCGAGGCGCGCCAGGGCCGATGCCGTGAGGCGTACCAGGCGCGCCCCGGGATTGCGGCTCACGACCGGCGCCAGCAGCCCGTTGTCCGGTGCCAGAAAGTAGTGCCCGCCCGCATCGGCCGCCAGGATGTCGCGGGAGGTGCCGACCCCGGGGTCCACCACCGCGACGTGCACCGTTCCCGCCGGGAAGAAGCGGAACGCGCGCGCCAGCCAGAAGCCGGCTTCCGCCGGCCAGTGCACCACGATCTCGTGAGTGAGGTCGATGATCCGTGCGGCGGGAAAACGCGTCAGGATGCATCCCTTCATCACCCCGACGAAGGGGCCCTGGTGGCCGAAGTCCGTCGTCAGGGTGATGACGCCCGAGGCCGCCAAGGTTGTCCGCTCGCCCCTGACGAGGCGTCAGCCGCGCCCGCGGCCGGGATGCGGACGGTCTGCCTCGGCGCACGCGCGGCAGCGATCGGTATAAGGCACCGCCGCGAGGCGCTCGGGCTCGATGTCGCCGCCGCATACCGAGCAGGTCGTATAACGGCCCTGTGCGAGGCGCCGCAGCGCCGCCTCGACCTGCTGCAGCTCGGCGCGCGCCGAGTGCGAGATGGCGCCCAGCACGTCGTCATTCTCGCGCTGCGTCACCTGCTCGGCGAAGTCAGCCGAGAGCGGATCGGCCTCATGACGCAGGTCGGCGCTCGCATCGCTCGCGCGCTGGCGCAACTCCTCCCGGCGCTTGAGCAGCCTCTCGCGTACCGCGTCGGATTCCACCTGCATCTCCCGGGCGCAGACTTCAGAGCGTGCGCGGCTTACCGCCGCCGCTCCCCGAGCCACTTCTGCAGCCGGTCGAAGGGCTCGACGAACTTCGCCACCCCCTCGCGCTCGAGCTGCTGTGCGACCGCCTCCATATCAATGCCGAGCCGCTCGAGCCCCTCGCGCGTATCCGCCCCATCTGCGAGGTGGCGCTCCAGGCGCAGCTCCGGCCGCCCGAGACGCCGGTAGGCGTTCAGGGTCTCGAGCGGCATGGTGTTTACGGAATCCGGGACGACCAGCTCCTCGACGTACTTGATCGGGCTGTAGCTCGGATCCTTGGTCGAAGTCGACGCCCATAGCAGCCGCTGCGGCCGCGCGCCCTGCGTGAGCAGGGTCTGCCACTGCGGCGTGGCGAGGGTCTGCTCGAAAATCTCGAACGCGCGGCAGGCGCTCGCGATCGCCGCCTTGCCACGCAGCGCGCGGGCTGCGGGCTGGCCGTGGGAGGCGAGGTCATCGAGCATCTTGTCGACCTGGGTATCGATGCGGCTGAGGAAGAAGCTCGCAACCGATGCGACATTCGCTACCGGCAACCCCGCCTGCGTGCGCGCGCTCAAGCCGTCCATCCAGGCCTGCGCGACGGCGCGGTAGCGCTCCGGCGAAAAGAGCAGCGTGACGTTGACGTTGATGCCGCCTTTGATGAGATCACGGATCACCGGCAGTCCCGCCGCGGTACCGGGGACCTTGATGAAGGCGTTCGGCACCTCGAGCCGCTGCCACAGGCGCCGCGCCTCGGCGAGGCTGCCGTTCGTGTCGTCGGCGAGATGCGGCGACACTTCGAAGCTCACGAACCCATCGCCGCCGCGGGTGCTGTCGTAGAGCGGGCGCAGCAGGGCTGCTGCCTCGCGCACGTCGCGCAACGCCAGCTCCTCATAAAGCGCGAGCGCGCTCGGCTCGCGCTTAAGCAGCTGCCCGAGCGACTGGGCGTACGCCGGCTCCTTCATCATCGAGTTGGCGAAGATCGCGGGGTTGGAGGTGACGCCGGCGACCCCGTCGTCGCGGATCAGGCGCGCCAGACTCCCGTCATCGAGAATGCCGCGGCCCAGATCATCCAGCCACACGCTCTGACCGAGCTTGCGCAGCTCAAGCAAAGGATTGGGGGCCGGCGCGTCCATGGAGAGCTTCCGCCCTGAGAGTAGCGCAGCTTAAATCCGCCGTCTCGCGGTTTCGGGCCGGATATGCGTAAATCCTGATAACGCTGACACGGGAGCGCGAACATGGCTGAGGGCTTCGATGGTGGCCGGCTGGCCGAGGAGCTGCGGACGCTCGTGGGAGAGGCCGAAGCGCTGCTGCGAACCTCGACGGGCACGGCGAGCCCCGCGGACGAGGAGCGCGCCGCAGCCACGCTCGCCGACCTGCGCAGCCGGCTGGGCGGGCTCGAGAAGGAGCTCAAGGGCCGGGCACGCCTCGTCGATGACTACGTGCGCGGCAATCCCTGGCAGGCGCTAGCGGTCGTCGGGGGTGTGGCGCTGCTCCTCGGGCTCATCATGGGCCGCAGATGAGCGCTGCGGGCGCGCACCCTGAGGCACCGGGCCGCTTGCGCGGCCTGCTCGCGAGCGTGCTCGAGGCGATCGGCACGCGTCTCGAGCTGGCCTCCGTTGAGCTGGAGATCCATCTTCTTGGTGTGCTGCGCACTCTGCTGTGGGCACTCGCGGCAGTGCTGAGCGCACTGCTGGCGCTCGCCTTCGGGCTGGTGGCGCTGGTTGCCGCGCTGTGGAACACGCACCGCATGCTCGGACTGCTCGCGGGCTGCCTGACCTTCATCGTGCTGGCTGTCGTGTTCAGCTGGCTCGGCACGCGCTCCTTTCAGAAGCGCCCCGCGCTCCTCTCGGGCTCCCTCGACCAGCTCGACCAGGACCGACGGCGGGCGGCGGGGGCGCCATGAGCCGCCTTGAGCAGCTCAAGGCCCGCCGGCGCGTCCTCATCCAGCGTTGCGCCAGCGAGCGTATCGAGCTCGCCGAGCGCCTCGCGGCGCTCGATCCGTTCACAATGCTGCGCGGTGCGGGCGCCGCAGGCGGCGCGGGCATGCTGCGCAATCCGCTCGCCTGGGCGGCGGCGCTCGCGGCGCTGCTCTTTATCGGGCGCACGCGCGAGGTGCTGACGTTTGTGCTGTGGGTGCGCTCGGCGCTGTCGGTCGCCGGGCGGGTGGCGCAGCTGGTGCGCCTGGTGACTCAGCTGCGCGCCCCGCGCGAGGCGCCTGCCGCCAGCGGCGAACCGGCCAGCGCGCGTTAGCTAGTGACTGACGCTCGTCGCGACCCGCTGCGGCGGCGCGAGGGCACCGGAGGCGGGCGTTTCGGGAGTCGCCGCGAGTCCCACCACGGTCGGCATGCCATTGGCGGCGGATAACGTCGCGCGTGCCAGATCCCAGTGAATTGCGGCGGTGCTGTCGCCGAGCGCCTGGTCGAGGAGCCTGGACAGCAGCTCCAGGTTCGGCTCCACCGTCTGCCCCTCATCGTCCACCGGCGGATGCGCCTCGAGCAGCAGCTTGCCGTCCACCCACGCGACCTTCACCGGCTCGTTGACCAGCCACACCTTGGTGCCGACCGGCACCAGCGGGAAGAGCGCCGCCACGTCCTCGGGATACATGCGGATGCACCCGTGGGTCACCGACATCCCGACCGCGGTCGGATTGTTGGTGCCGTGAATCATGTATTCGCCATTGCCGGCGGCGAGCCGCAGCGCGAAGTCGCCGAGCGGATTGTCCGGTCCCGCAGGCACCACCTTGGGCAGCGGGTCGTCGTTGGCGGCGTGCTCCTTGCGGATCGACTCGGGCGGATACCAGGCGGGATGGCGGATCTTTGCGATCACGCGCGTCTCGCCAAGCGGCGTACGCCAGTCCATCTTGCCGACGCTGATCGGATAAGTGATGACGACGGGCTGCTCGTGGCGGCTGCGCGGCTTGGGGTAGAAGTACAGCCGGTGCTCGGGCAGGTTGACGACGATCCCCTCGCGCGGACCCGTTGGCAGGATGCGCCGCCCCGGCAGCACCACGCTCTTGCCGGCACCCGGAAGCCACACGTCGACAGCCGGATTGGCGCGGATGATTTCGTAGTAGCCGAGGCTGTAGCGGTGGGCCAGGTCGGGCAGCGTGTCCTCATAGGCCGTCGTAACCGTCGTGTCATCACCCACCACCGCCGAGCCATCCGCCGGCAGCGGGAACACGCTCGCGCCGGCGGGCACAGAGAGCAGCACTGCCAGCAGCAAACTCAAAAATCGCCCCACACCCATGCGTCTCACCCGACTCCTGCCCTGCCGCACCATGACGATTGATTTTACTACAAAAACCCGCTCTGCAGGGCGATCCGTGAGCGTAGCGATTCCTTTAGCATTGCGCGCGTGCCCCGCCTCAGCAGACCACCACGCGCCTTCTTCGCCCGCAATGCTCTCGCCGTCGCCCGCGAACTCATCGGCATGCATCTGGTCCATGACGACGGCGTGCGCGTGCGCCGCGGCCGCATCGTCGAGACCGAGGCGTATCAGGGGCCACGCGACCTGGCGGCGCACTCCGCGCGCGGCCGCACGCCGCGCACCGCGGTTATGTTCGGGCCGCCGGGACATGCGTACGTCTACCTCATCTACGGCGTCTGGAATTGTCTTAACGTGGTCACGGCGCTCGAGGGTGTGCCGCATGCGGTACTGCTGCGTGCCCTCGAGCCGCTCGAGGGCATCGATGATCGCACCTGTGGACCGGGCCTGCTGTGTCGGGCCCTGCACATCGATCGCCGCATGAACGGTGTCGACCTGCGTGGGCCGGTGCTGTGGATCGAGCGCTCGCGAGGCACCCGAGCGGTGTCGGTCGCACGCAGCGCGCGCATCGGCGTCGAGTACGCAGGTCCGTGGGCGTTGCGGCAGTGGCGGTTCTTCGACCGTGCCTCGTGTTACGTTTCCACTTTCCGACGCAGAGCGAACTAAAGATGTCCATCCGCAAAACCGGCTCCCTGTCCCTGGCCGCCCTGGCCGCCCTCGCCGCGATCGTCGCGCTGCTGCCGGCCGTCGTAGCCGCGCAGCTCATCGAGGGCACCGACTACCGCACGCTCACGCCGCCGCGACCCACCTCGAGCCCCGGCAAGATCGAGGTGGTCGAGTTTTTCTCCTACGCCTGTCCCCATTGCAACAAGTTCTATCCGCTGGTGAGCGCCTGGGTGGCGAAGCTGCCGAAGGACGTGGTGTTCAAGCGCGTGCCGGTCGGCTACGGCCGCCCGGAGTGGCTCAACCTGTCGCGGGCCTTCTACGCCCTGCAGGCGACCGGCGACCTGGCCAAGCTCGACGGGCCGCTGTTTCATGCCATTCACGAGGAGCAGCTGCCGCTCTTCGAGGAGCAGGCGATCGCCGACTGGGTCGGCAAGCATGGCGGCAATGCGGATAAGTTTGCCAACGCCTACGTCTCCTTCGGCGTCAACAACGAGACCGTGCAGGCCGACCAGATGGTCGAGGACTACCAGATCGGCGGCGTCCCGGCGCTCGCCGTCAACGGCCGTTACGTCGTCATCAGTCCCGGCGAAGCGAGCGATGAGGAGAAAACGTTCCGCGAGCTGCTGCAGCGTACCGACAAGGTGATCGTCCTGGCGCGCGCCGCCGGCACGCCGCACGCGGCCGCCGCGCAAGCCGCCGCGGCCAAGCCGGCCAAATCGAAGTAGCCCTGTCAGGCCTCCGCGGCGCGCGCGAGCTCGAGGAGCTGACTCGCCTCAGGCACCCGGTCGCCGCGCGCGAAGTGGATGGCCTTCACGGTGCCTGCGTACGGTGCGCTGATCGTGTGCTCCATCTTCATCGCCTCGATCACCATGAGCACCTCGCCCGCGGCCACCTTCTGGCCGACGGCCACCGGCACCGACACCACGACCCCGGGGAGCGGTGTCGTCAGGCCCCCGCCGCTCGCGCTCGCCGAGAACTCGCGCCTGCGCGGGTCCTCGATGAGGAACTCGTACTGTGCGTCCTCCTCCCAGAGCGTGATGCGGGCGCCCTCGAGCAGACAGCGCGCATGCCGCCGCCGCTCGACGAGGCGGGCGGCGATGCTGGCCGTGCCCTCGGCATCCGGCCGGCACACCAGGTCCGCGATCTCAAGGAGCGTGCGTCCATCGACCTGCGCGGCGGCGGGACGGCCGCCGACGAAGCGCAGCTCGACGCTGTGCGTCTCACCATGCCTCGAGAAGCTGTAGGCGACTGTGGCCGGGAGATTCGGCGTGAAGCCATCGCACACAGCCCAGGGACTGCCCGCCTGCGGTGCGCCGGCCTGGGGCTGCGCCGCATGCGCTGCGAGCGCGGCGAGAATCAGGGTCTCGGGGCTCAAGGTCGCGGGCGGTGCGAATTCCGCCGTGCCCTTGTCCAGCAGCGCGATGTTGTGCCGCACCTCGAGGAACCGCTTCGAGCGCAGGATGCGCGCCAGCCAGCGCTCGTTGGTATGCACGCCGGCGGCATACGTGCAGGTGAGCGCCGCCGCCAGGCGCGACGCGGCGAGCGTGCGCTGCGGCGCCCAGGCGATCACCTTGCCGAGCAGGGAGTCGTAGCAGTCCGGCACCGTGTCGCCGCTCGTGAAACCGGCATCGACCCGCACCGATTCGAGCGCCGCCCATTCCATCAGCCGCAGCCTGCCGGCGCTCGGCAGGAAACCGCGCTCGGGATCTTCCGCGCAGACGCGCGCCTCGATGGCGTGGCCGTTGAGGCGAATCTGCTCCTGGGTGAGCGGCAGAGGCTCGCCGGTGGCGATCCGCAGCTGCCACTCGACGAGATCGAGTCCGGTGATTGCCTCGGTGACGGTGTGCTCGACCTGCAGCCGCGTGTTCATCTCCATGAAGTAGAACTCGCGCCCGTCGTAGAGGAACTCCACGGTGCCGGCGCTCACATAGCCGATCTCGCGCGCCACCACGAGAGCTGCGGCGCGCAGCCGCGCGCGCAGTGCGTCCGGCACCGCCGGCGCCGGCGCCTCCTCGATAAGCTTCTGGTGCCGCCGCTGGATCGAGCAGTCGCGATCGCCCAGGTGCACGAAGTTGCCGTGGCCGTCGCCGAACACCTGCACCTCCAGATGCCGCGGCGCGGCGAGGTAGCGCTCGAGCAGCAACGCGCCATCGCCGAAGCCACTCTCGGCCAGGCGGCGGGCCGCGGCCAGCGCCGCGGTGAGCTCCGACTCCTGGCGCACGATCTGCATGCCCTTGCCGCCGCCGCCCAGCGCCGGCTTGATGATGAGCGGCAGGCCGACGGTGTGCGCGGCGGCGGCGAGTTGCTTTAAGTCCTGCTCAGGACCTGCGTAGCCCGGCAGCACCGGCACGCCGGCCTCGCGCATGCGGTTCTTGGCGACGATCTTCGAGCCCATCGCCGCGATCGCCGCCGCCGGCGGCCCGATGAAGGCGAGGCCCGCATCGGCGCAGGCCTGCGCGAACTGCGCGTTCTCGGAGAGAAAGCCGTAACCGGGATGAATGGCGGTGGCGCCGCTGGCGCGCGCCGCGCCGAGCACGCGCTCGATGTTGAGATAGCTGTCGCGCGCCGGCGCGGGGCCGAGCCACACGGCCTCATCCGCCTCGCGCGTATGGCGGGCGCCCGCGTCGGCGTCGGAGAACACCGCCACCGTGCGCCAGCCGAGGCGGCCCGCCGTGCGGAAGATGCGGCAGGCGATCTCGCCGCGGTTCGCGACCAGCAGGGTGCCGCTCATGGCCTTACATCCGGTAGATGCCGAAGCGCGCCGGCTCGAGCGGCGCCTGGCGCACCGCCGCGAGCGACAGGGCGAGCACGCGGCGCGTCTCGGCAGGATCGATCACGCCGTCGTCCCAGAGTCGCGCCGAGGAGTAGTACGGGTGCCCCTGGCGCTCATACTGCTCGCGAATCGGCTGTTTGAATGCCTCCTCCTCGGCCGCCGGCCAGCCCGCGCCGCTGCGCGTCAGCTGGTCGCGCTTCACGGTGGCGAGCACGCTCGCCGCCTGTTCGCCACCCATCACCGAGATGCGCGCATTCGGCCACTGGAACAACAGGCGCGGCGCGTACGCCCGGCCGCACATCGCATAGTTGCCGGCGCCGTAGCTGCCGCCGAGGATCACCGTGAGCTTGGGCACCGGCGCACAGGCCACCGCGGTGACCAGCTTGGCGCCATCCTTGGCAATGCCGCCCGCCTCGGCGCGCTTGCCGACCATGAAGCCAGTGATGTTCTGCAGGAACAGGAGTGGAATCTCCTCGCGCGCACACAGCTCGATGAAATGCGTGCCCTTGAGCGCGCTCTCGGAGAACAGCACGCCGTTGTTGGCGAGGATGCCGACCGGGTAGCCCGCGAGGTGCGCGAAGCCGCATACCAGCGTAGTGCCGTACAGCTCCTTGAACTCATCGAGCTCGGAGTCATCGACCAGCCGCGCGATCACCTCGCGCACGTCGTAGGGCTTGCGCAGGCTGGACGGCACCACGCCGTAGAGCTCGGCCGGGTCGTAGTGCGGCTCGTGCGCGGCGCGCGGCGGTGCCGCATCGGCCGCGGGCTTCAGGCGCGCCACGATGCGGCGTGCGATGCCGAGCGCATGCGTGTCGTTCTCGGCGTAGTGATCGCACACGCCCGACTCGCGGCAATGCACGTCCGCGCCGCCGAGCGATTCGGCATCGATGTCCTCACCGGTGGCAGCCTTGACGAGCGGCGGCCCGCCGAGAAACACCCGCCCCTGATTGCGCACGATCACGTTCTCATCCGACATGGCTGGCACGTAGGCACCGCCCGCGGTGCACGAGCCGTGCACCACCGAGATCTGCGCGACGCCGAGCCCGGAGAGCGTCGCCTGGTTGTAGAAGATGCGGCCGAAGTGCTCGCGGTCCGGGAACACCTCATCCTGCGCGGGCAGGAACGCTCCGCCGCTCTCCACCAGATAGACGCACGGCAGGCGGTTGTCGCGCGCGATCTCCTGCGCCCGCAGATGCTTCTTCACCGTGATCGGATAGTAGGTGCCGCCCTTGACCGTCGGGTCGTTGGCGACGATCACGCACTCGCGGCCCGCGACCCGCCCGATACCGGTGACGATGCCGGCGCAGGCAATGTCCCCGCCGTACATGCCGTGGGCGGCCAGCTGCGAGAGCTCGAGAAAGGGACTGCCGGTATCGAGCAGCACCCGCACGCGCTCGCGGGCGCTCAACTTGCCGGCCGCGCGGTGCTTGTCGGTGGCGGCCTTGGAGCCGCCCCGGGCCACCCGGGCGACCTCGCGGTGCAGGTCCTCGACCAGGCCGCGCATCGCGCGCTCGTTGTCACGGTAATCCGGGGACTGCAGGTCGATCCGGGTGCGGATTCGGGGCATGAGCGCTTGCCATGATTGCCGGTTTGTCCGACAATCATACAATCTGGCCTGAGGAGAAGGCAAGCCATATGAGCCCGCTCGACTGCACCGACAATGACTTCGGCCTGGGGGCCGATCTGGAGGAGATCCGCCGCCAGGTGCGGCGCTTCGCCACCGAGGAGATTGCGCCGCGCGCGGCGGACATCGACCGCAGCAACGAGTTTCCGCGCGACCTGTGGCCGGCGTTGGGCGCTCAGGGCCTGCTCGGCATCACGGTGCCGGAGCGCTTCGGCGGCGCCGGTCTCGGTTACCTCGCCCACGTCATCGTCATGGAGGAGATCTCGCGCGCCTCGGGGGCAGTCGGGCTCTCCTACGGCGCGCATTCCAATCTGTGCCTCAACCAGCTGCGCCTGAACGGCAGCGATGCGCAGTGCGCGCGCTACCTGCCGAAGCTCGTGAGCGGCGAGCACGTGGGCGCGCTCGCCATGTCCGAGCCCGGCTCGGGCTCGGACGTCGTGTCGATGCAGCTGCGCGCCACGCGCCGCGGCGACAGTTACGTGCTCAACGGCCGCAAGATGTGGATCACCAACGGCCCGGATGCCGACGTGGTGGTGGTGTACGCCAAGACCGACCCGCAGGCCGGCTCGCGCGGCATCAGCGCCTTCATCATCGAGCGCGGCACCCCGGGCTTCGCGAGCGCGCAGAAGCTCGACAAGCTCGGCATGCGCGGCTCGAGCACCTCCGAGCTCACCTTCGATGACTGTACGATCCCCGCCGCCAACATCCTCGGCATGGAGAACGCGGGCGTGCGCGTGCTGATGAGCGGCCTCGACTACGAGCGCGTTGTGCTCGCCGGCGGCTCTCTCGGGCTCGCGGCCGCAGCGCTCGATGTGGTGCTGCCGTACGTGCGCGAGCGCCAGCAGTTCGGTCAGCCGATCGGCAGCTTCGAGCTCATGCAGGGCAAGGTCGCCGACATGTACGCCACGCTGAATGCCGCCCGCGCCTACGTCTATAGCGTGGCGCGCGCCTGCGATGCGCGCACCGTGCGGCGCCGCGATGCCGCCAGCTGCATCCTGTTTGCCGCCGAGCACGCCACGCGGGCCGCGCTCGAGGCCATTCAGGCACTCGGCGGCAACGGCTACATCAACGACTACCCGGCAGGCAGGCTGCTGCGCGATGCCAAGCTCTACGAGATCGGCGCCGGCACCCAGGAGATCCGCCGCATGCTGATCGGTCGCGAGCTGTTCGAGGCCGCGACATGAGTGTCGAGTTCGCCCCGCTGCTCCTCGAGCCGGCCTACCGCAAGGTGGCGGCGCAGATCGGCGAGCGCATTCTGTCGCGCGTTCTGCGCCAGGGTGAGCGGCTGCCGTCGGAGACCGAGCTGGCGCGCCAGTTCGGCGTCAACCGCTCCACAGTGCGCGAGGCGCTGCGCGAGCTCGAGAGTCGCGGGCTGGTGCGGCGGCGTCCCGGCTCGAAGCTCATGGCGGTGAGCCGCCCGCACCATGCGGCGGTCGCCGCCGGGGTGAGCCATGCCCTGCTGCTGCACGATGTGACCGTGCGCAATGTCTGGGAAGCGCTCACGGTGCTGGAGCCCCCGCTCGCCGAGCTCGCAGCGACTCAACGCAGCGCCGAGGACCTCGCCAGCATCGCAGCTGCCGCGGAGGCCTTCCGCGACGCCGCAGGCGCGCACGCCGTGGAGCGCTGCGCGGAGTTCTTCCGCGCGCTCGGGCGTGCCACGCACAACCCGGTGCTGGGCCTCGCGCAGGAGCCGCTGCTGAAGCTTCTCGAGCCCTCCCTCGGCGTCATGATCGACAAGCTGCCGCAGGCGCGCGCGCGCATCGCGACCGCGCAACGGCGCCTCACCGAGACGCTCGAGGCGCATGACTCGCGCGGCGCGCACGAATGGATGGCGCGCCACATCCGCGATTTCCGCAAGGGCTATGAGCTCGCCGGTATCGACCTGGAGCTGCGTCTGAGTGCCGCGGAGCGACGTCCGGCAGGGGCCACTGCGGCCAGGGTGTGACGCACTTCACGTCCGCGCCCTCTGCCGAGCCTTTCACAGTGTTGGCATCTTGCAGGGCGTATGCTGCGCCCCGACTTCTGGCGGCAACCTGCAGTTGTGCCTGAGGAGTGCTCACGATGCTTGGTCTGCTGGTCGTGCTGTTCGTGTTCATCGCCCTGGTCGGCTACCTGATCGGGACCTATAACGGCCTGGTGCAGGTGCGCGCCGCCGTAAAGCTCGCCTGGTCCAACATCGACGTGCTGCTGGTGCAGCGTCACGACGAGCTGCCGAAGCTGGTCGAGGTATGCAAGCAGTACATGCAGTACGAGCCGGGCACACTGGAGCGCGTGATGCGGGCCCGCTCGGGCGTCGATGCGGCGCGCAGCTCCGGCAACGTCGCCTCGCTCGGTCCTGCCGAGCACGAGCTGCGCACGGGCCTCAATGGCCTGTACGCGGTCGCGGAGAACTATCCGGAGCTGAAGGCGAATGAGGCGTTCCGGCACCTGCAGGATCGCATCAGCGGGCTTGAGACTGCGATCGCGGACCGGCGCGAGGTATATAACGACGCCGTCAATACCAACAACGTGCGCATCGCCTCTTTCCCCGGCGTGCTGGTGGCGGGCATGGGCAACTTCCCGGAAGCGCAACTGCTTCAGTTCCAGTCCGACCAGAAGGCGGACGTCGACCTGAAGGCGGCGTTCTCGCGCTGAGCCGCGGCTCGCACGGAGCCATTCGATGTCACGCGGCTCGGCCGATGTCGATGTGGTCAGCTTCGTGGTGCGCCATCCCGAGGTGATCGCGGCGTGCGCCGGTGCGGCCGCCCTCGCCTGCCTGTACGGCTTCTTCCGGCGCATGCGCCGCGACCGGCTGCTCGCCAACACCCCGGTGCTGCGCATCCGCTCCGCCGCCCAGGGGTACGTCAAGTTTCAGGGGCTGGCGCGGCCCGCAGGCGCTGCCCCGACCGCGGCGCCACTCAGCGGCCGGCCGTGCGTATGGTGGGACTTCAAGGTGGCCGAACGCTACCGCGACTCCAAGGGCAGAGAGGAGTGGCACCAGATCGACGCGGCCACCAGCGTCGAACCGTTCGTGCTCGCTGACGATGACGCCGAATGTCTGGTGGGCCCGGTGAAAGCCGAAGTCACTCCCTCGCGGGTCAACACCTGGTACGGCACCGGTCCGCGTCCCGTGGGCGGTCCGCCGTCGGTCAGCACGGCGCTGCTGACTTCGGGATCGTATCGCTACACCGAGAGGCTGCTCGATGCCGGTGCGCAGGTGTGCGTTGCCGGTGAGCTGCGCTCGCAGTCGGAGACCGGCGATCTGGCCGGCGCAATCGCCGCCAAGCTCCACGAGTGGAAACAGGATCAGGCCAGCCTGCTCGAGCGCTTCGATACCGATCACGACGGCGTCCTCAACGCCGCTGAATGGGAGGCGGCACGCGCCGCCGCCGCCGAGGAATGCGCAGGGCAGAAGCTGCAGTCCGCCATCACGCGCATCAGCATCGTCACGGAGCCGAGCGATGACCGGCCGTTCCTCATCTCAACCGCCGGTGCCGAGCGCATGGAGAAGCGCGAGTGGCGCATGGCGTGGTTGTACTTCGCCGCCGGACTCGCGTGCGTGTGGCTGTGCGCCTGGGCGTGGCAGCAATCGAGTCTCTCCGGAACTCCGTAGCGCAGGCATCGCCCGGCGCGCTCATAACGAGCGCTTCTGATCCCATGCATACACGGTCGAGGAGCGCGGCCGCGGCCTCGGCTAGCATCCTCCGCGGCGAGCAGCATTCCGGGGTTCAACGACTTGGCAGCAACGATCGGCAGCGAGCGCGTGCTCGCGGTGCGGCACTGGACCGACACGCAATTCTCCTTCAGTACCACACGTGACCGCAGTCTGCGCTTCCTGAACGGCCAGTTCGTGATGCTCGGACTGCCGTTCGAGGGCCGGCCGCTGCTGCGCGCCTACAGCATCGCCAGCCCCAACTACGAGGAGCACCTCGAGTTTCTCAGTATCAAGGTACCCGACGGTCCGCTCACCTCCCGCCTGCAGCACGTACGCCCGGGCGATGAGCTGCTCATCAGCCGCAAGCCGACCGGCACGCTGGTGCTGCACGACCTGAAGCCCGGGCGGCGGCTCTACCTGCTGTGCACCGGCACGGGCGCCGCGCCCTTCCTCAGCCTGATCGGCGACCCGGCGGTCTACGACCGCTTCGACACCGTGGTGTTGGTCCACGGCGTTCGCTGGGCGCGCGAGACGGACGTGGTGCGGGCACGCATCGAGGCGCTGCGCCAGCACGAGCTGCTCGGCCAGGCGGCGCGCCCGCAGCTGCGTTACTACCCGACGGTGACGCGCGAGCCGCACGCGCATCGCGGCCGCCTCACCGGCCTCGTCGAATCGGGTCGCCTCAGCCGCGACCTCGAGCTGCCGCCGCTCGATGCGGCTGCCGACCGCCTCATGGTGTGCGGCAGTCCCGCGATGCTCGCCGATACCGCCAAGCTCCTGGATGCGCGCGGCTTTCAGCTCGCAGCGCGCAGCGGCGAGCCCGGCGACTACGTGATCGAGCGCGCCTTCGTCACGCGCTAATGCCCGCCCTCAACTAGCAGGCCCGCATCGCGCAGTGCGCCTGCAAGCTCCCCCTCGAGGCGCTGTGCTTGAGCGCGCGCCAGGTGCTGCAGGTGCAGCGTCGGACCGGTGAGCACCTCGAGCCCGCGCTTGAGCACGCTGCCGGCCGCATGGATACCGGCCTTATGCTGGTCGAAGCGTTGCGCCGGCGTGTAGTGCGTCATGCCCACATATACCCCGTACGGGCCGCGCCGGCGATCCTCGAAGTCGAGCAGCACCAGATAGAGGTTGCTGCGTCCGCGGCACGCCGCGCGAAACCCGAGCGCTACCTGGTAAGCGGCGGGCAGCCACTCGATGTAGCGCATCGGCAGCCATTCGGGGATCGAGCGGCTCGCCGCGCCCCAGAGCTGCTCGAGCGCCGCCTCGATCCGGCCCGCGAACTCGCCCCGCATCCATAGCTCGTGGATGCAATGCGCCCCCTCGAGGCCCGCGCCCCGCGCCACTGCCAGCGCAAAGCGTCGCTCGAGTTCGCCGGCCGACAGCTGCCGATACGGACGCTCGCCGGGTGACGGCCGTCCTGCCAGCTGTGTGTGAGCCTCAGGCCGGCTGCTCGCGCGCATGCACTTTCGCGGCGATCAGCCACACGATTCCGCCGATCAGGATTGCGAACGGCACGATGAGCACCGCGTGGGCAAGCGAGCCGCGGTGGGAGAGATAGCCGATCAGCGTCGGCGATGGCACATCGCCCAACACGTGAATCGTGAACATGCACAGGCCGCCCGCCGTAGCGCGTTGCCAAGGTGTGACACTGCTCATCAGTGCGGCATTGATCGGCCCGGTCGACATGAACAGCAGCAACAGAGCAAGCACCAGAGCCGGGAAGTACAGCTCGCGCTGCGCGGCGCCCAGCGCCAGCAGCGCCAGCGGAGCTGCCAGAACCGTCACCGTGCCGGACAGCCACAGATACGCATGGCGCGAACGGCGCAACGCGTAGTCGGCCAGCCAGCCGCCGATGAAGGTACCGAAGAAACCCGTGACGACGACGATCTCGCCGAACTGCGTGCCTGCCTGACCCTGCGTGAAGCCGCGGACGCGCTCCAGGAACGACGGCATCCAGAAGGCGAGGCCGCCGAGCGCAAAGGTGTAGGCGGCGTAACCCAGGACGATGCTCATGAAGCGCGCGTTGCCGAGCAGCTCGACGTAGCGCCGCAGCGGGCTCGCGCCTGCCGGTGCCGGGGAGGCCGCTGCGACCTCGCCGGCATCCTGCACGCCGCGCGGCGGATCCGGAAGGCGCAGCGCCGCGAGCGCGAGCAACAGTCCAGGCCCCCCGGCGATCAGGAACGCCGCACGCCAGCCGAAGTGCTCGCCAATCTCACCGCCGGCCACGAAGCCGAGCGCGGAACCCACCGGAATCGCCATGTTGAATATGGCGTAGACGCGGCCACGAGCCGCCGGAGCGAAGCAATCGGCAAGCAGTGCCGGCGCCACGGCAACCAGAGCGGCCTCGCCGATGCCGACGATCGCACGCGTCGCGAGCAGCTCGGTGTAGTTGCGTGCCAGGCCCGACAGCATCGTCGCCACGCTCCATACCGCGATGCCGAAGGCGATGGGATAGACCCGCCGCCCCCGGTCTCCCCAGGTGCCGAAGAGCGGCGCGGTCAGGGTGTACACGATCAGGAACACCGACGGCAGCAGGCCGAGCTGCGTGTCGGTCAGACTCATGTCGTGCTTGAGAGTGGTAGCGAGCGGCGCGACGACGAACCGGTCGAGGTAGTTGAGCAGGTTCATCGCCGTCAGCAGCGCAAGCGCCCATAGCGCCGCGCGCCGGGACGGCAGGCGGGTCGGATCGGCGCTGGGCGGTGCGGGCACGGCTGTCACCTGGGCGATGAGCTGTGGTTCACGGTCGCGGGCCCGGCATCCAGTTGGCGGGCCTTCCCTGCCACATTCTTTCCGATTTCGGCCTCCCCGTGGTCACAATCTCCCGGCAGGCTCCACCAGTCGCACCAAGCGGCAACCGCCGGCAGAATCCGAGTGCAAGGGGCAGGACCATGAAGAGACGCGATTTCCTCTGGAGCAGCCTGGGATTTGCCGCCGCCCCCTCGCTCGCGGCAGACACGCCGATCACGGCGATTTCCGACTATGAGCGAGACAGCGGCGGGCATATCGGTCTTTATGCAGAAAACATCAAGACCGGCGCAAAGCTGTCCTGGCGGGCCGACGAGCGCTTCGTCATGTGCAGCACGTTCAAGGCGTCGCTTGCCGCGTGCGTCCTCTTGAGAGTTGATCGCGGTCAGGACGATCTCGAGCAGCTCATCCACTACAGTGCCGCCGATATGCAGGAATCCTACGCCCCCGTTGCGCAGCAGAACCTGGCGAGAGGATCCCTTTCCGTGAAAGAGATGTGCCGCGCCGCGGTCGAACAGAGTGACAATGTCTGCGCCAACCTGCTGTTGGCCCGCATCGGCGGGCCGCCGGCTCTAACTGCGTTCTGGCGCAGTACCGGAGATCAGGAAACTCGCCTGGACGACTCTGAGCCCTTGCTGAATAGAACACCGCCCGGCCGCCTCGAGAACACAACGACCCCGGCGGCCATGGCAAATACACTGCGTCGTCTCGTCCTCGGGCAAATCCTGTCGCAGGCGTCGCGGACCCTATTCACCGAGTGGTTGGTGGGCTGTCAGACCGGGGCCAATCGCCTGCGCGCAGGGCTCCCAGGAAGTTGGGTCATAGGCGACAAGACCGGAAACAACGGCAAGGACGCGGCAGGGGATATTGCCGTGGCCTGGCCCAGGCCCGATGTGCCGATCGTCATGTGTGTATACACCCGGGGCGGCTCGCCCTCCCCTCAGCAGCTCGACTCTGCATTCGCCGGTATCGGGCGCTTCGTCGGAACGAAGCAGATCGGGACGTCATGACGAAGATTTCCAGTTAGACATCGCCAGGATATGCCCCACCTCCGGCTACTTGCCCTTGGCTGCGCTTTCTCCCTGGCAGTGACGCCGACACTGGCGATGGACGTGCACGACTACGCCGTCGTGAAACTCCACCGCGGCATCAACAATGTGGATCTCGGTGGCACAGGAGAACACGCAACGGTAGTGGTGGGGCACCGGGAGAATTGCAACGCGCATAGTTTTGAGGTTACGACGATCTATCTGCCCGGAGGGTCCGCTGCAGATCTCGACATCGTAGGACTCTGGGAAGATCAGAAGGAATCGCTATATCTCACGACCTCCGGAGGAGCTGATTGCACACTGCATGACTTTCGGCTGCTTCGATCTGTTCGTGGAGCAGCAGCAGCGCTTGTGGTTGCTGCCGGCAGTTAAGGGAGTCTTTCTACGAGGATTCGCCGGTAACCTGCAGGGTTTACGTGCTGGTGCACAACGACAGCGGCCTTCCTGGTGAGCCCCCACACTGGTTCAAGCTCGTGCAGACGCGAAGCGCAAAAGCTGCCTACTGTGACGTGGGAGTTGCGCTGTCTCGTGAGCTCGGGCTCGCAAACGATAGCGTTCGCGGACGTCCTTGAGTTGTGCGCGCCTGCCGCGCCGCTAGGTGGGAGCGAGTTTCAACCGCTCGAGATACTGGCGCACCGGATCGCGGAAGCCCTCGCTGCTCGTCACCGTGGTGCCGCCGGCGACCACCAGGATGAAATCGCCACGCGGGGTGCGGCTCACCTCCTTGACGTGACTCATGTTCACGAGACATGAGCGGCTGATGCGCAGCATCGGCTGGGTGTGGAACGACCTCTCCGCCTGCTGCAGCGTGCTGCGGGCATGGAAGGTCTCGCGCCCAACGGTGAGGCGCACGTAGTTGCGGTCGGCCTCGACCACCTCCACCTGCGACACCTCCAGCATGTGCATCCGGCTGCCGGCCTCCGCGAGCACGCGCGGCTGCGCCTCGACCCGGCCGCGGCCGCTGCGCTCGAGCTGCTCGAGCAGCGCCTCGAGCGCGAGGCGCCGGTCACCGCTCCCCTGCCCTTCGCCGCGGCGACGCACGCGCTCGGCCATGGCGCGAAAGCGCGCCTCATCGAAGGGCTTGAGGAGGTAGTCGACCGCGCTCACCTCGAAGGCCTCGAGCGCGTAGTGATCGAAGGCGGTGACGAATACGATGAGCGGCAGCGTCTGCGGATCGAGCGCGCGCGCCAGCGCCATGCCGTTCATCGAATCCATCTGGATGTCGAGGAACAGCACCTGCGGCGGCCGTGCCTGGATCGCCTCGAGCGCGGCGCGGCTGTCGCCGAACTCGCCGACGACGGTGAAATCTGCTTCGCGCTCGCAGCACTCGCGCACCGTGCGGCGTGCGGCCGGCTCGTCATCGACGATGATCACGTCCATCACGCCGCGCCGTCCCCCGCGGTGCGTGCGCCGCCATCGGGCCCGTCGCGCAGCAGCGGCATGCGGATCTCGGCAACCCACAGGTCACCTTCGGCGGGACCGGCGCTGAAGCTGGCGCGCTCGCCGAACTGCACCGCGAGGCGCTCGCGCACGTTCGCCAGCCCGATGCCCGCGCCGTGCAGCCCGTGCCAGGCGGGCGCCACGTCGTTCACTACCCGCAGGATCAGCGTCTCGTCCGTGGCCTCGGCCTCGACGCGTACGCGCACCGCGCCCTCGTGCCCGGCGAGGCCGTGCACCACGGCGTTCTCGACCAGCGGCTGCAGGATCAGGCTCGGCACCCAGGCGAGCGGCATGGCGGCGCGCTCCGGTACCGCTACCCGCAGCCGGTCGGCGAAGCGTCGTTGCTGCAGCTGCAGATACAGCTGCACGAACTGCAGCTCATCGCCAAGCCGCGAGAACTCGTGCTCGCCCGCGGTCAGGAGCCGCCGCAGCAGGTCGCCGAGCTGCACCACCATCGCCTGCGCGGCCGGCGGATCCCAGGTGATCTGCCCGCGTATGGTATGCAGCAGGTTGAACAGCGTGTGCGGCGAGAGCTGCATGCGCAGCGCCGCGAGGTGCGCCGCGGTGAGCGCGCGCTCGAGCGCCGCGGAGCGCAGCTGCGAGTCGCGCAGCCGCTGGTAGAAGCCGAAGCTCGTGATGAGCGCGAGCCCAAAGCCGTAAGTGACCAGGAAGCTGGTGGCGCTCGCGATCCAGGTCGGCACAGCGGGGCCGGCGAAGAACTCCGCCCAGTCGGAGTACGCGTGCGCGTGCACGTGCGTGATGCCGACGGTGCCGTGCCACTCGCCCATCACGACTTCCCCCGCCACCAGCGCCGGGGCCGCGAGCACCGCGAAGCCGAGCGCACACGATAACTGCACCGGCAGCGTGCGCCACAGCGGCCGCCAGCCGATACGCAGCGACGTCCAGGCGCACAGGATGAAGAGCGGATAGAGCAGCAGGTGCTGTACCAGGCGCGCATCCCAGGGAGCGAAGAAATCGGTGACGTTGACCGACTTCAGGCTCTCGCCCATGGTGTTGGCGTACATGAGATTGGAGGCGGCGACATAGATCCAGAAGCCGCTGAGCACCGCGAGCTGCGGCCAGAAATTGCGGCGCGCACGCGCCGCGCGCCGCTCGCCGGCGAGGTCGCCGTCGCGGGCGATGCCGAGGACGGCGGGAGTGATCCGGTCGAGGGGCGAAACGCTCATTTAAGAAGCATAGCGTACGCCCGGCGCCGCGCGCCTGCAGCGCGCCACCGCGCAGGGACGATTCCGTCGGTGTGCGGGACGAATTCGCAGCGCGCGTTACAGCCTTTTTTACAGCGTCGCGCCGCATGCCGGTGCGCGGTGCGCCGCCGGTACGAACACGTGACACGGCGGGATCAACGCGTGGCACGGCGTCTTTAAACCCCGGAGGCCTGCTGCGAATCTCATCACCAGCGTCGCGAAGGTCGTGACGCACTCGAAGGACCAGACAACAAGTCATGCCCATACAGGAGAGACCCATGACCTCAGCCACGCAGACCATCGGCGAGCGCCTGCGCGCCGCCACGACCGCCGCCGCCGTCGCCGCCTGTCTTGCCATCGGCGCAGCCGGCAACGTGCACGCCGCCACCAGCCCGACGGTGAAGGTGGGCTACGCGGATCTCAACCTCGCCACCGCGCAGGGCTCGCAGGCTCTGTACGGACGTATCGTCGATGCCGCGCGCTCCGTGTGCGTGGTCGCCGACATCCGCGATCTGCGCGCCGTCGCCTCCGCCAACGCCTGCCGCCAGGACGCCATCGCACGCGCGGTGCGGGCCGTGCACAGCCCGGAGCTCGCCTCCCTCTACGCCGCCCAGCTGTCGCGCGGCTGAGGCTCGCGGCTAGGTTATTCACAGGGATCGTGTGGCCGCCGCGCGGGTGATCCGGGAAGGATCGCCCGCGCGGCCGGGCTCAGGGGCCGCAGAGGTCCACTGCATACCACGGGATACCGAGAGCGCCGGGGCCGCGGTGCACGCACACCGTCGTTCCCGGCTGCGCGTCACGGTACAGTTGAGCTGAGACTCGCACATCAGCCGGCCCGGTGCGCGGACCCCAGCGGTCGAGGCGCAGGTAATAGCTGGTGCTGCGGCTGCCGCGACTCACGTGCCGCGCCAAGACCGCGACGCGATACTCATCACCGGGCGCGAAGTCGAGCTGGCTGTTGGCGAGCACTACCGTTCCATAGCCATAGGCGCAGCCAAGCAGCATGAGCCGCAGCGCGTTCCACGGACGGGCCCGCATTGCGGCATCGCACCTCAGCGCCGCCCAACCGAGCACAAACGCCGTGACCGCCGCGAAGATCAATGCCCGCTCCAGATCCAATACTCCGACGTCCGACACTGCGCGCACCAGCAGCACGAGGCCCGGAATTATGACCGGAAGCATCAGGCTCGGCCGCGGGTCAGCGCGCCGGCCGTCGAGGCGGAACAGACCCGTGGACTTCGCGACCAGCACGAGTGCCACCCAGGGCAGCACGCCGAGAGCGAGCACTGCGGCGCCATAGGGGCGCGGGTAGAGGTAGCCCCATGCCGCGATCGCATACGTGACGTAGTTGGTCCACTGTGCCAGCCGGCGCGCCGCGGCGAGTCGCCCGAGACGTTCCTCGGGGGTCGAACCCAGCTCGGGGTTAGCCGCCACCTCGGCCTCGAGCGCCTGTGTCTCCTGTGCGTCGAGATCGGGAAGCGAGGCCATCCAGGCATCCCAGACCGCATCGGTGCGCAGCGACGAAGCGGAGGAGAGCTTAAGAGCGCGCGTTGCCGGGTCCGTTGCCTCCAGCAGCAGCATCTTCTGCCCATACTGCAGGCTCTGCAGCCGGCGCCCGGCGATCTCGGCACGCGCGAGCCGCCGCACGCGCAGCACGCCGTGGACCTCGATCGCATCCTCGCGCAGCACGACCTTCGAGCGCAGCGCACTCGCGATCAGCCACGCGCCGAAGCCGCCCACCACCGCGACCAGGGCCACCACCCCCAACATTGCCGCGGGGGAACTCTGCTGCCGGGTGAGCAGGAACGCGAGCCCGACACCTGCGGCGCAGATGGCGAGCCCGACGGGCACCATCAGCAGATACACCCACAGCGCCAGGCGGTAGGTGCGCGGATAGCTGCCGGCCGGAACTGCCGGCGGCACCGGGCTTTGCGGCAAGGACGCTATGCGAGGCTCGCGAGCTCGGCGGCGCTCAAGCGAATGCCGGCAGCCGCTACGTCCTGCTCGAGGTGCGCGACGGATGAGGTGCCGGGGATGGGCAGCATCGCCGGGGATTTCGCCAGCAGCCAGGCGATCGCGATCTGCACGATGCTGACGCCATGCGCGCTGGCGAGCGCCTCGAGGCGCGTGCCGGAATCGCCCTGCTCGAGTTTCTCGCTCGAGCCGCGGGCGATGGGCGCCCATGGAATGAACGCCAGACCGGTGCGGGCGCAGACCTCCAGCACTGCGGTGGAGCCGCGGTCCGCCACGTTGTAGCGATTCTGCACCGAGACGATGCGCGCGATGCGGCGTGCGCGCTCGAGCTCATCGACGCTGAAGTTGGATACTCCGATGTGGCGAATCTTCCCCGCGCTCTGCAGACGCACGAGCTCGCCGAGCGAGTCCTCGAGCGCTACCTTCGGGTCGATGCGGTGCAGCTGGTAGAGATCGATGCGCTCGAGCTTCAGACGCTTCAGGCTCGCCTCGCAGGCGGCGCGCAGATGCTCGGGCCGCCCGTCCGCGACCCACTCGGACGCGCTCGGCCGGGTGAGACCGCCCTTGGTGGCAATCACCAGCCCGCGCGGGTAGGGAGAGAGCGCCGCGGCGATCAGCCGCTCGCTCACCTCCGGCCCATAGGCGTCCGCGGTGTCGATGAAGTTCACACCGAGCTCCACTGCCCGGCGCAGCACGCGGCGCGCTTCGGCGGCATCCGCCGGCTCGCCCCAGATGCCGCTTCCGGTAATGCGCATCGCGCCGAACCCGAGGCGGTTCACGGTCAGGTCGCCGCCGATCACGATCGTGCCGGCGGCCGCAGCTGGCGCGCCGCCGGAGGCGCGCGCGAAGTCGCGCGGCGCCATGAGCGCCGCGAGCCCCATGACGCTCTGCATGAGCACCTCCCGGCGGGTGATGGGTGCGATGGTGCCGTTCGTGCCGCTCATAAGCTCACCCCCTTAAGATTAATGATGAGCCGGCGCAGCCGGGGCTGGCAAGCAGCCGCGGCTGGCAGCTAGAGCCGCGCGCGCACGAACAGCATCCAGGAGGTCGGCCGGTAGCCATAGGTCGCATTCAGCGCGGCGGGAAAGCTGTAGCTGCTGGCGAGGCCGCCGACACCGACCGCCAGTGCCTCGAGGTGCAAGAAATCGTAGATGTAACCGACCGAGAGCTTCTCGACCGTGAAGTTCTCACCATTGAGGGCCGTGCCGGGCAGGAACAACTCATCCTTCGCGACGCGCTCGGCGCGCGCGAACACGGTCTGCGCCGCCGTCATCTTCATGGCCGACTCGATGAGCCAGCCGCTGCTCGACAGTCCCGCAGACGGGGAGTTATGGCCCCAGGCAAGCGTCGTCTGCCACCACTCACCGGGGAGCGGCGCGTTGTAGCTCACCGATGCCGTCGTGCGCCGCACGGCCACATTCGGCTCGAGCTGCTCGGGCGAGGCGAGCCGTCCTGAGCTCACCTGCATCGAGAGCACCGCCGCCGGGTTCCAGCTGAGGCGCGCCGAGTACGAGTCGAGTCCCCGCAGCTCGATGTCGTAGCGGTGCTGATCGGGCTCACGGCCGTTGAATGCGGAAGCATCGAGCTTGAAATCGCGCCACACGTAACCGGCGGTCACCACACCGAACGTCACGTGCGTCGAATCGAGCCAGTGGTGCGTGATCGGTGCTTCGGGGTTGTCCATGCCGGACAGCCGGTGCATGAAGGTTGTCGGCCCGAGTGCCGGCTCACCCGCAGGACCTGCATAGATGAATACCGAGCTCGCCGCCGTGAGATCGCGGCTGTAGGTCGCCGCGGCCTCCATCAGCAGGTTGTGCGGATGCTGACGGTCGATGAGCGGCACGCTGCCGTTGGCTGTCTCGCCCGTCTGAAAGAGCAGCGGGTAGCCGCTCGCGCCCATGGTGGGCTCCGCCGAGATCATCAGATGCACTCCGAATGCGCCGTCGGTGAGCTGCCGGCGCGCCATGAACATGAGCATGCTCGTGGAGATGGTCTCCGTGGCGCCGCGCGGCCCTCCCTGGTCGTCGTAGAGCACATCGAGGTAGCCGTGCAGCATCGTCATCCACTGCCCCTGCATCGAGTGGCTGCCGTCCAGCGGCGTCGTGTCCGGTTGCCAGCTCGTTCCCGAGGCTTCGCGCTGCATGCCGTACGCGCCGTAGAGTCCCGCCATGCTCATGCCGGTATCGCCATCCCCGGACTGCGGCGCTGACTGCGCCGGCAGCCGCGCGGGCAGGACGGTGAGCAGCGAGAGCAGCGCGAGGCAGGATTGCGGGTGGCTGGCGCAACGTCTCACGATCGGCATGCTGCCGGATGCCGGGCGCAGGGTCCACGAGGCAAAAAAAAGGCGGCCGAAACGGCCGCCCGGTAGATCTGTCAGCGGTGTGTGTTTAAGCAGCTCGCTTGTGGCCGGCGGCGGTGCGATTGGCCGCATCGGTGGCGAAGCCGCTCACCGACTCTTGCGCCGCGGAGGCGACGCCCGAGAGCTCCTGGGCACGCGCGCGCAGCTTCTCGCTCAGCTGTGCGCTGAGTTCCGCCTGCTTGGTGAGCAGATCGGCGACCGCCTCGGTGCCGAGCGCGGCACGCGCCCCGAGTGCCACCTTGGCCTGCGCGAGGCCGGCCTCGAGACAGTCGCCGGCGACGGCGTAATGAAAGCGGGCAAAGCGCTCGAGCGCCTTGAAGCTCTCCTGCTGGGCCTTCGTGAAGGAGACGAAGGTCTCCTTGTAGGTCTCGATCCAGGCGTTCAGGTCGTTGCGGTCCGTCATGGGGGCTCCTCGGAAAATTGACTGTTCGGGGTTGACGAGACCCATTCTACGGACTTTTGTATGCATTGCAATATGACGGTCGGCCTGCCGTGTATAGCGACTCCACAGCTTATATATTAGGGTTTTATGAATCATTGATACCCTAGTACCTTACCGATATTGTGCGATGCAATGGGACATCAAGAGCTCGCACCGGGGCGGCCGGCGCGGCCCGCGCGCGCGGTTGGTAAGATGCAGCGGATGTCTGCCAGTAAAATGCCCGTGGGAGATCTGGCGAAGCACGTCGGCGAGGAGATCGGCGTCTCCTCCTGGATCCTGCTCGATCAGACGCGCATCAACGAGTTCGCCCACTGCACGGGTGACAACCAGTGGATCCATCTCGACGCCGAGCGCGCCGCGCGCGAGGGCCCCTTCGGGGGCACGATCGCGCATGGATTCCTCACGCTGTCGCTGATCGCTCCGACCAGCTTCGAGGTACTGCTGGCGCGCATCAGCCCCAAGTCGGTCGTGAACTACGGACTCGAGAAGGTGCGGTTCGTGGCGCCGGTGCGCTCCGGCAAGCGGGTGCGCAACCACATCAAGATCGCCGCGGTCGAGGGCAAGGGTACGACACGGTTCCTCGTGACGACCGAGAACACGATCGAGATCGAGGGCGAGATCAAGCCGGCGCTCACCGCGAGCGCGCTGGCGATTTTCGTCGCCTAGGACATCTAGGCGCGCATCCGGGCGCCGTCGGGATCGAAGAGCGGCGCCGCGAGGCGGCTCGCCGCCAGCCGCTCGCCGAGGATCTCGACCTCGAATCCCGAATTGAGCTCCGCGTAGGCCTTGGGCACATAGCCGAGCGCGAGCGAGCGCTGCACGCTGTGGCCGTAGCCGCCGGAGGTCACCCAGCCGATCACCTGGCCGTCGTGCCAGATGGGCTCATCGCCAAAGGCATCCGCATCGTGCGCCTCGATGCTGAAGCTGACGAGCCGCAGCTTGCCGCCACTCTCTTTCTCTTCGAGCGCGGCCGCGCGGCCGATGAAGCGCTCCTTCTTCAGATCGACGAAACGGCCGAGACCGGCCTCGTACGGCCCGTAGATCGGCCGGTATTCGCGCGCCCAGGTGCCGAAGGTCTTCTCGAGCCGCATCGCATTCAAGGCGCGGCCGCCGAACAGCTTTAGCCCCTGCGCAACGCCCGCACCGGCGAGCAGATCGTAGAGCGCGCGCTGATACTCGCTCGTCACCCAGATCTCGTAGCCGAGGTCTCCGGTGAAGCTGATGCGCCCGACCAGCGCCGGAATCATGCCCACGTCCATGCGGCGGAACGTGAGGAACGGAAACTTCGGCGTCGACAGGTCCTCGCGCACCAGGGTCTGCAGCAGCGCCCGCGACAGGGGGCCTGCGACCGAGAGGCCGGTGTACTGCATGGCGCAGGGACGCACCGTGACGCCCGCGGGCGGTGCGTGGCGCTCGAACCAGCGCCGGTAGTAATCCTCGGCCGCGTAGGTGCACACCAGGAATATGTGGTCGTGCGCCAGGCGCGCCATGGTGAAGTCGCCGATCAGCCGCCCGCGCTCGTTCAGCATCGGCGTCAGCGCGATGCGCCCGACCGCCGGCACCCGGTTTGCCATGACGTACGACAGCCACTCCTCGGCTCCCGTCCCGCTGACCTCGAACTTGCCGTAATTGGAGATCTCGAGCATCCCCACCCCCTCGCGCACGGCCTGGCATTCGGCGCCGACGTGCCGGTGGGCATTGGAGCGGTGGAACGTCACCTCCTCGCGGGCTTCCGCCGAGGTGGGCGCGAACCACAGCGCGTGCTCGAGTCCGCAGTAGTCGCCAAACACCGCGTGCTCGGCCTCGAGCCGCCCGTACACCGGCGTGGTGCGCAGCGGCCGCGCCGCCGGCAGCTCCTCGTTGGGGAAGCGGATGCGAAAACGCCGCGAGTAGTTCTCACGCACCTTGGCGTTGGTCCACGGCAGCGTCGCCCAGTCGCCGTAGCGCGCGACGTCCATCGCCCAGATGTCCGCGCCGGGGTCGCCATCCACCATCCAGCGCGACAGCGCGAGCCCCACTCCGCCGCCCTGGCTGAAGCCGGCCATCACGCCGCAGGCGACCCAGAAGTTGCGCAGCCCACGGATCGGACCCACCAGCGGGTTGCCGTCCGGCGCAAAAGTGAAGGGGCCGTTCACGACCTTGCGGATGCCGGCCCGGCCGATGGCGGGAAAATGCTCGAAGCCTACCTCCAGGCTCGGCGCGATGCGCTCCAGGTCCTCCTGCAGCAGGCTCTGGGAAAAGTCCCACGGCGTCTCGCGCGGCGACCACGGCACGCAGGCACGCTCATAGGTTCCGAGCAGCATGCCGCCGCGTTCCTGGCGCGTGTAGATCTCGCCCTCGAAGTCGATGCAGTGCAGCTGCTCCTTCTTCTCGCCCTTGAGCTCCGGCAGATCCTCGGTGATGAGGTACTGATGCTCCATCGCGAGCACCGGCAGCTCAAGACCCACCATGCGGCCGACCTCGCGGGCCCACAGCCCGCCGGCGTTCACGACGTGCTCGGCGTGTACGTTCCCATGGTCGGTGATCACGTCCCAGGAGCCATCGGCGCGCGGCTTGAGATCCGTAACGCGCGTGTGACGCACCACCTCGGCGCCGCCCTTACCAGCCGCCTTGGCGTAGGCATGCGTGACGCCGTAGGGATCGGCATGGCCCTCGATCGGGTCGTAGAGCGCGCCGACGAAGTGCTCCTTATTCATGAGCGGGAACAGTTTCGCCGCCTCGTCCACCGAGATGATCTCGAGATCCATGCCGAGATAGCGGCCGCGCGCCTTGGCCATCTTCAGCCAGTCGAGCCGCTCGCGGGTGCCGGCGAGCATAATGCCGCCGGTGATGTGCAGCCCGCACGACTGCCCGGAGATCTCCTCGATCTCCTGGTAGAGGTTGATGGTGTATTGCTGCAGCTTGGCGACGTTCGGGTCGCCATTGATGGTGTGCATGCCCCCGGCTGCGTGCCAGGTCGAGCCGCAGGTGAGCTCGCCGCGCTCGATCAGCAGCACGTCCCGCCAGCCCGCCTTGGTGAGGTGGTAAAGAACGCTCGCACCGACCACGCCGCCGCCGATCACCACCACACGCACTGTGCTCTTCACGAAGCCTCCGCCCGACTTACTCGTTGGATACCGCCAGCTGCACCGCCGGCGCGGCGTGCGCCGCGCCGCTGCCAAAGCGCTCGATCAGCCAGGAGCGGAACAGTGCGATGGCGGTATCCGCGAGCCCTTCGGGATGCGTGATGAGGTAGTAGCCGTAGCCGTCATCGAGCGTCGCCTCGAACGGCTTCACGAGGCGCCCGAGACGGATCTCCTCGGCAAACAGGTGGGTGTCGAGCACCGCGATTCCCTGGCCGCCGAGCGCGTACTGCGCCGCGAGCACCGCGGTGTCGAACACCATACCGCGCTCGACGTCGAGACCGGTGAGTCCGTTCTGCCGGGTGAATTCCGTCCAGAAACGGTGCCGCGGGGCATCCGCAACGCGCACGTGGATCAGCTCGTTCGCCTCGATGAACGCCGCGAGCCCCTTGCCGTGGTGCGCGGCGGCGATGTTGGGGTGGCAGAGCACCGACTGGCGCACCGACCACAGAAGATCGGTGACCAGATCCGACACCGCGGGCTGCGAGTAGACGACTGCGACATCCACGTCGCCGAGCGGCGGGCCCACACCGTAGGGACTGATGAGGTCGATGTCGACGTCCGAGCAGACGCGCCGGAAGTCGCGCAGGATCGGCACCGCCAGCTGCACCGCAAAACTCGGCGGCATCTGCACGCGCAGCGTGCGCAGCGCCGGGGTACCCTCGTTGCGGATGTCATCGAGCGCGTACTCGAGGCGGTCGAAGGACTTGACCACGGCGGGCAGCAGATGCTGGCCGGCCTTGGTGAGCGTGAGGGCGTGCGGCCGCCGCTCGAAGAGCGGCACCCCGGTGAGACGCTCGAGCGCGATGACATGCCGCGACAGCGCGCTCTGCGAGATCAGTAGCGCGTTCGCCGCCGCGGTGAAGCTGCCATGCTTCGCGACTCCCTCGAAAGCGCGCAGCGCATTGAGCGGCAGCCAGCGCCGATCGATTGCTTTTTTATCCATGACTCACTCTATCCAATTAACCCGCTCTACTGCCACCGGCCGCCCAGTCGGCGAGCGTCGCCTCGATCCAGCCCTTCAGGTGCCGCGCATAGGCGCGATCCACGACTAGCCAGACCTCGCCCGCGCGTACACACAGCGACATAACGGGCACGTCCGCCAGCCGGCCGCGCCGCGCCTCCCCGGTGCGTGGCACTGCGGCGCTGCCGAGGCGGCCGATGAGATCCGCGCAGCGCTCCCCGCTGAGCCGCAGCACCGCGAGACCGCCGGTGAGGTTCACGAGCTGACCACCGTCGGCCGACTCGAGTTGGCTCTCGAGCGCAGCCAGTGCCGTCGCGCTCGCGGTGAGCACGAGGGTCTCGGTGGGGCGTGACCACGCCAGCACGAGCTCCCCGCCCGCGCCTCCCGGCGCTGCTAGCGCGGCGGCGGCGAGCGGTGCGGGGAGCGTCGCGCCCATGACCGCGGATACCGCCGCCGCAAACGAACCCCCGCTCTCGAAGTAGCGCAGCGCCGCGGCGTGCATGCCGCTCAAGTCGCGCACCTCGATCCCGGCGCGCGCCTCAGCCATGCACGCGTGCTCCCTGCGGATCGACGAACGGCAGCGTCACGACACACGCCTCGATGCGCTCGCCAAGGTGGTGCACGCCCACCGTCTCGCCGGTGCGGAGCGCCCCGCCCTGAAGCAGCGCGAGCGCAACCGGAAGCCCGAGCTCGGAGCTGAAGCAGCTCGAGGTCACGCGCCCCTGCGTCGGCGCGGGTGCCGGATGCGGACCGATCTGCGCGCCCACCGGCAGCGCTGTGCGCCCATCGAGCGGTTTCAGGCCGATGAGCTGCGCACGGTTGGCATCGCGCGCCGCCGGACGGCTCAACGATCGCCGGCCAACAAAGTTCGCGCTCTTGCGGTCGATGCCGCGTGCAAGGCCCACATCTGCCGGCAGGGTCGTGCCATCGGTGTCGGTGCCGATGTGGATATAGCCCTTCTCGATGCGCAGCACCTGCAGCGCCTCGATGCCATAGAGCGTCCCGTCCACCTCCCCGGCGTGGCTCCACAGACGCTCCAGCAGCCGCGGTGCCTCGTCGGCCGGCAGATTCACCTCGTAGCCGAGCTCGCCCGAGAAGCTGGCACGCAGCACCCGCAGCGGCGTGTCCCCGAGCACGCTGTCGCGCAGCGTCATGTGGCGCATCGCCTGCGGCGAGAGCTCGTTGCCTAAGCCGACTCGCGACAGCCACTCGAAGGCTCGCGGGCCTGCGACCGTCACGTTGGCCCAGCGCGAGGTGACCGGCGTGACGAGAATCTTGAGGTCGGTGAACTCGCACTGCAGCCATTCCTCGAAGGCCGCCGCGGTGCGCTCGGCGCCGGCGCTCGTCGTGTTCACCCAGTAACGCCCGGGCCCGAGGCAGGCGACAATGCCGTCATCCACCAGCGTGCCGTTCTCGTTCAGCAGCACCCCGTAGCGCGCCTGCCCCGGCACGAGCGTCGACATCGTGCCGACGTACATGAGGTCGAGGAACCGCGCCGCGTCGGGCCCGAAGATCTCGAGCTTGCCGAGCGGCGAGCCGTCGAGGAGTCCGGCGCTCGAGCGCACCGCGCGCGCCTCGCGCTGCACCGCCGCCTCCAGCGCCTCACGCGGCGCCGGATAGGCGGCCGGACGACACCAGTCGCCGTAGTTCTCGAACCGCGCGCCGTGCGATGCGTGCCAGTCGTGCGCCGGCAGGACTTTAAGCGGCCGGTAGAGATCGCCCACGCGCCGCGCCGCAATCGCCCCGAGCGTCATGGGCGCGAACGGCGGGCGGAAGCGCGTCGTGCCGACTTCCCCGGGCGATCGTCCGGCGAGCTCCCCGAGCAGTGCGAGCGCGTTGATGTTGCTGGTCTTACCCTGATCGGTCCCCATCCCGGTCGTCGTATAGCGTTTCAGATGCTCGACCGAGGAATAGTTCTCACGCGTGGCGAGCGCCACGTCATCCGCCGACACGTCGTTCTGCAGATCGATGAAGCACTTGCCGCGGCCGCGCCGCGCCGCGCTCGCGGTGCTGCACGGCCCGGCTCCCCCGAGCGGCGCAGGCGGAGCGGCGCGGCCGCGGGCCAGGGCCTCGCCAGCTTCCGCGGCGTGGCTCACGGCGGCGGCGCGCGCGAAAGCGCCTGCGCAGGCGCCGACGCTGGTAACGCCCGGCGCTGCTCCCTCGGGGACGAACATCGAGGCATCCTCGAGCCAGCGCAGCCGGCCGCCCGCCTGGCTGTGCAGGTGCACGGCGGGCGTAAAGCCACCGGCGTTCAGGATCAGATCGCAGTCGATGCGCTCGGCGCGGCCGCCGGCATCGATGGCCACGGTACAGCCGCGCACGCCGCGCGCTCCCGCCACCGATACGAGGCTCGCGCCGGTCAGAACTCTGAGCTCGCGCGCCGACTCGCTCGCCGGACTCGCGCCGCGCCGATCGATGAGCGCCGCGATCTCAAGGCCCGCGGCGCGCAGTCCTGCAGCCACCGCATAGGCGTGATCGCAGCCGGCGGCGATCACCGCGCGCCGCCCGCAGCCGACCCCGTAGGCGCGCGCATACTTCTCCGCGGCCCCGGCCAGCATGACCCCGGGCCGATCGTTGTCGGGAAACACGAGCGGCCGCTCGAACGCCCCGCAGGCGGCGATCACCTGCCGGGCGCGGATCTTCCACAGCCGCTCGCGCAGCACCGGCTGGCCCTCGCCCGCATCGCCCTCCTCGCTCACGGTCTCGCAGGCACACAAGAGGTTGTGATCGTAGATTCCGAAGGCGAGCGTGCGCGTCAGGACGCGCACCCCGAGCGTCTGCAGGCGGGCGCCGAGCTCGCGGACTTCCGGGTTGTCACGCCACGCCAGCGCGCCCCCGAGGCGCCTTCCCGCGAGCAGCAGCGTCGCGGCGCCCTCGCGCGCGGCCGCCGCGGCCGCCGTCATGCCGGTGATGCCGCCGCCGACCACCACGACGTCCGCCTGCGCCGCCACCTCCTCGTAGCTATCCGCATCGGGCTGAAGCGGCGCGCGGCCCATGCCGGCCATGCGCCGGATGGCTGGCTCGTACCAGCGCCAGCTCGGCCACTTGAACGTCTTGTAGTAGAAGCCCGCCGGCAGCAAGGCGGCGAACGCCCCGCTCAGTGCAGCGACATCGAGCCCGACACCGGGCCAGCAGTTGACGCTGCGCGCCGTGAGGCCGGCGACGAGCGGCAGCTGCGTCGCGCGCACATTGGGGGTGTAGCGGGCACCGACTCCCACATCGACCAGGCTGCTCGGCTCTTCCAGTCCGCACGACCAGATGCCGCGCGGCCGGTGGAGCTTGAAGCTGCGGCCGACGAGACGCACGCCGTTGGCGAGCAGCCCCGAGGCCAGGGTATCGCCGCGCAGCCCGGTGAAACGGCGGCCGTTGAAGGTGAAGGGCACGGCCCGGGTGCGCTCGACCCACAGGCCAGCTGGCGCCGCCAGTCGATAGGCGCTCACGGCGGCGCCTCAGTCATGGCGTACACCGCCAGCACCTCGTGCGTCACCGTGTGGCGCGCGACGTTGAACCAGCAGCCGCAGCCGTACGCGTGACGCCAGCGCTCCCGCAGCACGCCCTTGGGGTTGTCGCGGAAGAAGAGGTACTCGCCCCATTCGGTATCACCCGCGGTGAGCGGCGGACGCACGATGTGCGTCGTGCCGCCGCAGCTGAACTCGGACTCATCGCGCGGGCCGCAATGCGGACAGGTGAGGAGCATCATGAGCGTACGGTTGCCGTCAATGAGCGATGCCGGCCGCCGCGGCCTCATCGACGAAGCGTCCGGTGACGAACCGCTCGAGCTGGAACGGCTCGGCAAGCTCGTGGTTGCGCCCGGTGGCGAGCACATGCGCAAGCGTCCAGCCGCCTACCGGAATGGCCTTGAAGCCGCCCGTGCCCCAGCCGCAGTTGATGTACAGGCCAGGAACCGGCGTCGCACCGATGATCGGGCTCGAGTCGTGCACCACGTCGACGATGCCGGCCCACTGACGCATTAACTTCAGGCGGCTGAAGGACGGGAACATCTCCAGCGTGCCCGCGATTACGCTCTGCATCACCGCGAAGCTGCCGCGCTGCGCGTACGAGGCGAACAGATCGAGGCTCCCGCCGATCACCATCTCGCCCTTGTCGGACTGGCTCACATACACGCCGGTGGCGGGCGAGATGACGACCGTATCGAGTCGCGGCTTCACGGGCTCGGTCACCATGGCCTGCAGCGCGTAGCTGGTCACCGGCAGCCGGATACCGGCGAGCGCGCCGAGCACCGAGCTATGGCCCGCGGCGGCGATCGCGACGCGCCCGGCGCGGATCGGGCCGCGGCGCGTCGCGACCCCGGTCACCGCGCCGTCGGCTGCGAAGCTGAAGCCCGTAACCTCGCAGTCCTGGATGATATGGACGCCGAGCCGCGAGGCGGCGCGCGCGTAGCCCCAGGCAACCGCATCGTGGCGCGCTATGCCGGCGCGCGGCTGGCGCAGGCCGCCGAGCACCGGGAAGCGCGCCGTCGCCGACAGATCGAGTGCCGGCACGAGCGTGCCCACCTGCTCGCGCGTCAGCAGCTCGCTGTCGATGCCGTGCATGGCGAGCGTGTTGACCCAGCGCGACAAGGACTCGAGATCGTGGCGGCTGTGCGCCAGCATCACGTGACCGCGCTGGCTCAGCATGATGTTGAAGTTGAGCTCGCGCGACAGCCCCTCGTAGAGCTTGAGCGAGAAATCGTAGAGTCGCGCGCTCTCGGGGTACAGGTAGTTGGAGCGCACCACGGTGGTGTTGCGGCCGGTGTTACCGCCGCCGAGCCAGCCGCGCTCGAGCACCGCGACGTTGCGCACGGCATGATTCTTCGCCAGATAGTAGGCAGCCGCGAGCCCGTGGCCGCCGCCACCGACGATCACCACGTCGTAGGCGCCCTTCGGCTGCGGCGACGTCCAGGCCGGCGGCCAGTGACGGTGCGCGGTGAGTGCGCCGCGGAGCAGCGCCAGCGCCGAGTACTTCACACGCCGTGCCGGATCGTCAGCGTCGCGCCGGATCGCGCACCTCAGGCCTTGTCGCGATAGCTGGTCTGGATGGTGCGCACCATCTTGTTGGTGCCGAAGATGGTGTGCTTCGACATGTCGACGCTGTAGCGGCTGGCCGGTGGATGTCGGCCGACGCCCTCAGCGAGTGCCCGGATGTGATGCGGCCCGGCGCCGCAGCACACGCCGAGATAGCGCACACCGAGCTCGAGCGCCTCGCGCCCGAAGTTGAAGATCTCGCCGCGCGTGGCGAGGAAGGGATCGAGGCCCACGGGGAAGGCCCGCTGGTTGTCACAGCACGGGTCGGTGAGTGACATGAACGAGGGTTGCTGCGACGTCGTACGGTACGGCACCGGCAGTGCCGCCACGTGACATTTCACCGCCTGCCGGATCTCGCGGATCATGGGCATCATGGTCGCGGGGCCGCGGTGACAGTTGAGGCCGACGACGTCCGCGCCGGCCGCTTCGAGCTTGCGACAGGCTTCGGCGGGAGTGAGGCCATCGCGTGTGATCGGCTCGCGGTGGATCGCCAGCGTCACCACCGTCGGCGCCTTCGAGTGGCGCTTGATGGCGGCGAGTGCGAGCAACGCCTCATCGACCCAGGAGAAGGTCTCGGCGACGAAGAAGTCCACCCCGGCCTCGACCGCCCAGCCCACCTGCTCATCGAAGATCCGTTCGGCTTCCTTGAGCGAGCGCGGGTCGGTGGGGTCGTAGATATTGGTATTGCACAAGTCGCCCGCGAACAACGTCCCGGTGCGGCGCGCTACCGTCTTCGCGATGCGCAGCGCGGCGCGATTCATCGGTGCCAGCTCCTTCTCGCGGCCGATCATGCGCAGCTTCTCGCGGTGCACGTAATAGGTGAGCGCTTCGGTGACATCCGACCCGGCGTGCACGAAGTCCATGTGCAGCTGCTCAACCACCTCCGGATGCTCGAACAGCACCTCGGGCACGAATGCGCCGGCCTGCAGGTAGCCGCGCCGCTCGAGCTCGAACACATAGCCCTCCGCGCAGATCACCGCTCCCGCCTTGAGTCGCGCCAGCAGGTCGCGCCCGGTGGCCACGCTCTTGCCCTCGCGCGCGCTGCTGGCGGCGGACGCACCGCGTGCCGGACGCTTCGCCCTCACGGTCTTCGACTTCGATCGGGCCTTGGGTTTGGCCTTGGGTGCCATTGCATTGTCTCCGGGTGGTTGTCTGCGGCGCGCTTCAGCGGGCGCGCTTCATCGCCGGGTAGCCATTCTAGCGCGCCAGGCCGATGCACACCGCACCGGCGGTCACCGCCAGGCACACGAGCACTCGCCGCGGCGTCAGCGCCTCGCCGAGGAACACCCGGCCGATGATGGCTGCGAACACGATGCTGGTCTCGCGCAACGCCGTGATGGCACCGACATCGCCTAAGGAGAACGCCAGGACGACCGCCCCGTAGCTGCCGAAGGACAGCAGCCCTCCGGCCAGCGCCTTCAGGCTGTCCCGAGCCTTGAGATCGAACGCGAAATCCCGGCGCAGCAGCCAGTAGGCGAGCGGCATGAGCACCCCGTAGGCGAGCCAGATCCAGGCGGTATAGGACAGCGGGTTGCCGGCGCGACGCACTCCGAGCGCATCGGCGATCACATAGCTCGCGACGAAGCTGGCAGTGGCCAGCGCGAAGCCGAGGGAACGGCCCGGCAGACGCCCGCGGCCGATCGCGAGGCTGATGATGCCGAAGGAGATCAGCCCCACGCCGAACAGCGCCAGCCCCGGGAGACGCTGTCCCGCCAGCAGGAAGCCGCCGGTCGTGACGAGCAGCGGCACGCTGCCGCGCACGACCGGGTAGACCTGCCCGAGCTCCCCGTGCCGGTAAGCCGCCGCAAGGAAGATGATGTAGACCGTCTGCAGCACCGCGGAGACCCCCAGGAACGGCCAGCTGGCCGGCGCAGGCAGTGGCAGGGCGGCCGCGAACGGCAGCGCCGCCACGGTCGTCGCGAAGCTCATGACGGTAACGAATTGCAGTCGGTCGGCTCCGCTGCGCAGGGCGGCATTCCACGTGGCATGCAGCACCGCGGCAAAGAGCGCGAGCGCCGCGACGGTGGCGGTCACGAGCTCACCGCGTCGCGCGTCGTGGCATGATGAGAGCCCAAGGGGTGAGCATGACTTCCAACAGCGTCCGACCGGCGCGAACCGCCGCCGTGTGGGCGGCATGGGTGCTCGGCAGCCTGGGCGGATGCGCCGCGTTCGCACAGGCGCCACCGATCAGCGCCGCGGCTGCGGCACCCGACCGGTACGGCGCCGATACCGCCGCCGAGATTCTGGCTGCCGGCGGCAACGCCGTCGATGCTGCGGTCGCCGCCGCCTTCACGCTCGCCGTGACCTACCCGGGAGCGGGGAATCTGGGCGGCGGCGGCTTCGCGACCGTCTGGTTTCAGGGCAAGCCCTACTTCCTCGACTACCGCGAGCGCGCCCCCGCGAGCGCGCGCGCCGACATGTATCTCGATGCGAAGGGTGTGGTGATTCCCGACGCGAGCACGATCGGAGCCGGCGCCGCCGGCGTGCCGGGCACGGTCGCGGGCCTTGCGGAGCTGCACCGCCGCTTCGGCCGCTTGCCCTGGGGCGCGGATCTCGCGCCGGCGATCCGCTATGCGCACTCCGGCTTTACCGTGAGCACTCTGCTCGTCGAAGGTCGCGACTGGCGCGCGCGCGAGCTGCACGGGCGCACCAACTTTCTTGCCTACTTCGGTGCACTCGCCGCGGGTAAGACCTGGCGCCAGCAGGCGCTCGAGGCGACGCTGCGGCGGATCGCGCAGCTCGGACCCGCCGATTTCTACAGCGGCCAGACCGCCAGGCTCATCGTCGAGGAGATGGCCCGCAGCCACGGCTACATCGCCGCCGCCGACCTGAAAGCCTATAGGGCGCTGTGGCGTGCGCCCCTCGAGGGCGACTGGGCCGGCTACCACGTGATCACCGCGCCCCCGCCCTCCTCCGGCGGTATCGGACTCCTGCAGTTGCTGGCAATGAAGGCGGATCTCGTGCAGGAGTTTGCCGGCGTACCGCTCAACTCCGCGCAGTACGTGCACCTGCTGGCAGAGATCGAGAAGCGGGTGTTCGCCGACCGCGCCGAGTATCTCGGCGACCCTGATTTCACGCGCGTTCCGGTCGCCGAGCTCCTCGATCCCGCTTACCTCGAGCGTCGCGCGCGTGAGGTCAGCACGGGCGCGCCAACACCGACCTCCGCCGTGCATCCGGGCCTCAGTGTTCACCACGACACCACACACTTCTCGATCATCGATCAGTTCGGCAACGCGGTCTCCAACACCTACACACTGAATGACGACTTCGGCTCGGGCCAGATTGTCACGGGCGCCGGGTTCCTGCTGAACAACGAAATGGACGATTTCTCCGCCAAACCCGGAGCGCCGAACATCTACGGCGTGGTTGGTGGCGCCGCCAACGCCATCGCACCGGGTAAGACGCCGCTGTCCACCATGACGCCCACGATCCTCACGAAGGACGGGCATATCGCGCTCGCCATCGGCACCCCGGGCGGCTCGCGTATCATGACCTGGATATTCCAGGTGCTGACCGACTGGCATGACTTCCACCTGTCGCTCGCCGACGCCGTGGCGGCTCCGCGTATCCACCACCAGCTGCTGCCAGCCAACACTCTGTTCGAGGATGCCTTCGGCGGCCTCGACCCGGCGGTGCGGGCCGCACTCACGGCGCGTGGCTACAAGGTCGAGAACCAGGGCTGGAACGGCGACGTCGAGGCGATCGAGATCGCGCCGACGGGCACCATCGCCGTGTCCGATCCCCGCGGCAGCGGCGTGGCACGCGTGCTGCCGCACGCCGCGGCGCACTCCAAGCTCACCGTGCCCGCAGGGCACGCCGCGAACTAACGCCACGCCTCAGCCCCGCAGTCTCGAGTTTTCAGGGTCGTAGAGCGGCTCGCGCCCGACCACCGCTGGACGGCGCTCGCCGAGAACCTCCACCTCGAGGTACGTCCCGGGCACCGCCAGAGCAGCTTGCACGTAGGCGAGCGCGATGCTGCGGTCGAGGCGATAGCCGTAGCCGCCGGAGGTGACGAGTCCCACTCGCTCAGTGCCGCGGAACACGATCGAGACCGGCGCGGCATCGGCGTCCCCCGCCTCAACGAGCAGCGGCACGAAGCGCTCGCGCGGACCCGCGGCCGCCTCCCGGCGCAACGCCTCGCGGCCGATGAAAGGCGCCGCCTTGTCGAGCTGCACGAAGCGCCCGAGTGAGGCTGCGAGCGGGCTGTACTCGGTCGTGAGGTCCGCCTTCCAGCTGCGATAGCACTTCTCGAGCCGCAGACTCTCCATCGCGTAGAGCCCGAAGTGCGTAAGTCCAAGATCGGCGCCCGCGTCCGACAGCCGCACGCACACGGCGGCGAGCTCGCCGTTTGCCACGTGCAGCTCGAAGCCGAGCTCGCCCACGTAGTTGACCCGCATGGCGAGGAGCTCGACGCCCGCGATGCGTAAGGTGCGCGCGCTCAGCCATTGGAAGGCGGCATTCGTAAGGTCCGCCTCCGTCAGGCGCGACAGGAGTTCCCGCGAGCGGGGTCCGACGACAACCAGCGTTCCGTAGTGCGCCGAGAGGTTCTCGACCGTGACCGCACCGAAGCGCGAGGCCAGATGGCTGCGCAGCCACTCCTCGTCGTGACGCGCGGCTGCGGCGGCCGACAGCAGCCAGAAACGGCCATCCGGCCATTGCATGACGGTCGCCTCCATGACGATGCCGCCACGCGGCGAGCAGGCGTAGCTCAAGCGCACGCGCCCCGGCTGCGGCAGCGCCCCGGCAAGCAGGTGATCGAGCCATTCAGCAGCTCCTGCCCCTGAAACCTCGAGGCGTGTAAAGCCCGGCAGATCCATGAGCGCCACGCGGTTGGCGACCGCGGCACACTCGCGTGCCACCGCGCGGTGCCAGTGAGGGCGGCGGAACGAGCACTCGGCACCGTCCGGATCACCCGGCTGCGCGTAGTACACGGCGCGCTCCCAGCCGCCGCGCGCGCCGTACCGGGCGCCGGCCGTGCCCAGCTCCTTATACAGAGGAGAGACCCACGCCGGCCGACCCGCCGGCCGCTCCTCCTGCGGGTAGCCGATCCCGTATTCGTTCTGGTAGGTCTCGAGCGCCTTCGTGAGCGCGTAGCGCCGATCGGCGAAGGAGAAGTATCGGCGGCAGTCGAGCGGCCAGATGTCCCAGTCCGGCTCACCATTCACCAGCCATTCCGCGATGATCTTTCCCGCGCCTCCGGCCTGGACGATGCCGAAGGTGAACACGCAGCAGTGGAAGAAGTTGCGCGCCCGGGCGGCCGGACCCATGAGCGGATTGCCGTCGGGCGCATATGGAATGGGGCCGTTGACGACCCGCTTGACGCCGACGCTGCCGAGGATCGGCACGCGCGCGCACGCTGCCCCGATGTAGTCCTCGAGCCGCGTGAGATCGTCCGCGAACAGCTGACTCGCAAATTCCTCCGGCGGGCCCTCGGGCCAGGGCGCCACGGCGTGCGACTCGTACGGCCCGAGCAGCAGTCCATGCCGCTCCTGGCGCAGGTAGTAGCTGACGTCCGGATCGCGAATCAGCGGCAACCGCATGGTGCCGCGCTCAAGCAGCGCCGGGATGTCCTCGGTCACGAGGTACTGGTGCGACAGCGTGACGATCGGCAGGTACTCGCCGATCATCGCCGCAACCTCTCCACCCCGGTAGCCGGCCGCGTTGATCACGTACTCGGTGTCGATCGACCCTGAGGGCGTCTCGATGCGCCAGCCACCCGTTGCGAGCGCGCGGATGCCAGTCACCGGCGTGCGGCGATGGATCGTCGCGCCTCGCTCGCGCGCGCCGCGCGCCAGCGCCTGCGTGAGTTGCGAGGGGTCGATGTCGCCGTCGTCGGGATCCCACAGCCCGAGGCGGATGCCGTCGGTCTCGAGAAACGGGTGGCGATCACGAATCTCCGCAGGCGACAGCAGCTCGAAGTCGCACCCCAAGGCGCGCGCCTGCGTGGCGACGTGCCGAAACTCGTCCTCCCGGTCGCGCGTCGCGGCAAGGCGAATGCTCCCGGTACGGTGAAAGCTAAGGTCGCAGCCCAGCTCCGACGGCAGCCGCGCGTAGAGCGCGGTCGAGTAGCGCTGCAGCTTCAGCAGGCTCCAGCTGGTCGAGAAATTCGGGCAGTTTCCGGCCGCATGCCACGTCGAGCCCGAAGTCAGCTCGTCACGCTCGAGCAGTACGACGTCGGTCCAGCCGAGCCGGGTCAGGTGGTAGAGCGTACTGCAGCCGACCGCGCCACCGCCGATCACCACGACCCGCGCGTGGCGCTTCAGCACTTCACGCGCTCGCCCGCCGGGTCGTGGAACGGCCGCAGCGACACCCGCGCCGGGAAGCGCTCCGTCGCCACCTCGACCTCGTAGCGCCCCGCCGCGATCCACTCAGGAGTGACGGGCTCGCCGCCTGCGGCGAGGTAGCCGAGCGCGAGCGGTGCGCCGATCGTATGGCCGAACATTCCGGAGGTGGTCTTGCCGACCAGCCGGCCGTCCCGCCAGATCGGCTCGTTGTGATAGAGGAGCGGCGCTGAGCCCTCGAGCGCGAGCGACACCAGGCGGCGCTGCGGCGGCGCTGCTCGCAGCTCGAGCAGCGCCTCGCGGCCGACGAATCCGCCGCGCTTGTCCCAGGCGACGGCAAACCCAAGCCCCGCCTCGAGCGGCGTGTCCTCATCGGAGATGTCGTGGCCCCAGTGGCGGTAGGCCTTCTCGATCCTGAGGCTGTTCATGGCGTGATAGCCGGCGAGGCGCAGGCCGAAGGCCGCGCCAGCCGCGGCGAGCGTATCGAACACCGCTGGGGCAAACTCGGTCGGGATATAGAGCTCGTAGCCGAGCTCGCCCACGTAGGTGATGCGGCTCGCGCGCACCAACGCGTAGCCGAGATCGATCAGCTGCGAGTGGCCGAACGGGAAGGCGGAACTCGAGAGATCCGCGTCCGTGAGACTCGAGAGCAGCTCGCGACTCTTCGGTCCCATGAGACCGAGCACCGCATACGCGGACGACACGTCGAAGGCGACCGCGTGCGCCCCCTCCGGCACGCTGCGGCACAGCCAGGAGAAATCCCGGGTCTGCGTGGCGCAGGAGCTGACGATGAGATAAGCATCGTCCGCCTCGCGCGTCACGGTGAGATCGGCCTCGATCCCGCCGCGCTCGTTGAGCCATTGCGTGTACACCACGCGCCCCGGCGGCACGTCGATATCGTTGGCGCACACGCGCCCCAGCACCCGCGCCGCATCGCGTCCCTTGAGGGAGAACTTGGCGAACGAGGACTGATCGAAGAGTCCCACTCCTTCACGCACCACGCGGTGTTCCTCGGCCGAGGGCACGAACCAGTTCTGGCGACCGTAGCTGTACTCGTAACGCGGCGTGCTGCCGGCAGCGCCGAACCAGTTGGCGCGCTCGTAGCCCGCCACCTCGCCGAAGCAGGCGCCGGCGGCCTTGAGGCGCTCGTGCAGCGCCGAGCGGCGCACGCCGCGCGCGCTCTCCGCCTGGCGAAATGGCCAGTGCATTGCGTAGAGGAGGCCGAGCGTCTCGACGGTCCGGTCGTGCAGATAGCGGCGGTTGCGCTGGAAGGGAGCGCAGCGGCGGATGTCGACATCCCAGAGGTCGAACGGCGGGTGCCCGTCGACGATCCAGTCGGCGAGCACCTTGCCGGCGCCGCCCGCGGACTGGATGCCGATCGAGTTGAAGCCGGCGGCCACATAGAGACCACGCAGCTCCGGGGTCTCGCCGAGCAGGTAGCGGTCATCGGGCGTGAAGCTCTCCGGACCGTTGAAGAACACCTGCACCCCGGTCGACTCGAGCACCGGCACGCGGCGCATCGCGCCGGCGAACAGCGGCTCGATGTGCGTGAGGTCCGCTGCCAGCTGCTCGAAGGCGCAACTGTCGGGAATCGTGGCTCCGCCCCACGGCTTGGCGACCGGCTCGAACCAGCCGACGAGGAGCTTGCCGGCGTCTTCCTTGAAATAGGAGCAGGCGTCGGCGTCGCGCAGCACCGGCAGGTCGGGCGGCAGCCCCGGGATCGGCGCCGTCACGATGTAGAAGTGCTCGGCGGCGTGCAGCGGCACATTCACTCCCGCCCAGCCGCCGACCTCGCGCGCCCACATGCCGGCACAATTGACGACCACGTCCGCGCGCACTTCACCCGCCTCGGTCGTCACGCCGGTGACTCGGCCCTGCGCGCTGCGCACTCCGGTGACCTTGACCTGCTCGAGAATGCGCACGCCGCGCATGCGCGCGCCGCGCGCCAGCGCCTGCGTGGTGTCCACGGGGTTGCAGCGGCCGTCCTTCGGCAGATACACAGCCCCCACCACGCCCTCGATCGACATGAGCGGCCAGCGCTCGCTCGCCTCGCCGGCCGACAGCACCTGCACATCGAGGCCGAAGACGCGTCCCATGGAGGCACCGCGCTTGAGCTCCTCGAAGCGCGCGGCACTCGATGCCACCGCGATCGAGCCCACCTGCCGGAACCCGGTCGCCTGGCCGGTCTCGCGCTCCAGGCCCTCGTAGAGGGAGGTCGTGTACTGCGCGAGGCGGGTCAGGTTATGCGTGGCGCGCAGCTGCCCGATGAGCCCCGCCGCATGCCAGGTCGTGCCGCAGGTGAGCTGGCGGCGCTCGAGCAGCAGCACGTCGGTGCAGCCGCGGCGCGCGAGGTGATAGGCGACGCTGCAGCCAACGATGCCGCCGCCAATGATGACGACGCGCGCCTGCGACGGAACCTCCGGCACCGACTCCCCCATGCGCGCGAGTGCGGCTAGAACTCGGCGATCGCCTCGCGCAGCATGGCCGCCATCTCATCGATGTCGCTGCGGCTGGCGATGAAGGCCGGCGCCATGATGGCGTTGTCGCCGGTGGTCTTCACGTGCAGGCCGCGATCGTAGAGCTTCGCCTGCAGCTCCCCGCCGCGCACCCCCGGGGCCTTGCCGGCCTTCACCTCGATGCCGGCCAGCATTCCGTAGCCGCGCACGTCGGCGACCGCGGGCAGATCGGCGAGCGCAAACATCTTGTCGAGGAAGTAGCCCGAGAGGTCCCGCCCGCGGGCGAACAGGTTCTCCTTGCGGTAGATCTCGAGCGTCGCGAGTCCGGCCGCGCAGGCCGCCGGATGCGCCGAGTAGGTGTAGCCGTGAAAGAATTCCGGCACCCCGGCGGGCGATGCGTCGAGGATGGTGCGGTAGATGTCGGCGTGCACCGCCACGGCGCCCATCGGCTGCGCGCCGTTGGTGAGCGCCTTTGCCATGGTGATGAGATCGGGTGTCACGCCGAATGACACCGCACCGAAAGTCTCCCCGGTGCGCCCGAAGCCGCAGATCACCTCATCGAACACCAGCAGGATGCCGTAGCGCGTGCACAGCTCGCGCAGCCGCTCGAGGTAGCCGCGCGGTGGCACGATGACGCCGGTGGAGCCGGCGATCGGCTCGACGAACACCGCGGCGATGCGCTTCTCGCCTACCAGATTCACGAACCGCAGCAGGTCATCGGCAAGCTCCACACCGTGTGCCCCCTGACCGCGTGTCAGCCGGTTCTCCGGCAGCAGGGTGTGCCGCAGGTGCAGCACGCCTGGCATCAGCGCGCCGAAGGTCTCGCGGTTCTTGACCATGCCCGAGAGCGCCGTGCCGCCGATATTGACGCCGTGGTAGGCGCGCTCGCGCGACACGAAATAGTTGCGCTGGCCTTCGCCGCGGGCCATTTGATAGGCGAGCGCGACCTTCATGGCCGTATCCACCGCCTCGGACCCGGAGTTGCAGAAGAACACGTGATCGAGGCCCTTGGGCGTGAGCGCCGCTACGCCGTCGGCGAGCGCGAACGCGCCGGGATGGCTGCGCTGGAAGGACGGCGTGAAGTCGAGCGTCGCGAGCTGCGCGCTGACTGCCGCCGCGATCTCAGGCCGGCAGTGTCCGGCGGCGGTCGTGAACAGCCCGGCGCTGCCATCGAGCACCTTGCGTCCCGTGGGCGTGAAGTAGTGCATGCCGCTCGCGCGCACGAACAGGCGCGGTTCGCGCTTGAACTCGCGATTGTTGGTGAACGGCAGCCAATGCCGTTCCAGATTCTCGGTCGTGGTTTCCATGAGCGTCTCCGCAATCAGCCGAACGTGGACCCGATCTCCCCCGCCGCGGCCCGCAGCCGCGGGATAAATTCGATGGCACGCATCAGCGGCAGCCGCGCAGTGGCACCCTGCACCGCGAGCGAGGCCACACAATCGCCGCGCGCGTTGCGCACCGGCACCGCCACGCAGGCGACGCCGAGCACGTACTCCTCATTGTCGACCGCGTAGCCGACGCTGACGATGCGATCGAGCTCCGACTCAAGCACCGCGCGGTCAGTGATGGTGCGCTCGGTGAAGCGCTCGAGTGGCAGCAGCTCGATGAGCCGCTGGCGCTCGGCCCCCGGCAGGTAGGCGAGCAGCAGCTTGCCGCTCGCGCAGCAGTGAGGCGGCAGTGCGCCCCCGCCCTCCGGGACGTGCAACCGCAGCGGCCACGGCGCCTCGACGCGGTCGAGATAGATGAGGACGCCCCTCTTCAGCACCGCGAGGTTGCAGGTCTCGGTGAGCTCGCTCACCACGGCGCGCAGTACCGCGCGGCGCTCGGCGGCGGCGGCATCGCTGCGCAGCACATCGAGGGCGAAGCGCGACAGGCGCTCGCCGATGATGTAGGCCCGCCCGCCCGGCTCGCGGGCGAGGAACCCGGCTTCCTCGAAGAGCGCGAGCGTGCGGTGCAGGGTCGGCTTCGGCAGATCGGTCGCCTGCATGAGCTCCGAGAGCGTGACCGCGCGCCCCGCCCGCACCAGCACCTCGAGGACCCCGAAAGCCTTGAGGGTCGAGGAGGTCTCGCTGGCAATCTCGGCGGGCTCGGGGCTGAGCGACAGGACTCGGCTGCTCATGGTATGGGCTTTGCCGTTCCGTTAAACGGGACGCTGGGTGTTGTGGAGGGGAATGCGCCTTGCTCCATGGTGACGGTATTGTAATATCTAGCTGCCTAGAGAAACAAACCATCTCGTTTGCAGAAACCTTTAGAGGACGCAGGCCGATGACCCAGCCACAGAAGATGGGACCCTCCGAGGCCCTGGTCGAGACTCTCGCGGCCAACGGCGTGACCCATGTGTTCGGCATCGTCGGCTCGGCATTCATGGACGCGCTCGATATCTTCCCGGCAGCGGGCATCCGCTTCGTACCGGTCGCGCACGAGCAGGGCGCCATCCATATGGCCGACGGCTACGCGCGAGCCTCGGGCCGCCACGGCGTGTGCATCGCCCAGAATGGACCCGGGGTCACCAACTTTGTCACCGGTGTGGCCGCCGCGTACTGGGCGCACTCGCCCGTGGTCTTCATCACCCCCGAGACCGGCTCGATGACCATGGGGCTCGGCGGCTTCCAGGAGACCGAGCAGCTGCCGATCTTCTCGAAGATCACCAAGTACCAGGGGCACGTCAACAACCCACGACGCATGGCGGAGATCGCGGCGCGTTGCTTCGATCGAGCCATGCTCGAGCTGGGCCCGACGCAGCTCAACATCCCGCGCGACTACTTCTACGGCGACATCGAGGTGAGCATCCCCTCCCCCATGCGCATCGCGCACGGCGCGGGCGATGCGGCGGCGCTCGAGGCAGCCGCTGAGTTGCTCGCCGGCGCGAGCTTTCCGGTGATCGTAGCCGGCGGCGGAGTCATCACCTCGGGCGCGACCGCGGAGGCCATCGAGCTCGCCGACACTCTCGGCGCGGCCGTCTGCACCAGCTACCTGCACAACGATGCCTTCCCGGCCTCGCACGCGCTCTCCGCCGGCCCGCTCGGTTATCAGGGCTCGAAGGCCGCGATGAAGCTGATCGCACGCGCCGACGTGGTGCTCGCCCTCGGCACGCGCCTCGGGCCCTTCGGCACGCTGCCGCAATACGGGCTCGACTACTGGCCGAAGCAGGCGCGCATCATCCAGATCGACAGCGATCCGCGCATGCTCGGTCTGGTGCGACCGATCTCGGTCGGCATTCACGGCGATGCGCGCGCCGCGGCCGCAGCGCTCCTCGGGCAACTGCGCACGCGGCGGCTCGCCGGTGCGGCGGACCGCGCCGAGCGCCTGAAGCGCATCGCGGCCGAGAAGGCCGACTGGGCCGCGGAGCTCAAGGGCTGGACTCACGAGCGTGATCCGTACTCGCTCGAGGTCGCGAAGAACTCGCGCCACATGCATCCGCGCGAGATGCTGCGGGCGCTCGAGCTTGCGCTGCCCGCCAACTCCATGGTGTCGACCGACATCGGCAACATCTGCTCGGTGGCGAACTCCTATCTGCCGTTCGAGCGGCCGCGCTCCATGTTCGCCGCCATGAGCTTCGGCAACTGCGGCTACGCCTTTCCGGTCATCTGTGGCGCAAAGATCGCCGCTCCCGAGCGGCCCGCCTTCGCCTACGTCGGGGATGGCGCGTGGGGCATCAGTTTCAACGAGCTGCTCACCTGTGCGCGCGAGAAGATCGGCGTGACGGTGGTGGTCTTCAACAACGCCCAGTGGGGTGCCGAGAAGAAGAATCACGTCGACTTCTACTCGCGTCGCTACCAGGGCGTGAATCTGGAGAACCCGAGCTGGGCCGCCGTGGCGCGCGCCTTCGGCTGCGAGGGCCTCAGCATCGAGCGGCTGGAGGACATAGCTCCCGCGCTCGCCGCGGCGAGCGCCGCGCAGAGCGAGGGCCGCACCACCGTCCTCGAAATGATGGTCACGCAGGAACTCGGTGACCCGTTCCGACGCGATGCGCTGTCGAAGCCGGTACGCCACCTCGCCAAATACCAGAAGTTCGTGTGACACGGGGGATATCCATCACGCCGGCGAGGTGCGGCCCGTGAGCGCGGCGGGCGCGCTCGAGGGGGGCCTGCGCCGCTCGCTGCGGCGGCGCCACATGCACATGATCGCGCTCGGCGGCGTGATCGGCGCGGGACTGTTCGTCGGTAGCGGGGTCGTCATCGGCTCGGCGGGACCGGCGGCCGTGATCTCCTTCGCGCTCACCGGCACGCTCGTCGTGCTGGTGATGCGCATGCTCGGCGAGATGGCGGTCGCCTATCCCGGGCATGGCGGGTTCTACGAGTACAACCGCCTGGCACTCGGCGAGCTGGCCGGGTTCCTCACCGGCTGGATGTACTGGTACTTCTGGGTGATCGTGGTGGCGCTCGAGGCAGTCGCCGGTGCCCGTATCCTCATGACCTGGTGGCCGGCAGTCGCGCCCTGGAAGTTCACGCTCGCGCTCATGAGCACCTTCACCATCGTGAATCTCCTCTCGGTGCGCTCCTACGGCGAGGCCGAGTTCTGGTTCGCCTCGATCAAGGTGGCGGCGATCGTGGTGTTTCTCGGCGCCGGCATTCTGTTCATCGTCGGGGCGTGGCCGGGAGCGCCCGCGGGGTTCCCGCACCTGACGGCGCACGGCGGCTTCATGCCGCGCGGCATCGTCCCGGTGCTCACCGGCGCGGTCGCGGCCACCGGCTTCTACTTCGGCGCCGAGATCGTCACGATTGCGGCGGCGGAGTCTGCGGAGCCCGAGCGCGCGATCGCCGAGACGACGCAGTCGGTGATCTGGCGCGTACTGGTGTTCTACGTCGGCTCGATCTTCCTGGTCGTTGCGCTCGTACCATGGAACGACACGCAGCGTATGTCGCAGCCCTACGTGAGCGTCATGGAGGTGCTGCGCATTCCGGCCGCCGCCACGGTCATGAGCCTCGTCATCCTCACCGCGGTGCTGTCGGCGCTCAACTCCGGCCTGTTCGCCTCCTCGCGCATGCTGATGGCGCTCGCCGAGCGAGCTGACGCGCCGCGCGCCGTCGCGCGCCTCGATGCTCGCGGCGTTCCGGTGCTCGCGATCCTCGCAAGCACCGCCTTCGGTTATGTGACGGTGGCCATGAGCTACCTGTCGCCGAACCACGTGTTCCCCTTCCTGGTCAACTCTTACGGTACGGTGGCGATCTTCGTCTACGTGCTGATCGCGATCGCGGAGCTCAAGCTCCGCCGCCGACTCGAGGTGCAGCACCCGGAACGGCTCAAGATCCGCATGTGGGGCTATCCCTGGCTCACGCGTGTCGCGATCGCCGCTATGCTTGCCATCCTGGCCGCGATGGCCATCATCCCGGAGCAGCGTGTGTCGCTCGCCTTCGGCCTGATCAGCGTCGCCGCACTGCTCGCGCTCTATGGACTGCGGCGCTGGCTGCGGCCGGCGGCGGGGTGATACTCAAAGCCATGCGCCTCCTCATCTTCAATGCCGGCAGCTCGTCACTCAAGTTCGAGCTGCTGGAGCGCGCGGCGAATGGCAGCTCCCGAGCGCTGAAGGCCGGCTCGTTCGTCGACTCCTCGGGCCGGCTGCGCCTCGAGACGGACGATCAGCCGCCCACCGAATCCGCCCCGATCCGCACGCTCGCCGCCGCCGCGGAGTTCGTGCTGGGTTGGCTCTCGCACGAGCGGCTGCTCGCGAACTTGAGCGCGACCGTGCACCGCATCGTGCACGGCGGTGAGCTGTTCCGCAGCACGACGCGTCTTGGGGAGTCGGAGCTCCACGCCCTCGCCTCGCTCGATGAGCTGGCACCGCTGCACAACCCCCCGGCGCTGTCCGTGATCGCGAGCGTGCGCGCCCGCTTGCCGGCCGATGTCCCCCTGATCGGGGTGTTCGACACGGCCTACTATGCGGAGCTCCCGGAGGCAGTCTGGCGTTACGCGGTGCCACGGCGCTGGTACCGGGACTTTGGCGTGCGCCGCTATGGGTTCCATGGCCTGGCGCACCGCTACATGTGTCAGGCCGCGCGCGCGCGGCTGACGGGCGGCCGTGCGACGCGCCGGTGCATCAGCCTGCAACTCGGGCGCGGTTGCTCGGTGACCGCAACGCTCGATGAGCACCCGGTCGAGACCAGCATGGGGTTCACGCCGCTCGAGGGGCTCGTCATGGGCACGCGCTGCGGCGACCTGGATCCCGGCGCGGTGCTGCACGTCCTGGAGCACGGCGGCATGTCGCCCGCCGACATGCGCCGCGAGCTCAACAACGCGAGCGGGCTGCTCGGCATATCGGACCGCAGCGCCGACATGCAGCAGCTGCTGACGCTCGAGCGGCAGGGGGATCCGGGCGCGCGGCTCGCGATCGAGATATTCTGCCGCCGTGCGCGTCACTACCTCGGAGCCTATCTGTGCGCCCTCGGCGGGGCGGATGTGATCGCTTTCGGTGGCGGTATCGGCGAGCACGCCGCCGAGATCCGGCGCCGGATTCTCAGCGGACTCGAGTGGGCCGGGATCGTGCTCGACCCGGTCGCAAACCTCGCCAGCCACGCCGTCAGCATCGCCGCCGCCGCCAGCACCACGGCCATCGAAGTGGTGCAGGTGGACGAGGCGAGCGTGCTCGCCACCGAGGCGGCGGAGCTGCTCGCGCGCGCCAGCTGACCAGCATGCCTACTCCTTATTCTCCCGACCCCAACGGAACTCTCCGATGAGCAACGACCCCTACCTCCTCACTCCCGGCCCCCTCACCATCTCGCTCCGCACCCGGCAGGCGATGCTGCGCGACTGGGGCTCGTGGGACGTCGACTTCAACAGCATCACCGGCCGCATCCGTGAACGGCTGCTCGACATCGTGCACGGGGCGGGCAGCCACGAATGCATCCCGCTGCAGGGCAGCGGGACGTTCTCGGTCGAAGCCGCGCTCGGCACGCTGGTGCCGCGCACGGGAGGCCACGTGCTGGTGCCGCAGAACGGCGCCTACTGCCAGCGCATCGCCCGCATCTGCCGCGTACTCGGGCGCAAGCTCACGACCATCGACTATGCCGAGAACGCCCCGGTAGCCGCCGCCGACGTGGCGAGCGCGCTTACGAGGGACCCCTCGATTACCCACGTCGCGTTAGTGCATTGCGAGACCAGCACGGGGATCTTGAATCCGCTCGCCGATATCGCGCAGGTCGTGGCCGACCACGACCGGCGGCTGATCGTCGATGCCATGAGCTCCTACGGGGCGCTCGAGATCGATGCGCGACGCATGCCCTTCGACGCCGTGATAGCCGCCTCGGGAAAGTGTCTCGAGGGGCCGCCGGGCATGGGCTTCGTGATCGCGCGGCGTGCAGCGCTCGAGCGCTGTGAGGGCAACAGCCATTCGCTGGCGATGGACCTTTACGACCAGTGGGTCTATATGCAAAAGACCACGCAATGGCGCTACACGCCGCCCACGCATGTGGTGGCGGCGTTCGATTGCGCCATCGCCCAGTACCTCGAGGAAGGCGGGCTCACCGCACGCGGCGCCCGCTACGCGCGCAACTGCCGCACGCTGATCGAGGGGATGGCGGCGCTCGGACTGAAGAGCTTCCTGCCGGCGGCCATCCAGGCACCGATCATCGTGACCTTCCACGCGCCCGATCATCCTCGCTACCAGTTCAAGAGCTTTTACGACGCCGTCAAGGCGCGCGGCTACATCCTCTACCCCGGCAAGCTCACCACGCTTGAGACCTTCCGCGTCGGCTGCATGGGTCAGCTCGGCGAGCGGGGTATGGGCGGCGCCGTGGAGGCAGTCGGTCAGGTGCTCGCGCAGCTGCGCGCCGCGGCCTGAAGGTTTGAGAGCCATGCGTACCATCGAAGTGAACAGCCGCACCTACCGGCTGCCCCGGGGACCCGCCGTCGTGGTATGCGCCGACGGCTTCGAGCCCGAGTACATCTCGCAGGCAGTGGCCGGCGGCCACATGCCGTGGATGCAGCGCACGCTCGCGACCGGCAGCGCTGTGATCGCCGACTGCGTCATTCCGAGCTTCACCAACCCGAACAACCTGTCGATCGTCACCGGCGCGCCGCCGGCGGTCCACGGCATCTGCGGCAACTACCTCTACGATGCCGAGAGCGGCACCGAGATGATGATGAACGACCCGAAGTGGCTGCGTGCACCGACGTTGCTCGCAGCTCTCGCCGATGCCGGCTGCAAGGTGGCCGTGGTCACGGCGAAGGAGAAACTGCGCGGGCTCCTCGGACACCGGCTGCGTGGCGTGTGCTTCTCCGCGGAGAAGGCCGACCAGGCGCAGCTGGACAGCCACGGGATCGATGCGGTGCTCGAGCTCGTCGGACTGCCGCTGCCGGCCGTCTACAGTGCCGCGCTGTCGGAGTTCGTGTTCGCCGCCGGCGTGCAGCTCATGGCGACGCTGCGCCCCGATATCATGTACCTCTCGACCACCGATTACGTGCAGCACAAGCACGCCCCCGGCTCGCCTGAGGCCGATGCGTTCTGCCGCATGATGGACCGGCACCTGGAGGAGCTCGAGCGCTTAGGCTGCACCGTGGTGCTCACCGCCGATCACGGCATGTCGCCCAAGCAGCGCCTCGATGGCAGTCCGAACGTCATCTATCTGCAGGACGTGCTGGATGAGTGGCTCGGCGCCGGCCGCGCCCGGGTCATCCTGCCCATCACCGATCCGTATGTCGTGCATCACGGCGCGCTCGGCTCCTATGCGACCATCTACCTGCCGGCCAACCTCGCGGCGACCGAGCTGCTGCCGCGCCTCGCGGCGCTGCGCGGCATCGAGCTGGTGCTGCCGCGCGCGGAGGCCGCGCGGCGCTTCGAGCTGCCCGCTGACCGCATCGGCGATCTGGTGGTGACTTCGGTCCGCACCTTGGCGATCGGCGGTGCGCAAGCCAAACACGACCTGTCCGGTCTCGATGCTCCGCTGCGCTCGCATGGCGGACTCGGCGAGCAGGCCGTGCCGCTCATCATGAATCGCCCGATCGCGAATCTCGACAGGGAGCGGCGCTGGCGCAACTTCGACGCCTTCGACTGGGCGCTGAACCATGCCGCTTAAGGTCGAGACCCTGCGCATCGCGGGCGAGCGCGTCGCGACCGGGCGCAGCAGCGAGGTCTTCAATCCCTACACCCGCCGCGCCATCGGCACGGTCGCCATGGCGTCCGTCGGCGACGTGCGCCGCGCGCTCGGCGCCGCCCGGACCTTTCGCTCGACGCTCAGCCGCTACGACCGCTACCGCATCTGCTACCGCACCGCGGAGCTGTTGCGCGCGCGCAGCGAGGAGATTGCGGACCTCATCACCGCCGAGAGCGGACTGTGCAAGAAGGATTCGCTGTACGAGGTGGGGCGCGCCTGCGATGTATTCGTGTTCGCCGGTAACGCGGCGCTGCAGGATGACGGGCAGATCTTCTCCTGCGATCTCACCGCGCACGGCAAGAAGCGCAAGGTCTACACGCTGCGCGAGCCGCTGCTCGGCGTGATCAGCGCCATCACGCCGTTCAATCACCCGCTCAACCAGGTGGCGCACAAGGTGGCGCCGAGCATCGCCAGCAACAACCGCATGGTGCTCAAGCCCTCGGAGAAGACACCGCTCACGGCGCTGCTGCTCGCGGACATCCTCTACGAGGCAGGACTGCCACCGCCCATGTTCAGCGTACTCACCGGCGATCCGAAGGAGATTGCGGATGAGCTCCTGACCCATGCGGATGTCGACCTCGTCACCTTCACCGGCGGCGTCACGATCGGCAAGTACATTGCAGCCAAGGCGGTCTACAAGCGCCAGGTGCTTGAGCTCGGCGGCAACGATCCAATCATCGTCATGGAGGACGCCGATGTCGAGGAGGCGGCGACGCTCGCAGCTGCTGGCTCCTACAAGAACTCCGGCCAGCGCTGCACCGCCATCAAGCGCATGCTGGTGCACGAGTCGGTGGCGACGCGCTTCACGGAGCTCCTGGTCGAGAAGAGCCGCGCGGTGCGCTACGGCGATCCCATGCACCCGGCCACCGACATGGGCACGGTGATCGATGAGCCCGCGGCACGCTCGTTCGAGGCGCGGGTGAATGAGGCGCTGGCCGCTGGGGCACGGCTGTGCTACGGCAACATCCGCGACGGGGCACTGTACTCCCCGACGGTCATCGACCGGGTGGATGCCGGCATGACGGTCGTCAAGCAGGAGACCTTCGGCCCGGTCTCGCCCGTCATCAGCTTCCGCAGCATTGATGAGGCGATTCGGCTTGCAAACTCGACCGCCTACGGCCTGTCATCCGCCGTGTGCACCAATCGCCTCGACTACATCACCCGCTTCGTGCAGGAGCTCAATGTCGGCAGCGTCAACGTGCGCGAGGTGCCCGGCTATCGGCTCGAGCTGACGCCGTTCGGCGGGATCAAGGACTCCGGTCTCGGCTACAAGGAAGGGGTGCAGGAAGCGATCCGCAGCTTCACCAACACCAAGACCTACTCGCTCCCGTGGCTGCCGTAGCGGCGCTTCCCCCGGACGCGCCAGCGCCCGCGCACGCCCGTGCCCTGCGCCGTGCGCAGATCCGCACAGTGCTGTTGTTGTTCCTCGGCTACGCGTCCTGCTATTTCTGCCGCGCCAATCTCCCGGTGGCGACGCCGCTGCTGATCGAGGAGCTCGGCACCCGCGGCATGAGCCATGATGAGGCGCTGCTCGCCATCGGTACGGTCGGATCTGCGGGCGTGTTCGTGTACGCGCTCGGCAAGTGGTTCCTCACCAGTCTCGGCGACTACTGGGGCGGCAAGCGCAATCTGCTGATCGCCACCGGCGGCGCCACGGTGTTCACGCTGCTGTTCGCGGCCAGCGGGACGTTGCCGTTCTTCACGCTGGCCTGGATCGGCAATCGTCTCAGCCAGTCGATCGGCTGGTCGGCGCTGGTCAAGGTGTCCTCCAAGTGGTTCCACTACTCGCGCTACGGCACCGTGGCGGCGTTCCTCACCTGCAGCTATCTCGTGGGCGATGCGGTCGCGCGGCCGACCATGGGCGTGCTGCTCGAGCACGGCGTCTCCTGGCGCGGGTTGTTCGTATTCGGCGCGGCGGTCGCCGGCGCCATGTTTGTGCTCAATCTGCTGCTGTTGCGCGAGTCGTGCACCGACCAGGGCTTCCCGGAGGCAGTCGCCAATCCGCACAATGTGTTCGCCACGCAGGGTCGGCCGCAGAGCTACCTGACGCTGGTGCTGCCGCTGCTGCGCAGCCGCGCCTTCCTCATGGTGTGTCTGCTCGGCTTCGCCACCACCATGGTGCGCGAGACCTTCAACACCTGGACGCCAACCTATTTCCACGACTTCCTCCACATCAGCGCAAGTTCAGCCGCCAAGATGTCCGCGGTGTTTCCCGGAGTCGGCGCGGTCTCGGTGCTGCTCGCCGGCTGGGCAAGTGATCGGCTCGGGCACAATTGTCGCGCCCTGCTGCTGCTCCTCGGCCTGGCCGCAACCGCCGGCGCGCTGCTGGTGCTCACGCAGCTGCGCCCGGGCGCGCCCGGCACGGTGCTGCCGGTGGTGATGATCGGCGTCGTGGCCTTCTGCCTGCTCGGACCTTATTCCTTCCTTCCGGGGGCGTTCGCCCTCGATTTCGGCGGCAAGCAGGCAGGCGCGGTGGCCTCGGGCCTGGTCGATGGCACCGGCTACATTGGCGGCGTCGCGGCGGGAAGCCTCATGGCCTGGCTGGCGGTACGCTTCGGCTGGGGTGGCATGTTCGTCGCGCTGGCCGCGGTGAGCGCGTTCGCCGCCCTCGGTGCGGCCTACCTTTTCCTGCTCATCATGAAACCGGCGGCTCAGCCAGTGACGGTTACCCCATGAAGATCGCGAGCCTCGAGACCTTCACCAACCAGTACGTCTGCTTCGTGCGCCTCACTACCGACTCGGGCGCGGTCGGCTGGGGTCAGACGTCGACGTATAACGCCGACATCACGGCCGCCATCTTCCATCGCCAGGTCGCCCCCTGGGCGCTCGGCGCCGACGTCGTCGACATCGAGGCACTCATCGAGCGCATCGAGGAGCGCGAGCACAAGTTTCCGGGCAGCTACCGCTGCCGCGCGCTCGCCGGGCTCGATACGGCGCTCTGGGACCTGCGCGGCAAGCTCGAAGGCAAGCCGGTGGTCGAGCTGCTCGGCGGAACGCCGAAACGGCTGCGCGCCTATGCCTCCTCCATGCGCCGCGACATCACCCCGGAGCAGGAGGCCGAGCGCTTCCTGCGGCTGCGCGATGCGCGCGGCTTCGATGCCTTCAAGTGGCGGGTCGGCGCCGAGTGCGGCCACGACGTCGATGAATGGCCGGGGCGCACCGAGGCGATCGTGCCGCAGGTGGCGCGCGCACTCGGTGACGGGGTGGCGAAACTGGTCGATGCCAACAGCGGCTTCTCGCCGCGCCGCGCGATCGAGGTCGGGCGGCTGCTCGAGGCGCAGGGCGTGAGCCACTACGAGGAGCCCTGCCCCTACTGGAAGCTCGCGGAGACCAAGAGCGTCACCGATGCGCTCAGCCTCGATGTTACCGGCGGCGAGCAGGACTGCGACCTCGGCACCTGGGAGCGCATGATCGCCATGCGGGCGGTCGACATCGTGCAGCCCGACGTCATGTACATGGGCGGCATCTCGCGGACGCTGAAGGTCGTGGCGATGGCGGCGGCGGCGGGCCTGCCGGTGACCCCGCACAGCGCCAACCGCTCGCTGGTGACTCTGTGCACCATGCACCTGCTCGGCGCGATCGGCAATGGCGGCAAGTACCTCGAGCTGTCCATCGAGGCTGAGGATTACTACCCCTGGGAGCGCGGCCTGTTCGCCACCGATCCGTTCCGCGTCGAGGACGGTCAGGTCACAATCCCCTCCTCCCCGGGCTGGGGTGTCGAGGTGAATCCGCAGTGGCTCGAGGCGGCAGTGCACAGGACGAGCCTCCTGTCGGATTGACGGTCGATCGGCCACAATGAGCCCCTCACAACGAATACGGCCGCCGCCGCCGGCATCCGGGCGAGCCGCTTAGGAGCGAATTGCGCATGCAGCCAGAAGAAGTGCGCAGCGCCGCACAGGCGCGGGCCATCGTCGAGGAACGGGGTCTCACCCACGTCAAGATCGGCGTGTTCGACAACGACGGCATCCTGCGCGGCAAGTACCTCGAGCGCGCCAAGTTCCTCGGCGCGCTCGAGCAGGGCATGGGCTTCTGCGACGTCGTGCTGGGGTGGGACTCGAACGATCAGCAGTACGACAACGTCCGCTTCACCGGCTGGCACACCGCCTTCCCGGATGCGCCGGTACGCCTGCTGCCCGAGACCTGCCGCGCGCTGCCTTTCGAGGGCGACATGCTGCTGTTCCTCGGCGAGTTCGCCGGCAAGGCGGAAGCGGTATGCCCGCGCGCGACGCTGCGCCGCGTGCTCGCGCGCGCCGCAGGCCTCGGCTACGCCGCCACCGCCGCCGCGGAGTACGAGTTCTTCGTATTCCGCGAGACGCCCGCGAGCGTGCGCGAGAAGCACTACCGCGATCTCATCAACCTGACACCCGGCTACTTCGGCTACTCGGTGCTGCGCAGCTCGGTGCACGCCGAGCTCTACCGGGAGCTCTTGAAGCTCGCCGATGACATGCGCATGCCGATCGAGGGGCTGCATACCGAGACCGGCCCAGGCGTGCTCGAGGCGGCGCTGCACTACGCCGAGGCGCTCGAGGCCGCCGATCGCGCCGCGCTCTTTAAGACCTTCGTCAAGGTGCTGGCCCAACGTCGCGGCCTGATGGCGACCTTCATGGCGAAATGGTCGCAGCAGCTGCCGGGGCAGAGCGGCCACCTGCACGTCTCGCTCGCTCGCAAGGACGGCTCATCGGTGTTCCACGACGCCGCCGCTGCGCACACGATGTCGCGCGAGATGCGCTGGTTCGTCGGCGGCCAGCAGGCCCTGATGCCCGAGCTTCTCGCCATGGTCGCATCCACCGTCAACAGCTACTCGCGCCTCGTGCCGGGCTACTGGGCGCCGACTAATGCCACCTGGGGCGTCGAGAACCGCACCTGCGCGCTGCGCGTCATCCAGGGGGGACCAAAGAGTCAGCGGGTCGAGTACCGCATCGCCGCCGCCGACATCAACCCGTACCTGGCGCTCGCGGTCGCCATCGGCTCGGGGTTATGGGGCATCGAGCACAAGATCGAGCCCGACGAGCCGATCGTCGGCAACGCCTACGACCGTAAGCTCCCCGCGGCCCGTGATCTGCCGCGCACGCTCACCGAGGCGGCCGGACGGCTCGCGGCCTCCGCGGCCGCGAAGGAGCTGTTTGGAGCTGAGTTCGTCGAGCACTTTGCCGCCAGCCGCGAATGGGAGGAGCGCGAATTCCGCCGCGCGGTCACCGACTGGGAGCTGCAGCGCTACTTCGAGATCATTTAATGACGCTCAAGACCCTCTCTCCGGTCGACGGCCGCGTCTACGCCGAACGCACGCCGGCGAGCGCCGCCGAGATCGACGCGGCGCTGCAGCGCTCGCGCGCCGCGCAGCCGGCATGGCGCAGCCGCCCGATCGCCGAGCGCGCGGCGCTGATGGAGCGCTTCTGCCTGGAGTTTGAGAAGCGCGGCACGGAGATTGCGACCGGGCTCGCGTGGCAGATGGGCCGCCCGATCCGCTACGGCCCCAACGAGGTGCGCGGGACGCTGGAGCGGGCGCGCCACATGACCGCCGCCGCCGCGGACGCGCTCGCCGACCTCGACGCGGGACCCAAGCCCGGATTCCGCCGCTTCATCCGCCGCGAGCCGCTCGGCGTCGTGTTCACCGTCGCCGCCTGGAACTATCCGTATCTCATCGCGGTGAATAGCGTCGTACCCGCTCTCATGGCCGGTAATGCCGTGCTGCTCAAGCACTCGGCGCAGACGCCGCTGTGCGCGGAAGTGTTCGCCGCGTGTTTCGCGGCCGCGGGACTGCCGGCGGGACTCTTCCAGGTGCTGCATCTCTCGCATGAGGATACCGAGCGGGTGATCCGCGATCCGCGCATCGACTTCGTCGCCTTCACGGGCTCGGTGGCCGGCGGTCACGCCGTGCAGCGCATCGCCGCCGAGCGCTTCATCGGCGTCGGCCTCGAGCTCGGCGGCTGCGACCCGGTGTACGTGCGCCACGACGCCAACTTGGGCCACGCGATCGAGAACATCGTCGATGGCGCCTACTTCAACTCCGGACAGTCCTGCTGCGGGCTACAGCGGATCTACGTGCACGAGAGCCTCTACGAGCCGTTCGTGCGCGGCGCGGTCGAGCTCATCCGCCAATACCGGCTCGGCGATCCGCTCGACCCCGAGACCACGCTCGGCCCGGTGGTGCGCACCGCGGCCGCCGATGCGGTGCGTGCCCAGACCCGCGCCGCGGTGGCGGCCGGTGCGCGGCCGGCGATCGAGGAGCGCGAGTTCGCGCGCAGCAAGGCGGGAACGCCCTACCTCGCCCCGCAGCTGCTGCTCGATGCGCCGCCCGCATCGGCGGTCATGCGCGAGGAGATCTTCGGCCCCGTGGCCGGCGTCATGCGGGTGCGCTCGGATGCCGAGGCGGTGAACCACATGAACGACAGCGCCTTCGGCCTCACCGCCGCCGTTTGGACCAGCGATGCGGCGGCCGCCGAGCGCCTCGGAGCGCAGGTTCACACCGGCACGTTCTTCATGAACCGCTGCGACTATCTCGATCCCGCGCTTGCCTGGGTGGGCGTCAAAGACTCAGGGCGCGGCTGTACGCTGTCGGTGGTCGGATACGAGCACCTGACCCGGCCCAAGTCCTTTCATCTACGGGTGACGACGTGAGCGCGATCCTGAAAGCCAACTGGAACTATCCGACCACTGTCTGGGCAGGTCCCGGCCGCCTCGCCGAGCTGCCGGCGGCGTGCGCCAGGCTCGGCATGCGCCGAGCGCTGCTGGTGACCGATGAGGGCCTGCGCGAGGCGCCGATGGTGCGGCGTGCCCTGGCCCTCGTCCCCGGCGCGGCGCTCTTCGCCCGCGTACGCGGCAATCCGGTCGGCGCCAACATCGAGGCCGGCCTCGATGCCTATCGCAGCGGCGGCCACGACGGCGTGATCGCGATCGGCGGCGGCTCGGCGCTCGATGCCGGTAAGGTGATCGCCTTCATGTCCGGCCAGACGCGGCCGCTGTGGGATTTCGAGGACGTGGGGGACTGGTGGACGCGCGCCGATGTGCGCGGCATCGCCCCGGTGGTCGCCATTCCCACCACCGCCGGCACGGGCTCGGAGGTCGGCCGTGCCGGAGTGGTCGTCAACGAAGCGACGCATCAGAAGAAGATCATCTTCCATCCGCAGATGATGCCCGGTGTCGTGATCTCCGATCCCGAGCTCACCGTGGGCCTGCCGCCATCGATCACCGCCGCGACCGGCATGGATGCCTTCGTACACTGCTTCGAGGCCTACTGCGCGCCGGGCTTTCACCCGCTCGCCGACGGCATTGCGCTCGAGGGCATGCGGCTCATCCAGACCTACCTGCCGCGGGCCTGCGAGCAACCCACGGACCTCGAAGCGCGCTCGCGCATGCTGGCGGCCGCCAGCATGGGCGCGACGGCATTCCAGAAGGGCTTGGGCGGCGTGCACGCCATCGCGCACCCTGTAGGCGCGAATTTCAACACCCATCACGGGCTCACCAACGCGGTACTGCTGCCGTACGTGATGGTCTACAACCGCCCGGCGACGGGTGCGCAGCTGGCGGTCATCGCGCGCGCCCTCGATCTGCCGGGTGAGCCTTTCCAGGCGGTGTTCGACTGGGTGCTCGGCTTTCGCGAGCGGCTCAACATCCCGCACACGCTCGCCGACCTCGGCGTGCCGGAGAAGAGCGCCGAGCTCATCGGCCGCGAGGCCGCGCTCGATCCGTCGGCGGGCGGCAACCCGCAGCCGGCCGATGCCACCGCCTACGCGCGCATCTTCCGCGCCGCCGTCAAAGGAGAGCTCGGCGCCTAGGTGCTGCCCAGCTCCGCGACCGCTTGACGCCACAGCGCCTCTGTGGCGGCCGCCACCACGCGGCCGTCGCTCTTCATGTCGAGCGGCGCACCGCGCCAGTCGCTGATCCGGCCGCCCGCGCCCTCCACGACCGGCACGACCGCCATGTAATCGTGGGGCTTCAGCTGCACCTCGATCACCAGGTCGCAGTGCCCGCTCGCGAGCATCCCGTAGAGATAGCAGTCGCCGCCATAGCGGCGCAGCGCCGCGCGCTGCGTGAGCGACTCGAAGCGCTGGCGCTCGCCGGCGCTATAGGTCTCGGTGGTCGTCGTGTAGACGACCGCAGCGCCGATCTCGCGACAGTCGCGCACGCGTGCCGCGGCGCCATTAAATAGTGTGCCTCGCCCCTCACAGCCCACCCAGCGCTCAGCGAGCGCCGGCGCCTCGACGACGCCGAGCACCGGGCGTTCGCGGTGGCAGAGCGCGATCAGCGTACCGAAGAGCGGAAAGCCGGTGATGAAGCTCTTGGTGCCGTCGATCGGATCGAGCACCCAGGTGAACTCCCCGTCGCCCTCGGCGGCGAACTCCTCGCCGCGGATGCCGTGCTCCGGAAAGGCGAGGCGGATCATGCCGCGCATCTCCGTCTCGATGTCCTTGTCGACCGCGGTCACCGGACTGCCGTCACCCTTGTGCATCACGGGGACGGGGGTACGGAAGCGGCGCGCCGCGATGAGTCGCGCGGCATCCGCCAGCTGCTCGGCGAGCGACAGCGCCGCGGCGCAGCTGGCGTGCTCGGCGAAGCTCACGACGAGCGCCGCCGGGCGTAGGGGAGCACCTGACCCTCGAGCCAGTTACGCAGCTCCGCCAGTTTCACCGACTCTTCCTGCAGCGCAGGCCCGAGCCCATGCTTCCAGGTGAGGCGCCGGTCGTGCGGATCGCGCATCAGCGCACGCAGCTCGCCGACGTACGCCTCGAGCTCAGCCGGCGTCGCGAACAGCCCCTCTTCGACGAGCGTCGTGCCGTAACGCAAGGCGGTTGCCGCGATCTCGCCGAAGCTGTACTCCGGGTGGTACTGCACGCCCCAGAACGTGCCGCGCCCGTGGCGCAGCTCGAGCGCCTGCACACCCATCTCGTTCTCCGCCAGCACGCACGCACCGGCGGGCAGCTCGGTGATGTCGTCGCGGTGCACGGTGATCGCCTCGAACACGTGCGGCTTGCCGGCGAACATCGCGTGCGCCCGTCCCGCCTCGGAGAGCTCGATGCGGCGCCCGAAACCGAACTCCCGGCCGCGCGGGTTGGGGCGCACGCGCCCGCCCGCGGCTGCCACCGCCACCTGCAGCCCCCAGCAGCTGCCGAAGAACGGCACGCCCGCAGCGAAGGTCGCGCGCGCCAGCTCGATCTGCCGCTCGATGTGCGCACCGCCCTCGTAGAGATTGAGCGCCGAGCCCGTGATCGCCACCCCGTCGTAGGCGCTGAGTCCGCCGGCATCCGCGAACTGCACCTCGCCGTCCGCCGGACGCGCGATGTCGCAGCGCACCGGGCCGAGCGCCTTAAGGGTCTCGGCGTAGCCCTCCCCCGAGGGCCGGCCGCCGGCGGCGACCTGCCGCTCGCGGATCGCCGCCCGGTTGCCGTCGATGATCAGCACGCGCGCAAGACTCATGTCATGCAGTCTCGGCGATCGGCGCCGGCAGACTCAAGCCCCGGCGGGCGAGAAAGGCGCGCAGCAGGTCGGGCCGGTCGCTCGTCATGCCGTCGACACCGAGCTCGAGCATGCGCTGCATGTCCGCTTCCGCATTCACGGTCCAGGGAACCACGCGCAGGCCCAGCGCGTGCGCCTCGGCAACGCGCGCGGCGTCGAGATCCCTGAAGTCCGGTCCCCAGGTCGTGGCTCCCGTCGCCTTGACCAGACGCACGACCGAGTTCCCGAAGCTGCGCGGATCGAGTCCGCCGAGCCAGGGCGAGGCCGCGGGCGCACCGATCCGTACCGTGTCCTCTCCCGCCTGCTGTTCGGTCAGCGCTACGGTTGAGAGGGTCGGCATGCGCTGCCGCACCGCCGCGAGCACCCCCCAATCGAAGGCCATCACGGACACCATGGCGGCGGTGCCCGTGGCCTCGAAGTCGGCCTGCAGGGCCGCAGCGAACAGCTCCGGCGCTGCAGCGAGCTGCGATCTCTCGGGGAAGGTTTTGACCTCGATGTCGAGGCGCACGCGCCCGCCGCCGCGGGTGCGCACCAGCGTCAGCACATCGCGCAGGCGTGGGATACGCTGCCCGTCGATGGGCTGCTGCGCCGGGAAGCGTGCCGCGTAATCGCTGCCGGGCTTCAGGCGTCCGACGTCGTAGGACTGAAGCTGCGCATAGCTGAGGCCGACGACCCGTGGCCCCGGCGCGGTGAGAAAGCGTCCGTGCGCGTCGCGCGTCAGATCGGGGTTCAGCTCCGGATCGTGAGTCACGACCACGAGGCCGTCGCGGGTTACCGCGCAGTCGAGCTCGAGGGCGCTGACGCCGAGGGTGAGCGTGCGGGCAAAGCCCGCGAGCGTATTCTCCGGCCACAGGCCGCGCGCGCCTCGATGCCCATGCACCTCGGGCGTCACGCTGCGCTCCGGCGCGCGCCGCTCACACGACAAGCGGAAGGGGCGATGTTATATTCCCGGGTGTCTCAACGCTTCGTCAGACTAGCTCGCAAAAAACTTTCCTGTCAACGCGACGCAATCGGTCCGGGGGCGCAGCGCCGATGATCTCAAGCTCAGGTCGACGTACCACACGCGCGCGCGGCGCGCCGGCCGCGCTCGCCGCCCTGGCGGTGCTGGTCCTCACCCCCGGCGCACGCGCCGACGACTCCAAGGTGCTGCGCATCATCAGCTGGGCGAGCTACGTGCCGGCGGACGTCATCGCGCAGTTCAAGAAGGAGACCGGCATCGAGGTGCAGGTCACACTCTCCAACAACGAGGAGATGATCTCGAAGCTGCGCGCCACCGGCGGTGCCGGCTTTGACCTCGCGCAGCCCTCCCAGGACCGCATCTTCGGGGCGCAGCAGGAATTTCAGATCTACAAGCCGCTCGACACCACCAAGGTCAAGCTCGATGAGTTCATCCCCGAGCTGGTTGAGGCCGTGCGCAGGAACGCCACCGTCGACGGTAAGCTTTATGCGCTGCCCTACGTGTGGGGGACCGAGGGCCTCATCTACAACTCGGCCCGCACCAAGATCGCCGATTACACGGACCTGTGCCGGCCGGAGCTCAAGGGCCGCACCGCGGTGCGCCTCAAGCGCCCGACGCTGATGGCGTTCGCGCTTGCCTCCGGACACGATCCGTTCGCGCTGTATCACGATACCAAGGCCTACACCGCGCTCATGCAGCAGGTGGGCAAGACACTCGCCGCCTGCAAGGCGAACTTCCGCTTCTTCTACGACAACAAGGACCAGCTGCTGAACGGCGTGCGCTCCGGGGAGATCTGGGCGGCCATGATGTGGGACTCGGGCGGCTGGCTGCTGAATCGCGACAACCCCGCCATCAAGTTCATCAATCCGCGCTCGGGGGCGATCGCCTGGATGGACACGTTCGCGCTGCCGGCCCGCGGCCGCAACGAGGCGGGCGCCTACGCCTGGATGAACTTCGTCATGCGCCCGCAGATCGCCGCACTGGTTGCCAAATCGATCGGTAACTTCACCGCCTCCAAGGGTGCGGATGCACTCATGGATCCGCGCCTGCGGGCGCAGTTCGCCGAGACCTTTCCCGATGGGCTCAAGAACATCAAGTGGTATCCGGCCATCCCGCCGGGCCTCGAAGAGATCGAGGGCGAAGTCCTCGACCGGGTGAAGGCGGCCGATTGAGCGCACCGGCTGGCTCCGCTCCGGCGAGCGCACCGGACCTCGAGGTGCGGGCCGTCAGCAAGCAGTTCGGCGCCCATGTGGCGGTGAACGAAGTCAGCTTCAACGTCGCGCGCGGCAGCTTCTTCTCGATTCTCGGCCCCTCCGGCTGCGGCAAGACCACGCTGCTGCGCATGATCGCCGGGTTCCTGCAGCCCGACCGCGGCAGCATCGTCATCGGCGGCCGCGACATGGCAAACGTCGCGCCCAACCGGCGGCCGGTGAACATGGTGTTCCAGCACCTCGCGCTCTTCCCGATGATGTCGGTCGGCGAGAACGTTGCCTTTGGACTCGCCCGGCGCGGTGTCGCACGCGCCGAGCGCGAGCGGCGCGCCGCCGCGATGCTCGAGCGCGTCGGCCTTTCCGGCGCGGCGCCAAAGCGCATCGAGCAGCTCTCGGGCGGGCAGCGCCAGCGCGTCGCCATCGCGCGCAGCATGGTGCTCGAGCCGACCCTGCTGCTGCTCGATGAGCCACTCGGCGCACTGGACCTCAAGCTCCGCGAGCACATGAAGGTCGAGTTGAAGCAGCTGCAGAGCGCCTTCGGCACCACCTTCGTCTACATCACCCACGACCAGTCCGAGGCACTGGTGCTGTCCGATCACGTCGGCGTCATGAACCACGGTCGCTTCGAGCAGCTCGGCACGCCGCAGCAGCTCTACTACGGCCCGACGAGTGCATTCGTCGCCGGCTTCGTCGGCGCCAACAACCGCATCAGTGGCACGATGCAGAGCGCCGATGGCCCGCTCGTCGCAATCACGGCGAGCGGCGGCTGGCAGGTGCGCGCCCGCGCCAGCGCCAGCGCCCCGCTGTCCGTCGGAGCGGCGGTCGAGGCGTTCATCCGCCCGGAATCCATGACCCTCGCCCGCACGGCCGCCGAGGTGCCCCCCGGTCAGCCCCCCCATGAGGGCGAAGTGACCGACATGCTGTTCGATGGCGCGAACTCGACCGTGCTGCTGCGCGAGCACGCGAGCCGCCTGGAGCTGCGCATCGCGCTGCCGCAGACCGGCGCGTTCGCGGATCTTGTGCCCGGACAGCGCATCTGCTTCAGCTTCGATCCGCAGCGGGCGATGTGCTTCCCCGCGGCAGGACACTGAGGCGCACCCGCATGGCAACGGGGGCGGCAGGAGCGAGCTGGCAGCGGCGGCTGGTGCTCGCGCTACTCTTGGCCCCGGCGCTGCTGTGGCTGACGCTGCTCATCATCCTGCCGCACGCCGACCTCGCCGTGCTGTCGTTTCGCGAGCGCGTAGCGCCGCAGCAATACGCTCCGAGCCTGGCCCAGTACCGCAGCTTCTTCGGCGAGCCGCTCTACTGGCATGTGTTCGTGCGCACCGCGTTCATGGCGGCGCTCGCCACCGCCCTCACGCTCCTCATCGCCTTTCCGATCGCCTGGATCATCGCCAAGCTGGCACGCGGACGCACGAGCGCGCTGCTGTTCGTCGTGTGCCTGATTCCCTTCTGGGTGAGCGAGACGGTGCGCACGCTCGGCTGGATGATCCTGCTGCGCGAGTCGGGTGTGCTGCCGGCGATCCTCACCCACCTCGGGATCACCGCGCAGCCGGTAGAGCTCCTCTACCACGACGCCACGATTCTGGTGGGCCTCGTCTACACCTCGCTCCTATTCATGGTGGTGCCGCTGGTCGGCAGCCTCGAGAGCCTCGACAACTCACTCATCGAGGCCGCCTACGATCTCGGCGCGAAAGGCTCGGCGATCCTGCGCACCATCATCATCCCGCACGCCGCTCCCGGCATCACGGCCGGCTGCATCGTGGTGTTCATGCTGGCACTCGGCAACTACCTCACCCCGACGCTGCTCGGCGGCAAGAACTCGCTGTGGTTCACCGAGCAGATCTATAACCAGTTCATCACCCGCTTCAATTGGGAGCAGGGAGCGGCGTTCGGCTTCCTGCTGCTCGCCCTGTCGACGGCCATGGTGTGGCTGGGACTCAAGCTTTCGGGTCAGCGCTTCGGCGATGTCATGAGGCGCGTGTGATACCGAGCCTGCCACGCCCCGCCTGGCTGCGCGCCGCGACGCTTTTGTACGTCGTGGCCTTCCTTGTGTTCCTCTTCCTGCCGCTCGCGGTGGTGGCGGCGTTCGCCTTCAACAACGCCGACTACCCCGCCCCTCCCTGGCATGGGTTCACGCTCGATTGGTTCTTAGGCAACGAGGCCAAGGGCCGCGTCGGGCTGTTCCGCGATACCGAGCTCCTGGGGAGCATCTGGACCAGCTGCGTCGTGGCACTGTGGGTGACGGGCCTGTCGGTCTGCGTCGGCACCGCAAACGCCTTCCTCATGGAACGCGCGCAGTTCGCCGGCAAGGGACTGCTGTCGATGCTGATGCTGATACCGCTCGTCATCCCCGGCGTGATTCTCGGCATCTCGATCCTGGCGTTCGCCAGCCGGCTCGCCGAGCTGTGCTCGACGCTGTTCGGTTTCGAGGCCGACTTCCTGCGCCCCGGGCTGCCGCTGGTGGTGGCCGGCCAGTTCTCCTACATCGTCGCGATCGCAACCCTCACCATCAGCGCGCGCCTGAAGCGCTTCGATCGCAGTCTCGAGGACGCGGCGCTCAACCTCGGCGCCTCGCAGCCTGCGGTGCTGTGGAACATTACGCTCCCGTACCTGCGCCCGGCGCTGCTCGGCTCGGCCGCGATCGCGTTCCTCATGTCGTTCGAGAACTTCAACACCACCCTCATGCTGGTGGGCTCCGATGCGCCGCTCACCATCATGATGTACGGCCGCATGCGCGAGGGCGCGACCCCGGTGTTGAACGCCGTCAGCCTGTTCCTCATGACGGCCTCGGCGCTGCTCGCTCTGACGCTGCTGCGCCGCAGCCGCAGCGCGCAGTCGTAGCAGGACCGTGAGCGCGCAGCCCGCCCCCTCGCTCCCGGCCGCATCGCCCCACAAGATCGCCTCGATCGCGATCAGCCATCACCGCCTGAAGCTCACGCCGGCCTTCCATGCCAGCTGGGACAGTCGGCCGCGTACTCATTTCGACGCCACGATCGTGCGCGTCACCACCGACACCGGCCTCACGGGCGTCGGCTCGGGCGATCGCATGCTCGGCTTCGAGGGCCACGAAGATCTGTTCGTCGGCCGCGACCCGCTCGCGCTCGAGCGCCATCACCGGGTGCTCGTCAACATCGACTTTCACAATGGACGCTGCTGGCCGCTCGATCTGGCATTGTGGGACCTCGCCGGCAAGATCCTCGGCGCACCCTGCTGGAAGCTGCTCGGTGGGCGCTCGCAGCGGGTGCGGACCTACGCCTCCTCGGGCACGCTGCGCGAGCCCAAGGCGCAGGCGGATGCTGCCGAGCGCTACCTGGCGCACGGCTTCGCGGCGCTCAAGCTGCGCTTTCGCCGCGGCGACTGGCGCGAGGACATCCGCGCGCTGGAGGCGGTGCGCGCGCGCATCGGCGACCGGCTCGAGCTCATGGTCGACTGCAATCAGGGCTGGCGGCTGCCGTGGGACACCGAGACCCCCTGGACCTTGAAGGACGCGCTCGCCGTGGCACGCGAGCTCGAGAGGCTGAACGTCTACTGGATGGAGGAGCCGCTGCACGGCGCCGACCATGCCGGACTCAAGGCGCTGCGCGCGGCGACCGCAGTGCGCATCGCCGGCGGCGAGATGACCCGACAGCTGCACGAGCTGCGCGATCTCATCTGCGGCGGCTGCCTCGATGTGCTGCAGCCGGACGCCGCGCTCGCCGGCGGCATCACCGGCTTGCGGCGCATCGCCCTCATGGCCGAGGAGCATCACCTCACCTTCACCCCGCACACGTGGACCAACGGATTGGGCGTGACCGCCAATGCCCACCTGGCGGCGGGTGTCGCCGTCCCGCCGTTCCTCGAGTATCCGTTCGACCCACCGGAATGGAGTCTCGAGCGGCGCGACTTTGCGATGACCGAGCCGCTCGAGGTGGATGCGCAAGGGTGGATCACCTTGAGCGAGGCGCCGGGCATGGGCTATGCGCCCGATGAGGATCGCCTGCGCGCCACGCGCATCGCCTGAGCGAGAGTCAGGGGCGCGGCGCCAGCTCCGTCAGATACTTAAGCGGCCGCAGATGCTTCTCGTAGTGGCGCCAGCGCCCGGCGGAACCGCCGTGAATCTTCTGGCGCACCTGCCAGCGACTCGCGGTGATGACGACGCGCTCCGTGCGATGAAAGTCGAGACACCTGGGGTCCCAGTCAAGACCGATGAACTCCACCATGCGCCGTGACCAGCCCTCCTGGTCGGCAATCAGGGCCTCGTAGGGAACCGCGAGCAGCGCCGTGGCGGGCAGGACGGCGCGCCAGTGCGCCATGACGCGCAGGTACTCCTCGTAGTAGTGCGCGAGGTTGCCGAAGTCATTGGCGTACGGGCCCATGTTGAAGAAATTCTGGAAGTAGATCGACAGGCAGGTATCGAGCGGGTGGCGCTGCATGTGAAGGATGCGCGCCCGCGGCAAGGCCGCATGAATCAGCCCGAGGTAGAGGAAGTTGGCGGGCATCTTATCGATGACCCGCTGCCGTCCGCGAGAGACTCCCGCAACACGCGCCAGATAGTCCCGCGCCAGCTCGGGCGGCACAGCAGCAGCGCGCTCCGGCGCGGCCGCGCGCTCGAGGGCCGTGTAGGCGTCATCCCAGAACCGTACCTCGCCGGCGCCAAACACCTCCGGGTGCGAGGCCAGGATCTGCTCGGTGAGTGAGGTCCCGGAACGCGGCATGCCGACGACGAAAACCGGCAGCTCGGACTGAGCGGCGCCGGGATGGCTCTCGCGCACGAAGGCTGCATCGCAGCCCGCGATGATGCGGTCGATGCGCTCAGTGAGCCTCGAGCGGTCGTAGCTCGTGCCGAAGCGCCTACTGAGCTCGTTGGCCTCGCGGTAATTGTCGAAGGCGGCATCGTACTCCCCGGTGTCGTCGAAGTACTTGCCGAGCGCGTAACGCAGACTCATCCGGTGAGTGAGCGGCACCGGCTTCGCGAGCAGCGCTTCGACGCCCGTGCGCCAGCCAGTGTCCGCGCGGGTCATCCGGCGGTGCTGCGCGATGCCGCAATACGCAGTCGGGAAGCTCGGGTCGGCGGCGATGGCCCGCTCGAAGTCTTGCTGCGCCTCCTCGAACCGTCCGCGGTCCGCGTGCAGCTCCCCGAGGAGGGATACGGCGGCCGCGGAGCGCGGCTCGGCCGCGAGTGCCGCGCGGCAGCAACTCTCTGCCTCAGCGGTCCGGCCCTGTACCCGCAGCACCGCCGCGAGGCCAAGCTGCGCCTGAGGGTAATCGGGCTTAAGCACCACCGCGCGGCGGAAGCACTCCTCGGCCTCGGCGATGCGGCGCAACTCGAACAGCGCCGTGCCGAGGTTGCACTCGCTGTCGGCACGGCGCGGATCGAGCGCCAGGGCGCGCTGATAGAGGGCGAGCGCCTCGCGGCGCTCGCCGAGCTCGCGCAACACGTTGCCGAGGCCGTTGAGCGTCTCGACGCTTGCCGGATTAAGGGCAAGCGCCTGCCGGTAGCTCGCCACCGCCTCATCCCGCCTGCCGGCCTCGGCGAGCGCGATCCCGAGGTTGAAGTGCACCTCCGCATCCTGCGCAAGGAGCTCGACCGCCCGCTCCAGCGCCGGCAGCGCCGCCCCGCCCCCTTGCCGCAGCAGGGAAACGCTCAGGATCTTCCACAGCATGCCGTCGGCGGGACGTGCCTCGAGAAGCGTCCGGCAGCGCTTCTCGACCACCGCCAGTGCTCCGGCGTGCAGCATCGTGACGAGCTCGGTAAGCTCGCGGACTGCCTCGGGAGCGGGCGGTGCGGCCCCCTCAGGGGCACCGTGGCAGTGCTTGTACTTGCGGCCGCTGCCGCACGGGCACGGGTCATTGCGACCCGGTTTCACGGTCACGTTCAGGGCTCGCGGTAGCGGGTCAGAGCATCGCCGAGGGCGTCCTTGAGCGGACCGAGCCACGGCTCAAAGTTCCGCCACTGCTCGAGGCCTTCGCGGTTGATCGCCTGACGGACCTGCTCCGAGCTCGCCGTGCGCACGCTGCGCTGCGTCTCGTGGAACGCGAGGCACTGCGCCTCGAAGGGCAGGCCGAGGAAATCCAGCAGGCGGCGCACGTTGCCCTCGAGATCGTCCACCACGTCCTCGTGGTGCACGCGCAGGATCCGCCCCGGGGGCAGCGCCCGCTCCCAGTGCCGCATCAGCTCGAGGTAGGTGCGGTAATAGCGCGCGATCTCCTCGGTCCCGTAGGTGAACTCCTGCCCGTTGGCGAACAGCTGCTTGAGATTGCTGAAGCAGCACGCCATCGGCTCACGCCGCGCATCGATGATCCTGGCATTCGGCAGCATCAGGTGCACGAGGCCGAGATGGCGGAAGTTGTTGGGGTTCTTATCGATGAAGAAGGGCTTGCCGGTGCGGTAAGCGCGGGTATCCGTCAGATACTTCTCGCCGAGACCGCGTACATCGGCCGCGCGCAACTCCCCGAGGATGCGCGGGTAGCGTGATTCAACCCCGTCGGCCTCGCGGCCGCGCAGCAGCGTCACCAGCTGCTGCACATTGGGCAGCTCCTGGGTCCCCTCGACCTGCGAGTGCGAGGCCAGGATCTGCTCGAGCAGCGTCGAGCCCGAGCGTGGCAGTCCGACGATGAAGATCGGATCGGGCGCCGGGGCGCCCCAGTCGGTGCGGCTCGCGAAGAACTCCGCGGTGCAGACCCTGACCTGCTCGCGGGTGTTGTTCTCGGTGATCGACGGACGGTAGCGGATCTCGGCGTGCTTCAGGCGGTTACCGAGTTCGTAGTACTCAAAGGACTCAGCGTACTCACCGCGGTCCTCAAGCGCCTTGGCGAGCGCAAAGCACAGGTGGTAGCGATCGACGGCGCCGGTGGCGGGAGCCGCGAGCGTCGCGCGGATCTGTCCGAGCTCCGCGTCGGGAAAACGGTAGGTCTTGAGGTTGGCGAGGCTCCAGTACGCATCGCCGAACTCCGGCCGCAGCGCAGCCGCCCTGCGGTAGGAGGCGATCGCCTCCGCCGAGCGCCCGAGCGTCTTCTGCGCGTGCGCGATCGACAGGTGCACGTCGGCATCCGCCGGCGTGCCGGTGAGCAGCTCGCCGTAGAGCGCGATCGCCCGCTCGTGCTCCCCGAGCCCCACCAGCGCTGCGGCGTCGAGCACGCGCAGGGCGCGGTTGTCAGGCTCGTCCTTGAGCAATTGCGCGAGGTGGCGGCGCGCCTCGGCGTGCCGGTGCATCTCAAGCAGCACGCTCGCGTACTCCTGGCGCGCGGCGCGATAGTCGGGCGCCCGCTCGATGACTGCCGCCAGCAACAGTTCCGCATCGTCAAACACCCGTCGGGCGATGCCGATGCGCGCCAGCAGCCGCATGCCCTCGACGTGATCGCCGTTTTTGAGCAGCCAGGCCCGGATCACCATCTCGGCAGCGTCCAGGTCGCCGTCCATGAAGAAGCCGGTGGCGGCGACGATGTCGGGCGGGATGTTGCGCAGCGTCGCCACGTGGCTGCCCGCCATCGCGGCATTGTCCGCCTCCCCGGTCATGCGGTAGAGGCCTTCCAGCATGCTCCAGCTGCCCGGCAGGGCGTGATTCAGGTTCACCGCCGTGAGGAACGCCTCGATCGCCTGCGGCGCCTGGCGCCACTCGACGTAGCAACGCCCACGCTCCTCATAGAGCCGGCTGTAACGCGGGTAATGCTGCTGCAGCCGCTCGAGCGTGGCCAGGGCATCGGCGATCCGGCGCAGATACCGCTGCGCGATCGCGGCGAACAACAGCGCATCGCGCTGCCCCGGAACGCTCGCCAGCAACGCCTCAGCCGCGGTCAGGGCCGCGGCGAAGTCGTGGGCCTTCAGCAGTCCATGGATGCGTGCGAGCTCCGTGCTCGCCGCGGCATTGTCCGATCGGGCGTCGCTGGCGTTCATCAAGCTCAAAAAGAGAGAGGGTGGACCCACGCGGGCCCACCCTCCATTCTACTCAACCCGGCCCCGCAGGCAGCCGGCTGCCCATTCCTCAGAACCTGTAGGACATCAGCAGGTTGAGGGTGCGCGGACGCAACGGGATCTCCGACTTGATGAACTGGCCGGAGCTGATGTTGGTCGGCCCGTAGGCGTTCGACAGGTTGGCGCCCATGAGCTGCACCGTCCAGTTGTCCTTGGCGACACCGATCGCGCCATCGTAGGTCGTGTAGCTCGGGATGTCATACAGCAGCAGCGTCGTGACCGGACCCGTGCCATTCGGATCTGCGTACGTCGGATCGTTGCCGGAGTGGAAGTTGCGCGGCTCGTTGGTCATCGGACCGACGTGGCTTGCACCGAGCCATGCGAACGGCCGGTAGTCGCCCGAGGTCCAGTCATAGCGCGCGCGGATGTTGAACATCCACGGCGGCGAGAACGCGGGCGACGTGCCCTGCGCGCCGAGCGCGTTCGGGATCACGACTCCCTTGTCCGTCGTGATGCACTGTCCCGCCGGCGTCGGATTGTTGGCCGTCTTCCCGTTGTTCGGGTCGACTCCCACCGACTCGAGACAGGGCGAATTGGTCTGCGTCGAGGAGTTCAGCGAGCTCGATCCCTGGATGCTCAGCCCGTCGGTGATCTTTGCGTCAAACTGGATCTCGAAGCCCTTGATGGTGAAGTTCGGCCCCTGGACGTTGAAGGTCGTGTTGCCGAAGAACGCCGGCTCGAAGAGTGACAACTGCTCGTCCTCCCACTTCATGTAGTAGGCCGAGACGTTGACCAGCAGGTGATGATCCAGGAACTCGCTCTTGAACCCCACCTCGTTGTTGATCAGGTTGTCCGAGCTGACGCCCGCCGGCTTCTCGTACTGGTAGGTGGTCTTGCAGCTGGCCCCGCTCGCCGTCGTCCCGACGCACACCGGAATCTCCGCCGCCAGAAACACATTGCCATCGCTGGAATTGGTGCGGTTGAAGCTGCCCGGACGGAACCCCTGCGAGAACGTGTAGTAGGCCATGACGTCCGGGGTGATGTGCCAGGTGAGGTTGCCTCTCCAGCGCGTGCCCGTCTCGCTCTTCTCCAGGTTGATCGGGATGCCGCACAGACCCTTCTGCAGGCATACGCCGTTCAGATGATCCAGCACGTAGCCGCTGCTGGTGCTCTCGCTGTACCACTCCGAACCGTTCTCGAACTCGTCGTAGTGGAAGTAGCGGCCGCCGCCGGTGAGTGTCAGCACGTGCGGGATCAGGTCGAAGTCGACGGACGCGAACACCGCGCGCTGCTTGTAGCCGCGCTGCGCGTCCTCGCCGAATGCGTTGTTCATGTTCGTACGCAGGCTCGGATCGCTCGCGAAGCTCCCCGGCACCGGGCCGACAGCGGACAGACAGTCCGGTCCGGTCCCGGCGGCGCCCGCAGCCGCCTGGGCGGCGGTATTGCACTGCGGGATCCCCAGGTAGTTAAAGTTCATCTCGTCGTCGATGACGAACTTCTCCCAGTACAGGCCGGCGATCGCGCGGATACGCTGCTCCGGATCGGTGCTGATGCGCAACTCGTGGCTCTGGTGCGTGTTGTGCACGACGTCGCGCCAGCTGCCGACCGGCGCATAGCACTGCAGCTTGTGGGTTGCCAGGGTCGGGAAGTTCGACGGGTTGAAGTAAGCGGCGCCCGGGCCGATACAGGCGTAATAGGAGCCCGTGCCGCTGCGCATGTAGTTGGAGTAATCCTGCTGCCCGTCAATGTTGCGCGACATGTAGCTGCCGGTGTACACCAAGCTCACGTTGCCCGGCAGCTGCCCGTTCAGCGTCCAGGACGTGCTCTCGTACTTGTCCTTGTTCCAGGCAGGCGTGAAGGCCGTGATCTGGTAGTTCTGCAGCTGCCCGGTGCCGTCCCCGTCCGGATAGGTATAGAAGTAGCCCTGCGCATCCATGTTCTGGTAGTTCTGCTGCAGCAGCAGATTCCAGTTGTCGTTCATCTTCCAGAGCGCCGACAGCCGGAAGCCCTGGGTATCGACGGTGTTGAGATTGTTGCCGAGCAGGCCCGCGTTGTTGGCGGAGGCTCCGGTCGAGGCAGGGACAGTGCCAGGCGCAAAGGAGATGGTGCCGGCCACATTGTCGATGTAGCCGCCCTGGTGCTCGTTGAACACCACCATGCGCAGACCGAACACGCCGTCGATGAGCGGCAGGTTGAGAACGCCGGTCAACTTGCTGTTGGGGTCGCCGCCGGCCGTGACGCCGTAACCGGCGTTGAACTCGCCCGAGGTCGCCGTGAGGTTCGGCTTGTTGGTGATGTAGCGGATGATGCCGGCCTGGGCGCTGCCGCCGAACAGGGTTCCCTGCGGGCCCTCGAGCACCTCGATGCGCTCCATGTCGACGACATAGACGTCGTTGTTGCGCGCCGGGAAGGTCATCGACTGGTCGTCGAGGTAGAGCGCGACGTTCGGGAAGGCCGCGGTCGTCGACTGCGACTGGTTGCCCGAGCCGATGCCGCCGAGGCCGCGGATGAAGATGTTGCCGGTGCCGGGGCCGTTGCCGCTATACGTGACGTTCGGCGTGTACTTCATCAGGTCGTCGAAGCCACTCACGTTCAGCTGACTGAGCTGAGCGCCGGTAATCGCCTGGATCGTGATCGGTACGTCCTGAACGTTCTCCGTGCGGCGCTGCGCAGTCACGACCACTTCGGCGAGTCCGCCACTCTCGGGCGCAGCGGTCGCGGGCTGATCGGCAGGATTGTCCAGATCGGCGGGCGCAGCGAGCGCAATCGTCGGCGCGCTCAAAATCGCCGCCACGGCCGCAGAGATTTTCGGATTGACCTTCATCGCGTTGCTCCCCCCGAGAATTGGTTGTGATTTCCCCACTCGAACGCATCCCGCCATCCCAAGCGGCTCCCCAAGTGACGTTTATACCATTCGCCTCAGGAAGCGCTTGAACAAATACGTCATCAGGGCATGAATAAGCCGCTCCCGCGCCCCGGACACCGGAGCAACGTCGAGCGCGTTAGTCCCTCCCGATCACTAGCCTTCCACACCTTTGTGACACCCAGAAGTCTAGAATTCGGATAGCTGTATCTCAAAAACCGATTTCGCGGACGCTCACGGTCAGCGGCGCAAGCAGCGAAACACCACCCCATATGGCTGCAGCGCCGTGCTGCACCGGCACACGGCGCCTGTTGCGTAGAAGCATCACAGCACGGCGCCCACCCCCTGCCTGCGGGCGGAAAGCGGCGCCCCCTCGACCGAAGCACGCGGTCCGTCGTCTTGCGTGAGAATGAGGCCATGGGACCTACGCAGCGGGTTCTCGCCATCGATCAGGGCACGACCTCAACGCGCACCATCGCCTTCGACGCGAGCGCCCGCGTGGTGGCGCTCGCGCGCCGCGAACTCCCGCAGCACTACCCGGCGGCGGCCTGGGTCGAGCACGACCCGGAGGACATCTGGCGCGACACGCTCGCGACGGTGCGCGAGGCGATCGAGCGCAGCGGCGCCGACAGCAGCGCCGTCGCCGCGCTCGGTATCACCAATCAGCGCGAGACCACGGTGGTCTGGGAGCGCGACAGCGGCCGCGCCGTGCATCGCGCCATCGTCTGGCAGGACCGGCGCACGGCCCCCGAGTGCGCGCGGCTCAAGGCCGCGGGCGCCGAGCCGCTGGTGCGCGAGCGCACCGGGCTCGTGCTCGACCCCTACTTCTCGGCCACCAAGATCGCCTGGATTCTCGATCACGTCCCTAAGGCCCGGGAGCGCGCCGCGCGCGGCGAGCTGGCCTTCGGCACCATCGATACCTTCCTCCTGTGGCGACTCACCGGCGGGCGCGTGCACGCCACCGACGTCACCAACGCCTCACGAACGCTGCTCTTCGACATTCACCGACGCTGCTGGGACGAGGAGCTGCTTGACCTGCTGCGCGTGCCGCGCACGGTGCTGCCGGAGGTGCGTGACAGCAGCGGCGAGTTCGGCACGACCGAGCCGCATCTCTTCGGCCGGGCGCTTCCTATCGCCGGCATCGCCGGCGACCAGCAGGCGGCGCTCTTCGGCCAGGCGTGCCTCTCGCCCGGCATGGCGAAATCGACCTACGGCACGGGCTGCTTCCTGGTGCTCAACACCGGCGACTCCCCCATCGCATCGCGCAACGGGCTGCTGACGACCCCTGCCTACTCGCTCGCGGGGCACATCACCTATGCGCTCGAGGGCTCGATCTTCGTGGCCGGCGCCGTCATCAAGTGGCTGCGCGACGGACTCAAGGTGATCCGGGTGGCGGCCGAGACTGCGGCGCTGGCCGCCACCGTGCCGGATGACCACGGCGTGTACCTGGTGCCGGCATTCGTCGGGCTCGGCGCGCCCCACTGGGCGCCAGGCAGCCGCGGCCTCATCTGCGGGCTGACACTCGATGCCACGCCTGCACATCTGGCGCGCGCGGCGCTCGAGTCGGTGGCCTTCCAGACCCTCGACCTCACGCTCGCCATGGCACGCGACGGCGCGCAATCGACGCAGACATTGCGGGTTGACGGGGGTATGGCGGCGAACGACTGGTTCTGCCAGTTCCTGGCCGACCTCCTCGAGGTCCGGGTCGAGCGCCCCGCCGAGCTCGAGACCACAGCCCTCGGCGCCGCCTTCCTCGCCGGTCTCGCGACGGGCGTGTGGTCGAGCCCGGATGCCCTGGCGGCCACCTGGAAGCCGGCGGCAGCATTCTCCCCGGCCATGACGGACGCGCGCCGCCGCACACTGATGGCCGGCTGGCGGCAGGCGCTCGAGCGCACGCTGCTCGGCTCCCGCCCCTCCTGAGGCCGGCCCGGCGATGCTTCTTTTCGATGGGGCTATTCCTTTTCTAGGCTTTGACGACGGCATCGCTCGGGGAGAATCGGCGTTCCACCCATGAGCACCTCCGCCCTCGAGCGCGATCGCCCCGCCTGGGAGCGTCTGTCCGCCGGACTGAAGCCCGAAGGACGCGCTTTCATCGGCGGACGCTTCGCCGCCGCGCTCGACGGGGATGTGTTCGATGACGTCTCGCCCGTCGACGGGCGCATCATCTGCCAGGTGGCGCGCGGCCGCGCCGCCGACATTGATGCGGCCGTCAAGGCGGCACGCGCGAGCTTCGAGACGGGTCCCTGGCGGCGCCTGGAGCCCAGGGAGCGCAAGAAGATCCTGCGACGGTTCGCGGAGCTGATCCGCAGCGACGTCGACACCCTCGCGCTCCTCGAGACGCGCGACGTCGGCAAGCCGATCGTGAACTCGGTCGCCGTCGATGTCGCCAACTGCGCCGACTGCATCGAGTACTACGCCGAGTTCGCCGACAAGCTGGTCGACGAAATCGCGCCCACCGGCCCGAACGATCTGGCGCTCATCCGTCGCGAGCCGCTCGGGGTGGTCGCGGCCATCGTGCCGTGGAACTACCCGCTCATCATCAGCTGCTGGAAGGTGGGGCCGGCGCTGCTCACCAGCAACTCGGTGGTGCTGAAGCCCGCCGAGCAGTCGCCCCTCAGCGCCATCCGCCTCGCCGAGCTCGCCTGCGAAGCGGGCGTGCCGCCCGGCACGTTCAACGTCGTGCCAGGCTTTGGCGAGGAGGCCGGCAAGGCGCTGGCGCTGCATCCGGAGGTCGACCTCATCACCTTCACGGGCTCGACCGAGGTCGGGCGGCTGATGTTGCGTTACGCGGCGGAGTCGAACTTGAAGCGCGTGGCGCTCGAGCTCGGCGGCAAGACTCCGCAGGTGGTGTTTGCGGATGCGGATCTCGAGGAGGCCGCCACCGGCATCGCCTGGGGGATCTACTACAACAGCGGCGAGACCTGTCACGCCGGCTCGCGGCTCATCGTGCATGAGTCGGTGAAGGAGGCGCTCCTCGAGCGCATCCGCAAAGTCACCGCCTCCATCACCCTCGGTCACCCGCTCGAGCCCACGACCCAGATGGGCGCGCTCATCGATCGTGGCCACATGCAGCGCGTGCTCGGCTACATCGACGGCGGTATCGCCGACGGCGCGCGCCTCGTGCTCGGCGGTCATCAGGCGCTCAAGGAGACCGGCGGCTATTACGTCGAGGCGACCGTGCTCGATGGCGTGCGCCCGGAGATGAAGGTGGCGCGCGAGGAGATCTTCGGTCCGGTGCTCGCCGTGATGAGTTTCCGCGACGAGGCGCAGGCGCTGCGGCTCGCGAACGATACGGCCTACGGGCTTGCCGCCGCGGTGTGGACCGCGGACATCAACCAGGCACACCGCATGTCGAGCGCGCTGCGCGGCGGCACGGTGTGGGTAAACGCGTTCGATCGCTCCACCATGGCGACGCCCTTCGGCGGCTTCAAGCTGTCAGGATTCGGACGCGACCGCTCACCGCACGCCATCGACAAGTACTGCGATCTGAAGACCATATGGACGGCCTATAAATGAACGCCGCACCGCTCGCCGCCGCGACCGTGCCGGCGCGCGCGGCAGCGCCCGAGGCGCTGCGCCGGCACGTGGGCGCGTTGCTCGCCGGCTGTCGCCCGGGGCACGCGCTCCCCGGCGCCTTCTTCACGGACGAGACGCTGTACGGTGCCGACATCGAGTACATCTTCGGCCGCCACTGGCTGTTCGTAGCCTCCGAGCCCGAGATCCCCGAGAGTGGCGACTACCGCACGCTGCAGATTGGCCCCTGGCCGATCTTCCTCCTGCGCCGCGACGACGGCTCGATCGCGGCGTTCCACAACACCTGCCGCCATCGCGGCTCGCGCATCCTGCAGCAGGACAGCGGCATCGCCGGCGCGACGCTGCAGTGCCCGTACCACCGCTGGAGCTACGACCTCGACGGCCGGGTCATCGGCTGCGGGGCGACCGGCGAGCGCCCCGCCGAGCAACGCGCCCTCGCGCCGCTGCACGTGCGCACTCTCGCCGGGCTTATCTTCGTGTGTCTCGCGGATGAGCCGCCTCAGGATTTCGAGGACATGGCGCGCCGCATGGCGCCCTACCTGGCGCCGCACGGCCTGGCGTACGCCAAGGTGGCCAAGCAGGTCGACATCCTCGAGGAAGGCAACTGGAAGCTCACCATCGAGAACAATCGCGAGTGCTTCCATTGCGCCGGGCACCCCGAGCTGCTGTGCTCGCTGTTCGAGTTCTTCGGCGACATCGACGTCGCACGCCTCACGGCCGCGGAGCGCGAAGCCTACGCGCGCTATCAGAGCGCGCGCGAGGAGACCGAGGCGATCTGGCGCCGCGCGCAGCTGCCGTGGCAGCCGATCGAGGAGCTCTGCGGCCGGCCGACCGCGTTTCGCACCGAGCGGCTGGTGCTGGACGGCGCCGGCGAGTCGATGACCGCCGACACCCGCATCGCCTCGCGGCGGCTGCTCGGGGAGCTGACCGAGGCGCGCCTCGGGACGCTGCACTACCACACGCAGCCGAACGCCTGGTTCCACTTCCTGTCCGATCACATCCTTACCTTCGCGACGCTCCCCATCGACCGCACGCACACCCTGGTACGCAGCACCTGGTTGGTGCATGCGCAGGCCGAGGAAGGGCGCGACTACGATCTCGCCGCGCTCACCAGCGTGTGGAACGCCACTAACGCCCAGGACGCCCACTTCGTCGGGGAGACGCAACGCGGCGCCTCGAGCCCCGCTTACCGGCCAGGTCCAATCGCCTCGAGCGAGTACATGGTGGGGCTGTTCCACACCTGGTACGAGGAGCGGCTGCGCGCCGAGCTCGCCCTGTGAAGCTCACCGACATCAAGACCTTCGTCGCCGGCAACCCGCCGCCGCACTATGGCGGCCGCTACTTCGTGTTCGTGAAGCTCACGACCGATGCCAACGTGCACGGCATCGGCGAGGCGTACTGCGTGCCGTTCCATCCCGACATCGTCACGCGCATGCTGGTCGATGTCTTCGAGCGCTATCTCGCCGGCGAGGACCCGCATCACATCGAGAAGATCTGGCGGCGCGTGTACTCGGCCGGCTACACGCAGCAGGCGGATCTGGCACTCATGGGCGTGCTGTCGGCGCTCGAGATGGCGTGCTGGGACATCATCGGCAAGGAGGCGGGCCAGCCGGTCTACAACCTCCTCGGCGGACGGGTGCACGAGCGGCTGCGCAGCTACACCTATATCTATGCGCGCCCCGGCGACAAGACCAACGTCTATCAGGACCCGGAGCTCTCCGCCGAGCGCGCCGCCGAGTACCTGGCGCAGGGCTTCACCGCTCTCAAGTTCGATCCTGCGGGCCCCTACTCCGCCTTCGACGGGCGGCAGCTCTCGCTCCCGGCGCTCGAGCTGTGCGAGCGCTTCATGCGGCTGCTGCGCGAGGCGGTGGGCAATCGCGCCGACCTGCTGTTCGGCACCCACGGCCAGATGACCGCCGCCGGAGCGCTGCGCCTGGCGCGGCGCCTCGAGCCCTACGATCCGCTGTGGTTCGAGGAGCCGGTGCCACCCGATGCGCCGGAGGAGATGGCGCGCGTCGCGCGCGGCACGCGCATCCCGATCGCCGCCGGCGAGCGCCTCGCCACCAAGTACGAGTTCGCGCGGCTGCTGCGCGAGGGCGCAGCCGCGATCCTGCAGATGAATCTCGGGCGGGTCGGCGGCATACTCGAAGCGAAGAAGATCGCCGCCATGGCCGAGGTGCAGCACGTGCAGATCGCCCCGCACCTGTACTGCGGCCCGGTGGTCGGCGCCGCCAACATCCAGCTCTCCACCTGCAGCCCGAACTTCCTGATCCTGGAGAGCATCGAGCGCTGGCAGGGGTTTCACGCCGAGGTGTTGAAGAAGCCGATCCGCTGGGAGGCGGGCTATGTCATCCCGCCGACCGAGCCCGGGCTCGGCGTCGAGCTCGACGAGGACGTCATCGCCCGCCACCCCTACAAGGACAAGGCGCTGCATCTTGAGATGGCACAGGAACCGGTCGTCGGCTGAGCGCCCAGGCGTCGATGAGCGAGTATGACTACATCGTGATCGGGGCGGGCTCGGCGGGCTGCGTGCTCGCCAACCGCCTGACCGCGAGCGGCAGCGAGCGGCTGCTGCTGCTCGAGGCGGGCGGCTCCGACCGCTCGCCCTGGATCCAGGTGCCGATCGGCTACGGGCGCACGTTCAACGACCCACGCTTCAACTGGATGTATGAAGCCGACCCCGATCCGACGCTCGAGGGTCGCCGCCAGTTCTGGCCGCGCGGCAAGGTGCTCGGGGGCTCGAGCTCGATCAACGCCATGGTGTACGTGCGCGGCCAGCCGGGCGATTTCGACGACTGGGCCGCCGCCGGCAACCCGGGCTGGTCGTTTCGCGAGCTGCTGCCGTACTTCCGCAAGCTCGAGGATCACCCGTTCGGCGAGCCGCAGTTCCACGGCAGCGGTGGCCCGGTCGCAGTGAGCGACGTGTCGGGGCAGGTGCACCCGCTGTGCCAGAGCTTTCTTAAGTCCTGCGACAGCCTCGGCATCGCGCGCACCCGCGACTTCAACGGTGCGCAGTCCGAGGGCGCGGGACTGTGGGAAGTCACCATCAAGGACGGCGTGCGCGTCTCGGCTTCGAACGCCTACCTGCGGCCTGCATGGCGGCGCGGCAACCTCGAGATCCGCACGCGCAGCCGCGTGACCCGCATCCTGTTCGAGGGCGGGCGTGCCACGGGCGTTGAGTTTCTCGAGGGTGGCACGCCGCGCCAGGCGCGCGCCCGGCGCGAGGTGATCCTCGCCGCCGGCGCCATCGCCTCGCCGCAGCTGCTCGAGCTCTCGGGAGTGGGCGATGCGCAGCTGCTGCGCAGCTTCGGGCTGCCGGTGGTGCTCGACTCGCCGGCGGTCGGCCGCGGGCTGCAGGATCACCTCGCCGTCAACTACTACTACCGCTCGCGCGTGCGCACTCTCAACAACGAGCTCGCACCGTTCCTCGGCAAAGTGCGTGCAGCGCTGCGCTATGCGTTCGGCAAGGGCGGTCCGCTCGCGATGAGCGTCAACCAGGCGGGCGCGTTCCTGCGCAGCCGTGACGGACTCACGCGCCCCAACATGCATCTCTACTTTAATCCCGCGAGCTACTCGACGACCACGCTCGGCTCGACCCGACGACTCCTGAAGCCCGACCCGTATCCCGGCTTCCTCATGTCCTTCAACACCTGCCGACCCTCAAGCCGCGGCAGCATCCACATCCGCTCAGCGGATCCCCTCAAGCCGCCCGCCATCCAGCCGAATGCACTCGCTCATCCGCGCGATGTCGCCGACGTCATCGAGGGCGCGCGCCTGGTACGGCGGATCGTGGCTGCACAGCCGCTCGCGGGCCTCATCGAGGCCGAGCGCGAGCCCGGCAGCGCGGTGACGGCCGAGGCGGAGCTGCTCGCAGATTTCCGCCGCCGTTGCGGCTCGGTGTTCCACGCCTGCGGGACCTGCGCGATGGGCTCGGATCCGCGCGCCACGGTGCTCGACTCGCGCTTGAGGGTGCGCGGCCTCGGCAGCCTGCGCGTCGTCGATGCCTCTGCATTTCCCAACCTCACCTCCGGCAATACCAACGCGCCAACCATGATGCTGGCGGAGAAAGGCGCGGATCTCATTCTGGAAGACAGCCGCACGGCGCAGGCGTAACCTGCCTTCGAGATCCCTCCTCAGGCGAGACCCCATGAGCGAGCTGCAGTCGAGCGTCGCAGCGGATGCCTCGGCCCTCGGTGCCACGGTGCCGCAGTCGGCATCCCTGATCGAGCGCTGGTACGTGCTCATCATGATGTGTCTCGTCTACACGCTCAGCATCGCCGACCGCTACGTGGTATCGACGGTGCTCGACCCGATCCGCATTGAGCTGCACCTCACCGACCAGGGAGTGGCGCTCCTCACCGGCCTCGCCTTCGGTCTCTTCTACGTGGTGCTGGGATTTCCTCTCTCCTGGCTCATCGACCGCTACAACCGCCGCAGGATCGTCGGCGTGTGCCTCGTGGTGTGGTCGGCGATGACTGCCGTTTGCGGGCTGGCGCGCAGCTCGCTCGAATTCTTTCTGGCGCGCGTCGGGGTGACGATCGGCGAGGCCGGCGGCACGCCCGGGGCGAACTCGCTCCTGTCGGACTACTTTCCGGCAACGCGGCGCGCCATGGCGCTTACGGTCTTCTCGCTCGGCGCACCGATCGGCGCCTGGCTCGGTTACAACGTCGCCGGCGGCATCGCCGACCACTATGGCTGGCGCGCGGCGTTCTATGCGCTGGGGCTCCCCGGTGTGCTGGTCGGCATCGGCGTGTGGCTCACGGTACGCGAGCCCAAGCGCGGCTGTCTCGACAGCGGCAGGGAGAGCCTGGCCCCATCGGTGGCCGCCACGCTGCGCTTCATGTGGGTGCAGCGCGCGGCGGTGCATACCATGATCGGCACCGCGGTGTGCGCGCTGTGGGGCTGGGGACTGATGTTCTGGACGCCGGCCTTCCTGCAGCGCACCTATCACATGAGCGTCGGCCAGGCGAGCGAGGTCACCCAGAACATGCATCTGTGGGGCGGAGGCCTCGCCACCGTCGCCACCGGCATCCTCATGGCGCGCTCCAGCATGATCGATGCGCGACGCATCGTCTGGGTGCTGGCCATCGGCATCGGCATCGCGACCATCGCCTCGGGCGTCGTCTACTGGACGCGCGACCTCGCGCTCGCCAAGGCGATGCTGTGGATCTTCATTCCCTCTATTTACTTCTACATCGGCCCGGGATTCGGCTTACTCAACAATCTGGCGCCCTGTCGCATGCGGGCCATGTTCTGCGCCATGGTGCTGTTCCTCGCCAATCTCGGCAATCTCGTGATCGCACCACCGCTGATCGGGACGCTGAGCGATTACTTCGCGCCGAATCACGTCCCGAACGCCGATTCGCTGCGGCTCGCGATGCTGTGTCTGGTACCGACGGGACTGTGGGCCACCGCGCACCTGGTGCTCGCGACCCGCGACATCCTCAAAGACCAGGAACGGGCGCGGGACTACCCGTAGCCGCGGTGCGGCCCCAGTCCACCGGCTCGACCGGCGGCACCACGAACAGCCAGGCGATGAGCCCGAGCAACGCGACCACGCCGGTGACCCACAGCGCGACCGTGTAGTGGCCACCGTTGTACTTGACCAGGTAGCCGGTGATGCTCGGCGCGAGAATGCCCGCCGTGTTGCTGATCGCGTTCTGCGTGCCCATCCAGCGGCCGGTGGCGAACCGGCCCGCAAACCGCTGCGTGAGCGCACCGACCGAGGGTGAGTTGAGGCCGTCGGCGAGTCCGGTCGCGAGCAAGAGCGCAGCCCCCGCGGCCGCCCCGGCGCCGCTCAGGAAGAGCAGACAGGCGCCGACTCCGGCCGCGCTCAGCGACAGCGCGGTCTTATAGGCCAGGCTTGCCGTCGCGCCGCGGCGCACCCACCAATCCAGTGCGAAGCCGGTCGCGATGATGCTCGCCGCGTCCATCCAATAGATGAGACTCTGCACCTTCGCCATCGAGGCGAGCGGCATGCCGCGCTCCTCCACCAGATAAAGCGGCACCCAGGTGAATACGAAGTAGAAGGCGTAGTTCGAGCAGAAGTTTCCGAGCACCGTGCCCCACAGCGCCCGCTGGCGCACGATGTCGATCCATCGCGGCCCAGCGGCGTCGGCTCCCGGCGGCGCGGCCGGCGGCGCAATGCGCAGCTCACCGCGCCAGGGAATCAGCCACAGGAGCGAGGCCACGCCGAGCGCGATGAACATCGCCCGCCAGCCGTAGCGGATCATGACCCAGGCACCGATGGTCACGCCGAGCGCCGGACCGATGACGCTGCCGAGCTGCATCATGGCGGTCACCCGTGCGCGGTGCTGATCGCGGACCCGCTGCGCGATCAGGGCGAACCCGCTCGGGTAGCACACCGACTCGCCGACCCCCATGAGGAGGCGCAACGCCGTGAGCGTCAGCACACCGCCCGACAGGCCGGCGAGAAATGTGCCCACCGACCAGAGCGTGAAGCCGGCGGCCAGAACCCGCGCGGCGCCGAGGCGGTCGATGAGCACGCCCATGATCGGCTGTGAGACAACGTAGGTCGCGAAGAACGCCGACAGCAGCCAGCCCATCTGCACCGCATCGAGTGAGAACTCGCTCTTGATGAGCGGTGAGGCGGTCGAGATGGTGCCGCGATCGACGTAGTTGATCATGAGCGCCGCCCCGAGCAGCAGCGCGAGCCGCAGCGGAAAACGCGAGCCGGCCGCGGCGGAGTGCTCGGCGGCGGGCACCTAGTGAGACCTTATGTGCGCGCTCATTCCTAGTGCGCGCTTGGCTTCATGTCCTTCGGCTCCGCGACCAGCAGATCCGCGCTCAGGCGCGTGCCGAGCATCGCCTGATGAGGAACGCAGTTCGACTCGAAATCCACGTTGCGGGTCGCGAACAGCGGCAGGATCTTCTGCTTGATCTGTTCCAGCAGCTCGCAGTCGCCCGCCTCCCACACCGGGTCCCTTTCGAGGTGCAGATCCACCCGCTTCCAGTGCGCGGCCACGAGGTTGGTGGCGGTCGCAGTGTCGGGTGCCGGCTCGAGCACGCTCATCTTGATATTGACGGCCGGGAACGGATCGGGCCGGCCGAGAGGTGAGCTGCAGCCGGTGGAATGAACCTCGAGATCGCCCCGCGCCCCGAGCTCCTTCAGCGCGTGCCGGATCTTGTCCTCCAGCCCATCGCAGGAGTAATGCGCAGTGAACCCCTGGAACAGGAAATGCAGCTGCTTGGGCGTCCACATGGCCGACTGAGCGTCCGCCGGCGCGGCACTGCTTTCGGCCGCCGCCGCCCGTGTCGGAGAAATTGACAGCACCGTCGCCAGCAGCAGCGCGAGAGCGGTGCTCAGGAAAAGCCATGGGTGCCGGTTGCACATATATCTACCTCCGCGAGCATTAGACGCGATTTCCCCCTCTCCGTTCTAGCTCGAACCGGCCCTCGCGGGCGCTGCCGTTCCCGCTCGCGGGCCGTAGCCTCCGCGCTCGCTTTGGCGCACACTTACAGTCACATAACAATTCCTGCGGCGCTGCGCCTAGGTTCGGGGGTACGCCTGTCCGGGGAAGAAGAGGTTCCTGCGAAATCCCGCGCCGGCCCGCGTTCCGGCAACGCTTCGCTGTTACTTCCGTCCAGCCTGAGTTGGACGCTGTTTCTGTACGCCGCACTGGTGCTCGCCACCGGCTGGGCGTACTCGGCGCAGCGCGTGCGCACCGACCGCGAGCAGACGCTGCAATCCGAGAGCAACCGCCTGCGCGCCGTCGCCGTGGCGCTCGAGACCAGCGCCTTCGCGATGCTGAGCGATGGCGTCGGATCGGCGGTGGTGCGCGCCAACGAGATCGAGGCGGTCGGGGGCTTAAGCGCGGTCTCCGAGCGTGACCTGATTCCGACCCTCGGCAAGGCGATGATGGGCGGGCAGTACGTGCGCTCGATCTTCATCGCCGACGCCACACGTTTCGCACGCGGCGGGCGCAACGGCGCCTATGACGTAAGCCGCACACCGCCTAGCTGGTTCGCCGCTCCGCGCGAAGAGACCGGGGCCGACGTTTGGGTGGGCGGGCCGATCGCCGACCCGGACCACCCGGACTCTGCCGACACCGTGGTGCCGGTCGCGCGCCGCGTACCGAGCGGCGGCAACGAGAACCTGTGGGCGGGCGCGCTGTTCGACTTCCGCGCCTTCGATTCGCTGCGCACCCAGCTCGGCGGGCCCGGCGGCATCATCTTCCTCGTCAGGTCGGACGGCACGGTGCTCGCCGCGATGGAGGACAAGCCCGGGCATGCGCTGGTCGGCCACAACTACGGCGGTAGCGCGAGCTTCAAGGAGGCCCAGCGCTACCTGGCAAGCGGCTGGGACTCGGGCACGATCGAGGGGTTCTCCCCGGTATTCGGCGGTCACGAGGTGTACGGCTTCGCGCAGCTGCGACAGTACCCGGTGGTCATCGTGACGGCCCGGCCGCTCGATGCGATGCTTGCACCCTGGTGGGCGCGCACAGTCACGACACTGGTGGTGACGGGCGCATTCTCGGCGCTGGTGCTGGCAATGACGCTGCTCCTCAGTCATTCGCTGCGCGCGCTGCGCAACCGCGAGCTGCACTACCGGACGCTCTTCAACAATGCCTCGTACAGCGTGTTCCTCGGCGAAGGCGACCGTTTCCTGACCGCCAACGACACGGCGTTGCGTATGTTCGGTCTGCCCGACCACGAGGCGCTCCGCGACCTGACTCCCGAGCGCCTGTCGCCGCTCGAGCAGCCGGACGGACAGCCCTCGGCGATCGCGCGCCTGAAGCGTATCGAGCAGGCAGTGCGCGAAGGCAACGCCAGCTTCGAGTGGGTCCACCGGCGGGTCGATACGGGCGAGGCGTTTCCCGCCGAGGTGGACTTAAGCACGCTGACCGAGGGCAAGACGCTGCTGACGCTCGCCGTGATCCACGACCTCACCGAGGCGAAGCGCGCCGAGCAGGACCGCCGCGAGAGCGAGGGGCGCTACCGGGCGCTGGTGGATGCCATGCCGGAAGCGGTCTTCGTCCACCGTGGCGGGGAGCTGCTGTTCGGCAACGCGGCCGCGCGGCGCCTGGTCGGCGCGCGCCCGGGAGACATCCTGAGCGGCATCCCGGTGATGTCATTTGCGCTCGAGGGGGATCGCGAGGCGCTCGCCGCGCGCACCCGGCGCGTGCTCGAGCACGGCCTGCCGGCAGAGCCGCGCGAGGCGCGCATTCGCCGACTCGATGGCACCGTGATCTGGGTCGAGCTGCAGGGCGTGCGCGTCGAGTACGGCGGCGCGCCGGCGGTGCAGACGCTGATGCGCGACATCAGCGCCCGCCGGCAGCTCGAGGAGGCAGATGCGGCGCGCAGCGTGCGCGTGCAGCGCCAGGCCGACATGCTGCTGCGGGTGGCGAGCCGCAACACCAGCACCGGCTGGAGCGGACTCGGCGCCGCCCTCGAGGGAATCTGCGCCGACACGGCGCAGGTGCTCGGCGTCGACCGCGTCGGAATCTGGATGCTCGAGGACCAGGGCATGACACTCAGCGGGGCTGCCGTCTACGAGCGCGGCGGCACGCGCCGCGAGGACCTGCCGCGCTTACCGATGAGCCGGCTCGGCTCCTATATCGCGCTGCTGCGCAGCGAGCGGGTGGTGGAGAGCGCCGATATCGACAACGACCCGCGGCTGCGCGGCCTCGGCGAGGCCGCGCGGCCGCTGGCGAGCTCGCGCGCCATCCTCGCGGGGGCGATCTTCCGCGCCGGAGAGCTCGCCGGAGTGGTCTCGGCCTCGCAGCTCGATGGCCCGCGCCAGTGGCATCCGGACGAGGCCAACTTCGTCGGCGGCGTAGCCGACCAGGTCGCGCAGGCGCTGCTCGATTTCGAGCGCGAGCAGGCGCTCGCGGATCTGCAGGTGCTGGCCGGGGAGCTGACGCGCATCCAGAACGAGGAACGCCGCCGCATCGGGCGCGAGCTGCATGATTCGACCGGCCAGACGCTGGCGGCGCTCGAGCTCGACCTGGCGCGCCTCGCTGATGCCACCAAGTCCCTCGCCGAGAAACCGCGTGCGATGCTCGAGAACGCCATTCGCCTGGCGCGACAGTGCTCCAACGAGATCCGTACTGCCTCCTACCTGCTGCACCCGCCGCTGCTCGATGAGCTCGGGCTGGTGAGCGCGCTGCGCTGGCTGGCGGACGGACTGAAGGAGCGCAGTGGGATCGAAGTGCACCTCGAGCTGCCCGAATCGATGCCGCGCCTCTCGCCCGCCAATGAGCTGACGCTATTCCGCGTCGCGCAGGAGGCACTCACCAACGTGCAGCGCCACTCGGCGAGCCCATGGGTGGCGCTGCGTCTCGAGGTGCTGCCGCACGCCGTATCACTCGAGGTCGAGGACGCCGGGGTGGGTCTGCCCGAGGGCACCGGCGCACCCGGGCTGGCGCAGGTACCGACGCTGGGGGTCGGGCTCGCGGGTATGCGCGAGCGGATCCGCCAGGTCGGCGGCACCTTCGAGGTCGAGTCCGCAGGCGCAGGGACGCGCATTCGTGCCACCGTGCCGCTGCAGTTCGTGCCCGAGGCGCGCAGTGCCTGACACCGGGAGAGCCGCCCGCATCGTCATCGCCGACGACCACGAGATGGTACGGCGGGGACTCATCGCGACGCTCGAGGACACCGGCCGCTGGAGCGTGGTGGCGCAGGCGGACAACGGGCGCGATGCCGTGCAGCTCGTCGAGCTGCACGCCCCCGATGTCGTGATCCTCGATATCAGCATGCCCGAGCTCAATGGCCTCGATGCGACGCGCCTGATCCTCGCCGCACGCCCGGCGACGCGCGTGCTGATCCTCACGGCCCACGAGTCCGAGCAACTGGTGCGCGAGGTACTGTCCGCCGGCGCGCGCGGCTACGTGCTGAAGTCCGATGCCGGCCGGATACTGGTGCGCGCGGTCGAGGCGCTGCTCGAGGGTCAGACCTTCTTCACGTCCAAGGTGGCGCGGCTGGTGCTCGAGGGGTATCTGCGCGGTCCGGGGGAAGCCCCCACGGATGCGCCGGCGAACGTGCTGTCGGCGCGCGAGCGCGAGATCGTGCAGCTGCTCGCCGAGGGTGCCAGCAACAAGGAGGTGGCGCGCGCGCTTGATATCAGCGTGAAAACCGCTGAGACCCACCGCAGTAACATAATGCGAAAAATGCAGTTCGAGTCGCTGTCGGACCTGGTGCGCTACGCGGTGCGTAACAAGATCATCGAGGTTTGAGCTAGCCCCATCTGAATTTTCGCTAGCACTGCGGTTCCCGCTACAGCTTTTTCCCCGCCGGCGTACCGACTTCCTGCAATTACCTCGGCGTCGGCGTACCTCTACAGTGCCGGGCTATGGAAGGCGTCGACAACCACGGACGGTATCTGGCGTGACGGTCGATGGGTGGCTGGCAGTCTTGGCGGCGCTTATCGCCCTGGCGGCCTCTCATACGACGCTTGATCTGACCACACGCCTGTCAGCCTCTTCGCGCCGGCGCGTGCTGTGCAGGACTGTGTCCGGTGCACTCGCGCTCGGTGCGGGGCTTTGGTGCCTCGATCTCGTCGGGTTGCTGGCGCTCGGAACACAGAGCTGGGGCGACACCGACGTGCTGATTCTCATTGCAGCGTTCGCGGTCGCCGTGCTCGACCTCATGGGGATGCTCGCGGTGTTCGCAGGGAGCGAGCCAAGCACTGCTAGGATTCTGGCCGGGAGCACGGCGGCCGCGGCAGGGATCTCCGCAACCTACTGGACGACGGTTGCAGCTCTCGGCCCGGTGCGCGCGACCGGCAGCATCGTGCGGCCCCTCATCCTATGCCTCGCGCTCGCCTTCGGTGCCTTCACCGGCGCTTTCTGGCTGCGCTATCGGGTTGGACCCCAGCCCTCGTGGTGCGGCCTGCTCGGCAAGGCAGGCGCCGCGTTGCTCGGCGCTGCGGCGCTGCTGCTGATGCCGGTGAGCGCCTGGCAGGGGCTGCCGCTGAAGTTTGGCGCCCTGGGCCAGGGCACGGGCGCCGACCGGCAGATCCTCGGCATCGCCCTCGGCGCAACCGGGCTGGCGGTGCTCGCGGTCACCCGCATCGCGGTCTACTACGAGCGCCGCCTCGCCGCCCGCACCGCGCAGTGCGCGCGCGAGCTCGAGGAGGTGCATACCCGCCTGCAGTACCTCGCCACGCACGACTCCCTCACCGGACTTCCCAACTGGCTGCTGTTCAAGGAGCGTCTCGGCCAGGCGGTCGCCGACACCGGGCGGCCCGAGCGCGCCATCGCCGTCGCGGTGCTCGACCTCGATCACTTCAGCTCCCTGAATCACTCCCTCGGCCACGGTGCCGGCGACTGGTTGCTCTCCGAGGTCGCCCGCCGGGTCGCCTCGGTGCTGCGCCCGGGTGACCTGCTGGCGCGCCTGGGGAGCGATGAGTTCGTGGTGCTCATCGACAGCCTCGCGGCGCGCGTCGATGCCGAAACCGTCACCCGCAGCATTCTCGCCGAGCTCCGGGAGCCGTTCTCGATCAATGGCGCCGACGTGCACGTGCGGCCTAGCATCGGCGTGAGCGTGTGGCCGGACGATGGCCGGCGGGTCGATGACCTGCTGGCGCACGCCGAGGTCGCCATGGCGCTCGCCAAGGAGCGCGGCGGCGAGGTGCAGTTCTTCCAGCGCGGCATGACCGACTCGATGCACGAGCGCATGGCGCTCGAGAATGACCTGCGCCGCGGGCTCGCCGCCGGCGAGTTCGAGCTCTCGTATCAGCCCGTGCTGTCCGCCAAGACCGGGCGCATCGTCACCGCCGAGGCGCTGCTGCGCTGGCGGCATCCGCTGCGCGGCGTCATCGGCCCGAGCTCCTTCATCCCGCTCGCCGAAGAGACCGGTCTCATGATCCCGCTCGGGGAATGGGTGATCCGCGAGGCCTGCCGCCAGGCAGCCGCCTGGAAGCTCGACAACGGCACCGATATCCGTCTCGCCGTGAATCTGTCGGCGACCCAGTTCCGCCACCAGAATCTGGTCGAGGTCATCCGCACCGCGCTCAGCCGGCATGAGCTCGATGCGCGCTGCCTGGAGATCGAGCTCACCGAGAGCGCGGTCATGACCAACCCCGAGGAGTCCGTCGGCGTGCTCAAGCAGCTGCGCAAGATGGGCGTCACGGTGGCGGTCGATGACTTCGGCACCGGCTACTCGAGCTTGAGCTACCTGCGGCGCTTCCCGATCGACAAGCTGAAGATCGACCGCAGCTTCGTGCGCGACCTCGCCACGAGCCGCACGGATGAGTCGATCGTGCGTGCCATCATTTCGCTCGCCCATTCGGTGGGTCTGGAGGTGGTGGCCGAGGGCGTCGAGACCGAAGAGCAGTTGAGCTGTGTACGCGTGCTCGGCTGCGACCAGTGGCAGGGCTACTACTGCTGCGAGCCGCAGACCACCGATGTCTTCGGCCTGATGCTCGCCGACCAGTGCGAGCGGCGCACGGGCCTGGCGGCCGGCCTCTGCCGCGTGCCGCGCGTCCAGCAGGCCTGAGCCTGCCGACGGAGCAACGGGCCGTGCGCGTGCTTCTCCGCAAGATCGACCTGCTGCGACTGCAGTGTTACTCGACCCATCGTCCGCTGCGGCCGCACTCGCGCCGCATGCGCGATGAGACCCGCGCCTGCCGCCGGCCGCGGTCTGCCCCGTGCCGCGCCCTGGCGCTGCGATTCCGCCCACACTGACTGAGCCGCCGCACCCTCGTGGGAGCGCGTGACGCGCGAGGGTCTCCGGCCACACAATAAGGCGGGCGACCGGTCCAGGGGGAACGCCGCGCGTGAGCCTGCTCAAGTGCCCTGACTGCGGTCAGGATGTCTCATCATCCGCACGCGCGTGTCCGCACTGCGGGCGCCCCCACCGCAGGTCCTCCTCCTCCATCGGGCTCTCCGGCATGGTCGTGATCGCCACCGTCTGTGCCGGGGTGCTGATCTGGCGCGCGAGCTCGAGAAGCCCGCCGCCCGTCGAGACGGCGACCGTGGGCGCTCCCGAGACCAGCATCGCCCAGCCGAGCCGGGACAGCGAGGGGCTGAACGCCTCCATCGGCTACAACCGCAAGCTCGCGCTGTTTCGCATCGAGAATCGCGATGCCTTCAACTGGAGCCGCTGCCAGCTGAGCCTCAACGCCCGCGGCATCTCCTCGGGCTACCTGCGCGACGTCGACTCGATCGGCACCGGGATCGCACAGGCGGCGCTCATCGGCGGCAGCGAGTTCAGCGGCGAGGGCGGCCGCCATTTCGATCCCGCAAAGGAAGCCGTCGTCACGCTCGATGTGGCCTGCGACACACCCCGGGGACCGCTGACCTACGGCGGGAAGTTCGCGCCGCAGACTCCCGCCGGCGGCTGACACTCCAAGCACCGGCGGGTTGGCTCACTGCTGGGGCTTGGGCGGGGGCTGACTCGGCGTGCCCGCGCTCGAGGGCTGCTGCCGGTGTGCGCGGGCCTGCTGCAGAGCGTCGCGGCAGCCCGGCGACAGGTCGTCGCGATGCTCGGCGATGCACGCGCGGATGCGGCCACCTCCCGGCTGCACGTCCGGACAGAACTTCTTGAGATCCGCCGCGCACGCCTCGCGTACCGGCGTCGCCTGCGGCGCGGACGGAGCCTCCTGCGCCTGCGCGGTTAGGCTGACGAGAGTCAGACAGCAGAGCGGAGCAAAGAAGGTCTTCATGGGAACCTCGCGTGTTGCAATCACGGTCGGACGGATCACGAGCCGCCGTCCCGATCGCTTGAGATTACAGGAACGACTCGCGGGCAGGCAGGTTGACCGAAGCACCCCACACCTCAGAAGCGCCAGCCCAGGCCTGCCGTGACAATGTCACGATCCTGGTCGTCGCCGGTGAATCCCCGGTGCCAGATGAACCGCAGATCGAGCGCTCGCGTGAAGCGCCAGCTGGCGGTCACCGAGGCGAGCCCAACCACGCTCGCCCCCTCGCCCGCGTAGATCGTGCGATAGGACTGTAAGGAAAAGTACGAGCCGAGACCTAAACCCACGCCGAGGCGCTCCGCGAGAAACTCCTGTACGAGCCAAGCGTTCGCGGTCGCTCCCGAGTGCTGGCCGTCCAACCCGTCGCTGTCAGTCAGCACACTCACCGAGAGTTCGACGTGGAGCGCCACGCGACGCCGGTACTCGGCCCCGAACGTGTTCGATACGTCCGAGTGGAAGCCGTTGAGGACGGTTGCGCCGAAAAAGACACCGAGCTCGTTCGCCGGCTCCGAACTGTCACTCGGACGCCTCAGGAGGTCGGTGACCCGGTCCAGCCGGCACCCGCCACCCACCATCACGGTGCGCGTTCCCACATCTCCCGGGGCCACGACCTGGCTGATCTCGAGCCGCGCGAACCAGCGCTCGGAGAGCGCGTAGCTCGCCGCCACCGTCGCTACGGCGCCGAGCGCGTGATAGTCGCGATAGCCCTCAGCCGCACTCGCGTCCGTCTCAGTATCGAAGTACACGTACGGCCCCGCCCCAACGGAAAGACTCACACGGTCGCCCCACAGCGGCATGCGCCCCCAGATCTGCAGCGCGACCCCGTCACGATGATGAGTCGGCAGATGCCCCTCGTTGAGATAGGTCAGCGAGCCCTCGAGATACGGCAGCAGCCGCTCGCGGTACTCGAGACCCCAGGCGTAGGAAGCGGAGGTATGGTCATCCGTGTCGGTGAGACCCCCAAGCGCGGCAAGCTCCTCGGCGGAGGCCGACACCGCGGCTCCAGTCGCCAAGACCAGTGGCGCCAGGCGCAGCAGGGCGGTGCGCGTGCGCCGGCGCGCCCGGAATCGAGCCATGCCAGTCAGAGGCGTAACCGCCGAGCGCGGACAGCGCTTGAGAATCCCGCGCGCATCGCATCCGAGTATAGAGTCGCGGGAACCCGCACTTCGCTGCGGGAGTTTCCGCAATTGTTAGATTGTGTGTTGGAAAGCGGCTACCACGCACGCCCGTCAGTGCAGCGCGAGCGTCTCGCGCCGCCACTGTGGGTCCTGCCAGCGGCCAAAGTCGGCGAGCAGCTCGGGGGTGCTCGCCTGCTTCTCCGGAGCGAGGTCGTAGAGCCGCCATTCCTCGAAGCGGCGGTGAAAGGCGCCGCGCTCGCGCACCTCGCGCGCCAGCAGCAGCCGCTGCGTACCCGGTGCAAAGCCGGCGAAATCCACGTAGCCCTCCTCCGGCTGCTCGGTGCCGGGTGAGATGACATCGATCGACCAGCCGTCCGGGCTCTCGTGGAACACCCACAACTCGCGCCAGCTCTCGAGCGGCTGCACGGCGAGACTGAGCGCACGACCCTGAGCGAACGGCCGGGCGGATCTGGTCCACACCACTCCGTAGGTGCAGCGGCGCGCGAGCGGCGGCCCACCGCGGTTCGCCGCATTCAGCGTCACGCAGCTCTGCCCCGGCTCGCCAGGCGTGGTCGTGAGCGCGAGCGGTGCGAGGCGCGTGGCAGCCGGCGCAGCCGGCGCGGCCGCCCAGCGGATCGCGCCCACGCGCAGCAATGCATCCAGGTACTCGTCGCGACGCTCCTCGCCGAGATCCTCCGGATGTACCGCCAGCAGCTCATCGAGCGCGCGCTGCGCCGTGACGGCCGTCGGCTGCGCGCGCCGTGCCTGCCCGTACACCAGCGCGGCCAACACCGCCGCGCGCCGCGCATGCAGGCGGCTGCGGGTGAGCACGCTGAGCGTCCGGTCCTCGATGCCATCGAGAAGCCTCAGGCGCTCGGCATCGAGCGGGGCGCGCAGCAGCACGCCGAGTGCCGGGTCGACGCAGTCGGGACGTGTCAGGCCGAGCGCCGCGTGGGCCCGCTGCTCGGGGCTCGCGCCCGGCATCGACAGCACGCGCCCGTAGAGCTCGCCGTCGTAGCACACCCGCATGTGCCCGTCGCGCTCGAAGGTGCGCATGTGAACGCCGAACTGCTGCGCCACATCGAGGTGGGCGGCGACTTCGGCGTGGCCGGCAGCCCTGCCCGAGGCCTGATCGGCGAGACGCTCCGCCATGTGCGCGATTCTCTCGAACGGCTCGGCGGTAAGCGTTGAGGCCGGCGCTGCCTTGATGTAGGCGGCACCGTAACTGATCCCGAGCGACTCGGCGCCCGGGCTGTCGGTGAGGAAACGCAGCACCGCGAGCAGCTCCGGGGCATCCGCCGCCGTGACGCCCACGGCGCGCACGCTGTCACGACGCAGGTAGCCGCCGCGCTCGTGGCGGTAGTCGTATACCTTGAGGTAACCGGCACGCTCAGCGCGCACCTCGAGGACCTCGCCCTGCCACAGCGTCGTCAGCTCCGAGGCGCGCGCGCGTGGTGCGGTACGCAGCGCTGTACGGTCCTGCACCACGATCGCGAGCGCCAGGGCGAGTGCCGGCAGCATCTACGGACGCCCCGGCTGCGGATTGCCGTCGACCGCCGGCGCGCGGCTGCGTGCGCCGTCGACCCCGAGGAGGTTCGAGCCGATGAACTGGCCGGCCCCCGGAGTCGGAGCGATGATGACCTGCACCTTGTCGGAGAGCTTGTCCGCGAGGGTCTTCTGGATGAGCAGCGGATAGCGCGCGATGAGCGCTCCCTCGCGCTCCATCTCTCCGGCGTTGCTCTTGCCGACTACCTCGAGCCGATACGCCTCGGCATCCGCGAGCGTATGTCTCGAATCCGCTTCGCCCGTGGCCTCGATGCGGCGCGCCTCGGCGGCGCCCTCGGCGGTGCGGATGCGGGCGCGCTTCTCGGCCTCGGCTTCGAGCTGGCGCTGCTCGATCTGCTTCTGCTTGAACGGCAGGATGTGCTGCATGGTCTCCTCCTGCGCGCGCGCCGCGATCACCTGCTCCTCGCCGGCCGCTTCGGCGGCTTTCTGCCGGCGCACCTTGTCGGCCTCGCCCTGCAGCTGCGTCGCCTTCACCTGCGCCTCCTTGAGCTCGAGCGTGTAGCGGATCTTCTCGGTCTCGAGCTCTTCGGCGAGCAGCTTCTCCATCTGCGCGCGGTAATCCTCCGGCAGGTCTACCTGCCCCATGTCCACGCCGCGCAGCACGAGCCCGAGCGCGGCGAGCTTCGGTTTGAGCTCGCAGCTGATCTGCTGCTGAATGGCGGCGCGCCGGGTCGAGAAGATCTCACGCACCGAGTAACGGGCGAGCAACGGGTAGGTGACTCCCTGGACGGCCGGCCGCACCAGATCGGCGTTGAGGTCCTCGGGATACTCCTTCGACATGTGCGCGATGCGGGTGCGATCGATCGCCCAGCGCACGGTGAGATCGACGCCGATCGACAGACCCTCGTTCGACTGGAACGGCGCCGGGCCCGCGGCGCGCGCACTCTCGAGCAGGCGGAACATCTGATCGCGGGTCGGGTAACGGCGCAGCTGATGGACGCCCGGGATCGCGAGCACGGTGCCGGCGGTCCACGCGCTCGAGGAGCCGTCGAACACGTTGGTGCGCACCAGCACCTCGCTGCGATGCACGGCGGCGAACGGCGGGTGTTGGTAGCAGCCCCAGGCGATAGCGCCGAGCAGCGCCGCGACCGCGAGCCGCCAGCGGCGCTGCCACCCGCCGGCCGCGAGCGCGCGGCTGCTGCGGGCCATCACCGCCGTAAGCCTGCCCAGGGGTTCGACCACCGCACGCTGCAGGAAGTTGAGTAGCGCCTCGACCCGGTCCATGTGCGACTCCTCGGCTTGCACGCCTTCAGCAAGGAGTCTTAAGCCCCCATGTGGCAAAGCGGTGGGGCAATCGTGGCAAGCTCAACCGCGGCCGCCTGCACCAGGAGCGTGCAGCCGCGCCGCGGCTGCACGCCGAACGCACGTACCAGCTCGTCCCGACCGCGAGCGTCCCGGTTGAGAGCCTCGTAAGTATTTGATGATGCTCAATCGCCCAGCGGCTGCCCTCCCTGGCACGCGCATTGCAATCACTCCTGCCAGATGAGCTCCGGCGCGCAGACCAGGTATCCAGACCGACCAGGGGCGGGAGGTCGAGGTTCGTTCTCGGTCCCCTCCGAGCGCTTTACCTCCCGCTTCTGGTCACTTTGTCTGTCGCCAGGCGAGCCGCCCAGGTTTGTGGCGCGCCAGCGCCAGACTGAGCCAGCGGCGGCGGCGCGCGTCGAGGCCGCCTGACCGGCGCGGTTCTAACGCGGCGTAACCAGCACGAGAATGCTATCGACGATGTCGCGGCTGAGGCGGCGGTCCAGGCGCGCGTGCCCGAACAAGGTGCGGAAATAGAACGGCCCGGCGAGCAGGTCGAGCAGCAGCTCGATATCGAGCCCCGCGGCAGTCTCGCCGCGCGCCTGCGCACGCCGCAGCGCCTCGCGCATCGAGTGGCGCCGCGGCGCCAGCACCTGGCGGCGTACGGCGCGCGCCAGCTCGGGGTCATGCGCCATGTCAGCCACGAGGCCGGGCAGCGCCTGGCGCAGCGGACCGGAGAAGGCGCGCTGCAGCGTACCGACGGCGGCGGCGAGATCGCGGCGCAGTGAGCCGGTATCGGGCGCGGGACTCGCGCCCATGGCGTTCACGATGCAGTCGGCGACCAGGTAAGGCTTGCTCGGCCAGCGGCGGTAGATGCTGGCGCGCGCGCGCTTCACGCGGCGCGCGATCCCCACCATGGTGACCGCCCGGTAGCCGCGCGTTCTGAGCACCTCGAGCACCGCCGCGATTACCGCGCGATCGATGCTCTCGTTACGCGGCCGTCCGCGCGGCGGGGGCTCCTCGCCTCTCACCGCTCGCTCGACCCCGGGCGGCGTTCCTCCGGCGCCCCCATGACGTGAAACACCCGCTCGCGCAGCGACTCCTCCTCGTGCTGGGCGCGCATCGGCTTGAGAAGATCGCTGCGGCTCACGATGCCAACCACCCGCAGCGACACCGGGTCGTCGACCACAGGAACGCGCTCGTAACCCAGAGCGGCAAGGCGCTGCGCGACGGCGCGGCAGGTCTCGCCCGGCGCGGCGTACTCGGGGAGCGGCGCAGCGCCGAGGAGCTCCCCGACCGTCGCGCGCGCATCGCTGGCCGATATGCGGTGCATGGTTGCGCGATCGATCATGCCGAGTAACCGGCCATCGCTCAACACCGGATAGGCGCGGTGGTGCTGGTGAGCGCCGAAGTACCTGCTGCGCGCCTCAGCGACCGTGAGCTCGCCCGCAATGCTGACGATGTTGCGCGTCATGACCTCATCGACGAAGTGCCGCTCGAGCGGATCGACCCCGTATTCGCGAAATACGTGCCGGCCGCGGCGCGCGATCTTCTCGGTGAGGATCGAGCGCGGCATCACGATGACCGTGAAGCCGTAGGCGGTCGCGCAGCCGAGAATCGTCGGCAGGAAGGCGTTGACGTCCTGCGTCAGCCCGAACGCGAACACCACCGCGGTGAGCGGCGCGCGCATCGTCCCCGCCAGCATCGCCGCCATGCACACCAGCGCCCAGAGCTGCGGGCCGCCTCCCGGCAGCCAGGCGCTCAGCACCGAGCCAAGACCCGCGCCGATCATGAGCAGCGGCGCGAGCACGCCGCCGGAAGTACCCGAGCCGAGCGCGACGACCCAGATGACGAACTTGACGAGCAGCAGCGACAGTGCGGCCTTGAGCAGCAGGTCGTGGGCGAGGAGATCGCCGATCACGTCGTAACCGACCCCGAGCGCGCGCGGCTCGAGGATGCCGCCGATGCCGACGACCACCCCGCCGAGCGCCGGCCACCACATCCAGTGGATGGGCAGGCGGTTGAAGAAGTCCTCGACCCGATACAGAGCCAGCGTCAGCCCCGAGGAGGCGCCGCCGCAGATCAGGCCCGCCGCACAGCACGACAGCAGCGCTCCCCAGGTAGGCAGCGGAGTCGACATCGGAAACAGCGGCCCGGCGCTTGCCCAGGCGGGTCGCAGGAACCCGGCGACGGCGCAGCTGAGCGCCACCGGCAGGAGGCTCCTCGGCCGCAGCTCGAACAGCAGCAGCTCGACCGCAAGCAGGATCGCCGCGAGCGGCGTGCCGAACACGGCAGTCATCCCGGCGCACGCCCCGGCCACCAGCAGCGCCTTGCGCTCCGCCGCCGTCAGGTGAAACGCCTGCGCCAGGAGCGAGGCCGCCGCCCCGCCGGTCACGATGATCGGACCCTCGGCACCGAAGGGGCCACCGCTGCCGATCACGATCCCGGAGGACAGCGGCTTCAGGATCGCGACCTTCGGCGACATGCGGCTCTTGCCATAAAGGATGGTCTCGATCGCCTCCGGGATGCCATGGCCGCGGATCTTCTCGGTACCGAAGCGCGCCATGAGCCCGACGATGAGGCCACCAATCACGGGCGCCGCGATCACGGCGAGCCCCAGATGATTGTCGGCGGGTGAGCGCGCGGCGAGCGACAGCGTGTGGAAGAAGAACAGGTTGGTGAAGAAGCGGATCGCCGCAAGCAGCAGCATGGCGCCGGCGGTGCTGAGCGCACCGATCACGATCGCGAACGCCGACAGCATGATGAGGCGCGTATTGGGAGTGAAGTCGCCCGCCCGCACGGGCCGGTCGAGATGTTCCGCGTCTGGTGCCATGCCGTCGTCCGCGTTTGCTGGTGCCGAGCTGAAGTCCGGCCGCCATTGTCTCCGAAGCGCCCGACCGCCCCCAACACTTTACGAGACACACTGTCGCGTATAGTCTCGCAGACAGTCGCGGGCCGTGCGGTGACGGGCCCGGGCAGACCAGGGCGGGAGACGGGGGCCTATCGGCCCCCTCCGGGGCCTTCGCCTTCCGCTCCTGGTCGTTTTGCGGAAGGGTGCGCGCGGCTCAGGCGGCAGCCAGCTGCTTGGCGAGACGTGCCCAGATACGCTCGATCGCCGGACCCCCGAAACCACCCGCCCGCAGCGCCGCAAGCGCCGCATCGTCGTCAAGCACCGCGGCGTGACGCAGCACCGCCACCGCGCCGCAATGGCGGCCGAAGCGCAGCGCCTGGCCGAGCGGCGTCGGGGCGGCGGCGTGCCGCTGCGGCGCCTGGTCCTCGAGAGCGTTGACTATGCGGTCCGAGAGCTCCCAGGCCTGGGCGACACGCGTTGCGACTGCGGCCTCGTGCTGTGCGATGAGCGCCTCGACCGTACCCGCATCGGCTGCGACCTCACTCGCCGCGTACTGATCGAGCGCGGCGCGAAATACCAGGATCCTGCCGAGGCCGAGCAGCAGCGCCAGCAGCTGCGCGGCGAACGGATCCTCATCGGCGATGATGGCGGCGTAAGCCTCCGCGGCGGCGGCCGCGTACTGGGTACGCTCCCAGGTCACATCGGGAAAGCTCTTGAACTCGCCCGCGGCGGTGCGGAACACCGGCTGCATCAATGCCGCGGCCATGAGCGAGCGGATACCGGATGTGCCGAGCAGTGCCACCGCCCGGTCGAGGCTCTCGACCGGCTGTGAGTTGACACGATAGAAAGCGCTGTTGGCGAGCCGCAGCAGGTTGCCGGCGAGCGCCGGGTCCTGCGCGATGAGCCGCGCGAGCTCGCGTCGCGAGACGCTCTCATCGTTCACCGCCTGCACGAGCTTCGGCAGCAGCAACGGCCGGCGCGGCGCGTACTCGGGCTTGAGTACCGGACCGGTGAGGAGTGCATCGACCGCCCCTGCAACCTCGCGATGCGCGGGGTCCTCCGCGGGCGCTGTCAGCGGCATGCCGAACGCCCGCTGGTGCAGCTGCGCGGCCACATCCGACACCGGCGCCGCGGCGGCGGCCGCTGCGGAGTCGGGGTCTGCGGTCCCGTCTGCCGGGCTCGCAGACCGCGGCGCCGCCGACCCAGCGGCGCGCACCCGGCGGGGCGCCCACAGCAGCGCGCCGAATGCGCCGAGCACGGCGAGCAGCGCCAGCACGAACAGCGTTGACTTGCCCATGTCGGTGTCAACAATAGCACCGAGGTACGCGCCGTGATCGTTCATCTCATCGACGGAACCTACGAGCTGTTCCGGCATTTTTATGGTCTGCGCCGCTTCTCCAAGGGCGCCGACCGGCCGCTCGGCGCAGTCGCGGGGGTGCTGCACACGGTCCTCGAGATGGTCGAGGGCGGCGCGACCCACCTGGGAGTCGCCACGGATCACGTCATCGAGTCGTTCCGCAACCAGCTCTGGCCGGGCTACAAGAGCGGCGATGGCATCGAGCCTGCGCTGTGGCGACAGTTTCATCCGCTCGAGGACGCGCTCGCCGCGCTGGGCGTTGTCGTGTGGCCGATGGTCGAGCTCGAGGCCGACGATGCGCTCGCCTCGGCGGCTGAGCTTGCCGTGCGCGATGCGCGCACGCAGCAGGTGTGCATCTGGACGCCGGACAAGGACCTGGCGCAGTGCGTGCGCGAGGACTTCGTGGTGCAGGTGGATCGGCGCACTCGCCAGATCCGCAACGCCGCGGGCGTGCGCGCAAAATTCGGCGTGCCGCCGGAGCGGATCCCGGACTTCCTCGCGCTGGCGGGCGATGCCGCCGACGGCTACCCCGGGATCGCGGGCATCGGCGCCGTGGGCGCGGCGCGCCTCATCGGCAAGTACGGCGCGCTCGAGGAGTTCCCCTCCACGGTGCTCGGCGAGCAGCGCGAGCGCGCGCTGCTCTTCAAGCGCCTCGCGACGCTGCGCACCGACGCCGCGCTGTTCGCCGACGTCGAGGCGCTGCGCTGGCGCGGGCCGACGGCCGCCTTTGACGCCTGGGCCGGGAAGATCGCCGACCCGCGCCTGCTCGAGCGCAGCCGGCGTGCACTGCGAGCAGAGGCGACCTGAGAGCCGCGCGCCCGGGCGAGCGCCTGGCCGGCGGTCACGCTAACATCGCCTCGCGACATGCAGCGAGCCCCGATGAACGAGCCCACTCCCCGCCCGCCCCTGCCGGCGCCCTTCCTTGTGCTCATCGGCGCCGCCCTGGGGTTCGTCGTATGGAGCGGCCGCAGCCTCCCAGACCTGGTCGCCGCGCACTTCGACAGCGGCGGGCGCACCAATGGCTACATGCCGAAGGTGCTCTACCTCGCGCTCATGCTGCTCGTCACCGCGGTCGTGCCGCTACTCCTCGTGATCCTGCCGCGGCGCGCGCTCGCCGGCTCGGTGGAGCGCATCAACGTGCCGAATCGCGACTACTGGCTGGCGCCGGAGCGCCGCGCGGAGACGGTGCGCTTTCTGTCGCGGCAGATGACGCTGTTCGCGGCGCTCGTCATCGTGTTCCTGTGCTACGTGCAATGGCTCGTGGTGCGGGCCAACGCGCTCACGCCCCCGAGCTTGAGCTCGCGGGCCCTGCTCATCGGCCTCGCGATATTCCTCGGCTGCACCTTCGCCTGGACGCTGCGCGTCATCGGCCGCTTCGCGAGGCGCGCATGACGCCCGGCCTGCACTACTTTCCGCTCGCCGGTCCTGCGCTGTTCGCGCTCGCCATCCTGTTCGCGCTGGTGGCCGGATTCGTCGCCACCCGGGTGCTCAGTTTTGCATCCGAGAGCATGGGGCTCGCACCGCATGCCCTGATCGGCGTACTGCTGCTGAGTTTCCTTGGCAGCTACATCAATATTCCGATCGCCTATCTGCCCGAGCACCATGTGATGCGGTCCGCGGTCGTCAGCTACTTCGGCGTACCGTATGTGGTGCCGATCGCGCGTGCCTCGCCGGCGACCATCCTCGCCATCAACGTGGGCGGCGCCATCATCCCGACCGCGCTGTCGCTCTATCTCATGGTGAGGAACCAGCTGTTCGGCCTGAGCTTCTGGGGCACGCTGGTGGTCGCCATCGCCTGCCACCTGCTGGCGAGGCCCGAGCCCGGCATCGGCATCGCCGAGCCGATCTTCGTCCCGACGCTGGTCACCGCCCTGGTGGCGCTCGTCCTCTCGCGACGGCACGCGGGGGCGCTCGCCTACATCTGCGGGAGCCTCGGGGTGCTGATCGGTGCCGATCTCATGAATCTCGGTCGCGTCCGCGGCCTCGGCGCCCCGGTGGCATCCATCGGCGGCGCCGGAACCTTCGACGGCATCTTCGTCATCGGGCTGCTGTCGGTCGTCTACGCCGGCTGGTTCGCGGGCCGGGCACGCAGCAGCCGCTGAGCGCCTAGATCGCGGTGTACTGGGTGGCGACGCATTGCCACTTGCCGTCCGGCATCTTCACCCAGGTGTCGGTCCAGCGCAGATGCTCGCGGAAGGCCGTGCCGTCGGGCTCGGTGCCGCTCGCGCGATAGCCACCCCGCACGATCACCGTGTGTCCGAACACGGCGACCTGCACGTCCTCATACTCGGCACTCTTCAACTTGCGGGTTCTGATCTCATCGAGCGTCTTGGCCTTGTCCTCGAGCTTGCCGCTGGTTGCCGTCGCCAGGTATTTTTCGGCCAGCAGCGGAGCAACTACGTCGGCACTGTTGGTCTTCTCGGCCTCGAGCCATTGATTCTCCAGCGCCAGCACCGCTTTCGAGACAGCGGTATTCGTATCCTGTGCCGCCGCTGGCAGGACACCGGCGAGCGCCACAAGACTCAACAGACACCACCCGCCTGTCGTGCTCATGGGATGTACTCCTTCCGTGTTCTCAGGGAGCGAGCCGGAGCCGATTTTGCGCTCCATGAGCCACGCGGTCGAAGGAATCGGCAATGCTGCGGCGCGCAACCGCTACGGCGGATCTGGCGGGCTCGCCGCGGCAGGCGAGTCAGTCGGCCGCCCCCGGGCAGCGGAGATGGTGAGCACGGTCGTCAGTGCACTCGCCACGGCGAGCAGCGCCGCGATCCACATGACATCCCGCACGGTGAAGACCAGGGAGTCGCGGATCACGGCGCGCGCCTGCCGCTGCTCCTGCGCTGAGAGACTCGCCGGCATCGCCGGCACCACGAACCCGCCGCGCGCCGAGTCCACCGCGGCCCGCACGGCCGCCGGAGCAGCGCGCGCGGCCAGGCCGCGATCCAATGAGCGATCGAAGACTCCGAGCGCCGCGCTGCCGAGGATCGCGATCAGCATCAGGCCGCCGACCGCGGCGACCGCATTGTTGATCCCTGAGGCGACGCCGGTGCGGTGCGCGGGAACGCAGTTCATCACGACCGTGGTGAGTGGAGCCGCGGTGAGCGCCATGCCAAAGCCCATGATCACCATCGAGGCGAGCGTGATCCGGTATTCCCCGGCACCGAAGCCGATCAGCGCGAATGCCAGCGCCACGAGCGCCGGCCCCGAGATCAGCGGCAGGCGCGCCCCGACCCGGTCGACCAGCCCGCCCGACCAGCGTGACAGCAGCCCCATGACGATGGTGAAGGGGATGTAGACGGCCCCCGTCGCGGTCGCCGAGTCACCGCGGGCCTGGATGAGGAGGAACGGCAGGAAGAAGAACGCGCCGCCGAGCGCACCGTAGAGGAGCAGGGTCAGGAGATTGATGCCGCTGAAGCGCCGCGAGCGAAACAGCTCAAGCGGCACCATGGGCGCCTCGCTCGAGCGTTCCGCCAGGACGAAGCCGACGAGGAGCGCCACGCCCACCGACAGCGCACCGAGCACCGCCGGATTTCCCCATCCGAGCGTGGCGGCGGCGATGAGCCCGTAGACGAGACTTCCGAGCCCGAGGAAGGTCAGCAGCGCTCCGCGCCAGTCGATGCTGGCGGAGGCCTGCGTGTCGCGGCTCTCCGGTACGTGTCGCACCGTGAGCCAGAGCGTCGGGATCGCCGCGATCGGGTTGATGAGAAAGATCGCGCGCCACGAGGCGTGATCCACCAACCAGCCGCCGAGCAGCGGCGCCGCGCCCGCGGAGATGGCGGACGTGCCAGCCCAGATACCAATGGCGGCGCCACGCTCCTTCTCGTCATACGCCGCGCCGATGAGCGCCAGTGCGCAGGGGATAAGGAGCGCCGCCCCGACGCCCTGAATCGCGCGCGCGCCGATCAATACCCCGACGCCGGGCGCGAAGCCGCAGGCCAGCGAAGCGACGGCAAAGCCGCTCACGCCGATGATGAACATGCGGCGCCGACCGAAGCGATCGGCGGCGGCGCCGCCGACCAGCAGCAACGCCGACAGGCACAGCGTGTAGGCATTGATGACCCACTGCATGGCGGCGAGGGTTGCGTTGAGGTCGGCCTCGATGCGCGGCAGCGCGACGTTCACCACCGACTCATCGATGGAGGCGATCGTCGAGCCGCTAATGGCGGCCACCAGCACCCAGGTGCGGCGGCGCTCACACGCGGGCACGCTCGCGCTGGCGCGAATCGCCCCCTCATCGCCCGGGAGTGTCTTGGGATTGCCCAATCGGTACGGGCAGTCTAGCGCGCCGCGATGCGTGAGTGCTCGGTCTGGTAGCGCAGCGTCTCGTGGCCGCCGGCCGGGATGGTGAGCTCAAACAGCGGCCGCCCGTTGCGGCTGCCGGCGGGATGATCGGCGCCGATGAGCTGCATGCCGTCACGCAGCTGAACGCTGAGCTCGAAGCGGATCGGGGAGGCACGCGCGTTCGAGATCTCGACGCGATTCACCTGGTCCACCTGCGCTGATTCGAGACGGGAGATGCCGGGCAGCAGCGGCAGCTCGCCCGCCGCCTGCTCCGGGCCCACCGTGGTTCGCTCGGGCACGGAGCGGACCCCGACGTCAGCGCTCGTCCCTAAGCCGATCTCGAGCTCCTCGTCCACCGCGGTGTCGTGCAGCGGCGCCTGCGCGATGAGGAGCGTCGCACTGCCCCGCACAACGAAAGTCGCGACCTGCCCGGAGGGCAGCGGCAGTGCCAGTCCGTGCGCGCGATCGTTGCGGGTGCGCAGCAGCCGCTCGGCCGGATGCGGGGCGCTCTCCCGGTTGGCGGTGACGGTCGCCTTGTAGAGAATCGCGATGGGGATGCGCTCGCGATCGAGGAGCCGTACCTGCTTGGACTCGCGGCTCGCGACCGTGGTGCGCTCGGGAACCCGGTAGAGCTTGAGGTCACCGAGCTCCTCCTGCTCGACGCGTCCCGCGGTCACTGCCACCTGCCCCATCATCGCTGCCGGCGTGGCCGCCGCCTTGAACATTCTGGCCTCGGCCAGCTCATACTGCATTGGCATCTGCAGACGTACCGGCGGCGGGATATCGCTGGTCGTGCCCTGCGGCCAGCACCGCGCCAGGATTGGGCCCCCGAGGTTGAACGGCTCGACCTCTCCCGACTCGCGGTTGAGCCGGCCGGCGACGACCTGGGTCTGTGCTCCCGGGAAGCCGATGCCGTTGCCGTTAGCGAGCGTGACCCAGGCGCCGAGATCCATGCTCGTACCGTCCGGGGTGAGGGTTGCGACGTAGTTGGCGGTCCAGTCGAAGCCGCGCGCCAGATAGGCAAGCGTCACCGGCACTTCAAGCGCGCGATCGCTGCGCACCAGCACCGAGAGCGTCGGCGTCGCACGCAGCTCGCTCACCGAACTGAAGGTGAACGTCTCGGCGAGCCCCGAGCAACGCAGCGCTTCGATCCCTTGGGCGGTCTCGAACACCACGCCGTCCGCATCCGAGCGGATGGTGGCCAGCGTGCGCTGCACCTTCCCGGTCTTGCGATCGGTGCGCATCAGCACGACCTTGCCCCCGACCGCGGCTGCTACGAGCTCGGCGGGACTCAGCACGTGTGCGTCGCGATTCTTCTCGATGACCGTCTCGGGGAGTCCGGTGAGGATGGCGCTCTCGGCCTCGATGCCATCCGCGACGCCCTCGAAGCGCACCCGGGTCACCCCCGCCGGCACGGACAGCAGCCGCTTCTCGGTGATGAGTGCGAAGCCGGCGAGGTTGTCGAGATCGAGTGAGCCTGCGGGGCGGGATGGCGCGCGATATACCGTCACGGCGACATCGGTCGGCGGCCCGGCCGCGACTTCGAGCGCGCTTGCCGTAAGCGGTGCCGCGGCCAGCAGCCACCCCCATCGCAGCGCCCCGGTCATGGCGGGAGCTCTAGAAACGCGTGGTGAAGGAGGCCGTGACCTCGGCCTGGCCGTTCGCCGGAACCGTCACCGTCCACTGCGCTTCATCGGCGCTGGTGCGCTTACTTTTCTCACTCTCGGTGAGCACCGTGGAGTCACCCCACAGGCCCGCCTGGATGAGCGCCACCGTCACCGGCTTGGGGCTCGCGTTGCTGAGTGTGTAGCGCATGTCGGTCTGCCAGCTGAATGGCTTGAGCGCGGTGCGCTTGACCACGACCGGATGCACCTTGACATCGAACGCATCGCCGGTTGCGAGCGACAGCGTCGAGCCCATCGGCGTGTGGTCGATGCGGCTCTCGCCGATGAACTGCGGATCGCCGCGCTTGTCGCGAATATAGAAGCGCAGGATCCCCGCCGGCAGCTGGTCTCCAAGCCCGGCGTGCGCGCTGGTCGAGAAGCGATACACCGTCTTTGCGCTCTCGGGCTGGGTGCTGGTGCCGAGCCAGTGATTGCGGTACTCGTAGCCGTGCTCCGCCGGCACGCCGTGCACGTCGAGAAAGCTCACCTGCTTGGTCTGCCGGTTGGCGATCGTGGTGCGCTCGGCGAGCGGATAAAGATAGAAGTCACCGAGCCGCTCGCGATCACCGCTCTCGGTGCCGGCCTGCACCAGCGTGGCACGCGGCGGCCGCGGACGATACATGCCCGCACCCTCCTCGCCCGGTGTGCCTGCGACCAGCAGCGTCTTCGCGTCCTCGTAAGTGGTACCGCTCGTGTTGGTGAGCGTCACCCAGCCCTGCACGTCGATCTTGCTGTCCGCCTCGCTGAAGAGGGCGACGTAATCGGCTCGCCAGCCGAGCCCCGGCGTCAGGTAGCTGAGCGTCGCCGCGTGCGCGCCGCTGTGGGAGCTGTCGACGGTCACCGAGAGGGTCGGGCGCGCACGCAGGTTGTCCGGCACCTTGGAGAAGATCACCCGCACCGGCAGGCCATCGTCGCGCAATACCTCGATGCGATCGCCGATCTTGAGCACCACTCCGCCGTTGGTCGCCAGCACCTGCGCCTGCTCGCGCGTCTCGGCGCCGGTCGCGGTGTTGACGCGCACGATGGTGACCTCCTGCCCCACCGCTTTCTCCATGAGCTTGGCGGGTGTCAGCAGATCAAAATCGAAGTTCTGTTCGACGATCGTGAGGTCGCTCGCGGCGAGCGACACGGTCTCCGGCCGGATCTGCGCCGACACGTCCTGGAACTCGAGCCGCTGGCGGCCGCCCTTGAGATCCACCGTGCGGTGGTCCTGCACCAGCGCCAGATCGTTCGCGTAGATGGTCACCGCGAGCTCGCGCGGCGCGGCACTCAGCGGTGCCGTGCAGCTGAGACTGAGTGCAACGCCGATTGAGCCGATCAGTCCTCGCATGCGACCCCCAACATCCACGGCTTGTACCCTCAGTACTGGAGCTGGAACCGGACTGCGAAGGAGTAACAGGAGCTCACCGGCCGGCCGGCCTCGGTCGTGGGCTGATAGTGTCCGGAGCCTGCTCTGGCGAGCCTCAAGGCCCCCGCATCGAGTCGTGCGCTGCCCGAGGACTGCGCGATCGTGGGCTGCGCTGTCAGCCGCCCGGACTCGTTCACGCAGACGTGAACCGTCGCGACGCCCCTCTCATCAAGACGCACCGAGGTCGCGGGATAGAAGTCCGCGGTGTTGGGAAAGCCCTGCGCCGGACCACCCGTGACGCGGGTGACCTGTGGCGTCGCGGGGACCGTCGGCGGACCCGCCGCTGTTGCCGCCGCGGCTGCCGCCGCCGGCTCCTCACCCGTGTGGGGAATCAACTGCGCCTCCGGCACCCTGGGCACGACGCGCACGAACCTCGGACCGCCAAAGGCTGGCGGCGAGGCTGACTGCCGCACTTCGTTGGGCAGGAAACTCGCTTGGGCGCGCGGCTCCGTGGGCTTGAAGACCGTGCGGCCAATGCCGGCGGCAAGTCCGATGATCACCAGCGTGTGCAGCGCACCGATCAGCACGACAGCCACGGTACGACGCGGCAGGAACGGCGCAGGCTCGGGCAGCAGCGCCGCATTCTTGCCGCCGGCCGCGGCGGTGGTGCCTACCGGCACGCCGAGCTCGAGCGCGATGAGCCGCGTCGCGCGCCAGCAGCCGAGCGCAAAACGCAGCCGTGCGGCCACCGCGCGCCGCGCCGCGAGATCCGCGAGCCACTCCTCCTCCAGCCTCTCGCAGAGCGAGGCCGGTGCCCGTCGCGCCGCGCCCCGCACCAACTTGAGGACCACTGCCTCGACCCACCCGCGTCCTTCCCTGGACTCCTGCGCCGCTGGCGGCTCGGAAAGGACTTCGTGGGGCTTCATGCAGGGACTCCCCGACCGAAGCTCGCAAACACCTCGCCGGCGCGCGCGAGGCCGTTACGAGTCAGTCGATAAAGCCGACGCCGCGGGCGCCCGGCGCTTGCCGGATCGACAGCCTCCCAGCGGCTGACCAGCCATCCCGCAGACTCGAGTCGCAGGAGAATCGGGTACAGCGTGCCGGAGGCAATCGCGCTCGACCTGTTGACGTCCGCACCAGACAGCTCGCCGGCCGGATTCTCGAGGAAGGCTTCCAGAACCTTGAGCGTCTGGAAGGAAATTCGGACATCCCATCGACCCATAGTCGTAAGTCTACATAGGGTGTCCGTCGAAGGCAAGGGCGGCGCCATCTGACTCCCGATGGCGCCGCCGCGCTTCCCTACGACTTAAGGACAACCCGACTTCGCCGAGGTGTCAAGACCCGCCTCGCGCGCCCGCGTGCAGAAGGCCGCGACCTTGCCCGTCTTCAGTGCGCTCCAGTCGGCGAGCTCCCGGGTCAGCTTGTCGTGCATCCCGGCGTAGGTCTCGGTCTCCTGCGCATTGGGTGCCGTGTCGGCATCGTCGAGGAGTCCTGCGAAAGAGTAGATCTGCTCATTCAGCATGCCCGGAAAGTTGAGATTGGCTTCCGACCCCTTGATGTTGACCTGCATTAACACCGCCTCGATCACCGATGCCTGCTTGGCGAGCGCCGCCGCCTCAGCCTGCAGTGCGGCCGCATGCGGCTTACCCTGTGCCTTGGCGGCGAGCGCCGCACTCCCCTCCTTCACGGCACGGATGTCGTTCACGGCCCGGTGCAGGGCGTCCTGATCGTGATAGACCTCCATCGCCAGGTCGAACTTCTGCTTGAGCCCCGCGAGCGAGCCGCGATCGCGCGGGTCGGCGTCGATGACGAGCGGCGCACTCTGCGTCTGGCCGGCGTAAGTCATTCGTAACGTATAGGCACCGGGCATCACCAGCGGGCCCCTGGGCGGCAATCCTGCGTAGAAGGCGCCGGGAATCTGCACCGGGTCGTCATAGCGCAGATCCCAGGCGAAGCGGTTCATGCCCTTCTGCGCCGGCAAGGTCGTCGCCGGGTGCACCCAGTCGGGCCACTCCGGCGGCTGCTCGGCCCCCTTGCTCTCGAGGCTGGAGAGATGGCGCACGACCTGACCCGCCGCATCCACAATCTCGATGCCGATCCCGCCCGTGGGCGCAGCGGCGAGGTAGTAGTCGATGAGTATCCCGGCGGGGGGATTCTCGCCCGAGGGCGGGCGCGCATCGACCGAGTCGGGATAGTAGCGGCGCACGGACTTGCCGGGAGCGTACAGGTACAGCGCCGAGGCTGCAGCCGCCGCGGCCACCTGCCGCAGCGGGGTCACGTCATCCATGATCCAGAACGAGCGGCCGTGGGTGGCGATGGCCAGATCATCGCCGCTCACGGCGAGATCGTGCACCGGCGAGCGTGGCAGGTTGACCTGCAGGCTCTGCCAGTGCTGGCCGGAATCGAACGACACCAGGACGCCGGTCTCGGTGCCGGCGTAGAGAAGCTCCTTCTTTACCGTATCCTCGCGCACCGCGTGCACGAAGGAGCCTTCCGGAATCGTGGCATCGAGCCGCGTCCAGCTCTTGCCGGCGTCGTGGGTCACGAAGACGTACGGCTTCACGTCGTCGAGCTTGTGACGATCCACCGCCACATAGGCCGTGTCCGCGTCGTAGCGCGACGCCTCGATCATGCTGACCGTGCCCCAGGCGGGCATGGCGGGCGGGGTGACGTTGCTCCAGTGGGCGCCGCCGTCCTGCGTGAGCTGCACCAGGCCATCGTCGGTTCCGACCCAGATCATGTCGCGGCGGCGCGGCGACTCCGCAATGGCAAAGATGGTGTCGTAGTACTCGACGCTGGTGATGTCCTTGGTGATCGGTCCACCCGAGGCCTGCTCCTTCGACTTATCGTTGCGGGTCAGATCGGGACTGATGGCCTGCCAGCTGTCACCGCGGTTTGCTGTCCTGTAGAGACGCTCCATCCCGTAATAAAGAGTGTCCGGATCGAACGGCGACATCGCGAGCGGCGAGGTCCAGTTGAAACGGTGCTCGAGGTCCTTGGCCGCGTGCCCCGAGGCATCGATCGGCCACACCGAGATCACCCGCACCTGCATGGTATGGCGGTCGAATCGTCCGACCAGGTTCTCGCTGGTGCCATAGATGATGTCGGCGTCGCGCGGATCGGGAATGAGGAAGCCGCACTCCCCGGGGAAGGCGTCGTACCAGTCGCGCTCCACGATGGCACCCTCATCGTCCATGCTGGCGATGGCGACGCTGGAATTGTCCTGCTGCGCGCCGTACAGGTAGTAGGGAAAGCGATTGTCAACCGAGACGTGATAGAACTGCGCGGTCGGCTGGTTCCCCTGGGTGCTCCAGGTCTTGCCATGGTCGAAGGAGACCGAGGCGCCGCCGTCACTCGACTCGATGATGCGGTTCGGCTCGGTCGGATCGATCCACAGGCCGTGATGATCGCCGTGGCGCGCGGGCAGCAGATCGAAGCTCTTGCCGCCATCGGTCGAGCGGAACAGTCCCGTGTTCTCGGCATACACCGTGTCGACCTGCTTGGGGTCCGCGAGCACCGTCGAGAAGTACCAGGCGCGCTGCGTCAGGCGCCCGTCATCGCTGACGCGCTTCCAGCTGCTGCCGCCGTCATCCGAGCGGTACAGGCCGCCGTCGTGCGCCTCGATCATCGCGTAGATACGGTGCGAGTCGGCGCCCGAGATCGAGACATGGATGCGGCCGAGAATGCCGGCCGGCAGGCCACCGCCCGAGAGCTGTTTCCAGGTGACACCGCCGTCGCTCGAGCGATAAAGACCGCTGCCCGGTCCGCCGCTCGAGAAATTCCAGGGGAGCCGGCGCGCCTGCCAGAGCGCTGCGTACACGATGCTCGCATCGTGCGGATCGAACGTGACGTCGATCGCGCCGGTGTCCTCATCTTTATAGAGGACCTTGGTCCACGACTTCCCGCCATCCGTCGTGCGGTACACACCACGTTCCTTGTTGGGACCGAAGGCGTGCCCAAGAGCGGCGACCAGTACCACCTCTGGGTTGTGCGGATCGACGATCAGCGCGCCGATCTGGCGTGTGTCGGTAAGTCCGATGTGGCTCCAGGTCTTGCCGCCATCCACCGACTTGTAGACCCCATCGCCGTAGGTCATGTCACCGCGCGGCGCCGCCTCTCCCGTGCCCACGTAGATGACGTTGCGATCGGAGGGCGCGACCGCGAGCGCGCCGACGGATGAGATGGGCGTGGCATCGGTGAGCGGCTCCCAGGTCGCGCCGCCGTCGGTGCTCTTCCACACGCCGCCGGCGGCCGCGCCGAAATAAAAGCTCTCCGGATCCCCGGGAATGCCGCTGACGGCCAGCGCCCGTCCACCGCGGTAGGGCCCGATGCTGCGCCACCTGAGCGCGCCGTACAGGTTGGGATCGACAGACGGTGCGGCGCTGCTGCCCGGGGCTACCGGCCGCGCATCGGCGGGCGCGGCTTGCGCAGGCACGCCGAGCACGCCGACAACGCCGACGGCGAGGCCGAAGGAAAACCGGGACCACAGTGATCGGAGCGGGAGCTTGAGATGCATGGGTGCCTCGCGCTGAGGTGTTGTTCGAGTTCGGCGACGCTGCGGTCCGCTATGGTAATGCATCCGCGATCACGACGCGCCGGACGCGCGCCGCGGACCTTATCATCGGCATCCGGCGACCTTTGAGTGGAGGCAAAGTATGAGCAGGCCAAAACTGTTCGAGCCCATGCAACTCGGCCGGCTCACCCTCGCGAACCGTATCGTGATCGCACCCATGTGCCAGTACTCCGCGGTCGAGGGGTGCATGACCGACTGGCACCTGATCCACCTCGGCCACCTCGCCCTCTCCGGGGCGGCGCTCCTCACCATCGAGGCAACCGCCGTGGAGGCCGTCGGCCGCATCACCTACGCCGACGTCGGCCTGTGGGATGCGACCACCGAAGCGGCCATGGGGCGCGTGCTCGAGGGCATCCGCCGACACTCCGAGATGCCCATTGCCATACAGCTGGCGCACGCCGGCCGCAAAGCCTCCACCGAAGTCCCGTGGAAGGGCGGCGCGCAGATCCCAATCGGCGCCGTCAACGGCTGGCAGACGGTGGCGCCCTCACCGCTGCCCTTTGCCGCCGGGCAGCGCGCTCCGAGCGCCCTCGATGAGGCGGGCCTGGCGCGGGTGCGTGATGCCTTCGCGGCGGCGGCGGTGCGCGCCGCACGGCTCGGAATCGATGCGGTGCAGCTGCACAGCGCCCACGGCTATCTGCTGCATCAGTTCCTCTCGCCGCTCTCCAATCGCCGCGCGGATGCCTACGGCGGAAGTCTCGCGAATCGCATGCGCTTCCCGCTCGAGGTGTTCGATGCGGTACGCGCCGCGTTCCCTGCGGACCGGCCGGTCACGGTGCGGGTCTCGGGCACCGACTGGGTCGAGGGTGGCTGGGATATCGCGCAGACCGTGGCTTACGCGCAGGCGCTCGAGGCGCGAGGTTGCGCCATCATCCACGTCTCGAGCGGCGGCCTCGACCCACGACAGAACATTCCGATCGGACCCAGCTACCAGGTGCCGCTCGCCCGGGCGGTGAAACAGGCGACCCGCATGCCGGTCGTCGCGGTCGGTCTCGTCAACGACTACGAACAGGCGGAGGCGATAATCGGCACCGGCGATGCCGACTTCGTGGCGCTCGCGCGCGCCATGCTCTATGACCCCCGCTGGCCCTGGCATGCGGCGGCACACCTCGGCGGACACGTGCGCGCGCCCGAGCAGTACTTGCGCTCGCAGCCGCGCCAGTATCGCAATCTCTTCGAGCTGCCGGGAGATGCCGAGAGCTGATCGCTTTCGCTCAAGCCGCCTCGGTGACGATCAGGCTCATCGGTATGTCGTGCGCCTGCGGGAAGATGGTCTCGAGCCGTCCCGCCTCGTAGCCGAACCCGACACAGTAGGGGCGCTTGGCCGCGGCGGCGATCGTGCGATCGTAGTAACCGCCGCCATATCCCAACCGGTAGCTCGCGCCGTCGAACCCCACCAGCGGAACGATCAGCGCCTCAGGTGTCACGAGCTCGCGCTGCTCGGGGATCGGGATGTTCCAGATCCCGCGACCCATCGGCATCTCCGGTCGCCAGTTCCAGAACTCCACCGGCGCCGACTTGGTGACAACGACCGGGAGGCCGACCCGGCCGCCCCTTTTCAGATGCTCGATCGCGAGCTCGCGCACATCCATCTCACCGCGCACCGGCCAGTAGATGCCGAGTGTCTGAAAGCCGCTGAAGTCCACGCGCTCGAGCAGGTGCCGCGTGGCCGCCTCGCCCTGCGCCTTGCGCACGGCGGCATCGAGCGACATGCGCTGGCCGATGAGCCTCTGGCGCATCCCGACTCGCCACTGTCGGATCTCACTCCACTGCCGTTCACTCATGGCGCTATCTTGCCACTCGCGCTTCACGCGCTGCGAATCCGGTGCGCAGCCTGCCATCGGCGCACGACGCCGGCTGCTGTCAGTCAAATCTGATCCCCGCCGTCGCGCGGGCGCGCCGCCAGCCATCGGCGTATCGTGCCGGGTAATGCGACCATCGCGACTCTTGTCCGCCGCCCTGCTGGGCGTGCTGACCACTTCGCTCTCGCACGCGCAGGACCAATCGCTCCCACCGCGCTCCGAATGGCACGCAAGCGCTTCCTCTCTTCCGCAGGCGGGGCGCGAGCCCGAGAGAGCCATCGACGGCGATCAGACGACCGAATGGGGCGGGGATTTCTCCCCCGGGCAGTGGCTGCAGGTCGACCTCGGCAGGCCGGCGTCGATCGGCGGCGTGCTGATCCACTGGGACACGGCCTTCTCCTCTATTTATCTCATCCAGAGCTCGATCGACGGTGAGCACTGGGATACGGCCTATCAGACGAGCGACTCACCGGGCGGCATGGACTACGCCTTCTTCGCCCCGGTACGCGCGCGGTACCTGCGGCTCACGAGCGCACCGAGCACCGTCGACTGGGGTGTATCGGTGTTCGAGTTCCAGCCGATCGCGGCGCGGGACTCGCCGCGGATCGCTGGGCTCGCCAAAGGCCTGAGTACCAAGTCGCTCTGGAGCGGGGAGGACGCGAGCCCGCTCGCCTCACCGCGGGCGGGCGGCACGGGCGTGCTCGACGTGACCCTGCCGCAACCGCTGTCGCTCACGGGGCTCGAGGTCTTCTGGGAATCGGCGCGTGAGGATGCGCGGCTCGAGGGGCGCGATGTGTCCGGTGAGTGGCATCTGCTGTCGCGCGATCCGGGGCCGTTCGGCGATCACTCCTATCTCGCCGCTTCCGAGCCGCAAGCGCTCACGGAGTTGCGCCTCAGGGTTATCACGCCGCGCGGCCAGCGCCCCGTGATCCGGCGCCTGCGCCTGTTGAGTCCCACCCAGGCCATGACGACGATGAAGCGCTACGAGATCGTCGCCTCGCGCGGCTATCACGAGCTCTTCCCCTCCTCGCTCCATGGCGAGCAGGTGTACTGGACGGCGGTCGGCGTGCCGGCGGGCGAGCGGAAGAGTCTGTTCGATGAGTACGGCGACCTCGAGCCGGTCAGGGACGGGCCGCTGATTCAGCCGCTGTGGCGCGACTCATCGGGCCAAGCCGCGGCAGCCTTCGGCGCCCCCCGGGAGCACACGCTGCGCGATGACTGGATGCCGATGCCGGTGGTCGAGTGGTCGCCGCGCCCCGGGCTTACGCTGCGCAGTGAGGCGTTCGCTGCCGAAGGGCGCAGCGGGCCCGTGACCCTGGTGCGCCACCGGCTCGAGAACACCGGGAAGTCGGTGATCGACGGACAGCTCATCGTTATCGTCCGCCCCATGCAGGTCAACCCGCCCTGGCAGCACGGCGGCCTGTCGCCGATCCGCAGCATTGCGCTCGAGGGATCCACGACCCGCGCGAGCGTGATCGTGAACGGCAAGCTGCTGCTGACTTCGCTCACACCCGCGGCGGCCACCGGCGCGGCACCGTTCGGCAGTTACGGCGAGCACGAGCTCACGCAGCTCGCCGCCGACGGTCGCGTCCCGCCCGCCACCTCGGCCCACGACGCCGCCGGTCTCGCCGCGGCCGCGCTCCTCTACCCGGTGCACCTCGCTCCGGGTGCGCACCGCGACGTGGTGCTGTCGGTTCCTCTGGGCGGCGGCGCCGCGCAGGGCGCACCGCGCGCCGATCCGCTCACCTCGGGTGCGGACTTCGACAAGCTGGCCGAGCGGATCGCAGGCGAGTGGGACCTGCAGCTCGGCAGGGTCGATCTCGTGCTGCCCGACGAATCGATCGTCAATACGCTGCGGGCGCAGCTCGGCTACATGCTGGTCAATGCGAAGGGCCTGGCGCTGGAAGCGGGGCCGCGCAATTACGATCGCTCGTTCATTCGCGACGGCACGGCCACAGCGGTAGCTCTGCTGCGCATGGGAGCGAGCGGCGTCGCGCGCGCCTACCTCGACTGGTATGCCGAGCATGCCCTGCATCCCAACGGCCTCGTCTCACCCATTCTCAACGACGACGGCAGCATCAACCGCGGCGTGGGCTCGGACCTCGAGTACGACAGTCAGGGTGAGTTTGTCTACCTGGTGGCCTCGGTGGCTAGGCTCGACGGCGGCGCGGCCAGCGTGCGCAACTATCAGCCGCAGGTGCGTGCCGCGCTTGGGTTTCTGCAGCGGCTGCGGGAGCGCACGCTGGTACCCAACTACATGGCGGCAAGCACCTCGGACCCGGAGCGATTCCGCGGAATCATTGCGCCCTCCATCAGCCACGAGGGGTACCCGCGCCCGACGCACAGCTACTGGGACGACTACTGGGCGCTGAAAGGCTGGGAGGACGGTATCTGGCTGGCGCGCGAATGGGGCGATACCGAGATGGCCGCGTGGGCCGAGGGGCAGTACGCGGCGCTGCGCAAGTCGTTCGCGGACTCGGTGCGCAGCACCATGCAGTGGCGGCACATCGACTACATTCCCGCCTCCGCCGATCTCGGCGACGACGACCCCACCAGTCTCTCGATCGGCCTCGATCCCTGCGGTCAGGAGGACCTGTTGCCGTTTACGCCGCTCACGACCACGTTCACGCGCTATCGCGATGAGGTGCGCACGCGCGAATTGCCGGGCGCGCGCTATGCCTACACCCCGTACGAGTTTCGCAACGTGCTGAGCTTCGTGCGTCTCAACCGCCCGCAGGACGCCGATGACCTGCTCAACTGGCTGCGCACCGGCCGCCATCCGGCGGGCTGGGAGGTGTTCGCCGAGGTGGTGCGCTCGCAGACCCGCGCCCCGTTCTATCTCGGCGACATGCCCCATACCTGGGTGGGGGCGGAGTACGTGCGCGCGGTCACCGGCATGCTCATGCACGAGGACGAGGATGGGCTCGAGCTGCTCCCCGGCGTGCCGCCGGCGTGGCTGCAGGGCCAGCTTTCGGTGCGCCATCTGCCCACCGCCTTCGGCACGCTGTCGATGTCGGCGCGCCAGGAGGACGGGCTGCTGCGCCTCACGCTCGACCCCGGTCTCGGATCGCGCACGGCGATCTGGGTGAGCTGGCCGACGCGCGAGCGCCCGATCGACGTGACGGTCGACGGCAAGCTGCGCACCGACTTCACCTCCGACGGAATCCGCCTCGAGCAGCCCTTCAGCGAGCTGCTGGCTCGATGGGCGTCGCGGTGATCACCGGGATCTGAAGTAGAGTCAAGGCTCTGAAGGAGCGGCGTCGCGACACGGCTCAGACTGCCCAAAGAGATCACGCTCGACGGGCGACACGCACAGCGCGCAAGGTAAGCGGACAGGAGACCGACTATGAAACTGACAGGCAACACCATGCTGATCACGGGCGGCGGCTCCGGCATCGGGCTCGCGCTCGCCGAGGAGTTCAAGAGGCTCGGTAACGAGGTGATCGTCGCCTCGCGCTCCGCACGCAAGCTCGACGCGGCGGCCAGCAGGGGTCTCGAACAGATCCCCGTCAACATGTCCGGCCGCGAGAGCATCGAGTCGCTCGCCCGCACCGTGGTGGCGAGGTTCCCGGCGCTCAATGTGGTGATTCACAACGCCGGCATCATGAAGAACGAGAACCTGCTGAAGGCCAGTGCGCCTGATGTCATCGTCGAGACGGTGGCGACCAACCTCACCGGCCCCATGCTCCTCACCTCGGCGCTGCTGCCGCATCTGCTCAAGCAGGCGGAAGCGACCCTCATGACGGTGTCTTCGGGCCTTGCCTTCGTGCCACTCGCGATGACGCCCGCTTATTGCGCGACCAAGGCCGCCATCCACTCCTACTCGCAGAGCCTGCGCTACCAGCTGCGCGACACGCAGGTCCGCGTCATCGAGCTCGTCCCGCCGTACGTGCAGACCGACCTCATGGGAACCCGGCAGGCCAACGATCCGGCGGCGATGCCGCTCGGCGAGTTCATCGCCGAGACGATGGCGATTCTCAAGGAGCAGCCGGATGTCGCGCAGATCCTCGTGAAGCGCGTGCACCCGTTGCGCTTCGCATCGAGCGAGGGCGAGGAGCATTACCAGGTGGTGTTTCGCGAGATGAACGCGCGGATCGCCGCCGCCCGCGCCGCGGAGCTGTGAGGGCGAGCCGCCGGCCATGGCAGCACGAGCGAGTGGCGGTGAGGTTTCCCGGCGCATGAGCCGCCTCGGTGGCTGGCTGCCTCACGATCGGCGGCAGCTCGCTGAGTGGCTGCGCACCACCCGCGCGGCCGCGAGAAAGCACGCCGCGGCGTTTCACCCGGTGGTGCGAGAATTTGAGGAGCTGATCGAGGGCGACCCGGTGCTGCGCATGTACTTCACACGGATGTTCGAGCAGCAGCCGACGCGGCGCGCGCGTCCCCACTGGGGCGATGTCAGGATCAAGAGCTACCGCGAGATGCTCGAAGTGCTCAACCACGTGCTCAGCCGCGCGCCGGAGTACAACCACACCGGCATGGTCGGATTTCCGATCAATGCCATCCTCGACTATCCGATGATCAGCCCGACAGGCCTGGCGGCGTTCGCCGATGCCAAGGTGAGCGCCATGTTCCGCAAGTACCTCACCGCGTGGAGCGAGTTCCTCGGCAGCGAGCGCTCCTGCTACGTCCTCAATGACTCCCCGAGCGGCTGGCTCGGCGCCGCTGCGCGCCGCAAGCTCGGCCTCGATGAGTTCGAGACGGTCGCCACGGCGCCGCACCTCGGGTTTCGCAGCTGGAACGATTTCTTCATCCGCCGTTTCCGCGCCGGCCGTCGCCCGATCGCATCACCCGATGACCCGACGGTCATCGTCAACGCGTGCGAGTCGGCGCCGTTCGCCATCTGCCGGCGCGTCAAGGCACGGGCCGAATTCTGGATCAAGGCACAGCCCTATTCGCTGCACGAGATGCTGGCGGGTCATTTCGTCGATCGCTTCGTCGGCGGCACGGTGTACCAGGCGTTCCTCAGCGCGACCTGCTATCACCGCTGGCACAGCCCGATCGCCGGCACCGTGCGCAGGCTGCAGAAGATTCCTGGGACCTACTATTCGGAAGCCCCCGCCGAGCACTTCGACGCCGCGGGCCCGAACAACTCCCAGGGCTATATCGCTCACGTCGCCACACGGGCGCTGATCTTCATCGAGGCCGACGACCCGCGGATCGGGCTCGTCTGTCTGGTGACGATCGGCATGGCCGAGGTCTCCTCGTGCGTTCTCGAGGGTGAGGACGGTCGCTCGCTCCGTGAGGGGCAGCATCTCGCCAAGGGCGAGCAGGTGGGCTACTTCCAGTTCGGCGGCTCAACCCACTGTCTGGTGTTCGGACCGAACGTTCATCTTCGGTTCGTACCTGACGCCCGGCCCAGGGGCTCGCACGGCTCGAAGTCCGTGACGCTCAAGGTGAACAGTCGCCTCGCGAGCGTGCTCTAGGGATTTTGGTGCGGCGGGCTCGTTGCCGGCGCCGCGGGGGGCTGCGATGCACCCGAGGTCGCAGCGGCGGCCGCAGGCGCTGGGCCGGCGGCGGAGGGTGCGGAAGCTTTGGAGGCGGGCACCGAGTCCACGCTCAGCTCCTTCTTCTGCGGGATGCAATCAATCTTCAGGTCCCTCGTTCCTGCCCAGGCTCCGGTCTCGAGCTGCTGGCAGAACGCGGCGTGCGAGTGGGTATCGGCGAGCTCTGCGCTCGTCACCACCCAGCGGCTGTTGATCCACAGCGGTCCGGTCGGCCGGCCGCAGGCGGCAGCGTTGGCGACCTGCAGCAGACTCCCCCGGTAGCAGTCCGTGACCGGCAGCGGCTGATTGCTGGGGCTCAGCTTGCTCCACGGCACGGTGCACGCGGCATGGAAGCCCTGGGTCGGGTCGCCGCTCAGCAGCGGCAGCGGCCGCTCGGCGGCGCGCGGCCCCAAGATGCGATTGTTGAGCGCGAGGCAGCTGTCGGTCTTCTCGCCCGTGACGGCTTGATCCGCCGCGGCGACCGGCACCGCGAGCACGGCGAGCAGCGCCGGCAGCACACATCGGCTCATTGCGACTCCCCGCCACCGCGGCGTTGCAGGTTCAACTCCTCGACTCGCCGGCCGAACTCCAGGATTGCCGTATGCGCGACGAAGAAGCCGAAGGCGGCGAAGGAAAAGTAGCCGAGCCAGTCCCCGGGCGGCAAGCGCAACCAGCGATAGCCGACCCAGACTGCCACCACGATGACCGCCAGCGACAGGCTGAGCGCCACGAGGTAGCCGAGGAGCCCGCGCACGCGCTCCCGCAGCTCGGCGGCCGGCGCCACGCGTAGCTCGATGACGATGAGTCCGATGATGAGCGCGGCGACCGCCAGCAGTTGCAGCGACCGGAAGGCCGCGAACAGCAGCAGCAGCGCCGCGGTGGCGAGAATCCACAGCGGCGTCGGATAGCGCGCGATGAGCGGTGCAATCCAGCCGCGCGCCGCGTCCGAGAGCTCAAACGGATTGCGACTCAGGGCGGCACGCTGCATCCAGCGCTGCCGCTGCAGGAAAATGGCCGCCAGCACCCACAGCACCAGCAGGTCGTAGCCGTAGAAGGCGAGCTTCGGGGTGCGGAACTCCTTGCGCACCTTCGGCCGTCCATCGAAGGCCAGGAGGTTCTCCATGGCGACGGCGTGATAGTAGACGCCCGGCAGCAGCGTGTGCAGCGGCGTCGTGACGAGATCACCGCTGCCGCGAAAGTTTCCGCCGACGAACAGGAAGGCGCCGTCGGCGAGCGCGAACAGCGCTTCGTTGTTCGCACCGAAGGCGGGATCGATGTCCGGACTCAGGAGCGCGCCGGCGAACAGCGTGGCGACCGGCGGACAGGGCGACTCGCGCGGCAGCGCCGGCTGATTGAGGATCGCGCGCATGGGCGAGGTGGTCTCGATGCACGAGGCGTGCGACCAGCGCTGATTGAACGGGTCCCCTTCGGGCGACCACGCGAGCTCGAAGCCTGCATCCGCCGGCGCCGTGCCCGTGAGGCGCGTCAAACAGCTCCGCGGGGCAGGCTCGGTGTCGCAATACATGCGCACCGCGGCGCTCGCTACTCCGGAGCCGGGCGCGGCCTCCGGGTCGGCGCGCTGCTCGAAGGGGTAGCGGCGGCTCACGAAGTCGCTGCCATCGGCCTGGCGCTGCACCGATACCGGAGTGAAGACCTGCGCCGCCCGCAGCAGCCCGCCGTCCGCGCCGCGGCAGGCGGGGGCGTCCAGGGTCTCGAGGTCACCCGGGCGCGTCACCGCGAGGTAGAGCGCAATCCCATCCTGGCGGAGCCGTGCGCCGACGGCGAGCAGCTCGCAGATATCCTGGCGCGGTGCCGGGTCGATCAGCAGAAAATCCAGCATGATGGCCCGCGGCCGCAGCACCTCGAGCTCGGCCAGGAACTGGGCGTGGAACTCGATCGGCACCGGCCAGCGCGCCCCGCGCAGCGCCAGCGCCGGCTCATCGAGCATCACCACCACCACGCGACCCGGCGCGCCCGGGTGCCCGGCACCGGCGGCGGCACGCGGATAGAGCCACGCCTCGTTGCCGAACCAGGCGTACACCAGGTCCTGCGAGAAGCGCTTGCTGGGGCTGGCGGTGCCCAGGACATTGAAATTCAGAAAGAAGAGCGCGACCGAGGCGAGCAGCAGACTCTGCAGGGTGGCGCGCAGCACGGCCGCCCGGGCCGGCGACCCGCCCGCGGCGGCAAGGTGCGGCCTACCTCCCATTGACATGACTCGATGCTGTCGTATGCTGGCGCAGCAAATCAAGGGGCGGGATTCGAACCATAATCCCCGCCGGGGAATGCATAACAAGAGATTCTGAGCCGCGAGCCCAGCAGGCCCGTCTCGAAGTTCTGGAGTGTCTCTGATGAACGAGACTCGTCGTGCACGCCACGCGCCCGTTCGGCGCCTGGCGTCGCTTTGCATTCTGCTGGTCGTCGGCGGCGGCGCGCTCGCGGATCCGCCAGCCAACGTGATCGACAGCCAGCGCATCATCCAGAGCCTCAAGACCGCCCCCGCCGCGCACACGCGGAGCCTGGTGGTCGAGGCGCGCCCCGCCACGCCCGCCACGCAGAAAATCTCGCTCGACATCCGCTTCGCCAACGACAGCGATCGCCTGACGGATGCAGCCCACACGCAGCTCGCCGAGCTCGGCACGGCGCTCAGCTCCGCGGAGCTCGCGCAGACGCACTTCATGATCGCCGGCCACACGAGCGCGACCGGCGCCGCCGATCATAACCAGCGGCTCTCGGAGTCGCGGGCGCGCGCGGTGCGCAGCTACCTGGTCGCGCACTTTCACATCGAGCCGCAGCGGCTCTCGAGTGTCGGCTACGGCGCCGCACAGCCGCTGCCGGACTATCCGCCCACCGCACTCGAGCAGCGGCGGGTCGAGATCAGTACCGTGCCGGCCGCTTTCTAGAAGATAGAGGTACGCGATGCGATTCCGAGCTCTCGCCGTGGGACTCCTCGTGAGCGCGGTACTCCTCGCGGCCTCGGAGGCTCAGGCCCGGCCGAAGGCGCTGCTGATCGGCGTCGCCGACGTGCCCAACAACGCGCTGCCCGGGATCGATCTCGACATCGACAACATGAAGAAGGTCGCCGAGATCATGGGCGTCAAGCCCGGCGACATCAAAGTGCTCTTCAATCAGCAGGCGACCTACGTCAACGTCAAGCAGGCGTTGACCGTCTGGGTCAAGGACGGGGTCGAGTCGCAGGATCACGTACTCATCTATTTCAGCGGTCACGGCACGCGCGTGCCGGACCCCTCCCCCGACAATGTCGGCGGCGTCGATGACGCGCTCGTGCTGCACGACGTCGAGCGCGCCCGCGTCGACGGGCGCGCCACCTTGAAGAACGTCCTCATTGGTCACGAATTCGGCGCCGCGATCGCCGCGATCCCGAGCCACAACGTGCTGGTGCTGGTCGATGCCTGTCACAGCGGCTCGGCGACCCGCAACCTGTCGCTCGGCAACGAGCGCCTGGGCGTAGGTTCTGGCGTCATGAAATTCTTCTCCTACCCCGGCATGCCGACCGGCCACACGCGCGCGCTCAAGATGGCGAGCGGCGATGAGAACTATGCGGCGCTGTCGGCGGCGCGCGACGATGAGTTCGCGGTCGGCACCGAGCAGGGCGGACTCTTCACGCTCGGCGTGACGGATGCGATCGTTGGCGCCTCGCGCGACGGCAAGCACCCCACCGTCGTCGATCTGCGCACCGCGGCGACCACCTTCATTGCCGCGCACACCGACGAGCAGTCGCGCCATCACCCGGTGACCGATGGCAATGACCGGCTCATCAAGGGCGAGCTGGCGCTGATTCCGCTGCGCGATGGGCAGGGACCGACCTGGCAGGCGCTCATGGCGCTCGCCGCACAGGGCCAGCCGCTCACGGTCTCGGGCACCGGCCACGAGCTCAAGGTCGGCCAGGAGCTCGCCCTCGAGGTCGCGGTGCCGCGGCCCGGCTACCTGAACGTGATCACGGTCGACAGCCAGGATCGCGCCACGGTGCTCTATCCGAACAAATTCAACGCCGCGAACCAGGTCAAGGCCGGGGCGTTCAAGTTTCCAACCGCCGAGATGAATTTTGTGGTGCGTGCCGCGGAGCCACTCGGCCCCTCGCTCGTCGTGGCGTTCCTCACCGACAAGCCGGTGAACCTGCTCGAGCTCGGCATCGAGGGCCGCGATGCCGCCGGGCGCATGCAGCAGGCCTTCACCGAAGTGAATGCCCGGGCGACGCGTGCCCTCACCGTGGAGGCGCGACAGAGCGGTTTCTCGGCCGGCACGACCACGGTGACGGTGCAGCGAGGGGCGAACTGAAGCAGCCGCGGGCCGCGGCCAACCAACCGGAGCGAAACGCATGCGCGCGAAGAGTCTCTTACCCTTGATGGCGGCGGCGGCAGTCCTGGCGGTGGCAATCGCCAGCGCAGCCACGGGCGGCGGCTTCGACCTGCTGACACCGAAGGAGTACAGCATCGAGCTCCATGATCGCACGCTCCCCGGCGCGGCTTTCGTGCCACGGGCCGCGGATCTCAATGCCCCGACCATCACCGTGATGACGCCCGACAGCCACGCGCCCATCAAGCCGCCGGTCGACATTGACCTGCGCTTCAAGCCCGCCGAAGGTGCCACCGTCAACGCCGGCTCCCTCAAGATCCTCTATGGGTTCATGCATCTCGACATCACGCAGCGCATTCTCCAGGCTCCGGGAGTGCAGGTGTCGGCCGCGGGCCTCACGGCCAAGGGCGCGCGCCTGCCGAGCGGCAGTCACAAGCTCACCATCGAGGTGCGCGATAACCTGGGGCGTGCCGGACGCCAGGTCCTGGAGTTCGTGGTTCAGTAGCGGAACGATGACGACGCTCAGGTCGATCGTTGCGTTGTCGCTGGCACTGGCCGCACCGTGGCCGGCCAGCGCGGCCGATGCGCCGCAGCGCGTGCCAGTCGCCTTCCCTCCGGCACGCACGCAGCTCACGCTGATCCCAGGCTCAAACGCCAATGCCGCTTTCTCCGAGCATCAGCCGCCGGGCATCGATGCGCAGAGTCCCGCCGAACAGGCCTTGCGGCACGACTGTGCCAACGGCGAGAGCCAGCGCGGCGAAGCCACCAAGGGCTTTCTCTTGAGCTTCGCGCTGCAGAGCTGGCGGGTGCTGCTGCATCCGCTCGCCGTCGCCGTGCAGGAGGAGCTGCACAAGTACGCGCAGGTGTCTGCCGCGAGTGCCAGCGGGGATTACTATCGCGGCGGCGATACGTCCTCCGCCGCGCCCCTCGCGGGCCGCATCAGCTGCGTGCGCTTCACCCGCTTCGGTGCCACCGACTCCACAGCCGACCAGGTAGTGCTCGACTTCGTCGCCAGTGTGCGGCTCGATGCGCAGCGCGACGCCATCCGGCTGCGCCCGTTGCGGCTCTTCATCAGCCAGGGAGGCGCCAAGAGCACTGACGGGCACTACTCAGTCGCCATCGCCGTCAAGGCCGATGCGGTGTGGCGCGATGAGTTCGCCGGACATCAGGGCCAGGTGTTCGAGCAGACGGTCGCGACCGAGAGTGTCGACCTGAAGAGCGGTTCCTTCACCAAGTACTACCCGACCGACCTGGAGAGCGGTACTCGCGTGCCGATCGTGCCGGTCTCCTTCGGCGTCGATCGCGGCCGCGACTTCGGGCGCGCCGAGTTCCGCGTCAGCGTGGCGGAGCTCGGCACCGCACCCGAGACGCTCAAGCTGCTCGCCGACATGCTGCCCGACCCGAATGAGAATCTCACCAAGCTGCTGATCGCGGCTGCCGCCGCCGGTGCGGGACTGCCATGACGGCGGGTCTTCGCCCGCGCTGCCTCGCGCTGTTCGCCGCGGTGCTGTGCTTCGGCGGCTGCAGCTCGCACACTCCGGGCTCCGCAAACGATGACAGCGCAGCCACGCGGTCGATGACCGCCCCGCCAACCGACGGCGGCCACCGCTTCGCCCTCGTCGTCGGCAACGACAACTACCAGAACGTCACGCCGCTGCACAACGCGCGCGCCGACGCGCGCGCCGTTGCCGCCGCCCTCAAGGGCGTCGGGTTCAAGGTGACTCTCGAGCAGGACGTCACCCTCGCGCAGCTGAAGAGCGCGCTGCGCTCGTTCAAGGCGCAAATCTCCGGCGGCGATGACGCGGTGTTCTATTTCTCAGGTCACGGCGTGCAGTTCGAGGGGACCAACTACCTCGTGCCCACCGACCTCGTGCCGCAGAACCAGGAACAGGTCATGGACGATGCCGTGCCCCTGCAGCGCGTGCTCGATGACCTGCACGACCAGAAGGCACGTTTTGCGCTCGCGATCGTCGATGCCTGCCGCGACAACCCGTTCAAGACCAGCGGCCGGGCGATCGGCGGACGCGGGCTCGCCCCGGTGACCGCAGCGACCGGTCAGATGGTCATGTACTCGGCCGGCGCGGGTCAGGAGGCGCTCGACCGCTTGGGCGATAGCGACGCCGATCCCAACGGCGTGTTCACGCGCGTGCTGATCAAGGAGATCAGCAAGCCCGGGGAACCGGCGGACCAGGTCCTGAAGCACGTCAAGGAGCAGGTCGTGGAGCTCGCCGGGCAGGTACACCACGAGCAGGTGCCGGCGCTCTACGACCAGTCGCTCGGGGAGTTTTATTTCGTGCCGCCCCAGGCCGCCGCGGCCACGCCCGCAGCGGCGCCCTCCGCGGCGGTCGCTGCGGCGATCGATGCCATCCACGTGCAGACGCGCGACGAGCTCGAGCAGTCCTACTGGAATCGCATCAAGGACAGCAACGATCCGGCGGACTTCCGCGACTACAGCAAGCAGTATCCGAGCGGCGCTCACGTGGGTGAGGCCGCCCTCATGCTGCGCCGGCTCGATCGCAGCGCGCACCGACGCGATGTCGTGGCAACTGCGGTTCCGGCTCCAGCCCTGGCACCGACTGAGGCGCCTGCCCTTCCCGTGCAGCAGGTCTCGCTCAATACGCCGACCCGCCACGCCTTCAGCCTCACCCCGGGGACCTTCGGCGCCTACGCCACGAGCAGCCTGCAGCCTGGCACGACGCAACATGGCAAGGTGGTGGTCCAGCGCAACGGCGATTTCGAGTACACGGGGACCACCGGCGTCAAGGTCCGGGGGAATCTCGATTTCTCCAGCCCCGAGCGCGTCACCGGCACCGGCACGGTGACGCAGCCGAAGGTGCTCGGTGTGCCGCTGATCCGCTATCCGGACGGCAGCTCGAGTACCAACATGACGATCCGCGGGCAGGTCGTGGGCGGCAAGCTCCAGGGCCAATTCTCCGATCCGTTCGAGACCGGCACGCTGGGCATCGATTTCTCCAGCCCGATGTGAACAACTCAAGAGGATCGGCCACATGCCATGCAGACATCCGACCCCGATCCGTATGGGCATGCTGGCAGCCGCGCTGGTCGCGCTCGCGGCGTGCGAGCACGTGGGAAATGTCCTGGAGAACACCGGCGAGGCTCTGAAGCGCCACGGGGAAGGCGGCAACTCGAGCCAGGCAGGCGGGACTCAGGGCTCTACCCCGGCGCAGAACTCCGGCGGCGCCAGCAAGGAGCAGCTGGATGCGGTGTATGCCGCAATCAAGGCGGCACGCGATGAGTGCAAGGCCAGCATGGCCTCCCCCGAGCTCGATCCCATCCGCCACAAGGTGGAGCTCATGCGTGACATTGGTGGCCAGCCCCTGCCCTTCGAGATCGCCACCAACAATAACTTTCCAAGCGCCGAGGACAGACCGGTAATCGCCAAGTGGGCATCGCTGCGCGATGAGTGCATCCGCCGCTTAGACGAGATTCAGTTGGTCCCGCCCGGTGCGAATGCCACGCAAACCGCGATGCTCAATCAGCTGCGCGCCTTCGGGCACCAGGCGGTGAGCGATGTCACGGACCTCACCATCAGCCTCTACCAGCAGAAACTGACCTACGCCGAGTTCGGCCGCAAGATCAACGAGATCGGTAGAGCCGACGCCGCGTTCACGCTGGCGACACAACAGGCGAGCGCCACCGGCAACAGCCTGCAGCAGCAGCTGCAGGACCTGCAGACAGCGCAACAGCAGTTCACCGATACCCTCGACGGCTTCTCCAAGTATGTGCGCACGGTCAGCGCCCGAAAGCCGAAGACGGTGCGCCTGAGCGGCAACTGATCCGCGGACTGGCGCTCACCACCCTGCCGGGAATCGACGGCTCGGGTCGAACGCCCTTCGCAGGGCAACGCTCCGGGAGCGTTCGCTCCCTGAAGAAGTGTCAAGCTCCCCGGGAATCGTGATACGCGGCGCAGCTTGGCTGCGCAGTGAGGAGCTGAATCTACACTGCAGCTGGGGAGGAGGACGCCTCCATGGAAACGCTCAGATTGTGCGGCATGATCGAGCCCCGTCGGGCCGACAGGCTCAGGGACGGCTGCCTCTGTCGCGGCCACCCCAACTTCCCCCTTCATCGACCTCGCTGCCATGCGGCCCCCCGAACGTGCTGCATGGCGGCTCACTCGACCCCACCGGAGGGATCCGGCGGGGTCTTTTTATTCAAATGAGACCTACCGGGACATCCGGCCGGCCGTACCCCGCGCGCCGGGCTATAAGCCCGGGGATCTCCGCGCCTCACCCTGGGATCCTCCGGGGTGCGGGTCTGCCCCGGGTCGCAGACACGGCACCGGTGACCCACCGGCCGGACTCGCCGCCATTGTCTGACGCCACAGCAGCAGGCCATAGCGCCGAGGAGCTGCGCCTCTGGGCTGACTACTACGAGGCGGCAACTCAGGCGCTGGAGATCGTGCGTGCCGGTGGGATCACCCAGATCGCTCTCAGCCAGATCACGGCCCACAGTGCCAGGGCAACTGCCGCCCTCAAGCGCATCAGGGAGCTCCGCGGCTACGCCGACCCTTGAGCTGCGGCCGTGGTGTGCCGATACCACACTAGCGCGTGAGCGGCCGTGAACGGGATGCGCCCCGGATGCGACCTTCATCACAGTTGTCATCCCGGCGCGCGCCCGTCCTGCCTGTCATGTGACGTAATCCGCGGTCGCCGCGAGGCGGCGACCGTACTTTGCAATGCCGCATGGCTTGTTCCTTTCGATTGCGGGCTGAGCCGGATTGGCGCCTCCGCAGTCAACAGGGACCGGCATGCGAAATGGAGGCGCGGTGTTTGCCGGAGCAGACTCGACGCCCGGGACCACGCCGCAGCGCGTGGCCTCGAGCAGCTTGGCCAGGGATTGGCGCAGTCTCGCAATCCCTCTCCTCTGCTGTCTGCTCGCAGTGCAGCCCCGCGAGTCGCCCGCCCAGAGCGCCGCTGTGGAATCGACCGGGGATTTGAAGCAGCTCAGCGTCGACGAGCTGATGAACGTCGAAGTGACTTCCGTGGCGCGAGCGCCGCAGCGGCTCCTGCAGGCCCCGGCCGCCATCCAGGTGATTACGGCAGAGGACATCCGCCGCTCGGGCGCCACCAGCATTCCCGAAGCGCTGCGGCTCGCCGATAACCTCGAGGTCGCGCAGATCAATGCGCACGATTGGGCGATCAGCGCCCGTGGATTCAATGCCAACCTCGCCAACAAGCTCTTGGTGCTGATCGACGGCCGCGTCGTCTACACGCCGCTGTACGGCGGAGTGCTGTGGAACGTGCAGGACTACCTTCTGGAGGACATCGATCGGATCGAGGTCATCAGTGGGCCGGGCGGCACGTTGTGGGGCGCCAACGCCGTGAATGGTGTCATCAACATCGTTACCAAGTCCGCCGCCGATACGCAAGGGGTGTATGCGAGTGCCGCCGGTGGCAACGAGCTGCGTGAGCAGGACAACCTGCGCTACGGCACGCAGCTCGGGAGTGCGGCGCTGCGCGTCTACGGCAAGTACACCGACTATGGCGATGAGGAGACGAGCGCCGGCGCAAACGCCGGGGACGGCTGGCACATGGCGCGTGGTGGATTCCGCATGGATGGCGAGGCCTCTGTGCTCGATCGCTGGACGGTGCAGGGGGACCTCTACAACGGGACCGAAGAGGACGGCGGCATCGGCGAGGCCGGGCAGTCGGGCGGCAACGTTCTTGCCCGCTGGACGCACACCGCACCGGGCGGCGATTCCATGAGCCTGCAGGCCTACTACGACCACACCTACCTCTCGCAGCCGCTTGCCGCCAGCCCGCCGGCGCAGTTCTACACCGGCTTTCCGGCGGCATCGCTCACCGACAACCTGGACACGACCGATCTCGACTTCCAACACCATTTTGCGTGGGGCGCACGGCAGAGCCTCACCTGGGGGCTCGAATATCGCGCTACCCACGAGGCAGACTTCGATGTCTCGGTGGTGCGCTTCGCGCCGCCCGTCCTCGACCAGACTCTCTACAGCGGCTTCCTGCAGGACGAGATTCTGCTCGCGAGCAACGTATCGCTTACCATCGGCTCAAAGCTCGAGCACAACGACTACACCGGCTTCGAGACGGAGCCGAGCGGCCGGATCCGCTGGAACCTGACCCCCGACCAGCTGGTGTGGGCCGCCGTGTCGCGTGCGGTGCGCACGCCGTCGCGCTACGACCACGACCTCGTGGTGCCGAGCGGTCTCGTGGATGCACCGCCGCCCTATCAATTCCCGACGTCGTATCTGCAGGGCAACCCCAATTTCGAGTCGGAAACGCTGATCGCGTACGAGGTTGGCTATCGCGCCGTGCTCGGGCCGAAGCTTGCGGGATCGCTGTCGACGTTCTACAACGACTACCAGAATCTGCGCAGCACCAGCCTGACCCCGGTGACTGCCACTTACCCGTTTCCCTACCCGGTGGTTTTCGAGAACAACCTCGAGGGCGACACTTACGGCTTCGAGCTGAGCGCCTCCTACCAGGCGCTCGAGTGGTGGCGACTGCACCTGGGCTACGACCTGCTGCGCGAGGACATCCACGTCCGGGCGGGCGCCACGGATGCGACCGGAGCCACCAACGAGACCGCCGACCCGCAACAGCAGGTCGCGCTGCGTTCGAGCATGGATCTGCCGCGGGGGATCAGCTTCGATGCGAGGCTCCGCTGGGTAGACACCGTGTGGATCAACAACGGGCCCACGGGCGGTGCGGTCGTGGGTATTGTGCCGAGCTACTTCGGGCTCGACTCGCGTGTCGCCTGGCAGATCAGCCGCAAGCTCGAGCTCTCGCTCACGGGTCAGAATCTGCTCCACGCCGATCACCCCGAGTACGGCTTTCCGTCGCCGGCGCGCGAACAGATCGTGCGCAGCGTGTTCGCCCGACTCACGTGGGGATACTAAAGCGAATCGCGACCCGCCCCCGGGCGCTCGGCCTCGCGCTGCTCCTCACTCTCGTGGGGCTGGTGGGCGCCGCCGCGCCGGTCTCCGAATATCAGCTCAAGGCGGTGTTCCTCTTCAACTTCGCGCACTTCGTCGAATGGCCGCCGGGTGCGCTGGCGGATGAGAACGCGCCCTTCGTGATCGGCGTGCTCGGCAAGGATCCCTTCGGCGGCAGCCTTGAGGAGGTGGTGCGAGGCGAGCTCGTCAGCCACCATCCGCTCGCCATCGAGCGCTATCCGGACGCCTCGCGGCTGCGTAACTGCCAGATCCTGTTCATTCCCGCCCCGGAGCTTCAACACCTCGACCAGATCCTCGATGCCCTCAAGGGCCGCAGCGTTCTTACCGTGACCGAGGGTCCGGCGCCGCCGGGCGTCGTCATCGCACTCCTCAAGGAGGACAGTCACATCCGGCTGCGCATCGATCTCGCGGCCGCCAAGGCCAACAGCCTGACGATCAGCTCGAAGCTGCTGCGGCCCGCCGAGATCGTGGGTGCAGGGAGCTAGCGCCATGACGACCCGAGTCCGCCCGATCCGCAGCACCCTGATGAGCGTCATGCTGCTCACCTGCGGGGCGGTCATGCTGCTCACCTCCGCGGCCTTCTGTGCCTACGAGTACTTGACCTTCCGGCAGCTCACGCTGCGCAATCTCGAGATCCTCGGCAAGGCGATCGCGGCCAACAGCACCGCAGCGCTCGCCTTCGACAACGCGGACGATGCGCGCGAGGCACTGTCCGCCTTCAAGGCGCAGCCGCACGTGCTCTCCGCGCGCCTCTACCTCACCGACGGACAGCTCATCGCCTCCTATCCCGACGGCAGTGCCAAGGATCCGCCCCCGCCCGGCCAGGTCGACGGCTATCGCTTCGAGGCCGGCAGGCTGCGCGGCGTACAACCGGTCGAGCAGGACGGCCGCCGTCTCGGGAGCCTGACCCTCGAGTCCGATCTCGGCGAGATCTCCGAGCACTTTCAGCTCTTCGTGTTGCTCGGCCTGAGCATTACGCTGTTCGCGTTTCTCGCGGCGTATCTCATCTCCAGACGCCTGCAGCAGGTCGTGTCCACGCCCATCCTGGCACTCGCCGCCACGGCCCAACAGGTGTCCGAGCAGCGCGACTACTCAGTGCGCGCCGGGAGCTCCGAGGTGCAGGAGTTCGCGCAGTTGACCGGCGCCTTCAACCACATGCTGACGCGCATCGCCAGCGACCAGGACAAGCTCCACAGCCAGCTCGCAAGGTTGAGCCTGCTGCACCGGATCACGCGCGCCACCGGCGAGCGCCATGACCTACCGAGCCTGTTCCGCGTCGTGCTGCGTCACGTGGAAGCGGATCTGCCGGTCGACTTCGCGGCGATGCTGGTCCACGAGCCGACCGTCGCGGCACTGACAGTCGCCGTGATCGGGCCCGCGAGCAGTGCCCTCGCCGCCAGCCTGTCGCTCGTGGAGCAGCAGGCCGTGCCGATCGATCAGAATGGACTGGCCCGCTGTGTCGCGGGCGAGCTCGTCTACGAGCCCGACACCCGCGCACTGCCTGCCCCCTTCCCGCAGCGCTTCGCGAGTGCCGCGCTCCACGCCCTGGTGGTGGCACCGCTGCTCGCGGAACGCAAGGTGTTCGGCGTGCTGGTGGCGGCGCGCCGCGGCGCCGACTCCTTCAGCAGTGCCGAGTGCGAGTTCCTGCGGCAATTGAGCGAGCACGTGGCGCTCGCCGCGAGCCAGGCGCAGCTGTACGACGACCTGCAGCGCGCCTACGATGACCTGCGTCAGTCCCAGCAAGCCATCCTGCAGCAGGAGCGCCTGCGTGCGCTCGGCGAGATGGCGAGCGGTATCGCCCACGACATCAACAACGCTATGTCGCCCGCGGCCATCTACACCTCGTCGCTCCTCGAGCGCGAGCCGAACCTGAGCGAGCGAGCGCGCGGGTATCTCACCACCATCCAGACCGCGATCGAGGACGTGGCCGAGACCGTGGCGCGGATGCGCGAGTTCTACCGCCCGCGGGACGCCGAGCTGGTGCTGTCGCAGGTCGCCTGCAATCGCCTGGTCGAGCAGGTCGTCAACCTGACGCGGGCCCGCTGGAGCGATCAGCCTCAGCAGCGCGGCATCGTCATTCAACTGAAGACCGAGCTCGAGAGCGACTTACCCGGCATCATGGGCTCGGAGGTCGAGATCCGCGACGCACTCACCAACCTCATCTTCAACGCGGTCGATGCCATGCCCGAGGGCGGCACGCTCACGGTGCGCACCCGCCAGCTCGGCGGTACGGGGCGCGAGACGAATGCCCTGCCGCGCCGGGTGTGTATCGAGGTGACCGACACCGGCATCGGCATGGATGAAGAGACGCGCCGGCGCTGCCTCGAGCCCTTCTACACCACCAAGGGCGAACGCGGCACCGGGCTTGGGCTGGCGATGGTGTACGGCATGATCCAGCGCCACAGCGCCGACCTCGAGATCGAGAGCGCGGTGCGCGTCGGCACTACGGTGCGCCTGCTGTTTGCGGTGGCGGAGCCGTTCGCGCTCGCCGCGGAGGATGCGGCGCCGTCGCCCGTGCCGAGCCGCCTGCGGATACTGCTCATCGACGATGATCCGATGCTCATCAAGTCGCTGCGCGACGTGCTGCAGGAGGACGGCCATGAGGTGAGCGTGGCCGACGGGGGCCAGAAAGGCATCGACACCTTCACTACTGCGGTGAAACGCGGCACGCCCTTCGACGCGGTCATTACCGATCTTGGCATGCCGTACGTCGACGGCCGTAAGGTGGCGGCGGCCATCAAGGCCGCCTCGAGTCGTACGCCCGTCATCCTGCTCACCGGCTGGGGCAAGCGGCTGCTCGCCGAAAACGACATCCCGCCGCACGTCGACCGGGTCCTGAGCAAGCCGCCGCGCATGGCAGAGGTGCGCGCCACGCTCGCCGAGCTCGTCCCCGGCAACGCGCCCGCCACCGCCGAGGCCTCGGCATGAACGCTGCGGCACCAGCGCGGCTCCTCATCGTCGACGACGAGGCGGCGCAGCTGCGTGCGTTGTGCGACATCCTCGGCCAGGAGGGCTACGTGACGCGCGGCTTCGCCGGCGGCCGTGAGGCGCTCGCAGCGCTGCGCGAGGAGCCGTTCGATGCGCTGCTCACCGATCTCATGATGCCGCAGATCGACGGCCTCACGCTGCTGCGCGCCTGCCAGGGCCTGGACCGTGATCTGGCCTGCATCGTCATGACGGGACACGCGACCGTGGCGACCGCGGTCGAGGCGCTCAAGGCCGGCGCCGTCGACTACGTCATGAAGCCCTTCAACGTGAGTCAGATCCTCGCGGTCCTCGAGCGGGCGCTCGAGCTGCGCCGGCTGCAGCTGGAGAACAAGGCGCTCGCGCAACGCGTCGCGGAGCGCACCCGCGAGCTCGAGCAGGCGAACCGCGATCTCGAGTCCTTCTCCTACTCCGTCTCGCATGATCTGCGACAGCCGTTGAACTCGGTGGAAGGGTTCTGCGAGCTGTTCCGCGCCGATTACGCCGCCGCTGTTCCGGCCGAGGGCCAGCAACTCCTGGAGCGCATCTGGTCGGGAACGCGACGCATGAGCAAGCTCGTCGATGACCTGCTGCACTTCTCGCGCATGGGCCGCGCGCCGCTCGAGAGTCTGCGGGTGCCGCTGCGCACGCTGGTGCTCGAGGTCGTCGCGCGGCAGAGCGCCGCGCGCAGCGGAGCGCAGGCCGTGGTTGAGGTCGGGGAGCTCCCCGACTGCTGGGGCGATCCGGCGCTTATCGAGCAGGTGCTGGTCAATCTCCTCTCTAATGCGCTTAAATTCAGCAGCGGCCGGGATCCAGGCCGAATCGAGGTCGGCGCGCTCCGTCAGGGAGATGAGACGGTGTACTACGTGCGCGACAACGGCGTCGGTTTCGACATGCGCTATGCGCAGAAGCTCTTCGGCGTCTTCCAGCGGCTGCATACCGCGGATGAGTTCGAGGGCACCGGTATCGGGCTGTCCATCGTGCACCGGATCGTGACCCGCCACGGCGGCCGGGTGTGGGCCGACAGCCGCAAGGGCGAGGGGACGAGCATGTATTTCACCCTGCCGGGAGCCCCGACTGGCCCCGCGCCGGGCGCGGCACTCGAAGAATGTGAAGGCGGTTCGGAAAGAAGTCCCGTTCGGGAGGCCTGAGGCAACAACACGATTGGAATCTGTCATGACGACCCAGAGCAACAAGGACGCTAAGTTGCGGCTCCTCCTCGTGGAGGATTCCACCGCCGATGCGGAGCTCGCCATCCGCCGCCTGCAGCAGGCCGGCTACGAGTGCAGCTTTGAGCGCGTGGTAGACGAGGCGCAGATGCGCGCAGCGCTCACCGCGCGGCTGCCCGACATCATCCTGTCTGACTTCAGCCTGCCGCAGTTCGATGGCGTCTCGGCCCTTGCCATCGCGCGCGAGCTGGCCCCCGACGTACCGTTCATCTTTCTCTCCGGCACGATCGGCGAGGAACGGGCGATCGAGGCGCTGAAGAGCGGTGCCATCGACTACGTCCTCAAATCCAACCCCAAGCGGCTGGTGCCGGCCGTGAAGCGCGCCCTGCAGGATGCCAGCCTGCGTCGCCAGAGTCGCCTCGCCGAGCGACGCGTGGCACGCCTCAGCCGCGTGCTGCAGATGCTCTCCGGCATCAACTCGGCACTGGTGCGCATTCAGAGCCGCGAAGAGATGCTGCGCGAAACCTGCCGCCTCGCACACCGCATCGGTGGCTATGCGGTGGTGATGGTCGGGCTCATCAACCCCGAGACGCGCATGGCGCGACCGGTCGGTTGGGCGGGCTACGACTTTCTGCAGGATCCGGGGCGCGAGTTCCCGGTCGCCGACAGCGAGGCCGGCGACACCAGCCTCATGGGAAGGGTGATCCGTAGCGGGGAGGCGACGCTGTGCGAGGACATCTCGAGCACCGCGTTCACAGTCCACGGACGTCAGGAACTGCTGCATGCCGGGGTGCGCTCACTCGCCTGCCTGCCGCTTAACGTCGATGGCACCCCGGTTGGCAGCTTCCTGTGCGGCACCGGGTCGGAAGCGACCATCGACCACGACGAGATGAAGCTGCTCGAGGAAGTGGCGGCCAACCTGTCATTCGCGCTCCAGTACCTCGACAAGCAGCAGGCGGTGCACTTCCTCTCCTACTTCGAGCCGCTGACGGGACTCGCCAAACGGGCATTGTTCTGTGAGCGGCTGAGCCGACTGCTGACACGCGGCGAGGCCAGCCTGCCACGACTCGCGGTCACGGTATTCGACATCGATCATCTCGCCGTGATCAACGACTCCTTCGGCCGCCACACGGGTGACCGTCTGCTGCAGTGCGTGGCAGATCGGCTGAAGAACCACTTCCCCGACAGCGAGCAGCTGGCGCACCTGGGTGGCGGCACCTTCGTCTGCATGACCGCGCTATCGAGCAACGAGGCGGAGAAATCCCATTTTCATGAGGAGCTGACCCGCGTGTTCGATCAGCCGTTCGTGGTCGATGGCCGGGATGTCGTCGCGCGCATCAAGAGCGGTGTCGCCTGTTACCCCGAGGACGGCCGCGAGCCCAACGAGCTGGTGCAGAACGCGGAAGCCGCGCTCAAGGAGGCGAAGACATCTGGTGAGCGCTATCTGCACCACCGCATCGAGATGAACTCCGAGCTTGCCCGTCGTGTCGCCATGGAGCAGCGGCTGCGCGAGGCGTTCGCCGCCGAGCAGTTCCGGCTGCACTATCAACCCAAGATCGATCTGCGCAGCGGGCGGATCGTGGGAGCCGAGGCATTGCTGCGCTGGCAGGATCCCGAGGGTGGACTCACCTCGCCGGGCGTATTCCTGCCGCTTCTCGAGTCTGCAGGCCTCATGCCGGCCACGGATGCCTGGGTACTGAAACAGGCCGTGGCGGACTGCCGCGAGTGGCGCGCCAGTGGCTTCGCACCGGTGCGCGTGGCGGTCAACATTTCCCCCGCCGGGCTGCGCCGCCGCGACATTGCCCGCGAGATTCTCGGCTGCATTGGTGATCTGGCGGGCGATGAGCAATGGGGCATCGATCTCGAGATCACCGAGGGCGCGATCGCGGATGACTCCGCCTCATGCGTGCACACCCTGCGGCTGCTGCGGGCGGCCGGCATGCGCATCGCCATCGATGACTTCGGCACGGGATTTTCCTCGCTCGGACGGCTGTCGCAGCTGCCGATCGACACTCTGAAGATCGACCGGGCATTCGTGCAACGCTTGCCGATCGACCGCAAGTGCTGCACCCTGGTCTCGACGATCATCAATCTGGCCCATGCCTTCAACCTGAAGACCGTGGCCGAGGGGGTCGAGGAGCGCCCGCAGCTCGAGTATCTGGCGCGCCAGGGTTGCGATGAGTCGCAGGGGTTCCTGCACAGCCGCCCCGTGCCGCGGGCGGAGTTCGAGAAGTGGCTCAGTGCCGGCGCGGATTCCGCCCCGGGGCTGCAGCAGGTCAATAGCCCCTAGCTCCCCTTCTCGGGCCACTCCGGCACGCGCACCAGGCTCCCCCGGCCGTGCTCGAGCAAGTGCGCAAACTCGGCAGCCGGCAGTGCGGGGCTGTGAAGATAGCCCTGCGACTGATCGCAACCCACGTGCCAGATGAAATCGAGCTGCTCCTGAGTCTCCACACCCTCCGCGACCGTGGTCAGATTGAAGGCGCGGGCCATATTGATCATCGTCAGCACCAGCTTGCGGCCGACGGGATCCTTTGGCACCTGCGAGATGAAGCTCCTGTCGATCTTCAGGGTGTCAACCGGGAGCTTCGCGAGACGCCCGAGCGATGAGTACCCGGTGCCGAAGTCATCGATCGCGACTCTGACACCGCTGCTGCGCAGCAGCTTGAGCCGCGCCACCTCGGCCGCCAGGTCCTCGTGCAGGGAGCCTTCAGTGATCTCGATATCGAGGCCCGCCGCTGCACTCGACCAGGGACCGAGCGACCTGGAAAACCCCGCCACAAAGTCCGTCAGCCGCAGCTGACTGGGCGAGACATTCACCGCGATCCTTACCGGAGGGAGTCCGGCAACCAGCCACTGCTGACAATCGAGCGCCGCGCGCCGGATGACCCATGCCCCGACCTCGACGATGAGTCCGGTCGACTCCAGCACCGGCAGGAACTCGCCCGGTGAGACGAGACCGCGCTCCGGATCGCGCCAGCGGATGAGTGCCTCGACGCCCTCGATGCGCCGCGACTTGACGTTCACTTTGGGCTGATAGTGCAGCTCGAACTGCTGGCGCTCCAATGCCAGGCGCAATTTGTGCTCGAGCGCCAGCCCGCTCACGAGCTGCGACTGCGCTTTCGCGCTGTAGTAGACCCGCCGTTGACCCGTGGCCCGGGCGCTGAGCAACGCCGCTTCGGCCTGCTGCACCAGCGCCGCCGCATCCCTGCCCTGTTCGGGAAAGATCGTGAACCCCGACCTGCCCGACACCGGGATCGTCCGCTGCTCGACCACAAACGGCTCACCGAAGAGCGCCGCGCCATGCTCGCGCGCCGCCACCAGGGTCTCCTCGATCGAGCGACTGCCCGGGTCGCGAACCACGGCGAACGTGCCGCCGCCAAAGTGCGCAATCTGCTCGGTCTGGGGGAAGCGACGTTTCAGCCGGTCGGCTACGTGTTGCAGGAGCAGATCGCCGGTTCGCCGGCCGAATGAGTCATTGATGAGACTTAGCCGCTCGATATCGATGACCGCCACGACCAGGCGCGCGTGGCGCGCCGCGGATTGATTCATCATCCTTGCGAGGCGTTCGCAGAACAGCGAGCGCTTCGCAAGTCCGGTCTGCGGATCGAAATGCGAGAGAAAGCGTACCGTCACGTCTTTCTGCAGATACTGCATCGCATACGAGACATTGCCGGCAACCTCGAGCAGCATCTGCAACTCATCGTCGCTGATTGCCCCGGCTTCGTGAGCCGTCACCACGAGCGCGCCCATCGCGGTGTTATCCACCATGATGGGCAGCGCGACCAGCGAGCGCAGCGCGGCCTCACTCAGGAAACTGGCCAGCTCTGCGTTCAGAGTGCCTGCCGTCGCCTCGCTGAGAATGAACGGTTTGTCCGTCGTGACGACGCGCTCGACAAAGCTCGGCGCAGACTCACCGGCTTGCAATAGCGCCGCACCGAGTGAGTCGGTCGCGGCCTGATTCGCACCGCTCGCTGCGACCAACTGCAGGCCGGGTGCGCCCGGGAGCTTGTAGTAGCCAAGCGCCGTCGAGTAGCCACCGACCACGACCGCCAGGCGGCAGACCTCGCGCAGCAGCTCCTTGCGGTCCCGGACTCGAACGATGAGAGCGTTGGCTCCGCTCAACATGCGCAATACCCGGTCCAGACGTGCGAGGCGCGCCTGCTCGAGGCGCCTCTCCGAGCGCACCTGCGCGTCGAGGAGGGCGCGGCGGACGGCGGGGACCAGGCGCGCGGAATTGCTCTTCAGGACGTAGTCGACCGCCCCGCGACGCAGTGCATCGATCGCGACCTCCTCACCAATGGTTCCGGAGACGAAGATGAAGGGCACATCGGGGGCGACTTCCTGCGCGATCCGCAGGGCCGAGAGGCCATCGAACTGGGGAAGTCTGAAATCCGAGAGAACCAGGGTTGGAGCGAATTCGGCGAATGCGGCGCGCAACGCTGCCTCGGTCTCCACGCGCCGGAACACACAGGCCAGCCCCGCCCTGCGCAGGCGGAGGGAAGCCAACTGCGCATCGGCCTCGTTATCCTCGACGAGCAGGATGCGAACTTCCTGTGGCGCATCGCCAGACATCGTTGTTTCCGCGTGCTGGGCTTAGTAACGCTGCCTTATCTCAAGACCACATAAGACCTTAACACCGCCGCTCTGCGAACTCTGTGCACCGCCACTGGCCGCAAGTCTCATTTCGACGATGTGACCTGCGTCACGGATCCCGGACTACAATGCGCCCGCGGCCCGCACTCGGATTGGCCGGCCGCGCAGGCACTTCGAGCGAGACAACCGTGGCGGCCGCACCCCTACCCCCCTTTGCAGCGCAGCTGAGCGCGGCTTCAGCCGACCACGAGCGCACGGGCTTGGTCGCCGCGTGGATCTTCGAGTCGTTCGTGCGTTTCTACGCCGAGTTTCAGCGGCTGACCTGGCTCGCCAAGACTGCCTTCGAGGCTCGCGATCCGGGCGCCGCGGTCACCCACGCCCAGACCCGGCTCGGCCTCTACAACGTCACCGTCTATGGCCTCGCCGATCAGCTGCGGAGCGATTACCCCGCGCTGACACAGCACTGGCCCCTGTGGCAGGACGTCGAAGCCGCGTACCGGCTGCGCGCACAGGAGCGCTATGACGGCGACCTCGCGATCGGCTTCCTGCACTCGGTGATGCGCCGGGTTCACATCAGCGACTGGCGGCCGATCGACTATAGTTTCGGCAGCCTGCGACGCCGTCCGGCGCCCCGCGAGGATGTGCTCGCAGCGGTCGACTGCCGCTGGCCGCTCGAGCCGGCAGTAGCGAGCCGGTTGCTCGAGGTCGGCGATCTGCACGTCCCGTACCGCGACCTCGAAGGCGATGCGGCCCGTGTAGCGCAGCGCCTGAACGAGTCGTTGCCCTCCGATCCGACGCTTGAGCTCGAGCGCATCGAGATGGTGCGCGGCTGCTTCTTCCGCAATCGAGGCGCCTACCTGGTCGGGCGACTGGTGTTCCGCGATGGGCGCGTCAAGCCGCTGGTCGTGGCCCTGCAAAATGGAGACGGCGGCCTGACGGTGCGCGCGGTGCTCGTGACGGTTCCGCACGTGCACAACCTCTTCAGCTCGACGCAGGCGGCATTCCAGGTCACCAACCCGCACTACCATGAGGTCGCCGAGTTCCTGCTCACCATCACGCCGCGCCGACCGCTCGGACTGCAGTACTCGACCTTCGGGTTCTATCACTTCAGCAAGGTCGCGATCATGAGCGAGATCACGCAGCAGCTCGCCCAGACCGGCGAGGTGCTCAAGACCGCACCGGGCTCGCCCGGCACCGTCGCCATGGCGTTCAACGCGACCTGCCTGGCCTACGTGCTGAAGGTCATCCGCGATCGCCCGACGGCGGGCTACAAGTGGGGCAGCTTTCCGGGTCCCGACGCCGTGCTCGAGAAGTACCGCCGGGTGCACGACATCAACCGCACCGGGAGCATGCTCGACAACACCATCTTCTACAATCTCAAGCTGGATCGCGCCTGGTTCGATCCGCGGCTGCTGGATGAGCTCGTGACGGCCGCGGGAAATGCGGTGCGGCTGCAGGGCGATGCCGTGATCTTCAAGTACCTCGTCGTGCAGCGCACGCTCATGCCGCTCAATATCTACCTGCAGATCGCCGCGCCCGATAAGGCGCTGCGCGTGATCAGCAACCTCGGTCACTGCATCAGGAACAATGCGGCCGCAAATCTCTTCAACCGGGATTTCGACGCGCGCAACTATGGCGTCACGCGCTATCTGAAGGTGTACCTCTATGACTTCGATGCCGTCGAGGCCCTGACCGACGTCAAGGTGCGCACCAACACCGAGCGCATCGACGGCGAGGAAGGCCCGCCCGACTGGTTTTTTGAATCGGGCCTGGTGTTTCTGCCCGAGGAGATCGAGGCGGGACTGCGGGTCGCCAATCGCGAGCTGCGGCGGGCGTTCCGCGCCGAGCACGCCGAGCTGCTCACGGTGCGCTACTGGGAGGACATGCAGACCGCCCACGGCACGGGGAAGGTTCCGGGCATCCGCACCTATCCCGAGAGCTGCTACCTCGACGGCAAGAGTCTCCTCGACGCGGCAGACGAGTAGCAGCGCCCTCATGGCCGTACCACCGAGCAGTGACGTCAAGCGCGACAGGCGAACCTGCGCGATGAAGCCGGCTCCGCCAACAAAACGATCCTGCTCACCGGGCTTGCGGGCCTGGTCGCGGGTGCCTGTTCCATGGCGCTCGGCGAGTGGCTGTCGGCTGCTGACTTCACTTTTTAACGGCCGCAGTCCGTGGTTCTCGGCGGCCCGGCAGGCGGTCTTCGGGTGCGCCGCGGCCGCGGTCACCTATAGGATCGGCTCGCTCCTCGGGGTTTCTCTGTCCTGAAGAAACCTCAAGACGCGCAGGTCCTCCGGCTGGTTCGGGCCGAGTGAACTGATGTAAGGTGGCGGCCCCGATTGCCTGCAGGGTGCAAGCCGATGCGAAGAACAACAATTCGGCACAGCTGGCCGATCGTACTCACGGCTGTTGGCAGTCTCACTGCCCTCAGCGCAGCGGCGGCGGACCCCGGGAAGCAAAAGATCGCCGAGCCGGAGAAGGAGAAGGCGGCGGACTCCGAGAAGGAAAGCGCCTTCAAGTTCCGTTTCGTGGGGCCGAGGATCGGCAACCGGATTGCAGCCATCGCCGCAGTCGCGGGCGATCCGAGCACCTACTACGCAGGAGCCGCCTCCGGCGGCGTATGGAAGTCCGTCGATGGCGGCAACCGCTGGAAACCGATCTTCGACAAGCAGGACGTCGCAGCCATCGGCGCACTCGCGGTCGCACCGTCTGAGCCGAGCACGGTATGGGCAGGGACCGGTGAGGCCTGGGCGATCCGCGACAGCGACGTGATGGGCAACGGAATCTACAAGTCCACCGACGCCGGTGGAACCTGGAAGAACATGGGGTTACCGGAGGCGGGGCGAATCGGCCGCATCGTCATCCATCCGACCAACCCCGACATCGTGTTCGCCTGCGTGCTCGGCCGCACCACCGGCCCGCAGCAGCAGCGCGGCGTGTTCCGCACCACGGACGGCGGTGAGCATTGGACACGAGTGCTATTCGCCGGCGAGAAGGTCGGCTGCTCGGGGCTGTCCATGGATGCGCACGATCCACACACCCTGATCGCGGGTATGTGGCAGGTGGAGATGCATACCTGGGGCGAGTTGAGCGGTGGCGAAGGCAGCGGGCTCTATATCTCCCACGACGGGGGCACGACCTGGAAACGGCTCGAGAAGCACGGCCTGCCGGATGTGCCCGTCGGCAAGATCGACGTCGCGATCGCGCCAACCAATTCCAAACGCATCTATGCCCTGATACAGACCAGGGATCAGGGCTCGCTGTGGCGCTCGGACGATGCCGGCAAGGGCTGGAAGCGCGTCAACTCGGATCGCTCGCTGATCGGGCGCGCGGGCTACTACATCCGCATCGCCGTCTCGACCGGCAGCGACAACGAGGTGCTGATCGCCAACAGCGCCTTCCACCAGTCGCTCGACTCGGGTGAGAGCTTTCGTAACGTCCCCTGGGGTGGCGACACGCACGACATCTGGATCGATCCGAAGGATCCCGACCGCTTCGTCATCACCGACGACGGCGGCATGATCATCACGACGGTCCACGGCCGCGGCTTCCACCGCGTGCAGCTGCCGATCGGCCAGATGTATCACGTCGACGTGGACGACCAGATCCCCTACTACTTCTACAGCAACATGCAGGACGACGGGAACATGCGCGGTCCGAGCGTACCCCTCGGCGGGGAGACCGGTTGGGATCGCCACATGGGAGGCTGCGAATCGGGCTTCACGGTTCCGGACCGCGTCGACCCGAACGTGGTGTGGGCCACCTGCTATGGGGATACCGTCACGCGCTGGGATGCGCGCTCCAAAGAGGCACATTCCCTGAGCCCGTGGAAGCACACCCTCGACTCACCACCCAACGTCCTCAAGTACCGCTGTCACTGGACTCCGCCGCTTGCGATCGACCCCTTTGATCACAACACGGTCTACTACGGCTGCCAGGTGATCTTCAGAACGACGGACTCGGGCCAGACCTGGTCAGTCGTCAGCCCGGATCTGTCCACCCAGGATCCCGCGCACATCGCTCCCTCCGGCGGCATCGTCGGTGACAATCTCGGTCAGTTCTACGGCGAGGTGGTGTTCGCGATTGCGCCCTCGAAGCTCCAGAAGGGGCTGATCTGGGCGGGCACCAACGACGGCCAGATCTGGTACACCCGGGATGGGGCGGCGAACTGGGTGAATGTCACGAGCCACGTGTCCGGGCTCCCTCCCGGAGGAACGATCACCAGCATCGCCCCATCGAGCTTCGACGCTGCGAGCGCCTACGTGGCCGTCGATTTCCACCTGATGGATAACCGCGACCCCTACATCTATAAGACCAGCGATTTCGGCAAGACCTGGAAACGCATCAACAGCGATCTGCCGAAAGGCGAGCTGTCCTACGTCCGCACCGTGACCGATGACCCCAACTGCCAGGGGCTGTTGTTCGCCGGGACCGGCAACGCGCTCCACTATTCGCTCGATGACGGCGGGCACTGGACGGCCATCAAGGCCGGGCTGCCCGCCGCCCCGGTGACCTGGGCGGTGGTGCAGAAGGAATTTCACGACCTGGTGGTCTCTACTTACGGCCGCGGACTCTACATCCTCGATGACATCACGCCGCTCGAGCAGATGGCGCGGCATCACTCAGAGGAGCCGGTACGGCTCTTCGAGCCGCGCAAGACCTACCGCTTCGTCGACGGTGGCGAGGCCATGGTCAACTTCTCGCTGAACGCGGCGCCGAAGGACCCCGTGAAGCTCGAGGTGCTGGACTCACAAGGCAACAGCGTGCGCAAGCTCGAGGCGAAGGAACTCGTCGTCGGCCTCAACCGCCTCAGGTGGGATCTGCACTACGACTCACCGAGGCTTGTGGCGCTGCGCACGGTGGCGCCTGACAACCCGCGCGTCTGGCAGGAGCCGCGGTTCTGGGATGAGGACTCCCGACCAATCACTCACTGGGGCGTGCGCCCGGCGGAAGTCGGACCGATCGTCGCGCCCGGCACGTACACGCTGCGTCTGACGGTGGCGGGCCATTCCTATGAGCAGCCGCTCACGGTCGTCAGCGATCCGCGCGCGCCCGGCTCGAGCGCCGACATCCAGGCATCCGTCAAGACGCTGCTGCGGATTCGCGATGACATCAGTCACGTATCGGACTCCGTCAACCGCATGGAGTGGCTGCGTAAGCAGCTGGAAGTGCTCGAGGCGACGCTCAGACCGGAGACGGTGCACAAGAGGACCGAGGTCGGGTTCGGCGATGAGGATGACGATGCGTCCCCGGAGCCTGCGCCGCCGCGTGTGCTGAGCGCCGCCGAGGAGCAGCAGCGCGCTCAACTACTGCAGGCGTCCGAGGAGCTCGACAAGAAGCTGCAGACCGTCGAGTCGCAGCTGGTCTCGCGGGCACTGCGCGACAGTGACGACAAGTACTTCATCGAAGCGGACGGCGCGTACCTCGATCTCCTCTGGCTCAACGCCGAGGTCGGAACCGGTGGCGGGGATGTCGCCGGTAGCGCCGATTTCGCCCCGACCGCTGCGCAGCTGGCTACGCTTGAGACCCTCGAGGACCAGGTGGCGCACGTCGACGCCGACTTGCAGAGCATCCTGCAGCAGGATGTGCCGGCACTGGATCAGTCGCTGGAGCACGCCAGCCTGCTGCCGCTCGCAGGCGGCACGAGCCCGAAGTAGCCGCGGCAGCAGCGCCGGTCGTCTCCGGAGGAGACCGGCCTACAGATGGGGTGCCGGCAGCACGCGTGTCTGGCCCAGGCTGTCCGTCACCGCGAAGGTGAATCCGGGCTGCAAGGCAAAGGCGCCTGCTTCGCCGGCGGCAGACAGCGCAAGCAGACCCACCTGCTCGTCCTGCAGAGCCGGTCCGCGCAGGCGCAGCAGATGCTGGATGCCCTCGCGGCACGCAGCCTCGGGCGACATACCCGAGCGCATGGACGCGACGACTCGCGCGCTGCCAGCGATGCGCGTCACCTCTTCGCCTACGCCCGATGAAGTCGCGGCACCGACCCCGGCTTCCACGAACAGGCCGGCACCACATTGCGGGGAATCACCCACCCGTCCGCGCAGCTTGAATGCCATGCCGGACGTCGTGCAGGCGCCGGCCAGTTGACCGGCAGAGTTGCGAGCGAGGATCCCGAGGGTATCGTGATTCCTCCCCGGCTCGTAGTGCGAGCGCTTCAGCCACTCACGCCAGGCTGCCGCTGATTCCGGAGTCAGCAGCTTCTCGCGCGTGAACCCATGCTGTAGCGCAAACTGAGTAGCGCCGTCGCCCACCAATAGCGTGTGCGGAGTCAGCTGCATCACCTTGCGAGCCACAGAAACAGCGTGCACCACGTCTTCCAGCGCAGCGACCGCGCCAACGTGTCCGAGGTCATCCATGATAATGGCGTCCAAGGTGACGTGGCCGTCGCGATCCGGATACCCGCCGAGGCCGACGGAATGGTTGCTGATGCTGGGATCTGCCTCCACACGCCGCGCCCCCTGCTCGACCGCATCGAGCAGCGAGTGGCCCCGGGAGAGCTGCGCGAATGCAGCCGCGTTGGCCGCCGCGCCGAAACCCCAGGTCGACACGACCGAATAGCGCGCGGCGTTTGCCGCCGTTGTAGGGCGGCCGGTCGCTGCAAGCCCCACGAGTGCGCCGCCGAGCGTGAGCAAGGTTCTTCGGGAAATCATTCGGCTGACTCCTGGTGCTGCCGATCAGGCGATCCCCGACGTGCGTGCCACTCCTCGATGGCCGATACGAGGGCCCCTACCGAACCCGCCGTGGCATGACCGTGCCGCGGCTGAGCAAACCCGAGTTCAAAGAGGCGTGCATCGGGAGGCGACGGCGGCACCTGGCAGGACGCATGAATCTCGTCCACTCCGGTATCCAGAACGGCGGCCACGTTGCCCGGATCGATACCCCCCGCGGCCAGGATCCTGATTCGTCCGCGCGCCTGATTCGCGAGCGCCGCCAGCATCTGCCGGCCGGCCATGGCAGAGCCCGCCCCGCCCGAGGTCAGAACTCTGTCGAAGCCGAGCGTGATCACGGCTTCGAGCGCTGCGAGTGGGTCGGCGCACAAATCGAAGGCGCGATGCAGTGTCAGGGCGACGGATGTATCGCGGCGCGCGGCCGCCTCGCGGGCCACGCTCACCAGCCTCTGCAACATCGGACCGTCGAGCAGCGCACCCGGTCGGTTTGCCCCGATCGCGACGCCTGCCGCTCCGGCATCCACCGCGGCGCGAATGTCGGTGGCGATCAGCTCCTCCTCGCCACGGTCATATAGAAAATCGCCGGCACGCGGCCTGATCAGCACGTGGACAGGCACGGATCCGCGAACGGCGACGCCGACCAGGGCAGCGGATGGAGTGAGCCCGCCGAGTGACAGCGCGCTGCACAGCTCGATGCGGCCGGCGCCGCCCGCCAGCGCCTCCCGCAGGCCGCTCAGGTCTTCCACGCATACTTCCAGCATGTGGCCCGCATTCTAACTGTATAAAATGAGGCTGCTGACGGAATACAAACGCAGGTAAAGGCTCGCTGGTTTGACGGTGTCAGAAACCGGCACTCAAAAGGGCAACAGCCGCGCGCGCCTGGCCGGGGCCTGGTCGTGGCTCGTCACGGCGGCAGTCGCCTGTCTGCTGCCGATCGGCGCCCGCGCGAGCGAAACGAAGAGCTTCGTCCTCAGCTACTTCTACCCGGCCAACTACTACGGGAAGGACACCTGTCCGCAAGGGTTGAATCCCCTTTCGGATGTGTTCTTCAAGCGCGACTTGAGGATCCTCGGTTTACCTACGGCCGAAGTGAACGCGATGTTCGACAAGGACTACAAGGTTCAGAACGGGGACCCGACCACGCGCTGGGTCGAGGTAGTCGCCACGCGAGGTAACGGCCGGGACAACGTGTATCTTCACCCGACTACCGTGCCCGATGCACGCTTGAAGCCGGCGGTGGGCCGCTTTGCGTACGGGTTCAATCTGGACGGCAAAGGAGCGGCATCGCCCGATTCGTACCAGGACCCCGAGACCGGCGAGCAGGGCATCAACAATCAGCTGTTCCACACGATCGGATGCATTCAGGCTTACAAGGGCTATCCGCCGCCGCAGCCACCGCTCGAGGCAGAGTACCGATGGGACAACTCGCGCCCGGTGATGGGTGCCTGGCTGATCTCGGTGAGCGGCGATGACTTGAGCAAAGACGGCGATGTGACGGTGCGTTTCGAGACTGCCCTCGATCCGGTCGTCGTCCAGGACGCCAACGCGCATATACAGAGTGACATGACGTACCGGGTTGCAGACCATCCGGCCTCGGTCAACGTGCTGCGCGCCAAGGTGAGGAGCGGGGTCATCTACACCGAGCCGGCTCATATCCGCATGCAATGCAATTCCTATATTCAGCCGGTGTACGACTTCCTCGAGGCGCGGATGCGGCTGCGGATCAAGTCCGACGGTAATCTCGAGGGCGTGCTGGGAGGTTACCAGCCCTGGTACGACCTCTACTGGAGCCATGCGAAAGTCGGTTACATCGACGAGCGGGGCTTTGGCGTCGATGCGCCCGCTCTTTTCTACGCGCTGCGCAGGTACGCCGATGCGTATCCGGACCCGCGCACGCACCGTAACACGGCGATCTCGACCGCCTACATGATCGAAGCGGTGCCGGCATTCATCGCGCGCCGCGACGATGCCAGCACTGCGCACCCGGCACCTGCCACGCAGGCCGCCGAGCGACCGGACGGCGCGTCATGGCTCGCGCGCATCTTCGCGCCCGCCGAGCCGCAAGCTCCCGCGGCTGCACCGCTCGCCCGTCGCCTGACACCCGATCAATACCGGCGCGTGATCGCCGATGTCTTCGGGCCGACGGTCAAAGTCGAGGGTCGCTTCGAGCCGGGTCTGCGCGACCACGGTCTCCTCGCCCTCGGAACCGCGCGTGTCGGGGTCACGGCGACCGGTATGGAGCAATACGATGCCCTGGCAAACGGCATCGCTCAGCAGGTCGTGGGGACAGAGCACCGCCGCACGCTCGTGCCCTGTACGCCAGCGGTTGACACGACGGCCGATGATGCGTGTGCCGGGCGGTTCCTCGCCAGGGCCGGCGCGCTGCTCTATCGCCGGCCGCTGTCGGACGAGGAGTTGCGGCAGGAGATCGCCGTGGCGCATGCGGCGAGCACGACGCTCAAGGGCTTCTACGACGGGCTCGAGATGAGTCTTGCGGGAATGCTGGAGTCGCCGCAGTTCCTGTTTCGCGCCGAGCTCCTCGAGCCCGACCCCGCACGCTCCGGCGCTTACCGCCTGGACGCCTATAGCCGCGCCTCGCAGCTGAGCTTCTTCCTGTGGAACTCGGCGCCCGATGCCGAGCTCATGGCGGCAGCGGCAACCGGGCGGCTGGATACGGCCTCTGGTCTCGGAGGCCAAGTTGATCGCCTGCTCGCCTCGCCCCGCCTCGAGAGCGGCGTGCGCGCCTTTTTCGCGGACATGCTGCAGTTCGATCTGTTCGACACCCTGGCGAAGGATGCCAAGATCTATCCCAAGTGGACCTTCAAGGTGAGCCAGGACGCGCAGGAACAGACGCTGCGGACGATTGTCGATCTGCTGCTGACCCGCCATGGCGACTATCGGGATCTCTTTACCACCCGCACAACCTTTCTCACTCCGGTCCTGGCCTCGATCTACCGCGTACCGCTCGCGCAAAACGTTGCTCCGTGGCAACGGTATGAGTTCGCCCCGGGTGACCCGCGGGCGGGTATCCTCGCGCAGGCGAGTTTCGTTGCGCTGCACTCGCACGAGGGCTCGAGCTCCCCGACGCTGCGCGGCAAGGCACTGCGTGAGCTCATGCTCTGCGAGCCCGTTCCGGCCCCGCCCGCCAACGTCAATCTCACCGGCGCGCAGGACAGGCACGATCCGCACTATCGAACCATGCGTGAGCGCCTCACGGCACACCGCACCGAGCCCACCTGCGCCGGCTGCCACAAGCTGATGGATCCTATCGGACTTGCGCTCGAGAACTTTGATTCCGACGGCGAGTATCGGACCGGCGAGAACGGCGTGACGCTCGATACCAGCGGCGAGCTCGATGGCATCCCATTCACCGATGCAGCAGGGTTGGGGCGAGCCATGCACGACAATCCGGCGACCGGCGCCTGCCTGGTGCGCCGCCTTTATTCCTACGCCACGGGACGCGCACCCTCGCGGCATGATATGCCATGGATACGCTATCTCGAGCGCAGCTTCAGCGCCGATGGCTATCACGTGCCCGAGCTGATGCGTCGGATCGCAACCAGTGAGAACCTTTACCGGGCCGCGCCTGCGGCAACGGAGCTCGTCGCGAGCACCGGCTCGAGCGGGGAGGCTGCCAGATGAGTGCCAGTAAGAAGCTCAGCCGGCGACGTGTGCTGCGCGGCATGCTGGACGGCGCGGCAGTCAGTCTCGCGCTGCCCTTTCTCGATTGTTTCCTCGATGCGAGCGGCGAGGCGCTGGCCTCGACCGGGGAGTCACTGCCGGTGTGCTTCGGCACCTGGTTCTACGGCTGCGGATTCAATCCAGGCCGCTGGGAGCCGAAGACGACCGGGCCGGACTACCAGTTTGGAATCGAGCTCGAGCCGCTTAGCTCCTTCAGGCACAAGATCAACGTCTACAGCGGCATGAACGCCTGGCTCGATGGCCGGCCGCCGACCGCGCACGCCATTGCCCCGGCCGTCATCGTGCAGGGCGCGGCCCCACCGGTTGCCGGACAGACTCTCGGCCCCGGTCCGACGCTCGACTCGTTGATCGCCGACGTGCTCGGCCCGCATACCCGCTTTCGATCGCTCGAGGTGTCATGCACCGGGGATGCCAAGAGCAGCCACAGCCAGCGCGAAGGCAATGCGGCCAACCCTTCCGAAGTATCCCCGCTCGCCCTCTACACCCGCGTCTTCGGTCCGGGCTTCAAGGATCCGAATGCGGCCGCCTTCACTCCCGACCCCGCGGTCCTCGTACGCCGCAGCGTCCTCTCCGCGGTAGGCGAGCAGACGAGGAGCCTGGAGAGGCAGCTCGGTGCCGCCGATCGGGCGCATCTGGAGGAATATCTCACCTCGCTTCGCGAGCTCGAGCAGCAGCTCGAGCTGCAGCTTACGAAGCCCGCACCGCTCGCTGCCTGCTCACTGCCGCCGAAACCGGGGGAGACGCCGGTCGGCGGTGAGGTGGGCGAAGTGACGGTCAATCACCGGCTGTTCTGCAGGATCCTCGCGCACGCCCTCGCCTGCGATCAAACGCGGGTCGTGAACGTCATGCAGACCGACGGGCTCTCGCAGATACGCTTCGCCGGCGAGGCGAACACGCTGCACCTCTTCACGCACGAGGATCCGATCGACGAGGCCCTCGGCTATCAGCCGAACGTGGCGAAGTTCTACCCCGTGACTCTCGGCATGTTCAGCACCTTCCTCGGTGAGCTCGCAGCGTTCCGCGAGGGCGAGCAAACGCTCCTCGACCGCATGCTGGTCATGAACTACACCGACTCCGGGTTCGCGAAGAATCACACCACCGACAACGTGCCGATGCTGACTGCGGGAAGCGCCGGCCGGCGCATGAAGACCGGTTTCCACTTTGCAGCCCCCAAGGGGGATCCCGTGACGCGGGTGTCGCTCACCGTGATGCAGGCGCTCGGCGTACCGATCAGCGCTTTCGGCAGCGAGTCGAATCGCACCGCGAAGACGATCACGGACGTGATGGTCTAGCGCATCACCGCGGCATGAAGTGGAGCACGCTCCTTGGCGTCGGCGCCGTATGCGCGGCCATCCTGCTGGCCGCGGGCACGCGGCACTTCTGGCTGCCCCATGTGCGTGCAGCAGATGCCTGGTCGCCCCCGGTTGCCACGCCGCCCGGGATCACGATACAGCTCGCCGCTCAAGGTAAGCCGCCGGACTGGGGCACGCCGCAGATCGTTTTCGCCGATGCCAAGGGCATGACGCTTTACTCCTACGCCCGCGATACCGTTGGCAACGGCGGGCGGCAGGCCGTCTCGGCGTGTGTCGGCGCCTGCGCGCAGACCTGGAGGCCAGCGCCGGCAGCGCCCGATGACGGAGCTGCCGCTGACTGGTCGGTGCTTCACCGTGCGGATGGCTCGAAGCAATGGTGCTATCGCGGAGCGCCGCTTTATACCTTCGCAGGCGATGCAGCACCCGGCGACATCAAGGGTCAGGATTCCGCGAGTGGCGCCTGGCGCGCTGCGGTTTTCCTGCCGGAAGCTGCAATAGTGCTGCCCGACTCGATCACCGTCCGGCACCTGCCCGATGCGGGCGGTACGGCGCTCGCGAGCCTGGAGGGCCTGACGCTATACGCCATCGATGACAACAGCACGCATCCGGCAGCCGGCCGCTGGCGGCCGTTGGAAGCGGGAGCGATGGCAAGTCCTGCGGGCGATTTCACCGTCCTCCGGAGGGAGGATGGAATCACGCAGTGGGCCTTCCACGGCCGCCCGCTCTACCTCTTCGACGGCGATCGCAAGGCAGGCGAAGTCAGAGACCAAGGCGTTGACGCGCGCTTCCGCGTCGCGCTGGTTCGCCGCTACTTCATGCCGGCGGACGCAACCATCCGCTCGATCACCGGGCTGGGGAATGCGCTCGTGACACGAAGTGGCGCGACGCTCTATGAGCGCGATCGCGTGCAGCCGGGCGAAGACAACCATGACTTTCACTCCGATCACGGACCACCGGCGCTGGGTCGCTTCTACGGCACCTCGACCTGCGATGCGAGCTGCGCGAGGACCTGGCCGTCATATGTAGCGCCCCCTGGCGCCATGGCGTCGGGTTATTGGGACGTCCTCACGCGTTCCGACGGAACGAGGCAATGGGCATACAAGGGATTTGCGCTGTACCGCTACTCAGGCGATGCGCCCGGCGAGGCGAAAGGCAATCGGCTTTACGAGCTGGTGCGCATCGACGACGTCGGTCCGGGAGAGGATGCGGCTGGCGAGAAACGCCCTCCCCTCCAACTCTCCGCGAATGACGAGGCGGCGTACGTCAAATTCGTAGCGCATGGCAACGCGGCCGGCATCGGAGTCGGGGCGCTCTTCTGGCACGCGGTAGCACCCTAGTGCGGGTGCGCACCATGCGGAGCCTCCTCGGCGCAGGCTGCGCCTTACTCGCGCCGGGCCTTGCCTGCACAAATACCGCCTTCGGCGCCGGCACCAACACCTCGCTGATCGAGCAGGGCCACTATCTCGCAACCGCAGGCGACTGCATCTCCTGCCACACGCGGCCAAAGGGGGCGCCTTTCGCGGGCGGCCTGCCACTCTCCACTCCCTTCGGGGTGATCTACTCAGCGAACATTACGCCCGATCCCGCGACCGGCATCGGCGCCTGGTCGGAGCGGGAGCTCGCGCGCGCGCTGCATGAGGGCATTGCCGCAGATGGCCGGCACCTCTATCCGGCTTTTCCCTATACCGCCTACACCAAGATCAGCGACAACGATGTACTCGCGCTGTACGCCTATCTGCGCTCGCTCAAGCCGGTGAGGTACACGCCGCCGCCAAACGAGATGCACTTTCCGTTCAGCTTGCGCGGGCTGCTGGCCGGCTGGAACCTGCTTTATCTGCGGCCCGGCCGTTACACGCCGGACCCGGCGAGGACTCCCGAGTGGAACCGCGGCGCGTACCTGGTCCAGGGCCTGGGGCACTGCGGGGCCTGTCATACGCCCAGGAATCGTCTCGGCGGCGAGCGCGCCTCTGAGGCGCTGGCGGGCGGCGCTTATCTGGATGAGATCACCGATGAGGTGGTCGATGATCTCCTCACGCCGATGGCTGAGCGCACGGTGCGCCTCTGGTCCACAGCCAACCTGACTCAGGCGTCGAGCGGTCTTGCGGCCTGGACGGTCGATGAGATCGCGGCCTATCTCAAGAGCGGGCACAACGCGCGCGCGGGGGCCTTCGGCCCGATGAGCCTGGTGGTCGCCAACAGCACGAGTCACTTAAGTGCCGCCGACACTCGTGCGATGGCCGTGTATCTCAAGAGCCTACCGCCAGCGGCTCTGCCTGAGCCCTCGAAGCGCGACGACAGCCGCCGCAGAGCCGGTGCGATCGTATACACCGCGCGCTGCGGGGACTGTCATCAGTCTACCGGCCTTGGGATGCCACGCAGCCGCGACGCCGATCCCTCCAAGACCGCGCCCCCGCTCGCCGGCAATCCAGCGCTGCAGGCGGCGAGTCCCGCCACTCTCATCAATGTGGTGCTGTATGGAGCACACGAAACGGTGCCGAGCCCGGCGTCCTGGCCGAAGATGAGTGGCTTTGAATTGAGCGTCGGCCTTGACGACGAGCAGATCGCTGCGCTCTGCACCTACGTGCGCTCGAGCTGGGGCAACCGCGCAGGCCCGGTCGATGCGGACACTGTTGCGAGACAACATTGATGTCCGCGGCTACGAAATTGCGAAATACCTGCGCGCTTCCAATGCGGTTCCTGGAATGCGGCTCATCGCCCTCACAGGCTATGGCCAGAAGGAAGACCGGGAGCGGGCGCGCGCGGCTGGGTTCGACGGCCATCTACTCAAGCCCGCGGATATGGGCGCGCTGCAGCAAGTACTGGCGCACGAAGCCGCCACCTGAGTTCGCCATTCGCCGCGTTGCGGCCGGTGCGCAACTGACGAGGTCGGATAGGGTGCGGCGTTCAGGAGCATGATCCAGCGCTCGCTGGCCTGCACCACGGCTGGGTGACTTGGCCGATGTGTAACGGATTCGGCACGCGCTATCAGGGCGGCTCGCGGCCCGAGACCCACCAACCGCTGCAACGGCCTGCACCGCGTGGCTAACGCGCTGTTTCGCCAGCGGCTACATCACAACCCCGAGCTGAGCTCACCGCCTCGAAAGTCAGTGCTGCAGGCCCCGATTGGCCTCGCGCAGCCATTCATCCCGCTGCGCTCCGAGGGGCGATGCAAGCGCCTGCTCTTGTGCTCGCCGGTACGCATCGCGCGCGCCCGGTGCGTCTGCGCTCTTGGCCAGAGCCTCGCCAAGTGCCAGCAGATTCGGCGGATATTGCGGCCGCAGGCTCACCGCACGGCGCGCGGCGACGACCCCGGCGGCCGGATCCCCCGGGCCGATGGGCCATGCCGGCGCCCGGATCAGCACCAGCGCCCGCACGCGCGCGGGACCCGCCGCATCGTAGCCGGGGTCGGCAGCTTCCGCAGCGGCGAGCTCGGTGAGCATCTTCGAAAGCGACTCGCCGGCGCGGGCCGGATGAGCGCGCGCCTCGAGACCGAGCGCCAACGCGTCTCCGTACCGGCACGCGGCGGCCCGCGGCGCGAGCGCGAGACACGCCTGCGCCTGGGCGTTCGCCCCGTCCGCCAGCTGCGCGCGGATCTTTGGATCCGACTCGCCCTCGCTGCGCCGCGCGGCCGCCATGATCGCCTCGATCCGCTGTTCGGTGGATGCTGGCGGAGTCTCACGCCTGGGCGGTGGCGGTGCCACGCAGCCTGCTGCCGCCAACGCGAGCACTGCGCCTGCGATCGACCGCCTCACGGTGCGGTCGCACCCGCCGGAAGCTCGGGCGGCACGAAGCCATGCAAGCGCAGCGATGCCAGCATGTCAGCATTGCCAGGATCCCGGCCCAGCCGCAGCAGCCCCGAGCGCAGCGACTTGAGTCGCGTCGGCTGCAAGCGGGAATCCACCACGGCGATCACTGCGACCGGCAACTCGGGCGATTGCAGGACGGTCTGCAGCTCGTTAGCGAACGGCAGGGTCGCGAGCGCTGCCGCCTGGGTATGATCGAGAAGTACTACGACAGGCTCGCCGGCGGCCGCACGCCGCAGTGCGCTTAAGACCTGTCCCGTCTGCTCGATGCGGACATCCCGCGAAACCGGCCAGGCCTGAAGCGCGAAGCGCCGCACGAATTCCGGGGCGTAACCCGCCGAGCTCGCGATCGTGAGCCCGGAGAGCGAGGCCGGACCGTTGACCCGGCCGCGCTTCGCGATGAGGGTCCAGCGCTCGCGGGAACCCAAGTCGGTTACCTCGGCCTGTGCGAGCGCGGTGAGATGCAGCTGCGTCGCGTGTTCGACGAAAAAGGCATACGGCACGAGGGCGAGCGCCGCCTCGGGGGCGGCGAGTTTAGTAAGACCACCTGCTTCCGTCGGCTCGTAGTCCGCCGCCAGGCTACCCGCAGGCCAGCCCGCAGACGCTGCAGCCGCGCGCGCGAAGCTGTCGATGTAGGGCTGTGCGTCGCCGCTCTCGCCCGGATATCCCGGCGCGCAGAACACCAACGTAACGGCGGTCGCGGCAAGCAGCGCGCTCATGGGTTTAGGCTATCATTCTCGCGGGCCGAGGACCTACGTGGTCTGCAGCGGAGCCCTTGCGATGAGTGCGCCCGCCTCGCCCCGAGCCCTCCAGATCTTCATGCGCGTGGTGCAACTGCGGCGCTGGATCGCGGGCGCCTTCGTGCTGCTCACGGTGGCCGGAGTCTATGGCGCGCTGCGCGTACCCGACGACCTCGCTATCGAGCACCTGGTCGTGCCGGGCGATCCGCTGGCTCGTGCAACGCGGGATTTCGAGCGCGTGTTTCCCACCGGCGAGCAGGCGCTCCTCGTCCTCGAGTCAGCCGACCCACTGAGCCCCGCCTCGCTGAGCGCCGCCGATAACCTGGAAAGAGCGCTGGCACGAATTCCCGGGGTCGAGCCGCACAGCCTGCTTACGCTCTACCGCCTGGCGATACCCGGCGCACCGGCGAGCGCCGTGGAGGCCGACAGAGTGCGCGCCTTCGCCACCGGCACGACACTCTTTCGCCGCGCGGGACTCAGCGGCGAACACTATCTCGGCATCGCGCTCGATCTGCGTGTGCAGTCCCCGGCCGAACGCGACCGCGCACTCGCCGCCATCGATTTGCAGCTTCGACCGCTCGAGGCTGCAGGCTCTCCCTTCACGGCCGTGCGTCGCGTTGGCTCGCCCTGGCTCAACGCCTGGCTCGAGCAGCAGACGGGGCTCGCGACCAAGCGGTTCATGCCGCTCTTCGGCGTGTTCCTGCTCACGCTGGTGTTCGTCGTCTACCGGTCGTGGCGCACCCTTGGGGCGGTCGTCCTGACGCTCGCCAGCGTGGTGGCGATCGCAATGGGCCTCGGCGACCTGCTCGGCTTCTCGCACACCGTGGTTTCGGCGCTGGTCCCGCTCACCGTGATGGTCACGACGACCGCCACGCTGGTGTATATCCATTCGCGTTATCTCGACCCGGACGAGGCGACGAGCCCGCTCGAGCATCACGCCCGCGCGCTCGCCGACAAATTCCTGCCGTGTACGGCCTCGATCCTCGCCACAGCTGCCGGATTCGCGGCACTCGCGGTCTCGGCGATTCGCCCGGTGCGCGAGATGGGGCTGTGGACGGCGGGTGGACTGCTGGTGGCCTGGATTGCGAGCTTCACTCTCTTCCCGGCCCTGCAATCGCTGCTCGAGGTGCCGCGGCGCCCCGCATGGAAGCCCGCCGGCGCGTCGTTCGAGGGTTTTACGGGGCTGCTGGTGCCCTGGACCCGTCGCTACCGCTGGGCGCTGGTGGCCACTGCGATCGTTTCGATGATCTGTGGGGCGGCGGCGCTCTTCGGCATCCCGAGGCACATCGCGCCGCTGCCGCTTGAGACCGACGCCCTGAGCTACGTCAATCCGCACGAGCGCGTGGCGCAGGATACGCGGCACTTCCGCCAGCTGAGCGGGCTCGACGTCGTCGATCTGTGGTTGCAGACAGCGCCCGGTCACGCCATGGATCCGGATTTCCTGCGAGCGGTCCAGCAATTCAGTGAGGCCCTGGAGCGCGATCCTCGCATCACGGCCGTCGACGGTCCGACCTCAGTCCTGCAATGGGCACGCTACGTGCAGAGCAGGTCCGATCAGCTTCCCACCGAACCCTCAGCGTGGCCCAAGCTCGCCGCCGATCTCGAGCAGATCCTCCTCACCGAGCCCGGCGCGCGCGGCTACGTCGACCTCACCGACCTCGCGAGCGTCCGGCTCAGCGTCCGTGGACACGCCGAGCTCTTCGGCAGCCCGGGCGCAATGCGCGCATTCGTCGAACAGACCTTCGCTGCCCTGAAGGCGCAGGAGCCCGCGCTGCGCGCCGTCACGGCCCGGGCAGTCGGCAAGGCGGTGCTCGGAGCGACGGTCAGCGAGCATCTGGTGCCGACGCTCATCGAGAGCTTTGCACTCACGGCGGGCGTCATTTTCGTCGCGTTTCTCTTCGTGTTCCGCAGCCCCGCCGGACGGCTGATGGCGATGATTCCGTCGCTGTTTGCGATTCTGGCCGTGTTCCTCGTCATGCGCGTCAGCGGTATTCCGCTCAACATAGCGACCATCCTCTTGGGCTCGACCGTGCTGGGGGCGACTGAGAACGATCAGATTCACTTCTTCTATCATTTCCAGCAGGGCCGCTCGCTCGGCTCGACCTCCGAAGCGCTCCGCCACGCGCTCATCGTGGCCGGCCGGCCAATCGTCTTTGCGACTCTCATCAATGCGAGCGGCTTCCTCGCGCTCGCGCTCTCGGACCTGCCGCCCATGCGGCAGTTCGGGATCGTCACCGCCACGGCATTTGTCCTGGCGCTGGCTGCCGATTTCACCGCGCTCCCGGGGGCGCTGTGGATTCTCAGCCGGCGCGGCGGAAGCTGAGATTGATGCGACGGCTGCCGGTTAGCCGGTGGGAGCCAGGTTTGACAGGCAGCACCCCGTGATAGTGAAGCCGCGATACACCGCCCCAGACCACGGTGTCCCCGTGCTCCAAGAGGAGCCGAACGAACGCCGCAGTCCGCTCGAGGCCGCCGAACTGGAACGCCGCGGGGAGTCCCAGCGACACCGAAACCACGGGTTGACTGAAATCCATTTCGTTCCTGTCCTGGTGGGGCGTCACGCGAGCGCCGGGCATGTATTGATTGACCAGGCAGGCGTCCGGCACGAATTGCGGGTATCCGCCTTCGTGCGCGGCTCGGCCGGCGAGCTCGAGGAAAGAGGCCGGCATGGCGGGCCAGGGCTGGCCGCTGATCGGATCTGTGCGCGTGTACCGGTAGCCTCGCCTATCGGCCACCCACCCCAGAGCTCCACAGTTGGTGATGCCGACCGACATGCGAAATCCTCCCGGCGTTTCCATGTGCCGAAACGGAGCCGCGCGGCTGATGCGCTCGACGTCCGCCAGGAGCGTGGGAGCGACGCTCAGCGCAAAGCCCCGCAGCACGACTGCGCCAGAAGTCAGCCGCTCGGCTGCGGCGTGGCAACCCGAATCGAACAATGAGCCCTGATCGTTCATTCTGCGTCGTGGAAGATGATGCCCAGCGTTTGGCGCGAGCCGCGCCGGATGCGACTCACGCCATGGCGGTGATTAACCCGGTAGAAGCCGCGGGCGCCCTGCACGGGCCGATGATGTACGGCAAAGATAGCCGCATCCCCCTGCCGCAGCGGGACCACCTCGGCGCGTGACTGCATCCTGGGCCGCTGTTCGGTGAGAATGAACTCCCCGCCTTCGAAGTCTTCACCCGGCCGCGGCAGCAGGATCGTGACCTGCAGTGGAAACACGTGCGGGCCGTAGAGATCCTGATGCAGGCAGTTGTAATCACCGTCTGCGTACTGCAACAGCAGCGGTGTGGGGCGGCACTGGCCCGCCGCATGGCAGCGCGCCAGGAACTCCCGGTGACTCTCGGGGAAACGAGCGGGGTCGCCCAGGTGCTCGTTCCAGCGGTTGGCAATGTCGACCAGTTTTGAATAGATGGCCGCTCGCAGATGCGCGACCAGCGGTGGCAGCGGGTAGGCGAAGTACCGGTACTCCCCACGCCCGAAGCCATGGCGACTCATCACGACGCGGCTGCGGAACAGCGAATCCTGCGCATACAGGCCCGCCAGCTCCCGGCAGGTCTCCTCAGGCAGGAGATTCCGAATCCGCACGACGCCGCTGCTGTCCAGCGATTCAGTCAACCGCGACCAGTCGCCGCGGATCGCCGGCGTCACCGTCGGGCCGCGAGCGGCTGCAGAATCGCGCCAGCTTGCCGCCGTGCTCACGCGAGCGCTTCCCGCTCGAGCAGCATACGTTTTCGCTCGATGCCCCACCGATAGCCCGACAGGGCACCATCACTGCGCACCACCCGATGACAGGGAATGGCAATGGCCAGAGCGTTGGCGGCGCAGGCCCCGGCAACCGCCCGCACCGCCGCCGGCGCTCCGATGCGCTTGGCGATTTCGCCGTAGCTCACGGTTTCGCCCGACTTGACCTCGCACAGCGCCCTCCAGACCCTTCGCTGGAAGGCCGTGCCGCGCAGGTCCATCGGGAGTTCAAAGGCGATCGCCGGTGCTTCGATGAGCCGCGCGACGCACGCGAGCAGCCTCTCCAAGCCCCGCACAGGGCCAATCAGATTCGCTTTGGGGAAGCGAGCCTCAAGGTCTCGAGCGAGCGCTTGCGGGTCTGTGCCAAAAAGGATGGCACTTACGCCGCGTCCACTTTGCGCCACAAGGAAAGAACCCAGCGAGCACTTACCGATCGCAAAGCGAATATCCTCTGTCGTTCCCTTCACTGTCACTCTCCTCGGGTCGCCTGACCCCAGTGAGTGCAGCGTAGGTCACTTGGAACTCCTGAGCATTCCGTTTCTTGCTGTCACACTACAGCGCGTGACCGACACAGCTCGGACGGACGGTGTTCACTGGTCACATGCTCAATTACGCGCAGACGGAGCTGGACGACTGAGCGGGCTATCTGACGGACTGCCGGGCCGCTTCCTCATCAGCCGTGCATATCGCTTCAGGTATGGCCTCGAGCCTGTCTCGGGGTATGGGTTTGCCACTAACGTCAGAGAAACCGTAGGTTCCGTCCTCGATCTTTTTTAAGGCGCGCTCGATCATGGGCAAGCGCCCGGCATTTCGTGTGATCAACGCATCTTCGGTGTCGAGAAACGCAAGCCTTTGCGCGTCGTCTTCGGCCTCGTGGGCTTCGCCGAGCGAGTGATCCTGAACGTCCCTCTCCTCGAGCTCGTCCGCGTCCGTGATGCCCGATAGCGCGGTATGCAGCTTCAGTAGTCGGGCCTGCTGCCGGTGGAGAAACGTATTCTCCAAAGCCGAGATCTTGTCGTTCATGACTGCTCCAGGTCTCAGGGCGCCCGATCCAATGCCTGCTCCGCCAGTGCCAGCAGCTGTGGCGTCGTCGCGGCGGAGAGGTCGGTGCTGATCTCGCGCACAATCCGCTCGTAAGTCTCGCGGCGATGATTGCGCAGGTATTCGATCAGGTACTGGGCGGCATTGCTCTTACCCGTTCCATGACCGATGACGACAATCCGGCCGCCGGCAGCCAGAGCATCGCCGATTTGCTGGTAGAAGGCCGCCTCCTCCGGGGCCCGCTGACCCTGCTGCCGTGATTCCTCCTTGTGCGTGAGGTGGTGCAGGAAATGATGCGGATCGTAGGGCCTGATTTCCCGCGCTGCACCCGCGCCGCGTGCCGTGTCGATGCGATAGATCTTCGCGCCGTGGTGATCGACCACCACCAGGAGAGTGGGTGCCGCCGGCTCGGGACTAGCCGCCGACCGGGATCGGCCCTGGGGCGACCAGCCGGCGCGCTGCAGGAAGTGCCTGAGATCGGCCACGTCGGAGCTCGTCAGATCCTTGGTGTGTGGCTTGTGCATCAGAAGATGCTGTCCGCCCACATCGAAGGCGAACTTGTTGTCGCCCTTCTCGTTGACGACGCCGATTCTTGCGATCAGCCCGAGCACGTCCATCCACTCCAGATTCTGCGCCGGCGGATGTCGAAACACGGCCTCGAGCGCTCGCAGGTGCGCGCCATGCATTTCCGGGCGCTGCTGCGACGGCGCCCCTTGCTGGCTTTGAGGGTCACTGCTATTCATGAAATCTGGCCCGTCCCTGCAGGCTTATTTCTTCAAAGCCGGCTTGCCCTCGTGCCGCACGAGTAGATCATGCATATCGTTCGCATGCTCTTCCTCCTGCGCCAGAATGCGCTCCAGCATCGTGCGCGTCGTTGGGTCCTTGTCGCCAAAATAGCGCACCATTTCCCGATAGGTCTCGATGGCCACGCGCTCGGCGACCAGATTCTCCTTGATCATGTCGACGAGATTCTTGCCCTCGATGTATTGCGATGCGGCACGTGACAGCAGGCCTTCCGGGTTCATGTTGGGCTTACCGCCCAGCTGATTGATGCGCTCGCAGAGCATATCGAGGTGCTCTTCCTCCTCCTTGGCGTGCTGCGTGAACTCCTCCTTTACCGCATCGCTCGAGATTCCGGTCGCGACGACGGCGTGGTACTTGTAACGCAGTACGCAGACGATCTCGGTTGCTACGGCGTGGTTCAGCAGCGTCACTGCCTGCTGCACGTCTCCCTGGTAATTGTCGGTGACGGCGCCGGCAGAAAGCTGCGCCCGCGCGCGGCGGCGAATGCCTTCCATGTCAGCGAGAAACCATTCGGCTTGCCGCGGCTCGCCCTGCCGGCCGATGGCCTCTGCCGCGGCCATCTGCTGCGCCTCGCGCTTGTTCCTCGGCGCTGCGTCTCGTGCCAGACGCTCCGTGTCCGTATGCTGCACGAACTTGCGCACCTCACGGTCATAGCGCCGCGCCGACTCGTAGTCCCCCTCCCCCTGCAGTTTCGCGCTCACCCGCGTCTTGGCGAGAATGATGTTGCCCTTCGACTTCTTGTGCGCCTGTTTGCTTTCCATTTCTCGTCTCCTTCGAAGGTGGTCCGGCGTTGCTCGAATCGGTCCGCGACGGCTCTCAGGTCTCGTGGGAGGGGAGAATCATTAGCGCTCGCGCCGCGAAGACGAGTATGGCAGCTGCTCCGTGGCACGGGTAGCGCGGGTACTGCCCCGCCTACGCTCGGCGGCTTGGATATCCGCAGCGCCGGTGGTGCGCACGCGCACCGAGCCGCGTGGCAGATGTTCGACTGTGCGATCGGTCTTTTAGGCCGATGCCGCGCCTTACCTGGATGGAGGGCCGTCGTCTTGGACCAGCGCAACCTCCGGGTACGATCCGCGTCTCTCATTGTGTTCGTGGTCAAACCAGACACAGTGGACCACCGTCTTACCGCCGACCGTCTCCACCGATTCGACAGTCATCGAGGGACCACCACTTGCCAGGTGCACTTTGTTCCCTACCCGCAGGGTCATTGAACCTACCTCTCTTTACAGCGCGGCGAGCGGCCTCAGTATACCGATACCCGTCCGAGGGCCGGTGCGCGAAGACTCTCTAGGCCGGCGGGCGTGGCACAACCGCGCCACACTCTCGCCATCCCGTCTTGGCAGCTTCAGCGCTGCATCTGCATGAGCTGATCCATGGGGATCATATTGTGGTTCATATGGCTCATGACCCAGAGCGAGCCAAATACCACCAGGCAAACAATCAAGACGCCAAACGCCAAAGCCAGGATGTTGTTGGCGTTGTCGGGTGCCGTGGTGATGTGCAGAAAGAAGATCAGATGGATGCCCATCTGCGCGACCGCCAGCACCAGGATGGCCACCGCCAGCCCTGGCCGGTAGATCTCACTCGTGCCCACTACCCAGAACGAGGCAATCGTGAGCCCGGTGGCGAGCGCAAGGCCGAGCAGATAGCCCCGCACCTCACGGCGCAGCGTGCGTGGCTCGCCGGGCTCGCCGCCGCCCACGGCGCGGTCGTCGCCGACGTAGGAGCCCGCGTCGTAGTCAAGCTCATCACTCATGGCAGCAACTCCGGTGGGAGCGAGCCCACCAAGTACACCAGGCTGAATATCGCAACCCAGATGATGTCCAGGGCATGCCAGAAGAGGCTGAAGCAGAGAAACCGGTGGCGGATATCCTGACGGAAACCCTTGGCAAAGAACTGCGCCATCATCGTGCCGAGCCACAGGAGCCCGGCGCTCACGTGTATCCCGTGACATCCAACGAGCGTGAAGAATGATGAAAGGAAGGCGCTGCGGCCAGGACCTGCTCCGCGGCCGACGAGCCCTGAAAACTCGCGGATTTCGAGCACAATGAAACCGAGGCCGAGGAGTCCGGTCACGAGGAGCGCTAACTGAGTCCATTTCTGACTGCGCTGTCCGACTGCGAGGCTTGCCATCCCGCACGCGAAGCTCGAGGCGAGCAGGCAGCCCGTCTGCGCCGCGGTGTTGCGCAGATCGAACAGCTCGTGCGCTGACGGCCCACCGGCGGTGTTCTTGAAGAGCACCGCGTAGGCGGCGAAGAAAGCCGAGAACATGATCACGTCGGAGAGCAGAAAGATCCAGAATCCGTACCCGACGATGATTCGCTTCGGTGCAGGCCCGCCGCTGCCGTGGCCGCTCGTTGCCCGATGGGCCGCTGCGGACCGACCGAGGGCGGGATCGTGCGTCAGGCGCAGCGCCGGGGTGCTCATTGAGTCGACCGCGCCTGCAGCGCCGCGGCACGGGCAGTGCGGTTGGCACGATCGATGCGCGCGACCTCCTCTGCCGGGATCTCGGTCTCATGGATGTCCCGCCAGGCAAAGACGACGAAGGTCGCGTAGGCACCGAGGAGTCCAAGCACCACCAGCCACCAGATCTGCCAGATCAGGGCAAACCCCGTCACCGTGGCGAGAAACGCCGTCACGAAACCCGTCGGACTGTGGCGCGGCACCTCGATGGCGGCATACTGCGGCTCGGGAGTCGCCAGCTGGCGGGTGGCTCGCGCCTGTTGCTTGATGTCCCAGTAGGGCTCCTCGCTCGTAACCGTGGGCAGTACGGCAAAGTTGAATGCGGGCGGCGGCGATGCGGTGGCCCACTCGAGCGAGCGTCCGTCCCAGGGATCCCCGGTCGGCTCCCGTCGCTGCGCGCGGCCGCGCACCGAGACCCAGAGCTGAGCGATCTGGAATGCAATGCCACATAGGATAAGCAGCGCGCCCACGCCCGCGATCATGACCCAGGGATACCACTCCGGCCGGTCGTAATGCTGCATGCGGCGGGTCATGCCTTCAAACCCCAGGACATAAAGCGGCATGAACGCGACGTAGAAACCGATCAGCCAGCACCAGAAGGCGGCCTTCCCGAGCCGCTCATCGAGAGTGAAGCCGAAGGCCTTCGGAAACCAGAAGGTATAGCCGGCGAAAACGCCGAACAGCACGCCGCCGATGATCACGTTGTGAAAGTGCGCGACCAGGAACAGGCTGTTATGCAGCACGAAGTCCACCGCCGGCGAGGCGAGCAGCACTCCCGTCATGCCGCCAATGACGAAGGTGACCATGAAGCCGACCGCCCACAGCATGGGGCTCGTGAAGCGGATGCGACCGCCGTACATGGTAAAAAGCCAGTTGAAGATTTTGACGCCGGTTGGCACCGCGATGATCATGCTGGCGATGCCAAAGAAGCCGTTGACGTCGCCCCCGGCTCCCATCGTGAAGAAGTGATGCAGCCAGACGGAGAATGACAGGATGCAGATCGCCATGGTGGCGATGATCATCGAGCGGCGGTCGAACAGCGGCTTGCCGCAGAAGGTCGAAACCACCTCGGAAAACACCCCAAAGGCGGGCAGGATCAGGATGTAGACCTCCGGGTGTCCCCAGGCCCAGATCAGGTTCATGAACATCATCGCGTTGCCGCCCGCTTCGTTGGTGAAGAAATGGAATCCGACGTAGCGGTCGAGCAGCAGCATGGCAAGGGTCGCCGTCAGAATCGGGAAAGCGGCGACGATCAGCAGATTCGAAGCGAGCGAGGTCCAGCAGAAAATCGGCATGCGCATGTAGCTCATGCCCGGGGCACGCATCTTGAGGATGGTGGTCACGAAGTTGATGCCCGTGATCAGCGTGCCGATGCCCGATATCTGGATGGCCCACAGGTAGTAATCGACGCCCACTCCCGGGGAATAGGCGAGCTCGGACAGCGGCGGGTACGGCAGCCACCCGGTGCGGGCAAACTCACCCACTACCAGCGACAGGTTGACCAGCAGCGCCCCGGCTGCGGTGAGCCAGAAACTCACCGAGTTCCAGGTGGGAAACGCCACGTCGCGTACGCCGAGCTGCAGCGGCACGACAAAGTTCATGAGTCCGATGACGAACGGCATCGCCACGAAGAAGATCATGATCGTGCCGTGCGCCGAGAAGATCTGATCGTAATGCTCGGGTGGCAGATACCCCGCGGCGTGAAATGCCAGCGCCTGCTGCGAGCGCATCATGAGCGCGTCGATGAAGCCGCGCAGCAGCATCACCGCGGCCAGCAGGCAATACATGACGCCGATGCGCTTGTGGTCGGTGCTGGTGATCCACTCACGCCACAGATACGGAAGATAGCCCTTCGCCACCACCCAGATGAGGACCGCTGTGATACCGAAAACGACCAGCGCACCCGCCGCGAGCGGAATCGGCTGATCAAAGGGGATCGCAGCCCAAGTGAGCTTGCCGAACATTTCCGTCCTACCTCTGAGCGAGCACCGTCGAGCGGCCCGTGCCGGCCCGAACACTCGGCGGCCCCTCCCCCGGTGGCAATTCCTGACGAACGATCTCCTCGAACAATCCCGTTGAAACCGAGCGATAGCTGTAGGGACTGACGTCCTGACTCTGCCTGAGGAGGCCGCGGTACGCGGCTTCATCCAACGCAGGACCCGCAGCGCGTGCACTCGCGACCCAGTCAGCGAATTCCCGAGGCGGAACGGCGTCGACGTCGAAATTCATACCGGGAAACCCGTCGCCGCTGAAGTGCGCCGACAAGCCCAGGTAAACACCGGGGCGGTCGGCCTGCAGATTGAGGCGGCTAGTCATGCCGTACATCGCATAGATCTCGCTACCGAGCTGCGGCACAAAGAACACGTTGAAGACGCTCGCTGAGGTGATCTTGAGATCCAGCGGCACGCCGACCGGCACCACCATTCGGTTCACGCTGGCGAGATTCTGCCGCGGATAGATGAACAGCCACTTCCAGTCGAGCGAAACCACCTGGACTTCCAAGGGCTCCGCCTTTGACTTGAGCGGCTCGGCCGGATCAAGGAGATGGGCGCTGATCCAGGCGATGCCGCCGAGGAAAAAAATCACGAGGGCCGGGATGGACCAGACGAGAAGTTCGAGCCGCCCCGAGTAAGCAAAGTCAGGCCGATAGCGCGCGCGTGTGTTTGAGGCACGAAACCAGTACGCGAACACCAGGGTCAGCACGATGGTCGGAATCCCGACCGCGAGCATGATCACCAGTGAATCGAGCAGTACGATGCGCTCGGCCGCGCTCACGGGTCCCGCAGGGGAGAGGACGGCCGTCTGGCATCCGGCGAGAGAGAACAACACGAGCGGCCCGAGGCTGCGCCTGAAGAGAGTAACTTGCACTTTCATAGCTGCCGTACCGCCCCCGGCCTGGTCGCGTGGCGGAGGCCGAGGTAATCCGCGTCAGGGAGTCTAAACGCGGAACCGGGCGCGCTGCATTGCCATGGCCAATCGCGTCGAGATCTGAACCGGGCAAACCACCCCAACTGCGGTTCCGCCAGCGGCCCTTCCGGCGCGCGAACCGAAGGTTGAGCCGTCAATACATGAGCCTATACCCTACCCGGGGTTCTAATAAACTCAGCGCTAAGACATTGTCTCGAGTACGCCATGCGAACTGCATTCAAGAAGATCGGCAGTGCGGTTGCGCTCTGTCTGTTCGCCGTCGCCGGCAGTGCTGCTACCGAGCCGTCTGAGGCTCCCCCGCTTCGGCATGTGTTTCTCATTGTGCTGGAAAACAAGAGTTTCCCTGATACGTTCGGCTTAAGCCGCCAGGATCCTGATCTCCAAAAGACGTTGCCTCAACAGGGAGCACTGCTTACTCGATACTACGGGACCGGCCATTCGAGCCTGGATAACTATATCGCCATGATCAGTGGGCAGGCTTCAACGCGCGAGACCGAAGCCGACTGCGAGGAGTTCCGCGATTTTGCCTTCAAGAGGCTGGACCCGGATGGGCAGGCGGTCAGCACCGGCGCAAGCGAGGGGCAATTTTCCTGCGGTCACTGAATTCGAAAACTGTACACCGAACTGTACACCGGGGGTTTTGGAGGTTTTTTCAGGCTCCGTAACTGGCTTTTATTGCTCGGAGCTCCGAGATTTGAACTCGAGACCCCTTGCGCCCATAGCAAGGAGTCGAGCGTGGACGGGGAGCGTCAGCACCGGCAGCCCCAACGCCCAACGGCGAGCGGGCGCCATTGGAGGAAGGCGCGCCTTCCTTAGTGCCGGCGACTCAGAGTGCGGAAACGCTTCCGTACACCAACGCACGCAGGCTGTTGCCTTGACCTCAACGAAGCGGTCGCGCCGATATATAGCCTAATGTCTAAGCGGAAACTCGACCCCGGGCTGAATTGCCTTCACCTGCTGCGTCGGGGTCCGATCGAAGTCCGCGCCGTTGTCTTTGCCGCGAGCGCCGTTGTCTTTGCCGCGAGCTGCTTCGAGACACACGTTTGTCGCCCCTTCCTGATCGTGCCGGTCCCGAATCCCCGGCGTGGCTTCACTCCGCGCGGCGACGGTGTGCCCACGCACAGACGCAACTGACTCAATCAGCCTCCACGACCGAGGCAACGCGTATTTCCGAGCGACCGAGATGAGCTCACCCCATTGAGTCTGATCGAAGCTCTCATCCGAGCTGGTCCACTGCCGAATGAATCGAGCGCGAGTCACAATCTCTCGCCGCAAGCATGATTTGTACGGCTCGTCCGCCTGGCGCGTGCGCGCAGCCGCCGCGCTCGCGATTCTTGCGAGCTCCTCGATACAGCCCGACGATACCCATACGCTGACACCCTCTGCTGCGAGCTGTTCTTTGAACATGCGCGTGGCATTCGTGAATTTGGGCGCCAGGTAGTCGATCGCAGAACTCAGGAGTTTCATAGACTCCCCGGAGGATGCGCGAGCCAATCCGCGATAGGGGGCTCGGGGCCGCTGGCGCCACAGTCGTTCCAACTCGTCGACGAACCGCTCCTTTGCGACGGCCCCCTTGCGACGCAGGATCGCGCGTACGTTGGACACGGTAACGACCGACAGGTACGGGCCGACTTTGGCACGCAACTCGAGCCGCGACAATTCCGGCGCAAACAGACGCCGGAATTCCACCAACAGGGCACCGGCGCGGTCGCGCAAAGAACCGATTGCACGCTCGTGGCTGGCGGCTTCCTTACCGGGGTCGAGAAGTGAGTGCATCGAAGACCTCGCCGGGAATTGAGCGCATGTTGGAGCTGGTTCCTGCGGCTGGTCGGTGCGCTGCCACACACAGGCTGGCACCGCGCAAAACAGGGTTGCGGCGCGGCATCGATCTCGAGCGCATCAAGCCCGGTAACCCGCAGCAGAACGGACGCCACGAGCGCATGCGTCTGAGACTGAAAGCGCCCTACCGAATCTCGGCTATCGCTTCCACCACTGCACTATCACGGTCACGCGCGGTGGCAAGATCTGCATGGGACCCTTGAGGATCAACCTCAGCCAGGCCTTCGCCGGTCAGAGGGTCGGAGTGAAGCAGGTCGAAGAGAAGATCTGGCTGGCGAGCCTTATGCGCTATGACTTAGGCTTCGCCGATCACGAGACATGCCGGATCGAAGGTGCGGCAGACCCCTTCGACGCTAAAGTGTCACCCATGTGTACGGTATAAACCGTTACCTATGTGACCGGAAAGGACCCAGTTTTTATTGGTCGGAGCGCCGAGATTTGAACTCGGGACCCCTTGCACCCCATCATTTGATTGACATACAGACATACAACAAGTATGCTCTGACGCATGAGAACAACCGTTCGACTGGATGAAGTGCTCCTCGAGCGCGCCCGTCTAGAGGCGGCGAAGCGTAAAACCACCCTCACCTCTCTGATTGAGCAGGGGCTTGAGCTGGTGCTTCGGCGGCCTATGAAACGGACCGAACACCCACCGGTGTCCCTGCCGGAGTGCCGCGCAGGCGGGGGCACCTTGCCCGGCATCGATCTGAACGATAGTGCTTCCCTTCTGGATCGCATGGATGCTCGCGATTGATCCTTCCGGACGTCAATGTCCTGATCTACGCCTTTCGGACAGATGCTGAAGACCATCAGCGATACAAGGAATGGCTGGAGTCTGTCGTAAACGGGCCCTCGGCCTATGGAATCGCTCCGCAGGTACTCGCGAGCGTCATAAGGATAACGACCCATACGCGCATCTACCGGCGTCCAAGTTCACGTGCGGACGTGTTCAACTTCTGCCGATTGCTCCTGCAGCAGCCGAACGCCACCGTTACAACACCCCGCGAGCGGCACTGGACGATCTTCGAAGACCTCTGTGTCAAAGCGAAGGCGACGGGAAACCTGGCGCAGGACGCATGGTTCGCGGCACTGGCCATCGAGTCTGGGTGCGAGTGGATAACAACCGACAGAGACTACGCTCGCTTCCCGGGTCTCAGTTGGCGAGAACCGCTGTAAGAGTTATGGCACTTCCTTCTTTGATACGCATTCCCCGCAGGAAGCTCGCGTGATCTAAGGGGCTCGCAGGCGGCGCAAGGATAGGTGTCATGGCTTGCCATGCTCAGCCTGGGCGCAGAACGAGTTGCATCAGCCGCTCCCAGGCCTGCTGAAACTCAGCCGCAACGAGAACAGCCGTCTCAGGGGATGAGTCCCGTATCGGCAGATCTCGGTAGCGCTCCCGCAATTCGTCAGCCGTCGCTTGCAACGAGCTGGCCAAACTCGGCTGCCAGCTCGCCAGCGACCGAGTCAAGGCGACAACAAGCGTTTCCAAAGCCACGAGTGCGCTCTTCAGCCGGATCACTTCGCTGTCCATGGAAGACCCCCCGATATTCGTTTCCAAGACTGAAACCCGCTCATCAGGAACTTTGCCGCTCTCGGCCACAGTAACCACTGGAGCGGTTGACAGCCGCCGCTTTCTAAGGAGTGACCGAGCCCTCATAGAACACGGTGCACTTCGCGCCAAACAGCTTCTTGGTCTTGCCGATCAGCCTGCTGATCGGGCCAGTCAGCGACGCAATGACGTTGGGCTTTTCGACTACTGGCTTGCTGAAGGGCCCGCGAATCTCTTGCTCGACTCGCGCACATCCTTTGTTATCGAGTGTGGCGACCGTCACATCGTCGAATCTCATGTTGACAAAGTCGAGCGCGCCTTTCATGGCGAGCCGATTCTGTTTCGTTGCCATGGCCACATCCTGTGCGTGTGCGACTCCGCTTTCCACTTTCCAGTGCGATACAAGAATGCGGATGTGCGTGTCGCCTCCCGTGCCTTGAAAGATGCTCGCGAAGTTATAGCCTTTGCTCACGACGAGCCCGAGCGGCCCGACGATAAAGAAGGCGCCGACATCGACGAGGTTGAAGTTCTGGCTCGATTCATAGCGCGACAGCCTCTCATCGAGGTCCCCAATCGCCACGTCAAGATCTTTCCCGCGCAGCGCTGCTTCGCCGTCGGCGCTGCGGGTCATTTCATCCGCATCCCATCCGCGCAGCGCCAAGTCAGCGGTGAAGTCCATGGACCCGCCAGCCACTTTGCCGGGTGCAATCGTTTTGAAGAGATCGTCCCCATGCAACCGCGTGACGGCATAGTGAACCCGATACACGGGCGCCGCACCGGTGAAATTCGCGTCGATGTTTCCAGAACCTTTGCCCCCCATGATCGTCATCGTTACCGGCGTGCGCGTAAAGACGCCGTTTTGACCGGCAATCGAGAAGTGGACATCGGTGCCTACAAACAGGTTGCTGCGCATTTCGGCGCATACAACACTGGCGGAGACCGACAGGTGTTTTAGGATGTCTGCACTGGCCCCCTCGGAGAGTTGGAACTCGTCACTGTCCAACGTGCAATCGCTCGCCTGCAGCTCCCGGTCGGTCTCTTGATTGGTGTAATGCAGGGTGGCGTTGACCAGCGACACGCGCCCGAGGCTTATCGCCGGCACAGGGTGTGCTATTTTCGACGGTGTGAGAAAGTTGTAGTGACCGTTGCGGTCTCGTACAACGTCGATGCTCACGTTCTGCAACGCCAGTCGCTGGATGCGAACTTGTTTGCGCAGCAGCGGCCAAAACTCCACACCGACATCCGCTTCGCTCGCAGACACAATCTGCGACTCCTTATGCTTAAGGGTCACATCCTTCAGCGTCGCATGCGGAATCGGAAAGAGGCCGATGGATACATTGCCATTAACAGCGACGTCCAGTCCCGTCGCATCGGAAGCTACCATTTCGAACTCGGATTTTGTGTCCACTCGCGACAGCAGAAACACCGCCACTGCCAGAAGCAGCATGAGTGGCGCAAGTACGATCAACACCGTTCTTAGCACCCTGGGCATTGCGCTCTCCTTAGTTACCCGACCTTCTTGTCAGAGCGTCCAAGGGTCACGAGGGTCGATACAAATCGGCGGCGCTGGATCGAATGTGCAATGCGTGCCCTCCTGATACTGGATCCGGACCGCGGCCCAAGTCCACCCCAATTGAGCTCTGTGCTCCGTACGGCTCCGTACATAGGGGTTTTTGCGGATTGTGGACTTAGTCGTTGACCATTCAAATAGGAAAATAGTGGATCAGACTGAATGCTCAATACGACCTTCCCGAGAAATGGGCTGGTCGCAGCCATGCGAGGCAACAATGAATAGCGGTTCTGTCAGCAAGCGCGTACGTCAAGGGCTGTGTGCTGCGCTGCTGTGCGCGGCCGCTAGCGTGAGCACCGACGCGGCGCTGGGTGCAGCGCTCATCCTGCCACCGCTCACGCAGCCGGCGAGCAGCGAGCACCACGTCGGGAAGGTCGTCTGGATCGATCTGGTCACCCCGGACCTCGAGGGCGCGAAGCGCTTCTATGGCGGCCTGTTCAGCTGGACCTTCCGCGACGTGCCAGGCGAGCGGAATTACGCGGTGGCGCTGCTCAATGGCGAGCCGGTAGCCGGGCTGTTCCAGAAGGCCCTGCCGCCAGGGCAGTCGCAGCAGCCAGCGTGGTTGACCTTCTTAGCAGTACGCGACGTCGATGCCGCGCAACAGGCAGCCGTTCAGGACGGCGGCAAGGTGCTGTCCAAAGCGCACTACTATGCACACCGCGGCCGCCAGGCGGTGCTGGCCGACCCCGATGGCGCCGTGTTTGCAGTCCTGGCGGCCGAGGGCGGCGATCCGCCGGACTACCTGGCCGCACCGGGGGAGTGGATTTGGAGCTCCTTGCTGGTAGCGGACCCGAAGCAGGAGACGGCCTTCTATAAGAGCCTGTTCGGCTACGACGTCTACGATCTGGCGAGCGAGGGCGGCAGCGAGCGCGATGCCCAGCACTACATTCTTTCAAGCGACGATTACGCCCGCGCCGGACTCAATGCGCTGCCCGCCGATTCGATGCGCCGCCATCCGCACTGGCTGAATTTCGTGCGCGTCGCGGATGCGGCAGATACGGCCAGGAAGGCGGTCGCGCTGGGTGGGCGCGTGCTGGTCGAACCGCGTGTCGATCGCCACGGCGGTCACCTGGCCGTAGTGGCCGATCCGAGCGGAGCGCCGTTTGGTGTCATGGAATGGTCCGACACCGACACCAAGCAGGAGCCGCAATGAAGCACATGCCTCGAATCTGGAAGGTGGGTGCCGTCGGCCTCCTCGCCCTCGCGGGCCTCGCGGGCTGCGTTGCCGGAGGCTACGACGGTGAGGTCGGCGTCGGCTATGTGGGAGGGTTCTACGAGCCCGGCGGCTATGAGTACGGCGGCTGGGGGCCCGGCTATCGCGTGGGACCTCCGCGCGGTGGCGAGCGCGGGCCGGGTAGACGCGCGGCTCCCTCTATTCCGCACGCCGCGCGCGGCGGTGGGCATCGTGGTGGCGGCAACGGGCACTGACGCGTCACAAGCGGCTGCTGAAGCGGCCGAACAGGCCGCAGGCAACGCCGACATGGCGGCAAAACGAGCAACGGCCCAGCATAGAATCCGCGGCAAACCCACGGGCTCATAACGGTGGTGAGCAGCCGCGGTGACGAATTACCAAAGACCCCTCAGCCAGTTCGCACCATGGACCGTCTCCCAGACCGCCAGCACTTGCGACAGTTAGCACGATGACGGCCGCCAGCAGAGCGATCAAGAGCGGGAGCCCATCCTCCTTGGGATAGGCCAGTGAGATCAGAGCGATCACCACAGCGGGGACGACGTTAGTCGGCGGAATCGGACCGAACACCACAGCGGAGCTCAGCATCACGACGTGACGCCCACGAGGCGCTTGGTCGCCTCGAGCGGAATGGCCCAGCGCGGATGGATCATCCTTTCGAGGTATCTCAGCACTGGTATGGCTCTCTGAAACAGGGCGGCGTGAGGCTGCACCCTCGCCCGCCGCGGCGCTGCACGCAGGGCTGCCGCCGCAGCCCCGGGCGCTGCAGCACGGAGCTCTCATGGGTCGGTTACAGGCGACGCCCTTGAACGGCGGTCACAAGGACATCGCGCGATGTGTGGCCTTCGAATGTCACTTGCCGGACAACAATCGCGGCAGATCGCCGTACAACTGCCGGTATTGCTGCCTGATGAACCGATAGCACTCGCAGGTCTTTTTCTCCATAGCTCGAGCGTCGAGTACGCTGATACGGCCGCGGCTATAAGTAACCAGCCCCGCCGTCTGCAGCTTGCCGGCGGCCTCGCTGATGCCCTCGCGCCGCACCCCCAGCATGCGGGCGATCGATTTGTGGTCCATCAGAAACTCTCGTGCGCCAGCATAATCATTCATGGTGAGCAACCAGCGCGCCAGACGCTGCTCAATGCTGTGGTACTGGCAGCAGGCCACCGACTGGCTGATCACCGCAAGAAACGTCCGCGCGTACGCCAGCAGCAGCCGCTGCAGCGGGCTGCCAAAGCGCATTTCCTTCCGCAAATGCCTGGACTTCATCCTCATCGCGCTACCGGGAAGCTGTACAACCGCCTTGTCTGGCGTAACGACGCCGCCGAGGACGACATTGATACCGACGATTCCTTCGCGCCCGATGAGGCCCACTTCGACGGTGCGGCCGTCATTCATGCTGTCCACCATGGCGACCACAGCTTCTTCGGGAAAGTACACGTCCTCGATGTCCTGGTCGGCTCGATAAACAACCTGACCTCGTGTCAGTGTCACGTGCTCGAGCTCGGGCAGCAGCCGTTTGTATTCTGTAGCGAGGAGAGCGGCGAGGATGCGGTTCGGAAAGTCGGCGGGCGGTGGCCGTCCTCTACGTGCAGGGCCCTCTACGACTGTCATGGGCGCATTCCGGAGTTGACCGCGTTGGGGCGCGACAACGCGCCCCAACGTCGTTGCTCAATCTGTGGTCTTGACCTTTGTGATCTTCGAACCCTCGAAGGACAGATCCCCGAGCAGACCCTTTTCGCCGAAGATGAAGCCCAGTATCGGCCTATTCAGCGTTGCGGTGTCGTATTGACCACCGGCGCCCTTCGACACGAGGGCGAACGATGTATCCGCGCCGACGGACCAATCCTCGCTCTTTCTGAACTTCTCCAGAGACTCTTGCGTCATGAACAGGATGACCTCGCTGTGCCTGGCAACGCCCAGCGTAAGGCCGACGGAACCGGACGCTACACTGTAATAGCCGACTGTTGCGCCATTGACGCGCAGGGCGCCCTCGCCGAACTCACCTGCGACACCCGCACCGCCCTTCGTCACTCGCCCGAAGATCAACATTCCCACTGCCTTGTCGGCCAGCTCCTTATGCTTGGGGTTCAGCGCGTAGAAATGTGCGAGCGCCTTATCAGCACTCGCATCAATCTGCGCCCTGGTGCGGGCGAAAGAAGGGGCGCTTGCAACAACGCTTAAGAACGTCAGGCCGATGACGGCTATCAGGGCTTGCAGTTTCACGGTGGCTCTCCATGGACGGTGATGTGTATGTTCTCGCCGGGTGTCTGGCGATCAACTTCAACTATGAATCATCGCGTCCGAAATTTTAATATGAACAAATGCCTAGCCCACCGCTCGCTTAATTGTCTGCGCCGCCTGTGTCTGTGCGGTAACGTACATAGGGAGAACACCCGTACATCGGAACGACACAGCCGCTCCCCCGGCACGTGCGAATCGGCACGTGCTCCCGGCAGATCCCTGCCAACCCCTAGCTCTTCTTGCCGCCGAGGAGCAGGAGCACGCCGCCAATCGCGATCGCCCCCACTCCTGCCCAAACTGGGATGTTGACTGTCTCTTTGTCCTTCACGCTCAGCTGGATCGGTCCGACGGTGGCCTCATGCGTTTCCTTGGTATAGCTGAAGCTGCCATACACAAGGCCCAGAACGCCGGCCGCGATCAGCACGACTGCGACCATCTTGATTGGGTTCATCTCTTCCCCTCCGATTGAATAGTCTTCCGCCACGGCCTGCACGCGACATTACGAGTGACCTGCCATCCTCATTACCTCGAAGCGTCACGAGGGCTTTTGCCTTGCAGCCCGGCGTTTGCGCCGCCGTATCTCGGCCCTTTGGCCGACCAAGGCGCTGAGAAACACTGAGCGTTCCAAGTGCCGTTCGACCTACGACTTGGGCTTCTTTGACCACGAGACCTGTCGGATCGAGAGTGCGGCGAACCCCTTCGCCGCGAAACTGTTACCCATGTCTCCGGTATAAAATGGTACCTATCCAACCGGAATGGACCCTGTTTTTATTGGTCGGAGCGCCGAGATTTGAACTCGGGACCCCTTGCACCCCATGCAAGTGCGCTACCAGACTGCGCCACGCTCCGACACCAGATTTTTCTTCTTAGGGAAGCAGCGCTGGGGAGCGGCGCCGCTCGTACATGATACCGCAGATAGCCCGGCTTACTTCGCCTCCGCAAATGGCGTGAACGCGTGCTCGAGCAGCTCGAGCCGGTGGGTCATGGACGCCTGCGTCTGCACGCCCTCTCGCGTGACCTCGAGCCCGTAAAGAACGCGCGGACTGGAACCCACGCCCGGCGGCGGCACCGCGGCACTGACACGGGTCTGGCCGTTCTGGCTCTCGATCTGACCGTTGAACGGGAAGCTGTGTGTTTTGTGCTTGGTCCAGTTGCTCTGGAAGCTGTCGGGGAGTGATGCAGGCGGCTCGGTGCGCCGGATGGCGTGCACCCAGTTCTCGGTGTGCAGACGCTCGCTCACCACGACGCGCTGCACGCTCCAGGTGGCGGCATCGGCGCTGCCGGTAAAGCCGAAGTCGAGGAACAGCATGCTGTCCTTGCTTAGGGTGACCAGCTCGGGCTTGACCGTCAGGTCGAAATAACCCGAATGAAACGCCACCTGCTGCGTCGGATCGATCTTGATCCTGAGCGTCTCGAACGCCTTCGGCTGCACGCCGGGCTGCGCGAGATAGTCCTGCCATTGGGCGAGCGAGCCCAGCATCGTCAGATCCAGATAATCGCAGATGATCTGCTGGGTCTTGTGCACCATATCGACGAAGCCGCTGCTGATGGTGCTGAGCGCTGCGACGTAGCCCTCGGGCGTCGGCAGGCTGACAGCGGTCAGAACCTCATCGTCGTACGGGATAGCCCAGTCGCGGACCTGCCAGGTGCGGCCCCAGCGATCGGTGAAATGGCTCGAGCTCTTGGGCTTCCCCAGCGAGATCACGCGCACCGAGTCGGAGCCCACGCTCCGGCGCAGCACGTGGGCCTTGAGCAAGAGATCCAGGTATCTCTTGTCGTCCCCGTAGAGCGTCGCGAGACTCATGCCGTCCGGGATACGAAGCCGGACGAACCCCCCGCTCTGCTCCACGAACCCGTTGGCATCGAGTTGCACGGTCTGCACGTTCGGGGCGTTCGCGACCCACGCCTTGTTCGCATCCTCGTGCATGAGGCGCGGGAATGGGATGCGATCGACGGTGTAGAGCAGCCGGTCCGAGCCGGCGCCGCGCGGAAACAGGTGAGTCGCGTTGTGCTCGAGCAGTTTCTGCTCGGCGCCCGTGATCAGCCGAACCGAGGTCTCCTGTAAGGTGGCGTAGAAGTCCGCGAGCGGCTTCGGCAGATCGAAGCGCTCATCGAACGTCGCGGTCTCGCTCGCATCGACCATCGCCACGCGTACCGGAAAGCGCGCCCCGATCTTGGCCTCACCGTCCTTGGCGTTCAGGAGCTCGGCGATCGGCAGCGCCATGTTGAGGTTTTCCGCGGGCGACTTGCGCAGCACGACGCCGATGACACGGCCATGATCATCGACCAGCGGGCCGCCGCTGTTGCCGGGTGAGGCCGCGGCCGAGAACCGCAGCCACTTCCACTGGCCGTCGAGTTCCTCGGGGGTATCGGAGGTGTAGACGCCGTCGCGGATGATGACGCCCTCGCCGAGCGCATTGCCCACCGCAAATACGGCGGCGTTGAGCGCGGGCTTGCCACCTGCCGTCAGGGACTTGGCGTTCTTCGGAGGCTCACGCAGTGTGAACAGCACGAAGTCGCGACGATCGGAGTACTTCAACACCTGGTCGATGTCGTAGACCTTACCCGAGCTGTCACGCAGTGCCGGCGGCCCGTACTGGCTGCCGGTGCCAAGATTGATCACATGAGCGGCGGTGACGTAGCGATTCGGGCCGATGGCGAACGCCGTGCCGATCGAGCGGTACTTGTCGATACGCTCCTGGTAAGGAATGAGGTCCATCGGCAGCTCGCGCTCATAGGTCACCTCCCCGTCGGGGGGCTTGAGCTGCACGACCTCGAAAGTTGCGGCGCGGATCGCCTGCTGAACGCCGCTGGAGAGCTCCGCGGCGCGCGCGCGCGTCGCCATGCCGATCCCGGCGAGCAGCGCCAGGGTAGCGAGGGATAAGAAAGCCGCGGGGTAACGGCCGCGCAAGCGGCTCAACGCCTGAGGATCCGCATGAGCTCCTCGAGCTCGGTGCGCAGCTGCTTCACGATCTGCTGACTTTGGCTCAAGTCCGTGCGGGCCTCCTCGCCCGTGAGCTTGTTGCGCGCACCGCCGATGGTGAAGCCCTGATCGTATAGCAGGCTGCGTATCTGCCGTATGACAATCACGTCCTGGCGCTGGTAGTAGCGGCGGTTGCCGCGACGCTTCACGGGCTTGAGCTGCGGGAACTCCTGCTCCCAGTAGCGCAATACGTGCGGCTTCACGCCGCACAGCTCACTCACCTCTCCGATGGTGAAGTACCGCTTGCCGGGAATCACCGGCAGCTGGGCGTTATTCTTTGGCTCCAACATAAGCTTCGACCCGCGCCTTCAGTTTCTGCCCCGGACGGAACGTGACCACGCGCCGCGCGCTGATCGGGATTTCTTCCCCCGTTTTAGGATTGCGCCCGGGGCGCTGGTTCTTGTCACGCAGATCGAAGTTCCCGAAGCCCGAGAGCTTAACCTGCTCGCCGCCCGATAGGGCCGCGCGAACCTCTTCGAAGAAGAGATCCACGAGCTCACGCGCCTCGCGCTTGTTGAGCCCGAGCTGGTTGAACAACGCTTCCGCCATCTCCGCTTTAGTCAGGGCCATTTCTTTATTCTCTGATTCTTGCGTTCAAGCTCTCGCGCAAGCTCCTCACCACGGAGGCCATGAGGCGCTCCACGTCGTCATCGGTAAGAGTGCGAGAAATATCTTGAAAAATCAAGCCTAAAGCGACGCTTTTTCGTCCGGGTTCGAGGCCGGGACCCCGATACACGTCGAAAATGCGAAGACCACGCAGCAAGCTTGATGAAGCCAAGGTTACACGCTCGGCCAGGGCACTTAAAGTCACCGCTTCATCGACCACCACCGCGAGGTCGCGACGCACCTGCGGGAAGCGCGAGATCTCTTCAAACGCTCCCCTCTTGACAGCGAGCGCCTGAAAGTCCAGCTCGAAGAGCACCGGCGCATATGTAAAGTCGAGCTCCTTCACCAGCGCCGGGTGCAGCTCGCCGAGCCAGCCGACGGGCTTTCCGCGGCGCAGCACGCGGGCGCTGCGTCCCGGATGGAGCGCGGGGAGCTCTCCCGCCTCGAAGGAGAATGCCTCACCCGCACCGGTCCACCCCAGGAGTGCGCCGAGATCGCTCTTCACGTCGTAGAAGTCAGCCGCCCCGCGCGCCTCCTTCGGCACGCCCCACTGCTCCGGCAGCCGCGCCCCGCACGCGAGACCTGCGAGCGTATCGATCTCGTGCGTCACGCTGCCGGCGTGCTCGAAACGGGTGCCGTGCTCGAAGAGGCGGATCCGACCCTGCTGGCGGCGCTGGTTTTCGAGCGCCGCGCGCAGCAGGCCCGGCCACAGCGACACGCGCATCACCGCCAGATCACTCGCAATAGGATTGGAGATCGCGAGCGCCGGGCGTCCGGGAAAGAGCTTCGCCTGCAGCACGGGATCCACGAAGGCGTACGTGATCGCCTCCTCATAGCCGCGCGCCGCCAGCGCCTCCAGCACCGAGCTCTCACCCGGGCGCTCTTCCGGCAAGTGCCGGAACGCCTGAGCGGCTGAGGCGTCCGTCTCGGGAATCTCGTCCCACACCGCGAGGCGCGCGACTTCCTCGATCAGATCGGCCTCGATCGAGATGTCGAAGCGGTGCGCCGGTGGGGTCGCCTGCCAGCCGCCTTCGATCGAGCGGACTTCCATGCCAAGTCCGGTGAGGGCTTGCATCACGCGCTCCGCGGGCACCTCCAAACCGAGCAGGCGCTTCAACTGCGAGGCGCGCAGCCTCACCGCCGGACGTTTCGGCAGATGCGCCTTGTCCTCGGTGACCTCGACCTGCGCGGGTACCCCGCCCGCAATCGAATTGAGCAGCGCCACGGCACGCTCGATGGCGCGCGGCTGATTAAGCGGATCGACGCCGCGCTCGAAGCGCTGGCTGGCATCGGTGAGGAGGCCCAAGCGCCGGCCGCGGCCCTGGATGGCCTCCGGTGCGAAGTAGGCACCCTCGAAGTAAATGTCACGCGTCCCGGCGGTCACTGAGGTGCGAAGCCCGCCCATGATGCCGGCGAGTCCCACCGGACCCTCGGCATCGGTGATCACCAGCATGTCGGGCTCGAGCGTCACGCTCTTGCCGTCAAGGAGCGTGAGCGTCTCGCCGGCGCGCGCCAGGCGCACGCGGATCTTGTCCTTGAGCTTATTCAGGTCATAGGCATGCAAGGGCTGGCCGGTCTCGAGCATCACGTAGTTGGTGACATCGACCACCGGGCTGATCGAGCGCAGCCCCACGCGCCGCAGCCGCTCCGCCATCCACAGCGGCGTCGGTGCGCGGTTGTCGACGCCGCGAACGATGCAGCCCGCAAAGCGCGGGCAGCCCGCCGGCTGCGCGAGCTCGACCGCGAAGCGCTCGCTGCGTGCCCCGCGCGGGGCGCTGATCTCTGGTCCCGTGATGCGTGTTTGGCCAAGGGCTGCGACCTCGCGCGCGATCCCGAGGATCGACATGGCATCGCCGCGATTTGGCGTCACGTTGACGTCCAGCACCGGCTCATCGAGCGACAGATAGTCGCGGAGCAGCTTCCCGACAGGCGCATCCGCCGGCAGCTCCAGAATCCCTTGGCTGGACTCGGCGAGTCCCAACTCCTTGGCAGAGGCGAGCATGCCGTGCGACTCGACGCCGCGGAGCTTGGCGGCGCCGATCTTGAGGTCTCCCGGCAGCACCGCGCCGACCATCGCGAGCGCGCTCTTCAAGCCTGCGCGCGCATTCGCCGCGCCACAGACGATCTGCAGCGGCTCCCCGCTCCCCGTCCAGACGCGGCAGACCTGCAGCTTATCGGCGCTCGGATGCCGCTCGGCAGAGACGATCTCGGCGACTACGACGTTCGAGAACGCTGGGGCTGCAGGCTCGAGCGACTCGAGCTCGAAGCCCGCCATGGTGAGCCGCGTACCGAGCTCGCGCGCCTCCCACGGCACCTTCACCCACTCGGCGAGCCAGGAGTACGGCAGCTTCATGAGGTGAACGCCCGGAACTGCTTGAGGAACCTCAGGTCGTTCTCGAAGAAGAGCCTGAGGTCATTGACCCCATAGCGCAGCATCGCCAGGCGATCGATGCCGGCGCCGAAGGCGTAGCCGGTGTAGCGCTCCGGATCGACCCCACTCGCCTTGAGCACGTTCGGATGCACCATGCCGCAGCCCGAGATCTCGAGCCAGCCGGTGTGCTTGCAGGTGCGACAGCCCGCACCTCCACAGAACACGCACGACATGTCGACTTCGGCCGAGGGCTCGGTGAACGGGAAGTACGACGGACGCAGCCGCAGCGCCAGATCCTTCTCGAAGAAGGCCTCGAGGAACCCGTGCAGCACCGCCTTCATGTTGGCGAGGCTCACGTTCTCACCCACCACCAGTCCCTCGAGCTGGTGGAACATGGGCGAGTGCGTCATGTCGGAGTCGCAGCGATAGACGCGCCCCGGCGCGATGATCGCGAGCGGCGCGCCGCGATCGAGCAGCGCGCGGATCTGCACCGGCGAGGTATGGGTGCGCAGCAGCCGCCCGTCCGCGAAGTAGAACGTATCGTGGAGCGCGCGCGCCGGGTGGTTCGGTGGGATGTTGAGCGCGGCGAAGTTATGGAAGTCGTCCTCGATCTCGGGCCCCGAGGCGACGTCGAACCCGGCGCGGCGGAACAGTGTCTCGATGCGAAGGCGCGCGCGGGTCACGGGGTGCAGCCCCCCCGGCTCCTCGCCCCGCCCCGGGAGCGTGACGTCGATGCGGCCCTGAAGCAGCTGCTTCTCGATCGCGCCGCGCTCGAGTGCCGCGCGGCGCGCCTCGATGGCGCGCGTCAGCTCTGCCTTCGCCTCGTTGATGCGCGCGCCGGCCGCCGGCCGCTCGGCGGCGGGAAGACCGCCGAGCGCCTTCAACTGCTCGGTGAACGTGCCCTTCTTGCCGAGCCAGCGCACGCGCGTCTCCTCGAGCGCGGCCGGCTCGGTGCAGGCGGCGACTTCCAGGAGCGCCTGCCGGACGAGACCCGTGAGGTCCAAGAGTCGCCCGCTCAGCTGATGCCGAGAGCGGCCTTCGCCTGCTGTGCGATCGCGCCGAACGCCGCGGTGTCGTGCACCGCGATGTCGGCCAGCACCTTGCGATCGATCTCCACCCCGGCCTTGTTGAGGCCGTTGATGATGCGGCTGTAGGAGAGCCCGTAGATGCGCGCGGCCGCGTTGATGCGCGTGATCCACAGCGCGCGGAACTCGCGCTTGTTCTGCCGCCGGTCGCGGTAGGCGTACTGACCGGCCTTGATGACCGCCTGCTTGGCGGCGCGGTAGACCTTGCGCCGGGCGTTGTAGTAGCCCTTCGCCTTGCCAAGAACTTTCTTGTGACGGCGCCCGGCCGTCACGCCACGTTTCACTCGTGCCATGGTGTTACTCGCTTAAAAAAGTAAGGACGCGTTCGAAGGTCGCTTCAGCGGGCATAGGGCAGCAGCTTCTCGACCCGGCCGACATCGGTCTTGTCGACGAGGCTCGAGCCGCCGGAGCGCGCGTGGCGTTTGACCTTGCGGTCCTTGTGGCCGAGATTGTGGCGACGATTCGCGCCGTACCGCTTGAAGCCCTTCGCCGTCTTGCGAAAGCGCTTGGCCGCGGCCCGGTTGGTTTTCAACTTGGGCATCGGTTCAACTCCTGTTGTATAGCTACCGTTCGCAAGGTGCGCCAGCGCACCCGCTACGGGCGAACGCCCCGCGGGACCTCAAGGGCCCTTTAAGGGAGTTACTTCTTCTTCGGTGCAAATACCATGATCATCTGCTTGCCCTCCATGAGCGGGTTCTGCTCGACCACCGCATGCGTTGCGAGGTCGCCAGACACCCGGTCAAGGAGCTTGCGCCCGATGTCCTGGTGCACCATCTCACGGCCACGGAACCTTAAGGTCACCTTGGCCTTGTCGCCCTCGGTGAGGAAACGCGTCAGGTTACGCAGCTTGATCTGGTAATCCGACTCGCCCGTACCGGGACGAAACTTCACTTCCTTGACCTGAATCTGCTTCTGCTTGCGCTTGGCCGAGTGGGCTTTCTTGTTCTGCTCGAACAGGAACTTCCCGTAGTCCATGATGCGCACGACCGGTGGCTCAGCGGTCGGCGACACTTCGACCAGATCGAGCTCCGCGGCGGTTGCCATCTGCAGGGCGTCGTAACGCGACATCACCCCGGCCTGCGACCCATCGGCCGCGATCACACGCAGTTGCGGCGCATTGATCTCCTCGTTGCGCCGCACGCGCTTTATTGCACTAGCGATTCGTCAACCCTCCAAACTCCTGCGCCCGCGGCTTTCGAGCTCGATGCGGAGTCGTTCGGCGAACGTCTCCGGGGCCATCGTGCCCAGGTCCCTGCCGCTTCGGGTACGCACTGCGATGAGATTTGCGGCCACTTCCTTGTCGCCCGCTACCAAAAGATACGGAACACGCTTGAGCGTATGCTCGCGGATCTTAAAGCCGACCTTCTCGTTACGCAAGTCGGATTCGACCCGAAAGCCCTGATTTTTCAGGGATTCCGTGATCTTTCCGACATACTCGTGCTGCCGGTCGGTGATGCTCAAGACCACCGCCTGGGTCGGGGCGAGCCAGGCCGGGAGCTTTCCGGCATGGTGCTCGAGGAGGATCGCGAAAAAGCGCTCCAGCGAGCCAAACATGGCACGGTGCAGCATGACCGGAGTGCGCTTGGCGCTGTGCTCATCGATGTAATACGCCCCTAAGCGCTCCGGCATATTGAGGTCGACCTGCAGCGTGCCGCACTGCCAGTCGCGCCCGATCGCATCGCGCAGCACGAACTCGAGCTTCGGCCCGTAAAAGGCGCCCTCCCCCTTGTTGAGCGTGTACTCGATCCCGGCCGCCGCGGAGGCCGTCTTAAGCGCCGTTTCCATCCGGTCCCAGATGCCATCGTCGCCGACCCGCTTCGCCGGGCGGTCGGCATACTTGATCGCGACCTCCTCGAAGCCGAAGTCGCGGTAGATATCGAGGATCAGCCGCGTGATCGCCACGCACTCACTCGTGATCTGCTCCTCGGTCACGAAGCAGTGGCCATCGTCCTGGGTGAAGGCGCGCACGCGCATGAGGCCATGGAGCGCGCCTGAGGGCTCGTAGCGGTGCACCTTGCCGAACTCGGCGAAGCGCACCGGCAGCTCCCGATAGCTCCGGAGGCCATGCTTGAAGATCTGCACGTGCCCCGGGCAGTTCATCGGCTTGATGGCGTAGACGCGCTCGTCCGGGGTCTTGGTGAGATACATGCTCTCACCGAACTTCTCGAGGTGCCCCGACTGCTGCCAGAGCGTCGCATCCATGAGCTCGGGTGCATTCACCTCCTGATAGCCGGCCACGCGCTGCCGCTCGCGCATGTACTGGATGAGCGACTGAAAGACCGTCCAGCCCTTGGGGTGCCAGAACACCGCTCCCGGAGCCTCCTCCTGCAGGTGAAAGAGGTCGAGATCCTTGCCGATGCGGCGGTGATCGCGCTTCTCCGCCTCCTCGAGCCGCGTGAGGTAGGCATCGAGCTGCTTCTTGTCGGGCCAGGCGGTGCCATAGATCCGCTGCAGCATCTCGTTGCGCGAGTCGCCGCGCCAATAGGCGCCCGCGACCTTGGTGAGCCTGAAGGCCTTGAGCTTGCCGGTGGAGGGCACGTGCGGCCCGCGACACAGGTCCACCCAGTTGCCCTGGCCGTACAGGCTGATCTCATCCTTGTCGGGAATGCCGGCGATGATCTCGGCCTTGTAGACCTCGCCCTGGTCGCGGAAGAACTTGACCGCCTCATCGCGCGGCATCACGCGCCGCGTGACCTTCTCGTCCGCCTGCGCGAGCTCCGCCATGCGCTTCTCGATCGCGGCGAGGTCCTCGGGCGTGAACGGACGCTTGAAGGCGAAATCGTAGTAGAAGCCGTCCTCGATCACAGGTCCTATGGTCACCTGCGCCTCGGGGAAGAGCTGCTTCACCGCCTGTGCGAGCAGGTGCGCCGTCGAGTGCCGGATGATCTCGAGCCCCGCCGGATCCTTGTCGGTGACGACGGCAAGATTCGCGTCCTTGTCGATGACGTAGGAGGTGTCAACGAGCCTGCCGTCGATGCGCCCGGCGAGCGCCGCGCGCGCGAGTCCCGCGCCGATGCCGGCCGCGACTTCATCCACCCTCACCGGGTTATCGAAGCGGCGCTGACTGCCATCGGGCAACGTGATGACGGGCATCGATTCCTCTTAGAACGATCTTAAGGGACAACAAAAAAGGGCGCTCCATCGAGGCCTTGCGCCTGAGGGAACGCCCCCTTCACTTTGTCTGGTAGGCGCGAGTGGGATCGAACCACCGACCACCACCATGTCAAGGTGATGCTCTACCACTGAGCTACGCGCCTGAAGCATCGCAGTACGACGAGGGGCGCGAACGATACAAGAAGAGAGGCGCCATGCGCAAGCTAAAGCTCGAAATTCCAAGCACTTAGGTAATCTGAGACCTCAGGTTTCACCGCGGTGCCCGGCTTCGCCCGCGGGAGCCGGGAATCCGAGCTCGAGCTGCTTGAGCCGCGCGATCTCATCGCGCAGTCCCGCCGCCTCCTCGAACTCAAGATTGCGTGCCTTGCGGTACATGTCGGCCTCGAGCTTCTTGATCTCCTTCACCAGCGCCTCGGGACGCAGGTCCGCGGCGCTGCGGGGTTTCTCGCCGCGGCGGCGCGTGTAGGGCGTCGGCGCCTCGCTTCGCGCCCCCTCCATGATGTCGGTGACCGCCTTCTCGATCCCGCGCGGGGTGATGCCGTGGATCTCGTTGTACTCGAGCTGCTTCTTGCGGCGGCGGTCGGTCTCCTCCATCGCGCGTTGCATGGAGCCCGTGACCCGGTCGGCGTACAGGATCGCGCGCCCGTTGATGTGGCGGGCGGCGCGACCGATCGTCTGGATGAGTGAGTTGTCCGAGCGCAGGAACCCTTCCTTGTCGGCATCGAGAATAGCCACGAGCGCGACTTCGGGCATGTCGAGCCCCTCGCGCAGGAGGTTGATGCCGACCAGCACGTCGAACTTGCCTAAACGCAGGTCGCGGATGATCTCGACGCGCTCCACCGTCTCGATGTCGGCGTGCAGGTAGCGCACCTTCACGCCGTGCTCGGCGAGATACTCTGTCAGATCCTCCGCCATGCGCTTGGTGAGTGTCGTGATGAGCACCCGCTCGCCGCGCTCGGTGCACTTGCCGATCTCCGATAGCACATCGTCCACCTGGGTCGCCACCGGGCGCACCTCAACCTCGGGATCGATGAGCCCGGTGGGGCGCACCAGCTGCTCGACCACCTGGGAGGAGTGCTTGGCCTCGTACCCCCCGGGGGTCGCGGAGACGAAGATCATCTGTGGAGCGAGACTCTCCCACTCCTCGAACTTAAGCGGCCGGTTATCGAGCGCGGAGGGCAGGCGAAAGCCGTACTCGACCAGGACTTCCTTGCGCGAGCGGTCGCCGCGATACATGGCACCGAGCTGCGGCAGCGTCTGATGGCTCTCATCGACCACCAGGAGTGAGTTCTTCGGCAGATAGTCGAACAGGCACGGCGGCGGCTCCCCCGGCGCGCGCCCGGAGAGATAGCGTGAGTAGTTCTCGATGCCGGCGCAGTAGCCGACCTCCTTGATCATCTCCATGTCGAAGCGCGTGCGCTGCTCGAGACGCTGCGCCTCAAGCAGCCTTCCGGCCGCGCGCAGCTCCTTGAGCCGCGCCCCGAGGTCCTCCCGGATCTGGTCCACGGCGCCGACGAGGCGCTCGCGCGGCGTCACGTAGTGGGTGCCGGGGTAGACAGTGAAGCGCGGCACCTTGCGATCCACCGCCCCGGTGAGCGGGTCGAAGAGCGTGATGGAGTCGATGCTGTCGTCGAACAGCTCGACCCGCACCGCCTGGCGCTCGGACTCCGCCGGGAAGATATCGATGACATCGCCGCGCACCCGGTAAGTGCCCTGGGTGAGATCGAGCTCGTTGCGCGTGTACTGCATGTCGGCGAGGCGCCGCAGGAGCGCGCGCTGCTCGAGCCGGTCGCCGCGCCTTAGGTGCAGCACCATCGCCAGATACGCCTGCGGGTCGCCGAGGCCGTAAATGGAAGACACCGTCGCGACGATGATGGAGTCGGGGCGCTCAAGGAGCGCCTTGGTGGCCGAGAGGCGCATCTGCTCGATGTGCTCATTCACCGAGGCGTCCTTCTCGATATAGGTATCGGAAGACGGCACATAGGCTTCCGGCTGGTAGTAGTCGTAGTAGGAAACGAAGTACTCGACCGCGTTGTGCGGGAAGAATTCGCGGAACTCGCCGTAGAGCTGCGCGGCGAGCGTCTTGTTGTGCGCGAGCACCATTGTGGGGCGCTGCACTCGCTGGATCACACATCCAACTGAGAATGTCTTGCCCGATCCGGTCGTGCCGAGCAGCGTCTGGTGCGCGAGCCCCTCGGTGAGGCCCTCGACCAGCTTGTCGATCGCCTGCGGCTGATCGCCGGCCGGCTCAAAGCTGGCCTCGAGCCTGAAGGGATGGGGTCCGGGCTGTTCCATGTGGCGAATCTGCGGCAGCGCCGCGCTCCTTGCGTGTCGCCTCCGGCCGCCATGGCCGAGGCGAACGCAATTTCCTAATATAGCGGGGCCGTCCGCCCCGAAGCGACCTGAAGGAGTGCGCGATCTTGGCAGTCTCCCGCCGCGTTCAGCGCGTCAAGCCCTCCCCGACACTTGCCGTCACCGCGCGAGCCGCGCGCCTCAAGGCAGAAGGCAAGGACGTCATAGGTTTGGGGGCGGGAGAGCCCGATTTCGATACCCCCGAGCACATCGGCCAAGCCGGAATCGATGCCATCAAGGGCGGCTTCACGCGCTATACGAACGTGGACGGGATCGATGAGCTGAAAGACGCCATCATCGGCAAGTTCCAGCGCGACAACGGCTTGAGCTACGAGCGCTCCCAGGTGCTGGTCTCCTCGGGGGCGAAGCAGACCATCTACAACCTCTGCATGGCCGTGCTCGATCCGGGCGATGAGGCCGTGATCCCGGCGCCCTACTGGGTCTCCTACCCCGACATGGTGCTGCTCGCGGACGGGCTCCCCGTGATGCCGCTCGCCGGCTACGCCCAGGGCTACAAGATCACCCCGCGCCAGCTCGCCGCCGCGATCACGCCGAAGACGCGGCTGTTCCTTCTCAATAGTCCCTGCAACCCGACCGGGGCGGCCTATTCGCGCGCCGAGCTCAAGGCACTCGGAGAAGTGCTGCTCGAGCACCCGCGCATCGTCATCGGCACCGATGACATGTACGAGAAGATCTACTGGGGAGCCGAGCCGTTCTGCAGCCTGGTCACCGCGGTACCGGAGCTCTATCCGCGCACCGTGACCATCAACGGGGTCTCCAAGGCCTACGCGATGACCGGCTGGCGGATCGGCTACTGCGGCGGACCGAGGGAGCTCATCAACGCGATGAGCACCATCCAGGGGCAATCGACCTCCAACGCCTCCAGCATCTCGCAGAAGGCCGCGGCGGCGGCGCTCAAGGGGGACCAGGCGTGCGTCGCCAAGATGAATGAGGCCTTCAAGGCACGCCGAGACTTCGTCGTGCGGGCGCTCAACTCGGTCCCGGGCGTGAGTTGCCTCCCGGGCGAGGGCACGTTCTACGCCTTCGCCGAGGTCTCGCGCGCCATCGCCGCGATCGGCTGCCGCGACGACAACGAGTTCGCCGAGATGCTGCTCAATGATGCGGGCGTCGCGGTGGTCCCGGGCTCAGGCTTCGGCGCCCCGGGGCACGTGCGCCTCTCGTTCGCCTGCAGCATGCAGACGCTCGAGAAGGCGCTCGATCGCATCGCGCGCTTCCTCGTGACACGGGTGGTCGCGGAGACCGCCTGAGGCACGGCGGCCGCCGCTGCCGCGCTTGGACAGCACCCGGCGCCGCCACTCATGCTCTGGTCCGCGCTTGCCGACGCACTCGTCGTCGTCCACTTCGCCTTCACAACCTTCGTCATCTTCGGCGGCTTTCTCACCTGGCGCTGGCGGTGGGTGGCGTTTCTGCACCTGCCGGCGCTCGCCTGGGGCTGCTGGGTCGAGGTGTCGCACTCGATCTGTCCGCTTACGCCACTCGAAAACCACTGGCGCGCACTCGCAGGCGGAGCCGGCTACAGCGAGGGCTTTCTCGCCCACTACCTGGTGCGCGTGCTGTACCCGCCCGGGCTCACGTGGCACATCCAGTGGCTGCTCGCGCTTCTCCTCCTCGCCATCAACGTAATCGCCTACGCGCGCCTGGCACTGCGGCGCGCGCGCTGAATCGGGCGCGTGCAATCGCTTCGCTCGAGGCAGCGCCATCGTCATCTGCGCGCGCTTTCGGGACCTCGCGCCGTGTGCTATACCGCCGCCCCTCGCCGCTTGCGCGCGCGGGTTCGGGGAAACAAAAACTTACAATCGAACTGTCGCAAATCATGCCTGAATTTCGATGTGTGGGGGGCGGACTGCTGTCACTAAGGGAGACGCGTCATGCCGCTTAAGTGTTCGAGCCGAGCGATGAAACAACTGGGTTGCCTGGCTGCCTGCGCGCTCGCAGGCATCGGTCAGGCGCTGGCGCAGGGAGCCGTACAAGGCTACCCGCCGTACGGTCCTAACATACCGGTCATTACCAACACCGAGTCGCACTCAGGCGCCTACTTCCAGGATCGCGAGCCCGAGCCGCCGCCGAATGGCTTCAACGAGGAATCGATCTGGAACATGCGGGTCGAGGGTTTCAACGACAACCAGGCCCGCCCCATCTATCAACCGCTGATCATCAACCAGAACGGCCGCGAGATCTTCTACGCCGGCAATCTCGCCGGCAGCTCGCTCAATCCGCTGACCGGCGCGGTGGAATCCAACGGCACATCGATCATCGACGTGACGGATGTGCACCGACCGAAGTTCCTCTATCACATTCCCGGTCCCGCGCCGATCAACGGCTCATTCTCCGCCGCCGGCGCGCAGATGGTGCGCGTGTGCGGCGGTAACACGCTGCCGAATGCCGCGGCCAACGGTACCGCGGGTCACTACTACCTGCTGCGCGCCTTCGGCAACGCCGGGCCCAACGAGTCGCACCAGATCTGGGACGTGACGGATCCGGCGGCGCCGAAGTTCGTACTCACCGTCTTGAGCGGCCTGAGTAACACGCACAAGAGCTGGTGGGAATGCGATACCGGCATCGCCTACCTGGTCGCAGGATCGAAGGCCGACGGCTGGCAGCAGAGCGGCTCGACCCAACACGTTTACATCTACGATCTCAGCAACCCGTACAGCCCGAAGTTCATCCGCCAATTCGGGCTCGTCGGGCAGCAGCCGACTGCCCCGGTCGCCACGGCGCAGCCGTGCGCCACGGCCCCGGGACCGACCTGCTACGAAGGCACGACCAATCCGCCGGCCGGCGTCCACGGGCCGATCTCGATGGGCACGACGGTCGATCGCGTCTACCTGCCGTACGGAGTCGGAGCCGAGGGCGTCATCCAGATCGCCGACCGGCAGAAGCTCGTCTATGGCTGCAACGTCAGCGGCCCGGGCGGCAATCCCAATGCCTCACCGACCTGCGCCAATAGTCCAAGCCAGGCAGATCTCCTGTGGCCGCAGATCAGCTGGATCACCATGAACCCGGAGAACGGCGCGCACAGCTCGATGCCGATCTTCAACGTGCCGGTACCGGAGGAGCAGACCAACTTCGTGAACGGCCAGCCGCAGAGCAAGAGCCTGCTGTTCGTGAGCTCGGAAGGCACGGCCAACAACTGCTTCGGGCAGGCACCGCACGACGCCTGGGTCCTCGACATCACAAGCGAAACGACGCCGTGGCCGATGGCCACGCTGAGTGTGTCGCAGTACCCGGGCAACTTCTGCGCCAAAGGGGCGCGCTTCGGTGCACACGCCGTGACCGAAGCGATCTTCCCGGCCTACTACGGCAAGATCGTGAGCATCTCGTGGTTCAACGCCGGCGTGCGCATCTGGGACATCCGGGATCCCAAGAACCCCAAGCCGGTCGCTTACTACATCCAGGCGCCGGACTCCAACACGGCCTCGTCCTGCTCGACGATCAACGGCGAGACCAATTGCTACAACGCGACGATGAACGACTACGTCGAGTACGACGATCGCGGCTACATCTACGCCGCCGATCGAGCCGGCACGGGCATCACCATCCTGTCACTCACCGGCGAGGCGCGCCGTGCCGTGTACGGCGACTCGGCGCAGTAGCGGAGGCCAACATGAACCTCAGCAAAACTCTGATCGGAGCGACCTCGGTCGCACTGTGCCTCGGTGTGTGCGCCGCCTATGGCGATGAGGCGTCTGCGGGCGCGACGAAGTCGACGGCCGGAACGCACCGGGCGTCCGACATCACTCCGGGCGTCACCACCAAGGCGCAGGTGCACGCTCAGCTCGGGACGCCGTGGCGCATCGTGCAGTTCAACGACTGCGGCATGGCCATGCCGGGCCAGGAGGATGAGACCTGGGAGTATCGCGGCAGCGATGGGAAGGGGACTTTCCGCCTGCACGTCGAGTTCGACGACAACGGCGTGGCACGTCTCGTGGCCCGGATTCCGGACAGCGTGCCCGGCGGCAAGGGTACGGCTGCGCGAGCCGTGCCACCGACGATGATGGCTCACAATCACATGTGAGCAGCTGATCAGCTGAAAGCCGACCCTTAGCCCCGCGCGGCCAGTGTCTCAGCGCCGTGAGACACTGGCCGCGCGGCGCATTTCCTTGACGCCGCGAGGGCCGTACCCGAGAATCCGCGCCCTTCGCCGGTCCCTCCCGGTTCCCCGGTAGCTCAGCGGTAGAGCAGACGACTGTTAATCGTCTGGTCGTTGGTTCGATTCCAACCCGGGGAGCCACTTCATTATATTTCCGATGGTTACACCAAGAAACTAATGTAACTACAAAGCCGGCTGAAACCCCGGCGCGCCCGTGCGCCACAGCACGAACGCGTATTCATCGGCGCGCTGCTCATCGGCCTGCGTTCGCGTCGAGCCGAGGCCATGCCCGGCGTCGAATGTCACTCTCAGGAGCACGGGATTCTTCGATGCCGTGGCTTTTTGTAGCCGGGCCGTCATCTTGGCCACCTGCCAAGGCTCCACGCGCGGGTCCTTCAGTCCGGTGGTCAGCAGTACCGCCGGATAGAGAACGCCGTCACGCACCGCATGGAGTGCATCCATTTCCCGGAGAGCCTCGAAGCCGTCGCGCTCCTTCACGGTACCGAATTCGGCGATGTTGGGCGGCCCATTCTGCGAGAACTCCGCGCGCAGCGCGTTCGAAACCCCAACGTTGGAAATGACGGCGGCAAACAGCGCGGGCCGCTCGGTGAGTGCGCGGCCCACAGTGATTCCGCCCGCAGAGCCGCCTTGTATTGCGAGCCGTGACGGCGTCGTCCATCCGTCGCGCACCAGCGCCTCACAACAGTCGATGAGATCCCGCCAGGTGTTGGGTTTGGAAAGCTTCTGGCCGGCCTTCCACCACCGCCGGCCGTATTCCCCACCACCGCGTACATGCGCGGTGGCGATCACCCCGCCCTGCTCGAGGAACGCGATGGCACGGGTGTTGAAGAACGGCGAGCTCACGATCTGGTAGGAGCCGTAGGCATCGACCAGAGCCGGATGAAGGCCGTCGCGCACCAGTCCCTTCCTGGCGATGATCGACAGCGGTACTTTGGTTCCGTCCCGGACGGTAGCGCTCGTCTTGATCGCTTCATAGGGCTTGAGGTCAATCGGCGGCTGAGGAGAGATCCCCGTGTCCGAGTGCCGGCCGGTCGCCGGATCGAAATGCAGCACCGTGAAAGGCACGAGCCAGCTGGTACCGATCCAATGCATGCCGTCCTCGGCGGTGTTGGTCGAGAGCTGGAATATCGTGCCTTCAAATGGAGTCGGGATTGATGCAATCCGTCCATCAACTTCGACACGCCGGAAGCCTCCATAGCCGCCATTCATGTCCTGCACGTACAGAGCGTCGTGCGCCGCGCTGATGTTGTCGATTACCGCATCGCCCTCCGGTACGGCGACCCTGGCACTGGCTAGACTCGGGGCCGACAAGGAGGTCTGAAGCACCTTGCCGTTCTGCGCATCTTTGGTGGTCAGAAGATAAAGCACGTCGTCCCGCAACGACACACCGACCACCTCGTCGGCAACGTCGCAGACCTTGCGCCACTGCGCTCGAGCGGCGATGAGCTCGGACAGGCGTGCGGTGTAATAAGGGTTTTCACGTCGCACACCGCCGATCATCCCTGCAACAACGTATTGGCTGCTGGAATCGGCGATGATGCTCGGGAAATCCGTCCGTTCGCCGGCAATCTCCGCGTACTGACCCCGGGCCAGTATCTTCAGGTCGTCCCGGGTGTCGGTCCGCAGACGGTGCAACCACGCGACACTGTCCTTGTAATAGTCAACTGACCCAAGCGGCGCTCCCGCAAGGCGGTTGTAGAAAAATCCACTGCTGTCCGGGAGCCAGCTCGGGTTTGCGTACTGCGTACGACTGATGCGCTCCGGCAGAATCTCCCCCGTGGCCACCACGAGAATGTGAATCACGGAATCCTCGGAACCGGCGGCCGAGAGTCCA
>DATMOK010000022.1:0-10367 GCA_035568235.1 Steroidobacteraceae bacterium | reverse complement strand
CCACCGAGAAGGCGACGGTCGCGAGGCACAGGGGCATGAAGACCACGAGCGGCACGTGGAACCAGGCGCTGCCACCGACGGCAACCAGCGCCGAAAGCGCCATGCCCCCGAGGACCCCTTCCCAGGTCTTTCCGGGGGACACCTCGGGCGCCAGGCGGATGCGACCAAAACGGCGCCCGAAGAAGAACGCGCCGATGTCGGCCACCCACACCAGGACCAGTGTGAACAGCACCCACTGACCGTGCGGAGGCGGGGCGTAACGCAGCCACACCAGCGCGAGCCACGCCGGCACCAGGGCGAGTATGCCGGCGATGCCAGCCGCCCACGCCGTCACACGCCGCGGAGCGAAAGCGATCCACAGCAATGCGGTCAGCCACCACAGCACCGCCGTCAGCAGGATCAGGTCGCGGCCGGCCGGGTCGACGGACACGATCCAGGCGAGCGGCAACAGCAGCGCCACCAGCGCCACGTAGGGCAGCCGGTGCGTAACGCTCGGGAGCCTGAGGAACGCCGACCACTCCCAGGCCCCGGCCAGCAGCATCACGGTCACCGCCACCACCGTGGCCCAAGGCGGCAAGGCGAGCAGGATCACGAGCAGCACCACCGCCAGCACCACCGCGGTCGATACCCGCTTGCGCAGTGACTCGTTCACCGCGCGACGCTCACGATCGCGGCGCGCTGGCCGAAGCGCCGCTCCCGGGTCGCAAAGAAATCGAGCGCCGCCTCGAAATCGGCGACCGAGAAATCCGGCCACAGCCGCTCGGTGAACCAGAGCTCGGCGTACGCCAGATGCCACAGCAGGAAGTTGCTGATGCGCTGCTCACCGCCCGTGCGGATGTGAAGATCCACATCGGGGAGTCCGCCGAGTGACAGGAACTGCGAAAAGCACGCCTCGTCGATCTCATCCGGACTGAGCGCCCCACTCGAGCATTTTCTTGCAAGTGCCTGAGCCGCCTGAACTATATCCCAGCGGCCGCCATAGCCGACCGCGATCTGCAGGGCGAGCGCCCGGTTGGCCGCGGTGCGCTCCTCGGCCGCGGCGATGCGCGCCTGGAGCCGCACGGGCAGGCCGCGGCGCTCGCCGATGAAACGCAGTCGCACGCCCTTCTCATGGAGCTCGGCCACCTCGCGGTCGAGCGACTCGACGAACAGGCCCATGAGACTGCCGACCTCATCGGCCGGTCGACCCCAGTTCTCGCTCGAGAAGGCGAACAGGGTGAGCGCGCCGATACCGCGCCGCGTGCACTCCTCGACGCACAGGCGCACGGGCTTAAGACCCGCGCGGTGGCCGGTGGCGCGCGCCGCGCCGCGCGCGGCGGCCCAGCGCCCATTACCGTCCATGGTGACGGCGATGTGCCGGGGCAGTGGCTGGTCGGCAACGGGAGGCATCAGACCTGCATGACCTCCTTCTCCTTGCCGGCGAGCAACGCATCGATATCGGCGATGTGCTTGTCGGTGAGCTTCTGCACGTCCGCCTCGGCGCGCCGCTCGTCGTCCTGCGAGACCTGCTTGTCCTTCAGCTTGTGCTTGATCTCGGTCATGACGTCGCGGCGCACGTTGCGCACCGCGACCCGGGCGTTCTCGGCGTCGTGCCGCAGCATCTTGGTGATCTCGCGGCGCCGCTCCTCGGTAAGCGGCGGCATGGGAATGCGGATCACGGTGCCGGCGGTCATCGGCGTCAGCCCGAGGTCGGACTTGAAGATCGCCTTCTCGATCGCCTGCACGATGCTCTTCTCCCAGGGCGAGATCACCAGCGTGCGGCCCTCCTCGACGGCGATGCTCGCGACCTGCTGCAGCGGCACTTCACTGCCGTAATAGTCGACCTTGAGGTGCTCGACCAGGCTCGGGTGTGCCCGCCCGGTGCGCAGCTTCTTCAGATCGCCCTGGAAGGTCTGCACGCACTTGGCCATGCGGGTCGCGGCGTCTTTCTTGAGGTCATCCAGCATAAGGTCTCCTCGCGGCGAACCGCGCTCACTCGTAGGTGACCGAGGTGCCGACATCCTCGCCGCGCACGATGCGGGTGAGGTCCCCTGGATTGTTGAGATTGAAGACCCGCAAAGGCAAGCGGTTGTCGCGACACATGACGATCGCGGTCGCGTCCATCACGTTGAGCTTGTCGGCGAGCACCTTGTCGAAGGTGAGGTGCGCGTAGCGCGTGGCCGCGGGGTTGCGCACCGGATCGTCCGAATAGACGCCGTTCACCTTGGTCGCCTTCAGCAGAATGTCAGCGTTGATCTCGATGGCACGCAGCGCCGCCGCCGTATCGGTCGTGAAGAACGGATTGCCGGTGCCGGCGGCGAACACCGCGATGCGGCCCTTCTCGAGGTGGCGCACCGCGCGCCGCCGGATGTAATCCTCACACACCTCGTTGATGCGGATCGCGGACATGACGCGCGCGTGCAGACCCAAGCTCTCGAGCGCATCCTGCAGCGCGAGTGAGTTCATCACCGTGGCGAGCATGCCCATGTGGTCGGCGGCCACGCGATCCATGCCGGCGCGCGCCAGGCCCGCGCCGCGGAAGATGTTGCCGCCGCCGAGGACGACCGCGATCTGGACGTCCATCTCTACGATGTCCTGCAGCTCGGCGGCGATGCGCTTCAGCACCGCCGGATCGATGCCGTAGTCGGAAGCGCCGAGCAGGGCCTCGCCCGAGAGCTTTACCAGGATGCGCGAGTAGCGGGACTTCGCTTCTGTCATCGTTCACCTCGTCCGACGGAAAAAACCCCGCGCGCGGCGGGGTTTCGTTCCTTTGACCCGAGCCTTACCGCCTCAGCGTCCGACTGCCAGACGGGCCACCTCGGCGCCGAAATCATCGGTTTTTTTTTCGATGCCGGCACCCACCTCGAAGCGCTCGAAGGCCACGACCTCGGCCTTGGCGCCCTTCAGCAGCTTCTCGATCGTGATGTCCGGGTCCTTGACGAACGCCTGGCCGGTGAGGGTGATCTCGCTCAGGGCCTTGCGCAGCCGTCCCTCGACCATCTTGGCGACGATCTCCGGGGGCTTGCCCTCGGTCTGCGCCTGGCTGGTGAGGATGTCGCGCTCCCTGGCCATGACCTCCGCGGGCACATCGCGGGCGCTCAGGTAGCGCGGATTGATGGCGGCGACGTGCATGGCGAGGTCGTAGGCGAGGCTTGCGGGGCCGCCCTTGACCGCCACCAGCGCGCCAATGCGCACGCCGTGCACATAGGCACCGAGCTGGTCGGGCGAGGTGAGCACATGGAAGCGCCGCACGCTGATGTTCTCGCCGATCTTCGCGATGAGCTCACGCCGGCGCTCATCGATGCTCAGGCCCGAGGCGAGCTTCGCGGCGTTGAGGTCGGTGAGCTGCGCCGGCCGCGCGCTGAGTGCGCACGCCGCGACCGCGTCCGCAAAGGCCTTGAAATCCGGGCCCCGCGCAACGAAATCGGTTTCGCAGTTCACCTCGACCATGGCGGCGGTGCGCGCATCGTCGGAGCGCGCGATCACCACCACGCCCTCGGCGGCAACCCGGGTTGCCTTCTTGTCGGCCTTGGCGAGCCCCTGGCGGCGCATCAGCTCCGCCGCCGCATCCAGGTCGCCTTTGGTCTCGACCAGCGCCTTCTTGCATTCCATCATCCCCGCGCCGGTGCGCTCACGGAGCTGCTTGACTGAATCTGCCGTGATGTTCATCGCAGCCTCACTCCCCGGCGGCGCCGCCGCGTCCCTTGCGACGGCTGGCGGCGGGGGCGCCGCGGCGCGCAGTCGCGGCTGCAGCGTCGACCTCGGGCGTATCCGCCACGTCATCCGTGTCCACATCCAGATCCTCGACGCTCGCCTCAACGCTCGGCTCAACGCTCGGCTCAACGCTCGGCTCGGCACTCACCGGAGCGCCCGCGACCACCGGCGGCGGCGCCACCGACGGACGACGCCGCGCGGGCGCCTTGCGGCGCACCGCGGGCGCGGGCCTGCGGCCGGCGCGCTGCGTCTTCTTGCGCGGCGCACCGCTCTCGTCGAGCTCGACGAACTCGTCCTCGCCGACCGCCACCTGCGGCACCGATTCCTTGCCCTCGAGCACCGCATCGGCGATGCCGATGGTATAGAGCTGAATGGCGCGCATGGCGTCATCGTTGCCGGGGATCACGTAGTCGATGCCGTCGGGGGAGCAGTTGGTGTCGACGATCGCCACCACCGGGATGCCGAGCTTCTTCGCCTCGTGGATGGCGATGTTCTCGTGGCCGACGTCGACGACGAACAGCGCATCCGGGAGCGACTCCATATGCTTGATGCCGCCGAGGCTCCTCTCGAGCTTGTCCATCTCGCGCCGCAACTGCGTCGCTTCCTTCTTGCCGCGCTTGTCGAGGGCGCCGGAGCCGGCGAGCTCGGTCAGCTCGGCGAGGCGCTTGATCGACTGGCGGATGGTCTTGAAGTTGGTGAGCATGCCGCCGAGCCAGCGCTGGTTCACGTACGGCTGCGAGGCACGCTCGGCCTCCTTGTGGATAGCCTCGCGCGCCGAGCGCTTGGTGCCGACGAACAGCACCTTGCCGCCGTCGGCGATCACGCCCTTGATGAAGGCCGCCGCCTCCGAATACATCGGCTGCGTCTTCTCGAGGTTGATAATGTGGATCTTGTTACGCTCACCGAAGATGAAGGGGGCCATCTTCGGGTTCCAGAAGCGGGTCTGGTGTCCGAAATGGACACCCGCTTCCAGCATCTGTCGCATGGACACGCCGGACATGAGAACTCCTGTGCGGGTTAAGCCTCCGCGCATCCCCCTGACCATCCCCGCCGGTCCTAAAACCTCAGCGGAGACACCCAGTCAGCAGGTTACGATGCGCGTGTGGGTTGCGTTGCCAAAAAAGGCCGCGCTTTATACCATGAAGATCTCGTCGGAACAATGCCTTACGCTACCCCGGACACCCCTTGCGAGGGGCATGGAAGACCCCATTTCTGAAGCCTATGCACGTCACGATAAAGAGCGCCGCTGACCAGGAGAAGATGCGCATCGCCGGGCGCCTCGCCGCCGAGGTGCTGGACATGATCGGCCCGCACGTGGTGCCGGGGGTGACCACCGAGGAGCTTGACCGCATCTGCCACGATCACATCGTCAACGTGCAGCGCTCGGTGCCGGCGAACCTCAATTACCGCGGCTTCCCGAAAACCATCTGCGCCTCGGTCAATCACGTCGTCTGTCACGGCATTCCGAACGACAAGCGCCTCAAGGCGGGCGACATCGTCAATATCGACGTCACGGTGATCCGTGACGGCTTCCACGGCGATACCAGTCGCATGTACGCGGTCGGCAAACCCCCGGCGCACGCGCAGCGGCTGTCCGAGGTGTGCTTCGATGCCATGTGGCGTGGCATCCGAACCGTGCGCCCGGGCGCGCACCTCGGCGACATCGGCCACGCGATCCAGACCTTTGTCGAGGAGAATCACTACTCGGTGGTGCGCGAGTACTGCGGCCATGGCATCGGGCGCGTGTACCACGAGGATCCACAGGTGCTGCACTACGGCGAGCCGGGCACGGGTCTTGAGCTGCAGACGGGCATGACCTTCACCATCGAGCCGATGGTGAACGCCGGCAAGCGCCACGTGCGGCTGCTCGGCGACGGCTGGACGGTGATCACCAAGGACCACTCGCTGTCGGCGCAGTGGGAGCACACCGTGCTCGTGACCGACAGCGGGGTCGACGTACTGACGCTGCCCGCGGGCGGCACGCCACACTGATATAAGGAAGGGATGGGGGCCTCGCACACAGAGCTGCTCGAGGAAACGCTCCCCGCCGCAGCGGCCGCGGTCTCCTGGCCATTGCTGGTGCGCCTGGCCGAGCGGCTCGCAGCCGCCGGCGGCGACCCTGCGGCGTGGCGCGCACAGCTGCGCGAGGCGCATGAGGAGCTCAAGGCGCGCTTCCTCGCGGAGGATCCGGTCGAGGAGCTGGTGCACGCGCGCGCCGCGCTTATCGATACGGTACTTGGCGCGGCCTGGCGCCTGCACTGTGCGCCGCAGTGCGCCGCCTGGGCGCTGATCGCCGTCGGCGGCTACGGCCGCGGCGAGCTGCACCCCTGCTCCGATGTCGATGTACTGCTGCTCGCGCCGGATGCGGCGGCCGAGGGCGAGGCGATCGAGAAGCTGGTGGCGTTCCTGTGGGACATCGGCCTCGAGATCGGCCACAGCGTGCGCACCGTGGCGCAGTGCGCCGAGGAATGTGTCGGCGACGTCGGCGTCATGACGACGCTGCTCGAGGCCCGCCTCGTGGCCGGCAGCGCAGCACTCCTCGGGGCGATGCGCGCCGCGCTCGCCCCGGAGCGCATCTGGCCGGTGAAGCAGTTCTTCGAGGCGAAGGTTCGCGAGCAGGCTGAGCGGCACCTGAAGGCCAACGATACCGCCTACAATCTCGAGCCCAACGTGAAGACCGGCCCCGGCGGGCTGCGCGACATCCAGACCATTGCCTGGGTCGCCAAGCGTCATTTCGGCGCCGATTCGCTCGATGGGCTCGCCACGCATGGCTTTCTCACCACCGCGGAGCTGCGGCGCCTGCGCCAGGCGCAGGCATTCCTGTGGCGGGTGCGCTTCGGACTGCACGTGCTCACCGGGCGGCGTGAGGACCGGCTGCTGTTCGATCACCAGATCCGGCTCGCCATCGCCTTCGGCTATGAGGACGCCTCCTACACACTCGCGGTCGAGCAGTTCATGCAGCGCTACTACCGCACCGTGATGGACGTGAGTCTGCTGAATGAGCTGCTGCTGGAGCTGTTCCGCGAGGCGATCCTCAATGAGAGCGAGCCACCGCGGCCGCTCAATGCGCGTTTCCAGGTGCGCAACGGCTCGCTCGAGGCGGTGAGCGAGGAGGTGTTCGCCCGCACCCCCTCATCGCTCCTCGAGCTGTTCGCGATCCTGCAGCAGAACCCCGAAATCCGCGGCGTGCGCGCCTCGACGATGCGCGCCGTGACCAAGAGTCTGTGGCTGATCGACGAGGAGTTCCGCCAGAACCCGCGCCACCACCGCCTGTTCCTCGAGATCCTGCGCTCGCCGGTCGGCGTCACGCACGAGCTGCGGCGCATGAACACCTACGGCGTGCTCGGGCGCTACATCCCGGCCTTCGGGCGCGTCGTCGGGCGCATGCAGTACGACCTGTTCCACGCCTATACCGTCGACGCCCATACGCTGTTCGTGGTGAGCAACCTGCGGCGCTTCGCGATTCCGCGCTACGACCACGAGCTCCCCGAGGCCTCGCGGGTCATGCAGCAGCTGCCGCGCCAGGAGATCGTGTATCTCGCGGCGCTGTTTCACGACCTCGCCAAGGGCCGCGGCGGCGATCATTCCGAGCTCGGCGCCGTGGATGCCGAGGCCTTCTGCCTCGAGCAGGGCCTGTCACCTTACGATGCGCGCCTGGTCGCCTGGCTGGTGCGCCACCACCTCGAGTTGTCGATCACCTCGCAGAAGCAGGACATCTCCGATCCGCAGGTGATCAACGCCTTCGCGCGCAAGGTGGGCGATGAGGCGCACCTCGACTACCTGTACGTGCTCACCTGCGCCGACGTGCGCGGCACCAACCCGAAGCTGTGGAACTCGTGGAAGGCCTCGCTCTTCAAGGACTTCTACCTGCGCGTCAAACGCGCGCTGCGGCGCGGGCTGGAGAGTCCCATCGATCCCGAGCACCTGGTTCGCGAGACGCAGGATGCCGCGCGGCGCCTCGCCGTCGAGCGCGGCGTCGCCGAGCGCGACATCGCCGCGAGCTGGACGCGCTTCTCGGCCGGCTATTTCCTGCAGCACTCGCCGGAAGAGGTGGCGTGGCACACGCGGCTGCTCGCCGAGCGCGATGCGGCCTCCGATGAGCCGCTGGTGGCGCTCGATCCCCACAGCGTGCGCGGTACCACCGCGGTGCTGATCTTCACGCGGCCGCGCCGCCACGGCTTTGCGCGCACCACGGCAGTTCTCGATCAGCTGGGACTCAACATCGTGGATGCGCGCATCACGCCGACCGGCGACGGCTTCAGCCTCGACCTCTACCACGTGCTCGAGGATGACGGCGCTGGCGTAACCGACAGTGACCGCCGCCTGGAGATCGAGCAGGCCCTGTGGCGCTCGGTGCGGCCGTCGGAGGATGCGCCGCTGTCGGTGTCGCGGCGCGCGCCGCGTCAGGCGCGCATGTTCAACACCCCGACGCAGATCGCGCTCAGCATCGACGAGCGCAACCGCCGCTCGGTGCTCGAGCTCACCGCCGGCGACCGGCCGGGCCTGCTGTGCGACGTCGGCAAGGTGCTGATGCAGGAGCGCGTCGAGCTGCACGCCGCCAAGATCATGACGGTCGGCGAGCGGGCCGAGGACGTGTTCTACCTCACCGATCTCGACAATGCGCCGCTCACAGCCGCGGACGCGGAGCGCCTCAGGGAGCGCCTCATCGGCGCCCTCGACCGCGAGCAGCAGGCACTGCGCGCCGACGGCAGCGCGCGGCGCGCGCCGCTCGCGCGGCCGACGCCATGACCGAGCCCGCGCAGCTCAGGGCTGTCATCGAGGACGCCTTCGAGCGGCGCGGCACGCTCACTCCGCAGACGCTGTCGCGCGAGCTGGAGGCGGCGCTGGAGGAGTGTCTCGCGCTGCTCGATGCGGGTGAGCTGCGGGTGGCGGAGCCGCGCGACGGCGGCTGGGTGGTGAACGAGTGGCTGAAGAAAGCGGTGCTGCTCTACTTCCGCAGCCACAACAACCGCGTGCTGGATGCCGGCTACACGCGCTTCTATGACAAGGTGCCGCTGAAGTATGCGCACGCCAGCGAGGCGCAGCTGCGCGCCGCCGGGGCGCGCATCGTGCCGCACGCGCTGGTGCGTCGTGGCGCCTATATCGCCCCCGATGTCGTGCTGATGCCGAGCTACGTCAACATCGGCGCCTGGGTCGGCGGCGGCACCATGGTCGACACCTGGGCCACCGTCGGCTCGTGTGCGCAGATCGGTCGCAACGTGCACCTGTCGGGCGGAGTCGGCATCGGCGGGGTGCTCGAGCCGCTGCAGGCGAGCCCGACGATCATCGAGGACGACTGCTTCATCGGTGCGCGCTCCGAGGTGGTGGAGGGTGTCGTCGTCGAAGCGGGTTCGGTCATCTCGATGGGCGTGTTTCTCGGCCAGAGCACCCGCATCTACGACCGCACCACCGGGCAGATCCTCCAGGGCCGGGTGCCGGCCGGGTCGGTGGTAGTGTCCGGCACGCTGCCCTCCGCCGACGGGCACTACAGCCTCTACTGCGCGGTCATCGTCAAGCGTGTCGATGCAAAGACGCGCGCCAGCACCTCGATCAACGAGCTGCTGCGCAGCCCCGAGTGAGACCCAGGTGAAGCGGGCCCTCTAGTGGACCCGCAACACACGAAAACTAATTACATTACAGGGCACGGCTTCGCCTTCCAAATCTGCGCTGAATACTCAGCGATGGCCCGATCGCTCGAGAATTTCCCGGCGGCGGCAATATTCAAGATCGCCATGAGCGCCCAGTCGTCTGGATTGGCATACAGCTTGCGCACACGTTCGTCAGCGTCAAGGTAGGACCTCAGGTCGGCCAGGTGCATGTAGTGATCGCCGTGTGTCAGCAGTGTGTCGAATAGCGGCGCAAAAACCTCTGGTTCACTGCCGTCGAAGTGGCTGGAACGAATCAAGTCCAACGCCGCACGAGTCTCTGGTTCGTGGTCATAATGCCAGCGCGGGTTGTACCACTCACGACTTCCGACCACCTGCGCCGCTGTGAGACCAAAAAGAAAGAGATTCTTTTCGCCGGCCTCTTGTGCCATTTCGATGGTCGCGCCATCCCGCGTACCCAGCGTCAATGCACCATTGATCATGAATTTCATGTTGCTGGTACCACTGGCCTCGTAGCCCGCGGTCGAGATTTGGTTCGAGACATCGCTGGCGGGGATGATCCGTTGCGCAAGCGAAACATCGTATTCGGGCAAGAACAGAACCTTAAGGCGGCCTCGGATCGCCGGATCGCCATCGATCGTAGCCGCCAGGCTATGGATGAACTTGATAACGAGTTTCGCAAGCCGGTAGGCTGGCGCTGCCTTGCCGGCAAAGAAAAATGTCCTCGGCGCCATCTCGAGAGTGGGATTTTCTCGTAGTCTGTTGTAAAGCACTACGATGCGTAGCGCGTTGAGCAGCTGGCGCTTGTATTCGTGGATGCGCTTGATGTGGACGTCGAACAAGGCGTCCGGGTTGATGATGATGCCGAGCCGCTCGGTGACGAGCCGTGCCAACGCGGCTTTATTGGCTTTGCGCACCGCCGCAAGGTTGCTCTGCAGCGCCGCATCGTCCTTGAGGGCGACAAGCTTCTCGATGGCCATCGCATCGTCGAGCACCGCGTCGCCGATCGCATCGACCAAAACTTTGGTGAGACCCGGATTGGCTTGATGCAGCCAGCGGCGGAACGTG
>DATMOK010000021.1:0-72906 GCA_035568235.1 Steroidobacteraceae bacterium | reverse complement strand
AGAAGTCGCGGCTGCTGTAGAGCGCGTACATGAGGATGCCGCCGGCAATGTGCAGTACGCCGAGCAGCCGCTCGGCGTTGAAATAGCGGTCTGCGATCAGGCCGACGATGAACGGGGCGATGATCGCGCCCCAGGATTGCGTCGAGTAAGCAAGCGCGCTCTGCGCGCCGCTCGCGTGCAGATTGGCCGCCAGGTAGCTCCCCATGGTGACGAACCAGCTGCCCCAGATGAAGAACTCCAGGAACATCATCACGCACAGTCGCGTTCGGGTCAGTGTCGTCACTCGACCTTCTTGGGCTACGCCCGCAGCGGGCGATCTCAGCTGAGCGGCGTCACGGTGTAGCGTACCATGCTGCCCGTATGAGCATCCTCAGCCGCAGGCGCTTGCTCGCGCGCTCGGCAGCAACGGCCGCGGGCGCGCTGCTCGCTGCTGAACTGCCGGCAATCGCGCGCCCTATGCCCGCCGTCAGCCCGGCGGGAATCCAGCTGTACGCCGTGAAGGACTCTCTGGCCGCCGATCCGGCGGCGACGTTGTGCAGGCTGAGGGAGATCGGCTATCGCGAGGTGGAGAGTGCGGGATTTGCGGGTCTTACGGCACGCGACTTCCGCCGGCTGCTCGATGACAACGCCCTAGTAGCGCCCAGCGCGCATCTCGATTTCAGCAATCCCGCCGCGGCGTTCGATGACGCCCACGCGCTCGGTGCGCAGTACGCGGCGAGCGGCAGTCTGCGCGCGCTCATCCCGGGCGCCCACAACGGCGGCATGACGCTCGAGGAAGCGCATCGCACCGCCGAGCTCGCCAGCCACCTCGGCGAGCAGGCGCGGCGCGCGGGGCTGCAGTACGTCTACCACAACCACAACTTCGAGTTCGCTTCCCAGGGCGACACGATCGCCTATGACGTGCTGCTCGCTGAGACCGATCCTGCGCTCGTTCAGTTCGAGATCGACTGCGGCTGGATGGTGGTCGGCGGACGCAACCCCATCGACTACTTCAAACGCTACCCGGGACGGTTTCCGATGATCCACGTGAAGGACTTCCTGCCCCTGCCCGACCCCTTCGCTGGTGCTTCAGGCGCCCCTCCAGGGGCGGAGCTCGGGCACGGCATCATCGACTACCGTCCGATCTTTGCAGCCGCAGAGAAGGCGGGCCTCAAGCACTACTTCGTCGAGCAGGAAGGGCCGTTCACGCGCATGAGTCAGCTCGAGGCCGCGCGGCAAGCCTACGATTACATCCGCCGGATCCCTTGAGATCCTCGGAGGGGTAGAATCGACGCCCGTGTGGCACGCTCATAGATTCTGGGTCATTCGCGTCGCGCTGGTGCTGCTAGCAACCGGGCTGGCCGAGATGGCCGTCGTCTGGCTGGCGCCGCAGCCGCGGCTCTGGGCTGTGCTGGTCGCCGGCTCGCTTCCCCTGTCGCTGTTTTTTCTGGTGGCTGTGCCGCTTCTGCGGCGCGAGGGCGCGAAGGCCTAGACCCGCATCCAGGCCGAGCCGGCGCGCGAGCTGGCTACCACCTGCGCCACGAAGCGCACGCCGCGCAGTCCGTCCTGCACACCCGGGTAATCGCGCAGTGGCGCCTGCCCCTCTGCGACACGACGCACATCCGCAATGAATCCGCGGTAGATGTTGGCAAACGCCTCGAGATAACCTTCCGGGTGTCCGGGCGGTGTGCGACTGGCAGCCCGGGCGGAGGCACTCAGGTAGCCGTGACCCGTCCGCAACCGCTCCCACGGACTGCCCGCCGGTTTGAGAATCAACGTGTTGGGCTCCTGCTGATGCCACTCGAGCCCCGCCCTGGATCCGTAGACGCGTAGCGACAGCCGGTTCTCCTCGCCGCAGGCAATCTGCGAGCAGCTGAGCGTGCCCTTCGCGCCACCCTCGAGTCGGATGAGCATGTTGGCATCATCATCGAGACGCCGGCCGGCGACGAAGGCGGTGAGATCGGCGCACACGGCCTCGATGCGCTTGTCCGTCACGTACTCGAGCAGGTTCGCGGCATGCGTGCCTATGTCGCCGACGCTGCCGCCAAGGCCCGCCCGCGCCGGATCGGTGCGCCACGCGGCCTGCTTGTTGCCGCGGTTCTCCACGGCCTCCATCAGCCAGTCCTGGCTGTACTCCACCAACACCTTACGGATCTCCCCGAGCCCTCCGCCGCGTACCAGTTCGCGCGCCTCGCGCACCGCCGGATATCCAGTGTAGTTGTACGTGAGAGCAAACAATGTGCGGCCGTCCTCGACCAGCCGCGTCAGCTCTTCCGCCTCGGCGACACTCGAGGTGAGCGGCTTGTCGCAGACGACGTGAATGCCCTCGGCCAGGAACGCGCGCGCCACCGGGTAGTGCAGGTGATTCGGCGTCGCCACGATGACGAAGTCGATACCGTTGGTGTCCGCGGCCTCGCTGCGCGCCATCTCCTCGTACGAGGCGTAGCTGCGCTCGAGAAACCACGCGGCGGCACTCTCGCGTGCGATCGCCGGGTCCGAGGACATTGCGCCGGCGACAATCAGGGCCTGGCCGTCGAGCTCGGCAGCGATGCGGTGCACCGCGCCGATGAAGGCGCCGCGCCCGCCGCCGACGATCCCGGCACGCAAGCGGCGCTGAGAGGGATCAGGCTTAGGAGTCGGGCCCATCCGATGAATGCTAGCGCATTTCCATGGGCGACCCGAGATCCGGGGCGACACCGCGGCGCACCCTCAGCTCTTGATCCGCAACGCCTTCGCTTCGTGGGGCGCGAGGTGCAGCCGCAGGCTGCCGTCCGCGCCGACTCCGGTCGCGGGCGCCTGTGGATCTAGGACGTCGAGCGCCCGGGAATCCGCTGCTGCGCCGTGAATCAACACGGCCTCGTCCACCCCCTGAGCCCCGAAGTTGACGGCCGTCACCACGAGCCCGCCGTCATCCGGCAGCTCCTGCACCAGCACCACGAGCCCCTTCGACTGAACGGCCGGAGCGTCGACCAGGTGCGCGGCGTACAGCTTGAGCTGCGCACGCACCTTGAGAAGCCCCGCCAGTTGCGAGGCGAACGAGCCGGGATCTGCGAGCTGCTCCGGCAGCGAGCCGTAGAGCGCCACGGCGCGCGGCAGACCTGATGTCGAGCGCGTCGCTTTCGGGTTCGAGCCGAGCAGATCGTAAGCGCCGCGGTTGATCCAGCGGGTGTCGCCGTCGGCCAGCCGCGCGCGCACCGAATCCGGCGGCAGCGTGAGCGCGCCGACCAGATCCCAGCCCGACAAGGCAAACACGCCCGGCTGCATCGCGTTGAAGAAGGCGAGCAGCAGGTGCAGACGCTTGATGTTCGCGACGTCTGCGGGCGTCAGGGCCGAGAGGTCGTGGATGCCGAGCGCAGCGGCGATGACCGTCGCGGTCGTCGAGGCCACCCCGTGGCCGAATTTCAGGTTGTAGGGCGCGCGCGCCCCCATGAGGCCGGTGTACATGGCTTGATGCACGAGCTCGCGCAGCTCCTGGCCGGACATCTGCCCGCCGTGCAACGCAAACCTCTCGTCAGCGTGCCGGCCGCCGAAATGCGCCATGCCGCCGGTCAGCTCGTCGTGGTTCTGCAGCGCGTGCACCAGCCTGCCTGAGTCGACGCCGTACTTGAGCATCAGCTGGTACACCAGTCGCAGCAGCTCCGCATCGCCCGTCAGCAGCGCGTAGTCGTAGACCGGCCGGGTGACGAAATCGTAGGAGAGGTCCGCACCGCCGCGCGCCATCTCGCGCATCTCGTCGAGCGGAAAGTCGAGCTCCTCGAAGGTGAATCCGCCGAGCTTGCGCACCATGTCGGCAATCAGCTGGTTCGCCGTCACCGACAGCGGATGCCCGGCCCACCACACGTGGCCGTTGGCCTCGCGCTCGATCCCGAGCAAGCCGTTGGCATCGAGGCGCACCATGCCATCGCCCAGCACGTCGATCTCGTCGACCGCATCGCCCAGCACGAGACGCTCGGCGGCGAAGCTCGGGTCGAGCCAGTTGAGCGTCGGCTGGCCCTGCTTGAAGTAGTGCAGGTAGACCCAGCGGCGCCGCACGCCGTCGACGCCGCGCACCACATCGGTGGCGCTCCAGTCCGTGTCCTTCACCCCGGGCTCGTAGAAGATGCCGGAATGCAGCTGACCCACGATGTAGCCCCGCGCCTCGAGCGCATCCACCGTCGCCGGACTGAGGTTGACCGCGTCGTGCCCCGCGGCAACCGGCGGCAGCAAGCCCCAGTCGCTGGGCTCGATGCGAACCATGTGATAGATGCCGGGATAGTCGGCGTAAGCGCGCTCGGCGAGTCGGAAGTCAGCGCCCTTGCCGGTATGGCCAGGAATGATGTCGCCGATCACGATGGCGCCGTGGCGATGTGCGGCGGCCACCAAGTTGCGGTATTGCGTCCCGGTGCCGAAGTCGGGGTCGATCTCAAAGCTGATGCGGTCGAAGTTGCCGTCGATCGAGGGCGTATGGGTGAAGCCGCGGAGGCCGCCCGCGAGCTTCATCGGCCCGGTGTGCATGCCCTGGATGCCGATGGTCTCGAACGCGCGCCACAGCCGCTCGTCGGCCAGGGTGGCGAGCGCCGAGAGACCCGGCGCCGCGGCGATGGTCGAGGCCGGATACGCGGTAAACCACACCGATGCCCGGGCAACCGCGGCGCGCGGCTGCGGCGTGCCATAGGGGTGCTGCCACTGGATCGCGTTGCCCGAATAGCGGCGCGCGAGGAGCTGCGCCTGGTGCAGCATCGAACGCTCTTCGAGCCAATGAACGTAGGCCGCGCCATTCGCCGGCGCGCTCGCATCGGCGGACGCCGCAGCGGACGCCGCCGGGCCCGCGCCGAGCGCTGCCGAGGCTGCCGACAGCAGCGCCGCGAAGCAGGCCGAGCGGAGCTTCAGCGCAGTCGCCTCCGTATCGTCAGACGTTCGAGTCGGGGAAGGATGCCTTGCGGCGATTGATGTAGTCGAGCAGCGCCTCATCCACCGCCGGATCGAGCGGCGGTGGCTCGTAGTCCGCAAGTTGCTTCTTCCAGTTCGCATTGGCCCGCTGGATCATGTCCTTGGCACCCTCCGCCTCCCATTGCTCGACGCTGTTGTTGTCGGCGAGCGGCGAGCGGTAGAACGCGGTCTGGAAGTTGGCCTGGGTGTGCGCGCAGCCGAGGAAATGCTTGCCCGGCCCGACCTCGCGGATCGCATCGAGCGCCTGGCCATTTTCCGAGAGGTCCACCCCGGCGAGCAGCGTGTGCATCATGCCGGCCTGGTCCGCGTCCATGACGAACTTCTCGTACCCCATCGCGAGGCCCCCCTCGAGCCAGCCAGCGGTGTGCAGCACGAAGTTCACGCCGCCGAGGCAGGTCGGGAGCAGGGTGTTGGCGGACTCATAGGCAGCCTGCGCATCCGGGATCTTGGCGGCACACAGCGAGCCGCCGGAGCGGAACGGCACCTCGAGGCGCCGCGCCAGCGCCGCCATGACGTACAGCACCAGCGCCGGCTCCGGCGTGCCGAAGGTCGGCGCGCCGGACTGCATGGATAACGATGAGGCGAAGCTGCCGAGGATCACCGGCGCTCCCGGGTTCACCAGCTGCGCGGTGGCCATCCCGGCGAGTGCTTCGGCGAGAGTCTGCGCCGCGGTACCCGCCACCGTCACCGGTGACATGGCGCCGGCGAGGATGAACGGCGTGACGATGGTCGCCTGGTTGGCACGCGCGTAGGTCTTGAGCGCCCCGAGCATGGTTGCGTCCCAGGTGAGGGGCGAGTTGGCGTTGATGAGGCTCGTGATGCAGGTGCGCGGCTTGCCGGTCGCCGGATCCGTGAACTCATCGCCGAACAGAATCCGTGTCATCTCGACCGTGTCCTCGGCGCGCTCCGGATGCGTGACCGAGCCCATGTACGGCTTGTCGCTGTACTTCATGTGGCTGTACACCATGTCGAAATGCCGCTTGTTGACCGGCAGGTCGACCGGCTCGCAGATGGTGCCGCCGGAGTGGTGCAGCGCGGTGGACAGATACGCGAGCTTCACGAAGTTGCGGAAGTCCTCGATGCGCGCGTAGCGCCGCCCCTCATCGAGGTTGCGGATGAAGGGTGAGCCGTAAGCGGGCGCAAACACCGTGCGGTTGCCGCCGATCACGACGTTGCGGGCGGGATTGCGCGCGTACTGGGTGAACTCCTTGGGCGCCGAGCGGCGCACGATCGTGCGGCACATGCCGCGCGGGAAGCGCACGCGCTCACCCTGCACATCCGCTCCCGCATCCTTCCACAGCGCCAGCGACTCCGGATCGTCGCGAAAGTCGATGCCGATCTCCTCGAGGATGGTGTCGGCATTGTGCTCGAGCAGTTCGAGCCCCTCGCTGCTCAGCACCTCGTAGTAGGGAATTTTGCGCGTGATATAGGGAACGAACGCCTGGCTGCGCGCCGTGCGCGCCGCGATCTTGGCATCGCGTCCGCTCGGCCGGCGTGCGCGCGCTGGCTGGCTCGTCTGGGGCTGCTGGTCCATGGATCTATCCTGGCCGATACGGCGTGCCGCGGGGGCCCGGCCCCATTATCGTCACGCCGCGGCGACCTGACTGGCCGGTTTGCGGCATTGGCTTCTCCGGCAGCGCCACCGCGCGCGCTGCGCCCGGCCCTTCACCCCCTCAGCGGTCCCCGACCACCGGCAGATCGATGAAGCTCGCCACCGCGCCGATGTGGAATACCCGCTGCGTCGCCTGGCGATAGTCCTCGGGTCGGGCGAGGAATATGTTGTCCACGTAGGTCTGCGGATTGCGGTCGTAGAGCGGGAACCAGCTGGACTGGACCTGCACCATGATGCGGTGACCCGGCAGAAAGACGTGATTGACCTGCGGCAGCGCGAACCGATACAGCTCGGGCTTGCCGGGCGGAATGGGACTCGGATTGCTCAGGCTGTCGCGGTAGCGGCCGCGAAAAATATCCATCGCCACGGCCAGCTGATAGCCGCCCATCGCCGGGTCCGCGGGCAGCTCCTGCGGGTACACGTCGATGAGCTTCACCACCCAATCGCTGTCGCTGCCGGTGGTCGAGGCGTAGAGATTCACCATTGGTGCCCCGCCGATGTGCACCGGCGCGGCGAGCACCTCCGAGGTGTAGCTCAGCACGTCCGGCCGGTCCACCACCGCGCGCTGGTCGGTCAGCAGCCAGTACCGCCACGCGTCGCGGTCGGCGAAGCGCACGGGACGCGGGATGTATGGCACGGGCTTCGCCGGGTCGGACACGTACTCATCGAACGGCTGGCCGCTCTTCACCGGCGGCGCGGTGAAGCTCAGCCCACCGTGCGGCTGCAGGTAGAGGGGCTGTGACCGCGAGGCACAGCCCGACGCGCACGACAGCGGCCATGCCGGCAGGCGCTGCCAGGTGTTGGTGCCGGTCTCGAACACCAGCGCCGGCGGCGTATCCGCGTGCGGCGCGCCGTCCTTCAGGTGCTCAGCGAGAAACGGCTCGATCACCTCGCGCCGCACCTTGAGCGCCGTGTCGCCGTCGAATTTGAGCGGCCCGAGCGTCGTGCCATCGCCGTTGATGCCGCTGTGCCGCCACGGCCCGAGCACCAGGAACACCGGCTTGCCGCTGCCGCGGGTCGTCGCATAGGTATGCACGCCGCCGTACATGTCCTCCTGATCCCACAAGCTGGTGATGAACAGCGTCGGCACCGCGAGGCCCTGGGCGCCCAGGATCCGATCCAGCGCCTGGCCGCTCCAGAATTCATCGTACGCCGGGTGCTCGCTCAGCTTGACGTAGGACGGCAGGGTGTCGATGCCGAACCGATGCGCGAACGCACCCGCGGAGCCGAGCGACAGAAACAGCTCGTAGTCGTCGTACACCCCGCGCGGGATCTGCTCACCCTTGCCGTGCCGGGTAGTCTGCCCGTAGATGTAGTCGAAGTTGGTCTGGCGGAAGGCGCCGTTGTGAAACCAGTCATCGCCCTTCCAGCCGTCCACCATCGGGCACTCGGGGACTGCAGCCTTGAGCGCCGGGTGAGGATTCACGAGTGCCATGAGCACGGTGAAGCCCTCGTAGGAGGAGCCGATCATGCCGACCCGGCCGTTCGACTCCGGCACGTTCTTCACCAGCCAGTCGATGGTGTCCCAGGCATCCGTCGAGTGATCCACCGCCGTGCCGTTGAGGGGGCCGCGCAGCTCGCGCGTCATGACGTATTCGCCCTCGGAGCCGTACTTGCCGCGCACGTCCTGGAAGACCCGGATATAGCCGCGCGTGACGAACACCTCATCAGCCTGCGACAGCGTCGCCAGCATGTGCGGGCTCGGGTTCGCCATGGCACGCCCCGCGGCATCGTAGGGCGTGCGCGTCAGGATGATGGGATCCCCATGCGCCCCGCGCGGCACGACGATCACCGTGTGCAGCTTCACCCCGTCGCGCATCGGGATCATCACCTCGCGCTTCAGGTAGTCGAAGTCGCCCGTGGGCGCGGTGAATTCCGGGGTGGTGATGTCCGGCTTCATGGGCGGGAGCGGTGCTGCGCAAGCGTCCCCCGCGGCGGCGGCCACGCCGAGAGCCGTGAGCAACAGGCTGATGTTCCGCCTGCAAGTTCGCGTGCGCATCGAATCCCTCCCCGCTTGGGTCCGCGTCTGTCCTCGCCGCCGCGGATCGCGAGACTAACAGATAAGAGGTCAGCCTGGAGCGCGCCTGCAGAGCGCGGATCTGGCGCCCGCCATGGGGCTGCGTCAAGATTCCCCCATGAGAGCACCAACAATCGCGGCGTTCACGTTCGCCGCACTGATCCCACTCACCCTCGCCGCGGGCTCGCCCGTCTTTCCGCCCTGGGGTGTCACGCTCGGGTATCTGGACGCGAGCGTGGCTCCGGGTGCGGATTTCTTTCGCTACACCAACGGCGGGTGGCTGAAGAGCGCCGTCATTCCGCCGGACCGTCAGGTCGCGGGAGTCAACCTCGAGCTCGACAAGGGTAACGAGGTGAAGCTTGAGAGCATCGTCGCGGGGCTGCGTCGCGCACCCGAGGCGAAGCTCAGCGCCGAGGAGCGCAAGCTCCGCGACCTGTACAACGCTTTCCTCGACACAGCGGCGATAGAGGCCGCCGGGCTCACGCCGATCCAGCCGGACCTCGCCCGCATCGCCGCGCTCAAGAGCTACGCGGAGGTCGCTGCGTTCATGGGATCCCCAGCCACGCAGGTTGGCGGTCCGTTCCGGATCGACATCGATATCGACAAGAAGAATCCCGACGCCTACGTAATCGAGCTGCGGCAGTCGGGGCTCGGCATGCCGGACCGCGACTACTACCTGCTCGAGGACAAGGACAGTGCCACGATCCGCGACGCCTATCGCACCTACCTGAGCGCCATGCTCGCCTTTGCAGGCATTCACGATGCGGCACGCAGCAGTGCGGTCTACGCACTCGAAGCGCAGATCGCGCAGGTGCACTGGCCGGCGGCGGAGCGCCGCCAGGCGGACAAGGTCTACAACCCGATGAGCATTGCGGCTCTCGAGCAGTTCGCGCCGCAGTTCCCGTGGCAGAGCTTCCTCAAAGCGGCCGGCATCCCTGCGGCGCCGGCGCACGGCGAGCGCACGCTGGTGGTGCGGGAGAACACCGCGTTTCCGAAGCTCGCCGTAGTATTCGCAGCCGCTCCGGTCGCAGTGTGGCGCGACTATCTCACCGTGCATTATCTGCACTCGCGCGCCGACTACCTGCCAAAGAGCATCGACGATGCCGATTTCGCCTTCTACGGCACGGTGATCGGCGGCCAGAAGCAGCAGCTGCCGCGGCAACTGCGCGGCGTGCACCTGCTGGATGCGCAGATGGGCGAAGCGCTCGGCAAACTGTACGTGGCGCGCTACTTCCCGGCGGAGGCGAAGGCCAAGATCCAGCAGCTGGTCGCGAACCTCCTCAAAGCCTACGAGAACGACATCGGCACGCTCACCTGGATGACCCCGGCGACCAGGGCGAAGGCGCTGGAGAAGATCCGGCGCTTTACGCCCAAGGTCGGCTACCCCGACAAGTGGCGCGACTACTCGGCGCTCACCATCGCCCCTGGACAGCTCGTCCAGGACGTCGCCAACGCCGAGGTCTTCGAGTGGAACCGCCAGTTGCGGCGCATCGACTCCGTGGTCGACCGCGGCGAGTGGGGCATGACGCCGCCGACCAACAACGCCTACTACAACGCAACGCTGAATGAGGTCGTGTTCCCGGCAGGCATCCTGCAGCCGCCGTACTTCGACCCGAACGCCGACGATGCGGTGAACTACGGTGAGATCGGCGCGACCATCGGCCATGAGATCAGCCATGGATTCGACGACCAGGGGAGCAAATACGACGCCAGCGGGCGGCTCAATAACTGGTGGACCGATGAGGATCGCAAGAACTTCGACGCGCGCACGGCCGCGCTCGCCCGCCAGTACGACGGCTACGAGCCGCTGCCGGGCCTGCACGTGAACGGCAAGCTCACCCTCGGGGAGAACATCGCCGATCTGGCGGGACTCGTGATCGCGCACAAGGCGTATCACATAGCACTCGGCGGTCGGCCGGCGCCGGTGCTCGACGGCTTCAGCGGCGACCAGCGCTTCTACATCGCCTACGGGCAGAGCTGGCGCGAGGTCTGGACGGACGGGCTCACGCGCCGCGTCGTGCTGTCCAATCCCCACAGCCCATCCGCCTACCGGGTGAATGGCGTGGTGCGCAACGACGACGGCTGGTACGTGGCGTTCCCGCAGATCAAGCCGCGGGATGCCTACTACCTCGCGCCCGGCGAGCGGGTGTCACTGTGGTGAAGTGAAGGCGGGCGGCGGCGCCCTGCTCTTCCTACAGCGTCACCGAGCCGCGCCCGAGCTCGATGACATCTCCGCTCACCAGCACACGGCGCTCCTCATCGACTCGCAGCCGCAGCGCCGATGGCCGCCCGGCGTACTCACCCTGCGAGATCTCGAACTCGCACGGCAGCGTGCGACCCATCGCCAGGCACCAGCCGCCGAGGTTCGCCGTCGCCGAGCCGGTCGCCGGGTCCTCGAGCACGGAGCGGCCCTGGGGAAAGAAGAATCGCGAGAGCAGGCCGCTCCCCGCCGGGGCGAACAGGTACACCTGGCTCTGATCGGCAACGCTGCGCAGCGCGCCGAGCAGGTCGGCGCGCACATTGACCCGCCGCACGGCCGCCTCGCTCGCGAGCGGTACGATCAGCTGCTCCACGCCCGCATTCACCCACAGCGGCCGCTCGGCAAGATCGCGCTCCTCGAGCCCGAGCATGGCGGCGAGCGTAAGCCGCGGCTCGCTCACCTCGCGCCACGATGGGGCCTTGGCCTGCAGCGTCCAGCGATCGCCCGCGGCGTGCACCGGAATGATGCCGGCGGGCATCTCGAGGGTGAGGCGATCGCCGCCCAAGCCGAGCGCCCGGCATACCTGAGCCGTGCCGAGAGTCGGGTGCCCGGCGAATGGCATCTCGTAGCGCGGGGTGAAGATGCGCACGGCCGCGCTGGCGCGCTCCGAAGGCAGAATGAAGGTCGTCTCGGACAGGTTGAACTGTAGCGCGAGCGCCTGCATCCTCTCGGCATCCAGTGCCTGTGCGCGCTCGAACACGCACAGCGGGTTGCCGGTGAGCGGCGCGCGACCCTGCGTGAAGACGTTGACGATCCGGTAGGAGAAAGTGGCCATGCGCAGCGCGATTGTATCTCCGGAGCTGCCGCGATGAGCACCGAATTGCTGTTTCGCGAGGATGCGTATCTGCGCACTGCGACAGCCCGGGTACGCTCGATCGAGCCGCGCGGCATCGAGCTCGATCGCACCGTGTTCTATCCGCTGGGCGGCGGCCAGGCCGGTGACAGTGGCGCACTGCTGCGCGCCAACGGCGAGCGGGTCGTGATCGCCGACACCCGCAAGGGCGAACGGCCGGATTCGGTGCTGCACGTGCCTGCCCCCGCAAGCGCGCTCCCCGAGCCGGGTGAGCCCGTCACGCTCGAGATCGACTGGCCACGCCGGCACCGGCTGATGCGCCTGCATACGGCGCTGCATCTGCTGTCGTGTGTCATCGTGGCTCCGGTCACGGGCGGCAACATCGTGCCGGATAAAGGCCGCCTCGACTTCGACATCGAGCTCACGGCACTCGACGCCGGGCACATCGAGACCGAGACCAACCGGCTGATCGCCTCCGCGGTCGCCACCGAGACGGCGTGGATCACGGATGCCGAGCTCGATGCGCAGCCGGAGCTGGTCAAGACGATGAGCGTGCAGCCGCCGCGGGGGCTCGGCAAGGTGCGGCTACTTCGGATCCCCGGAATCGACCTGCAGCCGTGCGGCGGCACGCACGTCGCCAACGTCGGCGAGATCGGCGCCATCCGCGTGCTGCGCATTCGCAGCGAAGGCCGGCACAACCGCCGTGTCGAAATAGGCCTTATCGATAGCGGCTGAGCTCGAGCCCATTGCCCACCGGCAGCAGGACCGAGGTCATGTCGCTCGCCACGTGCACCGCGTGCCGATAGGCCTGCGCGTGTGGCCGCGCGCTCGCGGGCTCGAGCATGTTGTCGGCGATCACCAGCGCACCCGGCGCGAGCTTCGGGTGCAGCAAGCCGAATACCTCGACGTATTTGTCCTTCCACAGGTCAATCAGCGCCAGGTCGAAGGGACCCGGGAGCGCAGCCAGGCTCTCGAGCGCATCACCGACGCGGAATTCGACGAACTCCGCGAGCCCGGCCCGGGCCAGCTGTGCGGTCGCGTATTCGGTCTTGGCGACTCGCAGCTCGAGCGACACCACCCGCCCGCCGACCGCGCGCGCCGCCTCGGCGAGCCAGACGGTGGAGTAGCCGAAGGAGCTGCCCACCTCGAGTATGCGGCGTGCCCCGGCTTCCTTGGCGAGCAGGTTGAGCAGTGCCCCCGTGGCGCGCCCGACCGGCAGCAGCAGCTCGTCGATGCGCCGCTCGACCTGCTGCGCGCTCAGCGTGTCGAGCAGCTGCTCCTCGCGCGCGGCGCGCGCCTCGTAGTCCTCGATCACGGCCCACACTGCCGCGTCCATCGTCGCAAGGTTCATCGGTGGCTCCTCAGGTGGCGCCGGAGAAATACTCCTGGAGCGATGCGACCCCGAGGCGCTTCGCCTCGAACAGGCTCTCCAGATGCTCGCGTGAGTTGACCAGGCCGCGCGCCCGCAGCACCCCCTGCTCATCGAGCAGCGCCGCGAACGGCAGGCGGCTCACCTGATAGGCGAGCCCGAGCGCAGCCGACACCACGTACGGAACGTTCTCGAGCGCCTGCAGGTGCACGAACTCGCGCTGCTCGGCGAGATCACCGTCGCTCGCCAGGATCACATCCAGCCAGGAACGCTCGTCCCGACGGCTCGACCTGACCGCGGGCAGCAGCGTCTTGCACACCGGACAGCTCGGCGAGACGAACAGCAGCAGCGTGCTGCGCCCGTCCGCGCGCGCGCTGCCGACCTTGATCGCACGGCCATCGAGCGCGGCCACCTCGAGCACCGGGGCGGCCTCGCCGACGGTGAGGCCGCGATTGAGCATCAGGGCGCCGGCGGGCGCGATCCGCTCATGCAACACTCCGAGCTGCCGGGTGAGCGCCAGCACCACGGCCGACAGCACCAGCACCAGCAGCCACAGCACGACGTTCGACACGGCAAGCGCGGTCATCTCGGGCCCCGTAATAGCGCAGTGCGCGGCGCCAGGCGGCCGAGCAGCCGATCGAGCGACGCATATAAGAGTGTCGCCACCGCGAGCCCGGCGCCTACCGTGACAGCATCCGTCGCCGCGAACGGCCGCAGCTGCCACGGCGCGAGAGTCACCATGAGCAGCAGCGCCAGGATCAGGTTGCGGCCGATCATCCAGGGTGCGATCGGGCGGGCCGCAGGGCCCGCCCCGCAGCCGCAGTCGAGGTCGCCTCGCCCGCGGGCGAGATTGACGGCGATGGCCGCGGCGTAGCCGAGCAGCACAAGGACCCCGAGTGATGCGGCCAGCGGCCGCAGTGGCGCGACCAGAAGCCCCGCCGCCACCGCCAGCTCGGTGAGCGGTACCAGCGGCGCGAGCCGCTCAGCCCCGGCAGGCAGTGCGCGATAGGCGCGCACTATCTCCCTGAAGCGCGCTGGATCGCGCAGCTTGTGCAACGCCGCGCTCGCAAAGAGCAGGGCCACGCAGGCGCCGATCAGCACCCCGAGAACTGGATCGAGCATGATGCCCATGATACCTACCGCAGGTCCTCTTCCCAGAATTCCTGCGGACGGCGTCCCGCCCCTGACCCCCGCGCCTCCTCGAGAGAGCGCAACTCGACGCGGCGGATCTTGCCGGAGATGGTCTTAGGGAGCGCGGCGAACTCGAGGCGCCGGATGCGCTGGTAAGGCGAGACGCGTGAGCGGACATGCTCGAGTATGGAGCGGGCGGTAGCGGCATCGGCGGCACAGCCGGCGGCCAGCACCACGAATGCCTTCGGCACCGCAAGCCGCAGCGCATCGGGACTCGGCACCACCGCCGCTTCAGTAACCGCCGCATGCTCGATCAGCACGCTCTCGAGCTCGAAGGGACTGATGCGATAGCCGGAAGCCTTGAACACGTCATCCATGCGGCCGACGTAGGTGAGATAGCCGTCAGCATCGCGCGCGGCGACGTCCCCCGTGTGGTAGTAGCCGTCGCCCATGGCGCTCGCCATGCGCTGCGGATCGTCGAGGTAGGCCTGCATGAGCCCGAGCGGCCGCTGCTTGAGGTCGATGCAGATCTCGCCCTCCTCGGCGAGGCGTCCGTCTGCGTCGATGAGCACCACCGGGCAGCCGGGCAAAGGACGGCCCATCGAGCCGGGCTTCACCGGCTGCCCGGGCGGATTGCCCACCAGCGCGGTGGTCTCGGTCTGACCGAAGCCGTCGCGGATCGTAAGGCCCCACGCCTCGCGGACGCGCTCGATGACCTCGGGATTGAGCGGCTCGCCGGCGCTCGCCACTTCGCGCAACGCGACGCGAGCGGCGCGCAGGTCGTGCTGAATCAGCATGCGCCACACCGTGGGTGGGGCGCAGAACGTGGTGACGCGACAGTGCACGAGCTGTTTAAGGAGCGCCTCGGCATCGAAGCGCTCGTAGTGGTAGGCGAGCACGGTCGCCTGCGCGTTCCAGGGCGCGAACACGCTCGACCAGGCGTGTTTGGCCCAGCCGGGCGAGCTCAGGTTGAGGTGTACATCCCCCGGGCGCAGGCCGAGCCAATACATGGTCGAGAGATGCCCCACCGGATAGCTCGCGTGAGTGTGCGCCACGAGCTTCGGTCGCGCCGTCGTGCCCGAAGTGAAGTAGAGAAGCAGCAGATCATCCGCGCGCGTCGCTGCCGTCGTGAAGGCAGGCGCGGTGTCACTGGAGCGCTCGTAGGGAATCCAGTCGGGCGGCGCGGCACCGACCGCAACACGCAGCGGCGCCCCCGCGAGCGCGCCGAACCGCGGCGCGACACTCCCGAGTGTTACGATCGCCTTCACCTGGCCCCGCTCCAGGCGGTCGCGCAGGTCCTCGCGCTCGAGGAGCGTCGTGGCCGGGATCATCACCGCGCCGAGGCGCATGACCGCGAGCGTGGTCTCCCAGAGCGGCACGCAGTTCGGCAGCATGATGAGCACGCGGTCGGCGCGCCGTACCCCGAGTCCGGTGAGGAAGGCGGCCACCTGCGCCGAGCGGCGCGCGAGCGTTTCGAAGCTGAGTAGCTCGTCGGCGCCGGCATCGTCGACCACCCGCAGTGCCGCGGCGGCGTTGCCGGCGGCGATCACGTCGAAGTAGTCGCGTGCCCAGTTGAACTCCCCGAGCTGCGGCCAGCGAAACTCGCGCAGTGCCCGGTCGAGATCCTCGCGGCAGCTCAGTAGCCGGTCGCGAGCGTCGAGAAATGCCTGGCTGTTGCTCATACCCTGACCCTGAGCGGGCAGCTTAGCACCCGGCCGGGGTAACATGGCTGCACCATGAATACCGCCCGCCTCGAGGCGTTCACGGATGGCGTGGTCGCCATCATCATCACCATCATGGTGCTGGAGATCCGGGTGCCGCGCGGCACCGATGCTGCGGCGCTGCAGGCGGACGTCCCGGTGTTGCTCGCCTACGTGCTGAGCTACGTCAACGTCGGAATCTTCTGGAACAACCATCACCACATGCTCAAGGTCACCGAGCGGGTGGACGGCCGCGTGCTATGGGCCAACCTGGCGCTGCTCTTCTGGCTGTCGCTCGTGCCGTTCGTCATCCGCTGGATCGATGAGGCAGGGTTTGCGCCGTTGCCGGTCGCAGCCTACGGCGTGGTGCTCGCGTGCGCTGCCGTGAGCTACACCGTGCTGCAGGCGCTGATCATCGCGGTCAATGGACGCGAGTCGGGGCTCGCCATGGCGCTCGGCAACGATCGCAAGGGCAAGCTGTCCATAGCGCTGTATCTGTGCGCCATTGCGCTCGCGTTCGTGCGGCCGTGGATGGCGATCGCCTTGTACGTTGCGGTGGCGCTGATCTGGCTGGTGCCGGACAGGCGCATCGAGTCTGTGGTCAGAAGGATGGGTGCACCCGAATGAGCGCCAAGAGTCACGTCACGGCGGTGAGCGTCTCCGCCCCCTACCTCGTCAACCTGGATGATCACACCGGACACCAATGGCGGTCCGACGAGCCGCGCAGCGCGGGTGGGGCTGACCAGGGACCCAATCCCCACCAGTTGCTGCTGTCGAGCTTCGGCGCCTGCACGGCCATCACGCTGCGCATGTATGCGGCCTCGAAGGGCTGGGCCCTCACGGGTGTCGAGGTGGATCTTGAGTTCAATCCGGATGGCGATCCGCCCCAGGGAGGCAACGACATCCGGCGTCGCATCGCCCTCAGGGGCGAGCTGACCGGCGAGCAGCGTCAGCGGCTGCTCGAGATCGCCGAGCGCTGCCCGATTCACAAGGTGCTGACGGGCGAGGTGCGCATCGCGAGCTCACTCATATGAGCGGCCGGGCGGGCCCGGCTGCTGTTGCACCCGAGCGCCTCGAGGCGCGCACCGCCGAGATCGGCGGCGGACTGACGATCCGGCGTGCACTGCCGAATCGCCAGCGCCGCACCGTGGGCGCGTGGTGCTTCCTCGATCACGCCGGCCCGATGGATTTTGGCGCAGGTGGCGGAATGCATGTCGGGCCCCATCCCCACATCGGGCTGCAGACCTTCACCTGGATGATCGAGGGCGAGGTGGTCCATCGCGACAGCCTCGGCAACGAGCAGGTGATCACTCCTGGGCAGGTGAATCTCATGACCGCGGGAGTTGGGATCGCGCACGCCGAGGATTCCGCGCCGGGGGCTGCCGGGCGGCTGCACGCGGCACAACTGTGGATCGCGTTGCCGCAAGCCGAGCGCCGCCGCCCGCCTGCGTTCCGCAACCACCCGCACCTGCCGCTCATCGAGCGCGGCGGCTTCGGCGTGCGGGTGCTGGCCGGGAGCAGCTTCGGTGAGAGCTCACCGGTGGAGGTCTACTCGCCGCTCCTGGGACTCGATCTCTCCGCGGCCGGCCGGGCGGCTCTGCTGCTGCCACTCGATCCCTGGTTCGAGCACGCGGCGCTCGTGCTGAGCGGCAGCGCGCGCATCGGCGGCGAGACGCTCGCTCCCGGCATGCTGCTCTACTTCGGGACCGGCCGCGAGGAGCTCAGCGTCGAGTGTGCCGCTGCCGCGCGCATTCTCGTGATCGGCGGCACGCCCTTCGGCGAGGAAATCCTGGTGTGGTGGAACTTCGTCGCACGCACCCCGGCGGAGATCGAGCAGGCGACCGGTGACTGGAACGCGGGCCGGTTCGGCCGCGTCGCCGGCAGTCCCGCCCCGCCGCTGATCGCACCGAGTGCCGCAGGCCTGAACCTGCGGCCGGCGCGCCCATAGTCCTCAGCGTCGCTGTCTCTACTCACCGCCCGGGCCGCGGATCGCCACGAGGTCGAAGCTTACGGGGCTGGCGCCGCCTGCGAGCACGCTGACCGGCTCACTGCCGAGAACGAGCGCATCGAGAAACGCGAGCTCCGCGCCGCGCCCTGCAGCGCTGATCTTGAGAACCGATCGCGCGATGAGCAGCGTCGTGCCGTTACGGGGCTCGAGCACCACGCCGGCCGCGTGCCGCGTCAAGTCGGCGGTGCACCAGCCGCGCCGAGTCATCACGTTGAGATCGGTAACCGTCGCACCGAGCGGTGTGGCAAACACCGGCGCCTCGCCGGGGAAGGCGACGGGGGCACTGTCGGGCGAGACGGTGACGGCAGGCTGAGCGTCGATCTTAAGGGACAGACGCCCCTTAAGAACCGCCATGCGCCGATCGATGCCCGCAAAGACCGAGAATGGGCCTGCGGCCGCGATCTCCGCGATGCTGACCCGCCAGTCGAACTCGCGGGGCGTGGCGCCCGTCGGCGAGATCGCGACCTCCCGGGTAAGGCCGCCGCCGTTCTTCCAGGGGACCGCCTGACGCTGCGCCGCGCGCAGCACCTGGAGTGGCGGCGCGCCTGCGGGCACTGCGGCTCAGCCCCCGGTGAGCTGCTGCTTGAGGTACACAAAGCTCAGCGCCCACATCTCCGCGGCCTGACGGTGGTCGGCCGCCGCCGCGTGGCCGCCGTCGGTGTTCTCGAAGAACAGCACGTCATGACCTTGAGCTTCCATGCGCGCGGCCATCTTGCGGGCGTGCACCGGCGTCACGCGGTCGTCGCTGGTCGCGGTCACGAAGAATACCGGCGGATAACGCTGTCCCTTGCGGACGTTCTGGTAGGGGGAGTACTTCAGGATCCAGGCGCGGTCGGCGGGCTTTTCGGGATCACCGTATTCCGCCTCCCACGAGGCGCCGGCGCCGATATGGGTGTAGCGGATCATGTCGATGAGAGGCACCTGGCACACCACCGCGCCGAAGAGCTCCGGCCGCTCGACCATGTTGGCGCTCACCAGCAGTCCGCCGTTGGAGCCGCCCATGATGCCGAGCTTCGCGGCCGTCGTGATGCCGCGCTTGAGGAGATCGGCGGCCACCGCCTGGAAATCGTCGTAGGCTTTCTGGCGGTTTTCCAGCAGCGCCGCCTGATGCCATGCCGGTCCGTACTCGCCGCCGCCGCGGATGTTGGCGACCACGAACACGCCGCCGCGGGTGAGCCACAGCATGCCGAAGTTGGCGGAATAGTTGGGCGTGAGAGAGATCTCGAAGCCACCGTAGCCATACAGCACGGTGGGCGCGGGACCCTCAAGCTTGCGCGATCGCGTCACGAAGTACGGCACGCGCGTGCCATCCTTCGAGGTCGCGAAGAACTGCTCGGTGGCCAGATCGCTGGCATCGAAGCGCGCGGGCAGTGACTTGATCGCTGCCGGCCTGCCGTCGCCTGAGTCCGCATAAAGAGTCGGCGGCGTCGTATAGCTCTCGAAGCGGAACTGCGCCTCCGGTCCCCAGTTATTGGCGCTCACGATGTGCGTCGAGCCTGCGGCGGGCAGCGCCAGCGTCGAGTCGCTCCAGGCGCCGGAGGCGGCACGGCGAAACACATGAACGCTGCCGGTCACATCGCGATTGATCGAGACGTAGACGGCATCGCGCCCTGCGGCCACATCGTCGATCGCGCTGTGCTCGTCGGGCGTGTAGAGCACCGCCACGTCCAGGTGCACGGCGCTGTCACCGAGCTGTGCGTGACAGGCGATGAGGGAGCCCCTCCTGATCGTCCCCGGAGCGGCACCCGCGGCGGTAACCTCAGCCGGCGGGCTCCAGTCATCACGCAGTGTGAACAGGAGACTGCTGCCCTGAGCACCCTTGAGATCCGCGCCGAGCGGCAGCGGAAGCTTGCGTGTCGTGCCATCGGGTGCGAGCCAGAAGTACTCGGCGGTGAAAAAGGTCACGGCGCGCTGGATGAGCGCCAGATGGCCGGCGGCGCTGTGAAACACCAGTCCGGCGGAGGCGACGTCGCTCTCCTCGCCCGTGTACACCGTGCGCGCATTCGCGAGCGGCTCGCCGCGCTTCCACAGCTTGACGATGCGCGGGTACCCCGAGGTGGTCATCGAGCCCGCGCCGAAGTCCGTGCCGAAGACCACCGTGTCCTCATCGAGCCAGGTGATCTGGGACTTTGCCTCCGCGAGCTCGAAACCTCCTTTGACAAAGGACTTGGCGGCCGGGTCGAATTCGCGCACCACGGCCGCATCACCCCCGCCGCGCGACAGGGTGAGGAGACAGCGCTTGAGCGAGGGTGTGCAGTCGGCACCCTTCCACACCCAGTTCTCGTGCTCGTCGGCCGAGAGCTTGTCTAGATCGAGCAGCACGTCCCAGCGGGGCGCCGCATGGGCGTAATCGGCGATCGTCGTGCGCCGCCACACCCCTTTCGGATGCTCCGCGTCCTGCCAGAAGTTGAAGACGTACTGGTGATCGAGCTCCCCGTAGGGGATCCGGTCGGTCGCATCCAGCACCTTGAGAATCGCGTCGTAGTCCTTGCGATAGTCGGGATCGCCCTGCAGCACGGTGATCGACCTGGCGTTCTGCGCCTTCACCCAGTCGAGCGCCTTCGCGCCGTGCACGTCCTCGAGCCACAGATAAGGATCGGCGGCAGCGGCGGCCGCCTTGGAATTGGTGTCCATACTCACTCCCGCAAACGCCATCGCGCCAATGACAGCGGTGAGCGCCGCCACCACGACAAGCTCGTGTCCTCTCATGCCTCGTTCCTCGCTCGCAGGTCAGGTTTTCGCGTACGCGGCCGGACGCCGCGCGAAGATCCCGAAGCCGCAGATTACCGCGTAGCAGATCGCGGGCACGAACAGCGCCGTCTTCAGGGTCGTGAGGTCCGCGGTGCGGCCGGTGATGAGCGGCACGATGGCTCCGCCCACGATCGCCACGCAGATGATGCCCGAGGCCTCCGCCGCGCGCGGTCCGAGTCCTTCGCACGCCAGACTGAAGATCGTCGGGAACATGATGGAATTGAACAGCCCGATAGCGAGCAGCGACCAGCCGGACACGGCGCCGCTGGTATTCGCCGACACGAGCAGCAGGACAATATTGGCCGCGGCCGCCACCGACAGCACCTTGCCGGGCGAGAAAATCCGCAGCAGGTAGGAGCCGATGAAGCGGCCGACCATCGCTCCACCCCAATAGCGGTTCACGAGCTTCCCCGCGGCCTCGGGTCCGATGCCGAACACGTTCGACTGCATGAGGTAGTTCACGATCAGGGAGCCGATCGCAACCTCACCTCCTACATAAAGAAAGATGCATAACGTGCCGTAACTAAAGCGTGGAATCTTCAGAAGGCTGAGGTAGTGCTGCAGTGTCGGCATCTCGCTCGGCGTCTCGACCAGCTTGTTGCGCGCGAGCCAGACCAGGGCGGCGATCAGCAACAACGCCGTCGCAAGCCCAAGGTAGGTGTAAACGATCACCTGCGTCTCCTGGGTGCGAAACGCCGCCAGCGCGCCGCCGGCGAGCTTGGTTGGATCGACCTGCGAGAGCGAGCCGAGAATGAGGATCGAGCCCACGTAGGGGAACACCGTCGTGCCGAGGGAGTTGAAGGCCTGGGCAAACGTCAGGCGGCTGTGCACCGTCTGCGGGCGCCCCAGCATCGAGATCAGAGGGTTCGCCACCACCTGCACGATGGTGATCCCCGAGCCGAGCACGAAGATCGCGCCGAGAAAGGCGATGAACAGGCCCGACGACGAAGCCGGGATGAACAGCAGGCACCCAGCGGTCATGGTCAGGAGCCCAATCGCCGCGGTCCGCATGTAGCCGATGCGCGCCACGATCGCGGCGCCGGGAATGGAGATGAGGAAATAGGCGATGAAGAAAGCGAACTGCACCAGCATGACCTGGGCGTAGTTGAGAGTGAACAGCGCCTTGAGCTTCGGAATGATCACATCGTTCAGGCTCGTGATCCCACCGAACATGAAGAACAACCCAAACACGAACAGCCGCAGCGTCCGCAGCGACGACTCGTCCTGACCAGCGTTCGCGCCGCTGGCGCCGGCGTTCTGCTGCACACTCATGTTGACCACGTGCTCACCTCGCTTCACATTGCCGCGCGCGCGCCACGGCCGGGTACATCACCAGCAGCCGCCGCGTCACGCCGTTGGTCCAGCCAAAGCCGTCCTGCAGCGGGTATTCTCCGCCGCCGCCGCCACGCTCGTTCTCGACATCGTACTTCTCGACCAGCTTGCCGCTCTTCTCATACACCCGCCGGACATTGCGCAACCAGCGGCAGCTGATGAGCTGCGCGAGCCCCCGCTCGCCGTAGGCGTCGAAGCCCGACACGCCGATCCACTGCAGCGGTGCCCAGCCGTTCGGGGCATCCCACTGCTCGCCGGTCGCGAGCGGCGTCGTCACGATACCACCGGCCTTGAGCAGCCCAGCGCGCACGGCGCCCGCGACTCGTCTGGCCTGCTGGCGCGAGGCACAGCCGCCGAACAGCGGATAGAGCGTCGCCGCCGACAGGCGCTTCAGGCTCGCGTGCGCCGGCCACAGGTAATCGAAATAGACGCCGGCGCCAGCATCCCACAGATAGCGATCGATGGCGGCACGCCGCCGCGCGGCGCGCTGGTGGAACTCGCTGGCGCAGGCGCGCTCGCCGCTGTGCTCGCAGCCCCTGGCGATCGCGCGCTCGAGCCCGTACAGCAGGCTGTTGAGGTCGATCGGGATGATGTCGGTGGTATCGATCGTGGCTTTGGTGCGCGCGTCGGCGAACCAGCGGGAGCTGAAGTCCCAGCCGCTCTCGGCGGCGGCGCGAATGTCGCGAAAAACTTCAGCCGGCGGCCGGCCGCTCACCCGCGCGAGCGCGAGATCGTCGCGGTATGACTCATCGCGCGGCGTGTCGCGATCGTCCCAGTAGCGATTGAGGATCGCTCCGTCGGGGAGCGCCACGACGCGGCGATGCGCCTCTCCGGGCTTGAGACCCCCTGCCCCCTCCATCCAGAACTCGTACTCCGCCTTCAGCTGCGGCAGGTAGCGCCCCTCGGCCTTGCCCGCGTTGCCACCCAGCAGGCCGACCATGGCGAAGAAAAACGGCGGCTGCGAGCGGCTCAGGTAGTAGGTCCGGGTACCGTTCGGCACGTGGCCGTAGCTGTCGATGAGGTGCGCGAAGTCCGCCACCATGGCCGCGACCAGATCGCGCCGCCCGCTCTCGAGCAGCCCCAGCATGGTGAAGTACGAGTCCCAGTAGTAGATCTCGCGGAAGCGCCCGCCCGGGACGACGTACGGCTGCGGCAGCGGCAGGAGTGACGACCAGGGCGCCGCCGTGGGAGTAAAGCGCGTGAGCTGACTCCAGAGCGCATCGATATGAGTCTTGAGCGGCGTGTGCGCCGACTCGGAGACCACCGAGGCCGGCGGCGCGGGAAATGAGAAGTGCGCGTCGACGAAAGCCTTGAGTGCCGCGGGCGAACCCGGGTGCGCCGCGTGATAGGCATCGAGAATCGTCTGCGGGGCGGCCTCGGGAACTGCATCGACGAACGTCTTGCCGTCGGGGTAGACGGCCTCGGTCTGCACCGCCACGAACAGGTCGCCGAACAGCACCTGCGGCGGCTGTGGATACTCGGCTGCGCCGGCGGCCGGCAGCGCGGCCAGGGCCAGCATGGCGGACGCGAGGCGGGCTAGGGATGCTGCCACGACTCGGTCGGCAGGTCGTCCGGTACGGGAAGCGAGCGCAGGTAGGTCACGAGCGTCCATACGCCCTCGGGGCCAAGCGTGCCGCCGAAGGCGGGCATGCCCTTCGGCCGCCCGTAGTAGATCGAGCTGAACACCTCCGCATCCGCCCCGCCGTAGCGCCAGCGCCCGGCGCCGAGGTTCGGCCCGACGAAGCCGGCGGCATCGGTCCCGTGGCAGCCATCGCAGTTCATCGTCGTGAAGAGCAGCGCGCCGTTCTTCGCCACGGCGGCATCCCCCGCGTGCGGGTTGCGCAGCACTCCGCCCGGCGGCGCGATCCCGCCGGCGGCCAGGTGCGCCTCGTAGGCGATCGCAGGTGGCGCCCCCGCCGTATCCTGCGCCGGCGGCGGAGCCGCGGTGCGTGCACAGGAGGCAAGCGTCGCGCAGCCGAGAAGCGCGAGACTCAGCGCCGCGCGCACCGCAGCGCTCATAGCCCAAAGATCCATATCATCCCGCCCTGGCTCGTATGGCGCGCGATGTCCTTCATGAAGTCCGCGGGCAGCCGGATGTCCCTTGGATCATCCGAACGCGTGTCGCCCGCGATCAGCGACCAGTCACCGCCGATGCCCGCGTACACCGCCACGTACTGCCGGCCGTCGGGGCCGCGAAATGTAATCGGGTTGCCGACGACACCGGAGCCGACCTTGAATTTGGACAGCTCCTTCCCGGTGCGTGCATCGACCGCCTTGAACCAGCCATCGAGCGTGCCGTAGAAAGCCACATCGCCCGCCGTGACGAGTGCGCCGCTCCAGTTGGGATACCGCTCCTTGTCCTCCCAGACCTTGCGCCCCGTCGAGGCGTCCCAGGCGATGAAGGAGCCCATGTAGCCGCCGGGACCGGCCGAATACGGACTGTTGACCCCCATGAACGGCGTGCCTCGCAGGTAGGACGGGTGGCCGGTCTCATAGTCCATGCACAGGTTGTTGGTCGATGTGTAGAAAAGATGAGTACGCGGCGAATACGCCGGCGGTGAATTGGGACTCACGCCGCCTTCCAGACACGGGCAGATTCCCTTGACGTTGCCTTTCGAGAGGCCGGTCTGCTTGGCCGGATCGACCACCGGTCGCCCGGTCGCGATATCCACGGACTTCGCCCAGTTGACGGGCGCGAACGGCGCGGCGACCAGTACTTTGCCGGTCACCCGATCGAGCGTGTAAGCGAAGCCGTTCTTGTCGAAGTGCACGAGCGCGCGCGTCGGCTTGCCTGCGACCGTCAGGTCGGCGAGCACCATGGCGCCGGCGGCGTCGTAGTCCCAACCGTCATGGGGCGTGAACTGGTAAGCCCACACGAGCTCGCCGGTCGCCGGCCGGCGCGCGAGCACGCTGGCGCTCCACTTGTTGTCGCCCGGTCGCTGGTCGGAGTTGTAGGGGGCGGCGTTACCCGTACCGTAATAGACGAGATCGAGCTGCGGGTCGTACGACAGCCAACCCCATACCGGGGCGCCACCGGTCTTCCATGCCTCGCCCCCCCAGCTGTGCGCGCCCTCGTCCCCCGGTACGGCGTAGGGGGGCTTGAAGGTGTCGGCGTGGATCAGCATGTCCGCGTCCGGGCCGATGTTGTGCCCGGTCCAGACCACCTGTCCGGTCTTGAGATCGAGCGCCTTCAGCCAGCCATAGATGCCGAACTCACCGCCGGAGGCGCCGACGATGACCCGGTCCTTGACGACCAGCGGCGCCATGGTCGTCGTCTCCCCGCTGCCGAGGTCGGCGATCGGAGTCTTCCACAGCTCGCGCCCCGAGTGCGCGTCGATCGCCACCGTGTGGCCGTCGAGCAGGTTGTAGACGAGCACGCCGTCGGCGTAGAACGCGCCGCGGTTCACCGCGTCACAGCAGGCGACGCCGAGCGCGTTCGGACTCACGTCTGGTCGATACTTCCAGCGCAGCGGATAGCCTTCCTGGGAGAGATCGAAGGCGTACAGCACATTCGGCCATGGTGTGACGACGTACATGGTGTCGCCCACCACGAGTGGCTGGCCCTCATGACCGGCGAGCACACCGGTGGAGAAGGTCCACACCGGATGCAGGCCGTGGGCGTTGCTGGTGGTGATCTTGTCGAGACCGCTGTAGCGGGTCGCCGCGTAGTTCTTCGACGGCATGGTCCACTGGCCGTCTTCGGGCGCCGCCTCCACGGTGGCCGCGTGCGCAGCCTCCGCGGTGATGCCCGCCGCGGAGCAGAACACCAGCAATGAGATGACTGACTCCCTGAGCATCACAAGCCGGATTAAACCACACTGCCGCGGCCAAACGGCAGCCGGAAGGGCGTATCCTCGTGCGTCAAACATGCGATCCCGATTCGAAGCCCTGCATGATCGGACGCGGCTGTTGGCCGCGCCCGCCATGGCCGCGCTCATCGCCTCGGCTCTGTGCGCCTCGCCCGTGCAGGCGGCAGAACCGGATCTGCGGCAACGGGCCACAGCTGCCCTGGCGGTGATCCGCGGCACCGAGAGAGTGCCGGGCCTGCACCACGAAGTGCGCGTACAGCGCGACTCCTGGGGCGTCGCTCATATCTACGCGAGCGATGCGCATGACCTCTTCCTTGCCCAGGGCTTCGTCACCGCACAGGACCGGCTCTTCCAGATGGAGCTGTGGAAACGCGCCGGACAGGGGCGGCTCGCCGAGTTGCTGGGCGCGGCGGCCGTGCCGCGCGACATCAGCGCGCGGCTGCTGCGCTACCGCGGTGACCTCGCGCCCGAATACCTGAGCTACGCGCCCGATGCGCGGCAGATCCTCGAGTCTTTCACCGCCGGCATCAACGCCTACATCGCCGCTATCGGTCGGCCCGGCGGACCGGGACTGCCTCTTGAGTTCCAGCTGGCCGGCTTCAGGCCCGAGCCCTGGAAACCCGAGGACTGTCTCAACCGGCTGGCAGCCTACGCGATGATGGGCAATGCCAGTGCGGAGCTCGAGCACGCGCAGCTGGTGGCCCTTCTCGGGGCCGGCACCGCATCGCGAATGTTTCTGTTCGAGCCCGCCGTGACGCTCGATCCGGCGCCCGGTACCGACTTCGCGGGGCTGTCACCGGCGCTGCTTGAGAACATCGTGAGCGGCGACAAGCGCATTCCATTCCCGGCCTCCACGCTCCGCGAAAGCAACAACTGGACGGTGTCGGGCTCCCTCACGGCGAGTGGCAAGCCATTGCTCGCCAACGATCCCCATCGGGTGATCGCACAGCCCTCGCTGCGCTACATCGTGCATCTCGTTGCACCCGGCTGGAACGTGATCGGCGCGGTCGAGCCTGCGCTGCCCGGGGTTGCCGCGGGACACAACGAGCGTATTGCCTGGGGCTTCACCATCTTCGGCCTGGACCAGCAGGACCTCTACATCGAGACGCTCGACCCAGCCGACCCGCATCGGTATCGCAGCGCGCACGGCTGGTCGCCCATGCGCGAGGAGCACGAGACCATCCACGTCCGGGACGGCCCGGATGTGCAGGCGATCCTGCATTTCACCGACCATGGCCCCGTGGTGTGGGAAGACGGTCGGCGCGCACTGGCGCTGCGCTGGATCGGCGCCGAGCCCGGCACCGCAGGCTATCTCGGTTCGCTGAGCCTCGACCGGGCGCGCAACTGGCAGGAGTTCGAGCGCGCCATGCCGCGCTGGAAGGTGCCATCGGAGAACATCGTCTACGCGGACGTCGCGGGCAACATCGGCGAGCATTCGACGGGGCTCGCGCCGTTGCGCACCAACTTCAGCGGACTGCTGCCGGTACCGGCGAACCGCGGCTACGAGTGGCGCGGCTTCGTACCAAACAGCGCGCTCCCGCATAGCTACAACCCGGCGACGGCCTACATCGCGACCGCCAATCAACGCACCATTCCGGATGGCTATTCCTATATCGTCGGCTACGAATGGGCGCCGCCGACGCGGTTCGAGCGCATTCGCGAGGTGCTCGATCAGGCGCGCAGCTCCGGGCACAAGCTCACCATGTCCGATATGCAGGCCCTGCAGCTGGACGTCGTGTCGCTGCCCGCGCGGCGCCTGCAGGTGCTGCTGCGTCAGGCGCTCGGCCCCGCAGCGGCTGGCCCCGATGCGGCCGCGCAGCTGCTGCTGCGCTGGGACGGCGCGCTGCGCACGGACTCCCCGGCCGCCGCGCTGTATGAGCTCTGGGCCTTGCAGCTTCGTCAGGCCGTCACCACCCGCGCCCTGCCCGAGACGGCGCGCAGCGCCATGAACACCTGGTCGCTGTACCAGGTGGTGCTCGAGCTCTCCGCGCCGGCCGAGGCGGTGTTTGGCCCGGCCCCCGCCGCCGCCCGCGACGCGCTGCTGCGCGATACGCTCAAGTCGGCCTATCAGCAGCTCGTCGCGCAAGCGGGACCGGACCCGGCCCGCTGGTCGTGGGGCGCCCTGCATCACGTGTGGTTTCGCCACGCGCTCGATGCCGCCCCGGACGCCGCCAGCCTCCTCGATCGCGGACCGATCGAGCGGCCGGGTGACGGCGATGTGGTGCAGTCAACCGCGTTCGACAGCGAGACTCTCGAGCAGACCTCGGGCGCGAGCTACCGCGAGATCTTCGATCTGAGCGACTGGGATATGTCGGTGGCCATCAACGTACCCGGCCAGAGTGGCCAGCCGCAAGCGCGGCACTTCGACGATCTGCTGCCACTGTGGGGCGCGGGCGAGTACTTTCCGCTGAAGTTTTCCCGCACCGCCGTAGATGCGGTCACGACCGACGTGCTGCGCCTCGAGCCCTGACTGCCGCGCCCGCCACGACGGCGTATAGTCCGTCGCGAGAACAACAACGCTTCGGGACATCCATCATGTATGCAATGAGCCGGGCAGCGGCGGCTGTCGTCGCTTTATGGGCGTGCGTGGGTGTGGCGTACGCGGGCCAGCCGAGTGTGCGCGACCTGCCGCGTCAGGTACGGCTTTCCGATCCGCGCCTCTCGCCGGACGGCAAAACCGTGGCGCTGGTCGAAGCACGCGCCGATCTCGAGAGCGATGAATTCCGGACCGAGATCGTGCTGGTCGACGTCGCGAGCGGCGCCCTGCGGCCACTGACGCGCGATCGTCATCATGCCGGCTCGCCGCGCTGGTCGCCGAGCGGTGACCGCATCGCCTTCGTCGCGCCCGACGCAGACAAGACCGGACAGCTTTTCGTCGCCTCGATGAGCGGCGGCGATGCGCTGCAGCTCACCAAGGGCAAGGACGGTGTCTCACAGTTCGCCTGGAGCCCGGACGGCGCGAGCATCGCCTACGCCGTGGCGGATCCGAAACCGGAGCTCAAGGGCGAGGACAAATTCCGCACCGCGTTCCCCGTCGGCGACGACGACTTCACGATCTCGGAGGCGGTGCGCCCGACGCACCTGTGGCTGATTCCGGCGCAGGGTGGTGAGGCGAAGCGCCTCACGAGCGGCGCCTGGTCGCTCCCGTCGAGCCTGCCGCCGGGTCCCCCCTCCTCGCCCATTCAGTGGTCCAAGGACGGCAAGAGCATCGTAATCGTCCGCCAGGAGACTCCCTCTACGGGCGATCAGCTCCAGGCGCGCATCCAGGTGCTGGACGTCGCGACTGGAGCCATTCGCTCGCTCACGGGCGAGACGCGCCTCGAGGGCTATCCCAAGGTGTCCCCGGACGGAACGACGGTCGCTTACTGGCGCAATCACGCCGCTCATGCGTGGGAGCTGCAGGATGTCTGGCTCGCGCCGTTCGCCGGCGGCGCTGGCCGCGACCTCAGCGCGCGCCTCGAGGTGAACGTATTCGGCACGTGGTGGGGGCAGGACGGCAAGTCGCTCATCGTCGGCGGCAACACCGGCACGACAGTCGGCCTGTGGCGCCTCGGTCTCGACGGCACCGCGGCGCGCATTCCTCTTGACGGGATCATGCCGGTCAACGGCTACTGGCTGGATGTCGATGTTGCCGCCGATGGCACGCTCGCCTTCGTCGGGCAGACAAAGACCGATCCCTACGAGCTGTACCTGCTCGCACCGGGCGCAGCGGCCCGCGCCCTGACGCACGAGAATGCGGCGCTCGCCGACCTGACGCTCTCGCGCAGCGAGGCCGTGAGCTGGCAGGGACCGGGCGGCAGGACGCTCGACGGGGTGTTGACCTATCCGGCGGACTACCACGAGGGACGCCGCTACCCGCTCGTGCTGGTCGTGCATGGCGGCCCGGCCTCCTCGTCCCGCGAGCGCTTCAGTCTTCTGCCGCAGGTCGTCGCCGCTCACGGTTGGTTTGCCTTCGAGCCCAACTACCGCGGCAGCGACAACGGCGGCGGCAGGTTCTACGCGGCAATCTACCGCGACGCCGGCCAGGGCCCGGGCGAGGACGTCATGTCCGGGGTCGAGTACCTCAAGAGCCGCGGCCTGATCGATGCGGCGCGCATGGCCGTGACCGGGTGGTCGTACGGCGGCTTCATGACTACCTGGCTTGCCGGCCACTATCCGGTGTGGAAAGCCGCGGTCGCAGGCGCCGCGGTCACGGACTGGGTCGAGATGTACGATCTGTCGGACGGCAACGTCACGCAAGCCGAGAGCACGGGTGCCTCGCCCTACGTGGACGATGGCATGGAGCTCAACCGCCGTCAGTCACCCTCGAGCGCGATGACGAAAATCCGCGCGCCGACACTCATCATGTGCAACACCGGGGACTTCCGCGTGCCCATCACGCAGTCCTACGGACTCTATCGGGCGCTGAAGGACAACCACGTGATGACCGAGTTCTACGCGATCCCGGTCGGCGGGCATTTCCCTGGCGATCCGATCCGGCAGATGGACGTGTATCAGCGTTGGGTCGACTGGCTGCAGCGCTTCCTTTAAAGAGCGCCTCAGAGGCCATTTCGCGTCGGAGCCGCCGCGACGCCGCGGCGTGCTGTTCTCAACTCCGTAACTTGAGTGTAGCCGAACTGTAAAGAGCCGCCGCTAGAGTCGGCGGCCGGTCGTTTGTTTCGGCCGCCGACACGCTCGGCTCACAGTCCACTCGCGGAGGGAGACACCCATGATCAGACACCTCACAGCGGCAGCGCTGACACTTGCGTCGCTCGGCGCCATTGGCACGGCACAAGCCGACCAGGGCCTCGGCCCGCGCGATGTCCGGCACGTGCTGCTCATCAGCGTCGATGGCCTGCACGCGCTCGACCTGACGAACTATGTCACCGCGCACCCCAACTCGACGCTCGCGGAACTCAGCCGGCACGGCGTCACCTATACCAACGCCTCGACCTCGACGCCGTCGGATTCCTTCCCGGGACTGTCATCGCTGGTGACTGGCGGCTCACCGATCACCGCGGGCTTCTGGTACGACGTGACCTGGAACCGCGCGGTCGCCCCGCAGATGACCGGCAACACCATCATGGGCTCGACCGGCGGGAGCTGCCCGGGCACGGTCGGCGCGGTGGTGGAGTATGACGAGGGAATTGACAACGATCTCACGCAACTGAACGGCGGCGGCGGCATCAATCCCGCATACCTGCCGCGCAACGCCAGCACCTGCGCGCCGATCTATCCGCACCAGTACCTGCGCGTGAACACCATCTTCGAGGTGGTCAGGTCCCACGGCGGGCGCACGGCCTGGACCGACAAGCACCCGTCCTACGAATGGACCAATGGTCCGAGTGGCCAGGGGGTCGACGACTTCTATGGCCCGGAGATCAACTCGATCCCCGTGGCGCTGCCGCAGTTCGCCGGCTGCTCACCCGTGCCCTTCGCCGACAGCACTCCCGATGACGGCTGGACCAACAGCTTCGCGGACATTCAGTGCTACGACTCGCTGCACGTCCGAGCGGTGCTGAATCAGATCGACGGCTACACTCACGATCGTGCCAGCCGGGTCGGTGTACCGGCGCTGTTCGGCACGAACTTCCAGGCCGTGAGCGTCGGCGAGAAGCTCGCGGTCGATCCGGTTACCGGCGCCACGGGCGGCTACGCGGACATCCTCGGCACTCCGGGCCCCGGCCTCGCCTCCGAGCTCGCCTTCGTCGACCAGTCGCTCGGCCAGATGGTCGCGGAGCTTAAGAAGGAAGGCCACTTCGACTCCACTCTCATCATTGTCGCCGCCAAGCACGGCCAGTCGCCCATCGACGTCAGCAAGCGCCGCGGCATCCCCGGCCCGCAGCCGGCAGCCACCATCGGCTCGGCCGAGGCGTTCGACATCTCTGATGACGGCTCGCTCATCTGGCTCACCGAGCCGTCGCTCGTCGACGGCGTGGTGACCAACATCAGCACGCCGGCGAACCAGCAGGCGCTCGGCATTCAGGAGATCTTTGCCGGCCCCTCGCTGCGCAACAAGTTCAACGACCCCGCGAAGGACCCGCGCACCCCGGACATCATCCTCAAGGTGAACACCGGCGTGATCTTCACCGGCGGGACCAAGATCGCCGAGCATGGTGGATTCAACGAGGATGACGTGCATACCGCGCTGCTGGTCGCCTTCCCGCGGCTGCAGGCTCAGACCGTCAAGGCCGCCGTTACGAATCAGCAGGTCGCGGCGACCGTCGTGCGCGTGCTCGGGGCCGACCCCAACGAGCTCAAAGCAGTACGCGCCGAGAGCATCCCGGTACTACCCTTCCTGTTCAGGGATGATGAGTGATCTCACCCCATGATGGGATGCCTCGGGAGAGCAACTCCGCTCTCCCGAGGCGCGCGGACTGACCCGCTTCAGGCGGGCTTGATGTTCGCGTTCAGCCGAAAGAGATTCAGCGGGTCGACCTGCTGCTTGAGGGCGGCGAGGCGGCTGTAGTTCGGCCCGTAGTTGCCGCCCACTCCCTTGGGGTCGGCATCGTTCAGGTTGACGTAGTAGCCCTCGGTGAACGGCACCAGTTTGTTCCAGGTGTCGTGAATCGCTTTGCGCCCTGGCTCATCCTGCGAGGGGTCCTTCCACGAGCCGGCCAGCATCATGTTGGCGATGGCCGCCCGATGGGAAAATGCCGTGGCCGTCGGTGCCACGTCGCACACCGCGCCGTTGGCGCTCTGGAAGTACATGCCCATGCCGAGCTCGACGTCCGGCCGGAGCTGCTCGCTGAGGAAGCTGACGAGCTGCGGCGAGTACTCGCTCACAAACCCGCCTTTGAGGTATTCGCGCTTGGGATTCAGCGGCGGCGAGTCGAACTGGGTCTGCACGGCGAGGTAGCTCTGGCGTCCTATCGTGTTCTGGGTCGGCTTGCCGAAGTGCTGCAAAGGCTCGAGCACCTTGCCGGCGCTGCGCTCGTCTCCGGAGTAGACCACGTAGATCTGCGCGGCAACCTTGCCGTCGGTGCTCGGCGCGAGGCTCAGGTCGACGCTGAGCTCGCGCGGTGCTTTCGTTATGAGCGCAGTGTAGAACTCGATGGCATCCCTCAGCTGCCCGGGCGGGAAGTCTACGTGGCCGGCGATCACGGTGGGACTAAGCGGATGGAGCCGATATTCAAAGGAGGTCGCGACACCGAAGTTTCCGCCACCGCCGCGTATCGCCCAGAACAGATCCGGCTCATCGTGCTCGCTGAGACGCCGTACCTTGCCGTCGGCGGTCACGAGCTCGACGCTGAGCAGGTTGTCGCAGGCCAGACCGAAACGCCGTGACAGCCAGCCGAAACCACCGCCGAGAGTGAGCCCCGCGATTCCGGTGTTGGAGATCTGCCCGAGCGTGGTAGCCAGGGCGTGCATCTGCGTCTCGCCATCGACGTGCGCTCCCCACGCGCCGCCGGCGGCGACCGCGGTCCGGGCGTCGGGTCGCACGACCACCGAGCGCATGGGCGACAGATCGATCAGCAGTCCGCCCTCACAGGTCGAGTAGCCCGGGAAGCTGTGACCGCCGCCGCGGACGGCGAGCAACAGCTCGCGTTCCCGGGCAAACGTCACGGCGCGCACGACATCGGCGCTTTCGGCACACCGTGCAATCAACGCCGGGTGCTTGTCGATCATCCCGTTCCAGACGCGGCGCGCGGTGTCATACCCCTCCTCCCCGGGACTGAGCAGCGTGCCCTTGAGGCTCGACCGCAGCTCGCGTACCGCCGCGCTCTGGATCGTCGTCTCCGCGCCCGAGAGCTTCAGGGCGCGGATGTCCCCTCCCTGCGGAGCATCTCCCGCAGCCGCCGCGGCCAATCGCCCGACCGGCAGCCACGAGGCCGCGGCGGCCGCAACCGCCATGCCACAGAAATCCCGTCGCCTCATGGTGTTACCCCCCGACTGTTATTGGTGGACTCGGCGGCTTTCTCGAAGCCCCGGCTCACGTTTAAGCCAATCTTACACGTGCATACACCCCTGCGATGGTCGTGGCTGCACTGCCAGATGGCGCTACACGAGCGTAAGGCAGGGCACCTGCCTGTAAGAATGAGCCTACGCAACTCCGGGCAGGCAAGCTCGCCGCTTAGCCGGGGGTCTTATGGCGGCCGCCGCGCTGCTCCCTTACGTTGAGCGCCCTAGGTTTTGTGCGAGGAGTGCGTTGCCATGCGAAATCTGCCAATCGTCATGTGTCTCATGCTGCTGGGCGCATGCTCGGTATTTGGCGGCGGTGCGAAGACCGAAAAGGACTACGTCGGAACCGCTTCGCTCGACCAGGATCAGGTCACGCAGCTGCTGAATCAGCATGGCTATTCCAACGTTGTGGGTCTGCACAAGAACGGACCTGACTGGATCGGCTCGGCGACCAACACTACTGGTCAGACGGTCAACTTCGATATAGATAAGGACGGCTCGATCAAGACGAAATAGACGGAGTCGCAAGCGATTCAAACTCGGCGTGGCGGAGAGGGGGAGATTCGAACTCCCGAAGCTCTTGCGAGCTTGCCGGTTTTCAAGACCGGTGCAATCAACCGCTCTGCCACCTCTCCGCTCTGTCGAATCAACCGCTTAGGGCGATTCTAACAGGCAGCGCGCCTCACTTCGCCGGTCCCTTGTAGCCCGGCAGCTCCGCAGCCGCCGGCGAGGCGGCAAGCTTCAGAGCCGCCGCGACAGCCGTTAGGAAATCTGCACGCGTCGGACCGATGACGATGCGCGTCCGGAAAAACTCTGCCCACTGGAACTCGCAGAACGCCACCGGTGCCTTGTCGTAGCCCCCGGCGTCGCGCACGTAGCCGGCGAGCGAGCGGTACGGATCGTCGATGAGCTTGGCGAGGTGATCGGGGATCATCTCAAAGGAGCAGAGATTGCCGTGCTGGTCGATGGGATGTGCCCAGTGCGCCGCACTCATCCGCGGCCAGAACTGCGCGATCGGCACCTTGGAGAGATCGTCCTCGACACAGAAAAACCCGCTTTCGATGCCGGCCTCTTCCGCCGCCCTTCCGAGGTGATGGTGATCGGTGATGTAAAGCTTCCCGTCCGGCCCCCACACCGCCGGGATCAGGTGGTTGAGGAGGAAATCCTGCTGCTCGTGTTTTTTCATGGCCTCGAGCTTGGCGCGCTTGTCCTGCACCTCGATCATTCCGACCGTGATCTGGGTCGGGCGCAGACGGTGAATCTCGACTTCGTGCAACTTCGACATCGGCGTTCCCGGGCCGCAGCAGGCGGGTGTTGTGTCATGCCATCGTAACATCCTGCCCCCGGCTGCACGGTCGCCGGGGCCGTGGGGACGAGTCCGTTGGAGACAGGGGCGAGTCCGTCGGCACGCGCTTTAAACCCTTCGCCAGCCCGGTGTCTCATATCAGCGAGGCCACGCTGTCTGGGAGGGCACCATGAGGCTCGCGGGCTGGGCGATCTTTGGATCTCTGCTGATCAATCTGGCATTCGGGGCTATCGTGGCCGGGGCCTACACGAGCGTGCGGCCGCTGGCGGCGGCCTCGCTTGCATGCATGCACCGGCATACCTCGAACGAAGCGCAGCGTCCGGCGGTGGGGAAATATCTCGCCGCGGTACGCATGGGATGGGCGATCGGTTGAAAAACGGGCGTTACCCCTAACGCGCCCGTCGGCCGGAATCCGGTGCGCACCGGATTCCGCGCCGTTCTCGCTGCGCGGCCGGCTCAGCCGCCGACGGCTGCCGCGGCGCTGGAGGCGCCACGTTCGCGCCATGCCGAACGCAGCATCGACACCGATGCGTAGATCACGACGACGGTGATCAGCCAGCGGATCGGCGTCACCGAGTTGTGCTGCAGCACGTAATTGAGAATCACGGCCGCCGCCGGCACGCCGACCATGCTGCCGAGCGTGAGTCCGAGGGAGGCGACGTGCGAGAAGCGGGCGGTGCGGAAGAATCCGAGACTCGCCATCGGCTGCAAGAGTCCATCGCTCGCCATCATGATGGGGTAGGCCGCGAGCGGTGCCATACCGAGCAGTGACAGGAGAATCATGAGCGGAGCGTAGTTGCCGATGCCGACGCACATCAGTGCCCCGAGCACGAAGCTGACCGCGACCGCGAACGGGAATTTCCAGCCCGTGAGGCCAATGGCGAGCCCACCGGCCGGGAACGCGCCCAGGTTCTTCATCGCGAAGAAGGCGGCGGCGAGCAGCAACGCGAACCCCATGAACAGCTGAATGGAGCGGCGCGGCATCCGGCTCACGACTCCAGCGCCGAGCCAGGCTCCCAGCGCCGAAGCCGCCACCATTGAGGCGAGCAGCGCCGGCTGCACCTCAACGATCCGGATCAAGAGGAACGTCTCGATGAAGGCCGCGGTATTGAGACCCACGTTTAGCGTGCCGGGAATCAGCTCATCCGCCACCTTGCCGCGGAATTTGAGGAGTGCGGTCGTCGGCGCGAACGAGCCGATGCCGAGCGTATCGAGGAAGGTGGTCACGGCACCGATGGCGGCGTCCGCGAGCTGCGGGCGACCGTGCAGGCCGTGGCGCCGTACCGCCACCACCCAGCCGATGACGAACGCGATGTTCATCACGATGAGAACCGCCACCACCGCTTTGGTCAGGTCCACGACGATCTCCCCCGCAGTCGGTCGCGCGTGCGCGTGACGAGCTCCAGCGCACGAAGATACTGGATGGCGGTGCGCGCGGCGAGGCTCGCCGCGCCGTGCAACCGGATGGGCCGCACGGGCGTCACCGGAAAGGCGAGCTCCTCGTCCGACATGCCGAGCGTGCGCTGCGCCAGCAGCCGTCCCATGAGCGTCGCCATCGCAACTCCGCGGCCGTTGTAGCCGAGCCCGGCGAGCAGCCCCGGTGCGAGCTCGTGCAGGTGCGGCAGGTGATCCGCGGTCATCGCCACCAGGCCGCCCCAGTGGTATTCGAAGCTAAGGCCTGCGAGCTGCGGAAACAGCTCGCGCACGGCGCGGTAGTGGTGACGCGAGCTGTTCGGCCCCGGCTGTGCGCCAAACACGCCGCGCGCGCCGAGCACGAAGCGCCCGCCCGCATCCAGCCGGAAGTACCGCAGCAACTGGCGCGTGTCGGAGGTTGCCTGGCCGCCGGGCAGGATCGTGGCAAGCAGCGCCGCGGGCAGCGGTGCGGTCGCCACCTGGAAGGAAGGCACGGTGACGATGCTCCGGCGCAGCGCGCCGATCAGCGCGCCGCTGTAGGCATTGGTGGCAACGATCACGCTCGGCGCGCTGAGGCTGCCGTGCGGCGTCTCGATGCGCCACTCGCGTGCCGCGCGCCTGAGCTGCAGCGCCGGGCTGTGCGCGAAGATCCGCCCGCCGCCACGCAGCACCGCAGCCGCGAGCCCGCGCACATAGGAAAGAGGCTGAACGGTACCGCCGCGTCGATCGAGCAAGCCGCCGCAATAGCTCGCGGTCCCGGTGAGCTGCGCCACGGCCGCAGCCGATAGCAGCTCGATTGCCGCCCCGCGCTGCCGCCATTGCGCGACGCGCGTATCCAGCTGCCCGAGCGTGCGCTCGGAGGTGGCGGCTTGGATCCAGCCGCTGCGCACCGCATCGCAGGCGATGGCGTGCCGCGCGATGAGCTCGTACACGAGATCAGGTCCCGAGGCGACCGCCGCCACGAGGCGCGCACCGCGCCGCGGTCCGAAGGTCTCCTCCAGGGAATCGGGGTCAGCCTTCACCCCGGGGATAACCTGGCCACCGTTGAGCCCTGAGGCGCGCTCGCCGAGCCCTGCAGCCTCGATGATCGCGACCGCGCGACCGGCAATGCCGAGATGCAGCGCCGCGGACAGGCCGGTGAAGCCCGCGCCGACAACGGCCACGTCGGCGCGCAGCGCGCCGGCGAGCGAGGTGAGCGCCGGAGCCGCGCTGGCGGTCGCAGCCCACAGCGACTGCGCCGAGCCGGCCTGCATCGCTTCGCCCCCTATCGACAATCGATCATTTCTGTATGGGCGGATCGTATGACCGCACCGCGCCGGACTCTATAAGCAGCGCGCCGCGCCGGTCAACGTCGCGTGTCCAAGTGCGCCGCATCGCAGCTTCCGCCGTGCACCGCATTGTGACAGACTCGCTGGCGATCTTAAGGGTGCGTTTCTCAGGGGGTAGCGCATGCAGTCCTTGGCGCGTTGCGCAGCGATGCTCGGCCTGGCGCTCGCGAGCAGCCCTTTGTGCGCCGCGCCGCCCCCGCCGCTGCCGGCCGAGCACCTGACCATCGAGCATCTGCCACCGCACAGCCCGCACTGGGTGTACGTGGTCGATTATGCATTCGGCAACGAGATCGACGGGCGCGTGCATCTTTTCGATGGGGATACGTACCGCCGCCTCGGGCAGGTCGGCGCGGGCTTCAACCCCGGATTCAATCTGTCGCCCGACCGTTCGACCCTGGTCGTGACCACGACCTACTTCGCCCGCGGCAGCCACGGCACGCGCACCGATGTCGTGGAGTTCACCGACAACTCGACGCTCGCGACCACACACGAGATCGTGCTGCCGCCGAAGCGGCTGCAGGCCGTGCCGACGCTGTTCAACATCGCCTATAGCGACGATGGCCACTTCGTGTATGTGGCCTACATGACGCCGGCGGCCTCCTTCGGGGTACTCGATCCTGCCAAGGGTACGGTGCTCGCAGAGATCGACACGGCGGGCTGCGTGCTGGTCATTCCGTCGGGACCGAATCGCGTCTCCTCGCTCTGCGAGAGCGGGCGCCTCCTGACCGTCACTCTCGATGCGCAGGGCCATGAGGCCTCGCGCTCCATGTCCGCGCCGTTCTTCGATCCGGACAAGGATCCGGTGTTCGTGCAGGGGATCCGCACGGCCAAGGGCTTCGCTTTCCTGTCGTTCCTCGGTGAGTTGCACGAAGTAGACCTGAGCGGACCGCAGCCGGTGTTCGCGACGCCGTGGTCGCTGGTGACGCCTGCCGAGCGCGGCGACTGGCGGCCGGGCGGCGAGCAGGTCGGCGCGATCCACCGCACGCTCGGGAAGCTCTTCGTCCCGATGCACCGCGGCGGCGAGGAAACTCACAAGGATGGCGGTACCGAGCTCTGGGTGTTCGACCTCACGACACACAAGCGGGTATCACGCTGGTCGATGAAAGCTGCGGGTATCGGGCCGGTGCTGGCGCTGGAGGTTTCGCAGGACCCCGAGCCGCTGCTGTTCCTCGCCACCGACGCCGCGGACCTCGCCGTCCTCGATGCAGCGACCGGCCGCGTTCGCCACGTTGAGAAGGCTGTCGGACAGACTCCCTGGCAGCTGCTGACCCCTTGAGGGCCGAAATCGCATGCGCACAATCGACCGGCTGTTTGAACGCTCCGCACGCTCCCTCGCCCACCGCACGTCGCGGCGCAGTCTCATCGCGACGCTCGGGCAGGCGCTGACCGGAGCGGCGCTGCTGCCGCTGTTGCCGATCGATCGTGCCAGCCGCGCCAGCGCCGCGGAGAGCAAGGGCAAAGCCCCGGGGCCGGAGCATTGTGAGTACTGGAAGTACTGTGCCATCGATGGCTACCTGTGCGCCTGCTGCGGCGGCACCTCGACCTCCTGCCCGCCGGGTACCGGCTCCTCACCCATCACCTGGGTCGGCACCTGTCACAATCCGGGCGACGGCCGCGACTACATCGTGTCCTACAACGACTGCTGCGGGAAGACGAGTTGCGGCACCTGCGAGTGCGCCCGCAACGAGCGCGAGAAGCCGCTCTACCGCCCGTCGCGCAACAACGACCTCAACTGGTGCATGGCGAACTCCGAGTCGAACTATCACTGCACGGTGTCGGTGATCCTGGGAGTCGCCGAGAAGTGACCGGCCGCGCGCTCGCGGCGCTCACTGCCCTCACGCTCGCCTCGATACTGCCACCGGCGGCGCACGCCAGCCCGCAACAGGACTACATGCTCTACTGCATGGGCTGCCACGGCGAGCAGGCGCAGGGAGTGCCAGGCAAGGTACCGCCGCTCGCCGGCGCGCTCACCCTCTTCATGCGCAGCCCCGCCGGACGCGACTACCTGCTGCGCGTCCCCGGGGCGGCCAACTCGGCACTGAGCGATGCGCAGCTGACGGCGGTGCTCAACTGGCTGGCAGTGACCTACCCGCCTGCCGGCGCCACCGGCCCGGCGCCGCCGCCGTTCACGGTGACGGAGGTCACGGCGGTGCGCCACTTGCCGCTCGCCAATGTGCTCGAGACTCGCCGCGAGGTGGTGAGCGCGCTCGCGGCGAGCGGTCCGGCTCCCGCCGACAAGTACTGATACGCCCCGCTACTGGCGCAGGATCATCGTCACCCCGATGGTGCGCGGCCGGAACGTGTAGGCGCGCTCGAGGCGGCTCGCGCCCGGAGTGGTCGGCACGCAGGCGATGCCCGGCGGCGCGCCGGGGTTGCTGCAGATCGTGTAGTTGTAATCGGTCAGGTCGTGTGTGTTGAAGAGATTGTCGACGAATCCCTGTACCGACCAGCCGCCGAACTGCATGCCGCCGCGGATGCTCGCGAAGGTCGTGGCCGGCAGCACGAAGTTCGCCGGATCGTACTGCGAGCTGCCGACGTCCTCGTTGGCCGTCAGCCACTTGGCGCGCCCCTGATACTCGGCGTCGGCCCGCAGGAAACTCTCATGCGTGGCGATGGTGAAGTGGTACTCGAACCCGAGGGAGGCGGTGAATGGCGAGGTCGGCGCGCCGCCGCCCGTCTCGCTGCTCGCACCGATGATGGCATCACCGTTGGCGACCAGCGGGTTGGCATTGAGCGCGCACAGCGCGCCACCTGCCGGCTGGCCGCCCGGTCCGCACGGCGGCGCGAAGCTGAAGTTCGAGGTGTAGCGCGCCTCGGTGTAGCCGGTGGCGAGCTCCATGGTGAAGTTGTCGGTAAACGACACGTCCGCCTGCAGGTCCGCGCCCTTGGCGACCGCGTTGCCGGTGTTGGCGATGAAGGAGATCTGGCACACCGGTGGCACGATCAGCTGCTGGATGTTGTTCCACTGAATGTAGTAGATGCTGGTCGCGAGCCGCACACGATTGTTGAAGTTGTTCTTGGCGCCGACCTCGTAGCTGTTCACCGAGTCGGAACTGAAGGTTCCGGGATCGGTCTGGATGCCGAAGTTGGCGAAGTCCGTCGGACAGGCCGCATTCGGTATCGGGTTGTTGGCCCCGCCCGGACGGAAGCCCTTCGCGTAGGTGGCGTAGTACATATCGCTCGGGTCTTCCTGAAACTGCAGGCTCACCTTGGGCGTAAAGGCATTCTCGCTGATATCGCCCGTGCCGGCGCGCGGCGGTGCGTACAGCTGCGGGCCGCCGGTGTAGGTGTCGAACGAATATTTCATATGCGATTCGCGCGCCCCGACCGTCAGCTTGAGACGCTCGGTGAACCCATAGGTGAGCTCGCCGAACGCCGCGATCTGCTCATCCTTGGAAGCGGTATGCAGGAAATACGAGTCGGTGCCATACCCGGGAACGTAGCCATCGGGACCGGTACACTGCCCGGCTGCATTGAGATAGCAGAAGTAGTCGGTGAAATTCGGATCCCCGAACACCACGTTGGTGAGCTGGCCAAGCATCGGGTCGTGGATCTGCTCGAAGTAGGTCTGGCGGTTCTCGTTGGCAAACAGCCCTGCAGTCCAGATCAGCTTGGCGTCCGCATCTGAGGACTGCAGGCGGATCTCCTGCGTGAGGTTCTCCTGACCGTTGTCGATGGTCGCGGGCGCGCGATAGTCGAGCCCCGGCACGTGCAGGCCGTTGGCATCCAGGAGCGGGAACGGCACCAGCCAGGTGCTGCCCGCGGCCGGATTGTCGAGGAAGATCGGCGCCGCGTTCTGCGTCTGGTAGTAGCCGAGGTTGTAGAGCGTGCCGTCGTAGCCGGTCTGGTTCTCGCGATGATAGAAGGAGGTGTTGGAGATCAGCTCCACCTTGCCGAGGTCGCCGTCGATCTTGAGCGCCGGCAGATAGAACTGGTCGGGGTTGTTGTGCAGCGTCGGGTCGGCGTCCACGAAACGATCGCTGCCCGGATTCGAGTACAGCGGCCAGTAGTTCGAGATGTCGTGACGCTGGCGATCCTGGTAATAGAGGCTCGGCGTAATTCGCCAGCGCGAGTCCGGCGCCCACAGCAAGGCGAGGCGCACGAGCTCGCTCTCCTCGTGGTTGGCATTGTGCTCAACGAGCGCGAGCGTGTAGGGATCGATGTCGTCGATCCAGCCGCCATCGCGCCGGTACCAGACGGTGACGCGCGCACCGAGCACGCCGTCGATGAGCGGGCCGCCGGCCGCCACACCCGCCTCGTAGCTCGGATCGCCACCTTCGGTGGTCGAGACCTCGGCACGCGCGTAGACGCTCGTCTTGGTGAGGCTCGGCTGCGTGGTGATGTAGCGCACCGTGCCGCCCTCGGAGCCCGAGCCAAAGAGGGTACCTTGCGGGCCGCGCAGCACCTCGACGCGGTCGACGTCGAAGGACTTCGGCAACGCCTCATCGGGGCTGAAGGCGAGCGCACGCATCTGGATCGGCGTGTCGTCGATGTAGATGCCCGTGGTGCCGGCCCCGCCGGTGCCGGAGATGCCGCGGATCGAGATGTTGTTGGTGCCCGAGTTGTCGAAGTTCACGCCCGGCGTGAAGCGCGCCACCTCGGAGAAGTCCTTGATGCCGCGGTCATCGAGGCTCTCCTGGGTAAGCGCGGTGACGCTGATCGGCACCTTGCTCAGGCTCTGCTCGCGGCGCGTCGCCGTGACCACCACTTCCTGCAGCCCGGCCGGGGCCGGCGCCTCTTCGGCCGCCTGTGCCGGCGGTGCCTGCTGCGCGGGTGCTGCGTGCGGCGTGCAGGCAAGTGCCAGCAGCGCCGTAACCCCGAAGGGGATAAGGCCGGACGTAGTGATCCTGCGATGGGCACGCCGCATAGAATCCCCTCCTGACTCTTGGACGATTGTTGTGCCGCCGGGGGCGGTGCGGCACTTTAGTCACAACAGCGCGTCAACCTCAAGCGCGAAGGCCGCGGCGCACCGGCAGCGTGCGCACGCGCTTGCCGGTGGCGGCGTAGATGGCGTTGCAGAGTGCCGCGCTCACGCAGGCGGTGCCGGTTTCGCCAACGCCACCGGGGCTCTCGCCGCTGCGAATCAGGTGCACCTCCACCTTGGGCGCATCGCCCATGCGCAGTGGAGGAAAATCATCGAAGTTTCCCTGCTGTACGCGCCCGTTGGCGATGGTGATCTCATTGCCCAGCGCCGCGCTCAGGCCGAACGTCACGCCGCCTTCGAGCTGGGCGCGCACCCCGGCCGGATTGACCACTTGACCGCAGTCCATCGCGCACACGACGCGTGCCACCCTGGGGTGGCCCTGCGCATCCATGCCGACCTCCGCAACCTGTGCCAGGTAGCTGCCGAAAGCCAGCTGCAGCGACACACCGCGACCGCTGCCGGCCGGGAGCGCAGTTCCCCAGCCGGCGCGATCCGCGGCCAGCTCGAGCACCGCGAGCATGCGCGCATCCTTGAGCAGCGCGCGGCGAAAGCTCACCGGATCCTGCTGTACCGCCGTCGCCAGCTCATCGACGAAACTCTCGACGGCAAATACGCTGCGCGTTGCGCCGACGCCGCGCCACCAGCCGGTCGGCACGCCCTGCGGATCGTGCCTTACGAAGCGCACCTCGGTGTTCTCGAGCGGGTAGGCGAGATCCAGCGCCGAGGTGACGGCGTCCAGGTCGACGCCGTTCTTGACGGTCGCCTCGCCGTAATACAGCGCCCACAGGCCCGCCCCTGCGATGGTGTGATGCCAGCTCACCGGACGGCCGTGGGCATCGAGCGATGCCGACAGATGGTCGACGTAGTAAGGTCGATAACGATCGTGGCGGATATCCTGCTCGCGGGTCCACAGCACCTGCACCGGACCCTGCACGTGGCGCGCCACGCGCGCGGCCAGCACCACGCCATCGACCTCGAGCCGGCGGCCGAAGCCGCCGCCGATCAGCTGGTTGTGCAGGATGATCTGCTCGGGCTTGAGGTTGAGAGCCGCCAGCTTGTCGACCGCACGATCGGGCGCCTGAGTGCCGGTCCAGATCTCACACTCCGTCTCGCGCCAGTCAACCGTGCAGTTGATCGGCTCGAGGGTCGCATGCGCGAGAAACGGCTGGTGATAGGTGGCCTCGACGTGCGTCACGGCCTGCGCCGCGGCGCCAGCCTTTCCCTTGCTGCCCGCGAGCGCGCCCGGCTCGCGGGCCGCGCGCTCGAGCTCGGCGACCAGCGCCGCCTGCTGGACCGCGGCGTTTGGACCGTCGTTCCAGCTCGGCGCGAGTGCCTGCATACCCTTCATCGCCGCCCAGGTGTCATCCGCCACGACGGCGAGCAGCTCGCCCTCGTTGACGATCTGCCGCACGCCGCGCACCGCGAGCGCCGCATCATCGTCGCTGGTCGCGACGCTGCCGCCGCTAACGGGCGACAGCGCAATGACGGCCACTTTGGCGCTCGGGGGCCGCACGTCGATGCCAAAGCGTGCGCTGCCGTCGACCTTCTGCGGCGTGTCGAGGCGCGGCGTGGCGCGGCCTATGAGGCGGAATTCCTGCGGCGTCTTGAGCGGCGGCGGCGCTGGCACGGGCAGCTCCGCGGCCGCCGCGGCGAGTGTGCCGTAGGTGAGACGCCGGCCGGAAGATGGATGCAGCACCGCGCCGCTCTGGGCGCGGCAGCTTCCCACCGGCACACGCCAGCGCCTGGCGGCCGCCTGCAGCAGCATGAGGCGGGCGATCGCGCCGGCCTGGCGCAGTGGCGTCCAGCACTGAATGATGGAGAGCGAGGTGCCGGTTGACTGGTCCCACTTGAGCCCTTCATCGGCGGACGGATCGGGTACGAACCCGTACACCTCAGGGTTGGGAGGCGCCGCTTCGAGACTCACTGCGCTCAAGTCAACCTCGAGCTCCTCGGCGATCAGCATCGGGAGCGAGGTATAGGTGCCCTGCCCCATCTCCACCTTGGGCATCACGAGGGTGATGCGCTCATCGGGGCCAACGCGCACGAAGGCGTTCAACACACCGGCGCTGCGACCGGGGGCGCCGCGGCGCCGCAGATGCAGCGCCGCAACCCCGACAACGAGCGCCCCACCGGCAGCGGCGGCCACCAGCACGAACTGGCGCCGGGTGACTGTCGCGCCGTTCACCGGTACCGCACGCGCTGCGGCGCTGCGCGGCTACGCCCCGCAGCGCTCATATATATGAATCCCCAACGCCGCACCGACACGCGGCGCGCTACGCCACGAGCCGTGCCAGGCCGCCGAGCCACGGCCGCAGCGCCGCCGGCACTTCGACCGAGCCGTCCGCGTTCTGATAGTTCTCGAGCAGTGCCACCAGCGCGCGGCCGACGGCCAGCCCCGAACCGTTGAGCGTGTGCACGTGCTCGGGCTTCTTGTCCTGCGGATTACGCCAGCGCGCCTGCAGCCGCCGTGCCTGGAAGGCCTCGAAGTTGCTGCACGAGGAGATCTCGCGGTAGCGCTGCTGGGAGGGGAGCCAGGCCTCCAGATCGTAGGTCTTGGCGGCGCCGAAGCCGGTATCGCCGGCACACAGCAGCACGGTCCGATACGGGATCCCAAGCTGCTGCAGCACGCTCTCGGCGTGCCCGGTGAGCTCCTCCAGCGCCGCGTAGGAGTCCTGCGGCCGCACGATCTGCACCAGTTCGACCTTGTCGAACTGGTGGTTGCGGATCATGCCGCGGGTGTCCTTGCCGGCAGCGCCCGCCTCGGAGCGGAAGCACGGCGTGTGCGCCACGAACTTCAGCGGCAGCCGCTCGGCCGCCACGATCTGCTCGCGCACCAGGTTGGTGACCGGAACTTCCGCGGTTGGAATGAGAAAGAAGCTCGGCTCGCCGCGCACCGCGAACAGGTCCTGCTCGAACTTCGGCAGCTGTCCGGTGCCGACGAGCGCCTCCGGGCGCACCAGGTACGGCACGTACACTTCGGTGTAGCCGTGCTCGCGGGTATGCAGGTCGAGCATGAACTGTGAGAGCGCGCGGTGCAGTCGCGCCACGGCACCGCGCATCACGACGAAGCGCGCCCCGGAGATGCGCGCCGCGGCCTCGAAGTCGAGCCCACCGAGGCGCTCGCCGATCGCCACGTGATCGCGCACCTCAAAGTCGAAGCGGCGCGGCTCGCCCCAGCGGCGCACCTCGGCATTGGCACTCTCGTCCCGGCCATCGGGCACCGAGTCATGCAGCAGATTGGGCAGCCCCAGCTGCCATTGCTCGAGCTCCGCCTGCACGCCCTCGAGCTGCCCCTCCGCGGCGGACAGCTCCGCGATGAGCGCTTCGCCGCGCGCGATCAGGGCGGCGCCATCCTCGCCCCGCCCCCTGGCCATGCCGACCGCCTTGGCGTTGGCGTTGCGCTCGGCGCGCAGCCGGTCGACCTCGACCTGCACGGGTTTGCGCTTCTCCTCGAGCGCCTTGAGCGCCGCCACGTCGAGCGCGTAACCGCGGCGCGCCAGATTGCGCGCCACCGCCTCCGGCTCGTTGCGCAGCTGTCTTGGATCGATCACTCGCTGCCTTTCGTTCCGGGTGTGTGGCTGCGCAGTCGTGCCAGCGCCTCGCCGATCTTCAGCTCGAGGCCGCGGGGAACCGGGCGATAGTATCGCCGATCCGGCATCTCCTCCGGCAGGTAGCGCTCCCCGGCTGCAAAGGCCTGCGGCTCGTCGTGTGCGTAGCGATACTCACGTCCGTAGCCGAGCTCCTTCATCAGACGCGTGGAAGCGTTGCGCAGCTTCAGTGGCACCGGCAGCGTGCCGAACTCGGCCACGTCTGCCATCGCCTCGCCCATCGCCACGTACACGGCGTTGCTCTTCGGTGCGCAGGCGAGATACACGACCGCGGTGGCGAGTGCCAGCTCTCCCTCGGGACTGCCGAGCCGCTCGTAGGCCTCCCAGGCATCGAGACTGAGCGACAGCGCGCGCGGATCGGCCAGTCCCAGGTCCTCGCTCGCCATGCGCACTACGCGCCGTGCGATGTAGCGCGGATCGCAGCCGCCATCGAGCATGCGGCACAGCCAGTAGAGTGCCGCGTCCGGATCGGTGCCGCGCACCGCCTTGTGAAGCGCCGAGATCTGCTCGTAGAACTGGTCGCCACCCTTGTCGAAGCGGCGGTAGCCGTTGCTGGCAACCTCACGCGCCTGCGCCACGCCGAGCGCCTGCGGCGTAGCCGCGGCCTGCGCCAGGCCGGCGGCGAGCTCGAGCATGTTGAGCGCGCGGCGCGCATCACCATCGGCGGCGTGCGCGATCATCTCAAGCGCCTCGGGCTCCGCCACGATGTGCTCGGCACCGAGCCCGCGGTCCACGTCGCCGAGCGCCGTCGCGAGCAGCGCCCGCAGGTCTTCCTCGGACAATGGCTTCAACACGTAGACCCGGGCCCGCGACAGCAGCGCGCTCACCACTTCGAACGACGGATTCTCGGTGGTAGCGCCGATGAAGGTCAGCGTGCCGTCTTCGAGGTACGGCAGGAAGGTGTCCTGCTGGGCCTTGTTGAAGCGATGCACCTCATCGAGGAACAGCAGCGTCGAGCGCCCGCTGGCGGCACGGGTGGCGCGCGCCGCTTCGACCGCGGCGCGGATGTCCTTCACGCCGGCCATCACGGCCGACAGCGCCAGAAATTCGGCGTCGGCGGTCTTGGCGATCAGGCGCGCGAGCGTCGTCTTGCCGGTACCCGGCGGCCCCCAGAGGATCAGCGAGTGCAGCTGTCCGGCCCTGATGCTGGCATACAGCGGCTTGCCGGGCGCGAGCAGGTGGCGCTGGCCGACGAACTCCTCGAGAGACCGCGGCCGCATGCGGTCCGCGAGCGGCCGCAGCGTCTCGGCCACGGCGAGGCTCATTTGCGCGGCGTTCCGATCACGTCCGCCCCGGCGGGCGGCGTGAAGCTCAGCTCCGCGGCATTCACCGGCACGTTGCGCTCGATCTTGTCGAAGATCACCGTCGCCGTCTGGTCGAGCTTGTCCTCGAGGATCATCCGCTTGAGCTCGCCGTGATCGAAGCCGAACAGCGCCTCGCGAAAATCCGCCTCGGCGCCCTGCGGCTCGACCAGCACCCACTCGAGCCCCTGCCGCTCCCCGGCCGCGCTGATCGTGAAGTTCTTGCGCACGTCGACCGCGCCCGACAGCAGCATCGCCGGCGTCGCCGACAGCGCGCCGTCCACCGGCTTCACCGTGACCTGATTGAGATCGCGGTCGAGAAACCACAAGTTGCGCCCATCGCACACCATCAGCTGGCCGGCGTTCGCCGCGCCGCCACCCGCGGTGCTGGCCCCGCCGGCGGATGCCTGCGGATGGATCTCCCAGCGAAACTTCCCCGGCCGCTGCACCACGATCGTGCCGCTGGCGCGGTCGATCTCGCGCCCCTGGCCGTCGGCGAGGGTCTGCAGGAAGCTCGCGCGCAAGGTCTTCAGGTGATCGAGGTAGACATCGAGCTGGGTGGGCTGCGCGGAAGCGGCGGGCGCAGCCGGGGCAGCCTGCGGCGGCGTGGCGGCCGGTGCGGGCGCCGACTGCGCTGCTTCGAGCGGTGCTGTCAGCACGAGCGCCAACGCGAGACCTATGATCGGTGAACGGGGTGCCTCAGACATGCCTCAGTCCTCAGGTGGCGCCGGCGCCAGCACGTCGCGCGCACCGTTCGCCTGCAGCTGCCCTACGAGCCCCGCGAGCTCCATCGCCTCGAGCAGGCGCGCCGCGCGGTTGTAGCCGATCTTCAGTCGCCGCTGCACGTAGGAGATCGAGGGTTTGCGTTCGGTGGTGACGATGCGCACCGCCTCGTCGTAGAGCGGATCCTGCTCGGCGTCCGTCGTGCCGCCCGCCTCGGCTGCCTCCTCCTCGCCCGACAGCCCGGGAATCGGGCCGCGCGGACCCGACAGGACCTCCTCGATGTAGCTCGGCGCGTGCTGCGTCTTCAGCGCATCCACCACCCGGTGCACCTCCTGATCCGAGACGAACGCGCCGTGCACGCGCGTCGGCATCGAGGTTCCGGGCGGCAGATACAGCATGTCGCCGTGGCCGAGCAGCGTCTCGGCACCCATCTGATCGAGGATGGTCCGCGAGTCGACCCGCGCCGACACCTGGAAGGCAATGCGGCACGGGATGTTCGCCTTGATGAGGCCGGTGATCACATCGACCGACGGCCGCTGGGTGGCGAGCACCAGGTGGATCCCCGAGGCGCGTGCCTTCTGCGCCAGCCGTGTGATCAGCTCCTCGATCTTCTTGCCGACGATCATCATGAGGTCGGCGAACTCATCGACGATGACCACCACGAACGGCAGCGGCGTGAGGTCCAGAATCTGCGTCTGATCGATGCTCGGATCGTTCGCCGCGCGCTGCATCATCACCGGATCGCGGATCGGCTTACCGGCATCGATCGCATCCTTGACCCGGCGGTTGAAGCCGGCGATGTTGCGCACGCCGAGCGCCGCCATCAGCTGGTGGCGCCGGTCCATCTCCACGATGCACCAGCGCAGCGCATTGGCCGCCTGCTTCATGTCGGTGACGACCGGCGCCAGCAGATGCGGGATGCCCTCGTACACCGACAGCTCCAGCATCTTCGGGTCGATCATGATGAGGCGCACGTGCTCGGCGGTGGACTTGTAGAGGAGCGAGAGCACCATGGCATTGAGCGCCACCGACTTGCCCGAACCGGTGGTTCCGGCGATGAGCAGGTGCGGCATGCGACTGAGGTCGGCCACCACCGGCTGGCCACCGATGTCCTTGCCGAGCGCGAGGGTCAGCGGCGAGTGCAGGTCATCGTAGGCGCGCGAGCGGATGATCTCACCGAGCGTCACGACCTCACGCTTCTCGTTCGCGATCTCGAGCCCCATCACGCTCTTGCCGGGGATCACCTCGACGACGCGCACCGAAAGCACCGACAGCGCCCGCGCCAGATCCTTGGCGAGCGCGGTGATCTGACTCGCCTTGACGCCCGGAGCGGGTCGCAGCTCAAAGCGCGTCACGACCGGGCCCGGCTGCACGGCGACGACTTCGGCTTCAATGCCGAAGTCCTTGAGCTTCATCTCCACCAGGCGCGACAGCGCCTCGAGCGCCTCGCTCGAGTACAGCGGCTCGCGCACCGGCGGGTCATCGAGGAGCTTCAGCGGCGGCAGTTCGCTCGCCTTCGGCGGATCGAACAGCGGGACCTGGCGCTCGCGCTCGACGCGCGCGCTGCGCTCGACCGCCGGCTGGGGAGGCTCGATGCGCGGCGGCGCACGGGTCGCCGACTTCTTCTGCTCGGTCTCCACCGCCTCCTTGCGCGCCGCGCGCCGCTCGCGTCCTTCGGCGGCGGTACGCGAGGAGGCGAGGCGCGAGCGCAGCGCGCCGACCCCCGTCCAGACGAGCGCACCCAGGCGGTCCATGACGGTGAGCCAGGACACGTGGAAGGCAAGCGACAGGCCCGCCATCCAGGCGGCGATCAGCAGCAGCGTCGCGCCGAGAAAGTCCAGGTAGGCCGCAAGACCCTTGCCCACGAGCTCCCCTACCACCCCGCCGGCGCTCTGGCGCAGCACGCCAGGCTGCCAGTGGAGCGTGGTGAGACCGCAGCTCGCCCCGAGCAGCAGCACGAAACCGGCGATGCGCACGGCGGTGTTGAGCCGCGAGACGTTATCGCCGCGCACCCGGCGCTGCAGCCCCCAGGCGGCACCGACCAGCACCAGCGGGAACAGGAACGCCGGCCAGCCGAACAGGAAAAACAGCACGTCGGCAAGCCAGGCGCCGACCACTCCGATGCGGTTCTGAACCGGACCGGCGTTGCCGGTGTCGGTCGAGAACCCGGGGTCGTTCGGGCCATAGCTCGCCAGTGCGACGAACAGGGTGAGCGCGAGGATGCCGAGCGCGATGACCACGCTTTCGCGCAGGGCACGCGCCACCGCCGCGGTGAGGCGGGAGCCATTTCGGACCTGAACCGAGGTCTCAGCCAATCTTCTGTCGCCCGTCTTAAGATAGACGAGCGACATTATAGGGCTTGGTACCATGCGCCGATGGCCGAGATGACCACCACGAAAAGCCGCCACAGCCGCCTGATCATCCTGGGCTCGGGACCCGCCGGCTACAGCGCCGCGGTGTACGCAGCGCGCGCCAATCGCGCACCGCTGCTCATCGCCGGCATGGCCCAGGGTGGGCAGCTGATGACGACCACCGACGTCGACAACTGGCCGGGAGACGTCGAAGGACTGCAGGGGCCGGCGCTCATGGAGAGAATGAAGCGCCACGCGGAGCGCTTCGCCACCGAGATCGTCAACGATCATCTGGTGAAGGTCGATCTCACGGCGCGGCCGCTGGCCCTCACGGGTGAAGTGGGCACCTACCGCTGCGATGCGCTCATCATCGCGACCGGTGCGAGCGCGCGCTACCTGGGACTGGCGTCCGAGGAGCGCTTCCGCGGCCGCGGCGTGTCGGCCTGTGCCACCTGCGACGGCTTCTTCTTTCGCGACCAGCGGGTCGCGGTCGTCGGCGGCGGCAACACCGCGGTCGAGGAAGCGCTCTACCTGTCGCACATCGCCCGCCACGTGACCCTCGTCCACCGGCGTGACCGGCTGCGCGCGGAGAAGATCCTGCAGGACCGGCTGTTCCGTGAAGTAGCGGCTGGCAAGATGTCGGTGGTGTGGAATCACACCGTGGACGAGGTGCTGGGCGATGATTCCGGCGTCAGCGCCGTGCGACTGCGCGCGCTTACCGGCGGCGCACCGCAGACGGTCGAGGTAACGGGGCTGTTCGTCGCCATCGGCCATACGCCCAACACCGCCCTCTTCGAGGGCCAGCTCGCGATGCGCGGCGGCTATATCACCGTGAAGGGCGGACTCGAGGGCGATGCCACCGCGACCAGCCTCCCCGGCGTGTTCGCAGCTGGCGATGTCGCCGACCACGTCTACCGCCAGGCGGTCACCTCCGCCGGCTCCGGCTGCATGGCGGCCCTCGATGCCGACCGCTACCTCGAGACCCTCGAGGCACGCAGCCACGGCTGAGCCGCCAGCGCCGCGCCATGTCCCGCGAATCGGTCCGAGTCCGCACCAGCATCGATGAGCTCGATGCGGGGGAGTGGAATGCGCTCAGCGCGGCTGCGCACCCCTTCGTGCGTCACGAGTTCCTCGCCGCGCTCGAGCACACCGGCTGCGTAGGTCCGGGGAGCGGCTGGCAGCCGCGCTATCTTGCGATCCACGACCAGCAGGGACTCGCCGCGGCAGCCGCCGCCTACGTGAAAACGCATTCCTACGGCGAATTCGTCTTCGATTTCTCCTGGGCGCAGGCCTACGAGCGCCTCGGCAGGCGCTACTACCCGAAGCTCACCCTCGCCACCCCTTTTACGCCCGCCACCGGTCCGCGCCTGCTGGTGCGGCCGGGCCTCGACCAGGCCGCAGTCGCGGCCCGGCTGCTGGCCGGGCTCGAGCGCGACAGCGAGAGCCACGGGCTCTCGGGCGTGCACGCGCTGTTTCTCGATGAGCCGGCACGCGCCGCGTGCGCACGGCGCGGCTGGCTGCTGCGCCGTGACTGCCAGTTCCACTGGACAAATCGTGGCTACACGAGCTTCGATGAGTATCTCGACACCTTCACGGCCGAGAAGCGCAAAAAGGCGCGCCGTGAGCGCCGCCGCGTCGCCGAGGCCGGGGTGCGCTTCGAGACGCGTTTCGGCGGCGAGCTCGACGCAGCGCTCATCGAGCGGATCTATGCGCTGCATCGCGACACCTTCCTGCGTCACGGTCACGAGCCCTATCTCACGCCGGCATTCTTCCGCGAGGTGGCGCAGCGGCTGCCGCAGTCACTCATGGTGAAGCTCGCGATGCACGGCGGCGAGGTGGTCGCCACGGCGATCTTCTTCTGCTCGCCGCAGGCGCTCTACGGCCGCTACTGGGGAGCCGCCGCCGACTATCACAGCCTGCATTTCGAGGCCTGTTATCACCAGGGGATCGAGTTCTGCATCGCGCACGGCATTGCGCGCTTCGAGCCCGGCACCCAGGGTGAGCACAAGGTGAGCCGGGGCTTCGAGCCCGCGCTCAGCTGGTCGGCGCACTACATCGCCGATGAGCAATTCCGTGCCGCCATCGCCGCGTACCTCGAGCGCGAGGGCACGGCGGTCGAGCTGTACGCCGATGAGGTCCAGAGCCACGTGCCGTATCGCGAGCGCCGCGGCGCGCGCCCCTCCTCATGAAGACCGTCACCTGGCTGTCGCCGCACGATGCACCCGAGTGGTTCCCGCCGGCTGAGCAGGCGCTCGAGGATCCGCCCGGGCTGCTCGCCGCCGGCGGCGACCTCTCGCCCGGGCGATTGCTGGCCGCCTACCGGGGCGGCATCTTCCCCTGGTACTCACCGGGGCAGCCGGTGCTCTGGTGGTCGCCCGAGCCGCGCGCGGTTCTCTTTCCCGAAGAGTTCCATCGCACCCGCAGCCTCGCAAAGACGCTGCGCAACGCCGGCTTCACCACCACGATCGACCGCGATTTCACCGCCGTGATCGATGGCTGCGCCGCGCCGCGCGCCGCGAGCCCGGGCACCTGGATCACCTCCGAGATGCGCGCCGCCTACCTGACGCTGCACGGACTTGGGTGCGCGCACAGCCTCGAGGCCTGGCGGGACGGCATGCTCGCCGGCGGCCTCTATGGCGTGCGCATCGGCGGGGTGTTTTTCGGCGAGTCCATGTTCAGCACGGTGCGCGACGGCTCCAAGGTGGCCCTCGCCCACCTGGTAGCGGTGTGCCTGCGCAACAGCATTGCCGTGATCGACTGCCAGCTCTACTCGCGCCACCTCGGCAGCCTCGGCGCACGCACCATTCCGCGCGCGCAGTTTCAGCGGCTGCTGCGCGAGCAGCTGGACCTGCCATCGCCAGCGCTAGCCTGAGCACGCGCGGTGCGCGCAAATTGCCTTTGAAGCGACCTTTGTGCTCCAATTCGCGCCCGCCGGGTCACTAAGGGACGTATGTCCAAAGAAGATGCGATTCAGATGGAGGGCGAGGTCGTCGAGACCCTGCCCAACACGACTTTTCGGGTGAAGCTGAAGAACGGCCACGTCGTGACCGCGCACATCTCGGGCAAGATGCGCAAAAACTACATCCGCATCCTCACCGGCGATGCGGTCACCGTAGAGATGACCCCCTACGATCTGACCAAGGGCCGCATCATCTACCGCGGCCGGTAGCGATTTCGGCAAACCAGACTACGCGGGTACGGTCGGGACCTGCGCCGGCTCGCAATGCAGCGCGAGCTGCGAGCCATCCTCGGTGACCGAGACGCGCACGTGGCCGCCGTTCGCCAGGCGCCCGAACAGCAGCTCTTCGGCCAGCGGCCGCTTGATGTGCTCCTGGATGGTTCGCGCCATCGGCCGGGCACCCATCTTCGGGTCGTAGCCTTTACTGGCCACCCAGCGGCGTGCCGCATCGTCGAGCGTGATGCTGACGCCCTTCTGCTCGAGCTGCGCCTCCACCTCGAGAATCATCTTGTCGACGACTCGCTCGATGGTGGCAGGATCGAGAGCGGCGAACTGGATCACGGCATCGAGCCGATTGCGGAATTCGGGGCTGAAGATGCGGCGAATCGCCTCCAGGCCGTCACTCGCGTTGTCCGACTGCGTGAAGCCGATCGACGGCCGCGCCATCTCGAGCGCCCCGGCGTTGGTCGTCATCACGATGATCACGTGGCGGAAATCCGCCTTGCGGCCGTTGTTGTCGGTGAGCGTGCCGTGATCCATCACCTGCAGCAGCAGGTTGAACACGTCCGGGTGCGCTTTCTCGACCTCATCGAGCAGCAGCACGCAGTGCGGATGCTTGGTGATCGCCTCGGTGAGCAGCCCCCCCTGGTCGAAGCCGACGTACCCGGGAGGCGCGCCGATCAGGCGCGACACGGTGTGCCGCTCCATGTACTCCGACATGTCGAAGCGCAGAAACTCCACGCCCATGGCGATGGCGAGCTGTCGCGTGACCTCGGTCTTGCCGACGCCGGTGGGACCGGCGAACAGGAAGCTGCCGACGGGCTTGCGCATCTCGCCAAGTCCCGAGCGCGCCATCTTGATGGCGGCGCCGAGAGCCTCGATCGCCTTGTCCTGGCCGAAGATCACGAGTTTCAGGTTGCGCTCGAGGTTCTTCAGCACTTCCTTGTCGGAGGTCGAGACGCTCTTCGCCGGGATGCGTGCCATGCGCGCCACCACGTCCTCGATGTGGCGCACCTCGATCTTCGGTTCGCGCTCGGCGATCGGCTTGAGGCGCGCGCGTGCGCCGGCCTCATCGACCACGTCGATCGCCTTGTCGGGCAGGTGCCGCTCGTTGATGTGCCGCGCGGCGAGCTCCGCGGCCGCCCGCAGCGCATCATCGGCGTAGGTGATGCCGTGATGCTCCTCGAAGCGCGGCTTGAGGCCAAACAGGATGTCGATGGTCTCGGCGACTGACGGCTCGACCACGTCGATCTTCTGGAAGCGCCGCGCGAGCGCATGGTCTTTCTCGAAGATGCCCCGGTACTCGTTGTAGGTCGTCGAGCCGATGCAGCGGATCTCACCGTTGGTGAGCACCGGCTTGATGAGATTCGAGGCGTCCATCACTCCGCCCGAGGCGGCGCCGGCACCGATCACGGTGTGAATCTCGTCGATGAAGAGAATCGCGCCCGGCAGCTTCTTCAGCTCGGTGATCACGCCTTTGAGGCGCTTCTCGAAATCGCCGCGGTACTTGGTGCCGGCAATGAGGGCGCCCATGTCGAGCGCGAACAGCGTGCAATCGGAGAGCACCTCGGGAACCTTGCCCTCGACGATGAGGCGCGCCAGGCCCTCGGCGATCGCCGTCTTGCCGACCCCGGCCTCGCCGACGTACAGGGGGTTGTTCTTGCGGCGGCGGCACAGGATCTCGATCGTGCGCTCGACCTCGAGCTTGCGGCCGATGAGCGGGTCGATGCGGCCCTCCTGGGCCATGCGGTTGAGATTGGTGGTGTACTTCTCGAGCGCGCTGCCGCCCTCGGCGTCGCGCTCACCATCGGCCTGCCCGTCCTCTTTGTCGGTGGTCTTCTCCTCGGCGATCTTCGAGAGGCCGTGGGAGATGTAATTCACCACGTCGAGCCGCGTGACGTGCTGGCGGTTGAGGAGAAATACCGCGTGGCTCTGCTTCTCGCTGAAGATGGCGACCAGCACGTTGGTCACCCCGACCTCTTTCTTGCCGCTCGACTGCACGTGAAACACCGCGCGCTGCAACACGCGCTGGAAACCGAGCGTCGGCTGCACCTCGCGCTCCTCGCCGTCCTCGAGGCGGGGCGTCGACTGATCGATGTGCTCCTTGAGTTCCTGGCGCAGCTTCGAGAGATCCGCGCCACAGGCGCGCAGCACCTCGCGCACCTTCGGAGTATCGAGGATGGCGAGCAGCAGGTGCTCGACCGTCAGATACTCATGGTGCGCCTCGCGTGCCTGGTGGAACGCGTCGTTCAGGCAGTATTCCAGTTCGTTGGACAGCACGTCAGCGAAGCCTTTCAATCGTTGCCGAGATGCTCACGCCTGCTCCAGGGTGCACATCAGCGGGTGCTGATGGTCCCGTGAGTAGGTCGTCACCTGTGCCACCTTAGTTTCCGCGATCTCATATGTGAAGACCCCGCAGACGCCCTTACCCTTGGTGTGGACCTCGAGCATGATGCGGGTCGCGTTCGGGCGGTTCAGGCCGAAGAACTTTTCGAGCACATCGACAACAAACTCCATTGGGGTGTAATCGTCATTCAGCAGCACAACCTGATAGAGGGGGGGTTGCTTGACCTCCGGTTGCGCCTCCTCGACGACGACGCCGACGCCGGAGTCGGGGCGAACCGGATGCTGCTCGGGCATAACGTGCTTTATAGGGGTCGCGAAACGGCAACACAAGCCCGCGAGAATGTGGTGTGGTTAGTCCTGCAGAAACAATTGCTTGAGAGCATTATGAGCATTATGAGCAGCCCCGTATGATTGCTGGCGGTGTGCGGCGCGCGCCGTCCGCGCGGCGCGTGTCCCGCGCTCGGCGAGGACTCTTGCTAAGCTCCAGTAAGAACATGCTTTTGGCCCCATGAACGCCGCGTCCTGGATGGAGGGTATGCCCGCGTCCGATCGCTGGCGGTCGCTGCTGCTCGGCGAAGGGCCGCGCATAGCGACCTGGGTATTGGCGCTCGCGCTTGGCGTGCAGGCGGCGTTCATCGTCACGGATCTGGCCGGCGCCTGGCGCGCCCCGCGCACCGGTCCTGCCGCGCCACAACCCTTCCAGCGACGGGTCGCCGACGTCGGCGCGGTCGCCAATGCGCACCTGTTCGGCGCCGCGCCGGCTCCGAAGCAGGATGATGCCAGCGCGCGACCGTCCAGCGTGCAGCTCGTTCTCACCGGAATAATCGCCGGCAATGATCCGCAAAACGGCCTCGCCATCCTCGGACCCACCGCACAGACTGCAAAAGTGCATGCGGTTGGCGACGCCATCGCCGGCGGGGTCAAGCTCCATTCGGTGTATTCCGATCGCGTCATCCTCGACCGTAACGGCCAGCTCGAGTCGCTCGCCCTGCCACACCAGGCGACCGGCGCCGCACCGGCACCGTCTGCGAGTTCGCTCCCCACCGAGAGCCCGGTGGTCGAGCGCATGCGCAAGGCGCTCACCGAGCAGCCGGGCCTGATTGCCGACCTGCTGCGGCCACAGGCAGTAATGGACGGCGACAAGGTCAAGGGATTTCGCGTCTACCCGGGGCGCAACCGCCTGGCGTTCTCGCGTCTCGGCCTGCGACCGGGCGATGAGGTGATCGCGATCAACGGCACACCGCTCGACGATCAGGACCGCGGCCAGGCGATCCTCAATACGCTCAACAGCGCGAGCGAGGCACGGGTCACCGTGATCCGCAACAATCAGCAGCAGGAACTCACGCTGAACATCGCGCAGGTGGCCCAGGAGGCGGAAACCGCAACCGGTCTCGCTCCCGGCGGATTCAACGCGCTCACACCGGGCCAAAATGGCGTACCGGGCGCTGCCGCGGCGGCCGGCGCCGGCGGCATGCCGGCCGCTCCAGCCACGGACACGGCGCCACCACCTCCCGCCGCCCCCGGACCGCCGCCGCCGGAGCCGGCGGGGACGCCGGAAGGCGCTTAACAGATCCTCGCGCGCTCTTTTCGGGGGAACCATCCAGTGACAGGCCTTCGCTCAATTGCTCCGGCTCTGCTCGCGCTCCTGACGCTGGGCGGAATCGCCTCGGCGCAGCCAGGACAGCGCATCACACCGAACTTCAAGGACGCCGATATCACCCAGGTGGCGGAGGCCGTCGCGGCCGCCACCGGCAAGAACTTCATCATCGATCCGCGGGTGCGCGCCCAGGTGACGATGCTGTCCTCCACCCCGATGTCGCCGCCGCTCTTTTACGAGGCGTTCCTCTCGATCCTGCAGGTGTACGGCTTCATCGCCGTGCCGCAGGGCAATGTCGTGAAGATCATGCCGGACGCGCAGGCCAAGACCAGCCCCTCGATCGATCTGCCCGATCACGTGAGCCCGACCTCGGATGAGATCGTCACCCAGGTGATCGAGCTCAAGAACGTAAGCGCGGTGCAGCTGGTGCCGGTACTGCGGCAGATGGTGCCGACCTACGGGGCGCTGGTCGCCTACCCGAGCGGCAACATCATGATCATCACCGATCACGCCAGCAACGTGAACCGGATGATCCGCATCATCCAGCGCATCGATCAGGCGGGCAATCAGGACCCGGACGTCATGCCGCTGCAGAATGCCTCCGCCGCCGAGATCGTGCGCGTCATCAACTCGCTCTACCAGGGCGCCGCCGCCGAGGGCAGCAGCGTCAAGGTGGTGGCGGATGACCGCTCCAACACCGTGCTGATCGGCGGCCAGGAGTCGCAGCGGCTGCGCGTGCGCGCGCTCATCGCGCATCTCGATACCCCATTGGGCGGCGGCGGCGACACGCGCGTGCGCTACCTGCACTACGCCGACGCCGAGAAGCTCGCCCCCAAACTCAAGGAGCAGATCACCGGGGTCGCGCAGGCCTCAGGTCCGGGCGGCGGCGCAGCGGCGGCGTCGCCGGCGGCGCAGGCGGAGAAGAACGCCATGGTGTGGGCGGATCCCACCAACAACGCGCTGGTGATCACCGCACCGCCGAAGATCATGCGTTCGGTGATGGACATCATCGATAAGCTCGACATCCGCCGCCCGCAGGTACTGGTCGAGGCGATCATCGCCGACATCGACTTCGACAAGGACGCCGAGCTGGGCGTCAACTGGGCGGCGTTCGTCAACGGCAGCAACGTCCCCGCCGGTGCCTTCGTGAGCCCGGTGGGCGGCACCAGCATCGTCGACCTGGCCGGCGCCATCGAGAACCCCGCCAACGCCACCACGACGCTGCTGCAGGGCACGACGCTCGGCATCGGCAAGATCAACGGCAGCAGCGGCACCAACTTTGCCGCCGTGCTGCGCGCCATCCGCTCGGACACCGACGACAACATCATCGCGACGCCTTCGGCCGTAACCATGGACAACCAGGAGGCACAGCTCAAGGTCGCTCAGGAAGTCCCCTTCATCACCGGGCAGTACACCGCCAACAACACGGCGGCCGTCGGTGGCGCGGTCAATCCCTTCCAGACGATCCAGCGCGAGGAGGTCGGTACCATCCTCAAGCTCACGCCGACCATTTCCCCGGAAGGCACGGCGGTGATGCTCAAGATCTCCATCGAGAGCTCGAGCATCGGCCAGAAGCCTGCGGGCGCGGTCGACCTGGTCACCAACAAGCGTACCGTCACCACGACCGTGATGATCGACGACGGCGGCATCGTGGTACTTGGCGGCCTCACCGAGAACGACACCAACCGCGGCGAGAACCGCGTGCCGTTCCTCGGCAACATCCCGATCCTCGGTTATCTCTTCAAGACGCGTAACGAGTCGACCACCAAGAACAATCTGATGATCTTCATACGGCCGAAGATCCTGCGCGACGCCAAGCAGGCGGCCTACGAGACCGATCTCAAGTACAACTACATGCTCGATCAGCAGAAGCAGATCGACAGCATGACTAAGCACGAGGCCGTGCCGATGCTGCCCGGCGTGCCACGCGGCGCGCTGCCACCGCTCCCGCAGGGGACTTCGGCGCCACCGGCGAGCGCAGCGCCGGCGAGCTCACCACCGACGACCGCTGCGCCCTCGAGCGCATCGCCGAAGACTGTATTGCCAAAGACGGACGCGACGCCGTTCGCCTCCGATCAGGCCCCCGGCGTCCCGCCCGCGCCAGCGCCGGCTCCCCAGGACACGGCCGCGCCGGGCGCGGCGCCCCAGGGAGCGACTCCCCAAGCGACGCCGCCGGGAACGCCCGCGAGCCCCGGAACGCCGGCGCCGGAGAGCACGGCGGCACCTGCACCGCAGAGCCCGCCGCCCAAGCAATGAACGCCGTAACCCCCGGCGAGGTCTCGCATGCGAGCGCCGGCCCCGAGGACGGCACGCGGCGGCTGGCGTTCGCCTTCGCCAAGCGGCACGGCGTGCTGGTGCGCGACATCGTCGACGGGGTGGCCGAGTGCGTGTGCCGCGAGAACGCGACCGCGCACGCCCTCGCCGAGGTGCGCCGTTACCTGCGCCGGCCGCTGAAGCTCGAGCGCGTCCCCACAGCGGAATTCGATCTGCTGTTGCAGCGCGCCTACGAAGCGGGGCCGGATGCCATGCAGGCGGTCGAGGGGCTCGATGAGACCACCGACCTCGAGCATCTCGCGCAGGGACTGCCGGAGCAGGCGGACCTGCTCGACAGCGAGGACGATGCGCCGATCATCCGCCTGATCAACGCGGTGTTCACCCAGGCAGTCAAGGAGAACGCCTCCGACATCCATATCGAGCCGTTCGAGAACCGCCTGGTGATCCGCTTCCGTGTCGACGGTGTACTGCGCGAGGTGCTGCAATTGAAGCGCGCCGTGGCAGCCCCGGTCGTATCACGCGTCAAGGTCATGTCAAAACTCGACATCGCCGAGAAACGCCTGCCGCAGGACGGGCGCATCGGCCTGCGGGTCGCCGGGCGGGCGGTGGACGTGCGCGTCTCGACCATCCCGGCGGGCCACGGCGAGCGGGTGGTGCTGCGTCTGCTCGACAAGCAGGCCGGCAGGCTCGAGCTCGAGTCCCTCGGCATGGACCCGCGCACCCAGAGCGCGATGGACGACCTGATCCACAAGCCGCACGGCATCCTGCTGGTCACCGGGCCGACCGGTTCCGGCAAGACCACGACGCTCTACGCCGCGCTCGAGCGGCTGAACGACAACACCCAGAACATCATGACGGTCGAGGATCCGATCGAGTACTACATCGACGGCATCGGCCAGACCCAGGTCAATACCAAGGTCGAGATGACCTTCGCGCGCGGCCTGCGCGCGATCCTGCGCCAGGACCCGGACGTGGTGCTGATCGGTGAGATCCGCGACCTCGAGACCGCGCAGATCGCGGTGCAGGCGAGCCTCACCGGACACCTGGTGCTCTCGACGCTGCACACCAATACGGCGGCGGGCGCCTTCACCCGCCTGCGGGACATGGGCATCGAGCCGTTCCTGCTCTCCTCGAGCCTGATCGGCGTGCTGGCGCAGCGCCTGGTGCGGGTCCTCAGCCCCGAATCCAAGCAGTCCTTCAAGGCGACCGAGCGCGAGCGGCGGCTGCTCAACCTGGCGGCCGATGAGCCGGCGCCGACGCTGTATCGGCCGGGGCGCGATGCCGGCGGCGGCTATCGCGGCCGCACCGGTATCTACGAGCTCATCGTGGTCGATGATGCCATGCGCACCATGATTCACGACGGCGTCTCCGAGCAGGAGATCGAGCGGCACGCGCGCCTCTCGACTCCTTCGATCCGCGACGACGGCCGCGCGCGCGTGCTGCGCGGCGAGACCACGCTCGAGGAGATCCTGCGGGTCACGCGCGAGGATTAGCGGGCCGTGGGTGCCTTCGAATACACCGCCCTCGATGTCGCCGGCAAGGAGCGCAAGGGGATCCTCGAGGCCGATACGCCGCGTCACGTGCGCTCGCTCCTGCGCGAGCAGCAGCTGCTGCCGGTAACGGTCGCCGAGGTCGCGCAGAAGGAGGCCCGGGCGCAGCGCGCCTTCACCCTGATGCGGCGGGTCTCGCCCGGCGACCTCGCCCTCTTCACCCGCCAGCTCGCCACGCTGGTACGCGCCGGACTGCCCCTCGAGGAATCGCTGCTCGCGGTGTCGCAGCAGACCGAGAAGCCGCGCGTCCAGAGCATCGTGCTCGGCGTGCGCTCCCGGGTGATGGAGGGCCACACCCTCGCCGACGGTTTCGCCGAGTTCCCCAAGGTGTTCCCCGAGATCTACCGCGCCACGGTCGCCGCCGGCGAGCAGTCCGGACACCTCGACAACGTACTCGAGCGGCTCGCCGACTACACCGAGAGCCGCGAGCTGATCCGCCAGAAGGTACTGGCGGCGCTCCTCTACCCGATCGTGCTCACGGTGATGTGCTTCGTGATCGTCTCGGGACTGCTGGTGTTCGTGGTGCCGAAGGTGGTCGCGGTGTTCGAGTCGGCCAAGGGCAAGCTGCCCCTCATCACCCGGGTACTGATCGGCACCAGCGACTTCTTCCGCCACAACGGCCTGTACATTTTGATTGCCATGGCGGCCGCGGTCTGGGTGTTCCGCCGCTGGCAGCGCGATCCGGCGGCCAAGCGCCGCGTGCAGCGCTTCGTCCTCACCCTGCCGGTCGCCGGCAAGCTGGCGCGCGGCTTCAACACGGCGCGCTTTACCCGCACCTTCAGCATCCTGTCGGCGAGCGCCGTCCCGGTGCTCGAGGCGCTGCGCATCTCGGGCGAGGTGGTCACCAATCTGCCCATGCGGGATGCGGTGGCGGACGCGGCCGCCCGGGTGCGCGAGGGCGCCCCCATCGGCCGCTCACTGGCGGTGAGCCGCATGTTTCCGCCGATGACCATCCACCTCATCTCGAGCGGTGAGTCGAGCGGCGAGCTCGACAGCATGCTGGAGCGCGCCTCGATCAGCCAGGAGCGCGAGCTCGATGCCCTGCTGGCCGCCATGGTGGGGCTGCTTGGGCCGCTGCTGATCGTTGCCATGGGCCTGTTCGTCATGGGCATCGTTTTTGCAATGCTGCTGCCCATCTTTGAGATGAATAACCTGATTCACTGAAGCGCCGCCGCCCGCCGGACCTCCCCGGTCGCCGCGCGGCGACGGTCGCAAGCGCCCGGACCGGGCACGGTTCACAGAAACCGCACCTGCGACATTGCGGATGCAACGGGATCTGATTTAAGTTCGCGTCGTCCAATTCCCGCCGACAGCCGACCGCATGAGCGAGAAGCCGGAATCAGACGAATTCGACGAAGAGGAAGCCGACGAGCCGGTCGTCGGCGACGGTGACGTCGATCTCGACCAGGTCATCAAGGACCTCGACCTGGCGAAGCGTCGCGGCCAGAAGGCCGGGGATCCCGCGTGGCGGCGTCTCGAGCGGCTGCTCGAGGACAAACACACCGCCGAGCTCACCAGCGATTTCGAGGACTACGAGATCGGCGGGGACGGGGAATCAGCCGACAAGGGGCGCCGTAAGCCCCGCGGCACCTGAGCTAACCGCCCCCCGCAGCCGCAGTCCGGCCGGCCGTGGCACCCTTAAGCAGCGGCGCCGGCGCACGAGCGCGCAGCAGCTGCGCGAAGGCACCCGCCTGCACCGCCCGGCTCATGAGAAAACCCTGTATCAGGTCGCAGCCCGTGGCGCGCAGGAACTGCAACTGCTCGAGCGTCTCGACGCCCTCGGCCACGATCTTGAGATTCAGGTTGTGCCCGAGTCCGACGATTGCGCGCACGATGGCCGCATCGTCCACGTCCGCCGTGATGTCGTTGACAAAGGCGCGGTCGACTTTCAGGGTGTCGAGCGGGAAGCGCTTCAGGTAGTTGAGCGAGCAATAGCCGGTACCGAAGTCGTCGACGGCGAGCGCGAAGCCGAATTCCTTGAGCGCCGCGAGTGAGCGCTGGCCGCTCTCGACATCCTGCATCAGCACCCCCTCAGTGAGCTCGAGCTCGAACAGCGAGGCCGGCAGCCGCGCCTCCTCGAGCACCCGCGACAGCCGCAGCAGCACGTCCTGGCGCATGAAATCCCGTCCCGAGACGTTGACCGAGATCGCCGGTACGATAAGCCCGGCCGCGCGCCACGCCGTGAGGTCGCGGCACACCTGCTCGAACGTCCAGCGGCCGATGTCGCCGATCAGACCGGTTTCCTCGGCGACCGCGATGAAGTCCGCGGTCGAGATCTGACCACGCTGCGGGTGGAACCAGCGCAGCAGCGCCTCCGCGCCTGTGAGCTTCAGGCTCGTGGCCTCGTACTGCGGCTGGTAATACACCTCGAGCCGCCGCTCATCGAAGGCGCGCCGCAGCTCCATCTCGAGTGACAGGCGCTGCATGGCGCGCGCATCGATCGCGCTGGTGTAGAGGCGAAACTGGTTGCGCCCGCCCGCCTTGGCTTCGTACATGGCGAGGTCGGCATTCTTGCGCAGCGTCTGCACGTCCGTGCCGTGCTCGGGGTAGAGCGCGATGCCGATGCTCGGCGTGACCACGAACTCGTAGCCCCCCTGGACGAACGGCGCCGTGAGCGCGGCCTGCAGACGCTGCGCAGCCTGCTCCGCCTCGGTGACGCCCGCCCGACCGGTGAGCACCACGATGAATTCGTCGCCGCCCACCCGGGCGAGCTGCGCATCCGCGCCGGCGTAGGCCAGAGCTGATCCGAGGCGCGCGGCGACCTGGCGCAACAGCGCATCACCGGTCTCGTGCCCCAGGGTGTCATTGATCCGCTTGAACTGGTCGAGATCGACGAACAGCAGCGCGACGCCGCGCTCGCGCTGCGCCGCCGCATCCAGTGAGCGTCCCAGGTACTCGCCGATCCACTCGCGGTTGGGAAGCCCGGTGAGGGCGTCGAAATAGGCCAGCCGGTGGATGTGCGCCTGGGCGCGCGCGCCGCGCAGCACGTAGCGGATGCGGTGCGCGAGCAGCGGCCAGTTGATCGGCTTCACCACGAAATCGGTCGCGCCGGCGTCGTACGCCAGGTTGATGGAGGCCGCATCATCGAACCCGGTCACCATGACGATCGGCACGTCGCGGCCGTTGGGGAGCGCGCGGATGCCGCTGCACGCCTGGTAGCCGTTGCCGTCCGGCATCTCGACATCGAGCAGCACCAGCTCCGGCATGCGTGCCGCGCAGGCACTCACCGCCGCATGGCCACCGGCGACCGCCTCGGCCTCGAAGCCGGCGTTCTCGAGCATCGCGGTCGCGATCTCGCGCAGCATGCCGTCATCGTCGGCGACCAGAACGCGGGTGCGGGGCGTGCTCACGCGGACCTGCGCAGCTCGCCGCGCAGCTCATCGCTGACGCGCGCGTACAGGTGGCGCAGCTGCCCGAGCAGCGTGCGGGCCGAGGACAGCTCCCCGGCGCGCGCGCAGGTCTCGAGCTCGCGGCACAGGTTCATGAGCCCGAGCGCGCCAACGTTGCCGTTGCAGGATCGCCAGGCATGCGCGGCGCGCGCAAGCTCGGCGGCGTGCCCCGCCTCGACGGCCCGCTCGATCGCATCGAGCAGCCGCTCGGAGTCGGCGAGATAGGTCGCCGCGACGCGGCTCAGCATGTCCTGCGAGCCGCGCGCGGGCAGTGCCCGCAGTGCTTCGAGCGTGCCGCGATCGAGCAGCAGCTCCGCCGCTGGATCGGCCGCGGCGGATGGGGGCGCCGCGGCGGAGCGCCCGGCCGCGGTGGCGCCTGCCGGCACGAGCGCCGCGGGCGGCGCCGGCAGCCAGCGCCGCAGCATCGCGTGCAACGCCTCGCGCGTGAAGGGTTTCGCCAGATGATCATCCATACCGGCGGCGCGGCAGGCCGCACGCCCCTCGAGGGTCGCATCCGCGGTGAGCGCGATCACCGGCAGGTGCTGACCGGGCTGCGCGCGCCGGCGCACCTCGCGGGTTGCCGAGAACCCGTCCATCACCGGCATCTCGCAGTCCATCAGCACCAGGTCAAACGAGTCGAGCTGCAGCCGCTCGAGCGCATCGGCGCCATTCACCGCGGTCTCCACTGCGACCCCGAGAGAGCTCAGCATTCCCTGTGCCACCTCGCGGTTGAGCGGCTGGTCCTCGACGACCAGCACGCGGCCGCAGAGCTGCGGGTGGGGCGGGCGCTGCGCGCCGTCCTGGCCCACTCGCTCGGACGGCGCCGGCCGTCCGCTTAAAGCCGGGTGCAGCTGCGCGAGGCGCAGCGGTTTGGTGACCTCGGCGTCGAACCAGCCGTGGCGCTCGGCCTCCGCCACCACCGGCTTCAGGCTCGCAAAGCTCACCAGGCGGATCACTCGCGGGCGCGTGCCCCCGAGGCGCTTGAGGCGGGTAAGCACCTCCTGCGCGTCCCCGTCCGGCAGCGGATCATCGATGATCACCGCCTCGTAGGCCGCGCCGCGCAGCTCCGCCAGCGTGACCTCGAGTGACTCGGCAAAAGTCGGGCGTGCGCCCCAGGCACGCAGCGCGTTGCCGATGAGGACCCGGGCGACGGGGTTGTCGTCCGCCACCAGCACGCGCATGCCATCGAGCCGCGGCGGCTGCACCGCTCGCGGGGATTGCAGGGCGCTCACCGGCAGAGAGAGCTCGAAGGCGAACGTCGAGCCGGCGCCGGGGGCGCTCACGACGGTGAGCTTACTGCCCATCAGCTCGACGATCTGCCTCGAGATCGCGAGCCCTAGACCCGTGCCGCCGAAGCGGCGCGTGGTCGAGGCGTCCTCCTGGGAGAACTCCTCGAAGATCTTCGCCTGGTTTTCGGGGGCGATGCCGATACCGGTATCGGTCACCTCGAGCCGTATGCGCAGCGCGCTTCCGGTCGCCTGGCCGTCCGGCGGCGGTTCCACGCGTGCGCTGTCCTCGCTCACGCCGAGCGCCACGGCACGCAGAATCACTTCGCCGCGCTCGGTGAACTTGACCGCGTTGCCGCCGAGGTTGATCAGCACCTGGCGCAGCCGTCCGGCATCGACCCGCACGCGCGGCAACGGCTCGAGCGGCGCATCGATCAGGAGCTCCACGCCCTTACCGCTGGCGCGCGGGGCCAGTACCTCCGCGCTCTGCTCGAGGAGTTCGATCAGATCGCAGTCGGTCGGATCGAGCGTGAGGCGCCCGGCCTCGATCTTCGAGAGGTCGAGCACGTCATCGACGATGGCGAGCAGCGAGTCGGCCGAGCGGTGAATGCCCTCGGCGAAGCGCCGCTGCGCGGCATCGAGCCGTGTGTCGAGCAGCAGGCTGGTCATGCCGAGCACGCCGTTCATCGGCGTGCGCAGCTCGTGGCTCATGCGCGCGACGAACTCGCTCTTGGCGCGCGACAGCACCTGCAGCTGGGCGTTGCGCTCCTGCAGCTCATGGGTGCGCTGCTGCACGGTCTGCTCGAGCCTGCGGCTGTACTCGCGGGCGCGCGCGCGCCTGGCGCTCTGTGCCCGCCAGGCCCAGGCGGCAAGCAGCAATGCCGCCGCCAGGTAGGCGAGGCGCGCCGCGAGGGTGTTCCACGGCGCGGGCGCGACGTGCACCGGGACCGTGAGCTCCTCGGTGCTCCAGGCACCGTCGGCACTCGCGGCGCGCACCCGCAGCGTGTAGTCACCGGCGTCGAGGTTCGTATACGTCGCCCGGTGCAGCGTTCCGGTGTCGATCCAGCGCGAGTCGAAGCCATCGAGGCGATAGGCGTAACGATTGTTCGCGGGCGAGCTGAAGTCGAGCGCCGCGAACTCGAAGCTCATCAGCTTGTCGTCGTAGGCGAGCCTCAACGGGTGTCCGACCCCGGGCAGATCCTGCTCCGGCAGAGGCGTGTTGAGCCGTACCACGGAGGTCAGCACCACGCGCGGCGGTGGTGCGCTGAAGGCGACGGCCGCGGGCGCGAAGGCGTTGAAGCCGTTGCTGCCGCCGAAGAACAGATTGCCGTCGCGGTCCTGGTAGTGAGCGCCGATCGTCGTGTCCTCGGCCTGCAGCCCGTGCCATTCGTGGTAGACCCGCACCGTGCGGGTATGAGGCTCGAGCCGCACCAGACCGTTGCCGGTACTCACCCACAGCGAGTCCTCGCCATCGGACTCGATGCCATAGACCGCCCGGCTCGGCAGCGCACTGCCATAGTTCTCGAAGCGCACCGCGCCAGGTGCTGCGGAGCTGCCGACCACCCGATCCAGTCCCCCGGAGCGGGTGCCTACCCACACATCGCCGCGCCGATCGACGTGCAGCGCGTACACGGCATCGTCTGACAGGCTGGCCGGTTCCTTGTCGTCGCGCCGGTAGTGATAGAAGCGGCCGCTCGCGCGGTCGAGCAGATTGAGGCCACCGCCCACCGTGGCGATCCACAGGTTGCCGAGCGCATCCTCGACGATGGCGCTGGCGTGCGGATCGCTCAGGTGCGTCGCATCGTCGGCGCCGAACGGATAGCGCGTGAGCCGCCCGCTCGCCGCCTCGATGCGCGCCAGTCCGCCGCCGAAGGTCCCGACCCACAGGTCGCCGAGCCGGTCCTGATAGAGCGACATGACGCCGTCCGCGGGCAGCGTGCCCGGGTCGGCCGCGGCTGCGTGCCACACATGGACCTTGCCGCTGGCAAGCTCCACCTGATCGAGCCCGCCACCCATCGTGCCGATCCACAGCGTGCCGTGATGGTCATAGAGCAGCGCCATGATCCGGTCGTCCGAGAGCGCCAGCGCCGCCGTGTCGTGCCGGTAGCGGCGCTCGGTGCCGGCGCGGGTATCGATCTCGACGAGGCCTGAGCCGATCGTGCCCACCCAGAGGCGCCCGGCGCCATCGTCGGCAAAGCTGCTGACCTCGGTGTCGGTTAACACGGCGCTGCGATAGTGGCCGAGCAGCCAGCCGTCGGGATTCCAGTGGCTCGCTCCGCCCTCGCGCGTGCCCACCCACAGGACGCCGCCGCGATCCTGGTAGAGAGCGAAGATATAGCTGCTGCGCAGGCTCTGCGGACTGCCGGCATCGTTGCCATAGCGCACGAAGCTCTCGGTCGTGCGGTCGAAGAGGTTCAGGCCGTCGGGAGTTCCGACCCACAGGCGCTGTGCGCGGTCCTCGAGGATCGCGCTCACGCGGTCGTGGCTCAACGAGCGCGGGTTGGCGGGGTCGTGGCGGAAGGACGTCATGCGGCCCGAGCCGGGCTCGAGCCGATCGAGGCCGCCGCGCATCGTGCCGATCCACAAGGCGCCCGTGTGGTCCTCGTAGATGGCGCGCACCTGCAGGTCCGAGAGACCGGCGCCATCGCCCGCCCTGCCGTAGTTGACGAACCCCTCGGTCGCCGGATCGTAGCGGCTGAGGCCACCGTCGGTGCCGATCCAGATGCGGCCGGCGCGATCGCGGTACAGCGCAAACACGGCATCGGCGGCGAGCGAGTGCGCATCGCCGTCGCGGTGGCGGAAATGACGCGCCCTGCCGGTGGAGGGATCGAGCAGGTCGAGGCCGCGGTCGAGCGTGCCCACCCAGATGCGCCCCGAGGAGTCGATCAGCAGTGTTCGCACGAAATCGCTCGAGAGCGAGTCGGGCCGCGCCGCATCGTGCCTGAAGAGCTCGAACTGATCGGTGCGGCGCTGCCAGTGCGCAACGCCACCGCCGTCGGTCGCGAGCCAGAGGTCGGTGTGCGCGTCCTCGGCGATCGTCCAGATGTAGTCGCTTGCGAGGGCGTGCGGGTTGCCGCGCTCGCTGTGGTAGACGCGTACCGAATTGCCGTCGTAGCGGTCAAGACCGCTCTCGGTCGCGAGCCACAGATACCCCTGCGAGTCCTGCAGGAAGCCCTCGACGGTGGCCTGCGAGAGCCCGTCGCGCATCGTCAGGTGCTCGAAGTACATCGGCCGTACCGGCGCCACGGGCAGCGCGGCCTGTACTTGCGCAGCCGGCGCCCACAGGGCGCTCAGCGTGAGGGCCAGGGCGATGAGCGGGTGGCAGCGCATCAGGGTCCCGGGTGCGCCCGTCGCCTACTGCTGCTCAGGCAGATCGACCCCGGTGTAGGCGCTGCTCCAGGCGTAACCGCTGCTCCACGGATAGCCACTGCTCCAGGAGTAACCGCTGCTCCAGGGATAGCCGCTGCTCCAGCTGTAGCCGCTGCTCCAGGCATAACCACTGCTCCAGCTGTAGCCGCTCGCTGCGGTGTAGTTGCCGTTCCACAGGAGTCCGTCGCCGAGATCTGCGACGCCCCACAGCAGCTGCCCGAGAATGGGGCCGAGGAGCGGCACCTTCGAAACCGTCGTGCCGAGTCCGCCGATGAGACCGCCGAGGCCCCCGAGGAGCCCGCCCGAGGAGCTCCCCTGGCTCACGGCCAGGATGTAGTACTCACCCGTCTGCGGGTTGTAGTCACCGCGACCGCCAAAGTGCTGCCAGCCGAGCAGATCGGCTGCGACGTTCAGTCCCTGATTGGCGCAAGCGCTCGCCGTGCTGTACACGGAGTTGTAGGCGTTGATGAGGCCCGCGCCCTGCTGGAACACCGTATAGGCGAGCGTGCCGTTGGCATTCACGGCGGGCTGCGCGCCGGACATCAGCCGACACTTGACGTCGTCGGGGCTGAGCGAGGGGTTCTTTTCCAGAATGAGTGCCGCCACACCGCTCGTGACCGCGGCCGCCATCGAGGTGCCCGACATCGTGAAGTCGTCATAGGGCATGTCCACCCACTGCGGAAACTCCTCGGCCAGCGTGCTGTTGTTCGGTGCGTAAGCGAGGATATGGCCGCCCATCGCCACGACGTCGGGCTTGACGAAGCCCTCCCAGGTCGGACCGGCAGACGAGAAGGACGCCAGCGAGTACTGGCTCGGCTGCATGGGGTGATAGTTGTCCGTGACCGCGCCCACGGTGATGACGTAGGGCACGTTGCCCGGTACGCCGATCGTCATCGGCTGCGGGCCGAAGTTGCCGGCGGCCACCACCACGACGATGCCGGCATTCCAGGCGGCCATGACTGCCTGGTTGAGGGGGTCCTGCCAGTAGAACGAATGGGGAGGCGCGCTGAGCGACAGGTTCATCACCCGGATGTTGTAGCGCGACTTCTGGGCGATGACCCACTGGATGCCGGCGATCACGTTCGAGTAGGTACCGTCGCCGTTGGCATCGAGCACCCGCACGGTCACCAGGTTGACGCCCGGCGCCACGCCCTGGAAGTTGCCGGTGGTCGCCACCCCGCTGCTGGCGATGATCGAGGTCACGTGCGTGCCGTGTCCGAACAGGTCGTTGGCGTTGCTGTTGTTGGCAGCCGCCAGCGAGGTAAGAGTGCTGGCGGCGCTTGCCGAGAGTACGTCGAACTGCGCCACGATGCGGCTCGCCGCCTCACCGGGTGCGCTCTGGTCGGGACCGTGCTGACTCCAGAGGCCCGAGTCGACCACCGCGACCGTGACTCCGGTGCCGGTGACACCACCCACCTGCAGCTGCCGGGCAGCCACCTCACTCGGGTAATAGGTCTCGGGCAACGTCCCCGGGAGGGCGCTCGCCTTGACCGCGGAGTCCTCGTACACCTCGAGCTGCGGCACACCGGCGGCGGTGAGCACCGCCAGCTCGCGCGCATCGAGCTGCGCGCCCACCGCGCGGATCACGGCGAGCTCGCGCGTCATGTGGCCGCCGGCACGCGCCACCGCGGCCGCGGCGGCGGGGGCACTGGCGGCCTGCACGATGTAGGCGTGGCGCACGGTGTTCCCACTGCCGGCCGCGAGCCGGGCCGCGGGCACATCACACGCGACGGAAACCAACAATACGATTGCGACACTGAGACTGGCGGCTGCTGCCAGCCAGCGCTTGGGCTGCACCTTCATCGAAATCGCTCCCGTTTTCGAACTTGGTGTAGGGAGAGTCCGTTCTGCGCCAGTAGTTTTACTGGAGAAAACCGTCGCAAAACAGGGACGCGCGGGCGAAAGAGTGCGACCTGCGTCGCAACATTTCTTCATTACATTGTTATGTCAGGAGCGCTATGTCAGCTGCGCCGCGGCGCACGACATAAGCGTAAACAGCGTGGCGCGAAAGTCGCGACTAATGGAAATCGCGCGAGCGCGTAGTGAGCTGTCCGAGCAGCGCCGTGCGGTCGATGAGCCGCCGCGCGATGAGGTGCGTGACGCCGTCCTGGCGCTGCAGCTCGCCGTGTACCTCAAGCAGCCGCGACTCGAGGAGCGCGCGCCGCTGCAGCTGGCCGACGCGCTCCCAGACGATGACGTTCACCTGGCCGCTCTCATCCTCGAGCGTGAGGAAAGTGACCCCGCTGGCCGTGGCCGGACGCTGGCGCATGAGCACAATGCCGGCGGTACGCACCCGTGCCCCGTGATGCGCGTTCTTCAGCTCCGCCGCGCTCAGGAGCGCCCACGCGCGCAGGCGTACGCGCAAGAGCGCGAGCGGATGCCGCCCTAAGGTGAGCCCGAGGGCCGCATAGTCGGCGACGATGCCCTGCCCCTCGCTCGGGGCACTCAGGAGCGGCTGGCCTTCCTCTGCAACCGCTCCGCGGGTGTCGGTAAGCCCCAGCGGCAGCGCGCGCTCGGTGCCGGCCACCTCCCAGAAGGCCAGATGCCGGTTGCCGCTTAAGGCGGCGAACGCGCCGGCGGCGGCGAGGGCTTCCAGATCGCCGCGGTCGAGCGCGCCGCGCAGGGCGAGATCCGCCACGCTCGCCAGGGGCTGCGCCGCGCGCGCGCTGATGAGGCGCGCGGCGCCGGCCTCGCTCAAAGACTTCACCAGGCGTAAACCTAAGCGCAGTGCGGGCGCGCCCTGCGCGCTGCGCTCGAGGGTTGAGTCCCAGAGGCTGACGCAGGCATCCACGGGCCGTACCTCCACGCCGTGGGCACGCGCATCGCGTACGAGCTGCGCGGGCGCGTAGAAGCCCATGGGCTGGCTGTTGAGCAGCGCGCAGGTGAAGGCGGCCGGCTCATGGCATTTGAGCCACGCCGAGTCGTACACCAGGAGCGCAAAGCTCATGGCGTGCGAGTTGTGAACTACGAGGTTGTTGGCCAGGAAGTTATGGTCGTCCTCGATCTGCAGGTCATAGGTTGCCTGGGGTCCTACCGCCTCGATCGCCACCACCCGGTCCCAGTAGATGTCAGAAGCCGCAAGCCGCGCGAGCTCCGGAGAGCGCAAAACAGCCGCCAGGCGCTCGATCACGAAGCGGCGAAACCCAATTTTCTTGCCTCCGCGCGAGCATATTTCGCGCATACCGAGACCCGTCGCGCGTTCGAGCTCACTCCAGGTGACCCCAGCCCGCTCGCGCTCCCGACAGATCACCATACGGACTTCGGCGGGAATGAGGTCGTATGACATGCGGCCCCTGCGGCGCGTTGCCAGAGTACTTGATCGCTTACACTTCTGCGGGTCGAGGAAGAAGCGGCGGCGTCCGCGTACCGGTAGTGCGCGCGCGGCCGCTACACAGTCACCTATCCGCAGCTCCCCGAGCGCGCGCCATCCGGTCATGGTCAGGAAAGGGTGT
>DATMOK010000020.1:0-129725 GCA_035568235.1 Steroidobacteraceae bacterium | reverse complement strand
AGCTCCTTCGTCTTGGCTCCGGCTTCGGATTCCTTCAGCACCGCAATGATCTGTTCTTCGGTGAACCTCTTGGATTTCATCGTCTGCTCCTGGTGAAGCAGACTCTACTCCCGTCCCGGACTAAACTCGGGTTTCAGGTCGCAAGGACTCGGATGAGCAACGTCGCCATGACAACCCGAACAGTTGTTGCGATAGAGCTTCATGCCAGCAAGCAACTCCGCGTCGCTGGGCTCAATGGGGCTGCGGCGCGGGGCGGCGCTGTGAGCCACTGAGGCATCAACAGCCATCCGAGCCAGTCTTACTTCCCACGCCGGAGGTTCGTCGGTTGCATGCACGGAGAACAAGCCCAGCCGCGCCGTCAGGAGCGCCGCGAGAACCGGCGCCAGTAGTCCTACAAGAATGCCCAACAGGAATCTTCCCATTTCGCGCCCTCCCATCGCAGCGAGTACTTTCGCTCCATTGCATGGGGCATTTGCGTTTAACGCGCTCCGCTCGGGCGTCGGCCGGGTCAACCTCCGCCGGACGTCGGCCCGTACTTCGCCGCCATCCGCGCGACGATCCGTGCGGGGCTGACGACCTTGCGCTCATGAGTTCCGGCGCCAATCTCTTCGTCGCCGTCCGTCGCCCACACGCGGAAAAAGATGCTGCGCCCGTCGGTGCCCGTGACTTCCGCATGGCCCACCACCTCGCGCCCCGCGGGTGTCGCCACGAGATGGCGAACGTCGACGCGCGTACCGACCGCGCTCTCGCCGCCCTCGAGGTACGGTTTGATGGCGTTCAGCGCCGCGTTCTCCATGATGAGAATGAGGTAGGGCGTGGAGAACACCGGCGGCAGTATGCTGTCCTTGAACCGGTTCGCCAGATGTGCAGACTCCACGCGATGCACATACTGACCCTGCGTGCCGGTCGGGATGGGTTTCATGAAGCACGTAGCATAGGAGTACTGGTGGGAAAATGAAAAAGAGCTCCCCGAAGGACAAGTCTGCCTCGCAGCTGATCGACGTGAGGATCAGCGAGCTCGGCGACTGGCGCGGCAGCATGCTGAGCCGGCTGCGCACCCTGGTGAAGGAAGCCGACCCCGAAGTCGTCGAGGAGTGGAAGTGGAGCGTGCCGGTCTGGTCGCACGATGGCCTGATCTGCACCGGCGAGACCTACAAGAAGGCCGTGAAGCTGACCTTCGCCAAGGGGGCGGCTCTCAAGGATCCGTCGCAGCTCTTCAACTCCAGTCTCGAGGGCAACACGCGGCGCGCCATCGACTTCCACGAGGGCGATGCGATCGACGAACGCGCGCTTAAGACTCTCATTCGCGCCGCCGTGACATTGAATCAGTCCAAAGGCCGAGGCCGATCATGACCCTACGCGCAGCGCTGCTCTCGTCGTTGCTCGCCACCGCGAGTCTCACCGTCGTGCCCGCCCAGGCGAGCCCCTCGTCGGACAGGACTCTGGAGATCTATTTCATCGACGTCGAAGGCGGACAGTCGACGCTCGTCGTCACTCCCGACCGCCACGCGCTGCTCATCGATACCGGCTGGGCGGGGGACGGTATCGGGTTCCGGCCCGGCGACCCGCACCGGGCGCGCGATGCGAACCGCATCCTGGCGGCGGCCCGTGATGCGGGGATCACGCGGATCGACGAGCTTTTCATCACCCATTTCCATCCCGACCACGACGGCGGAGTCAGTGAGCTCGCCCAGCTCATCCCCATCGCGATGTTCATCGACCACGGAGCACCGAGTGACGGCGCTGTGAGCACGAGTGCAGAGACCGCGGCCGCGTACAAGACGTATGTCGGAGTGCGTGACGACAAGCCGCACATCGAGCCCAGGCCTGGAGACCGTCTGCCGCTCCCTGATGTCGAGGCCCTCGTCGTGAGCTCTGCTGGCACGACGCTCAAGCGCCCGCTGCCGCAGGGCGGCACCGCCAATGCCGGTTGCCAGGCGCAGCCGACACCGGCCCAGGACCCTTATGAGAATCCGCGCTCGAACGGGGTCGTCATCCGTTTCGGCAAATTCAGATTCCTCGACCTTGGAGACTTAAGCGGCGCGCCGCTCTATGCACTCGCCTGTCCCAAGGACATGGTCGGACCGGTAAGCATCTACCTGGTCTCGCATCACGGCGGCGGGGACCAGGGGGACCTGGGCGTATTCGCCGCCTTCAGGCCGCGCGTGGCCGTCATGAACAACGGCGTGAAGAAGGGCGGTGCGCGCACCACCTATCAGGCGCTGCATCACGTTCCGGGGCTCGAGGACGTGTGGCAGCTCCATGCCTCGGCCGAGGCGCTGGATGCCAACTTCGCCGCGGCCCACATCGCCAACCTCGATGAGAGCACTGCTTACTGGATCAAGGTGGTGGCGAGCAGTGACGGCTCATTCCGAGTCGAGAACCCTCGCACGGGTGAGAAGCACAGCTACGAGGCTCCATCCCGATAGGGCTCGCGCGCCGAACGGTGCCGGTGCGCCGACGAGCCGTCGCAACGACTGCGCGGGCGCGCCGTAAACTCCGAGGCCCTGAGCTTCGACGTATCGGGAGAGACTCATGCTTCGACTGGCCGTAGCTTTCGGCTCGCTGCTTCTTCTCCTGGTGTCAGCCACGCCGGCGGGGGCGGCAGCTCCGGAGGCCGTCACCCTCAGCTACGCACCGTGCGGCGGAATGATCTGCGTGCCGGTGACGCTGGCCGACGGCAAGAGTCACGTCATGCTGCTCGATACCGGCAACGTCAACAGCTGGCTGCTGGTCGACACGGCGCGGGCGCTGGGCCTCAAGGTCGAGCCGATCGAGCAGGACGGCAAAACCCTCGCGGGCCTGTTTCGTCTCGGGCCACAGACCGTGTCCCTCGGGAGCCGCACGCTGTCGGGCCGATTTCTCGCGTTGGATCGGGAGCAGACCGGCGAGCTGCCCGCGGGAGTCGAGGGCGCGCTGGCTTACACCTTATTCAAGGACAAGGTTGTGCAAATCGACTTCGCGCATCGGACCTTGCGGTTGCTCGAGCCGCAGCCGGCGAGCTCACCGGACCCCGGGAGCGAGCTGCAGCTGATTACTTTCGGCAAGCAGGGGCCCCCCGTCGTGGTGGGCCGCGGCTTCAGCGTCAACGGCAAAACGGTGAGCGCCCAGATCGACACGTGCTACACCGGTACCCTCCTGGTCTATACCGATGCAATCGGCGCACTCGGTCTGCAGCGCGCCGCATCCCAGGGCCGGGCGCGGTACTTCCCCTACACCGACGGTGGCGTCGACATGAACGAGGCCACCACGGACAGCGTCGCATTCGGTGCGTACGTCCTCTCTCCGCAGCCGGCGATCGTGTATTTCCCTGGTAACGGTGGCAACCCCGTGCACCAGCCGGACGGCCTCTTTGAAGCAACCGTGGGCAATGCGCTGTTTGCGCACAGCGTCGTCACGCTGGACTTCCACGCGATGCGATTCACGGTGCAGCCGGGCTGAGCGCGCCGGTTGTGCCGCAGGCCCCCCGCGCTTTAGGGGACGAGCTCGACGAGCTTGAGGCGCGTATTTCTAACCACGCCGTCTCCCTCGGCCGCAACAACCAGATCGAGCTCAGAGCCGATGGGGCCGGCGAGCAGTAACGCGGCATCGCGCGCGGAGAGCGTGGCTGCTGCCTGGCCAGCGATCGCGACAATTTTTTCCCCGGCCTTGATTCCTGCGGCGGCGGCCGGAGTTCCGGGAACGACCAGGGTCGCCACGAGCTCACCGCCGTTTTTTGTGACGCGCACTCCCGCGTGATTGAAGAGCGGATCATCGCAAGCCTGGCGCGCGCCGACCCACAGCGTCCCATGTCCGTAATCGTAGGTCGTATCGAAACAGCGCAGCGCCCACTCGCCTGCAACGCCGGCTTGTAGCCGCGTGGACTCCGAGCCGCGTTCGGGCTGGCCTACATAGCTCACGAGCTGATGCGGCAGTTGTATCGGGCCGAGCGAGAGATCGCCGCGGCTGAGCCACTCCTGATAGGCGCCACTGCCCGCGCCGGCGCTCCAGGGAATACCCTTGGACAGGGCACCGTCGAGGCCGAGCTCGTGTGCCCAATAACCCTCGATGATGGTGGGTCCGGCGTTGCCGCTGTCGATCTCGAAGTCGCCGGCGTGCCCGTTGAAGGCGCCGGTTGTGAGAGGCGCATCTTCGATGAATCGAATCGGGAGCGCCGTGCCCCGACCGGCCGTGAATTTCTCCAGTGGGGTAAGCGTCACCGTCTTGTTCGCGCGGTCGACCTGGACGGCGAAGCGCTCGAACAGCTCAAGACCCAGGAGTCCCGCGCGCGGCGGCTTCCCGGAAGTCCGGTCGTTGGCAAACGGCCGCACACTGGCAACCTGCCGGCTGATGCGCGCATCGCCCACGCGAATCTCCTGGTCCGCAACGAGGCCCGCCTGCGTAATGGCGGTGCCCGCGCCCGTGTTGGAGAACTGGCCGGCCGGCTTGAGGGCGAGCGCAGTGGCAAGCTCGGCGCCTATGATGAGGTGCCCTCCGGTATCGATCTCGAAGGCATATGGCCCCTTGCCATCGACAAGCACCGAGACGTAGATGCGGGCGCCGCCGTCGTCTTCGTACGGCACGGTTGTGGAGTCTGCTCCCGTGACGATGGCGTAGTCGCTCGGCCGCGGCGGGCGCGTGAAGGCCGAGGACGGGAGCGGCGTTGCTCCAGGCTTTACCGACGATAGTGTGATCGTCTCCGTGTCTTCGTCTTCCGGGTCCTCGTCACGCTCCGAGAAGGCGATCAGCAGGCCGCGGCCCGCATCCCGCCAGTCGTCGTAGTGCCGGATCAGCCGATTGCCCCACAGTCGGTACTCGGCCCGATGCAACAGGCCGCTGCGATGAGCGAAACGAAGCACGACCGGGACGCCGCCTCTGGGCGTTGCGCGCCACACCCGTTCTGCGACATCCCCGTCGAGCTCGTCCGGCAACGGCTCGACGGCGACCTCGCGTAGGTCGCACCACCCGTGCCGCAAGATCCAGCTCTCAGTAATGCTGATGGCGCGGCCAGCCGCGGCGTTCAAATCGTGCGATCCGCCGGAGCGATCCTGTGCCCACCGGACTTTTCCATCGAACCCCGAGCTCTCCGAAAACACGCCAAAATCCCGGCTGACGGTGTTGCGGCCGTCGCGGGGGTCGAGCGCAAGGGTGATTCGCCCGTCGAGGCTTCCCGCCTGCACCGTGCCTTGGAATGTCAGCGCAGATGCACGATGCCACTCGGCACAACCCGCCTGTGGCAACGCTTGCGCGAGGCAGGCGCTCGGCACCGACACGGCGAGAATCAGACAGAAAATGTCACGAAACGAGCCGCCCCGGGACAGCCGTCTGCGGCCAACGGACGCGCAAGTCGGCACTCAGGAGCTAGCCTCGATGCTGCGGGTAAGCGGGAGCCCAAACACTTCGAACAGCCGCGGCTCGAGGAACAGAGTCAGTGTGGAGATGGCGTCGTGCTCGAACGTCAGCACGTGAATGGAGTGCGCGCGCCAGCGCGCCTCGCCGTCGGAACGCTCGTACACGGCGAACGCCGGCTGGCCGTTGGCTGACAGCGCCTCCAGGCGCAGCCCGCCGCAGGTCTTCCACGCCAGCGCAAAGAACGAAAGGATGGCTTCGCGCCCGGCGTACCACTCGCGCCATGGCGGCATGACCGCGGTTGCATCCTGCCTGAGGAGCTGCGCGAATCCCTCGAGATCGTGGCCTTCCCAGGCCCTCAGGTACTGATCGACCAGCTGTTGTTGCGCGGCGTCCGGCCGCGGCGCAGCCGGCGGCCGTCCGTCCGGGTAGCGCCTGGCGAGCGTCTCGCGCGAGCGCTGCAGCGCGCTGTTGACGGCTGCAGTCGAGCTGCCAAGGTACGCAGCGGTGTCCGCGGCCGCCCAGCCGAGCACGTCGCAGAGCAGCAGCGCTGCGCGCTGCCGCGGTGGCAGCTCCTGAACGGCGGCAATGAACGCGAGCTGCACCGCCTCGCGTGAGCTGTAACGCGCCTCCGGGTTCGGTGCCGCGTCGGCGATCCCGGCGAGCTCCGAGCCCGGGAAGGGCTCGAGCCAGGCAATCTCGGTGGCGGGGCCGCCCACGGGCATTGCCGCGGCAGCGCTCGACAGCTGGTCCGGCAACGAACGCCGGGCAAGCTTGCGGCTCTCGAGTGCATTCAGGCAGGCGTTGGTGGCGATGCGGTACAGCCAGGCGCGCAACGATCCGCTGCCGTCGAATGTGTCGATGCTGCGCCACGCACGCAGGTAAGTATCCTGCACCAGGTCCTCGGCTTCGTGCACCGAGCCGAGCATGCGGTAGCAATGCACCTTGAGCTCGCGGCGCAGCGGCTCGGCGAGCCGCTCGAACGCCGCGCGTGAAACCTCCGGGCGTTGGCTCGCCGATGACGGGTCGGCCGCGGTCATGACGCTCGACATTGGACTCCCGCTCCTAGCTCGTCAAATGCTCGACGGCGACCAGGACGAGGTTCGGGCGCTACGCCGCGATCGGGTCGCCCTTTCCCGTCGTGATGAGACTGCGGAGGCTGTTGTTGATGAAGAAACCCCAGGCTCCCGCGCACTTGCCGTAGCACTCGATCGTCGGAACGAGACCGACGTGCGAGAAGCGCAGCTCGGTCTGGTTGCCCTTCTTCGCGATCTCGAACACGACGTCCGTTCCCACCCACTCGGTCTTGTCGCTCACGAAGTTGATGCGGGCGTCGAGGATGTGCCATACGACCTTCTTGCCCGGTACCCACTCGGTGATCTCCTGGGTGCTGAGGTGAAGATCCTGATAACGATAGGTGAACACCTCGCCTGGCTTGTCGGTGCGCCCTTCGATCTGACCCGACCACCAGGCGCGAACGTTGTTGACCGCGGCGAACACCTCATCCGGGGACTGGTCCACGGTGAACGAGGCTGTGAAATGCTCGGCTTTCATGCTGTTCTCCTCAGCTGCTGTCATACGTATAACCGGCGAGCACATCGAAACTCATCGGTGTTCGAAGCCTTTCTTTTGCCGGCCCCCGGATTAGACTTCCCCGGCGTGAAAACCTGGATCGCACTCTTGCGCGGGGTCAACATCGTCGGCCGCAAGCAGGTGCCGATGAAGCGCCTGGTCGCGGCCTTCGAGCGTGCGGGCTTTCGCTCGGTGCGCACCTACATTCAAAGCGGCAACGTCATATTCCAGAGCTCGTCGGGCAGCGCGCGTACTCTCGGGACCCGGATCGCCCGGCTCGTCAGGGAGGACTTTGGATTCGAGCCGCAGGTGATGGTCCTGAGCGGCGCGCAGCTGCGGGCAGCGGTGAGCGGCAACCCCTTCCCCGGGGCGCACGAGAATCACAAGGCGCTACACATCTTCTTTCTTGCCGAGCCTCCGGCGAAGCCCGACCTCGAATCGCTCGAGCAGGTACGCGGCCGTCGTGAGGGCTTCGCGCTCAAGGACGGCTTCTTCTATCTGTACACCCCGGACGGCTTTCCGGATTCCGTGGTGCGCTCGCGACTCGAGCGGTGTCTCGGAGTAGCCGCCACGGGGCGCAACTGGCGGACCGCGAATGCGCTCCTGACCATGCTGGACGCGTGAGCTCGGCGCTCAGCGGCTGCGCGGCGTTCTCTCGCCCTCCATGCCGCGAAACTCGACGAATGAGGTCATGCGCTTCCAGAGAAAGTCGCCATATTCGAACGGTGCGAAGCGCTCCTGTGGGTCGATCGGCAGCGGCGCGATGACTGCATCAGCACGCGCCTCATAAAAGAACGGTATGGAGAAGCGCTCGACGTCCGACCCAAGCACCCGGTGCTCGGTCGCCCGGATGCGGCCCGCGGACCACTGCTCGAGTACCTGACCGAAATTCACCACCAGCGTCCCCTCGGCCGGCGGCACATCCAGCCAGCGCCCGTCGCGGGCCCGGGCCTGCAATCCGGCGACACCATCCTGGGCCAGCAGGGTGACGAAACCGGAGTCCGTGTGCGCGGCACCGGCAAGGTGGCGCCGGGACATCCCCGCGGTCTCGACCCAGAGCGTCGGATCGGTGACGGTGGCGAGGTCGGCGGCGCTTCGCGGCGGGTAGCGGATCAGGCGCAGGGTGGAGAGTCCCTGGCGGAACGCGGCGTCGAAGTAATCGGTCTGCAGAGCAAGGCTGCGCGCGAGGGAGTGCATCAGCGTGGCGGCGATGCGCTCCATCGCCCGATAGTAGTCGGCGACGGCCTCCCGCCAGCCCGGAAGCTCGGCATCCGAGGGCAACGCACTGGCCTCGCGCAGCGGGTCGCCCACGACGATGAGCCGCGACCCGTGCGCGACATCGCCGCCCATATCGATGCCCTCCTTGGCGGTGAGATTCCCGGGCTGCGCGGGAAACCACCCGCGGTAGATGTTTGGGTTCCCGGGCGCGAACTTGCGGCGGCTAAGGCGCCGCTTGACGGCATCACCGAGGGTGAAGATCGCCAGCAGGCGGGCGCGCGAGGCTCTCGAGAGCGGCAGGTCCTCCGGCAGGCCCCGGATGCACACGAAACCGGTGTCGCGGGCGGCCGCGAACAGCTCCCCGTCGGCAACCGCCTGGGCGCGCGGATCGGCAGCAAAGAGCGGACCGGCCTCGACGAGGGGAATCACGGCGGCATTCTAGCGGCGGTGAGGGTGCGGATCCCGTCAGCAGCCGCACCGCGCCCGCCCGTGGGTTTTGTCGGCGGGCGCCGACACCGTTCGGATTATCGGCCATCCTGCGTGGCGCGCGAGCAACGCCGCTGTCATGCAATCGCCATTGCGCGCCCCGGGGATTAAGCAGAGACTCGTTGCAGGATACTCATAAGAAGCAGCGTGGTTGCTGCACCGGAACGTGCCGGCAAGGACACACGTGATACTTCGTGCCTACACCCACGCGCGGCTGATGCAGGAATCCGCCGCGCGCATCGAGAGAGCCGCGAGCTCCAAGGCCGCGGTCGATCTACTCGTCACGGCGCGCATTCTCGATCGTCCGGTGGAGTTCACGCGCTGGGAAGCTCATCACGATCAGCTGATTCGCCCGGTCTCCGCGGCCTCACACCTGACCGATCAGATGGTCGCGCTGCGTACCACCGCCTTCACGCTGGTGCACCGCAAGGCGCTGTTTGAGTACCTTCGCGATCATCAGGTGAAGGGGTTGAGGCGCCGACAGCTGCTCGCCGTTTTTTATGGCTACGCCGACTTCACCAATGCGTTGCTGGCGGAACATGCCAACTACGTGCGCTGCAGCTCGAGCTTCCTGTGCGCGCAGCATCTCGCCGAGCACCTCATGCACGATCCGGCGCTCGACGCACCGCTCGCGCTGTACGAGGAGTGGTACGCGGAGTACTTCCGCGCTTTCTGCGACACCGAGCTTGCCGAGACCGAAGAGGAGAAGCAGGTGGCCCTTGGCCACGAGGCGCTGCGACCGCTCCTGAAGCACCGTGTCACGGAGGCGCGGCGGGCGATTCTCGCGATGCCGCTCAGCCCGCGCGAGTGGCGCGAGGTGCGAATCCGCCAGCCGACCGGTGACACGCAGAAGCTGCACGCACTGGTTCTGAGGCACTGAAGCGGCCGATCCGCCGCGCGCCACTCGCGCGGGCAGCGGCGATCGCCGCAGCGGCTACTTCTTGGGCGGGCTCTTCGGCGGCGGCGGGGTGCGGCGCGTCCCTACTCTCGAGCCGTACGGGTCGTAGCCACCACCCGGATCGACGTCGTCCTCGAGCCGCAGCTCGTTGCTGTCCTTGTGATCCTCGACCTTGAGCTCCGGTACTTCGAGCTTCTTCAGGAGCGCCGAGGTGCTCTCGATGGCGTGCCGTCCCGTGTCCTTGACCCACTGCCAGACAGCATTGCCGCGCGAGTCGTGCACGACCTTGCCTCCGGAGTTCTCCCGATCCTCGGATTCAGCCGAGGCCGGGGCGGCCGGGGCCGACGTAGGTTTCGTGGGCCCGCCACCGCCGGGGCGCTGCCCGGGCTTGGAGTGGTTGGGGTCGGTCATAATATTCCCTTGAAACCCGATGGTAGCACTACGGGATCCATTCCCTATAACGACCAGCCCACGGGCCCGTCGACCCGGTTTCGCGGATTTGCGGCAGCAGTCACATCGGGCAGCGCGCGCTGCGTTGATTACCCCGGGCCGCCCTTCGGTGCGAGAATGAGGCTTCGGTCGTGCCTTGGGTTGAGTCGGGAGGGCTCCAATGATCGTGCGGATCTGGCACGGCCGTACGCCGCGTGCCGTTGCGGACGAGTACGCCGCGTTTCTCGCGCGGCGCGCGATTCCCGATTACCGCGCTGCGGCCGGCAACCTGCAGGCCGAGGTGCATCGGCGCGATGAAGGCGAAGTCACGCACTTCCTTACCATGAGCTGGTGGTCGGACGAGGAGTCGCTGCGCGCGTTTGCGGGCGAGGAGCCGCTCAAGTCGAAGTTCTATCCGGAGGACACCGGCTACCTGCTCGAATTCGAGCCCGAGGTGCAGCACTACGCCGTCGTGGCCCGGGAGCCCTGAGCGCACTGATAGACTGGCAGGCCTCCGGGGGGAGCATGGGCGAAAGATCCCGGCAAAGAGGGACTCGAACGCAGCCGCTGGCGTTGCGCCGCCAGGCGCGGCGCATCGAGGAAGGCCATGTGGCGTCCGCCGTGGTGGTCGCGACGCTGTCGCTGGCCGTCGGTCTGCTGAACGCGGTCAGTATCAGACACTGAGGCGAATGCCGTGCGCAGCACCCCGGGCAGCAGTTACCCCCACCCCCACGAGATCGCCCGCCGCGCCCTGCTGGCGTTCCTCCTGACCTTCATCCTCGCGCGCATCACGGTCTTCCTGATCATGGCGCGCAGCATTCCTAACATGTACCTGTTCCTGAGTGATACGCACGTTCACCATCTCAACTACGGGATCTTTCTGCTGGCCGCAGTGGGTGCCTACACGCTGATGGCCCGGCCCGGGCCGACCGCCTGCCGGCGGGCCGCGTTCGTCTACGGCATCGCCATGGCGCTCACCTTCGATGAGTTCGGGATGTGGCTGCACCTGGGCGGCAGCTACTGGCAGCGGGCGAGCGTGGACGCGACGATCGTGGTGGCGGGGGTGCTGACGCTCATCGCCTACGCGCGCTCGATCGAGCATTTCGAGACGCGGCACAAGCGCGCCTTCTTCGCTCTCGGGCTGGCGTTGCTGGCGTTCGCGTTTGTGCTCTACGACGCCTCGGAGCGGCTCGGCAACCTGGCGGGCCCCAGACTGCGCGAGCTGGAATCGGCTTCCTCGCCCTAGCTGCTCGCCGCGGGGCGCATCCGGCCTACCAGCCGATCCCGTAGTCCTGACCGAAGTTGCTGGCAGCGCCCCACAGCGTGCCGTGCTCGCGGTCGACGAAGATCGCGGTGATGGGGCCGGAGGTGCGGTCCTCGAACTCCATGTGGTAGCCCATCTTGCCGAGCTGATCGCGCACCCAGCCGGGCGTCTCGGAGTTGAGCGTCACACGTCCGGGGAAGGACTGGTGATCGGCGAAGGAGTCGCGCATCTGGTAGCTGGTGATGTTCGCCCCCTCCGAAGCTTCCTGGATCGTCATGCCGAACTCGACGACGTTCAGGAAGAACTGCAGCAGGTTCTGATCCTGGGTGTCGCCGCCCTGCACCGAGAAGATCAGATAGGGCTTGCCGTCCTTGAGCGCCATCGAGGGAGTGAGCGTGGCGCGTGGCCGCTTACCCGGCTCGAGCACGTTGTAGGGATCCTCACGCGCATCGAGCACGAAGCTCTGCATGCGCTGCGACAGGCCGACACCGGTGTGACCGGCAATCACCGCCGGCGTCCAGCCGCCGCTCGGCGTCACGGAGATCGCCCACCCCTTATCGTCCGCCGCCTGGATGCTGGTGGTACCCAGGCGGAAGGTGCGATCGAACTCCGCCATGCTGATCGGTGGCTGTGCCGGCATCTTGGTGCGCCAGGCTTGCAGGTACTTGAGGTAGGGGTTGCTGCCGCCCTCGTACGGGTACGGATCGCCCGGACGGACGTCCGGATCGTTATGGTCGGGATTGACGAGCTTGGCGCGGTCGCGCGCGTAGTCCTTCGACAGCAGCCCCTGGATCGGCGTCGCCGGCGAGAAGGCGGGATCGCCGTAGTAGAAGTCGCGATCGGCGTAGGCAAGGTTCATCGCCTGGTAGAGCGTGTGGATGTAGCGGGCGCTGTCGTAGCCCATCGACTTGAGGTCGAAGTTCTCCAGGATGTTGAGAGCCTGCAGCATCACCGGACCCTGCACCCAGGGCTGCAGCTTATAGACCTCGATTCCCTTGTAGCTGGTGTGCGTCGGGTCCTCGAGCTTTACCTTCCAGTTCGCCAGGTCCTCGAGCGTGAACAGTCCGCCCTGCGCGCGCACCGCGGCGACCAGCTCGCGGGCGATGTCACCCTTGTAGAAGCGGTCGTAGGCGGCGTAGATCGCGGCTTTGCGATCCTTGCCGGCTTTGAGCGCATCGCGCTCGGTCGCCACCAGCTTGCGCAGCGTCGCAGCCAGGTCCGGCTGGCGGAAGATCTCTCCGGGCTGCGGCCCTTCGTGGGCGCTGCCTAAGTGCGGCAGCATGATGCGCCGCGAATCCGGCCACTCCTTGAGCTTGTCCTTGTAGTGCTCGATGACGTTGGACAGGCCCTGGTCCACCGGGAAGCCATCGGCCATTTCGATCGCGGGCTCGAGCACCTGACCGAGGCTCATCGTGCCGAACTCGGCGAGCATCGTCATGAGGCCGCCCGGCGTGCCGGGCGTCACCGCGGCAAGCGGGCCGTATTCGGGCGGATAGCGCATCCCCTGCTTGTGGAAGAACTCCGGCGTGGCACCCGTGGGCGCGACGCCGAGCGCATTGATCGCGATCACCTTGCCGGTGTGCGGGTTGTAGATGAGGGCCTGCGTCTCGCCGCCCCACGAGAGCGTGGTCCAGGCGGTGGTGACCGCGCCGAGCATCGCGCACGCGGCATCGACCGCGTTACCGCCCTGCTGGAAGATGCGCGCTCCGGCGCTCGCGGCGATCGGCTTGCCGGTCACCGCCATCCAGTGCTGGCCATAGAGCGGCGGCTTCTGCGTGCGACTCTGCGCCGCCGGCCCACCGAACACTGCGCTTGCACCCAGTGCCACCGTCATCGCGATACGCACCCAGCCAGTGGTAGTTTTTTGCATGCGGCCTCCGTCATGGCGCCCAAAGCATATGGCAGACTTCGGACGCAATGCGAGTCTCGGTCACGGAGCTATGGGTGTACCCGGTCAAATCGATGCGGGGGTCGGCGCGCGAGCGGCTGCGACTTACCGCGACCGGCTTCGAATGGGACCGGCAGTGGATGGTCGTCGACTCCAAGGGCAAGTTCCTCAGCCAGCGCACGCACCCGCAGCTGGCACGCGTGGTGCCGGAGGTCGAGGGCAGCATGCTCAGGCTCGAGGCGCCGGGACTTGCCGCACTGCGCGTGCCGCTCACAGCACACGGCACGCCCGTGCCGGTGAGCGTGTGGGACGACCGCTGCACCGGGCTCGATCAGGGTGAGGAGGCCGCGGCGTGGACCAGCGCTGCCGTCGGTGCGCCGGTGCGGCTCATCCGCGTGGCGCCCGCCATGGGGCGTCTCGCCAGCGCGCAGTTCGCAGGTCCGCAACGCGCACCGCTCAACTTTCCGGACGGCTACCCGATCCTGGTCACGAATGAGGCTTCGCTCGAGGCTCTCAACACACAGCTGCCGCAGCCCGTTCCCATGGGGCGGTTTCGCCCCAACCTGGTGCTCCGCGGCCTGCCTGCCTGGGCCGAGGATCGGATCGATACGCTGCGGCTCGGCGCCGTGACGTTGCGCCTGGTGAAGCCGTGTCTGCGCTGCACGATCCCCTCCATCGATCAGCTCACCGGCGAGCCCTCCACTGACCCCGCGCCGGCGCTCAAGAAACTGCGCTTCAGCAAGCAGCTGCGCGGCGTTATGTTCGGTGAGAACGCCGTCATCGTTTCGGGCAGCGACACCGAGGTCGAGCGCGGCGCCGAGGTTGAGGTCACCTACGACGCCTGAGCTCCGCCGCGGGGCGACGCGGCGGCGGCCCAAACTGTGCACGGCGCACGAGCCGCGCGCGGCACTATCCGCGAGAATCCCTCGGCTCGGCCCAGGGAAAATATGTGAACCAGTTGGCATTCAGCCTAGGCGCACTCGCAGGACTCTGGTGTGCCGCTCTCGCGTTCGGGGCGTGGTATTTCCTGCGTCTGCGCGGCGCGGACACCGCCCGCCAGGCTGTTTTCGAGCAGTGGCCGACCACCGCCCTGGTGCTCGACCCGGCCACGCTGCGCATCGTCGCGGCCAACCCGGCGGCGCTGCGTAACACCGGCTACTCGCTGGAAGAGGTCCGCGAGCTGCCCTTCCACGAGCTGTTCAGCGCCGAGGGCGTGGCGGATGAGCGCGTGCTGCTGGCGCGGCTGCAGGACGCCACCGCCCGTGCGCCGATCGAGATGCGCCAGCGCTGCAAGGACGGCTCGCTGCTGAATGTCGAGGCCACCGCGCACCGCCTGACGCTCGATGAGCGGCCGGTACTCGCCGTCACCGTGCACGACGTGACCGTGCGCCGCGTGGTCGAGAGCCAGATGCTGCAGCGGCACCAGCATCTCGATCACCTCGCTCATCACGATCAGCTCACGGGTCTCCCCAACCGGCTGTATCTCGCCGCGCATCTTCCCGACGCCATCGCCGAGGCGAAGGAGAAGGGGATGCTGCTGGCGGTGCTGTTCCTCGATCTCGACCGTTTCAAGCACGTCAACGATTCGCGCGGCCACGAGACCGGCGACAAGCTGCTGAAGACCGTCGCGCAGCGCATCCGCTCGACCATGCGTTCCCAGGACGTGGTGGTCCGCATGGGGGGCGATGAGTTCGTGGTGGTCATGAAGGACATCAAGACCACCGACAAGGTCAACGAGGCGGCCGAGCGCATCAACCACGCGCTCTCGGCGCCGATGGTGGTCGACGGGCGCACGCTCGTGACCACGGTGAGTACCGGCGTGGCGCTCTACCCGCGCGACGGCCTCGACATGGGCGAGCTGCTGCGGCACTCGGACACCGCGATGTACCAGGCGAAAGACCGCGGCCGCAATAACTTCCAGCTCTTCAGCCCCGCCATGGACCGCCGGCTGAAGGAGCGCATCGCGGTCGAGGCGAGCCTGCGCACGGCGCTGCAGACGCGGCAGCTCGAGGTGCATTACCAGCCGATCGTCGACATCGGCACGCACCGGGTCGCAGCCATGGAAGCCCTGATGCGCTGGAAGCATCCTACCCAGGGATTCGTCCGGCCCGATCGCTTCGTGCGCATCGCCGAGGAGGCGGGCCTGATCGTGCCGATCGGAGACTTCGTCCTGCAGCGCGCCATCGAGGACATGGTGCGCTGGCGCCAGCAGGGGGCAGAGCTCGTACCGGTCGCGATCAACGTCTCGGCAGTACAGCTGCAGCGTGCCAACCTTCCCGAATCGATCGCGCGCCTCACCAAGGAGCACGGCCTCACCCCCAACATGCTGCAGGTCGAGATCACCGAGAGCGCCGTGTTCGAGCGGCGCGAGGCCCGCGGCCGCGAAGCGGCGCAGGACGCGGTCGGCAAGCTCCGCGAGCTCGGCGTGCACATTGCGATCGATGACTTCGGCACCGGTTACTCGAGCCTGTCGTATCTGAAGCGCTGGCGGGTCGACACGCTCAAGATCGACCGCAGCTTTGTCCGCGACCTGGTAACCGACATGTCGGACCTGGCGATCGTGAGCGCCATCATCGCCATGGCACGCCACCTGCACATCGAGGTGGTGGCCGAGGGCATCGAGGGCTGGCCGCAGCTCGAGAAGCTCCGTGCTCTCGGCTGCTCGTACGCGCAGGGCTTCCTGTTCGCGCGGCCCGCGGCTGCGGAAGAGTGCGTGCGCTACCTGTGCGGCGACCCGCTCGATCTCACCCAACGGCTACCGGTTCCCGACATCCTCGAGGCCACCGGAACTCAGGACGCACGGCCGCTGCGCCTCATCAAGTAACGCCTCTGCACGGTGCCGGGCGCGGGACGTGCGAGAATGGGCCATGCAGCCCAGGTCACGCCAGCAGTGTGCCGACGCGGTGCTCATGGTCCGGCCGCGCTGCTTCGGCTACAACCCGGATACCGCGCGTACCAACAGCTTCCAGCACGCCACACCCGAGCCCGCCAGCCCCGCTGCGCTCGCACCTGAGGATGTGCAAACGCGGGCGCGGGACGAGTTCGATCGTGTGGCCCGGGCGCTCGACAGCGAGGGGGTGAGCGTCTGCGTGGTCGAGGACACGGCCACACCGGTCAAGCCCGACGCCGTGTTTCCCAACAACTGGGTGTCGTTCCACGAGGACGGAACGCTGGTGCTCTATCCCATGGAGAGCGCGAGCCGCCGCCCGGAGCGACGCCAGGACGTGATCGAGGCGGCGGTCGGGCAGCTCGGCTTTCGGGTCGCGCATCTTCTCGACCTGTCGCACTTCGAGTCGGAGAAGCTCTATCTGGAGGGTACCGGCAGCCTGGTGCTCGACCACATCGAGCGCGTCGCCTATGCCTGCACCTCGCCGCGCACGCATGGCGCCCTGGTCGCCGAGTGGGCGCGCGAGCTTAACTACGAGCCGCTGGTGTTCGAGGCTGCCGATCAGGCCGGCGTGCCGCTCTACCACACCAACGTCCTCATGTGGATCGGTGCGCGGGTGGCGATGATCGGCGCGGAGGCGATCCGCCCGGCCGATCGCGAGCGCGTGCTGGGGCGACTGCGCGCCAGCGGGCGGGAAGTCATCGAGATCGGCGCGGCGGACATTGAGCGCTTCGCCGGCAACATGCTCGAGCTCGGCACCTGGGACGAGGCGCTCGGCGACTCGCGGGTGCTCGTCATGTCGGAGACCGCGCGCCGCTCGCTCGACCCCGCGACCTACGCGCGCCTCTCGGGCTGCACGGACACGGTGCTCACGGTTCCCATTCCGACCATCGAGCACGTGGGCGGCGGCGGCGTGCGCTGCATGCTCGCGGAGGTCTTCCGGGCGTCGTGACCGAGCTCATCGTCAAAGGGGCGCTCGCCTATCTGCTGGGCTCCGTGGTTGGCAGCCTCCTGATCGGCAAGTTCCGCGGCATCGACATCCGCACCATGGGCAGCGGCAATGCCGGCGCCACCAACATGCTGCGCACTCAGGGCAAGGCGGTCGCGCTCGCCGTGCTGGTCATTGACTTCCTGAAAGGCTGGCTCGCCACGGCCGTCCTCGCGGCGTGGAGGCCGCCGGGCGCTGCCGCTGACCCTGCGCTGCACGCGTGGTGCATCAGCGTCTGCGGCCTTGCGGTCATGATCGGTCACGTCTACCCGCTGTGGTACGGATTCCGGGGAGGCAAGGGCGTTGCGACGTTCCTTGGAGCCGTGCTCGGTGTGAGCCCGATGCTGGCCCTCGTTGCGGTCGCCGTGTGGGTAGTGGTGGTGATTGTCTTCGGCTTCGTGAGCCTCGGGTCGATGCTGGCGGCCGCCGCGGTCGCCGTCGTGATCGCGACCGGCTCGACTGAGCGGCAACCGCTGTTGCTGTTCGGAGTGCTGGCGGCACTCCTGATCATTTATACGCATCGAGCCAACATCGCGCGCCTGCGCGCCGGTAGCGAGTCGCGCGCGCGGCGGCTTTGGCTCTTCGGCACCCGCCAGGGGAAAGACTGATGACGAAGCGCAGTGCAGGCAGGGCGCGCGCCACGCAGCCGGCGTCACTTGTGGCGCGGGCATTCCGCGAGCTTGCGGACGGCCGGTTTCATTCGGGCGAGGAGCTCGCCGGCCGCCTCGGTGTGAGCCGCAGCGCCTTCTGGAAGGCGGTGGGGTCGCTGCGCGCGCTCGGTACACCGCTCGAAGCGGTACGTAACCGCGGCTATCGCCTCGAACGCGCGACCGAGCCGCTGGATGGCGCCCGGATCAGGCGTCATCTGCCGCGCGAGGTGCGCGAGTGCGTGGTACGCCTCGAGACCGAGTGGTCGGTCGGCTCGACCAATACCGCGCTCCTCGAGCGCGGCAGCGCCGGGATCGGGGCGACGGAGGTGCTGCTCGCGGAGTGCCAGACAGCCGGCCGCGGCCGCCGCGGGCGAGCCTGGCTCGCGCCTCCCGGTGGGGCGATCTGCCTGTCGCTCAGCTGGACGTTCAGCGAGGTGCCACCCGACCTGGGGGCGCTCGGGCTCGTCATCGGTGTCTGTGCGCTGCGGGCCCTCGCGGCGCTCGGTGCCCGCAACGTCGCGCTCAAATGGCCGAACGATCTGGTCATCGATGCGCGCAAGCTCGGCGGCGTGCTGATCGATCTGCGGGCCGAATCCGCCGGTCCCGCCTATGTCGTGATCGGGATCGGGCTGAACATCGCGCTCGGCGAGGAGCTGTTGCGCAAGATCGCGCAGCTCGGAGCAGCGGCGGTCGATCTGGCGAGCGTCTGCTCCCCGACGCCGTCCCGCAATGCCGTGGCCGCGGGCCTGATCGGCGAGTGCGTGCGCGGGCTGCGCGAATTCGAGCGCCACGGGCTCAGGGCATTCGGCGATGAGTGGCGCGCTGCGGACACGCTGCGCGGTCGTGCCGTGGAAGTCAGGGCGGCCGAGGGCTCCACTGCCAGGGGACTCGCCCGCGGCATCGACCTGCACGGCGCGCTGATCCTCGAGACGCCCTCGGGAGTGCAGCGCTTCATATCGGGCGACGTCAGCGTGAGAGCCGTGGCATGAGTGTGCTGCTCGTCGACATCGGTAACACCCGCATCAAGTGGGCGCGCCTTCGGGGCACGCGGCTGAGTCAGGGGGGCGCCGCCGCGCACTCCGCATGGCGCTCGTCCGACTATTCGCGGCGGCTGTTCGCGGCGCGGCGCGGGCTCGAGCGCGTCGTGGTCGCGAGCGTCGCGGGAGTCCGCGTCAACCGCCTGGTTCTGCTCGCTGCCCGCCGGGCCGGCATCCCCTGCCGGTTCATCAGCGCGCAGCGCCGCGCCGGCGGCGTCGCCTCGGGCTATGCAGAACCCTGGCGACTGGGGGTCGACCGCTTCGCGGCGATGGTGGGGGCGCACGCGCTGCTCAGGGCGGTGCCGGTATGCGTGGTGGCGGTCGGGACCGCGATGACCATCGACCTCGTTGGCGCCGACGGCCGTCACCGGGGCGGGGCAATCGTCCCGGCGCCTGCGCTCATGGTGGCGACGCTCCTCAATCGCACCCACGGCATCCGCCGCCGCGCGCGGGGCGGAGCGCTCGGGGGCAGGGGGCTCTTCGGTCGCTCGACGCGGGATGCGATTCAGCAGGGCGCCCGCTATGCCGCCGCTGCCCTGATCGACCGGGCCGTGGCGGAGGCTGCGCGGCTCCTGGGCCGGGCGCCCCTCGTGGTGCTCACGGGCGGGGGAGCCGCGCCGGTGAGAGCCCTGCTCGCGAGCAACTGCATCGGTGTCCCGGACCTGGTGCTCCGCGGGCTCGCGGTCCTCGCACAGGCGCCGCGCGCGCTGCGCACTTGAATTAGAATCCCGTCTCGTGCGCAACATCTTCCTCGCGCTGCTGGCCGCGAATCTCGTGTATTTCGCGTGGGCGCACTGGGTCGACGGTCCCAGGCCGGCGCCGGTGAACGAGGCCCTGCAAAAGCTGCCGCGACTGAAGCTGGTCACGGAGCTCCCGCCCGAGCAGCAGCCGCAGGCGAACACCAAGACCGTATTCAACGAGTCGGCATCCTGCCTGTCCGTCGGTCCCTTCGGCGACATGACCAACGCCGCCAAGGCGGCAGGACTCCTCACCTCCAAGGGCTTCGCGCCGCGGCAGCGGGCCGAGCAGGGTGACACCGCCGAGGGGTTCTGGGTGTACGTCGGCGGATTGAAGGACGAGGTCGAGGCCGATCGGGTGCGCGTCAGCCTCGAGCACTCGGGCGTCAAGGACGCGCTCGTCATGCCACCCGGCGGCGATGGCGGGCGGCGCGTATCGCTCGGGCTCTTCAGCGACCGTGCGCACGCCGAGCAGCGCGCTGCCTCGCTGAAGCGGATGGGGTTCAAGGCCGAGGTCGCCGAGCACAAATTGCCGCAGACCATCTACTGGATCGATCTCGCGCCGCGCCCGGGCATGACGACGGTGCCGCTGCAGGACCTGTTCGCCGAGGGTGTGGGATCGCGGATCGCGGTTCAGCCCTGTCCGGTGGCGCCGGCTCACGGGCCCGCCGCCTCAGCCGCATCGGCGGCGGCTGTGCCCGCAAGCACCGATGGCGTGAGTGCCTCGAGCGGCGCGCTGCCGGCCTCGGGTGCGGCACGCTATCCGCTGCCCGCAGCGACACCGCCCCAGCCGGCATCGACCGCCCCCACGACGCGCTCCGCCGGCACGCCCCGCCCGACGCGCACGGCCTCGAGCCGCTAGCTCAGGCCGGCGGAAGCAGCGCGCCTTCCCGGAGCCTCACAAACCGCTCGACCTGCTCACCGGCAGGTGGAATCACCAACGGACCCTCGTGGCGGAAGCCCAGTCGCTCGAGCAGCTGCATGGAGCGATGATTGCTGCGGCTCACTATGGCGTACAGCCGCTCGATTCCGCGGCTCTCGGCCTGGGCGATCACCGCGCGCGCAGCTTCTGCCGCGTAGCCCCTGCCGACCCACTCGGGGAGCAACGCAAAGCCGAGATCGGGCGACTCCAGGAACTCGCGCTTGACGAGGCCGCAGAGGCCGACCGGCGTTGGGCCAGCGGGCGATACGACGACGTACATGCCGTAGCCATGGGTCTCGTACTGGGACCAGATGTTCTTGCGGATGTAGCTCTCGGCATCAGCGGGCGAGCGAACCCCGCGGTCGCCGATGTTCTCGAGCCAGGACGGCTCGTTGAGCAGCCGCAGGAAGAATGCGGCATCGGCGAGCGCTACGGCGCGCAGCTCGAGTCTGGGCGTGTTGAGGGTTGGGGTCAGCCAGCCGTCCGTCAGTGACCGAGCCCGCCCGGGACGGGCGGCGGCCGGACGTCGGCCGGCATCAGCGTGCCATTGGTCGGCTGCCCCTCGCTGTGGCCATTGCCCGTTCCGCCCTCGATCGTGATGTCGAGATCGAGGTTCAGCTCTATCGCCTGGTTCTCGAGGCGTGCCGCATCGGGTTTTGGTGCGGCATCGAGCGCCCATCGCCAGGCTTTGCCGATGCTCGCCTGCGCGTCGAACGTCGGACGCTCGACGAAGGTTCCCGTCGTCGTGTCATGGACGGTGGCGACGCGCGGGGTGGTGCGAATCTGCATGACCCCGCTTACCGGGTTGAATGACACGCGTGCGGCTCGGCCCGGCAGCAGGGCGCCGTGCGGCAGAGAGACCCGCAGGCGTCGGCTGGCGAGACCGCGAACCGTACACACATAGCCGAGCGAATAGAGAGACGAGCCGCCTCCCTGCTGCTCGAGTCCGCCTTTCTGGCAGAGGTCTCCGGCACGCTCGTAGCTCTGCTCTGCGCCTGCGCCGAGACCGGTCTGCAGGCCGTACTCGATTTCGGCCGCGCCGAAGCCCTGCGCTGCGGCGTGTGCAAAATAAGGTGTGGCGGCCGCGCCATCCGCAGGGACGCAGACGCCCTCGGCGATCATCCGGCCGATCAGGAAGATCGCCTGAGCATCGTTCGACTTCATGCCCTCGTTGGCGAGGCGAGCGACGGCATCGCAGTCATCCCGCGCGACCGCTCTCACGAGATCCCGCGCCGGCTGCGAGACGGTCACGCCGGATGTCGCCGAGGCCGCTGTGATCGACAGCATCGCCCAGACCCAACTGGCGCCGAGGTAAGACTTCATCATCCGCCTCCCCTTGCCTGACGGCGCAGTGTAGCCCCGGACGCCCTGCGGGAGCATGCCGCACCGCGGGCTGCCGTTCCGGCACGCACACGCGTGTCCGGGATTCGCCCGCACTCGCGGGTCTCGCTACCATGAGCGCCCCGGGGGGAGCCTTGACATGAAAACACGACCCGTCCATCGAGCCATCGCAGCGCTGGCCCGCGGCGCCACAGCGTGCGCTCTGGCGGTCTTCGCAACCAGCAGTGCGGGGGTGCAGAACTCCGCCTCACCGGGCGCGAGCCCCTACCAGCGGATGGCGCCGCTCGATGAGTACCTCATGCCGAATGCGGCCGAGATCGCGCTCGCGCGCAGCGCGGCACCCGCCGCTGTTTCCGCCAACGCCACGATCCTCACGCTCACGTCGCAGGGTTACCAGAGCGTCGCGAGCGGCACTAACGGGTTCACCTGCCTCGTGGAGAGGGCGTGGATGTCACCGTTCGACAGCGCGGAGTTCTGGAATCCGAAGATCAGGGGACCGGTTTGCTACAACCCCGCGGCGTCCGGCTCCATCCTGACGTACACGTTACAGCGCACGAAGCTGGCACTGGCCGGACGTACGCGGGAGCAAATGCTCGCGGCGGTTCGCGACACCGTGGCCCACCAGGGGATTCCCGAGCCTCTAGCCGGTGCGATGTCCTTCATGATGTCCAAGGATGGTTATCTCGCCGATGCGGTCGTGCACTGGCACCCGCATCTCATGTTTCACGTGCCGAAGGCTGCAGCTGCATCCTGGGGTGCGAACCTGCCCGGATCACCGGTAGTGCTCGACGACCGTCTGGTTCCTGAGCCCGAGACCATCTTCATGGTACCCGTGGCACGCTGGTCGGACGAAACGGCCGCGCCGATCATGTAGCTCAGTGCGGCGCGTTCAATATCGGGTGGACCTCTCCCGGCAGCAGCGCGCCCCCCAGGACTCGCGGCTCGGTGTGATGATTGGCGAGGCCGCCCTCGATCGTCATGTCGAGATCCAGCGTGACCTCCACGCTCTGGTTCTCGAGACGCGCCGCATCGGGCTTGGGCACGGCACCCATCGCCTCGCGCCAGGCTTTGTCGATGGTCGCCTGCGCATCGAAGAGCGGGTGGTGAATGAAGGTGCCGGTCGTCGCATCCTCCTGTGAGGTGACTCGCGGAGTCGAGCGAATCTGTGTGAGTCCACTCGCGGGGTTGAAGGAGACCCGGGCGACTCCGGTGCCCGGTACGAAGGCACCGCGCGGCAGAGACTGCCGCAGTCGGCGGCTCACGAGGCCGCGCAGCGTGCAGATGTAGCCGAGCGAGTAGCGCGAGGCAGCGCCTGCCGGACTCCCGAGTCCGCCTCTCTGACACAGCTCGCCGGCCTGCTCGTAGCTCTGCACCGCCCCCTCGCCGAGGCCGACCTGCACGCCGTATTCCAGCTCGGCCGGGGCTAGCCCCTGCGTCGCGGCGTGCGAAAAATAAGGAGTGGCGGCCGCAACGTCCGGCTGCACGCACACCCCCTCAGCGACCATGCGGCCGACCAGGAAGAGCGCCTGCGCATCACTCGCGCCCGTCTGCGTATTGGCCACGCGGACGGCGGTATCGCAATCGCCGTGATTGAGCGCCTTGACGAGATCATGGGTCGTCGCCGAGTCGTTCACGGCGGATGCTGCGGACAGCAGGTCAGGCACGGCGATGGCCGCCAGCAGCGAGGAGACGACAAGGTGGAGCTTCACGGCGGCGCCCGGATTTCGAGGGAGATACAATGCCCGAGGCATGCCGCCGGTCTGGATTGAACAGACGACCTGCCGCTTACAAGGCGGCTGCTCTACCACTGAGCTACGGCGGCGGCCAGGGGAGCGATTGTACGCCAGTTGGCCGCTCCTCCAGGTTCACCGCCGGAGTCCGCAGTCGCAAGGGGAGATGCAATGACCGACCCGATCGAGACACGCTTGAGCCGGCGCGATTTCCTGGACACTTCCGTCGCAGCGGCGGCACTCGCGGTGCTGCCGGGCGCGGCGCTCGCCGCCACGTGCCCGGGCAAGGCAGCGGTGCTGAGTCAGATCCCGAAGATGCATGCAGCCAACATCAAGCGTCTGCAGGACTGGATCGCGCTGCCCTCGATCGCGGCCGAGAACCGCAACTACCCGCAGGGCCCCGACTACATGGCGCAGCTCGCGCGCGACGCCGGATTCACCGACGTCAGGGTCATGCCGACCTCGGGCAAGCCCGGCGTGTTCGGCCGCATCGACGCCGGCGCGCGGACCACCGTCGGTATCTATTTCATGTACGACGTGAAGCAGTTCGTGCCCGAGGAGTGGAGCTCGCCGCCACTCGAGGGGAGGCTGGTGCAGAGGGAAGGGCTCGGCACGGTGTGCATGGGTCGCGGCGCCGTCAACCAGAAAGGGCCGGAGAACTCGTTCCTCAGTGCGCTCATGGCGTTCAAGGCCGCGGGCTGCACCTTACCCGTCAACCTGGTGCTGGTATGCGAGGGGGAGGAGGAGATCGGCTCGCCGCACTTCGGCGAAGTCGTGAGAAGCCCGGAAGTGCTGGCGGAGCTGAAGAAGTGCGCCGGTGTCTTCATGCCCGAGGCCGGGCAGGATCGCGACGGCGGAGTCACCGTGTCGCTCGGCGCCAAGGGGGTGGTGGAGCTGGAGCTGGTATCGACGGGTGAGCGGTGGGGACGCGGACCAAAACACGACGTCCACTCGAGTCTCGAGGCGGCAGTCGATTCGCCGACCTGGCATCTGGTGCAGGCACTCAACACGCTCATCAAGCCGGATGGTCACACGCCGGCGGTGGAGGGATTCTTCGAGCTGGCAAGACCCTTGAGCGACGAGCAGAAGAAGATGATCGCCGATCACGTCGCGCGCACTTCGGAAGCGACCGTCAGGCAGACCCTCGGCGTCGAGCACTGGGTGGGCGATGCCGACTGGCTGCAGTCGCAGATGCTTCTCGAATCGCAGCCGACGATCAACATCGAAGGTCTGGTCGCAGGCTACACCGGACCGGGCGGCAAGACGGTGCTGCCACATCGGGCGGTCGCCAAGATCGACATGCGCCTTGTGCCGGACATGACGGCCGCGGACACCCTCGCGAAGCTCAAGGCGCACCTCGCGAAGCACGGCTTCGGCGACATCGAGGTCAACATGAGCGGTGGCTACGACCCCAATCAGACCGACAAGGGGAGTCGTCTGATCCAGACCCAGCTCGCGACCTACCGTAAGCTCGGCGCCGCTCCGCAGTTGTGGCCGCGCTCCGCGGGATCCTGGCCCGGCTACCTGTTTACGACTCCCCCGCTCAGCCTGCCTGCCGGGCACTTCGGCATGGGGCACGGCACTGGCGCGCACGCGCCGGACGAGTACTACCTGATCGAGTCGACGAATCCCAAGGTGCAGGGACTCGACGGGGCCGTGGCCTCGTTCGTCGAATACCTGTACGCCCTGGGCTGATGCTCAGCTGCGACCCGAGGTCAGCGGCCGGGCGCGCCGGTCCGCGCCGCTCGCTGTCGATTCATCGGCGGCTTTCGCCTCGGGCCGCGCGCTACTGCCGGTGCGCTCGAGGAGCGCCTGCGTAAACAGTGCCTCGATCGGGTATCCGGTGTGCGCTTCGATCCAGCGCAGCGCCGACTCGAGCGATGAGGCGCTCCACAGTACCTGGCCTTCGGCGCTCGCCACCTCCCAGGGGGCGAAGGTCCGCGAGTCGGTGCGGTAGCGGACGATGCGAGTGATGCTCGCAATGCTGACACGCCAGACGTTCGGCTGAATCTCAACGACGCTGTGATCCATAGCGCTTTCCCCGGTGACTTCCTTGCAACTGCGCCGCCGACTCAATAATCCCCGTCTGCTCGCGCGCGGCTAGGATAAGCCCATCCCGGTGCACCGCAACTCGATTCAACATATGGCGACGCTACTCGACATAAGCAGGCGGCGGGGGCAGGGCGTAGACTCACCCGTGCTGCTGCGCCCGAGGAGCACTGTATGACCGCGGCGATGGTCGACGTTCGTAGTGACACCGTGACCCGGCCCACGCCGGAGATGCTGCAGGCGATGCTCGGGGCACCGGTGGGCGATGACGTCCTCGGTGAAGACGAGACGGTGAATGCCCTGCAGCGCGAAGCCGCGGAGCTGTTCGGCAAGGAGGCCGCGCTGTTCTGTCCGTCGGGCACGATGACGAATCAGATCGGCATCAAGGTGCACACCCGTCCGGGGGATGAGGTGATCTGCCACGAGCTGGCGCATATCTACCTGTACGAGGGTGGCGGCATCGCCTCCAACAGCGGCGCGTCCGTGCGGCTGCTGAAGGGCGGCAACGGCCGCTTCACCGCCGCGCAGGTGCAGGAGAGCATCAATCGGCGCGACGACGCGCATCTGCCGTGGACGCGGCTGGTGGCCATCGAGGACACGGTGAACAAGGGCGGCGGCTGTTGCTGGGACATCGAGGAGATCGCGCGCATCCGCGCCGTCTGCGCCGAGCACGGGCTCGCGCTGCACCTCGATGGAGCGCGTCTCTTCAATGCACTCGTGGCTCGCAAAGAGGCACCGCGGGATTATGGACGCCTGTGCGACACCGTCTCCGTGTGCCTCTCCAAGGGGCTCGGCGCGCCGGCCGGATCGCTGCTGCTCGGATCACGGGAGCTGATTGCCAGGGGGCACCGCTACCGCAAGATGATGGGCGGCGGCATGCGCCAGGCCGGCTATCTGGCGGCAGCCGGACGCTACGCTCTGCAGCATCACGTCGAGCGCCTCACGCAGGACCACACGCGCGCCAAGCTGCTCGAGACGGAGCTGCTCGCCCTGCCGTACGTGGAGTCGGTCCTCCCCGTCGAGACCAACATCGTCATTTTCAATCTGAACGACTCGCTGACCAGCGAGGCATTCCTGCAGAAGATGCGCGAGCGCGGCGTGCTCGCCTCGCAGATGGGGCGCCATACCATCCGCTTCGTGTTCCATCTGGATGTCGGCGACACGCACCTCGAGATGCTGCGCAGCGCGCTGCGCAAGCTCAACTGACCGCAGCCCGCCGTTAGTCCGCCGAGGGCACTGCCTGTTCGCGCAGTGCCGCGATCAGCTTCACCGCCGCGACCACCGACGGCGGGTTCGTGGATCCGTATATCCCCGCCGGCTATGCGCCCTTCGGCATCGCCCTGGTCGACGGCGATCTGTTTATAACCTATGCACTGCAGAACGCCCCAAAGCACGACGACGTCGCAGGCCCCGGCCGCGGCTTCGTCGACATATTCGATACCGACGGCCATCTGCTGCGGCGCTTCGCCAGCCGCGGGACGCTCAATGCGCCGTGGGGCGTGGCACGGGCTTCGTACGCGTTCGGCAGGTTCAGCGGCAGGATTCTCATCGGCAACTTCGGCAACGGGCACATCAGCGCCTTCAGCGACCACGGGGATTTCCTGGGCGAGCTGCAGGATGGCGAGGACCGGCCGCTGGTCGTCGATGGACTATGGACGCTGGCGCTCGGCGGCGGTAGCGGCTCGAGCCCGGACACGCTGTTCTTCGCCGCCGGACCCAACGGCGAGACCAACGGGCTGTTCGGCACCATCACTCCGGTGCCCTGAAGGGCGCCACGGCGAGTGCGAGAGTCGCCGTGTTCATGTGAGAGCGAAGCGGGCGGTGGTGTCGGCGCCGCCGCCCGCGGTCTCACGGCTCCCAGCGCTGTGCGTTTTTCGGAAAACCGGGTCGCTGCACGCGCACCACGCAGAAACGCTGACCGGTCGGGGCCTGCATCACCACCCAGCGCTCGAGGCGTGCGGCGACCGTTGCGCCGAGCTTGGTCAGCCGCTCGACTTCGGCCGGGATGTCGTCGGTCTCGATGTCGATGTGCACGCGGCTCTCGTGGTCAACGCGCTGGATCTCGACGATCGGCTCATCGGGCGGGGTGTCGAGCATGCGATACCGGCCGCGGCTGCTCGGATGAGCGGGATCTACCGGGCGGCCGAGCGCTTCACCCCAGAAGCGCGCGGCCGCTTCCAGGTCGTCCGTATTGCAGTCGATCAGTAGCGCACACAGTCGCGAGTGATGCATGGGTGTAGCCCTCGGTCAGCGGATCACGCGGTGCTCTTTGAGAATCGCCGCCACCCGATCGACCGGCAACGCCTCGACGGTGTGTCCGTTGCCGCTGGTGGTCGTAGCCCTGAGCATGGAGTTGTAGATGGCCTCCTCCGTGGCCTCGATTGCGGCCTCGAACAGCGGCGACATCGCCAGCGTCGTGACAACCTCGGTGTGGCGCGTCAGTGCCTTGTCATCGAAGTGGACGCGCACCTGCGGCGCGGTGGAGAAGGCGATCGCGTAGTCGCCGCTGCCGTTGGACGCCGAGCTCCCGGTGCGGGCCATCCCGAGCAGCGCGCGCGCAGCCAGGCGCTTCAGCTCCCGTGCATCGAGCGGCGCGTCCGTCGCCACCACCATCATGCAGGAGCCGTCCGCCTTGTCGCGCACGCCCGGGATGCGCGCCGCCTGGTCGCGCAGGTAGTACTGGCCGAGCTCGACCCCGACCGGCGCTCCGGCGATGCTGAGTACGCCGCCGAAGTTGGTCTGCACGAGGACGCCCACGGTGTAGCCGCCGAGCCCCGGCGGCAGATGGCGCGAGGCGGTGCCGATGCCCCCCTTCCAGCCGAATGCCACCGTGCCGGTGCCGGCACCCACCGCGCCTTCCTCGACCGGGCCGCCGTGCGCGCCCTTGAGCGCCGCGAATACGTCATCGGCGCCGATGTGGCGGCCCCGGATGTCGTTGAGATACCCGTCGTTGGTCTCGCCGACGACCGGATTGACCGACAGCAGGTCCTCATTTCCGGGGAGCTGCAGCATGTAGGTGATCAGCGCATCGGCGACCCGCGGCACGGCGACCGTGGAGGTGAGCAGCACCGGTGTCTCGATCTCGCCCAGCTCGTCCACCTGAGTGACACCCGTCAGCTTGCCGTAGCCGTTGCCGACGGCGATTGCTCCGGGCACCTTGTCGCGGTAAAGATTCCCCGGATGCGGCAGGATCGCCGTCACACCCGTGCGGATGTCATCGCCGCGGACGATGGTTGTCTGTCCGACCTTGACTCCCGCAACGTCGGTGATCGCATCCAGCGGTCCAGGCGGCAGGACTCCGACCTTGAGCCCCAGGTCGCTCGCGCGCGGACGGGCAGCGGGGGGTGCCGCAGGCGCCGCGGCCGCGGCCAATACGAGAACGACCGCCGCGGCGGTCACGGGCAAGGTGCGCATCGGCAGATGCTAGCGACCCGCGGCACGAATTTCGAATCGGCCGCGATGCGGCGCGGCGGGCGGAGCGCATCCCTCGATGAGCGGACGAGAGCAGGGACTGCGCGGCTGCCGGCCGAGTAGTAAGGTAGCCGCATGAGCTTGGAACGGCGCCTGGTGCTCATCGCGGTGATGGCGGGTGTCATCGCCGGCACGATCGATGTTGGCGCTGCGTGTGTCATCAATTCGGCGAGCCCGACCGTCATTCTGCACGCCATCGCGAGTGGCCTGATCGGCAAGCCGGCCCGCTCCGGGGGATTGCCGACGGCACTGCTCGGGCTGCTGCTGCAGTGGGTGATGTCGATCCTGATCGCCGCAATCTACCTCGCGGCGACCGCCGCGCGTCCCGCCTGGCGTCGCCGCTGGATCCCGACCGGGGTCCTCGCCGGCATCGTGATCTTCGCCGTGATGAACTATCTCGTCGTGCCGCTCTCGGCGGCGCCCTTCAGGCCGCCATTCACGCTGCACGCGCTGCTCACGGCCTTCAGCGTCGCGAAGTTCCTTGAGAATCTTGTGGCGATGATTCTCTTCGGACTCATCGTCGCCTACTGCGCCCGCGAGCGCGGCACGTGATGCGGCTCGGCCAGGCGCTCGGGGCTGTCGCGCTGCTGTACTGGGCTGCGCCCGGGTGCGCGCTGGCCGGCAAGCTCGCGACAGCGGGTACGGCAGGCGAGCTCGAGCGTGCCACCCAGGCACTGGTCGACGCCATCGCTCCGGGCGAGCGAGCCGTGTGGGAGCACTATACGGATCCCCGCTTCGTGTACGTCACCGAAGACAACGAGGTGCAGAGCCGCGCGCACATGCTGGATGGGCTCAAGCCTCTGCCACCCGGCTACAGCGGCTGGATCGTCGTCGAGGAGTTTCGGTGCACCGATTTCGGCACCTTCGCCACCACCAGCTACATCATGGACGAGCACGAGACGGTGGAGGGCCACCAGCTGCACGCGCGCTATCGCGAGAGCGACACGTGGCGCACGACCCGAGAGGGATGGCGGCTGGTGGCCGGGCAGATCTGGGCGATTCCGCAGGATCCGCCGCGCACCGATGCGACGGCGCAGCACCTCGAGGAGTACGCCGGAAGCTACACCTTGAGTCCGACGACGCGGCAGGAGATCCGCCGCGTCGATGACCACCTGGTTGCCGAGCGCGCGGGGCGCGCGCCACAGGTGCTGCTGCCCGAGAGCGGCGATGTGTTCTTCACCCCGGGCCGGCCGCGGACGCGGCGAGTCTTCACCCGCGCCGCGGATGGCAGCGTCAACGGCTTTGCCGACCGCCGCGAGGGGATAGATCTGCTCTGGACGCGCCTGCCGGCCGGAGCCGCCCCGCCCTGAGCCCCGCCGGCCGATGGCTACTCGGCCCCCGGTCCCGGCGGATAGGCCGGCAGCGCCGGAGGCGGCGGTGGCAGTGGCTCGGGCTTCTTGCCGAGCTCGCCGAGGATGTACTTGATCGCCGCCTCGAGCTGCACGTCGTGGCCGCTCATCCAGTCGGCGGGTGAGTCATCGACCGGCATATCGGGCGCGACGCCGTGGTTCTCGATCACCCACTGCGAGTCGAGGCCGTAGAGCGCGTCCTCCGGGATCGTGATGTAGCCGCCGTCGAGCAGTCCCCACGGGCCGCGGATCCCACGGACTCCGCCCCAGGTGCGCGTGCCGAGCAGCGGTCCCAGGCCGTACTTGCGGAAGTAGAAGGGGAAGATGTCGCCGTCGGAGGCCGAGTAGTGATTGATCATGCAGATCTTCGGCCCGCGCGCCAGCTGGGTCGGGATCATGACACCGGCGCCTTCGCGGTTCGTGTCCATGCCGATCAGAACGCGCCGCAGCCGCTCGAGCAGGATCTGGTCGATGTTGCCGCCGCCGTTCCAGCGCTCATCGACGATGAGCGCCTGCTTGTCGATCTGCGCGTAGAACTGGCGCACGAACTGATCCATCCCCAGCTGTTCCATGTCGGAGAGGTAGATGTAGGCGACCTTGCCCCCCGAGGCCTTGTCGACCAGCTCGCGGTTGTGATCGATCCAGGCCTGTTCACGCAGTGCCAGCTCGTTCTTAACCGGCTGCACGACGACGTCGCGGCGCTTGCCGCCCGGGCTGTCGGCGACGGTAAGCCTGAGGGTGAAGTCCTGCTTGCCGACCAGCAGACTGAAGGGATCCGTCGGGGCGCGCAGCTCCGTGCCATCGACCGCCAGTAGGTAATCGCCCACGCGCACATCGATCCCCGGCTGGGTGAGCGGCGAGCGGTACGCCTCGCGCGTGTTATCACCGGGGTAGATGGTGGCGAGGCGGTAGCGTCCCGACGCCGGATCGAGCGCGAAGTCGGCGCCGAGGTAGGCAGTCGCTGCGCGTTGCTCCGCCGGCATCTCATCGCCCCCGCCGACGTAAGTATGTGAGTTACCGAGCTCGCCTTGGATCTCACCGATCAGATAGTTGAGATCGCCGCGTGATCCGGCGAGCGGCAGGAGCCTGGCGTAAGAAGCGCGCACCGCCGGCCAGTCGACGCCGTTCATCTTCGAGCCGTAGAAAAAGTCGCGCGCCAGCCGCCAGGCGGAGCTGAACATCTCGGCCCATTCCTGCGGCGGGTCGATGAGCACACGCATGTGGGACAGATCGAGTTTCTTCGGCGCGTCCTCGTCCTTGCCCTTGGCGGTATCCGCAACGGCTCTGGCGATGAGGAAGTCCTTATCCACGTGATACAGCACCCTCTTACCGTCGGCGGACAGAGCGTAGGAGCTCAGACCCTCGACTACGGTCGCATCCTTGCGCTCCTTCAGGTCGTAGACGTGCAGGGCGGGCTTGTCGCCCGGCAGTGGGCCGGCGAAGGTCTGGTCGGGAGTGGTGAGGTAGTAGACCTTGTCCTGGCGGACATCGAGGGTCGTGATGTTGGCCGCGGGGATCGGCATTGGCACGGCGCGCGCCATGAGCCCGTCCAGGTCGATTTCCAGGGGCTTTGGTGCGGGCTGCTTGGCGTCCTTGGCGCTCTTCTCGTCCTTGCTCTTCTCCTCATCGTCCTTGCCCTTGTCCTTGTCTTTGTCTTCCTTCTTCGTCACGCCCTCGTCCGAGCGCGGTGCGAAGGGCGAGGTGGCATCGCGCTTCAAGGTCGCGATGTAGACCCCGTTCATTCTGAGCGTCGCAACGTTGAACTCCGTCTGGCTGACGGTCGCGTTCTCATGGCGGCTGGAGAGGAACAGCAGATACTTGCCGTCCGGGTCGAACGCCGGTGAGAAATCGTTCGAGCGGCCGTCGCTCACCAGCGTGGCCTTGCGGGTCTCGGCGTTGTAGAGCCAGATACCGGTCAGCTGGTTGGGCGCGGTGATGCTGTACGCGAGCCAGCGGCCATCTGGCGACCAGGTCTGGTCGTGCATCTCGTTGTAGCGGTCCTGCGCGACCTGCACGGGCTCGCCACCCGCCACCGACAGCACCCAGAGGCGATGCTCGTTGTCCGAGAACGCCAGCCGCTGGCCGCTCGGCGACCAGCGGGGCCGGTAGAAGTAGCCGCGGTTGAAGTGCGTCAGGATTCGCTCCGCGCCACCTTCCGCCGGCCGCACGGCGATCTGCTGCTCACCGGAGACGTCAGTCGTATAGGCGATCGCCTTGCCGTCGGGCGACCAGCTCGGGTGGTCCTCGTCGGCATTCGATGTCTGGGTGAGATTGCGTGTGCTGCCGTGCTCGGCCGGCAGCGTGAACAGATCGCCGCGGGCCGAGAACACCGCGCGACCACCGTTCGGCGCGACGTCGTAGTCGGGCTGCCCCGCGGTGTCGTTCTCACGCAGTGCGTTGTGGGCGTCTACCCAGCGCGGGCCCGTGCGGGTGCCGTCATCGGGAACCGTGACCTCGAGATCGTGCAGCTGCTCGGACGGCAGGTCGATGACGTGCAGCCGGCCGCCCTGCTGAAAGACGATTCCGGCCTCGCCGCCGCCACCGTTGCCGAGACTCGGAAAGTCGATGTCGTAGTCGGTGTAGTGCGTGAGCTGGCGGAATGCGCCGCTGCCGAGGTCGTATGCCCAGATGTTGCGGCGCTGGTTGGCGTCATGGTCGGCGAGGAAGTAGATCGTCTTCTCGAACCACATGGGCGAGGTCTCGGTGCCCGGCCAGGCGGTGACGTGCTTGAGCTGACGCGCCTTGAAGTCGTAGATGTCGATGTCCTGCGCGAGGCCGCCCTGATAGCGCTTCCAGGTGCGGAAGTCGCGGAAGATCCGGGTGTAGGCAATCTGGTTGCCATCCGGGCTGTAACTCATGAAGCCGCCGCGGTCGAGGGGCATTGGCTGCGCGAGGCCACCCGTGACCGGTACGCTGAAGGGCAGCAGCAGCCAGGAATTCCAGGCCGTCCGGCGCGTCAGGAAGATGATGTTCTGCGAGTCCGGCGTCCAGGTGATCACCAGGTTGTTCGGGCCCCAGCGCAGCGGCGCCTCCTCGACCACGTCTGAGTCAAAGGTGAGGCGCCGGGCGGCACCGCCCGCTGCCGGCATGACATAGACGTCGCGGTTGCCCTGATATTCGGCGGTGAACGCAATCCAGCGCCCATCGGGCGAGAAGCGCGGCATCAGATCACGCCCCGGGTCCGCGGTCAGGCGCGTGGCGGCGCCGCCGCCGCGCGCAACCGACCACAGGTTGTCGTGCGCGACGAACACCACGGTGTCACCGTGCAGCGTCGGGTAACGCATCAGCGTGCGGTCAGCGGGCTCGGCCCGCGCGGCGAGCGCCGCCGTCGTCAGCACGAGTCCTAAGGTCAGCCGCCCGATCCGGGCGATCAGCATGGAGGTGGGCATGGACTTACCCCGGGTTGCGTCGTTGTTAGAGTCGGCGGCGGCTCACTGGGTTTGAGCTTCCACCTTGCGCACCGACGAGCGTTCGCCGAGCAGCGTGGCGTGCCGCGCCAGTGCCGGCCACAGGCGATTGAAGGGATCCCTGCCGTCCGGGTGCCAGCCGGCGAGGACGTGAAGATAGAAGTCGGCTGCGCAGATGTCGTTGCCGAGAAGGTAGGGCTGCAGCGATGGGATCACCGGAGCCAGTGCCTCCGCGAACTCGCGGCTGGCGTTGCTCTTCACCGCGTCGGCGCAGGTCGGGCCGCCGAAAGCCTCAGGACGGTAAATGCGCCGCACGCACTCATAGACGTTAGCGGACAGATACACCATCCATTGCAGGAAGCGCGCGCGCTCCGGCGCTCCGACCGGCGGCGCGAGGCGTGACTGCGGATGAGCCTCGGCGAGGTAGATGCAGATCGCCGCCGACTCGAACATGATGCCGCCCTGCGGCACGGCGAGGGCCGGCAGCTTGCTGGTGCCGGCGATGCGCCGATAGGCTTCGATGTCCGCCGTCTCGTGTCCGACGCGGATCAGCTCGTAGGGTGCGCCAATTTCCTCGAGCAGCATCTGCGGCATGTCGGAGCCGAGCGTCGGCCTGCCGTAGAGCCGGTACATCGCGGCGCTCACGGTTGCCGCGGCGACGGGCGTGCGTGCAGCGCCATCAGGATCAGCGCCCAGCCCCCGAACAGCAGGTTGATGCCGACGATCAGACCGAGCGCCCAGAGCGCCGTGCCCGGGAGACCGGCGAGCAGCAGTGCGCCGAGCACGACATCCAGCACGCCGCTCGCGAGCATCCAGCCCCAGCGCCCCGAGAGTGCGGTGCGGTGCTCGAGTGCGTACATGAGCGTCACAACCCCCTCGATCAGGAGGAAGGCGATCAGTACTGCGGTGAGCGACACCGTCCCCTGCAACGGCCAGCCGAGAAGCAGCGCGCCCGCGGCGATGCCGATCAGCGCCGACACCAGTGACCAGGCAAACCCGGGAACCCGGCGGCCGCGCCAGGTGGTGATCAGACCCGCGAGTCCACTGACCAGCAGGATCCAGCCAAAGAACACCGCAGCAGCCACCGAGGCGATGGCTGGTGCCGCGATCGCCAGCCCGCCCAGTACGACCAGCGCAATCCCCTCGCCGAGAAACAGTCCCCAGTGGCGGCGCACCGCGCCGGCCAGCTCATTCGTTACGGTTGTGGCTTCATCGGTCGGAGCTGCCATGGCTGTTGCCTTTTTGTTGTCTTCAGGATCGCGGGCGAGCGCGGCGGGATTATACGCCGCCCTTGGAGCGCGCACCGCCTCGGCGCGCAGTGCCTGCGCACACGCGCTCGCCGCTAGCGGGCCGTTACCTCGAACCGATCCGGCTCGGTCCAGGGATCTGCGCTCTGACCGCTCGCCTCGAAGCGCACCATGGTGCCCGTCAGCTGGTCATTGCGCAGTGTGAAGCGCAGATAGTGGAAGTTGACCGCGGTCCTCAGCTGCGACAGCTCGCCCGACATGCGCAACGCCGGCACCGGCCTGGCGCCGCCGCCACCGCTTACCAGATAGGTGACGCCGTTGCGGCTGAAGCGCTCGTAGTTGTGCACATGACTGCCGATCACGATGACCTTCACGGGCAATGCTGCGGCCTTCGCCGCGAGAAGATGCTCGACCTCGGCCTCATCCTTGCCGTGCGGGAATACCGGATCGCGGACCGGCGGATAGTGCAGCACGATGAGCAGAAACCTGACGTGCGGGTCGGTGCTCGCGATCTGACGCTCGAGCCAGAGGCGCTGCTCGCTGCCGGCCGTGAGCGCGGAGTCGGAGTCGAGCATCAGCGCCAGGACGGCGGGTCCGACCGACACCGAGTACCAGCGGTACGGCCGCAGCTTGAGACTCGCGAACGCCAGCCACCAGTTCTCCAGGCACGGGTTGTCGTCGGTGTGCACATCGCAGCCCCGGTATTCATGGTTGCCGAGCACCGGAAATACGGGGAGCGCGCGCCGCGCCCATTCGAGGGTCTCGGTCCGGTAGGTCGCGTAGTCGTCCGCAGTCACTCCCTGGAAGATGAGATCGCCACCCACCAGGATCGCGGCCGGGTTCTCAGCTGCCATGCGGCTGACCAGCGCACGGCGCGCCGTGCTGTTGGCGACCCCCTCACGCTGCGTGAAGCGGGTGTCACCGTAAACGAGGAAGGTCAGCGTACCGTCGTTAGGAACGGCGACCTCGAAGTGCGGCGCGCCCTCCGGCTCCGCGGACGGTGCCGGCGGGCACGCCACCAGCAGGCCGAGCAGGGCGCATATCGGGCCGTAGCGCGCTGTTGCCTTTCGCATGCGTCGAGGACTCCCTGGCCTTCCGGGCCCGTAGGTAAGCAGATTTTCATGACTGCCGCTTGGCCACGCGCGGGCAGCCGTGTCGGCCTTCCCCTACAGGCTACCAGGCCGGGCTGGTCAATAATCGCCCGGCGCTTCGGGAGAGGTCATGAATTCGGTGGAGGAGCCGGCCAGCGTTCTGGCCGTCGACGACGACGCGCGCAGCCTGACCGCGTTGCAGGGCCTGCTCAGCAGCATGCCGCTGCAGGTGGTGACCGCCAGGTCCGGCGAGGAGGCGCTGCGCTGCGTATTGCGCCAGGAGTTTGCCGCCATCCTGATGGATGCGCGCATGCCCGGGATGGACGGCTTCGAGGCCGCGCGGCTGATCCGCGAACGGGCGCGCTCGCGCTACACGCCCATCATCTTTCTCACCGGCGCCTACGAGGACACCCCGTCGATGACGCGCGGCTATGAGGTGGGCGCGGTGGACTACATTGTCAAGCCGCTGCGACCCGAGATCCTGCGCTCGAAGATCTCGGTGTTCGTCGACCTGTACCGCAAGAACGCGGCGCTGCTCGCGGAGATCCGCGAGCGCACCGTGGCCGAGAAGCACCTCAAGGCGTCGCAGGACAATCTGCGCGCGCTGGCGGCACATTTGCACTCCGTCCGGGAAGAGGAGTCCGCGCGCATTGCGCGCGAGTTCCACGATCAGCTCGGCCAGGCACTCACCGGGCTGAACATGGACCTGAAGTGGATCGCGGCCCGCCTGCCGAACGCCTCGCAGGCAGTGCGCGAGCGGATGCAGGCGATGTCGGGGCTGATCGAGACCACCACGGAATCGGTGCGGCAGATCGTCGCGCGGCTGCGGTCGGACGTGCTGGAGCACCATGGGCTCACCGCGGCGATCGCCTGGCAGGCCGAGGAATTTCAGCGCCGCAGCGGCATTCGCTGCATCGTCTCGCCCCCCGAGGCGGATGTACCGCTGGACGCCGCGCGCTCGATCGTCATGTTTCGCATCTTTCAGGAGCTGCTGACCAACGTGGCACGCCACGCCAACGCCACGCGCGTGCAGGTGGCGGTAAGATCGGGCCGCGCGGATGTCGCGCTGACGGTGGAGGACAACGGCCGCGGCATCGACGCCGAGGCCGTGGACAGTCCGAAGTCCCTGGGCTTCATCGGAGTGCGCGAGCGGCTGCTGCCGTTCGGCGGGCGGCTGCAGGTCGAGGGAGTGCGCGGCAAGGGAACAGTCGTGACAGTGATCCTGCCTGTGGCCTGAGAGCGCGCAGTGCGCGCTCCGCACGGCGGGACATGGTGTCGAGGAGAGCTATGGTGAGAATTCTGATCGCAGACGACCACCCCGTCGTTCGCCGGGGCCTGAGGGACATCGTTGCATCCGAGCAGGACATGACCGTGGTCGGCGAGGCGCGCAGCGGCGACGAGGCGCTCGAGATGGCCCACAAGCTCGAGTGGGACGTCGCCGTGCTCGACTACTCGATGCCCGGCTGCAGCGGCGCGGATCTGGTGCGGGAGGTCAAGCGGCGGCATCCCGAGCGGCCGGTGCTGGTGCTCAGCATCCTGCCCGAGGAAGTTCACGCCGGTCAGGTCTTCAAGGCCGGCGGCGCCGGCTACATCAACAAAGCGAGCGCCAACGAGGATCTCACCGGCGCCATCCGCAAGGTGGTGAGCGGCGGCAAGTACGTAAGCGCGGCCTTTGCCGAGAAGCTCGCAACCGAGCTCGTCGAAGGCGGCGAGAAGCCGCCCCACTCGCTGCTCTCGGATCGCGAGTATCGCGTCATGTGGCTGATCGCCTCGGGCAAGCAGATCAATGAGATCGCCGAGGAGATGACGCTCAGCCCGAGCACCATCAGCACCTACCGGGCCCGAATCCTGAGGAAGCTGGCGTTGTCGAATAACGCGGCCCTGGTGCGTTACGCGGTCAAGTATCGGCTGATCTGAGGTCGGTACAGGCCGGCACCCTGTCGGCCTGCGATTACACGCCACGTCGGGCCGTGCCTACGCCGACATGGCCATTGGGCGATAGTTCATGGCGCGACCCCTCCCTATGATCGCCGCCCGTGCATGGCGCGATTCTCATAGTCGAGGACGAACTCGTGACGCAGCGTCTGATCGCGGCGGGACTCGAGCGCGCCGGCTATCAGGTGATGCGCGCCGCCAACGTCGAGGAAGCCGAGACTGCCATCCGCGGCCAGCTTCCCGGGCTGATGCTCCTCGACTGGACGCTGCCGACCGCGAGCGGCGTCACTTTCCTCAGGGAGCTGCGCAACGACCGCCGCACCAAACAGATTCCAATCATTATGCTCACCGGCCGCTCAGAGGAGACCGACAAGGTCACCGGGCTCGAAGCCGGGGCGGACGACTATCTCACCAAGCCGTTCTCGCATCGCGAGTTGCTGGCGCGCATTCGCGCCGTGGTGCGCCGCGGTGCGCCGCTGCTCGGAGATGAGCCGGTGCAGTTCGACGGCCTGAAGCTCGACCCGGCGGCGCATCGGGTGCTCGCGGGCGGGGGCATCGTCAAGCTCTGGGCAACGGAGTTCCGGCTGCTGCATTTCCTCATGACGCACCCGGACCGCGTCTATAGCCGCGGCCAGCTGCTGGATGAGGTCTGGGGCGATCACGTGTTCGTCGAGGACCGGACCGTCGATGTGCACATTCGCCAGCTCCGCCAGGCGCTGCAGCCGAGCGGCCACGACCGCATGATCGAGACGGTGCGCGGCGCCGGTTACTGCTTTCGCAGCGACACGCCCGAGTCTCAGTAAGCGTTACGCCCGTTCAGCAGGACGAACGGCGTCTTCAGCACGATCCACAGATCGAGGCGCAGTGACCACTGGCGCAGGTACGCCAGATCATAGGCGATCCGGGCCTCCATCTTCTCCAGCCTGTCGGTTTCGCCGCGCAAGCCATTTACCTGCGCCCAGCCGGTGATACCGGGCTTCACCTTGTGACGGATCATGTAGCCCTTGATCAGCTTGCGGTACAGCTCGGTGTGGGCGAGCGCATGCGGCCGCGGGCCGACGACGCTCATGCGCCCCTGCAGCACGTTGATGAATTGCGGCAGCTCATCGAGCGAGAAGCGGCGCAGCCAGGCGCCGAAGCGAGTGACACGTGCATCCGTGCGCGTCGCCTGACGGATGACGTCGCCGTCCTCGGTGACGGTCATCGAGCGGAACTTGTAGACGATGATCTCGCGGCCATCGAGTCCGTAGCGGCGCTGGCGGAAGATCACCGGCCCCGGCGAGCTCAGCTTGACGCCCACCGCGATGGCGATCAGCAGCGGCAGGGTCAGCGCACAGATGAGCAGCGCGAGGATGATGTCGCTGACGCGCTTCACGAGGCCGTTGAGCCCGCGGAACGGCGTCTCGCACACGGAGACCACCGGCATGCCGTCGATGGTGTCGATGCGGGCCTGGATCAGATCGAAGAGAAAGATGTCGGGCACGAAGTAGATCGAGGCGGTGGTGTCGTGCAGCTGATCCAGCAGGCGCACGATGCGTGGCTGCGATGCCATCGGCAGCGTGATGTAGATCTGATCGATGCGATGCAGCTTCACGTAGGTGGCGAGCTGGTCGAGCGTGCCGAGTGTGCCCGCGGCGGTTTCGCCGGTGCGTTCCGGGCCGCGGTCGTCGAAGAATCCGCTCACCCGCACGCCGAGCAGCGGGTTGCTGCGCAGCCGCTCGGCCAGCGTGCGGCCAACCTGGCAGGCGCCGGCGATGACGGCGACGCGTTGTGCCGGCTCGTCGCACAGCAACCGCTGTAACAGCGGTGGCAATGCCAGGTGCGCGCCGAAGCGCGTGACGGGTGCGACGATGGCCCACGCGAGCAGTACGCGCTGATCGAAGTCGTCAACGGTCCCGGTGATCCAGCCGAGTACCACCAGTACGGCGACGATGATGCACCAGCTGCGCGCGATCTCGCGTGCCAGGGCGCGCACGCTGGTGATGCCCGGTGCATTGCCGAGAATCGTCAGCGGGATGACCAGCAGTGCGAGCATCACGTACGCGCCCTGGAAGCGATCGTGAAACAATGCGGTGCACAGCAGCAGCGCGCCGATCGATGCCAGCGGGTCGATCGCCGTCGCCATCTGTGCCGCCCGCGCAACGCGGCGATGGCCGAGCTGCGGTTGCAAATCTAGGCCGGTCGTGGACATAGACATACTCTAAGGGGCTGCGCGGGTCGCCTGGATGAAGCTGCGGCTGGCTTTCCCTAGGCAGAACGGACTAGTCGCAGCGGGGCGCCGGCGGCCAGAGGCGCGATGGCGGCCCCGCGAGGCGCGTCCGTGAAAAAAGGCCACCGGCATAGCCGCGGCTGGAGCTGAAGGTGGGCGCCGGCTGCGCCGCGACGCTGCATCACGACTGCATAACATGGGCTTCGCATAGTGAGCGCCGCTGCGGGTACGTTTTCCCGCGCCACACGCCAGGGCACCCATGCAGGCGGGCGATACACAGCTGAAGATGCACGGCCGACCCGGCAGTCGCGGCCCCGAGTCTCGCGATGAGCAGCGCCAGTCGACTGGCGCCGCCCGGCTGCTCGATCCGCGCGCTCTCGAGGCGCTGTTGCTCAACATCGATGCGTCGCTGCGCGTGTTTTCGCGCCCGCAGCTGTTCGGCTGGACCCAGGGCATGCTGCAGAACCTGCTGCGCCACGAGCTGCTGCTGTGCGCGCTGCACGAGGGCCGGCCGATGACCTCGCAGGTCGACTGTTTCGCCAGCCCCTGGGTGGATGCCGAGCGTATCCGCCAGCTGTTCCAGCAGGACGTGGAGCTGGCCGCCGGGCTCGTGCGGCGCTGGACCGAGAGCGAGTTCCACCCGACGCTGTACGACATTGTCGGTTCCGGCTCGCCGCCGCGCGGCGAGTTTTCTGCCGAGCTGCATGCGATCGGCACCGACAGCGTGTTGGTGCACGGCACCTATGACTCGCTCGGCAAGCCGGTCAGCCTGTTTGTGCTGGGAGCCACGTCCGGCGAGCTGGGCCCCGAGCGGGAGTTTCTCTTCGAGCTGATCGCCCCGTTCCTGCACCTCGCCTGGATGCGCTCGCAGCTCGCTCGGGCGCCCGAGGACGTCCAGTCGCGAGCGCACACCGCCGCACTCCTCACGACGCGCGAAAAGGAGATCCTGCGATGGATCCATCTCGGCAAGAGCAATTTCGAGATCGGCACCATCCTCGGCATCAGTCCGCTGACGGTGAAGAACCACGTGCAGAAGATCCTGCGCAAGCTCAACGTCCGCAACCGCACGCAGGCGGTGGGCCGCGCGCTGGCGCTGCGTTTCCTCGACCCATGAGGCAGCGGCGACCATGAGCGGCACGCACACGGGGAGGCCGCTACCAGGCGCCGCGCGCGCGGCACGCCCGCAGCGCTGGTGGTACGGCTGGGGTCTGCTCTGCGTGCTGGTCCCCGCCGCTCTGCCGCTGCGTGCCCAGCAGGCTCCCGGGGTTGCTCCGGCAGCCGCGCCGGCGGTCGCAACCGAGTCGGCACCCGGCGTTGGGCGCATAACGCCGTTCGTCGATGACACCGAGACGTACGACGACAACGTGTTTCGCATCTCAAACCAGGTGAATCCTCTGACGACGACTGGTTATCCGTCGCGCGCAGATTCCTACAACGTCGTCTCGGGCGGGGTGAGCGCGGATGTGCCGGTGAGTCTGCAGCGCTTCGACGCTAGCGTGGCCTTCAACAGCAGCCACTACGATCGCTTTCATGAGCTCGACTTCAACGGCTATGACCTGCGCGGCAGCTGGCTGTGGGCGGTCGGCAGGAACCTCAGCGGCGAGATAGGAATAACCGATACTTACTCGCTCGCATCGTTCGCCGAGCTGCTGAGTGTCGTTCCCGACCGGCTCAAGGTGCGCGAGGTTTTTGCCAAGGGCTCGTGGCTCATCGGCCCGGAATGGAAGCTGTATGCGGACGCCGACCAGCTGGTGCAGACGAACAGCGACCCCGCCGTGCAGTACAACAACGTCACCGTCGACTCGCTGGAGACCTCACTGAGTCATGTCATCGGCACCGCCAACTGGGTGGGGCTCGACGCGCGCTACGAGAGCGGGCACTTCCCCGATGGCGAGCCGGAGGGTTCCGAGCTGATCGATAACGGCTACGATCAGTGGAGCGGCGGCCTGGTCATCGACTGGGGTGCGGACACACCGTCGCACCTGGTGGCACGCGCCGATCAGGTGAGCCGGCGCTACGACGAGCTGTCGCAGCGCGACTTCGACCTGACCACGGCCTATATTCAGTACACCTGGACACCATCTGGCAGGGTGGCCCTGACCGCCATCGCGGAGCGCGAGATAAGTCCCTACGAGTTCGTTCACTCGAGCATCGTGCTGGTCAAAGGCATCATCCTGCGGCCCATCTTGCATCTCACGGCGAAGATCGACCTGTCCGCGGATCTCGAGGCAGTGACCCGCAGTTACCTGTCGGACCCGGGTCTGGTTCTGGGGCTCGAGCTACCGCGCGTCGATCAGGTGCACACGGCGACCGCGCTGCTCACCTACCGCCCGATCGACAAGCTGCTGCTGCAGTTGAGCGCAACGCACGAGGAGCGCACCTCGAACATCCTCTACGGCGGCTATCTCGACAATGTTTACTGGTTCAAGGTGCGCCTGACCCTGTGACGGCGCGCGGCGTGAGCGGCCGGCTGCCCCCCGCAGCCGACCGCCACGCTGCGCTACTGAAACGCCGGTGCCGCAGGCTGCAGCGCGGCTCCGCCACCGCCGATGCTGGTCGCGGAGTTGTTGGTCACGGCCTGCAGGGCACCCACGATCAGGCGCACGTCGTTCACCCATTGAGCCTGCGCAGTGGGCTGGCCCGCGGAATCGACCAGCGTGATGTAGCCGAGGCGACCGTCGAACGGGAAACCGTAGTCAGACTGGAACTCGGTGTCCTTGCTGCCCGCGGCGCCGTCTTCGATGGCGATGTCAAAACCGGGGCCGCCGGTGCTGTCGACGATGTAGGCGCCGTAGTTCTGCAGCGTCCAGGCGAGCATCTTCCCCGGCACCGACTGCAGGCCGATGGAGTTGATGTTCACGCTGGCCGGAATCGCCAGCAGGGCGCCCATCTTCATCGCCGTGTTCTTGTTGTCGGAGGCCGAGCCGTAGCCACTGCCCGCAGCTGCCGCCCAACTGTCGGCGGTAGCTGCCGGCCAGGTGAAACAGGCGTTGAAGTTTCCGGCGCACAGCCCGAGGGCGGACGGCGAGTCGACCAGGACCTTGAGGGCGTGACGCATCTGGGTTCCGGGGCGCAGCTCGCCGAGGCGAATCGTGCCGCCGAGGGTGGACAGCTCGGAGCCGCCATGCGCGCCCAGTCTCCCGTCTCCGGTCTGCAGGTTGTATTCCCAGGCCGAGATGTTGGCGGGGACCTGCATGCTGGTGGCGTAGGAGTAGCCCGAACACTTGGTGAAGGGCTGCGTCTGCACGATGTTGACACCGTCGGACAGCAGGATTGCCGCGCCATTGTTATCGGTGCTGTTGGGGATCACGAAATCGGCGGGAATCGGCGCCTGGAAGAACTCCCCACCCGATGCCACGCAGCGGTTGCCGCCGCTCCAGCCCACGTTGCTGATGTACACGGTGGTTTGCGGGGCGGTAGGCGTGAGAACGATGCGCTCGTGATCGGAAAGCGGCAGGTCGTACCAGTACTGGGTACTGTTGGGAGTCGAGGTGAAGGACAGGCCCGAGGCCGCATATCGCGCGCCCGAGCCGATCGGCGTGTTCCAGATGCTGGTGCTGGCAAAGGGCCATTGCAGGGCATTGCGCGTGGCACCCGCCACCAGCTTGTAGCTCATCATGGCGGAGTACACGCTGCTGTAGTTGCCGATCGCGTCGATGCTCGGCGGCGAGCCGAGGCTCGCGCGCGCGACACTCCACGTGGCGACGCCGTTGGCTTCCGTGAGCTGCGCGGTCGTGACGAGTGTCCAGGCCCACGAGCCGCCCGTGCCCGCGTAGCGATACAGGTAGCCATTCTCGATCAGGTAGTCGGCGCCGATGGTGCCGACCGGGTAACCGGTCGTCACCTTGTCGTCGGAATCGACATAGACGCGCACGAACGAGGGCGTGCTGCCCTGGTAAGTGAGCTGAAAGGTGAGGTCGGTCGTGCTGCTGCTGATCGACAGCGTGGTGGTGGTGCCAGAGGCTGGTGCGCTGCTTTGCGTGTGCGGTGTAGACGAGGATGTGGACGTCGGCGTGGACGCGCTCGATGCGCCGCCCGACGATCCTCCTCCGCAAGCCGACAGCGCCAGGGACGAAACCAACAATGTTGCAATTGCGCTCGACAGTCTCATGACTACCCCTCCTGGGACGAGCGCCTCCCCTATGTCGCCAGATGACGACAATTAAATTTGACAGGCGCGTAGTGGAATCTCGACGGGCGCGTAGGTTAGTAACGACGATCGAACAGCCGCAATAGCTCGGTCGGACTACTACCGGGAGGTCAGCCAGATAATCCGCGGCTATTAGCGTGCTTACCTCATGAAACCCACGCGAATCGCTACTCTGTGGCTCGCTGCACTGCTAGCGCTGCCGCTGACCTCACAGGCCGCCAACGAGCCGCTGCTCGGCGACGGTGACTCGGTCCGCGTCACCGTCTTCCAGAATCCCGACCTCACCACCGAGGCGCGCATCTCTGAGCGCGGCTCGATCAACGTGCCGCTGATCGGCGAGGTGGTGATCGCCGGTCTGACTCCGGAGGGTGCGGCCGCGCGCATCGCCGATGGGCTTTCGCATGGGCGCTTCGTGCTCAACCCGCAGGTGAGCCTGAGCGTGCAGCAGGTGCGCAGCCGCCAGGTGTCGGTGCTGGGCGAGGTTGGCAAGCCGGGCCGCTACGCGCTCGATGACGTCAGCAACAGCCTGACCGATGTGCTGGCCCGGGCCGGAGGCATCAGTGCCGACGGCGACGGCAACGTCATCCTGGTACGCACGCGCAATGGCAAGGAAGTTCAGGCCACGATCGACGTGCCGGATATGTACCGCTCGGGCGATATGGTGCACAACGTGCGCCTCGAGAACGGTGACGTCGTGTACGTGAAGCGCGCGCCGCAGTTCTACATCTCCGGGGAAGTGCAGCACGCCGGCGCCTATCGCCTCGCGCCGCAGATGACGGTGATGCAGGCGATCTCGCTCGGTGGCGGCCTGACACCACGCGGCACGATGCACGGACTCGAGATCCAGCGTCGCTTGGCCGACGGCAAGGTTCGCACCTTCAGTGCGCGCCAGACCGACGCCGTCAATGCGGACGACGTGGTGCTGGTGCGCGAGCGGCTCTTTTAGGCGGACCTGTCTTTCAAGCTGATCTGGTAGTTAAGGCTGCAGGTAGGAGAGGGCCCCATGACTCTGCGACAGTTTCTTCGTGCACTGCGGGCCCGCTTCGGGGTGTTTGCCCTGGCGCTCGTGGTGGTCGTGCTCGCGACCATGGTCGCGAGCCTGGTGATTCCCAAGACCTATCGGGCGACGGTTTCGCTGCTCGTGGATGCCAAGGACGAGCAGTCGATGGGCGATGCGCTGCGTGCGCTCGGGCTGCCGCAGGAGCATTTGAGCTATCTGCAGACCCAGGCCGACATCCTCGCCAGCCCGAAGGTCGCGCGCCGCGCCGTACAGCAGCTCGACCTGACCCACGATCCGGCGGCTATGGCCAGCCTCGGGATCACGCGGCCGGCCGGTGAGCGGCTCGACGATCAGCTCGTCGATGGGTTGCTGCGCCACCTTAAGGTGGACACCTCGCAGAGCAACATCATCGAGGCCACCGTCACCAGCGACGATCCGCGCCTCGCCGCGCGGCTGGCCAACGCGGTGGCTGCCGCGTACGTCAGCACGATGCTCGAGCTGCGGGTCGCGCCGACGCGCGAGGCGGCCGCCTGGTTCGACGAGCAGCTCAAGGGGCTGCGCGCCAATGTCGAGCAGGCGCAACTCCGGCTGCGCACCGAGCGCGCCGCCGAGCAGCAGCGCTTGGCGCAGCAGCCGGAACGACTACCGCAGGCGCGCGACGATGTGTTCATTCAGCAGCTGCGTGCCGACCTGCTGCACGGCGAGGCCAAGCTGCGTCAGCTGTCCACCCAGTACGGGGTCAACTACCCCGATTACCAGCGCCAGCTGTCGGAGAATCTGGAGCTGCGCGCCAGCCTGCAGGCGGAATTGCACAAGGTTGCCGCGGGTATGGCCGATCCGGAGCTGGGGCAGCAGCAGCTCACGCCCAGCCACGCGCAGGCCGAGCATACGATGCTGGTCGAGCCCGTGCTGCAGCAGGACGTCGAGTCGGCGCAGCATGCCTACGACACTGCGCTGCAGCGCTACTTCTCCAGTCAGGTCGACAGCCGTGCGAGCCAGACGAATGTCGCGGTGCTGAGCGCGGCGGCGATACCGCTGCGCGCTTTCCGGCCGAACCTGCCGCTGAACGCCGCATTGGCTCTGGCCACCGGGCTGGCGCTCGGCTGTGCGCTGGTCGTGATCCTGGAGCGAGCCGACGCGCGCGTGCGCTGCGTCGAGGATCTGGTCGCAGCCGTGCCGCAGCCGCTGCTCGGCGTACTGAGCGATGAGGTCAAACGCGCCGGCCTCCTGCCGCGGCCATCCGCCCCGGCGTTACGCGCGCTGCCGAAGCCGGGGTGAGTGCAATGCGTGCGCGTAACAAGACACAGACCCAGCCACTCGAGGGAACACCGTACGCCGCCCTGCGGCGCGAGCAGCGCATCGGCAGCATCCTGGCCGCCGACGGCAAGCTCGACACCTCGCACATCGGCCAGGTCCTGAGGTTGCAGCAGCAACGGCACGACCTGCGCTTCGGGGAAGCGGCGCTCAGCCTCGGACTGATCACCCGCGAGGACCTGAGCAGCGCGCTCGCCCGCCAGTATGAGTTTCCGTGCCAGCGCCTCAACGGCTCGAGCGTTAGCCCGGACCTGATCGCCTATCGCGACGCATTGCACCCGGGCGTCGAGCGGCTGCGGGAATTGCGCACGCAGCTGCTCATTCGCTGGTCGGGCCTCGGCAACGATCCGCGTGCGCTGACCATCGTGAGCCCGGGCGCGTGCGAAGGCCGCAGCTACGTCGCCGCTAACCTCGCCGTGCTGTTCGCGCAGCTCGGCATGCGCACGCTGCTGATCGACGCCGACCTGCGCACGCCGCGGCAGTCCGGGATCTTCAACATTCAGGATCGCATCGGGCTTGCCACCGTGCTGTCGGGCCGCGCTTCAGGCGATGTGGCGGTATCGTTGCCGGCCTTCGGCCCGCTATCGGTGCTGCCCGCCGGCGCCCCGCCGCCGAACCCCCAGGAGCTGCTGCTGCGACCGGAGCTGGCGAGCCTTCTTGAGCTCGCCGACAACGAGTACGACGTGATTCTGATCGACACACCTCCGGCGCGGGCCAGCGCCGATGCGCAAAGCGTGGCGTTCTGCGCCGGCAGCGCACTGGTACTGGCGCGCGCCAACCATACCGGCCTCGATGACGTGACGGCCCTGGCACAGGACCTGGCTGCCACCGGTGCAGTAGTCGTAGGCACCGTGCTCAACAAGTTCTGAGCCGGTTCGGAGTGGAGTCATGCTCCTGGCGCAGGATCGGCGGCTGCTACTGCCGGGGATAGTACTGCTCGCCGCACTGTGGGGGGTGGTGCTGGCCGCCGGCGGCCTGACCGCGTTCTACCTGTGCGCCTCGCTGCTTGCGTGCGCCTTCGTGGTGGCCGACTTCCGCGTCGGCGTGGTCGGACTGATCCTGCTCATGCCGATGTACGGCAGCAGCACGCTGTTCCCGCACGAGATGTTCGGCATCGTCGGACTCAATCCGCTCAACCTGCTGCTGCTCGGAACGTTCTGCTCGTGGTTGCTGCAAGCGCTCGCCGGCGGCGGTCTGCGCCGCTTCCTGCCGCGCCCGCTACTGTGGCTGTACATAGTGCCCATCGTGGTCGCAGGCCTGATCGGGTCGCGCCACGTCCACGAGATAGCCCCCACGCTGCTGGTGACCTATCAGGGGCTCGATCATCTCGACGCGACGAGTTATGTGACCGAGATGCTGCTCAAGCCGCTGCTGCTCGTGGTGTTCTGTCTGCTGGTAGCGGCGGCCGCGGCGCGCTCGGAGAACCCGCAGAAGCTGCTGCTGCCCGCGGTTGCCTCGATGTGCCTGATGGCGGCTGTCGTGATCGTGTACGTGGCGCAATCGGGCATCGCGCTCAGCGCGCTGGCGGCGAGTGATGAGCGCGGCTTTCTGTCGCCGCTTGGCCTGCATGCGAACGACCTCGGCAGACTGTATGCCATCGCATACGCGCTGCTGTTGTTCACCTGGTCGGGGGCCCGGGGCCTGCGCCCGCGCTGGCTGCTGCTGGCCGCCGCGGCGTTGATGGCCGCGGCGCTCGTTCTGACCTTCTCGCGCGGCGCTTTCGTGGCGTTCGCGGTGGTGAACCTGCTGTTCGTGCTGTGGCGGCTCAGCATGCGCACGGTGGTGTTCGCGACGCTGGTCGCGGTAGCGGGCCTGCTGTTCGCGCCTGCCGCGCTCTACGAGCGTCTGGCGGCCGGCTACGGTGCGGGCTTCGATGCGATCACCGCCGGGCGGCTCAACGGCCTGTGGTTGCCGCTGCTGCCGGAGGTGCTTGGACACCCGCTGTTCGGCAACGGCTTGAGCTCGATTCTGTGGTCGGATGCGATGCGGCGCGGCGCGGGGTTGCAGGTGCTGGTGGTGACCCATCCGCACAATGCCTACCTCGAGGCGCTGCTCGACACCGGCGTGATCGGCACGGTGCTGCTCTGCGCTTACTTCGTGCACGCCTTCAGGCGTCTGCGCGCGCTCGGCAAGGATGCCGCGCTCGCGCCGGCGATGCGCGGCTTCTTTCAGGGCGCGGCCGCGGCGCTCATCGGCATGCTGATCTCGGACCTGACCGACAGCAGCCTCACGCCGCGGCCTGAGCAGGTGTTCCTGTGGCTGGCGCTTGGCCTGATGTACGGCGAGTACGCGCGGCGCGCGGCTGCACAGCGGGCCACGGCATGAGTCGCGACGGCGACGTCGTGCCCACGACAAATAAGGCAACCCCGGAAAAGCTCGCGCCCCGCGCGATGTCGCTCGGCATGGCGAACGCGCTCGATTACGCGATTCAGTTCCTGCTGCCGGTCGTGCTGGTGCGCTATCTGTCGCCGGCTTCCTTCGGAGGCTATCGGTTGCTGTGGCTCGCGACCGGCACGGTCATGGCGGTCGTGACTCAGGCGATGGCCGGCAGCCTTTACTACTTCCTGCCGCGCTGCGAGGCCGCGCAGAAGCGCCTGTACATCAACCAGGCAGTGCTGTACCTCGGCGCGGCCGGACTGATCGGGGCGTGGGCGGTCAGCGCGCTCAATCCCTGGCTACCGCATGACGTGCGCGATCTGGCCAGCAATCAATGGCTCGTGCCACTGTTCGTGCTGCTGTGGGTGATGGCCTCGCTCCTCGATCTGATCGGCACCGCCGAAGAGCGCGTGACGTGGCAGGCGCGAACGGTCATCGGCCTGTCGGTGCTGCGCGCCGTGGCGCTGTCGGCGACCGCGATACTGAGCCGCGACCTCGAGCCGGTGCTCATCGCGCTGCTGTTGTTCGCCGCCTTCAAGCTCGCGCTGCTCATCGGCTACGTGGCGCGCCACCACGGGCTCGGCGGCCCATTCCTGCGCCGCCAGGCGTTCGCCGAGCAGCTGCGGCAATCGGCGCCGTTCGGCTTCGCAGGTGCGCTCTACGGCCTGCGCGGCCAGGCGGACCAGTGGGTGGCGACCGCGCTGTTCCCGGTGGCGATGTTCGCCTCGTTCTCGATCGCGGCGCAGCTCGGGCCGCTGGTGCATCTGTGCCGGCAATCGGTGGGCCAGGCGTTTCTTCCCAGCATCAGCCGTCTGCAGGCCGCGGGGGACATCCACGGCATGCTCGCCCTGAACAGCCGCGGCAACGTCATGGTCGCAACGCTCGTCTACCCGCTGCTCGCCTTTGCCTTCGTGTTCGGCAAGGAGATCATTACTATCATCTATACCTCGGCGTATGTCGACGCCGCGCCGGTGATGCGCATCTACATCATCGGCCTGATCGCGCTGGTCATCGAGCCGGCCAGCCTCATGCTGTTGCTGCGTCAGGGCGCCTTCAGCATGCGGATCGGCGTGCTCGCGCTGCTGGTGTCGGTCGCGGTGAGCTTCGCGGCTGCGCGGCTCTTCGGTCTGGCGGGCGCTGCGGCCGGCAGCGTGATCGCGATCTACATCGAGCACGTCGCGACGCTGTGGCGCGTCTCGCGGCTCACCGGCATCCCGCTACGCCGGGTGCAGGACTGGGGCACGCTCGCCGTGTTGCTGCTGTGCGCGGTGGCTGCCGGGCTCATCGCCTGGGGGGTCGTGGACTCGCTCGATGAGCTCGAGGTAGCGGCGCGCCCCGTGGTCGGCGCGGTCGTGCTCGGGGCGGTGTATCTGGCCCTGGTGACGCTCTTTGGTCTTGGTCGCGACTGGTGGACGGCGCTGCAGGGCGTCTGGCGGCACGACTGAGGCGTAGCGCACCATGCGACTCCTGTTCCTGACCGGATCGCTGGCGCACGGAGGCGCGGAGCATCACGCCATCACGCTCGCCAATCGTCTGGCGGAGCGCGGTCATGACTGCCACATGGCGTGGGTCAAGCCCGAAGCCGCGCAGCGCAACCGTATCGAGCTGCGCGGCGGTGACCGCGCCGTGAGTCTCGATGCCGGGCGCTACCTCGACCGGCGCGCGGTCGAGCGCCTCGCCGCTGTGCTCAGGCGGTACCGGCCGTCGGCGCTCATCGCCGCCAACCCCTACGCGCTCATGTACGCCTCCATGGCGCGCGCCCGGGCGGGCATGCAGCTGCCGCTGATCGTGACCTATCACTCGACGCGCTCCCCCGGCCTTAAGGAGCAGCTGCAGCTGCTCGCCTACCGACTGTACATGTGGGCAGCGGAGCGCGCGGTGTTCGTGTGCGAGTATCAGCGCCGCTACTGCATGCGGCGCGGCCTGCGCTCGCGTCGCAACAGCGTGATCCACAACGGCGTCGACGTCGAGCGTTTCCGCGACACCGTCGGCCCGCAGGAACGGCGCGCGCTGCGCAGCGCGCTCGGCTATCGCGACTCGGACTACGTGCTCGGGGTGGCCGGCGGTCTGCGTCCGGAGAAGAATCACCTGCAGCTCCTCGAGGCCGTGGCACGGCTGCGCGGCCGTGGCATCGCAGCGCAGGCGCTGTGTATCGGCGACGGCCCGACCCGCGGTGCGCTCGAGGCCCGGGCCGGTGCGCTCGGCATTGCCGCGCAGCTGACCATCAGCGGCTTTCGTGACGACATTCGCCCGCTGGTCAGCGCCTGCGATGTGATGTGCGTGTGCAGTCTGACCGAGGCGCTGTCGCTGGCAGCACTCGAGGCCATGGCCATGAGCCGGCCGCTGGTACACTCGCGTGTCGGCGGGGTGTGTGAGCTCATCGAGCCCGGGCGCAACGGCCTGTTGTTTCCGGCCGCCGACACCGAGGCGCTGGTCGAGTGCCTGCTGCAGCTCACCGCGGCCGACAGTCGCGTGGCGCTCGGCTCTGCCGCGCGCCGCACCATCGAGCGCAGCTTCAGCGAGCAGCGCATGGTCGACCGCTACCAGGAGCTGCTCCTCGAGGTGTGCGCATGAGCCGGCCGGTGGCAGTGCTGACCGGGCCGCGGCTTGCGGCGTTGAGCGGCGTGAGCACGCACCTCAACCTGCTGCTCGATTCCGAGCTGGCGGAGGCGTACGACCTGATCCACTTCGAGGTTGGCCGCGAGGGTCGCAACGAAGGTCGGCTGGCGCGCGCGCTGCGGCTGCTGGCGAGCCCGTTCCAGCTCGCGCGTCTGCTGCTGAGCCGGCGCGCCGCCATCGTGCACGTCAACACCGCGTTTACGCTGCGTGCCTACTGGCGCGATCTCATCTACATGATAGTGGCGCGGCTTTGCCGTTCGCGGGTCCTCTACCAGGTGCACGGCGGCTCCGAGCCGCAGCAGTTCTGTCGCGGCCAGCCGCTCGCCGAAGCCTTTGTGCGCGCGACACTGCGCCTTGCGGATGCGATCGCGGTGCTGTCGGCGGGGGATTGCAGCAAGTTTCGCCGCTTCGGCGTCACCCCGAGGGTGCTCGCTGTCCCCAACGGCATCGATTGCCGCAGCTACCAGCTCCTGACTCACGAGCAGTCGGCGCCGGGCCGGCCGCTGCGACTCCTGTACCTCGGGAGGCTGGTTCGCGAGAAGGGGCTCCACGAGCTGTTGGCGGCCCTCGAGCTCGCGCGCCGCGAGGGCGCCGCCGCGGAGCTGATCGTCGCGGGCGACGGTCCTGAGCTGGGCAGCCTGCAGGCATCCGCCGCGGCGCGCGGCCTCGAGGTGACATTCGCAGGTCCAGTGCATGGCACGAGCAAGATCGCGCTGCTGCGCTGGGCGGACGCGCAGGTGCTGCCAAGCTACGCCGAGGGGCTTCCCTATGCGCTGCTCGAGGGCATGGCGGCGGGCGTTCCAGCCATCGCGACGCGCGTCGGGGCGATTCCGGATGTGGTAACGGACGGGGTCAACGGTCTGCTGGTCGCGCCGCGTGAGCCGCAGGCCATTGCCGCGGCCATCTGCCGGCTGGCGGGCGATCGTGCGTCACTGGCGCGCATGAGCGAGGCGAGCCGCACCACCGTCGCGGGCAGCTTCTCCATCAATCGCCTGGCGGCACAGCTGCGCGGTGTGTACGCGAGCCTGGGCGGGCCTGCCAGGCACACGGTGAGGCAGGCGTCTGCGGCCGTGCGGCGCGCACCTCTGACGGCGCTGCGCTGGCGCATCAACCGGCTGCGCTGCATGACGCCTGCGGAGGTGCCGTACCGCATCGCGCGCGCCATCGCGGCGCAACTCGAACCGCTCGCATCGTGGCGCGCGCGCGTGCCGCCGGCCGATCGCCCGCCCGCGACGCGCCGCTGGGTGCACGTTCCAGAGGGGCTGAAGGCCGCTTCGTACGTGGCGGCGGCGGATCGAATTGCGGCCGGCACCTTCGATGTCTTCGCCCTGAGCTTCCGCAGCGGTCCCGGGACACCGCACTGGAACCGCGATCCGCGTACCGGCGCCGAGGCGCCACTCACCTGGGGCAAACGGCTCAACTACCGCGACCGCCGCTGCGTCGGCGACATCAAGTATCTGTGGGAAATAAACCGCCACCTGCACCTCGTGACGCTGGCGCAGGGCTATGCGCTGACGCGCGATCCGAAGTATCTCGAGGTGTTCGGGCTGCACCTGCGCAGCTGGCTCGATGCCTGCCCGTTCGGCCGCGGGCCCAACTGGTGCAGCTCGCTCGAGGCCGCCATCCGTCTCATCAACTGGTCGATCGCCTGGCAGCTGCTCGGGGGGGCGGGCGCAGTGCTATTCGCCGGCAGCGAGGGCGCGAGACTCCGACAACGCTGGCTCGATTCCGTCTACCAGCATGCGCGCTTCGTGCAGGGCTATTTCTCACGGCACTCCTCGGCCAACAATCATCTGATCGGCGAGGCGGCGGGGCTGTACATCGCCGGCGTGACCTGGCCGTGCTGGCCGCGGCTGCGCCGCTGGCGCAGCTCCGCGCGGCAGATTCTGCTGCACGAGGCGCTGCTGCAGAACTCACCCGACGGGGTGAACCTAGAGCAGGCCGTCTGCTATCAGCAGTTCGTGCTGGACTTTCTGCTGCTGGCACTGCTCGCCGGCGACAGCGTGGGCGAGCGGTTTCCCGAGACCTACCGCCAGCGCCTGGCGGCGTTGCTCGGGTTTCTCGCAGCCATCATGGATGTCGGCGGCAACGTGCCGATGATCGGCGATGCCGACGACGGCGCCGTGACACGCCTGGCGCCGGGCCGAGGCTTCTGCCCGTACCGCTCGCTGCTCGCGAGCGGTGCGGTGTTGTTTGGCGATGCGGCTCTGAAGCGCAAGGCCGGCGGCCTCGACGACAAGACCCGCTGGCTGTTCGGCGCGCACGCGCAACAGGTGTTCGAGCAGCTGGTCGTGGCGGTCGATCCGCTGCCGCAGCCGCGCGCGTTCGCCGATGGCGGCTACTACATTCTCGGCTGCAATCTCGAGCGCCGCGACGAAATCCGTGTGGTGGCGGATCTCGGTCCGCTCGGCTACGGAAGCATCGCGGCACACGGACACGCGGATGCGCTGTCGTTCACGCTGTCGATCGGCGGACTGGAATTCCTGATCGACCCTGGCACCTACCTGTATCACGGCGGCGGTCCCTGGCGGGCTTATTTCCGCGGCACGGCGGCGCACAACACGATACGAATCGACGGCCGCGACCAGTCGGAGCCCGGCGGCGACTTCATGTGGTTGCATAAGGCCGCGGCCCACTGTCACGCCGCGCACTTCACGCAAGCGGTCGAGACACTCGATGGCTCGCATGACGGCTATCTGCGGCTGCGCGATCCGGTGCGGCATCGCCGGCGGCTGATTCTCGAGAAGGCGGCGCGGCGGCTGGTGATCGAGGACTGCCTCGAGATGGCGGGCGAGCACGAGGTCGAGGTGCTGTTTCATTGCGCCGCAGAGTGCAGCGTCGAGTCCATAGCCTCGGGTTACGTGATCCGTCGCGGTATCTGGACGCTCGAGCTGCAGCTGCCACGCTATCCCGCGGGAGCCGCGCGGCTGTACTGTGGCAGCATCGACCCGGTCTGCGGCTGGGTGTCGCGCAGCTACGACCATCGTCAGCCAGCGCCGACAATCGTCTGGCGCGCACGCCTGGCGGGCCCTGCCAGGCTGCGCACCGAGCTCATGTGCCATCCGGACTACCGGGGCGATATACGAGGCAACAGCCGCACTGGTTAATCCTGTCATCCGGTGTAATCACGACAACGGAGCTGACCATGGATGGCGCGCTGGCACAGGAGCGGGTCCGCGAGCATTGGGACCGCCAGCCCTGCGATTCGGAGCTGAGCACGCGCGAGCCTACCTCGCGCGCATTCTTTCTGGACGTGGAACGGCAGCGCTATGAGCTGCAGCCTCACATTCTGGAGTGCCACTCGTGGATCGACTGGCGCGGCAAGCGCGTGCTGGAGGTCGGCGCGGGAATCGGCACCGACGCCCGCCGGCTGATCGCCGGCGGCGCCGACTACACCGGCATCAACGTCGATCGCGGCTCGACGGAAGCCACCGGGCGGGCGCTACGTGCCTTCGGCCTTCCAGGGGTTGCCCTGCAGCGTGACGCATGCGTACTCGACCTCGCGAGCAACAGCTTCGATGTCGTGTATTCCTTCGGCGTGTTGCAGCACATACCGCAGGTGCAGCGCGCGGTCGCCGAGATCGAGCGCGTGCTCAAGCCCGGAGGAGAGTTGGTCGTCATGCTGTACAACCGCTCCTCGATAAACTACGTCCTCGAGATCATGCTGTTGCGCCGGCTCGGGCTGCGGCTGCTGTCGATTCCGGGCGCCATCGGGCTCTTCACGCGCCTCGGTCTGCCGCGCGAGAAGCTCGAGCGTCATCGCGCGCTGCGGCGTCAGGGAGCGCCGATGTCCTCGCAGGAATGGCTGAGCCGCAACACCAACGGCCCCGACTACCCGTACTGCACGGTGTACGACGCCCGCGAGGCGGAGCAGCTGCTGTGCCGCTTCGAGATCGTGCGCCACGAGGTGCGCTTCTTCGACCACCGTCACTGGGGCTTCATCGGCCGGCTGCTGCCGGGATCAGTGCGCCGCATGCTGGGGCGGCGCTGGGGCTGGCATCGCATTGTCCATGCGCGCAAGGCCGGCGGCCCACGCGGGAACGGTGGGGAGGCACAGTCGTGAGAGTGAGTGTGCTCGGGCTTGGCTACGTTGGCACCGTCGTGGCCGGGTGCCTCGCGCGCAAAGGCCACGAGGTCATCGGTGTCGATGTCGAGCCGAGCAAGGTCGCGCTGCTCGCCGCCGGTCGCTCGCCCATCATCGAGATGGAGATCGATGAGATCGTGGCGAGCGGGGTTGCCTCCGGCCGGCTCTCGGCGACCACCGAGGTCGAAGTCGCGGTGCCGCGCTCGGACCTGATCATGGTGTGTGTCGGCACGCCGTCGCGCGCCAACGGCGAGATCGATCTGCAACACGTGCGCCGCGTCTGCGAGCAGATCGGCGCGGCGCTGCGCACTCATCCTGGCGCACCGGTGGTCGTGGTGCGCAGCACGTTGCTGCCGGGAACGACCCGCGAGCTGGTGATCCCGACGCTCGAGGCGAGCTCGGGACGACAGGCCGGCACCGATTTCGGCGTGTGCATCAACCCGGAGTTTCTGCGCGAGGGCAGCGCGGTCCACGACTATCTCAATCCGCCGAAGACCGTGATCGGCGAGCTCAACCGGGCGAGCGGCGACCTGCTGGCGAGCCTGTATACGGGAATTGTCGCCCCGCTCATCCGCACCGACATCGAGACGGCGGAGATGGTCAAGTATGCCGACAACAGCTGGCATGCGGTCAAGGTCGGCTTCGCCAACGAGATCGGCCGCCTCTGCAAGGCGCTGAACGTGGACAGCCATCGCGTGATGGACATCTTCTGCCGCGACACCAAGCTCAATCTGTCAGCCTGTTATCTCAAGCCGGGTTTCGCCTTCGGCGGCTCGTGTCTGCCGAAGGATCTGCGCGCCATGCTGCACAGGGCAAAATCGCTTGACGTAGCGCTGCCGATACTCGCGGCCGTGCTGCCGAGCAACGAGCTGCAGATCGAGCGGGCGGTGCAGACAGTGATCGACCATGGCAGCCGCAAGGTTGGCATCCTCGGCCTGAGCTTCAAGGCCGGCTCCGACGATCTGCGTAACAGTCCGATGGTCGAGCTGGCCGAGCGGCTGCTCGGCAAGGGTTTCGAGCTGCGCATCTATGACTCCAACGTCACGCTGGCGCGCATCCACGGCACCAACCGCGACTACATCCTGAACCGCATCCCGCACATCTCGGCGCTGCTCGCCTCGAGCATCGAGGAAGTGCTGGCGCACGCCGGCACCCTGGTGATCGGTAACGCAGCCCCTGAGTTTCGCGAGATCCTGCCGCGGGTCGGAATTCGCCAGACGGTGGTCGATCTGGTGCGCGTCGGCGACTGTCACAGCGTCTCGGGTGTCTACGAGGGCGTCTCCTGGTGAGAGGCATCCTCATGCTGGTGGAGAACCTGCCGAGCCCGTTCGATCGCCGGGTCTGGCAGGAGGCGTGCACGCTGCGCGCCGCGGGCTATGCGGTGTCGATCGTGTGCCCCACGGGTCGGGGATGCGAGCGCCGCTTCGAGGTGATCGAGGGCGTGCACATCTACCGCTACCGGCTGCCGTTCGAGGCTCACGGTGCCGCTGGCTACGCGCTCGAGTACCTGTGTGCCCTGGTGCAGATGTTCTGGCTGTCATGGCGCGTGCTGCTGACGCGCGGCTTCGACGCGATACACGCCTGCAACCCGCCGGACCTGCTGTTCCTGGTCGGGGGCTTCTTCAAGCTGCTCGGCAAGAAGGTCGTCTTCGACCACCACGATCTGTGTCCGGAGCTGTATGAGGCGAAGTTCGGGCGCCGCGATTTCTTCTATCGGCTGTTGCTGCGCCTCGAGCGCCTCACGTTCCTCACCGCGGATGTGTCGATCGCGACCAACGATTCCTACCGACAGATAGCCATCACCCGCGGCCGCATGCCGGCCGAGCGGGTGTTCGTCGTGCGCAGCGGGCCGAGTCTGGCACGGCTGCAGCGGTTACCGCCAAACGAGCGGCTGAAGTGCGGCCGGCGCTACTTGGTTGGCTACGTCGGCGTGCTCGGGCAGCAGGAGGGGATCGATGCATTGCTGCTCGCCGTACGGCACATCGTCTACCGGCTCAGCCGGCGCGACATTCACTTCGGCCTGGTCGGTGGCGGCACGGCGCTCGCGGGGATGAAGGAGCTGGCTGCGGACCTCGAAGTGCAGGAGTACGTGACATTCACCGGTCGTGTCCCGGACCGTGAGCTGCTGTCGATGCTCAATACGGCCGACGTATGCGTCAACCCGGATCCCGCCAACGAGATGAACGACAAGTCGACGATGAACAAGATCCTGGAATACATGGCGCTCGGCAAACCGATCGTGCAGTTCGACCTCACCGAGGGCCGCTGGGCGGCGCAGGAGGCCGCGCTCTACGCGCGCTGCCACGACATCGCCGACTTTGCCGCCAGGATCATCGAGCTCATCGACGACCCCAGGCGGCGTGCGGCAATGGGCGCCTTTGGTCGCCAGCGCATCGAGACACAGCTCGAGTGGAGCTATCAGGCGCCGCAACTGCTCGGCGCCTACGATGCGCTCTGGAGCCGCGCTCCCGCATCCGCAACCGATGATGCGGTCATCTGAACAACCCCGGACCGTCGCCTTGAGCGGCGCGCCGTGGCGGTTGCCCGCAAGCAGCGCAGTCGCAGCGGCCGCGGCGACGCTGTGCCTGTGTGCCGCGCCCGCAGTACATGGGAGCGGCGCGCCGGGTGCCCGTTTCAGCTGCGACTTCGACGGCTCGTGGAGCGACTGCGGCTTCTCTGCCCAGGCCGGCGGTCCCGACCGGATCGCGACGGTCGATGTCGCGGGCGTGCACGCCGTACGCCTCGAGACGCAGCCCGGCGATACCGGCATCGCGGGCAGTGGCACCGCGGAGCGCGCGGACCTCCAGCTGTCGCCGCAGGCAACCGGCTGCTCGCAGGGCGCGGAACAGTGGTGGCGTCACATGCTGCTCTTTCCCGGTGACTACACCGCGCCGGTCGCAACCCGTGCCGACCCGTGGCCCTGGGGCGTAGTGTTCGACTTTCACCAGACCGGCTCGGAGGGCCAGGCCAATTTCGAGCTCGAAGTCGCAGGCCAGCCGTCGGCGTTACGCATGGCGATCTCCGCCGGCGCGGTGATCTCGAGCGGTGCGCCGGACTCGCCGACTCGCCGCTGGACCATCGGCCCGATCGCAAAGAGCCACTGGTACGAGTTCGTCTACCACGTCAGATGGTCATCCGGAAGCGACGGCTTCTTCTCCGCATGGGTGGACAAGCGCCGGGTCATCGATTACCGCGGGCCGACTCTGTACGCGGGGCAGGGCTGCTATCTGAAGCTTGCGAACTACCACACGCCGGTCGGCAGGGCGGTGACGGTGATGCATGCTCAGCTCGCTCGCGCCGCGACACCGCAGGCGCTTGGCCTCAACTGGCAACCCTGAAGCAGCGCCGCTCGGCCCGCGTGCGCCCGCCACTCATGCGGCCTGCGCGGCGGGTCGCTGTCTGGGGCCGCGGCGCAGCACCTCACGCAGCCGCAGCCATACGCGGCCGCGCAAGGTGACGGGCACGGTGCACTCGTAGGCGAGCACCGGCGTGCCGCCGAAGGTCCGTTTGAAGTGGTTGATGCCGGCTCGCTCGGGCGTCGACTCGTCCTCGAACATGCCGCCCCAGTCGTAGCAGCACGCGCCGGCCGCCTTGAAGTCGAGCATGTCGCGCCAGTGCAGCCAGCGGTTGGCGCGACCCACCAACGAGCGGCGCTCGGGGCTGAGGCTCCGATACAAGGAAGCGGAGTGCGCCAGCTGCGCAGTGTGGCCGGCGCGCAGGTGGGCATGCCAGACGAGCCGCTCGCCGTCTTGCGAGACGCAGGTCAAGGCGAGCTGGCGCGCCGCAGCCGCACGGCCGAGCCAGTGGCGGTCGGCGAGCCATAGCCCTTTCTGCAGCGCGAACACGTCATAGAACGCGACGAATTCATCGAGCGCGCCAGCATCGAATATCTCGTGACGCAGCCCGTCCTGGCGCTCGGCGCGCCGGATGTGGCGCCGGCAGGTCTCATCGAATGCCCCCATGATGATCGCCGGCGCGGCGGCGAGGTCGGTACGCAGCGAGTGCAGCTCGGTAGCGCGCGAGTTCGCCAGCGGTCGCGGATGGTAGCGGTACACCAGAACGTCGACGTCGAGCGGCGGTTGCGGCGGCGGCTCGTCGAACCACACCTCGCCATAGACGACCGCACGGCCCTGGATGCGGATCACGTTGCGACCTCGGTGGCGACGACACTCTCGGTGCTCATGGCGGCCTGGGTAGTCATGAAGGCGTGGAATTCGCTGAGCGTCATACCGCGGCACCAACCACTCAGCTCTTCAAACAGAACTTCCAGATCCGCATACAACCGCTCGATGGCGGCTGCGGTGCGGAAGGTGGGGCTGCCGTCCGGCATCAGCTCCGAGGAATGCACGAGGAGCTCGATGCAGCCGACTCCCTTGGCCCGCGCGCGGTGCGCCGCACGCAGCATGCCTGACAGATCGTTCTCTCCGGGGCACACCCAGCTGCGCATCGGCATGAGCCGATTGACAGCCGCGCCGATGAGTGGCAGCGCATAGACTTGGGGTGCTGCGCGGTACAGCGCGCTCGTCTCGACGGTCACCGGAACCTCGAGCAGGCCGCGGCGTGTCCCGAGCGGCGTGGCGATGTCGTGCGGTGCGAGAAAGTATGGCAGCCCCGGAAAGCCGCGGTAGTTGGCCCCGCCGCCTCCGCCGGGAGCGCCCGGCGTGGTGCTCCAGTCGACCCCGGGAGTCACCGAGCAGTCGACGTGATAGCCCGCCTCGAGCAGCATCGCCGCATAACGGCCGTCGAAGCCGAGGCGCCCCGCACGATGGCTCACGATGCGTGTATCGAAGCGCTCCTCGAGGAGCTCGGTCATGAAGCGGATCTTGGCCCGCATCACATCGTCGGGATACTCGGTGAGATAGGGCTGATGGCGGAAGTCATCCGCGGTGAGCGCCACCAGCGGCGGGGAGTTCCAGGCGTGCAGGTGCATGCCGATCTCGCCCGCGCCGCGCGCGAGGACGTCACGACCGAAATCGACGAACGCAGCGCAGCTTGCCATCTCGTAGTTGGTGAGATAAACCGGCCGCCAGCCATGACGCTCGCACAGTGCCTGGAAACGCGGCAGGAAGGAGGCGTTGCGAGTCGTGATCTGGCGCGGGCGCGACCAGATGTCATCGCCCTCGGTGTCGACGGTGATGATGAATGCTGGCTCAGCCACGGTGCCCTTCACTTGCAGCCTGCAGCCGTGCCGTGCCGGCGGCGTCGCGGTCCAGCTCGTCGAATGAGGCGAGATAAGGCGCGAGGATGCGCTCCTCGGCGTACTCACGCGCCATGTAGTCACGACAGCGTGCGCTGATCGCCGCGAGCGCGCTCGGCTCACCGAGCAGGCGGCGGACAGCCGCATGCATGTCGTGCATCGAGCCGACCCGTACACCCAGCGCGCCGCGCCCGATGACGCCGTCGGGGTCGCTGAAGCCCACGACCGGGACGCCCTGCATCCAGGCCTGCAGGTAAGCGTTGGGAAATCCTTCGAGGTCGGAGGTGTTGACGAGCAATCGCGCCCGACCGTACATGGCGTTTGCATCCCGGTAGGACAGCGGGCCATGGAAGGTGAGGTTCGGGTGCTGCGCGGCCGCGCGCCGCACGCGCTCGTAGAGTTGTGTCTCATCCGGCACGGGGCCACCGACGGCGTGAATCGCAACATCGGGCAGGGCGGCTGCGAGCGCCAGCAGTCTGTCGGGTCGCTTCACCTGGCGGAGGTTCCCGATCCATAGCACGTCAATGTCGCGCGCGGCAGCCGCCGGCGGCGGGTCGACCAGCATGCCCGCCAGCCGCGCGGCGCGGCCGAAGTGCCGCAGCAGCAGATGAGTCTGCACGGCGGTCTGCGCGAGTATTGCGTCGGCGCGCCGTACCCCGTAGCGATACAGCCAGCGATCGCGCGCATAGCGGATCAGCAGTCGCGCCGGGTCGCAGTCCGCATCACTCGCGCAGCGAAACACCAGGCGCCGGCCGTGACGCGCGCAGAACAATGCCAGCAGCCCGACGTGCATGCCCGCGCAGCTGGTGTAGTAGATGCGCGCGTCGGCGCGGCGGAGTGCCGACCACAGGCCGGTCCAGCGCGGATGAATGAAGCGCAGCAGCGGCAGCCCGGCCGCGGGCCGATAGGCGCGGTGAACGCGGATGCCTTCGCGGACCGCTGCCTGCAGTGGCGAGTCGTCCGCGGTCACCATGCTGACCTCGTGGCCGCGGCGCACCAGCGCCCGCGCGAGCAGCGTCTGCTGCACGGACTCACCGCCGATGGCGTGCGCGCCGAGCTCGGGAGCGAGCACTGGCAGGTTGTCGAGACCCAGCAGGCAGATGTTCATGCGCGGCACGTTGTGCTGTCTTCTGTCCCTCGGCCGCCTCAGCCGCCGATGAATCGCTGCCACCACTCGCCATCCAGGCGGGTGATGCCGGCCGCGCCGCGCTCGAACGCTCCGACGAGGTCGGCGTGGCGTGAATGCACGAGCGTCCAGGCGCCCTCACGGCGCATCCAGCAATGACGATCGGAGAGCTGCTGCAGGTGGCAAGGATCGAGCCGGCCGCGCAGCGCCGTCGCACCCTGCCGCCAGGCGTCGCTGAACAGGCGTCGCAGCACCTGCCCGGCCGCGCCGCGGCAGGCGGTGATCTGCAGCACCTCGTTGACGGTGTCGCGGCGCGCGTAATAGATGAACCAGCCGAGCAGCCGTCCGCGTTCGAGGACCGCGCGCGCGCGCAGCTGGCCGTGGCGCTGCTTGCACGCCGCCTGGGTGAACAGCCAGGTGAGCGAGTCGCGGTCGTACTGCGACCGCAGCGGATGGCTGCCGTTCATGACCTCATCCATGTGCTCGAGCATGCCGTCGGCGTGCAGCGTCTCATCGGCGAGGGAGTCGTCGTCGCGAGAGAACCGGTTGGGACCCAGCCGCGCCGCGACCGCGTCCGCGATCGCACACGGTGGCCGCGCCGCAAGCAGCAGCGCGTGGCGACTGCGATTCTTCTTCTCGACCAGGCCCAGCGCGTAGCGCGTCGGTCGCAGCAGACGTGTCCAGTCGAGATTCTGCAGCATCGGTACCGTGCCGCCGTTCGCGAGCCATAGGCGCCGCACCTGATCATTGGCACCGTCCGTGAAGAATATGTCCTGCGGGCCCGACATCACCTTCTTCATGAGCAGCGGCGCGATGAGGGTATGGCGCCACTTCGGGTGGACCATGTATTGGCTGGCCACTGCGACCCGCAAGGGGCGTTCGCCGAACAACATGCGGCGCGGCACCACGCCGAGGAAGCCGGCGGTCGTGCCGCCGTCCTCGGCAAGCCAGGACGGCAGCTCGAGATCCCGCCACGGATTGGCGAAGAAGATCTCGCGGAAGTACCGTTCGCAGCCCTCCGCCGAGCGCCAGCGCTGCTCGGGATAGACCTGCTCGAACAGGCCCACCACGGCCGGGACGTCCGACTCGGTGAACGGCCTGATCCTAATCATGGCTGTGCGCCCGGCGCCGTGTCGTCCCCGGCGGCCCGCTGATCACGGCAGGCCGCGCATCTGTGACGCTTCGAACATGCTGTCCCGTTGACGTAGCTCTCCCGTGTGCCACAAAGGTAGGCCCGCCAGACTCAGCGGCGTAAGGGCCGGCAGGGTGCCGTGGCTGGTCCGTTCGGATCAGCCGCGCGGCGCTTGCTGTAGCCGAATCGCTACCGGCATGCCGGTGAATCGCCACGCTGCGTCGCCGCCGGACGATAGTGGCGTGAGGGCGCAGGAACTACGATGCGCGCAGGTGGTAAGCGGCCTGCGCCACCCGTCGGCTGCCGTGCAGGGGAGAGTCCATGGATGTTTATGCTGCCCCTCAGGTTCTCGAGCAGCGCGAGGTGCTCGAGCCGCGCGCGGTGCTCGGCGCGTTGCGCGCTCTGCGGAAGGGCGACTTCAGCGTGCGGCTGCCGCTCGATCTGTCCGGGATCGACGGTGAGATCGCGCAGGTATTCAACGACGTTGCGGAACTCAATGCCTCGATGACCGTGGAGCTGACGCGCATCGGCGAGGCGGTCGGCAAGGAAGGCAAGACCAACCGGCGGATGCGTGTGGCGGCGGCGGTCGGCTCGTGGGGGACCACGGTCGAAGCCGTCAACACGCTGATCAGTGACCTGGTCCGTCCGACCACCGCGGTCGTCGGAGTCATCGAGTCTGTCGCCAACGGCGATCTGTCGCAGCACACGTTTCTCGACATCGACGGCCTGCCATTGCGTGGCGAATTTCAGCGCATCGGCCGGGTCGTGAACACCATGGTCAACCAGCTGAGCGGTTTCGCCTCCGAGGTGTCGCGCGTGGCGCGCGAGGTGGGCACGGATGGCAAGCTCGGCGGCCAGGCGCGCGTTCCTGGCGTCGCGGGCACCTGGAAGGACCTCACCGACAACGTGAATGCGATGGCGGCGAACCTCACCGGGCAGGTACGCAATATCGCCGAGGTGACCACCGCGGTCGCCAAGGGCGATCTGTCGAAGAAGATCACGGTCGATGTGCGTGGTGAGATTCTCGAGCTCAAGAGCACCATCAACACGATGGTGGATCAGTTGAACGGCTTCGCCTCCGAGGTATCGCGCGTGGCGCGCGAGGTGGGCACGGAGGGAGCGCTCGGCGGTCAGGCGCGCGTCCCCGGTGTGGCGGGCACCTGGAAGGACCTCACCGACAACGTGAATCAGCTGGCCCACAACCTCACTACCCAGGTGCGCGCGATTGCCGAGGTTGCCACCGCCGTGACCAAGGGCGACCTCACGCGCTCGATCATGGTCGAGGCGATGGGCGAGGTCGCGGCGCTCAAGGACAACATCAACGAGATGATCCGCAACCTGAAGGACACGACGCTCAAGAACTACGAGCAGGACTGGCTGAAGACCAACCTCGCCAAGTTCTCGCGCATGCTTCAGGGCCAGAGTGACCTGGTGGCGGTGTCACAGCTGGTGCTGTCGGAGCTGGCGCCACTGGTGCAGGCGCAGCAGGGAGTGCTCTATCGGCAGGCGAAACAGGACGCCGAGCCATACCTCGAGCTGGTTGCCGGCTACGCCTCGAGTACCGCCGGCCGGCTGCCGCAGGTGTTACAGTTCGGTGAGGGGCTGGTAGGCCAGTGCGCGGTCGAGCGCAAGCGCATCCTGCTCGAGAACGTCTCGCCGGACTACATTTCCGTCAGCTCATCGCTCGGCTCGAGCGCCCCGCTCAACGTGGTCATTCTGCCGGTGCTGTTCGAAGGCGAGGTCAAGGCGGTACTCGAGCTCGCGTCGCTCCGCACCTTCAACGCCACCTATCTGTCGTTCCTCGATCAGCTGGCCGAAAGCATCGGCATCGTGCTCAACACGATCGAGGCGAACACGCGCACCAGCAATCTGCTGCGCCAGTCGCAGTCGCTGACGGGCGAGCTGCAGCGGCAGCAGCTCGAGCTCAAGCAGACCAATGACCGCCTGGAGCAGCAGGCGGACAACCTGCAGAAATCCGAGCGGCTGCTGAAGACGCAGCAGGAGGAGCTGCGGCGTACCAACGACGAGCTGCAGCAGAAAGCCCAGCTGTTGTCGGAGCAGATGCGCCAGGTCGAGTACAAGAACGAGGAAATCGAGCTCGCCAAGGCCGCCCTCGAGGAGAAGGCCGAGCAGCTGGCGCTCAGCTCGCGCTACAAGTCGCAATTTCTCGCCAACATGTCCCACGAGCTGCGTACGCCGCTCAACAGCCTGCTGATCCTGGCCAAGCTGCTTGCGGACAACTCGGGCGACAACCTGACGCCCAAGCAGATCGACTACGCGCAGACCATCTATGCCGCCGGTGCCGATCTGCTGTCCCTCATCAGTGACATCCTCGACCTGGCGAAGATCGAGTCGGGGACGGTGACGCTCGAGATGGGGACGCTGCACATGACGGAGCTCAGGGACTACGTCGAGCGCACCTTCCGCCCGGCGGCGCTCGAGAAGCAGCTCGAGTTCAGCATCAGCGTCGATCCGCAGCTGCCGGCGACGATTGAGACCGACGAGAAGCGCCTGCAGCAGATCCTGAAGAATCTGCTGTCGAATGCCTTCAAGTTCACCCGGCAGGGCTCGGTGGAGCTGCGCATCGAGCGCACCGGGAGCGGCTGGCCGGGAGGCGGCGCGCGTCCGGCAAGTGCTGCCGAGGCGATCGCCTTCTCGGTCATCGACACCGGGATCGGCATACCGGAGAACCAGCAGAAAGTCATCTTCGAGGCCTTTCAGCAGGCCGACGGCACGACCAGCCGCCACTACGGAGGCACGGGACTTGGACTGTCGATCAGTCGCGAACTGGCCGGGTTGTTTGGCGGGGAGATCACGGTCAGCAGCCTGCCGGGCAAGGGCAGCAGCTTCGTGCTCTACCTGCCGCTGCCGGCGCTGCCGGGCGTAGCCGGGAACCCACCACTCGTGCCGAGCGCCGAGGTCGTACCGGCCGCCGCGGCGCCGCCTCCCGTACCGGCCGCTTACACCGATGACCGCGACAACCTGCGCCTGGAGGACCGCGTGCTGCTCATCATTGAGGATGACGCACGCTTCGCGGTACGGCTTCTCGAGGTGGCCCGCGAGCAGGGCTTCAAGGGAGTCATTGCCGCTGACGGCACTCGCGGCTTCGCCGAGTCGGTGGCGCTGCAGCCAGACGCCATCGTGCTCGACCTCGAGCTGCGGGACGTGGACGGCTGGGTGGTGCTCGATCTGCTGAAGCACAACACCAAGACCCGCCATATCCCGGTGAGCGCCGTGGTGCCCGAGGACCAGACGCTGCGCAGCCTGCATATGGGCGCCATGGCCGCGATAAATCGTGGCTCATCCCGCGACACGTTGCAGCAGGCTCTCGGCAAAGCGCGCCGCCTGCTCGAGCGGGACTCCAAGGCGTTGCTGGTGGCCGACAGCGATGCGGCGCGGCGCGCGGACGTCGAGGCATCGCTGCGTGGCGAGCGCGTGGCGATCACCTCGGCGGAATCGGGCAGCGAGGTGCTGGAGAAGCTGCGCGCCGAGCCTTTCGATTGCGTGGTGCTCGGGCCCCGGCTCGGCGCGATGCGCGTCTCCGAGCTGGTGACGAGCATCTCGGAAACTGCGACCGTCGCCGATATGCCGCCGCTCGTGGTCTACGGCACCGACGGCCTCGAGGGCGAGGAACGCGCCGAGCTCGACCGGCTCGCGAGCACGCTGCTGCTGAAGAAGGCACCGACGCGCAAGGCGCTGCTGGAGGAAACCGCGATTTTCCTGCACCAGACGCCCGGCAATCTGACTCCGGGCAGCCGCTCGCTGATCGCTGCCGACGGTTCCGACACCGGGCTGGCGAGTCGCAAGGTGCTGATCGTCGACGACGACGTACGTAACGTGTTCGCGCTCACCGGAGCCCTCGAGCAGTGCGGCATGACGGTCCTCAACGCGGAGGACGGCAGGGAGGGCATCGAGATCCTCAGGGCGAGCACCGACGTCGAGGTCGTGTTGATGGACATCATGATGCCGGGCCTCGATGGCTACGACACCATCCGCATCATCCGCGGTTACGAGCAGTTCAGGGACCTGCCGATCATCGCGGTCACGGCCAAGGCCATGAAGGGGGACCGGGAGAAGTGCATCGACGCTGGCGCTTCCGATTACATTGCCAAGCCGGTTAACGTCGAGCAGCTCGCCTCGCTGCTGCGTGTCTGGCTGAGTCGCTAGCTGTATGAGCGCCGTCGAGCCGGTCTGCGGCAACATCCTGCTGGTGGATGACGAGCCGCTGAACCTCAAGGCGCTGGAAGCGCTGCTGGCGGACGCCAGATGCCACGTGGTGTCCGCGGCCTCGGGCAGGGAGGCGCTGCGCGCTATTCTGCGCATGGATTTTGCGCTCATCCTGCTCGATGTGCGCATGCCGGACATGGACGGCTTCGAGACCGCGGCGCTGATCCGCAAGCTGCAACGCTCGCGGCATACGCCGATCGTGTTCCTCACGGCCGCGGACGACCGCGGCGAGTGGCAGCTGCGGGGCTACGAGGTCGGTGCGGTCGATTACCTCGTCAAGCCCGTCGACCCTGAGGTGCTCAAGTCCAAGGTGGCGATTTTCGTCGACCTCGAGAACCGCAACGCCAGCCTGGCAACGCAGGTGCAGCAGGAGCGCGCCGCGCAGCGCGAGCTGCTGAAGTCCAGGGACGATCTCGAGATCAAGGTGCGCGAACGCACCGCCAAGCTGATCTCCGCCCACGACCAGTTGCGCGAGGAGATACAGCAGCGCGAGCGCGCCGAGGCGGAGTTGCGGATCGCGAAGCAGGCCGCCGAAGAGGCCAATCGGGCCAAGTCGGAATTTCTCGCCAGCATGAGCCACGAGGTGCGCACGCCGATGGGCGCCATCATCGGGCTGACACAGGTCGCACTGGATACCGAGCTGACGTCGGAGCAACGCGAGTGCCTGGAGCTGATCCGCGCTTCGGGGGATGCGCTGCTCGCGATCGTCAACGACGCGCTCGATGTCTCCAAGATTGAGGCTGGGCACCTGACGCCGGAGACGGTTGCGTTTCGACTGCGGGACTGCATCGACGCCGCCCTCAAGCCGCTGGCGGTCGTGGCCGCCGGCAAGAATCTCGAACTCAACTGGGTGGTCGCAGCGGGCGTGCCCGAGACGCTGCGCGGCGATCCTCTGCGGCTGCGACAGATCCTCCTCAACCTGGTGAGTAACGCCATCAAGTTCACGGAGCGCGGCGGCGTCACGCTGGCCGTGACTGCCGAGTCCGTCGGCGCCGATCAGGCATGCTGTCACTTCACCGTGCGGGACACGGGCATCGGAATTCCTTCCGAGCAGCAGGCGGCGGTATTCGCGCCGTTCCGGCAGGCCGATGCAGCCACGGCGCGCCGCTACGGTGGTACCGGTCTCGGTCTCACCATCTCGGCGCGCATGGTGGAGCTTCTCGGCGGACGCATCTGGCTGGAGAGCGCCCCGCACGCGGGCAGCACGTTCCACTTCACGCTGCGTTTCGGCGTCACTCAGGACGCGGTGGACGTGCCACAGGCGCCGCCCGTGGCGGCATTAGCGGCGCGCGCCGCGGATGCCCTCGCCACCCCGCTGAGGCTGCTGCTGGCGGAGGACAACGCCGTCAACCGCCGGCTGGCCGAGATCGTGCTGCGACGCCGCGGCCATACGGTGGTGACGGCCGACAACGGATTCGAAGCAGTGGCCGCGTGCCGCACCGAGGCCTTCGACTGCGTCTTGATGGACGTGCAGATGCCCGGTATGGACGGCCTCGCTGCCACGCGCGCGATACGCGAGCTCGAGCGCTCGCGCGGCGTCCACACCCCGATTCTCGCGCTCACCGCTCATGCCATGCCCGGCGTTCGCGAGCAATGCCTCGCTGCCGGAATGGACGGCTATCTCGCCAAGCCCATCCAACCGGCGGCGTTGCTCGCGGCGGTCGAGGCGCTGGAGCCTCAGGTCCCGGAAGTATGCTCTACCGAGACTGCGGAGCCTGAAGAGGAAGCGCTCCTCGATACCGTGGGCGATGACCCGCAGCTGCTCGAGGAGATCTGTGCCCTGTTTGCGCGCGAGTCGAACAGCCAGATGGTTGCAGCACGCGATGCCATCGAGCGTGGCGATGCACCCCTTCTGAGCCGCGCCGCGCATACCCTGCGCGGCATGTTGCAGTCGGTGCGCGGGACGGCGGCCGCGGACCGGCTGGCGGCGACACTCCAGTCCCTCGATCCGGGCGTGCAGAGGGAGCAGGCCCTGGCGGCCTGGGAGCGCCTGCAGCAGACGATCGCGGCCGTGGAACAGCGCCTCGCCCCCATGGAGCGCGAACACCGGCCGCCGCCGGCCGACCTGCCGGTGAGCAGCGTCCTCACCGGGAACTGAGCGGAACCCTCAGCCATGCACAGGCCGGCAGGGGCGGCAGTACGCCCATGAGCCATTGGGACCATCGGGGCTGCCACGTTCGCCGCATCGGATCTGCTATTTCATGCAGCGGAGGCCGCATGCTGTACCGGATTGCGAGGCAGGGCGATTACCTCAGGGCGGATCTGTTCAAACGGGAGACCGCCGAGGAAGCCAGAGAATTCTTCGCCGCAGTGGGTGAGACTGCGCTGCGGGCGCAGTGTCGCAGCATCCTGATCTCGGTACATTCCTCGAGCCCGCTGTTCGCAGTCGACCGCTCGGGATTTCTCAGGGAATTCACGAGCTGCGGCGCCGAGCCTGACTACAAGATAGCCCTGGTCGCCGACACCGAGGAGCTCGATTGCTCGCACGGGTACTTCGAGCTGCTGGCGCAGCAGCAGGGCATCAATGTGTGTCATTTCCGTAACGAGCCGTCGGCCCTCAGATGGTTGTGCCCGCAGGACAGCGCGGCGCGCGATGAGGCTGGATACCCATGGCCAACATCCTGATGCTCGATGCCAGCTCGAGCAATCGCCGCTTCGTGGCGGCGCTGCTGCGCAAGCATGGGCACAGCGTTCTGCACCTGGGCGACGCCGGCGAGGCGCTGACCCTGGTGCGGCTCGAGCGGCCCGATCTGGTGATCGTCGATATCGACACCCCCGACGTCGACGGCCGCAGGTTCGTGTTGAGCACGCGCTGCCAGCTGGACATGCCGCGGCCGCGTGTGCTGATGCGCGCACCCGCCGGCGTGGAAGCCGAGATGCGCGCGCTGGCGCATGCTTTCGGCGCCTCATTCGTCGTCAAGCCGACGACGCCCCAGCTGCTGCTGTCGGTGGTCAACGCGGTGCTCGGGGAGCCGCCGCCCGCGGACTGGGGGCCGGCGGTCGACGGCAAGGCGGTGGAGGTGCTGATGCACCCGATCGTGCGGCTGACGCGCCGGGTGGCGGAGCGCAACGCGCAGCTCGACGTGGCGCGTAATGCGCTCGATCTCGAGATCCGCAAGCGCATCTGGGCGGAGCAGGACCTGATGCATGCCAACCTGCGACTGCAGGATCAGGCCATGCGGGATGCGGTCACCGGGCTGCACAACCGGCGCTTCCTCGAGGAGTCGCTCACCCACGAGGAGCTGCGCGCCAAGCGGCACGGCCACGAGCTCGCGATCATGATGATCGACGTCGATCACTTCAAGGAGTTCAACGACACGCTCGGACACGCGGCAGGAGATGCGATCCTGCGCTCGGTGGGCGAATGTATGGTGGCGGTGTCGCGCGGCGAGGACATCGTCGCGCGCTACGGGGGCGATGAGTTCGCCCTGATGATGGCCAACACCTCGCAGGAGACGGCATGGCGCCGCGCCGAGCTGATCCGTGAGCGGCTGCACAGCCTCGAGGTGGGCTACAACGGCAGCCAGCTCGGTCCGGTGACGCTGTCGGTTGGCATTGCTGTAATGCCCGACCACGGCGATACGGCCGCGGAGGTGCTGCGCGCCGCCGATGAAGCGTTGCTGAAGTCCAAGCAGGCCGGGCGTAACCGCGTGGTCGTGTCGCTGGCGCGGGCGCCTCTCGCGCCGCAGAAAACAGCCGAACCCGCACTGGTAGAGCCGGTCATTCCCCAGAGCTTCACCGCGTAGCGGGCAGGATCCGACCGGTGGTGTGACAGCCGGCGGTCGCGCGGCAAGAGTTTGCCGCACGGCGGCAAGCTCCTTCCGCCGCAGTCACAACTGTCTCCGCGCCGGCCCGGGTCGCGCAAGCTCGCGCCCCCAAACCCACGAGCGATTCAAGTTTCCCGCCGCTTTGCCGAGCGCGCCGGCGCTGAGACCGGTCTCGCAATTCTCCTGCAGGTGCTTCAGTGCGCCGGCCAACGACCGATAAGCAAGACGTCGGACGGTTGAACCCCAGCAACTCACAGCGGAAGACACGGCCATGAAGAGCAATTCAGTCGAGGCACTTCGCCTCAGCGAAGTCGGCGAGCGCCACGGTGGTCTCACGCCCGGCGGCCGTGTGATCCACGATGGGCGCGGCAACGCCAAGTGGGACTGGGCCGTGTCGACTGCGGTGCTGGCCAAGAAGTCGGTTGCCGAGCTGATGACCACACTCGATGTTCCGGCGCTTAAGCTCGACGGCGAGATCGGGCTCGCCGAAGAGCGCGCCGGCGATCCGTATAACCGCTGCGGCCGGCGCGCCTGACGCTTCCCCAACGTCGCCGCCCGGGCGGTTCCTATCGGTGGCGGAACCGCCCGGGACCGGCGGCAACACAGGCACCTGCTGGGAGCTTACCCGCGGGTCGCTACGCTGCTAGGCTCGTCATGCCCCGTCGAAGCAAGAGATCCCTGTGTCCACGTATGGCTTCCTCGCCTTCTGTGCCGTGTATGCCGTCGCAGTCGCGACGCCTGGGCCCGGTATCGCGGCGCTGCTTGCACGCTCCCTCGCTCATGGAATGCGGGGCGCTCCGGCGTATGTCGCGGGATTTCTTGTCGGAGATCTGACCTGGTTCCTGGGCGCTGCGGCTGGCCTGTCGGCGCTCGCCGCCACGGCCCATCTGGCGTTCACGGTCGTGCGCTACGCGGGCGCGATGTTCCTTCTATACCTCGCGTACCGGCTGTGGATGGCGCCCGCGCAGCCGGTGGATGCCGACACGCCGCGGCCCGCGCAAAAGGCATCGGAGGCATTCCTCGGGAGTCTGTCGCTGACGCTCGGCAACCCCAAGCCGATGCTGTTCTTCGTCGCGCTGCTGCCGACCGTGGTCAACCTCAGAGCGTTGCACGGCCTCGACTACGCGCTGATGGCCGGGGCGATCTGTGTGATCCAGCCGCTCGTCCTCGGGGGTTACGTGCTGGCGGCGACCCGGGCGCGCAGCCTGTTCCGCAACGCGCGTGCGGTGCGGCTGCTGAATCGCGGCGCTGCGACCGCCCTCACGGGGGCGGCGGTGGCCGTGGTCCGCCAGTCCTGAGCCGACGCTCGCGGTCTCGTCAGACGCCCTGCGAGTGCATCGCCGATTCGAGCGCGGCGATACTCTGCGCACTCAGCGGTGCACCGCCAAGGCGCGCGGCCCGCAACGCTGCACCGGCTTCCGGCGGCAGCCGCGCAGCGAGGAACCGATAGCGCTGCGGCCGGCGCTCCAGGGCTGCCTCGAGCGGCTTGAGGAGCAGCTCGCGCAGGCGAAACAGCCCGCCCGAGTAGGACACCGGTAGCTGCACCTCGGACGGCACTCGAAGCTGCAGGCGCACCGCGTCGACGACGTCCGCGAGCTCGGTAACGGCTGCCGTGAACAGTCCGCGCGCGGCCTCATCTCCTGCAGTCGCCGCTTCCGCCACCAGCTTGGATAGCTTGGCGAGCTGGCTGCGCTGCGCGACGCTCTTGCCGTAGACGGTCGCACACAGGTCGAGGTCTTCCTGCAGCCCGAAGTGGCTGCGCAGGCGCTCGTACAGCGGGCCGCGCGGCGTGCGGCCGTCGCTCATACGCGAGAACAGTCGCAGCCCCTCGCGTGCCAGCCAGTACGCCGAGCCTTCGTCGCTGAACAGCTCGCCCCAGCCGCCGGCGCGGGCGCTGCGGCCCCCGAACTCCCCGTAGGCGATCGAGCCCGTGCCTGCGACGATGTTGATGCCGTCGGCGCCGGCCAGTGCCCCCGCCCAGCCGCACACCATGTCGTTGCCACAGCGGTAGCGGCCATGAGGCAACACCGCGGCCGGGGCGGCATCGAGCTCGGGCACGAGGCCACGGTCCTCGCCGTACGCCGGCAGCCCGAGGAACGCGAAGCTGAGATCCGCAGCCGTGACGCCCGCCTGCTCGAGTGTAGTCTGGATGCCGCGCGTCAGCAGGACCTCGAGGGCCTCGAGGCCGATCTCGAGGTAATAGGCCGTGCCGGTGGTGTACGAGGCGAGCATGTGGCCTGCCTCGTCGATGAGAAGAAAGCGCGTCTTGCTGCCACCGCCATCCACCCCCAGGAACAGCCTCACTGTGCGCCGCCGCCGTAGGGATAGATGGTCACCCCCTGTACCACGCGGTTCACGGTGCCGGCCGCATTCGGGCTGTCGGGCGTCAGCCACAGCGACAGCGAGCGCAGCACGGCGAGCGACTGCGCAAACACCGCGTACGGCAGGGACAGCTCGAGATCGGTCAGCATGTCAGGCACCCCATCAGCGAGTACCAGGGTATCGCGATCGTGCGCCGCAGGTGCGTTGGTGAGCGCGATTACCCGTCCCGCGACGCCGTCGCGGCGCAGCTCGTTGAGGAGGTCCAGATCATAGCGACGCGTATAGGCGTCGTTGCTGACAAACATCACCACCAGGGCGTTGCCGTTCAGAATGGTCTTCGGTCCATGGCGGAAGCCGAGCGGCGCATCGCCGACCGACACCACCCGGCCATCCGTGAGCTCGAGCATCTTGAGCGCCGCCTCGCGCGCGAGCCCCTTGAGCTCGGCGCTGCCGAGGTAGACGACCCGCTCGAACTCAGCGCCCACCAGGCTGGTGAGGAGCGGCACCGCGCTGCTCAGCAGCTGCGTCGCCAGCTGCGCGAGCCGCGCGGCGCGTGGCTCGTCTGTCGCTACGGCGCCGAGTGCCAGCGCCGCCGCGTACAGCATGCCGGTGACGCTCGAAGTCATGGCGAAGCCCTGGTCATTGCAGGCCTCAGGCAGCAGCAGCGTGTACCCCTGGCGTACGGTACGTGCACGCTGGTAGAGCTCGCCGTCGCGGTTGCAGGTCACGATCAGATGCGCGCAGCGTTCGATGTGCTGCTCGGCGAGCTCAAGAGCCCCGACGCTCTCCGGGCTGTTTCCGGAGCGCGCAAAGTGCACCATGAGGGTCGGGGTGCGCGCGGCGAGCGTGCTCGCGGGCGCGGCGACGATGTCGGTGGTGGCAATGGCCTCGACGCGTCGCGACCCCGGTCGCGCCAGCACCGGCGCGAGGCACTCACCGACGAAGGACGAGCTGCCCGCCCCCGTGAGCACGAGGCGTAGCCCGGCATCCGCGAGCAGCGGTGTCAGGAAGGCGCGCAGCGCCGCATCCGCGCCCACCAGTCGCGCGATCTCCGGCCAGATGAGCGGCTGCTGCGCGATCTCGCGCGCGGTCGTGCCCGCACCGCGCGCGGTGAGCTGTGCTGCCGTGAATCCGAGCGCTACGCCGGGCTCTCTCACCGTATCCCTCATCCTCCCGTCAATAATGGTAAGCGACCCCGAGGACGTAGGTGCGCCCGTAAGAGCTGTAGCCGATGCCGGTGCCGCTCAGACTCTGGCCCACCTCCTGCCCCGGTGCCCAGGGAAGGAGCGGATTACCGTTCAGATAGCTGCGTGCGATCGAGTTGGTGAGATTCTTCCCCTCGGTATAGATCTCGAAGCGGCCCCAGTGGTAGTGCAGGCTCGCCGTGACCCAGTCGAAGGCATTGGTGATGGCGGGCCACCCGGGCACTTCGGTGCACTGGCTGCACGCCACCTCGAAGCTCGACTGGTGGTCCCAGTTGACGTCCGCAGCCCACGGTCCCTTCTCATAGAGGAGACCGATCGAGAAGGTGGTCGGCGGCGCCGCGTTGATCGCGCCGACGAAGTTGCCGTACTGATCGTAGCTGCGGGTTCGGGTGGCCGTGAACTGCATGCGCGCCCCGAAGCCATTCTCCATGACGTGCTGCCAGGTAAGCTCGACACCCGAATAGGTGCTCTCGGAGCCGTTGGCCGGCGCGCTGATCGTCCACAGGAAGGGGATCGCCGGATTGGTCGCCGGATTCGTTCCGGGCGGACCGTTGTTGTACTCCAGCGTCCCCAGGTTCACGTTCGAGTTCACGGCCGTGTAGATGTCGTTCGTGATCTTCTTGGCAAACACCGCCGCGGTGAGCGCCGCATGCGGCCCGTAGTACCACTCGAGCGACAGGTCCGCCTGGTTGGCCTTGACCGGCTTCAATCCCGCGGTGCCATTGTAGGAGAGTTGTGGCTGGCCGTTGATCGCATTGTTGGAGGAGGTGGGCGCGAGCTCGCTCAAGTCCGGGCGCGCCATGGTCTCGGCGAGCGCGGCGCGCAGCTGCAGCTCATGCGGAACGAGCCAGTAGGCGAGGTTGGCCGCGGGCAGTGCCATCGTATAGCTGCCGTTCGCGCCGATCGGCTGCTGGCCGCCATATTCGACCTGGTAGGTCACCGTCGTGGAATTGATCGAGTTCGTCCACAGCGACAGAGGGACGGCGGAGGCGGTGTTGGCGGTAGTCGTCGTATGCACCACCCGCACGCCGAGGTTTCCCGACCAGCGGCTGGCGGAGAAGTCTGCCTGAACGTAGCCCGTGAGCGTCTTCTCCGTCACCTCGTAGGAGTTGTAGGGGTTCAACTGCGGCAGCGTGAGGGCAAAGTCGAACGGCGCGCAGGTGGGCCCCGGGCAGACCAGCGGGTTGGGCTTGCCGTTCAGGCTCTGCAGGAACGCGAGCAGCTGCCCGGCGTTGAGCTGCGGCAGGATCAGCGGATAGGAGCCGCCCGCGCCCTGCATGAAGTTCGGGATGTGCACCATCGAGATGACGTTGAAGCCCTGCGAGCCGAAGGAGTACGGGTTGCACTGAATCGGACAGCCGGCGGTCTGGTACAGCGTCCCATACTGGCCTGAGCCGTTGGTCCAGTCGTTACTGATGTCCTCGCGGCTCTTGTCGCGGCTCGTGTAGCCTGCACCGAACTGCAGCCGGTCGAAGAAACCTTGGCTGACGTCCCACGCTCCGTCGAGCGTGATGCCGTTGATGGCATCGTGCACCGAATAGCCGTTGAGGCCCACGTAGTGGGTCGACCAGTAGTCGTTGTTGTTGAGGAGATTGGCGTTCATGAGCGCGGTGTAGGAGCAGTAGCCGGCGTTGGTGGTGCTCGCCGTGCCTTTGGGACAGGCGCTGAGCCCGATCTGGCTCGGCGGAATGACGACGTTGATGTTCGGCAGGCTGTTGGGGACGTCGGCGAAATTGAGGATGTCCTCGGCGACCGGCATGTTGTTGACGAGTCCCGCCGTCACGAACGTGTCCTGGCCGCCCTCGGGGCGGCTCGCGGTCGAGCGGTAGGCGTCCATATCGAAGCTCAAGCGATCGAGTGGCTTCCACTTCGCATTGAGACCGAATTCGTAAGTGGTGACCTGCCGATTGGTGGTGTTGTTCACCATTTCCGGCTGGAACTCGTTAACGCTGACCGCGGTGATTACCCCGTTCTTCACCACGGCGTTGTTCTGCCACGGGGTGCCGTCGGGGTTGGCCGCGAAGTAGTACGACTCGTTGTAGCCGATCTGCGGGTCGTTAAGGTGTGTCCACAACCCGTCCGCCTTGACACTGAAGGTCTCGCTCGGGCGCCACTCCAGGCTCCCGGAGAGCGCATCGCGCTTCTTATCGTCGAAGATCGAGCCGAAGGTGATGCAGCACGGAGTCGCGGTGAGGAGCGTTGAGCCCGGAGGGGGTATCAGGTTCGGATCGGGCGGGTACGGGTAGCTCGCAGGGCCGTAGATGTTCTGGTTGTAGGCGTTGAGTGAGTCGGTGCGGATGTTGGCGTCCGAGCGCACACCGCCCAGCACGAAGCCGAGCGTGTTATCGAAGAGCGTGTTCTCGACGAACAGCGAGTACTTGCTGCCGTGCAGGTACGACATGTCGTTGTAGTCGCCCTCGGCGTGCGCGCCGGCGTGCAGGCCCGGGTTGTCGAAGGCGCTCGGGGTGTGCAGGTCCACGGTGCCACCGATCGAGCCTTCCACAGCGGAGGCCTGCGGTGACTTGAGCACATCTGCCCCGCTGATCAGCTCGGCGGGCAGCACGTCGAAGGCGAGATCACGGCTGTCATCGTCGCTCGCGAGGATACGATTGTTGAGCGTGACGATGTTGTAGCCCTTGCCGAGGCCGCGCACCGAGATCGCCTCGCCTTCGCCGCCGGTGGTGCGCTGAATCGTGATGCCGGGGAGGTGGCTCAATGAATCGGCGACGTCATCGTCAGGGAAACGCCCGAGCTCGGTCGAATCGATCGAGTCCATGACGACCGGCGCGAGCTTCTTCGTCTCGATCTCTTTCTCGAGGTCCGCCCGCATGCCGGTGATCACCACCGTCTCGAGCTTCTCTTCCTTTTTTGGCGCCGGGGTGGTCGGGGCGGCGCTCTGGCCGCTCGCGGCAGCCTGATCGCCCGCGCCACCAGTCGCGGCCGAATCACCTGCAGCGTTGGCCGCGGCGTTCACCGCAGCGGCTGGTGCGGCTGTGCCCGCACTCAGGGCGAGAATCAGCGCCAGCAGTGCGCTCGCGGCCTTCGGTCCGATGCTTGCCGTAAGTCGGGTGTTCATCGCGAGACTCCTCTTATTTTGTCCGCCCGCTGATCGCAGGCTCGCGAGTACTGCGACAGCACCTCGCGGATATGGTGGATGACGAGACTCTGCAGGCTGACCTGCGTCTCTCCGCGGCGCACCGCGTCCCACGCATCCGGCAGGAACTGCCGCAGCAGCGCGGGCGGCGGGGCGCCGCTGTTGAAAGTGGCCTCGAGGCGGGACAACGCCTCGACGACCTCGGGCACGTGCCAGTAGTAACGGATGCGATCGCTCAGGCTGTATTCGAGCTGGTGCTCGAGCTCGCGGCCCTCGCTGTGGTAGTACTTGCTCCAGTGCCGGGGGTCGGCACGCATCGCCGCCAGAACCGTCGAGCGCACCCGCGAACTGCGCTCCTCACCCAGCCACTCCCGCTCGATTCCATCCAGCGCCCAGACAGCCTCACGCAACGCGAAGGTGAGCGCCGGGCCTACCTTTAGGATGGCGAAATGATCGCGCACCAGCGCAGCGAGAGCAGTCTCGCTCTGATAGTCGGTGGAGTGTGCCTCGAAGACGAGATGCGGTTCATTGGCTATGGAGCCGCTCAGGAGTCTGGCCTTCTCGGGGACGTAGCCGATGACTGCGTCGTGATCGAACTCGACGCCTGGCTGCACGACCAGGCCGATGACGCGCTCCCACGCCGCCTCGAGCCCGTGCGCCAGGAACGCGGTGTGGTGCGCGGCGATGGTGGCGCGTGCGTCTTGCGGCTCGGTGACGGCGAGCGTTTCGAGTGTCTCCTGCGCACCACCTGGAGTTGGAACCTCCGAGCCGATCACGTATACGGGAGCATCACCTCCCACGCGCCGCCAGGCGTCCTCGGCCTCAGCGCACAGTGTCGCGGTGCGCTCGGCGATCACGTCGTCGGCGAGCGCGTGCGGATCGCCGCCGCAGGACATGGAGCAGTCGAGATGGATCTTGCGAAAGCCGGCCGTGACGTACTCGCGCACCAGGGTTGCGGCGCGCTCGAGCGCCGCGGGCGCCGGCTGCGTCTGCCAGCAGTTGGGACCGAGGTGATCGCCGCCAAGCAGCACCCGCTCGCGCTGCAGCCCGATCTCCTCGGCCATGGCCCATACCAGGTCGCGAAACGCCGCCGGCCGCCAGCCGGTGTAGCCGCCGTCCTGGTTGACCTGGTTGGAAGTCGCCTCGATCAGGGCATGGCCGCCCTGCGCGTGGGCATGCTGCAGGGTGGCCGCGAGCACCAGCGGATGCGCCGAACAGACCGAGGCGACGCCGAGCACTTCCCCGGCACGATGGCGCCGTACCAGATCGAGCAGCATCCTCACGCCGCTTCCTCCGGCTCGATGGCGAGCAGCGCTGCCGCCACGAAAGCGAGCGCCATGGCGGCAAGCTTGAGGGGCGGCGGCACGACCTGCAGCAGGGCGAGCGCAATCAGCGAAGTGATGAGCGGCGCGCCGGCGTTGGTGAGCGGCGCTACTACCAGCGCCTTGCCGTACCGGAAGGCGTAGACGATCGTGAGCGCGCCCACCGCGTTCAGGATCTGGGTGGCGGCGGCGAGGCCGGGGCCGCTCAGGCCGTAATTGATCGGCTGCGAGAAGTCCGTCATGTAGAGGGCGATCGGAATCAGTGCCAGCCCGGTCACGGTCATGTAGACGAAAATGCTCTCCGCGCTCATCGAGCGGTTGGCAAGCTTCATGAAGAAGGCCTGCACACCCCAGGCGAGGAGAATGATGAGTGCATAGACAAACCAGGCGACGCCGAAGCCGCTCGCCCTCTCGCCCGGCTCGTAGTCAAACAGCGGCAATGACAGCAGGGCGGCTACGATGCCCAGCGCTCCGACCCAGCCGACGCGCTCCTTGAGCCATCCCACGGAAAACACGATGGTCACCAGCGGCGAGAGCGCGATCAGCGGGAAGATGAGATAGCTCGGTCCGGTGCGCAGTGCGTGAAACAGCAGCATCTGCCCGCCCGCGCCGGTGAAGCCGATCAGCGCGCCGAAGAGCACCGAGCGGCGATCGTGCTCGAGCTTCCAGCCGTTACGCGCGAGTGCGTACAGCGCCGGCGGAATCATCGTGAACGCCCACACGACGTACACGAGCGTGTCCGGAAAGCCGTACTCGGCGGGCAGACCTGCGAACGCGCCCCACACGCCCCAGAGCGCAGTCGTCGTCAGGGCGAAGCCGAGTCCGGCGCGCCGGCTCACGGGCGCACTCCAAAGCGACAGGCCCGCGGCGCTGGTGCGGCGCCGCGGTCACGCGGGTTCGACATGGGCTCCCTCAGCGTTCCCCTGATATTCGTAATAAAACGAAACCTCTTCGCCGACGTTGATTTTTCGTTTTATTTTCTACACTATTTCGAAGTCTTTCGAATCTGTCAAGGCTGGGTATTCTCGCAGTCCGGGGCCCGCCGCTATGAGGCCAGTGGCTACACTGCTCCTTATAAAAGGAACAAGGCTTAAGGCGTGAGCCGAGCTCGCAGCAGCCGACGTCGATTCCTGAAGCTCGTTGCAGGTGCCGGAGTGGCATCGCAACTCGGCCGCGTCGCGGATGCCGCCGCGGACGCGGGCGATCCGATCGTCGGCATCGCCGATTCCGCGGTGCGCCTCGAATTCGATTCGTCGCTGCGTTTGCGGGTGCTGCGTGTGCGCGCCGGCGAGCCGCCCGCCGTGCTGAGTGACTGGACCGCGAGCGACTCCGTCATCCTGCTCGATGGCAAGCCTGTTGAGAGCTTTGAGAGACAGCGCGACAGCCGCGAGGCGCTCGCGGAGAGCGACGGCGGCGGCACGGCACTGACGGTCGTCGGTGTGGCGGCAAGCGGCATCGAGAAGCAGGTGCGCGTCGAGCTCCATGCTCGCTATCCGGGCTTCGCCTTCTACCAGGTCTCCTGGCGCAACGTGTCCTCGCAGCCGATCGCACTGCGTGGCTGGCGCGTGGCCGACCTCGAGCTCCTCACGGCGGCAGCGGTGGGCGAGGCACACGCCGAGCCTCAGTTCTGGTCGTACTGCGGCAGTACCCACGAGGATCGGCGCGACTGGGTGCAGCCGGTGAAAGCGGGTTTCTCGCAGGACAACTTCATGGGGATGACCGCGTCCGACTACGGCGGCGGTACGCCCATCGTCGATGTGTGGCGCCGCGACAGCGGTCTCGCGGTCGGGCACCTGGAGAAGGTGCCGCGGCTCATCGCGCTGCCGGTGTCGCGCAGCGCGCGCGGCGCGCGGCTCGCCATCACCGGCACGCTCGAGCGCGCCCTGGCGCCGGGTGAGGAACTGCGCGCTCCCCGTAGCTTCATCGCCGCCCACTCGGGCGACTACTTCGCGACGCTCGATACCTACCGGCGAATCATGGCGGCGCAGGGCCTGATCGCCCCGCACTCCCCCGAGCCGGCGTACGAGGGCATCTGGTGTGCCTGGGGCTACGAGCGCGAATGCACGCCGCAGCTCATCGAGACGACGTTGCCCAAGGTGCGCGATCTGGGCCTGCGCTGGGCAGTGATCGATGACGGCTGGCAAACGAATGTCGGCGACTGGCAGCCGCATCCGGCCAAGTTTCCGCACGGCAGCAGCGATCTCAAGCGTCTGGTCGGACACATCCGCGCGCAGCAGCTCAAGCCCCGGCTGTGGGTGGCGCCGCTCGCCGCCGCGCCGGGCTCGGATCTGCTGCACGAGCACGCCGACATGCTGCTGCTCGACAAGGAGGGCGCACCGCAGCTCGTGACCTGGTGGAACAGCTTTTACATCTGCCCCGCGTATCCGAAGACGGTCGCGTACTCCGAGGCCCTGGTGCGGCGCTTCATCGGCGACTGGGGGTTCGCCGGACTCAAGATCGACGGCCAGCACCTGAACGGGGTGGCGCCGTGCTACAACCCCGCGCACCGGCACGCGCGTCCAGAAGAATCCGTGGAGCAGCTGCCGCAGCTGCTGCACGCCATGTATGCGACCGCGATGCGGATCGATCCGCAGACGGTGATGGAGCTTTGTACCTGCGGCACGTGCTACTCATTCTTCAATACTCCCGCCTGGAACCAGGCACCGGCCTCCGACCCTGAGTCTTCCTGGCAGGTGCGCCACAAGGGCAAGACACTGAAGGCCCTCGTCGGTCCGAGCGCGGCGTTTGCCGGCGATCACGTCGAGCTGAGCGATGGCGGCGCGGACTTTGCGTCCACCGTCGGGATCGGTGGAATCGTCTCCACGAAATTCACCTGGCCCGTGGATCCGAAGCCCAAGGACTCCTTTCTTCTTACCCCCGAGCGCGAAGTCCTGTGGCGCAAGTGGATCGCGCTCTACAACGAGCGCCTGCTCCCCACCGGGACGTATCGCGGCGAGCTCTACGACATCGGCTTCGACCGACCCGAGGCACATGCGGTCGAGAAGTCCGGCCGCATGTACTACGCGTTCTATGCGCCGCGCTGGCAGGGGCCGGTGACGCTGCGTGGCCTCACCGCGGGGCGCTATCGCGTCCGCGACTACTTCAACAACCGCGATCTGGGCGAGGTCACGGCAGCCGGCGGACCGCTGTCGCTCGCCTTCGAGCACTTCCAGGTGCTCGAGGCGGTGCCGGTCTGATGGCACAGGCGCTCGAGCGCGGGTTGCTGATCGGCGAGCGCCGCCGGCGCATCTGCGAGCTGGTGCGCGCCGAAGGGCGGGTCACAGTCGAGGAGCTGGCGTCCCGTTTCGGTACCTCGCAGGTCACGATCCGGGCGGATCTGTCGACGCTCGAAACCGCGGGCGCGCTCACCCGCACTCACGGCGGCGCGCTCAACCTGCCGGACGGGGATCAGCCGCTCGATGTGAAGCAGCTGCAGCACCGCGCGGAGAAGCTGCGCATCGCCGAGGCTGCTGCGGGCCGCATCAAGGACGGCGAGACCATCATCCTCGACTCCGGCACCACCACCGCCGAGATCGCGCGCCGCATCCGCAGTCTCGACCTCAAGTCGATCAATGTCATCACCAACGGACTCAACATCGCCGCGATCCTGAGCGATGCGCCGGCCGTGCGGCTCATCATTCCGGGTGGGATCCTGCGCCGTGAGTCCAACTCGCTCACCGGGCCGATGGCGGAGGCGGCACTCGACACGCTGCAGGCCGACCGGCTGTATCTCGGCGCGGACGGCGTCGATCCGCGCATCGGTATCATGACCCCGCACCTTGCGGAAGCCGAGCTCAATGCCAAGATGATCAAGATGTCGCGCCAGGTCGTGGTGGTCGCCGACTCCTCCAAGTTCGCCCGCCACAACATCTCGCTCATTGCCCGCATCGAGCAGCTGCACGTGCTGATCACCGATCGCGCCGCGCCGGCGGATGCCATCGAGCAGCTGCGCGCGCGCGGTGTCGAGGTACAGCTCGTTTGAGGGCCGCGGCGCTGGTCAACGGGTACCGGCGGGCGCGTCGGGTTGCCGCACCGCTGCTGCTGTGCGCGACGGCACAGGCGGCGCTCGCTGCCGGGCACTACTACAGCATGAGCGACTTCGCTCACGTCGAGAAGATCGACGCACACATGCACGTGCACGGGCCTGCCGACCACCTGATGGAGCAGGCGATCGCCGATCACTTCCGTATCCTCACCATCGATGTCGATTATCCCGACTACCCACCCATCGACACGCAGCTGCGCGATGCGCTGTCGCTGCGGACTCGCTATCCCGGGCGCGTCGCCTTCGTCACGACGTTCTCGGTCAAGGGGTTCGGCTCGCCGGGATGGAGCGACTCAGTGGTGCGCGACATCGATGCCGCCGTGGCGCAGGGCGCAGTGGGCGTGAAGATCTGGAAGAACATCGGCATGACGCTGCGCGATGCGGACGGCAGCTATGTGATGCCGGACGACCCACGGCTCGAGCCCGTGATCGCCCATCTCGAGAGCGCACGCATCGTGCTGCTCGGGCACCAGGGGGAGCCTCTCAACTGCTGGCTGCCGCCCGAGAAGATGACCGTGCGCTCTGACCTCGAGTACTTCAAGGAGCATCCTCAGTACTACATGTACCGGCACCCTGAGATGCCCTCGCACGACACCATTTTGGCGGCCCGCGACCGGATGCTGCAGGCGCATCCGCGGCTTATCTTCGACTCCGTGCACCTCGCCTCACTCGAATGGGACGTAGACAAGGTCGCAGACTTCCTCGACCGCTTCCCGACGGCGCGCGTCGATGTTGCCGCGCGCATGGTGCACCTCGAGTATCAGGCAGCCAGCGCGCGGGACAAGGTGCGCCAGTTCCTGATCCGTTACCAGGATCGCGTGCTGTACGGGAGCGATGACGCCTATGGCCCCGGCGACGCAGACGCCGCCGCGGTCGCCGCCGTGCACGCCGACTGGATTGCGGATTGGCGCTTCCTCGCGACGTCTGATCTCATGCACTCGGACGATTTCGACGCCCCATTCCACGGTCTGCAGCTGCCGCGCGAGGTGATCGACAAGATTTACCGGCACAACGCGCGCGCGCTGTTTGCGCACGCCTGGGACTGACGCTGCCGAGCGGCCGCCGCTTGAGGCGCCGCGCTTCAGCTCTGCCCGCGCGCCGCCAGAGCGGCGGCGGTCGCGAACTTGTGACTGGCCTGCCAGGGCGGCCCGAGCGAGCGGCCGAGGCTGCGCAGGAAGGCGTCGATATCCTTGCCGCCCAGCGCCGCGCCCGCATCCTGAAACACGCGCTCGCGGTCGTACCAGTGGACGCTCCAGCCGCGCGCTGCGGCCGCGGCGGCCAGCGACTCGCGATACATGACTGAGTCGGCGACGCTGGCCGCACGGGTGTCGGTAATACGCTCTTCGGTGGTCGCCGGCAGAGGCGGGCAGACGCGCACCGCGATGCCCACGATCGGCAGCGGCACCGCCGCAGCCAATGACTCGAGACTCTCGCGTGCACCGCGCGCTGCGGCCGCGCGTACCCGCTCGACGAGCGCCACGGCGTCCGCGAGCGAGATCTTCCGCGCCCACGGGCTCGTCAGGTAGCGGCCCACGGCCCACGAGCCTTCGTGGTGATAGGGATGTGTCGGCAGGCCGCGGGTGAGGTCGATGCGTCGGCGATCGAGCAGCTCACCGCTGGAGGCCATGCTTACCAACACTGCCGAGTTGCCGTGCTCCGCGACGCCGACCGTCGCAACGACGGACTGTAGGCCGGATCTGGCCGCTGGACGGGATGGTTCGCGCATCGCGCAGGGAACTCCCCCTTGGAAGGCGCGCTCACCTTATCAGGTGTTGAACTCGTGGAGGTGAGGTGAAGCACCCCTGTCGTGCACTGACCCTGGGGCTGGCCGCCGCGATGGCGGCTTTGAGCCCGCTCGCGGCCTCGGCAGACCCGGCGCGCCGCACTCGGCACGCGCCGCCGCGTGTTACCGGGCCGGCGAAGCCGGATCTTTCCGCACATACGCGGGTCGGCGCGGCCTCGTATTACGCCGCAGAATTCTTCGGCAGGACGATGGCCAACGGGGCGCCAATGAATCCGCAAGGTAACAACGCCGCCAGCCGCACGCTCCCACTCGGCACTGTGGCACGAGTCACCAACCTCACCACCGGCAAGAGCGCCGTCGTCAGGATCGAGGATCGCGGCCCCTACATCGACGGGCGCATCGTCGATCTGTCGCCCGCGACGGCACGCAAGATCGGCATCACGCCGCACATCGGGGTCGCCACGGTCGTGGTTTCTCCGGTTGTCGTTCCGCTGCCGGACGGACGCTTCAGACTCGGCCCGGCAGCCGCCAGTTACGAGTCGGCGCAGGCCGCGCTCGGCCCGCAGGAGAGATACCCGACGCGTTGATTCCGGGGGCTGCACTCGGGGCGCCGGCGGCAGGGCCTGCGGCGGGAGTGTGCTGCGGTTCTCAAAGCGCCGCACGGCTGGCCGTTCCGCGACGCAGTTCGCACCTCGGTGTACACCGCGCGCTACAGTTATCCGCTACTTCCTTCCAGGGCGGCGCCACCGGCTGGCCCGCGGCATCTGGAGTGACAATATGTGGAGATCGGATCGTAGAGCCTGCGCGACCGTTGCCCTGATGGTTCTCGCCGGGCTGGCCGGTATCGCCTCAATTGCTCAGGCACAGGAGCGGCACGAGCACCGGCCGGCCGCGCCGGCGCAGCACGCCGAATCGCGACCGAGCCACCGTGCCTATGCGGGACGCGCCGTGAGCCAACACGCCGCCGTCAACTATCACCGCGAGATGATCGGTCGCAATATCCAGGAGCGGCGCCTCGCGGACGGTCGTGTGATGCGCGAGACCCAGCTCGCCGGGGGCGCCCGGGTCCAGGAGGTCTCGCACGGCTCCACAGGAAATCAGGTCCACGTCGTACGCTACGGTAACGCCGTGAGCGGCACGGTCGAGCGCACCATTCGGCCGGGCCTCATGAGCCGCACCTTCGTCAGTGGCGGCCACGTGATGTACACCCGCGTCTACCAGCAGCACGTCTGGCATCAATTCGGCAGGGCATTCGCCTACGAGTCATTCGTGCCGGCGGTTCGTTATCCCGCGGCCTACTACGGCTGGGCGCTGGCCGCCTGGCCGCACCCGATCGCCTACTCGTGGGGCTGGCGCGCGCAGCCGTGGTACCCGACCTACGGCGTGCTGTTCACACCGTATCCGGTGTACTCGAGCCCCGATCTGTGGATGACCGACTACATCATCGCGCAGAACATGCAGATGGCCTATCAGGCGCAAACCGCCGCGCCGGCTGCCGGGCCGTCACCCGCAGGTGCTCCCGCGGAGGCTGTTCAGTACGTGGACCCCGCGGCCGCACCGGCTCCCGCGGGCCCCGCTCAATACGTGGACCCCGCCGCTGCGCCCGCTCCGGACCAGACCGAGGCATCGCCAACTCAATCGAGCGAGCCGGTGCCGCCGCCCGCGCCGACAGCCGCGCCGCCTGCCATCACGCCGGAAGTAAAGGCGCAGCTCAACGCGCAGATCAAAGTCCGGCTGCAGGAGCAGCAGTCCGCGGTGGCCTCGCCTGCGACTCAGACGAACTCGAGCACACCGCCGGCCCTCAGGCCCAATCACGTGTTCTTCGAGGTCGTGCAGCCGCTTGACGTTCCAACAGGTACCGCCAACCACTACTGCTCGCTGGCCGCCAATGACTACATCAAGCGCACCGGCGCAATGAGCCAGGACGATTGGACGATACCCGTGGTCGTGGAGCTCAGCGGGCCATCCGACTGTCCCAAGGGCCTCAAGACGCGTGTCGGCCTCAACGATCTAAACGCCATGGAGAACGAACAGGCAGCCCAGGTGATGCAGGCGATGCAGGCCGCCTCCAAGAGCATGGGGCCGAATGGGCCGCCGAAGGGCGGGGCGCACCCCACCCTGATTGCCGACGGCCGCGCGGCTCCCGCTCCGGGCGCGCTGGACGAGATCCGCCAGGCACAGTGAGCGGGCGCTTGTTGCTGTCGCGCCGGCGCGCAATCGGTACCGAGCAGTGATCGGCGAGGTCATCGACCACTACCGCATTCTCGAGCTCGTCGGCCGCGGCGCGATGGGTGTGGTGTACAAGGCGCTCGACGTGAACCTCGACCGGCAGGTCGCGGTCAAGGTGATGAGCGCCGAGGCTCGCAACGACCCTGACTTCGTCGAGCGCTTCCGTCAGGAAGCGCGCATGCAGGGTGCGCTCAACCACCCGAACGTCGCGATGCTGTTCGACTACTTCGTGCACGACGGCGCTCCGGTCGCGGTCATGGAGTTCATCGACGGCGAGAGCTTCGAGCAGCTGATCCGGCGGCGCGGGGCGATTGCGGTCCGCGAGAGCATACCGATCTTCAAACAGGCATTGCGCGGCGTGGCGGCCGCGCACCGCGCCGGGATCATTCATCGCGATCTCAAGCCGAGCAACCTGATGGTCACCCGGGACGATATCGTCAAGGTGATGGATTTCGGAATTGCGAAGCGTCAGGGCTCACCCGGGGCAACCAAGGTAAGCAGCACCAGCATCGGCAGTCCGCTCTACATGGCGCCCGAGCAGATTCTTGGCCGCGCCGTCGACCGCCGCACCGACGTGTATGCGCTCGGACTGACGCTGTATGAGCTGGTGAGCGGCCATCGGCCGTTCAATCCGCGCGGCAAGGCCGAGTTCATGGTGTTGAACTCCCATGTAAACGATACGCCGGAGCCGCCCACGGTCTACCGTTACGGCATCCCGCAGCCGATCGTTGACGCAGTGATGCGCTCGCTGGCCAAGGACCCCGATGCGCGCTTCCAGAGCGCGGAGGAGTTCATAGCTGCGCTGCCGGATTTGCCCGCAGCAACCGTGGCAGATGTGACCGCAGCCGATAGCGCCGCACCGCCGGTGGGTCCCACGGGCACCGTGGCGATACCGAGAGCGCCGGCGCCAGCCAGTGCCGGTCCGACCGGCACGGTGGCGATATCGAGACCGCAGCCGATCGGTGCGGGACCGACCGGCACGGTGGCGATACCGAGGCCGCCCCCAGACGGTCCCGGCCCAACCGGTACGGAGGTGATCCCGACAACGCCACCGCCAATCGGTGCAGGACCAACCGGCACGGTGGCGATATCGGCATCGACGCGCAGCGGACCGGCGGCCATCGGCCGGCACGGCGACACGGTGATGGTCGAGTACTCGTCGACCCGGCGCCCTGAGGCGGGCGAGGCGATGACGTTCGACTACTCCGCATCGACGATCCTCCTGCAGGACGCGGCCGCTCGTCGCGCAGGGCCGTCGCCGGCGAACGCGGCCGCACCGGCCGCGGCCGCGACTGCGGCGCCGGCCCCCGGACTCCTGCAGCGCCTGCGCTCCCAACGCCTGGGTCTCGCGGCAGTGCTGCTCGGATTACTTCTGGTCGGCTCGCTGCTGCGTCACGCGGAGCGGCCGCAGACCGTGCACCATCAAGCAATCCCGACGCCGCTTCCGGCGCAGTACGCGGCGCCGCCCGTGCTTGCCACCTCAGTAAGCGAGGCAGCGGCGACGCCGGCAGAGGCGACCCCCGCCACCGTCATATCCGCGGCAACCGCGGCGAGCACCGGGCCGGCGGCCGTCGTACCGCCTGCCACGACACCAGCGCCTCCGCGGCCTGACTTGTCCGGCAGCTGGCGCGGCGAATATGTCGATGCCGCGGGCAAGCAGCTGCTACGCGTCGTCAACCTCAGCATCGACCGGGTGTACGAGGACGGTGGCATCGAAGGCACCTTGCAGTACGCGGCGGCCTCGGGTGAGGGCGAGTGCAAGCTCCAGCCGCGAGGCAGCAGCTATTCCGCCGGCGAGCAGCGGCTGCAGCTGAGCCCCGAAGCGTGCAGCCCGCACCATCCGCGCGAGCTGGGTGTGCCGCTGGATTTCACCGGCGTGAATCCACGCGGAAACACACTCAATGACGGTCGCATCGAAGCGCCCACCGGGGAGGTGATCAAAGTCAGGCTGAAGCGCGTGAGCGGGGTCTAGAGCTTCAGCCGCCGCGTGTCTTGGCGGCGGGCACCGGCTTGCGGTTTATGTACTTCGCGCGGCGAAATCTGAGTGCGGAGCAGTCTGCGTCGATGGCAACCTGACGCACGGTATCGAACCCCGCCTCATGCAGAACATCCCAGCCGTGATCGCGGCTGAAGTCGCAGCGGTACTTGCGGGACGTGCCTTTTGGATAGGCAAACCAGAGTATCGGATCATCCACTGCGCGCCGCGTCACGGCGGCCGCCAGCTCGTTCAGCTGCTTCTGGCGGCTGACAAAGATCAGTGCGAACCCGACCTGCGGGCTGTCCTTGAGGCCGCGTACGATCCTCCTGCCACGCAGCTTGTCGAGCTGCGCCTCGAATGACTCAGGCGCATTCAGCACCACGAGCTGCGCCTGATCCCGCAAGTTGAGCTTGTCGAATACGCTCGGCACGATGCGAGTTGTGCCGCTCACGAGGACACCACGAACCGATTGCCGTCGGGGTCCTTGAAGATGGCGTACGTACCCCACGGCTGCTTCTGCGGCTCCGAGACGAACTCCACCCCGCGCGCCTTGAGCTGCCGATAAGTCTCGACGGCGTCGTCGCACGCGAATGAACCATTGAAGAAGGAGCCGATGCGGTCCTCATGACCCTCGGGGGTGAACAGCACCACGCGCGTGCCGGAATTAGCAATGCGCAACTCGATCCAGCGTTGCTGTGCGTCGAACTGCTGATCGGTTGCTACCGCAAAGCCGAGCTTCTCGGTGTAGAACTCGAGCGCGCGCTGCTGGTCGCGCGTCGGGATGCTGACGAATTTGAGATGGCTGATCATGGCGCCTCCGCGGCTGACTGTGCTCAAATCCTAACGCGCAGTAGCGCGGCCCAGCACCTGTAACTACTATAGTCATAACTGCTATGGAGAGAGTCCTGCTCGACGCCTATGTGCTCGATACATTGATGCCGGACCTGGTCGGGCACGATCGACGACCGGCGGCATTCATCGTTTACCTGTATCTGCTGCGGCAGGCGGCCCGTCTGCGGCGCGACGCCGTAGCCGTGAGCCTGCAGGCGATTGCGACTCAGACCGGACTGTCGAAGTCCGGCGTGCAGGTTGCGCTGCGCCACCTCAAGCGTCGGCGCCTGATCGACCCTGAGGTGGCGGCCACCGTGACTCAACCCGTGCGGCAGGTGTTGCGACCGTGGGTGAAGGCAGCGCGCCGCAGAGGCTCATAGGCGAATCACGGCGCGGCGGTGGTGCCCGGCAGCAGATCCAGCACTTCCACCTGATAGGGTGCGAGCGAGATTCGTTCTGTCCGGTGTGCATGCATTACCCGCGCGCGGCCTTTGCCGAAGGCGGATGTCGCCACCCACACTTGCGGCTCACCGCGCGGCAGCTCCAGCAGGCGCCCGAGTACAAAGGTGAATGACCGCCGCTCGCCGCTCGGGTTACGCACGGCCAGCACCGCGCGTCCCGGTGCCCACGAGCTCCAGCCGTACACCTCACCGCGCGCGGGATCGCCCCCGATCCAGTGGCTGTCGCGCAGCACCACGGCTCGTTCCCGGGCCCAGCGCGCCGCCTCGGCGAGCGTGTCCCAATTGCGCTTGCTGAGCAGGTCGGGAGAGATGTACATCTCCTGCAGCCCGGTGCCGCTGGCGAAGTACGCATGGACCTCGTCGGCAAAGTCATCACGCGGGTCGGCGTCGAGCCCGTGAGCGTGCCGCGCGTAGATGATTCCGTGCAGCATCAGCGAATTGAGCGGAAACAGCGGCCCCTGGCGGACGATACCGCCGTAGGTGTCCGAATCGCGGTACGTGATCCAGCGTTGCCGGTTGCTGCCCGTGCCGGCGAAGCTGTGATCCTCGCCGCCGCGCCAGATGGAGTCGGCGCTGCGCAGCCAGAAGGGTGACGGCCAGGTGCCGGTCGTCAGGTTGATGAAAAGATCCGGCCGCATCGCCCGCAGATCCCCGATCAGGGCCAGGGCGGCGGCGAAGTCGCTATCGAACGCGCTCCCCGGGGTGACCTTGTCGGGGCTGCCGGTGCCGTCGATCTTGAACTGATTGACGCCATAGTCGCGCAGCAACCGTAGCGCCGCCTCGTGGAACAGCGCGTAGTACCTCGGGCCCGACAGAGCGAGTCCCTGCTCATCGATCTCGTAGCCGCCAGCCCGCGCCGCCGCGAGCCGCTCGAGCCGCGGCTTGCCGTACCCGCCCCACGGCGAGAGCCACACGCCGACCCCGGCGCCGATCCGCCCCGCTGCCGCGCGCAGCGGCGCGAAGCCGCGCGGGAAGTCCTTGCTGAACTGCCACAGGTGAGCGTGATCGTCCCAGCCGTCGTCGAACAGGAACGAGTCCATGCGCACGCCGCGCTCGCGCACCAGGTGCTCAGCGAAGGCCTCGATGGCCGCGAGCGCATCCGCCTCGGTATATGGGGTGAAATAGCCGATGTCGTACCAGGAGTTGTAGTGCAGGAAGGTACGAAACGGTGTGGCGCGCTCGTTCTCGAGGTAGGCCGCGAAGCCGCGGCGCAGCTGTCCCGCGGGCGCCACGCCGAGCACGGCGGAGTATGCGACCGGCACGCCCGGGCGCAGCGGCAGCACGCGCCGCAGCGTCATGGTCGCCTGGCCATCGACGACGTCGGCCTCTGCGATCGGATGCTCGAAGCCGAAGAAGGCGTTGCCGCACACGAGCGGCGAGCCGGAAGCCGTGCCGGCCACGAAACCTCCGGGCAGCCCGAGCGTAATGAGCGCGACGCGTGCCAGATCGAGCTCCGATGCCGCCTCGAGGCGCAGCTCCACGCGCACGTAGCTCGTGCCGTTCCGCAGCACCGCACGCCAGTGGACCCTGAGGCCGGTCGCGACATCTTCGAGGTCGGCATCCAGCGCCATGCCGGCGCGGCGCTCCGCGGCGCGTGCGGCGTCGGGCCGTGGCGCGACCGGGCTGCAGCCCGGGGCGCTGCGCAGCTGGAAGCGTCCGGCGCCGAGCGGGCCGCCGCCGCGGGGAGTCACCGCGAAGAGCTCGCCGGCGAGCGCAAGCTGTTCGTGGGTGAAGCCGTCATCGAGCGCAGCCGGATAGAGATGTCCGTCCTCGATCCTGACCGCAAAGCGTACGGCCGCATCCGCAAGCGCCGCCTCATGGGCGTTGCTCCGGCAGAGCGCCTGGCCCGGGTCGAGCGGCAGCCAGGGCGCGGGCAACTCGCCGGCAGTCGCGGCTGCTGCGACAGGGAAGAACACGAACGCCAGCAGCAGGCGACTCACGCGGAGGTATGTCGTGGATGGCATCCGGATACCGCGGGCCGCGGTTAAGTGCCGGCGTCGACCATCTCTGAGCGAAACAGCAACGCGCAGGCGGCGAGAACCGGCAGCACGCAGAAGCACCACTTGTTGATTTCCGCGAACAGTACGGCACCGAGACCGCAGCCGACGGCGAACAGCACGACACTCGCCGTCATCGCTTTCAGCCGCACGCGGGTGGTGGCCGCTTTCTCCGGCGGCAGGCCATGCAGCATGTCACCCAGGTCGAGCATGATCTGGGTCGTCGACCCGGTCATGACGGTCGAGGGTGGCGTATGCGACAGATGCACTCGATGCGCCGCGTTCTGCAACGCCATCGCCGTCACGAGGATCATGCCGAGCGCGAGCGCTGCGCCCCGATCGGGATCGCCGAACGGCCCCGCCCAGGCCGCCAGAGCCGCAGCCACGATCAGCAACAGCAGCTGCAGCGTCAGCACGCTGCGCAGCACGGGGCGCCCGGCGGCCCGCAGGCGCAACGCAATCAGCCTGATCGCCAGCACCGCCAGACAGAAAGTCGGCAGGGCCAGAGTCTTGGCGAGCGCGCCGCTGTTGCCAAACACCAGCGCCGAGCCGAGCGTCACGAAGTTGCCGGTGACGTGGGACGTGAACAGGCCCTTGAGCGCGAGGAAGCCGCTGGTGTCGGCGTAACCGGCCGTCAGGCTCTGAACCGCGGGAAGCGAGCCTCGCATGCGAGAACCTCTGTACTATCAAGTCGGTGCGCTTAAGCTTACTACCAAAGATCCGCGGGCTTGCATTTACCAAGGGGGTTGCATGCGCTTCACGAGTCTCGGTTTCATGCTGTTGGCGCTGGCCGCGCTGACGACGTCCGGCTGCTCGACCTATGCGCCGGATGCCGGTCACGAGGTGGTCCTGATCGAGAAGCCGTGGTTCTTCGGCCATGGTGGCGTGAACGCCGAGCCGGTGCGCACCGGCCGGACGTTCGTGGCGTTCTCGACCGATGGCATAGACGTGGAGATGCGACCGGAGCGCTACGAGCAGGACCTGCCGGACACCATGACCGCCGACGGCGTGCCGGTCAGCTTCCATGCCATCGTCACGCTGCAGGTGACGGATTCCGTGGCGCTCATCAAGGGATTCGGTGACCGCTGGTACAAGAACAACGTCGAGCAGGCATTTGGCCAGTTCGTGCGTCAGGCGGTCCGCAAGCGCGGCATGAACGAGACCGCGATCAGCACCACCGCACTCGATGCGATCGATGCCGAGATCCGCGACAACCTTTCCAGGTTCATCGACGAGAAGAAGCTCCCGGTGCGCCTCGTGACGATGACGGTGGGGCGCGCGAATCCCCCGGATGCGATCAAGAATCAGCGCATCGAGACCGCCGCCCAGGAGCAGCGCATCCAGACGGAGATCCAGATCAAGAACGCCGAGGTGCAGCGGCGCGCCGCCGAGGAAGCGCGCGCGGCCGCCGACAACTCCTATCGGCAAGCTATCGGCCTCTCTCCCGAGCAGTACGTGCAGCTCAAGCGCATCGAGATGGAGCTCAAGGTGTGCGCCGACGGCAAGTGCACCTTCATCGAGAACGCTGGCGCCGTGCCGACCTTCAACGTCCGCTGACGGGGGAGGGTGCCATGGGATGCTGCAGGTGCCTCAAGGCAATGGCCCTGCTCGCTACAGTGCTGGCGGCGTGCGTGACCCTGGCGCTGTCCGGATGCGGCCTGACGGCGGATCGGGATGCCGCTGCCGCCCACGCCGACCGCTATTTCGCGGCCGCCGCGCAGGACGATCTGTCCGGCGTGCTGGGGCTCTACTCGCAGCGCTTCTTCAGTGTCACGCCCCGCGAGACCTGGATGAGCACTCTTACGCAGCTCCGCGACCGTTGCGGTCGGCCGGAGACTCACAAGCTCGAGAACTGGACCGTGACGCGCAATGTCGGCACCAATGCCGGTACGACCGTCAGGCTGGTCTATGAGGTCCGTTACACGCGCTGCCGGGTCACTGAGACGCTGACACTGCTCAGGCCACCGGCGGGCGACTTCGGTATCTTCGCGCACGCATTCCGAATAAACGAAGCCGCTCCGGCGGCAGCGCCGAACACGACGACGACCTGAGGTAAGCGGCGCTCGGAAAGGCGCCGGATGCGGAGGCGATGTGCATTTTCTGCTGCTCTACGACTTCGTGCCCGACTATCTCGAGCGCCGGCCGGCGCATCGCGCGGTGCATCTGCGTCTTGCATGGGAGGCGAACGCACGCGGCGAGCTGCTGCTCGCCGGTGCGCTGGCAGATCCCGTCGATGCTGCGGTGCTGCTGTTTCAGGGTGACAACGATAGTGCCGCGCGAGCCTTTGCCGAGCGCGATCCCTACGTGACGGCGGGGCTCGTGAGGCGCTGGTCGGTGCGACCCTGGACCACCGTGGTGGGCGAGGGTGCTGCCACCCCGATGAGGTAGCCGCGCACCACCGGCGGCGGTCGGCAGGCTCGTGGTCGATGCACTTTCGGTATGATGCCGGCCGCATCCGTAACGGAGAACCGCTCCATGTCGTATTTGCCATCGCGTGGCCGGCTGGTGCCGCCGCTGCTCGCCGCGCTGCTGCTCGCCTCGCCCGCGTTAGCCGAGGACAGCCCCGCGCAGCGCCTCGATCGCATCCTCGCGCAGACGCCGCTCATCGACGGTCACAACGATCTGCCCTGGGAGATCCGTACGCGCTTCGCCAGCGACCTCTCGAAGGTCGACCTGAGCCGCTCCACGTTGAGCCTGCCGGCGCCTGAGGGGAGCCCGCCGCTGATGACGGATATTCCGCGCCTCAGGGCGGGGCATGTCGGCGCGCAATTCTGGTCGGTGTTCATCCCGGTCGAGGTGCAGGGGCCTGCGGCCGTGCAGATGACCATCGAGCAGATCGATCTGGTGCGGCAGATGTGCGCGCGCTACCCGAACGACCTCGCCATGGCCTATACGGCGGCGGACGTGGTGCGGGTGCACAAGGCCGGCAAGGTCGCCTCGCTGATCGGCGTCGAAGGCGGGCATCAGATCAACAACTCCCTTGACGTGCTGCGCGCCTACTACGACCTCGGTGCGCGCTACATGACGCTCACTCACTCCAACAACACGTCGTGGGCGGATTCGGCGACCGACAACCCGGTGCACCACGGCTTGACACCCTTCGGCAAGGAGGTAGTCCGGGAGATGAATCGTCTCGGCATGCTGGTGGATCTGTCGCATGTGTCGGCCGACACCATGCGCGCGGCGCTCGCGGTGAGCGAGGCGCCGGTGATCTACTCACACTCCTCCGCGCGCGCGCTGGTCGATCATCCGCGCGACGTGCCGGACGACGTTCTCAAGCTGGTGGCCGCGAACGGCGGCGTGGTGATGGTGAATTTCTTTCCGGGCTACGTCTCGGAGGCGCGGCGCCGCTGGGATGCGGACCGGGCCGCCGAGGTGGCGCGCTACAACAGTCCGCCGTTCGGCGGTCTCTATATCGGTCAGCCTGAGCGCGCCAAGGCCGCGCTCGCGGACTGGGAACGCGCGCACCCCAAGCCCACTGTCGGAATCGGCGACGTGGCCGATCACATCGAGCACATCCGCAAGGTGGCGGGGGTCGAGCACGTTGGCATCGGCTCCGACTTCGATGGCATACCGGAAGGGCCAACCGGTCTCGATGGTGTCGACAAGTTTCCGGCGCTGCTCGCGGAGCTGGCGCGCCGCGGCTGGAGCGATGCGGATCTCGCCAAGGTCGCAGGCGGCAACGCACTGCACGCGCTGGCGCGTGCGGAAGAGGTGAGCGCGCGGCTGCGGGCGACGCGTCTCCCCTCGACCGCTACGCTGGCCATCGACGGCACGCCGCACGCCCAGTAGGGCGGCAGCGCGCGCTCAGCCGCGCCGTTTCTTCGCGGCTGCGGCCGGCACCTTGCGCGCCGCATCGCCGCGCGGCTGGCCCGCGCTCGCGGCGATCAGCTGCGTCTCCGGCGCCGAGCACAGGGACAACACGCGGCAGGGTCCTTCACTGGCGGCGATGTACGCGTGTCCCATGCCGCTATCGAAGTAGATGGAATCCCCGGCCTTGAGGCGCACCGGCGCGTACAGGCTCGTATAAAGATCCACTTCGCCCTCTAGCACGAAGGCGTATTCCTCGCCGGGATGTCGGATCAGCTCGCCGAACTCCTCGAGACTGCGCGCATGGGGCTCGGCGACGATGGGGATGATGCGCTTGTTGAGCAGCTCCCACGCCGGGTAGAGGTGCGAGTAGTTGGGAGTCTCAATGGCCTTGCCCTCGCCCGCGCGCGTGATGCTGCGCCGGCCCCTGGCGCCCGCCAGGCCGTCCTCCCCCGCCTCGCCGTTGAAGAGCGCCGAGATATCCACCTGCAGGCTGCTCGAGAGCCGCGACAGCTTGTCGAAGGTGAGTGACATCTTGTCGTTCTCGATCTTCGACAGCGTGGAGGTCGGCAGCCCGGTGCGGCGACTGACCTCGGCGAGTGTCCAGCCGTGCTTGCGGCGCAGCGCCTTGAGCACCCGGCCCGGCTTGGCCATGGAGCTGGCCGCCGACGGATGCGCCGCCGCTTCGCCCCGCGCTGCTTCGGACTTCGCTGCCACGCCGCAATCCTAACCCGCCCGCTGCGGCTTGAAAATTAATTTGCCAATTCTGAAAAATTGTTGTCACATTGGATAAAAGGGGGCTCAAAGCCTCCCCGGGGGATTCGTCATGCTCAGGTCTCTCACAAGCCCGTCACTGCTGGCCGCCGCCATGGTCGCTGCGCTCGCCACCACCCAAGGCGCGAGTGCCGACGAGCAGGCCCAGTCGAGCACGCCCGCCACTTCCGCCCAGACGCTGCAGGAGGTCGTCGTCACCGCGCAGAAGCGCACCGAAAGACTGCATGACGTCCCGATGGGCGTTACGGCGATTACCACGGACCAAATGGACAAGCTTCGCCTGACCGATTTCCAGGACCTGCAGGCGCTGGTGCCCGGTCTCTCGGTGCAGGAGTCACAGCCCGGCGTCTCCCGGATCACACTGCGCGGCGAGAACGTCGGCGGTATCGGCTCCACCGTCACCGTCTATGTTGACGATACGCCGGTCGGCTCGAGCAACGCGCTGGCCGACGGCGCGATCATCACCGGCGACTTCGACACCTTCGACCTGCAGCGGGTGGAGGTGCTGCGCGGGCCGCAGGGGACTCTGTACGGCGCCGGGAGCGAGGGTGGGCTTATCAAGTACGTCACCAACCCGCCCGACCCGACGCGGGCAGCCGCCGCGTTCGACATCGGCTACGAGGACATCGCGCACGGTGGGAGCGACCCGCTGCTGAAGGGCATGATCAACATGCCGCTCACCGACAGCGCCGCCATCCGCCTGAGCGGCTACGGCGCGTGGCTGCCGGGCTACATCGACGATCCAAATCTCAACGAGACCGAGATCAACCGTGGCGAGCGCGAGGGCGGGCGCGCCTCGCTGCTCGTCAACGCCACCGAGAACTTCACCATCCGCCTGACTGCCTTCGGCCAGAATCTGCGTACCGACGGCACGCCAACGGTCGATGTGGTCGGCGCCGCCGGCACACCGCTCACCCCGCCCGCGAATTCACTGCAGCCGCTGGTCGGTGACTACGACCAGACGCGCTTCATCAACGAGCCGAGCACGTTCCGCTACCGGGAATTCAGCGCCAAGCTCGACTGGAATCTCGGCTGGGGCGCGCTGAGCTCGATCACGAGCTACGGCAAGACCTATGTGAACCTGTTCACCGATGAGTCCTCGCTCGAGCTCTCAGCCGGGGCACCTGCGGGGGGAACCTATGGGGATCTCGCGGCCAGCATCGTCGGCGCGCCCGCCGGGCTTGCGGAAACCGATCAGGTCAACATGGGCAAATTCACCCAGGAGGTGCGCCTGACCTCGGCCGAATCGCAGACGCTCGAGTGGCAGGTGGGCGCGTTTTTCACCCGCGAGGCCTCGACGATCGATGAGACGCTGCCGACTTTCTTCATCCCGAGCCAGGCGCTCACCCCGCTGCCCTCGCTCGAGACCCCGCATCTCGGCGCGATCTACCGTGAATGGTCCGGCTTCGGCGAGATCACCTATTACTTCAACCCGCAGTGGGACATCTCGCTCGGGGCTCGCTGGTCCGAGAATCGGCAGTCCGCCGACGAGGAGATAAGCGGCCTGCTGGTCAGTCCGCCGCAGTTCACGGGCGGCACTTCGAACGGCACCGACTGGACCTACTCGATCGCGCCGCGCTGGCATGTGAGCGACAACACCCTGGTGTACGCGCGTATCGCGACCGGCTACCGGCCGGGCGGCCCGAACGCTCTGCCCACGACCATCACCCCGGGCGTGCCGACTTCGTATCAAGCCGACTCGACCACCAACTACGAGCTCGGCACGCGCACCACCTTCCTCGACAACTTACTGTCGGTCGACGTCGACGCGTTCCTCATCAACTGGCAGAAGATCCAGCTGTCCGAGTTCGTCGAGAACTTCACGATCGACGCCAACGGCGGCTCGGCGCAGAGCAAGGGATTCGAGTGGACTCTCGGGCTGACACCGGTCAAGGGCCTCAACTTCCTCCTCACCGGTGCCTACGTGGATGCCAATCTGACCTCGAGCGCGCCTGCGGCCGGCGGCACCGATGGTGACGAGCTGTCCTTTGTGCCGAAGTGGAGCGCCTCGCTCGATGGGTCCTACACCTGGCCCGCGGTGAGCGACTTCGCCGGGTTTGTCGGCGCGACCTGGGGCTACACCGGATCGCGCGTCAGCGATTTCGGCGCCAGTATCTCGGTCGTCAGTGGGGCGATCGTCTTCACTCCGGATCCGCGCACCACGCTGCCGAGCTACAACACCGTCAATCTGCGCGCGGGACTCGAGAACGCGCGCTGGACGTTCGAGCTGTATGCCAGGAACATCGGCGACACGCGCGGCATCACCTCCTACGCCAACTCCGGGACCGCGAACTTCGGTGGCTCGATCACGCTGCTGCAGCCGCGCACGCTCGGCGCCGCTGTGACGCTGCGATTCTGAGCGCCGGGGACGGCGGTGTCGCAGCGCGCTTCAGGCAGGGCGCAGGAGGCGGCTGTGACGGCGCCCGCGCGCCTGCCCTCTCCCTATCTGCTGTTCCTCGGCGATGCGACCGAGCCGGCGTTTGCCAAGACCGCCTTCGGTCTGCGCGACTGGATACCGGAGCGCTGCGTCGGCGAGTGGGCGTGCCCTGAAGCCACCATCACCACAGGCCTGCCGCGACTCACGCCCCGCGAGGCCCGCGAGCGCGGCGCGCTTGGCCTCGTGATCGGCGTCGCCAATGTCGGTGGCGTGATCGGCGAGCGCTGGGTGCCGCTGCTGGTCACGGCACTCGAGGAGGGCCTGGACCTGGTCAGCGGCCTGCACGTCAGGCTCGAGGAACTGCCGCAACTCAAGACTGCGGCGGCGAGGCTCGGCCGCCGGCTAATCGACGTGCGAGTCCCGCCACGCGGGATACCGGTCGCCTCGGGTCGCAAGCGCACCGGTAAGCGCCTCCTCACGGTGGGCACGGATTGCGCAATCGGCAAGAAGTATTCAGCACTCGCCGTGGCGCGCCGGTTCGCCGCGCGCGGCCGCGCGGTCGACTTCCGCGCCACCGGACAGACGGGGATTCTGATCGCCGGCGGTGGCATGCCGATGGACGCAGTGGTAGCGGATTTCGAAGCGGGAGCGGCAGAGTTGCTGAGTCCCGATGCCGCGCCGGATCACTGGGATGTCATCGAAGGCCAGGGGTCGCTCTTTCATCCGGCGTACGCTGGCGTGTCGCTCGGGCTCCTGCACGGCAGCCAGCCTGACGTATTCGTCGTCTGCCACCACCCGGGGCGCGAGCGTACGCTCGGCTACCCGGACTACCCGCTGCCGAGCATCGCCGAGACGGTCGATATCACCCTGCAGCTTGGCCGCCGCACCAACCCGGCCATTCGTTGCGCCGGCGTGTGTCTCAACACCTCGCAGCTGAACGCTCACGAGGCGCATGATCTGCTCGCGCGGGAGAGCCATCGGCTCGGCCTGCCGGTGGCCGATCCGATGCGTTCGGGACAGGAATTCGAAAGGCTCATCGACTCATGCCTGGCATAGCAATCGACCGGAAGGACCAAGCCTTGAACACCAAGCTCCCGCGCGCCCTCACGCGTCGCAAGATCGGACTGCTCCCGGTGGCCGCCGCCGCTCTGTTCCTGCTGGCGGCCGCCCTGTTCACGGCGGCGATTGCCTGGAGCGCGCCGACCGCGGCCGCGCCGCCTGCGCCGGATGCAATCCCGGCGCACGCTCTCACCGGCGAAGACGCCAACGCCTGGCTCGACGGCTACCTGCCGTATGCGCTCAAGACCGGCGACATCGCCGGCGCCGAGGTGGCGATCGTCAAGGACGGCGCAGTGGTCACCGAGCGCGGCTATGGGTTCGCCGACGTCGAGAAGCGCACGCCGGTCGACCCGAAGGAGACCATGTTCCGTCCCGGCTCGGTGTCGAAGCTCATCGTCTGGACTGCCGTCATGCAGCTCGTCGAGCAGGGCAAGGTCGACCTCGACACCGACATCAACAAATACCTGGACTTCAAGGTGACCGGCATGGACGACAAGCCGATCACCATGCGCAATCTCATGCAGCACACCGCCGGCTTCGAGGAGCACGCCAAGGGCGTCATCTCGGTCAGCAACGATCTGCCGACCTTCGAGCAGATGCTCAAGGCGAAGGTGCCGGCGCGCATCTTCGCTCCAGGCTCGACGCCCGCGTACTCCAACTACGGCGCCTCGCTCGCCGGCTACATCGTCGAGCGCGTCTCCGGCGAGCCCTTCGATGAGTACCTTGAGAAGCGCATCTTCCAGCCGCTCGACATGAAGCACTCGAGCTTCCGGCAGCCGCTGCCGGCTGCGCTCGAGCCATTCATGGCGACGGGCTATCGCGTCGCCTCGGGGCACGCCGAGCCTTTCGAGTACGTGGGTCCGCGGCCCGCGGGCTCGATGTCGGCATCAGCCGATGACATGGCGCACTTCATGATCGCGCATCTGCAGGACGGCGAGTATCACGGCAACCGGATCCTGAGCGCCGCGATCGCCGAGCAGATGCACAACAGCCCGTACAGCCACGGAATCGGGCCGCTGAATCGCATGGAGCTCGGCTTCTTCGAGACCAACATCAACGGCCGCGAGGTGATCGCGCACCTCGGAGACACGGAGTGGTTCCATACCTCGCTGCACCTGTTTCTGAAAGACGGTGCGGGTCTCTACGCCTCCTTCAGCAGTCCGGGCAAGGAGGGGGCGGTGCAGACGCTGCGCAACCAGCTGTTCTTTGACTTTGCCGACCGCTATTTCCCGGCCGCTGTGCCGCCTCCGGTGACCGCGCAGGTCGACCCCAAGACGCAGGCCGCGCACGCCGCGCTCATGAGTGGTGTCTGGCAGGTCTCGCGCCGCGCCGACACCAATTTTCTCGCCGCGCTCGGCTTCATCGGTGCGACCAAGGTGGGTGTCAACGCCAAGGGCGAGCTGGTGCTGCCTTTCCCGGGGCCGAACGGCAAGCCGCGGCACTGGGTCGAGGTCGCCCCCTTTGTCTGGCAGGACGTCGATGGTCACGACCGCGCCGCTGCCAAGGTGGTCGATAGCAGGCCGGTGCGCTTCAGCTTCGATTTTCTCTCGCCCTTCATGGTGTATGACCGCGTGCCGTGGTACGCCGCCAGCACCTGGTTGATGCCGCTGCTGTGCGCGAGCCTGGCTGCGCTGCTGCTCACCGCGCTCGTGTGGCCGGTGGCGGCTATCGTGCGCCGCCGCTACCACGCACCCCTGGCGCTCGATCCGGGAGCACTGCGCGCGTATGTCTGGAGCCGCATCGGCGCACTCGCGATCGTCGCGGCCCTCGCGGTGTGGGGAGTTTTCGTCGCGCTGATCCTCAACGACACGGGGACGCTCGGCGGCAAGCTCGATCCGCTGCTGGTCTTCGCGCAGCTGCTGAGCATCGTAGCGTTCCTCGGCGGCCTGGCGATCATGCTGTGGAATCTCGCCGTCGTGTGGCGCGGCCAGCGTCGCTGGCCGGCAAAGCTGTGGAGCGTGGTGCTCGCGCTCGCGGCGGTCACGGTGCTGTGGGTGGCCCTGGTCTGCAAACTGATGAGCATCGGGACCGACTACTGATGTCGGGACTGAAGCTCGCGGTGTCGATCGAGAAGCTCGAGTTCTCGGCGCCGTTTCGCATTGCCGGGCGGGTTTTCGAGCACCAGGACGCCGTGGTGGTCAGCGTCGATGACGGCACGCAATGCGGGCGTGGCGAGGCCTCCGGAGTGTTCTTTCTCGGCGAGCGGGTCGAGCAGATGGCGGCGCAGATCGAGGCGCAGCGCGGCACGATCGAGCGCGGCATCGATCGCGATTCGGCGCAGCACCTGTTGCCGCCCGGCGGGGCGCGCAATGCGCTCGACTGTGCGCTCTGGGAGCTCGAGGCGCGCCGGGCCGGGCGCCCGGTATGGGCGCTCGCCGGACTCACGCAGCCCAAGCCCCTGCTGACGACCTTTACCCTCGGGGCGGACACGCCCGAGCTGATGGCCGCCGGTGCGCGCCGCTTCGGCGCGGCGCGCGCTCTCAAGGTGAAGTTGACGGGAGAGCTGGCGCTCGATGCCGCGCGGGTTGCCAGGGTGCGCGCCGCGCGGCCGGATGTCTGGCTGGGGGTGGACGCCAATCAGGGCTACAGCCTCGAGCTGCTGCCCAAGCTCACCCGATTCCTGGTGGATGCGCGCGTTGAGCTGCTCGAGCAGCCGGTGGCGCGTGGTCATGAGGCCGGGCTCGAGGACTACGTATCGCCGATCCCGATCGCGGCGGATGAGAGTGCGCTCGTGCTTGGCGACATCGCCGGCCTGGTCGGTCGCTTCGACGTCGTCAACATCAAGCTCGACAAGTGCGGTGGCCTCACCGAGGGGCTCGCCATGGCACACGAGGCACGCCGCCTTGGACTCAAGGTGATGGTCGGAAACATGATGGGCACGAGCCTTGCCATGGCACCGGCCTTCGTGCTCGGCCAGTTGTGCGACGTCGTCGACCTGGACGGCCCGACTTTCCTGCGCCAGGACCGGGTGCCGGGCGTGCGTTACTCCGACGGCCTGATCGAGTGCGACGCAGCCGTCTGGGGCAGCCCGCGCGCGGCCTGATGTCCTCGCGCTTTCAGCGCTTCTTCCTCCCGGGACTTGCCTTCAAGGCGGTGGTGATCGGCGGCGGCTATGCGACCGGCCGCGAGCTTGCCGAGTTCTTCATCGCGAGCGGCCCCTGGGGTGGCATCAAGGCGATGGCGCTCGGCATGCTCATCTGGAGCGCCATCTGCGTGACGACATTCCTGTTCTCGCGCGCGAGCGGCGCGCGCGACTACTTGAGCTTCGTGCGCGCGCTGCTGGGACCGGGCTGGATCGCGTTCGAGGCGGCCTACGTGCTGTTCGTCGTGCTGGTGCTGGCGGTGTTCGGCGCGGCCGCCGGCGCCATCGGCGCGGCGACGCTCGGCGCCCCGACGATCGTCGGCACGCTGCTCCTCATGACGGCGATCGCGCTCGTGACCGCCTACGGCAACGCCTCCGTCGAGCGGCTGTTCACCTACGTGTCGTTCCTTCTCTATGGCGTGTACGTGTTGTTCGTCATCTTCTCGCTCACGCATTTCGGGGCGCGCATCGTCGCGGGCTTCGCCCGCCCGGCGCAGTCGCACGGCTGGATCGCCGGAGGCGCCGCCTACGCGAGCTACAACGTCATCGGCGCCGTCGTGATCCTGCCGGTACTGCGGCATCTCACCAGCAATCGCGACGCGGTGGTGGCCGGCCTGATCGCCGGACCCCTCGCCATGCTCCCGGCGCTCATGTTCTTCACCTGCATGATGGCGTTCTACCCGGAGATTGCTAGCGCCACGCTGCCATCGGACTACCTGCTGCAGCGGCTCGACCTGCCGGCCTTTCGCTACCTGTTTCAGCTGATGATCTTTGCCGCGCTGCTCGAGAGCGGCACCGGCTTCGTGCACGCCGTCAACGAGCGGATCGGGCATGCGTGGCGCCGCCGGCGTGGCACCGAGCTCGGACGTGCGGCGCGGCTCGCCTGCGCTCTCGCCATGCTCATCTTCTGCATGCTGCTCGCCGAGCACTTCGGACTCGTGACACTCATTGCCAGAGGCTATCGGCTGTTCGCGGTCGTCGTGCTGCTGGTGTTCGTACTGCCGCTGTTCACCGTTGGAATATTCCGTCTCGCGACCGGCAAGGTCGCACTGCAGGGGGTTACATGAACGCCGGGACAGTCATCGCCGCCGCCGCGGCCCTCGCTACAGCGGGAGCCGCGCTCGGCGCGCCGCCCAAGGATTTCGAGCAGCGCGTGGAGGTGGCGCGCCAGAGCGTCGGCGTGCCGGGGCTGGCGATCGCCATCGTCGAGAATGATCAGGTTACCTTCAGCCGCGGCTTCGGCGTGCGCGCGCTCGGGGAGGGCCAGCGGGTCGATGCCGACACGATCTTTCCGACCGGCTCGACCGGCAAAGCCTTCACGGTCGCCGACCTTGCGATCCTGGTCGACCAGGGCAGGATCGGCTGGGACGATCACGTGACCGACCGGCTGCCTGGCTTCGAGATGTACGACCCCTGGGTGACGCGCGAGATCACGATCCGCGACCTCCTGGTTCACCGCAGCGGGCTGGGCCTCGGCGAAGGCGACCTGATGTTCGTGCCGCGCACCAACCTGACGCGCGCGGAATCGGTACGCAGGCTCCGCTACCTCAAGCCGGCGAGCAGCTTTCGCTACGGCTTTGCCTACGACAATGTGCTCTACATGGTCGCCGGTCAGCTCATCGAGTCCGTGAGCGGCGAGACGTGGGAGAAGTTCACCGCCGAGCAGGTGCTTAAGCCCGCCGGCATGCTGCATTCGACGAGCGATGAGCCCGAGCGTTTTGCGACCGCGGACCGCGCCTACCCGCACGCGCGCATGGACGGCGGGTTCCGTGGTGTCGGCACGCAGCAGCGGCTGGATGAGCGCGACGAGCTCGGCCGCAACGGGGCGCCGGCGGGCGGCCTCACGGTGAGCGCCAACGACATGGCGCGCTGGCTTCTCATCCAGCTGCACGATGGAGTGCTTCCCGATCACTCCGGCAAGCGTCTGTTTTCGGAGGCCGCGCATCGCGAGATGTGGAAACCGGTGGTGCTGCAGCCGGTCGGCGAGGCACCCGCGCCCTTGAAGGCCACGCAGCCCAATTTCAACACCTACGCGCTCGGCTGGGACGTCACCGATTACGCCGGCACCAAGATCGTGTGGCACGGCGGGGCGGTATTTGGCTTCCTCACCGCGGTCGTGCTGATCCCCGACAAGCAGGTCGGCTTCTCGATCGAGATCAACTGCGAGGACGGCGAGATCATCCGCGGGCTGATGTACGAACTGCTCGATCACTATCTCGGCCGGCCCCGCATCGACTGGGTGGCGCGCTACCGCGCCGAGAAGCAGCGCCGCATCGCCGAGGCCCTCAAGGCACTCCAGGCGCAGCCGCCGAAGGCGGCCGCCGTCGGCCCATCGCTCCCCGTGGCCGGCTACACCGGCACTTACACCGACCCGTGGTACGGCAACCTCGAGGTCGGGGCGGTCAACGACCGCCTCACGATCGATTTCAAGTCGACACCGCGTATGACCGGCACGCTCGAGCACTATCAGTACGATACGTTCGTCGCGCACCTCGACGACAAGACCATCGAGCCGATGTATGTCACCTTCAGCCTGGATGCCGACGGCCGGGTCGACCGCATCACGATGAAGGCGGTCTCGCCGCTCGCGGACTTCAGCTACGACTACCAGGATCTGCTGTTCCGGGCCGCCCGGAAATGAGGCCCGCAGCGCCCGCGGCGCAACCCGGTATACTCGGCGGCCAATGAATAGCGCAGTCACGGCCGCGCAGGCCACCCAGGCCCCGTCGGCCCAACACGAGCTCAGCCGCTCGCTGCGGCCCCGGCACGTGGCGATGATCACCATCGGCGGGATCATCGGCGCGGGACTGTTCGTCGGCAGTAGCGTCGCCATCAGGGGCGCGGGCCCGGCCTGCATCCTCAGCTACATCCTCACCGGCTTCCTGCTGCTGCTCGTCATGCGCATGCTGGGCGAGATGGCGGTCGAGATGCCGCAGGTGCGCTCGTTCACCGAGTTCACCCGCGCGACGCTCGGCAACTGGGCGGGGTTCTCGGTTGGCTGGCTCTACTGGTACTTCTGGGTGACGGTGATTCCCGTCGAGGCGATCGCCGGTGCGGGCATCATCAAGGACTGGATAGCGCTTCCCGAGTGGGTGATCGGCACCGCGCTCATGGTGTGCATGACGTCCGTGAACCTGATGTCGGCGCGCGCCTATGGCGAGTTCGAGTTCTGGTTCTCCTCCATCAAGGTTGCGGCCATCATCTCCTTCATCATCGTCGTCGGCGCCCACGCCTTCGGCTTCCGCTCACCAACCGGGCCGACCTTCTCGAATCTCACCGCTTACGGGGGATTCGCGCCGCTCGGCTGGTTCGCAGTGCTCGCCTCCGTGACCACCGTCATCTGGTCGATGATGGGCGCCGAGGTGGTGACCATCGCGGCGGCGGAATCGCCCGAGCCGGCGCGCGCCGTGGCGCGGATGACCTCCACCATCATCACGCGCATTCTCCTTTTCTATGTGCTGTCCGTGTTCGTCATCACCTGCGTCGTTCCCTGGAGCAAGGTGGTGCCGGCGCAGTCGCCGTTCACCCTGGCGCTCGATGAGGTACATTTCCCCTTTGCCAGCGACATCATGGCCGCGGTGGTCCTTACCGCGGTGCTCTCCTGCCTCAACTCCTGCTTCTATATCGCTTCGCGGGTACTGTTCGTCCTTGCGACCCGCGGCGATGCACCACGCTGGCTGGTACACACCAATGCGCGACACGTGCCGGCGCGTGCGGTGTTACTGGCGAGCGTCTTCGGCTTCGCCGGTGTAATCGCGGCGATCGTCTCGCGCACCGGGGTGTATGTGTTCCTGACGAACTCCTCCGGCGCCATCATCGCGATCATCTATCTGATGATCGGCGTGGCACAGGTGCGCTCGCGCCGCGCCCGCGAGCGCGCCGGGCTGCCGCCATCGGCACTGCCGATGTGGCTGTTTCCCTGGCTGAGCTATCTCGCCATTGCGGGCATGGCCTCGGTACTGGTGGCGATGGCATTCACGCCCTCGCATCGTGCCGAGCTCTGGACCAGCACGGTCTCGATCGCGATCGCGCTGCTGGCCTACTTTGTCTTCAGGCGCGGGCGCGCGGGTGCTGTGCAACCCGGGTGAGCGATGCGCCCGCCGCGGGTCACGGGCAGCTCGCAGGTTCCTCCATCAACGCCGTCGGCGCACTGTCCGGCGCGCGCTGCGACTGCGGTAGTTGAGAAACGCCTCGATCTGCGTGCGCAGGAAGCGATGCACCTCATCCTGAGAGGTGGGGCGGGTGACGACCTTGGGTGCGCCCGGCAGGCTGGCCGTGACCTTGCGCCAATGCAGCGCCATCTCGCTCATCAGGTCATCGGGTGCCGCCTGGGTGGCATCGAAAGGCACCTGCGCGTGCGCGCCCGGGCTCACCAGCACGCTCGGGGTGTCCGTGCGCGGCGCACTGAGAAAGAGGCCGCTGAAGCTCGGCGCGGCCGCATCGCGCCGGGTGAGCGCTCCCTGGACGCCGAGGAGCTCGCGCACGGTCACCAGCACCGAGGTGTGCTGCAGGGGCGTTGAGCTCACCACGCCCCTGGGCAGATAGGGCGAGGCGAGCAGCGCCGGCACCCGCAACCCGAGCCGGTCGAAAGCGAACTGCGGCGCAAAGGATGCCGTGTCGCCCGGCGCCGGCGAGTTGATGCCGTCGGGGTTCACCGCCACGGCAGGGGCGGTGTGATCGAAGTAGCCGCCGTGCTCATCGAAGGTGACGACCAGGAGACTCCGCGCCCACTGCGGCCCGGCGCGCAGCGCCGCGTAGACATCCGCTACCAGCTGATCGCCCGGCCGCACATCCTGCGGCGGATGCATCGTGGTCGGGGGGCCGTCGGTGGTCGAGCCCGCAAAGCGCGGGATGATGAAGTTGTAGTTGGCAAGCCTGCCAGCCGCGGCGTCGGCCGCGAAGCTGCCCTCATAGAGCTTGAAGCTCGCGCGCTGCGTATTGATGCGGCTGTACTGTGCGACCTCGTTCTGATCGCTGTAGTAGACGGACCAGCTGCGCCCGCTCCTCTGCAGCTGCTCGTAGATCGTCACGCTCGTCAGCGCGAGCGTCCAGTTGTCGTATGCCCAGCCCGCGGATGTAGCGGCGTGGATGTAGAGGCGATTGGGCATCGTCGGCCCGGGAACCTCGGCGAACCAGTGGTCACACAACACGAAGTTCTCGGCGAGTGCGCTGAGTGCGGGCAGCTGGCCCGACACGAAGGTCTGCATAACCACGCTCAGCTCGACGCCCGCGCCAGAGAAGCCGTCCGCCGCGAGCTCGGTCTTGTAGTTCATGACGAAGCCGCGATCATTAGGCGGCCGCGGCGCGCCGCCCGCAGCCACGACCTTGCTCGCGAACAGCTGCACGTTCGTATCATCGAGCGAGTGCCCCGGTCCTTGGCCCTGCGCGACCGCAAAAAGCGCCGGCTGTCCCGCCGCGATCGGGGAGTTAGCGGTGGGACTCGCCGGCGTCAGGGGTAATGGTCGATTCGAAAACGGACCTTGCGCAAGCCCTGCAACGCCGGGCCACTTGCCGAAGAGATGATCGAGCGAGCGGTTCTCGAGCATGAGGACCACCACGCAGTCGATCGGAGGTAGCGCCGCAGCTGAGGCTGCGGGCCTGAGCCTGGCGCCTGACGGCACTGCCTGCGGCGTGTGCCGAGCCGCGTGCGCCCGCGGCCGCCGCGCTGAGGCCTTCGACTTGGCCATGGCCCACCCCCACGGGTCCAACGACCGGACCCGGGGGGCGTTGGGGGAGATCCACGTTCAGCTCTCCGGCCTGGCTGGGCGCGGCGGTGGCGATGCTGGTACGCAATCCGTTAGCCACATCGCCGCACGCGCTTCCATCAGGATACGCCGCCGCATTAGTACAGTGTCACCACCAGTCCGGTTATCTCACCCCCTGCTTCATATTCCTTGTGACGGAAATGCGTAGGCTCGGGTGAGAGGCGTGGCTCTCCAGTAACAGGTAGCACGTATGCGGACTCATTTCGGTCGCGTTACAGGCCGCCGTCCCGAACGGCGACTCGATTCCGGACGACGGGAGCGTGGGCCTCGCAGCTCCTGCAATTGCGATCCTGTTGGCAGCGCCCCGGCCGACGCTCCAGCAGACTTGCAGCGGCACCGGCATGGCGGCGCCGTTCGTCGCCGGGATCGCGGTGCTGCCCGCGCAGGCGCACCCCGGGGTCGCGGGCGCGGCGCGCCGCGACCTGCTGCCGGGCGGGTGCAGGCGCCGCAGTAATCCTTTGGCTGACTGGAGCGTTTGATAGTGAGTGACGTGGAGACGAAGATGTCAATGACCCGGATCAAGGTAGCCATCGCGATCGCAGAGGAAGCCCGCGATCGGATCTATGAGGTTGCAGCCGTATGCCGCGCGCTCGGGTTCGGACACACCTCGACGCTCTCTGACGTCGGCGTTCTTATGGGATCCGCCGAGCTCGCGGATCTGCCGACCCTGCGTGCCATTCCGGGAGTTGCCGCGATCGAGATGGAGCGCGGCTTCGCCGCCGCCGCCTCAAGGGGGCACTAGGGCGCTGAAACAGCGCTTCTCGTGCGGATTTACTGCGCCAGCGTGCCAGCGCTGCGCAGTTTGAATGCGAAGAACTCAGGCGCGGCGCCGGCTCCCGAGTCCGGCTCGACGCGCAGGCTATAGTTGCCCGCCGTCAGACGGCGCGCATCGACATAACACCGGATCTGGCCATCCCTGCCCGGCGTGAGGCCCCTCATCACACCCACGGCGGTGTCCTCGCGCAGCAGGGTCACGCGGAAGCTCGACACGCTCGCGTGCGCGGACGGCAGAACGTTCAGCTCGATCGAGCCTGCCGACGGCAGAGTCAGGGCAGGTGAGCCGCTCGAGCGCATCGCCATGAAGTTGAAGTGCGCTGCAACCGGCGGGTTGGCCGCTGCGCGCAGGACCCCCGAGCTGTTCGCGCGCGGCTGCACCCAAAGGAAAAGTGCCAGCGCCGAGACGGCGGCGGCCGCGAGCGCCGGCAACCAGTGCCGCAGCTCGAGCTGGCGCTGACGCACGGCGGTTCGCGACGCGGCGGCCGGGGTTGCGAAGTACCCCCGTGCCTCGAGCTGCGCGAGACCATCCTGCAGCCGCAGTGTCTGCTCGAGCTCGCGCACGAGCTCCGGATCCCGCCCCAGGCGGTCCTCGAACGTGCGGCACTCCTCGTCCGACAGGCGTCCGCTCACGTAGTCGCGCAGGCGCTCGAAATCGCGGCCGGCGTCGATCATGTCACTCCTCCTGAGTTTGAATCCCTGATTGCCTGCGGCGAGGCAGTCGCGGGATGGCAGCCCACAGCGGCGTGCGCGGCAGGCGCGATGCCGCCGGCCGCGGCGCATCCCAGACAGAGGCCCAGCAGCGCGAGACCGAGCAGATCCGACTTCCAGAAGCCACGCTGCTCGAGCAGCTCGCGGAACCGATTACGGGCACGAAAGATCACCCGATTGAAGTGCTCGCTGGAGAGTTGCAGCTCCCGGCAGAGCGCGTCCTTCGCCTCGTCGTTGAGGTAAAAACGTACCAGAAGCTCCCGATCCCTTTCGCCGGGCATCTGCTCCAGCATGCGCCGCGCCGCCGCCGCCCATTGCGGCCGCCCGACGCGCTCCCACTCCGGATCTCCCTGGTCCTCGTCGCGCAGCTCCTCGAGGCCCTCGGCGCTCGATTGAGCGCCGTGATCCTTGCGGCGGTGATTGCGCAGGTGATTGATCGCGACGCGGTAGAGATATCCGCCCAGATTCTCCGGGTGGGAGATCTCTCCGCTGCGTAGTTTCTCGAGCGTCGTAACCGCTGCGTCCTGCAGGATATCGGCGGCAATCTCCGGGTCGTGCACGCGCCGCAGAATGAGCGCGCGCAATCCCGGATAGTCACGATACACGGCCGACAGCTGGGAGACCGGATCCGCGATCGGTGCCGGAACGTCCGCCGCTGGGGGCATTGGCGGGGGTGCGGCTCGTTCTTGTTCATCAACACCGATCATGAGGTGAGTATAAGCCGGTCCCGGCCAGATCGCAGGGCGGCCGGCGGCCGGTCGTCACCGGCCGCGACCAAGGCCTGCTGCGCTCTAAGGGTTAGGCGCCCCGACGGCGCCGGCGAGGTGCTCAGGACTGGTCGGGAGGGGCGGGGGTGGCGAGGCCGGTACGCAATCCGTTAGCGACACCGCTGAGGCCGCGCTCCATCGGAAACGCCGCCGCACGGGATATCTGTCGCCTCGCGCCCGGCAATCTCACCGTTACTCAATAACCTCATGCGACTCAGGCTGCCTTCCGCCCCCAAAAGACGAGTGTGAGCGCACACCGAGGACGGACGCATCCGCTCGATTCGATTTGAGCGCCGCAATCACGAATTCATGCCCGCCGCACACCGCGCCTGCGCGGTTGTCGCGCAGACGCGATTGCGGAGGTGGCGGTTCCCCCGGCGGCTGGTCCCCGCCGTGGGCTCCCCGGTACCGGAATTACGGGTTCAAACCAATCGCAGACCACGCCGGCGCGATTCGCGGGCAGTCGAGATCGCCGGGCCGATCTCGTTGAGACTCGTTCCGAGGAAGGCTGAAGCCGACTTCGGCGTTCCTGTCGACGTAGGAACGGTCGGTTGAGGTACCGGCGTCGGCACGGTGGTCGGCGCCGTCGGAGGACCGTGGCCATTTCCCTCCTGCGCGACCGCGACGGTCGTGCCAGTCGATGCCACGAGAAGAAGGGTGATGACTGCATATTTCATATTCATTCTCCTGAAGGCGCAGCGATGTATGGCGCACGCGAGGCGAGTGCCCCCCTCCGTTGGAATGTCGCTGCATGCCAATTCCACGAGAAGGCGCCGTATCAGAAATCTGTTGCGAAACGTCCTCGACTCTCACTTCCGGGTGAGACTGGCGCGCTTCAGGGAACAGGTAGCAGGTTAGGGAGAGAATTCAACCCAACGCGGGAGCTGCAGAGTGAGCAGAGTGGATGTGGCAGTTGCGGTGGCGGAAGATGCACGAGGGCGTCTCCATGAAGTCGCCGCCGCCTGCCGGGCAATGGGTCTTGAGCACACCGCGACGCTGGCGGCGGTCGGTGTGCTGATCGGCTCGATGGAGGCTCGCGACCTGGCGAGCCTCTGGGCTGTTCCCGGAGTTCTCGCGGTCGAAGTGAAGCGGGATCTTCGGCGATCGATTACTGTGGGGATGCAGCCCCGCCGGGGGTGCATACACTAGGATCAGCGCGCGAAGCTTGGGAAAGTCACGATAGACTGCGGCCAGGTGGGGCGCCGGAGCCGTTAGCGGCGCGGGAAGACCCGATTGCGAGGGGGCATCTCCGGCAATGCTGCCTGGTGATCAACACCGTGCATGAGCTGTGTACACGCCGCGATCGGAAGGCACCGCACTTGCGGGGGCGTGCTCGTGCTCCCGGGCGGGCTCTGGCGGCGGCTATCTTGCTCGCCGCGTGGGCCGCCCCTGGATTCGCTGCAAGCCTCTCATGTACCCGCGCACTCGGAGCACCAGCGGTCACCGCAGGACCTCTGGAGACCCTGGGGATGTCCCCCGTCGCAGTGAAGCTTCCCGTTGTTCTCGGCCACACGTACCTGATCCAGGTGGACGAGCGGGACAACGATACGCTGGTGGAGATTCTCGACTCGAGCAACCAGATCATCGCTCGAGCCGAGCATCCCGAGCGGCGGACGGGAACCCGCCGGATCCTGTTGACGGCGCGGGACTCCGCGTCGCTCCTGGTCCGGGTGACGGGCACGGAACATGCACGCGCGGTCGGGACGGCAAACGTTCGGGTCTTTGATCTCGCGACGTTGCAGGGGCGCCCTGACTGCGTCGCGATCATGAATGCTCTCGCCACAGGTGATGCCGACTATGCGGCGGCGGAGGAAATTTGGAGAGGTCGCGCGGTCTCGACCACCGGGAATGCACGCGATGACTTTTTGCGAGCGGCTCGGGCCTATTCAGCCGCCGAGCAGGCATTGGAGGCGTCCGGGGATCAGGCGCTTCTTGGCCAGACCGAGCTGGCTCTGGCAGGCGTCGCGTACTCCGGTTTGCAAGACTGGAAGCAAGCAGCGGACTGGGCCCAAACGGCTGCCCGAACGATCGGCCCTGACGATTCTTACCGCAGGGCCCGTGCCGATGCGCTCCTTGCCTCCGCCTGGATCGAAATCGGATCTGCGGCACCGCCCGGACGGCCTCTCCCCGGTGCCGCCGACGCGCGGGGACTTCTGGTTCGCGCACGGCAGCAGCTGCGGCGATTGGTGCAGTTCCACTTGCAGCGCGGCGAGCAGTATGACGCAGGGTTGCAGCTCACGAATATCGGCGTGGCGTACTACGATGAGGGCAGCTATCCGGAATGTGTAGAGGCTTCCGCGCGCGCGAGTCGCTTGTTTGGGTCCATACACGAGATACAGCGGCGCGCGCAGACTTGGCAGAACCAGGCGCTGTGCCTGTGGGGGCTCGGGCGGTTGCCGGAGGCGCTGCGCTGGTTGGAGCACGCGCTCACCGACGTTGGCCAAGACCCGATCCTCGCTGGGCCCATGATGACCAACACGGCTCTAGTACGCTATGCAGTCGGACACTATGACGAGTCGCTGCGGCTTTATGATCGCGCGCTGGCCTTCACTGAAAAGGTTCAGTCACCGCGCGAAGAGGCGTATTGCCTCTACGGGATCGGCGTGAACTATTACGCGCTGGGCGACCGGCAGCGTGCACGGGAGTTCCTCGAGCGCTCGCTCGCGATACGCACCGTGGCGCTCGATGGCCGGGGGCGCATGGCGAGCCTGCGCTCGCTAGCGACCATCGATGCCGAGGAGGGAAGGGTGGAGCAGGCGCTCGCGGCCGATTCCGAGGCGCTCAGCCTTGCGATCGCGCCCTCTGCCATTGCCCGCATCAGAATCCAGCAGGCCGCTCACATCGCAGCCGCCGGACGTCCCGAGGAGGCCAAGTCACTGCTTGATGAAGTCGTCTCGTCGGTCGCCAAGAGCGGTGCCCCCATTCAAGCCGAGGCGCTCCTGCAACGCGCGACCGTTCTTCGCGGCATGGGTCGGCCACGAGAGGCGCTGACGGACCTCGCAGCAGCCCGGCCGGGGTTGCACACTTTTGGTAGCGTCCTCGAGGAGTTCGAAGGGGACCTCGAGCTCGCGCGAGCTCTACGGGACCTTGGACAATCTCGCGAGGCGCTCGCAGCGGTCGATCGGGCCCTCGGGCAGGCCGATGCGGTGCGACTGCAGACGGCGAATCCCGAGCTGCGCGCCCAACTTCAGACGCCGCTTCGGCCGGCCTACGACCTCAAACTCGAGCTGCTACGCGCCCGCTATGAGCACGCCCTGGCCAGCGGGCGGGAACAGGAGGCCAGCGCGCTCGCGACGCTCGCGTTTGCAACCGCCGACGCTTCGCGCGCTCGCTCGTTTGCCGAGGTCGCGGCCGAGAATTACTCACCCGAGGTTCGTCGGGCGCTGGCCGCTGAGCTTCGCCGCCGCGAGGACCTGTACCGCGAGCTTTCCGCCCGTCGATTTACCCTGGACGCACGACTTGAGCGGTCGGGACCCGACGATCCGCGGGCGCGGCACCTGGTCACGGACATTGCGGAGCTCAGACGACAGGTGGACATGGTCAACACCGTCATCGCGAGCCGCGTGCAGGTTCAAGACGCAGGGGCACGAACCAGCCGCTCACAAATGAGCATCCCGTCTCTCCCTGCTGACACCGCGCTGGTGTCGTACTGGCTTGGGTCCGAATCCGCCTACGCATGGGCGATATTGCCGGGAGAGATTCACTGGACGCGCTTGTCATCCCCCACCGCCATTGCAGACCAGGCGGCCTCGTTCCATCGTTCGCTCACGCGGTTCGTGGACATGCCGGTTGAGCGTCGGCTTCAGGACGCTCGCACGCTATATACGATGATCGTTCAACCCCTGCAGCCATGGGTGTCGCATGTGCGCAGCTGGCTGATCGTCCCGGACGGCGCTCTGGACTACGTGCCGTTCGCAGCCTTGCAAATGCGGGATGGACAAGCGGATTCCTTCGTCGTGAGGGAACACGATGTGGCCGTGACGCCCGCCGCGTGGATGCTGGGCAAGAGCGCGGCTCGGCCGCCGGCGCACCGCCGCCGCGGGATCCTGCTCGTGGCCGATCCTGTATACCAGGCGGATGACCCGCGTCGCGGGACGATTAAGAATGCGGTCACGGGCGCACAAGCCCCCGCCTCGGGCGATGCACACGACGGCGCTGGCGACTACCCACGGCTGCAATTCACCGCTGAGGAGGCCGCTGGCATCGCGGCGCTGTTTCCGGCGGCGGACGTTGATGAATTAATCGGCCTCGATGCCACGCGCGCGCGTTTGCTCGGCATGGACTGGTCGCAGTACCAGTTCATCCACATTGCGACGCACGGCATCGTCGACGCACAAGTCCCCGAATTGTCAGCATTGATTCTTGGGTCCTACGACGAGCGGGGGCCGGTCACCGACCGGGCGGTACGGGTTGCGGATGTGTCTCTCAAGGCACTGACGGCGGACGTTGCCGTGCTGAGCGCATGTGAGACGGCTCTTGGTAAGGAAGTTCGCAGCGACGGCCTGGTCGGCATGAGCTCGACAATGCTCGCCCGCGGTGCGCACGCGGTTGTGGCCTCGCTTTGGCCTGTGCCGGATGAGATTGGCGCGCACCTGATGACAGATTTCTACCGGCATATGCTGCACGACTCGATGCCGCCCGAGGCGGCACTGGGTGCGGCCATGCGCTCGATGGTGTTGCGCGATCGACCGGTCGACCCGGCGCTTTGGGCTGCATTTCAGATCTCGGTCGGCACGCTGCATCCTGGCAAGACGGGCCGCGATCCAGCGGCGGTGACCGTCGCCGGGACGACGACGCCTTAGTCCGCTAACTGCGGCGCAACGGTGGCCGGATCGGGGGCAGAGGACAGGGCCGACGGCCGGTCCTCAATCTGCACGTGATCCGTGCGCGCCTTCTCCCACGCCTGGAGCGTCAGGCCGTTGCGCTCGAGCAGCGCGCGGATCTCACCCGTGCGCCAGTCGAGGATCTGATCGAGCACCGGGACCATGATGCTGAAGACGTTGTCGCTCAGCACGGTACTGCGCGCGATGCGGGCCAGCTGGCGGTTGTCTGAGACCGCAATCGTGAAGCCGTCATGGTTATTCACGTGCAGCATCACGTGCACGTCGGAGTTGCCGTCACCGACATAGATCACGCGATCCGGCGGGATCTCGAGCCGTCGCTCGAGCTCCTCGATCACCGCGACCTTGCCGTAGCCGGCCGGTACGCGGCGAATCGCGCGCACCTCGCCCGACAGCTCGTCGAAGTCGAGCTCGGTGCCGTAGATGTGATCGGGTGCGACGATGCCCTCGAGAGCGGCGACCACGATCTCGCGCGGCGCGGCCGAGATCACGAAGAACGAGAAGCGCAGTCCCGGCAGTCCTTGTGCGAGGAAGCCCACCAGCGCCGGGATGGCACTCTTCAGCCGCACACGCCTTCCGGTCTCGATCAGATGCGCGCGGCGCACGCCACGAAATTCCGGATCGTGACGGATCAGGTAAGCAAGCTCGCCGCCCTGCTGCACGAGGTTGGTCTGCGCGAGCCCGGTGACGCGCTCCTCGTAGTCGTGCACGCCGAGCAGACTGCTCAGCACCAGGCCTGAGTCGTTGAAGCTCAGCGTCTGATCGAAATCGGACGCCACCAGATAGTGACGGGGGATGGGCGCGGTCATATTTGGAAGGCTACTCCCTGCGTGGAGCCGGGTTGACTGCCCGACTGGGCGAAGATTCCCGGTCATACAAATGCAATAGACGGACCAGCACAAAGCAGCCCGGCGGACGCAGCGCCGCCCCACCAGCGCCCGGCGGCGGAGCGCCGCGGCGGCGTGCTGCACGGCGCTGGTGCAGCCACGCTTCGTTGACCACAACTGCGGCGATCCGTGCCTGCCATGGCAAAGCTGCTGCTCCTCGATGTGGCCTCGGAACCGAATTTTCAAGCCGCAAACCTGCCGCCTGCGGCTCGCGTGCCGACCGGAGCGTATAGTTCCCGGGATCTCGGCTCGGACGAGGTCCAGAGTCATGCACGTCACCGGATCGATGTTGCGTGTGCTCCTCACCGCAATGGCGGCCCTGCTGATGACCGGCGTCGCGCAAGCCCAGTCGCCGCTCGTTGCCCCGAGCGCCAAGCCGGCGCGGGCCTGTCCGGACGCGGGGCTGAAGCTCCCGCCGGGCTTCTGCGCCACCGTGTTTGCCGATCGTTTGGGTCACACGCGGCACCTGACGGTGGCGCCGAACGGTGTGGTGTACGTCAATACCTTGCGGCGCCACGGCTGGGGGCATCGCGGCGGCGTTCTGGTCGCGCTCGAGGACACCACGGGCGATCACAAGGCGAATGTGATCAAGCGCTTCGGCCCGATAGCCGGTGAGGGCGGTCAGGGTGGCACCGGAATCGCCTTCTACAAGGGCGCCGTGTACGCCGAGGAGGCGGACCGCATCGAGCGCTATGCGCTGACGGATGGGTCGATTGTGCCAAAAGGACCTCCTCAGGTCGTGGTGTCGGGACTGCCGCTTGGCGGCGATCACCCCATGCATCCTTTCGTGATCGACGCCGACGGCATGTTGTATGTCGACGTGGCCTCCGCCACCAACGCCTGCCAACAGCGTAACCGGCAGACGAACGCCGCGGGCATCACGCCGTGCGTCGAGCTCGAGACGCGCGGCGGCATCTGGCGATACGACGCCAACAAGACCGGGCAGATATTCTCGCCCGCCGATCGCTACGCCACCGGCATCCGTAACGCCGACGGCATCGCCGTCGCCGCCGGCGGCCATGGCATCTACGCCACGCAACACGGGCGCGATCAGTTGCATGACAACTGGCCGGCACTCTACAAACCCGAGGAAGAGGCGACGCAACCCGCGGAGGAGCTGCTGCATGTCAGGGAGGGCGGGGACTACGGGTGGCCGACGTGTTACTTCGATGAGATTCAGGGCAGGCTGGTGCTCGCACCCGAGTACGGTGGCGATGGCGGCAAGGCGATCGGGCCGTGCGCCACGAAGCTTGCACCGATCGCCTCGTTCCCCGCGCACTGGGCGCCGAATGACGTCACCATCTATACCGGGCAGAGCTTTCCGGCCCGCTACCAGGGCGGTGCCTTCATCGACTTCCATGGATCCTGGGATCGCGCGCCATACCCTCAGGGTGGATACAACATCGTGTATCAGCCGTTGGGCCCGGGCGATGCTGCTGACCGCACGCAGTGCGAGGTGTTTGCCGACGGTTTCGCCGGTGCCGTGAAGGAGCCGGGACGCGCCACGCATCGTCCCACCGGAGTGGCGGTCGCACCCGACGGCGCGCTGTTCGTGGCGGACGATACGCGCGGCACGATCTTCCGCATCAGCTACGGCGGCGCCGCCGGCGTACCCGCCGGCTCGTTCACGCCGTGCCCGCCGGTCGATGCACCCGCCGGGCCGATCGGCGCGGCGACCGAGCAGCCTCCGGAGGGCGTGCATGCGAACGCCGGGGCGGCAGCGAATCTTCCCGTGCCCGAGGACTCGACGCGCGCCGCGGTGCAGCTGGGTGACGACGTCTTCCATGGCCGCGTGGGGTCGGCGAGTTGCGTCGGCTGTCATGGCAGCGATGCACGCGGCAGTCCGCAGGGCCCGAGTCTGTTAGGTCCGAGCTGGATATGGAGCGACGGCAGCCCGGCGGGGCTCGCGGCAACGATTCGCGATGGCGTGCCGCTGCCGAGACAGTACCCGACTCCCATGCCTCCCATGGGCGGCGCACACCTGACACCCGAGCAGATCACGGCGGTGGCCGGCTACCTGTGGGCACTGCGCCAGGGCTCTGGCAGCCGCTGAAGGCGGCCACGCCGCCTGTTGCCGCGCTTGCGCCTGGTAAGTCAAAGCGCTATAAGTAATATACAAGTATTTACTTGTATTAAAATGGGAGACACTGCCATGTGGCTCATCGTCGTGCTGTTTGCGATCGCCGCGGTCATCGGTCTCACCATGGCGATCGCCGCCTTCAAGGGAAGATTTCCGCCGCTCCCGAGCGCGGTGCTCCATGGGCTGCTGGCGGCCAGCGCGCTCGTGCTGCTGCTCATCGCGGTGCTGTCGCAGGGATTTGCAGGTCCGGCCGCCTGGGCGCTCGGTCTGTTCGTGATTGCGGCGCTCGGCGGTCTCACGCTCGCCTTCGGGTTTCACGCCCGTAAGAAACCCCTGCCGAAGGGCCTGGTCGCCGGGCATGCGCTGATCGCGGTGATCGGCTTCGTGCTGTTGCTCGCAGGCGTGCTGAAGCTCCTGTAGAGGGTGCCGGTGCGCGCCGTGCCGCTCATGCACCCGGTGCATCCGGCGCTGGTGCACTTTCCGCTCGCCTTCTGGCTGGGCGCATCCGCCTGCGATCTGATCGCGCTGCGCACCGGCGAGGGGATTTGGTGGACGTTGAGCCACCACGCGATCGCCGCGGGCCTCATCATGGGTGTGCTCGCGCTGTGCGCCGGCGTGCTCGAGTTGTGGCTGCGTCCCGTGCCGCGTGCCGCGCTGCGCTGGGTGAGGGCACACGCGACCTTCATGGGGGTCGCGCTGCTGTGCTTCATGGTGAGCCTGTCGTTGCGCGCGACGACACCGCCGTCGCGGGCGGCCCTGGCGCTATCATTCCTTGGCTCCGCCATCGTGCTTGCCGGCGGTTTCTGCGGCGGTACCCTGGTCTATCGCTTCGGCGTAGGTGTGTCGGAAGGACGTGAGCCGTGAAGAGGCGAGGTGCGAAGTCGCGCGCAGGCATGAGCGGCTCGGGCCGCAGGGGCCGGCGCGAAAAGCAGCCGCGCACCGTCCAGGCGCGCGCTCCCGCCGGGCCCTCAGCGCTCCTCGAGGCGCTGAAGCGCGAGGGTCCGCTCACCATCCGCGCGCTCGCCCGGACACTCGGGGTCACCTACGAGGCCGCGCGCCAGCAGATCGCGGAGCTGACGCGCGCCGGCTCCGTGGCGGCGAGCGAGTCTCGTACGGACGGCGCCACGGGGCGCAGGCCCGGCCCCGCCTCGCGCAGCTACCGGGTGAGCGCCGCCGCGGAGCATCTTTTTCCAAAGCATTACGACGAGCTGACCGCCGAGCTCGTGCAGCTGGTGCGCGAGCGCTTCGGCGGCGCAGGCCTCGCCGAGATCCTCTCGCGCATGACTGAGGCGCGCGTGCGCCGCTGGGCGCCGCGGCTCGAGGGTCTTGGGCTGAAGGAGAAGCTCAAGGTACTGACCGCGCTCTACGAGGACAAGGACGCTTACATGCAGGTCGAATGGCGCGACGGCGCGCCGGCCCTGATCGAGCGCAACTGTCCGTTCCTCAGCGTGGCGCAGAAGCACCCCGCGATCTGCAGTGTGTCCGTCAACACGCTCGAGCGGCTGCTCGGTTGCCGCGTGGTCCGCGAGCAGCGCTTCCAGGCGGGCCACGGGAAGTGCGTGTTTCGTCTCAGGCCCGATGAGGTCAGAAGCTCCGCGGCGGAGTTCGCGCTCGAGCCCTGAGTCCCGGTCGCGAGATCGGGCCTTGCTGCGTGTGAGCCGCGCCTAGCTTGCGCCGGTCGGACCCGCAAACGCGGCATCCAGGCTCTTGAGGTCCTCCGCGGTGAGCGCGGTAGATAGCGCCGCGGCGTTTTCCGCGACGTGCGCCGGCGAGCCCGACTCGGGAATAGCGATCACGCTGCCACTGCGAATGACCCAGGCCAGCGCCACCGCGGCAGCCGAGCAGCCGTGGGCGGCGCCGATCCGGGCGAGCGTGGCGTCAGCCACCACGAGATGGTTGTCGCCGCCGAGCGGGGAGTAGGCCATTACCGGCATGCCGTGCTGCCTGCACCAGGGCAGCAGATCGGCCTCGATGCGGCGGTTGTGGAGACTGTAGGGGACCTGATTGGTCGTGCAGCGATGACCGTTCGGAACGTGCAGCAGCTCCTCCATCTGGTCGACGTTGAAGTTGGATACACCCCAGGCGCGAATTTTCCCGGCCGCGCGCAGCTGCTCAAATCCCGCGACCACGCCTGGGAATTCCGTGCTCGGCACCGGCCAGTGCAGCAAGTACAGGTCCAGGTGGTCGGTACCCAGACGAGCGAGGCTCGCCGCGCAGGCACGCGCGATGCCATCCCCCGAGACCTCATCGCCCTCAACCTTGGAGACGAGAAATATGCGCCCGCGCTGACCGGCCAGCACGTGGCTGAGAAATTCCTCGGAGCGGCCCTTGCCGTAATTGCCGGAGGTATCGAGTAACGTCATGCCGAGCGAGATTCCAGTGCGCAGGGCCTCCTCCTCGACCGCCAGCGGATGCCTCCCCTGGCCGAGATGCCAGCAGCCCTGACCAAGCGCCGACACAACTGTGCCGTCCGCAAGCCTGACGGTACGCGCGGCGGGCTTCGCGGGGGCGCCGTTACCGCTCACCTGGGCTGCCGCCGGCTGCGCCAGCCATGCCGGCAACGCCAACCCGAAGGCCGCACAGCGCGCGGCGAACTGACGTCGGTTGAGAAGATGCTTGTTCATCGCGTTACCTCCGGGGTCCATCCGTGTCGCAGCTGCTGCGATGGTACCGGGATGAAGATCTGCGCAGGAAGGCGTCATCCTTCATTCCCGTCGCCAGATCGGACCCTGCTACGAGTGGCGTTCGGGCGCAAGCCGCGCGAGAAAGGCGACGAGGGCTGCGGCGACTTCGGCCGGACAATCGAGCGGCGTGAAGTGTCCGCCCGGGAGTTTGGTGAGTGGTGCGTCGAGCAGCTGCGCCAGCGGCCGTCCTACGCTTTCCATCGGCAAGTACTCGTCCCGCTCTCCCCACAGAACCGCCGCGGGGACACGGCAGGCGCGCAGCTGCGCGGCGATGCCGGCGGTCTGCCCGGGGTCGAGATCCCGCGCCGCCCGGATCAGCCTCATGCCGCCCTCGCTCCCGTCATAGCTCGAGAGCATCGCGCGCAGCTCCGTGCTCCTGCCCAGCCGCCGTGCGAGCACCGGCGGGAGTCGCTGCGCCTGCGCCTCGTCCCAGGACTGAATGCTCGCGATCGCATCCATGGCCCACTCACCCAGGTGCACGCCGTCGAGTACCGCGAGGCCGCGAAAGCGCGCCGGTGCGCCCGTGACCATGAGCTGCGCGGCCGCCGAGCCCACGTCGTGCGCAATGAGGGTCGGGTGCGCGACCGACAGGCGATCGAGGAGCTCGGACATCCAGCGAGCCTGGCTGCCCATGTCGATCCGCACGCCCCGCGGAGCCGTGGATTCCCCGTAGCCGACGAGGTCCGGAACGAGAACGCGAAACCCGGCGCTCAGCAACTGCGGTGCGACGAGTGACCAGAGGTGCCGCGTCGCCGGAAAGCCATGCAACAGCAGCAGTGCCGGACCTTTCCCTTCGTCCTCGAGACGGACGCTGACCTCACGCAGCTCAAGGGTGGTAGTCAACGCCCGCGCCCCTCAGCTCAGTCCTCGCCCCCGATCGGCATCCCGGGCGGTGCCTCGATCGGCTCCGCGGGCGCGAATTTCGACGGCTCGTTGAAGAACAGGTCGATCCTGCGGGCGAGATACGCATCCGTCGGCGCAGCTTGATCAGCGTGCCGCCGGATGTCGGTCAGCCTGGCCTCAGTAATGGCGCGCACCTCAGAGGGCGTGTTGCTGTTGGCTGCCAGTGTCAGCAGGGCCTCGACCGTGCGCACGTACACCGCTCGCTGCACCGCCTGAGTGAGTCCGGTGTAGCGCTGCGACCTGCCGGTAGTCGCGAGCGCCGCATCGATCACAGCTGCCAGAGTCGGATTCTTCGGATCGCGCGCTGCGTATTCGACCAGGCGTGCGGCGCGCTGCGGGGTGAAGAGGTCCGCGAGCGTCAGGTCCGCGGCCGACTCCGCCGTCATGATCGGGTCGAACGCCGGTTGCGTGCGCGACGGAAAGGACTCGCGCATCGCGGGCAGTCCCGGGGGCCGCGGCGGCATGAGCTTCAGCAGCGGCTCGGGCAGGGTCAGAAACTCCGGCGACAGCGTCTTCAGTACCGCAGTCAGGGCACGCTGCTGCGTCTCGGCACCGACGATGGCAGGCCCCGGGGCGCCGTCACCGCGCAGCTGGTAGCGATAGTCGAGGCCGCCGATCTCGGTGACCGCCGCGTCCACCTGATAGCGATGCAGCAGGTAGAGCGGCACCAGGGTGTCCTCGAGTTGGGCGAGCGGCACCCCGTGGCGGATCGCGTTCTCGCCGAAGCGCGCCAGCGCTGCCGCACGCACGCTGAGGATGCGCTCGAGCTCTACAGCCGGATCGGCGCCGTTATCCCACATGTGCGCATACGGGTGCGCACTGCTCACGGCCCTGGCATCGGCGTCGGTGATGAAGACCAGGCCGGTTCGCGCCGAGTCCTCTAGGATCCGCTCCAGGCCGGCCGCCTCCTGCGCCGGGCTCGCGAATTGCCGGTAGCCGTAGTTGATGGCCACCTTGTCCCAGTCGCCGATGTTTGCGGCGTACGCCTGCGACAGGTCGGGCGCGCCACTTGCGTCCAGCGTGATCCACGGATGCGGATAGTCCATCACCGACACCGATTGCGCCGGCGTATGCGGGTAGGCGCTGGCGGCGAAGTTGTGCACCAGCCCGAGCGTGTGCCCGACCTCGTGCGCGGCGAGCAGCCGCAGGCGCGAGAGCACCATCTCGCTCATCGGATCGCGCTGCGTCAGGTCGGGGCCGCCCTTGCCATACGGCGACAGCAGCGCTTCGGCAATCAGGTAGTCTTGCCGCGCGCGCAGCGAGCCGAGCGTGACGTTGCCCTTGATGATCTCCCCAGTGCGCGGGTCGGCCACCGGCCAGCCGTACGACCAGCCGCGGGTGTAGCGGTGCACCCACTGCACGATGTTGTAGCGGGAATCCATGGGATCCGCGCCCTCGGGCAGCAGCTCCACCTGGAAGGTTCCGGGCGCCCAGCCGGCCGCCTGGAAGGCCTGATCCCACCAGCGCGCCCCCTCGAGGAGTGCGCTTCGCACCGGCTCGGGCGCGCCGCGGTCGATGTAGTAGCGGATCGGCGCGAGCGGCTTGCAGCTCGCGGCGCAGGCCGGATCCTCCTTGACCAGCCGATGGCGCAGGATCAGCTGCTGATCCAGGGGCGCGCCGAGCGGTGCGGTGTAGTCTCTGTAGGTCAGGTCGAAGAACCCGGCACGCGGATCGAAGCGGCGCGGCACGAAGCCCGGGCCCGGCAGCTCGATGAACGCCTGATGCTCCCGCACCGTCAGTGCATGCGGATCGGGCGTCACCTCATCGACGAGCTTGCTCTTGGCGATGGAGTCGGCTGCAAAGGTCAGGATCGCTTCGACCTCGATGTTCCTGGGAAAGGCAGCCGTGCCATCGAGCGCTACGCCTGAGCGCAACGGGTCGAGCTTGTAGGTGTCCTGCTTGTTCCTGGCCAGCGTCTCGGCGACGTTGTGCGCGTCGCGCACGAAGAAGTCGGTGGCATCGACCAGCACCGCCGGCTGCTTGCCGGCCACGGCGGTCTCCTCCGCCTCGACCTTGAATCCGGCGAGCACGGATTCGGGAAAGGACTGCGTGACCGCGAGCTGCTCGGGCGCGGAAGTCGCGGAGCTGCGGAAATCCTGATTCGGCTCGACCAGCAGCACCTTGGGTCCAATCCGCTCGAAACGCACGATGCGCGCGCGCGACACCTGGCCGCGATCGAGGCCGAGATCGTTGGAGCCCACGCCGAAGGGGAGCGATTCGAGATACAGCAGCTCGACGTCGAGGTGCGGAATCTCGAGAAAGAGTTTGCCGCCTTTCTCATCCCAGTACAGGTCGAGGAGCCCTGGCATGTGGCGCATCGCCTGCGTCTTCGCGGCGATCGAAGGCAGGCGCTCGGGGGCTTTCGCCTGGCCCGCGTCCGCCAAGCAGCTCGCCGGGCAGCAGGCGGCGAGGCAGGTCAGAGCAATGATCGACAGCAGCTCGCGCTTCACCATGGTCACATCTGCGGCGACCACATCGCGCACCAGCCTGCGGCCTTGACGTCCTTGCCGGGAAAGAGCTGACACCCACCCTGGGGGGAGCCGTTGGCACCCTGGTACAGACCGCAGTTCGCGCAGGTGCCCTTAGGGGAGCCGCTCGCCTGCTTGGCGTCCTCGACGTACTTCACCGCGCTGGCCTGCGGGCTGGTTGCATCGAGAAGCGGCTGCGGCGCCGGGGCGCCGCGTGCGCCGCGACTGGATGCGAGCAGAGTCAGGGGGAACGCGAGGGCGAGCCGTTGCAACACGTGACGGCGCGATACGGACTTGAGCTCAGGCATGGACGTCTCCTACGCGGCGGCGCTGCGGAGCGTACCACTCCGGCGCCACGCGCAGCGTCCGCGTGCGATTCAGCTCGAGGCCTGGGCGTAGGTCTCCATCATGAGCCCCGTGCCACCGCGCGAGACGTGCGCGACGACGGCGGTGCGCCGATGGAGCTTGATCACGGTGCCGAGGTTGATGGCGAACGAGAGCACGACCTGCTGACCCTTGCGCAGGCCTAAGTTCGTCGTCTCGATGAACACGCCGGTGGCACTCAGGTTGACCGCCTTGCAAAGCTTGCGGCGGCCTCCGGGGACCGTGATATACACGATCGTCCGGGCTCGATGCCGGGTATGCAGACGGCGTTCCATAGATCCTTCAGTCATTCTTTATATTCTCGTCATCGGTCCTTCGATGCTGATCAACGTTCCCCCGCTGCCATTATGCCTCTGGCGCCTAGCCCGTACAGCCGCCACTTAACCTAATTTTCCCCTAGCTTTCACGCAAGAACCCCCCGATCTCGGCGCCGAAAGTCTGAAGGTCCACGAGGAACGCATCGTGCCCCTCGATACAGGCAAGCGGCGCGAAGCGCGTTCCGACACCCGCCGCCTCGAGCGCCCGGGCGATCGCCTGCTGCTCGCCGACCGAGAAGAGCAGATCGGTCTGCACGCCAATCACCAGCGCCCGTGCGAGCTTGGCGCGCCTGAAGAGGGCCACCGGATCGCCGTGGGCGGTGAGGTCGAAGCGGTCCATGGCGCGGGACAGGTACAGGTAACAATTGGCATCGAACACATTGACCCAGCGCACCGCGAGCGACTCGAGGTATCCCTGGATGGCGAATTCCGAGGCGAAGGGGTCGGTGCTTGCCATGTCCTCGCGGATGGGCTGGCGGGCAAAGCGCTGCTGCCATTCGGCCGCCGAGCGGTAGGTGACGGTGCCGAGCTTGCGGGCGATGCGCTGTCCGGTGATGGGCGGGCGGTCGCTCGGGTAGTCCCCGTCCCGCCAGGCCGGATCCTTGGTGATCGTCTCGCGCTGAATCGAGCGCAGTGCGATGGCGAACGGCGAGGCGGCCATGGTCCCCGAGATGCATACCAGGCGCCGCGCGGCCCCCGGGAACAGCGCCGCGTAGGCGAGCACCACCATGCCCCCGAGGGAGGGGCCCATGACGGTATCGAGGCGCTCGATCCCAAGCTCCCGTGTCACCTCATAGCCGCCGCGAGCGATGTCCTCGACCGACAGATCCGGGAAGGTCAGGCGGTAGGCCGTGCCGGTCGCCGGATCGTTCGATGCCGGCCCCGAGGATCCGAAGCAGCTACCGAGGGAGTTGACGCAGATGACGAAGTAGCGCTCGGTGTCGAGCGCCAGCCCCGGCCCCACCATCCCCTGCCACCAACCCTCGCCCGGATCCGCCTCGGACGAGGCGGCATGCGCGGGCGGGGACAGTCCGGTGAAAAGGAGCAGCGCGTTGCTGCGGGCCGCGTTCAGCCTTCCCCAGGTCTCATAGGCGATGCGACCACCATGGAGCTGCCCGCCGCGCCACATGGGAAACGGATCCGACAGGGCCGCGTAGCGACGCGCATCCATGGAGGGCAAGGATAGAGCAGGTCGCCGGGCAGAGCCCTACGGTTCGGGGTCGCCCCCATCGGCGATCCCCTCGAACAACACGGTCGAGAGATAGCGCTCACCCGTATCCGGCAGCATGGCGAGGATCACCGCCCCGGGGGACGCATCGGCTGCGACCTTGAGTGCCGCCGCGAAGGTCGCGCCCGAGGAGATGCCGCACAGGATCCCTTCGCTGCGGGCGAGGGAGCGCGCGCACTCCAGCGCCTCGGTGTCGGTGACGGTCACGATCCGGTGCGCGACCTCGCGCTTCAGGACCGCGGGAATGAAGTCCGGCGTCCAGCCCTGGATCTTGTGCGGCGCCCAGGTCTGTGCGGAAAGCAGCGGCGCGCCGGCGGGCTCGCAGGCGATGACCTGAACCTCCGGGCGCGCGAGCCGCAGCATCTCCCCGACTCCCGTCAGCGTCCCGCCCGTACCCCAGCCGGTCACGAAGTAATCGAGGCGCCGGCCGACGAAATCCTGGAGGATCTCCGGGCCCGTGGTGTTGCGGTGATAGGCGGGATTGGCCTCGTTCTCGAACTGCCGCGCCAGGAACCAGCCGTGTTTCTCGGCGAGCTCGGCGGCCTTGCGCACCATCCCTGAGCCGCGCTCCGCCGCGGCCGTGAGGATCACCCTCGCGCCCAGCATCCGCATGAGGCGGCGCCGCTCGACCGAGAACGTCTCGGTCATGACGGCGACGAAGGGATACCCCTTGGCGGCGCAGACCATGGCGAGCGCGATGCCGGTATTGCCGGAGGTGGCTTCGACCACCGTCTGCCCGGGCCTGAGCTTCCCGGTGCGCTCGGCGTCCTCGATGATGGCGATCGCGAGCCGGTCCTTCACCGACGACAGCGGGTTGAAGAACTCGCACTTCGCGTACAGCGTGACATGCGACGGTGCCAGGCGCTGGATACGGACGACCGGGGTTTTGCCGATCGTGCCGAGGATGTTGTCGTAGATCATGCAGTACTTCTAACCTTCCGCTCGTGCTTCCGGCAAGCGGTGCGAGGACATCTGCTTAACACCTTCCGTTATGAGGGCAGTGGCGCGACCGGGGCGATAGCCCGCAGGCGCGCATGATCCGCCTGCAGAAGCTGCTCGCCGAGGCGGGCCTCGGCTCCCGTCGCGCGATCGAGGGGTGGATCCGCGCCGGCCGGGTGAGCGTTGCGGGACGCACCGCAAAGCTCGGCGATCGGGCGACTGCCGCGGACGATATCCGCCTCGACGGAAAGCGCCTGAAACTCGTCCCCGGGCAGCCCCATCCCCGGGAGGTACTCCTTTATTACAAGCCGCTCGGTGAGGTCACGACCCGCAGCGACCCCGAGGGGCGCCCGACCGTCTTCGAGCGGCTGCCCCCGCCAAAGCATGGCCGCTGGGTGAGCGTCGGGCGCCTCGATGTCAACACCTCCGGACTGCTGCTCCTCACCACGGACGGCACTCTCGCGCATCGCCTGATGCATCCCTCGAGCGAGATCGAGCGCGAATACCTGGTACGGGTCCGCGGCAGGCCCTCGGCTGAGGTCCTCGGGCGGCTTCTCCTGGGCGTTCCCCTCGAGGATGGCCCGGCGCATTTCGACCGGATCGAGAGCTCGAGCTGGGCTGAGGGGCAGGGGCGAGGGCCGGGGCCGCCCCAGGGCGGGCGCACCGATGGCGGAACGTTCCGGGTTGTCCTCCACGAGGGCCGAAACCGCGAGGTTCGGCGCCTGTGGCAGGCGGTCGGCTTCGAGGTCAGCCGCCTGATGCGCCTCCGTTACGGGCCGATTGAACTGCCGTCCGGCCTCAAGCCGGGGGGGACGCGCCTCCTGACCCCGGCGCTCGCCGAGCGCCTCGCCGCCGCCGCGCCCGCCAGACCCGCCCCGCCGGGACGGCCTCGAGCCTCCCCCAAGGCGGGGCCGGGGGACGCCGGATAAGCAAATATCGGGCCAAGGACGCATTGACACCCCGACCCTCCGAAATCAAAATACGCGGCTCGTTTTGCGGAGGGGTACCCAAGCGGCCAACGGGAGCAGACTGTAAATCTGCCGGCTTACGCCTTCGAAGGTTCGAATCCTTCCCCCTCCACCACCCGGGGGGCGGAGGGTTGCGTGCGTTCGAAGGCTCGCGGTCGGCGGATGCGCGGCATCAGCGGCGGGTGTAGTTCAATGGTAGAACCTCAGCCTTCCAAGCTGATGACGTGGGTTCGATTCCCATCACCCGCTCCAGATCTGTCCGCGGTCGACGTCCGGGCCGAGCCCATGTAGCTCAGTCGGTAGAGCACGTCCTTGGTAAGGACGAGGTCACCGGTTCGATTCCGGTCGTGGGCTCCAGTCGACCGGACTGAGCTAAGTTGAGTGTTGGAAGCGTCTTTGAGTTCGGGAAGCCAGCCATGTCCAAAGAGAAATTTGAGCGCAACAAGCCGCACGTGAACGTCGGCACGATTGGTCACGTGGACCACGGGAAGACGACGTTGACGGCGGCGCTGACGAAGGTGATGGCCGAGACCAACGGTGGTCAGTTTGTGGCG
>DATMOK010000019.1:0-88403 GCA_035568235.1 Steroidobacteraceae bacterium | reverse complement strand
GAGCGCGGTGTTGTACATGGTGACCATCTTGATCACACCCTGCCACTGGCGCTGCCCACTGGTCTCGTTGCCGAGCACCAGCGCGAAGCTGCTGTCCCAGTTGGCGAACGAGCCGCCCTTGGAGGGATCCGCGTCGCCGGTGAAAATGCCGTTCACGTAGATCTTCTGGCCATTGACCGGATCGTAGGTGAGCACGACGTGCTGCAGGGCCGCCTGGGCGGCACCGTTGGCCGTGGTGGTGACGAGCGCCGGCATGCCGTTGGTGTCGGTTACGCTCGAGCGGGTGAAGCCCTCGTACTGCTCGGTGGCCTGGCCGAGCGTCACGTTGCGCGTCGTGTTGCTGCCCGAGTAGCTCACGATCCAGGCGTTGGTCTGCGCGACGTCGGCCGGCGCCACCCACGCCTCGATCGAGTACTCACCCGATCCCTGGATCATGTTGGCGAACTTGGCGCTCGCGCTGGTCGAGGCCTGGGCGGAGCTGCCCATGGCGAAACTGAGGCCCCAGCCGCCCACCCAGCTGACGTTGCCGGAGAGCGTGAGGTCCGCTTCGGGCGTCACGCCGCTCGTGTCATAGGCGGTCGAGCCCTGGCCGGTCTCGAACATGTACTGGGCGATCATCGACCCCTGGAAGCGGCTGCCGCTCGAGGCGATCGTGCCCTGGGTGAGGCTCACCGCGTTCGAGACCACCAGGGTCGGGTCGATGGGCGTGATCGGGATGCCGTTCGCAAAGGCGGTGATCTGCGCGAGCATCGCGGCGGCGCTTCCCGGACAGTCGGGTGCGCCGTTCGAGCTCGCCGTCGGCCAGCAGTGATGGAACTCGTTGGCGAGGCGCTCGTAGAAGCGCGACTGGTTGGGCTGCGCGAGATTGATCTTGGGTTGCGCCGCAACATAGGCGGCGTCGATGTTGTTGGGATCGGCGAAGTACGGCTGCTGCGGGCTCGCCGAGGACGGGTTGTGGCAGCCGGAGCAGAACCTGGTGAGCAGCGGATAGACGCTCGCCTGGTAGCTCGGGTTGCCGACGGTCGGATCCGCCGGGAACTGCTTGCCGCCGCCGGCAGCCTGGACCGGCGGCGCCGTGAGCACAACCGAGGTGCTGGACGTGGCCCCGGCGCCGAGCCAGTTCTGGATCCACTGCAGCATGGTGGCGGCGCACGCCGAGGGGTCTGCGACCCAGCAGTTGTGTCCGCCGCCGACCTTCAGCACCAGGGTCGACTGGCTGGGGTTGGTGAGGTTCACGAGCGGCAGCGCCGCCTGGTACGCCTGATTCACGTCGTCCGAGCGCGCAAACATCGGCGACTGTCCGCTCTGGTGGTGGCAGCCACCGCAGCGGTTCGAGGGAATGATGTTCTGCCACAGGTTGACCTGGAACGCCTGGATGTCAGCGTTCTGCGCCGGCGGTCCGGTGTAGGCCTGCGTATTGGAGGTCGTCTGGTTCTGATTGACCGTCGTCGGCGCCCCTCCGGAGGAGCTGCAGGCGGCGAGCGCGGTCAGCATCAGGGCCGCGGCAGCGTACTGCAGCGCGCGGCGGGCGAGAATCTTGTCCATGGCGTGTTCCAAGGCGGCGTACATCGTGGTGCTCCCTTAAGGCCCCGGACAGGCGGCGGCGGACTGCTGGAACACCTGCTTGAGGTTGTAGCCGCCGGAAGTGAAGCTCGAGGTGATCGAGGCGACCGTCGTCAGGTCGGTGCTGCTCACCGGCGCGCGGAAGCACACCGCCTGGAACACCTTGGAGACCTGGCACTGCGCGTAGGTGGTGCTCGCTTCGAGCTCCTGGCCGAGAGACTTGGCGCCGCTGCCGCTGCCGGGGAGCCCCGCCGACCAGCCGAGCACCGTGTTCGGGCCCTGCCGCCAGTGGTTGACCCAGCTGTCATCCGGGGTCACGTAGCCGTAGATGAAGTTCTGCGAGTTGATCAGGTACTTCGGCTGCACCTGACCCGGCGTATAGACCATCGCCCCGGTGGTGGCGTTGTAGTTGTAGTAGGCGAATGCCTGGGCCATCGCGTCCATGCCGCTGTGGCAGCCTACGCAGGTGTTCATGAAGATCTGGCTGTCACCGCCCGGTGAGCGCGCCACGTCCTGACGGACGTGATCCGTCGGCCGCGTGGTATCGGCGAATGCCGGCAGGTCGCTGCAGAACTGATTGATCATCGTGAAACGGAACATCGCGCGGTTGGTGCCGTTGATGAAGAAGGCGGACGCCATGCCGCGCGTGGTGATGAGCCCGGCGGTGGCCGCGGTCGGCGTGCCATACACGCCCGACTGGGTGCCGCGCACCAGGGTCGCCATCAGGTTGACGCCGTTGGTCTCGGCGGTCGCATAGTGATTGTCATTGGCCGACGACGGCGCCGGCAGCCCCGAGGCGTTGCTCGTATAGAGAATGTCGGCGTCGAGGGCGGTGTTGAAGGGCACGTTGTCGCGCACCATGCCGATCACGGTCGCTACGGAGTCATTGAGCGGCGAGAACACCGTGGCGGCGCGGTTGGTCCACGGCATCGCGAAATTCTTCAGCGTCACGTTGTAGAAGGACGGCGCGCTGGTGGCGACCGTCGCCGCCTGCAGCAGCCCGGCGCTGCCCGGAGCGACGCCCGCGGCACCCGCGGCGCACGGACCACCGCAGATGTCGTTCGTCATCGTCGTGAGCTCCGCCGCTGAGGGCGGGATGCCGGCGATGCGCTCGTAGATGCGCTTCGCCTGCTCGTTGGGCCCTGCATGGGCGGGCGCGAACGGCTGCGCGAGTACCAACAGCATACACGCTGAGAGCGTGGCGCGTGTTGCGTTGCGACCTGTGCCTGTAGTCGTGACATTCATGGCGCTCGTCGTCTCCCTGCAATTCCCAAAAGCGCGAGCCGACTATACGGCCTGCGCAACCCCGCCCCGAATGTCTCAAGTGCCGGACGTCGCTGCTCGCAGACAGTTTTGTTGGTGTGTGCGCCGCGCCGATCATTGCGCGGAGAACTGCGAGCCAGTTCACGGCGGGCCACCCCCCGAATGACTACCTAGTAGCGACTCGGGTAGTGGCTGCGCGTAGGCTGAGCAGAACACGCGCCGCGCGCCGGTACCGTGACGAAGTGCCGCAATGTCAAAAGTGATCAGGGTGACCGTGAATTACGTTACATTCGCGCCCGCGGACGCAGGCGCAATACGGTGGTGCAACGTGGAGACGAGCGTACGACCGGTTAGGCAGCTGTGGCGGCGCGCCACGGCGGGTGCATTGGCGGCGATTCTCGCCGTGATGCTCGCGGCGTGCGCCGGCAACGGCAGCGGCGGCACCGGCAGCGTCAACATCGCCAACAGCCAGGGGAGCGACCCCGGCACGATCGACTATCCGATCTTCTACGTGAAGCGCATGGTGCCGACCAACGTGGACGGCACGCTCAAGCAGGACGACCTGCGGATCATGCGCGACCTGGTGCCGGGCGCGGACCTCTACATGCGCGCCAGCGCCTCGCCGAGCGCCGTCGAGACCAACATCACCTCGCGCGTCACCGCCGGCTCCATGTACGACGTCAAGGACGTCGACGTGTCGGCCGACGGCACGCAGGTGATATTTGCCATGCGCGGGCCGCTCACCAAGAACCAGCAGACCAAGAATCCGCCGTCGTGGCGCATCTGGCAGTACGTCATCGCCACCGACACGCTGACCCCGGTGATCAATCCCGCCATCGATCCCGATCCGGACACTGTCAACGATGTGTCGCCGCACTACCTGGCCGACGGCCGGGTCGTGTTCTCGAGCACCCGGCAGTCGCAGTCGCAGGGCGTGCTGCTCAACTACGGCTTCCCGCAGTTCTCCTACAACGATGAGGAGCGGCAGGAGCCAGCGTTCGTGCTCGAGGTCATGGACGCCAACGGCACCAGCATCCACCAGATCTCCTTCAACCAGAGCCACGACCTCGATGCGACCGTGCTGCAGAGCGGGCGCGTGCTGTGGAGCCGCTGGGACCATACGCCGGGTCACGACGCCATGTCGCTGTTCTCGTCCAACCCCGACGGCACGGACCTCGAGCTCTACTACGGCGCCAACAGCCACCTGACGGGCACGCCGCTACCCGGCACCACCACCCCCACGGTGGTCGAGTTCGTGCAGCCGCACGAGATGCAGACCGGCGGCATCATGGCGCTCATCCGCCAGTACACCGACGTCGACGACGGCGGCAACCTGGTGGTGATCGATGGCGTGCACTACGCCGAGGACTTCCAGTCGCTGCAGGCGCCGCCTGACAACTACGTGTCGGCTGCGTATCCCGGACCGGCACAGACGCCGGCGACGCTGCTGCAGAACATCTACACCATCCCGGGCCCCTCGCCCGGCGGGCGCTTCAACTCCGCCTATCCGCTGTGGGACGGTACGGGTCGCATCCTCGTGAGCTGGACGGAATGCCGGCTGCTCGATACTACGACCACGCCGCCCAGCATCGTGCCGTGCACCACCGCGGGGCTCGCAAGTGCCACGGCGCAAAGTGCGCTGCCGCTCTACAGCGTATGGATGCTGGACCCGGCGCAGAACACCCTGATGCCGGTGCTGGCGCCGGTCGAGGGCGTGATGGTGACCGACATCGTGGCCACGCAGCCCAAGCCCACCCCCAACATCATCGCCGACTCGGTGCCGAGCGGGCAGGCCGAGTCGTTCGCCAGCGGCGGCGTCGGCGTGCTGGATATAAGGAGTGTCTACGACATCGACGGCCTGGCGGTGAATCCGCGCACCAGCACCCCGGTGAACATCGCGACGCTGGCCGACCCGGTCCAGACGCCGGCGAGCAACCGTCCGGCGCGGTTCATCCGCCTGGAGAAGGCGGTCTCGATCCCCGACAAGACGGTCGTGAACCTGTCGAACGCCGCCTTCGGCGCCAGCAATTACATGATCCAGATCATGGGCTATGCGCCGATCGAGCCCGACGGCTCGGTGCACCTCGAGGTGCCGGCGCAGGTGGCCTTCCGGGTGAGCGTGCTCGATGCCAACGCGCGCGCCATCACGGCGCCGCAGGGCGCGTGGCTGCAACTGCAGCCGGGCGAGACGCTGTCCTGCAACGGCTGCCACAAACCGCAGGGCGGCGCGCAGCAACCGGCCTCGCACGGACGCCAGGGCCTGTTCAGCCCGGCGTGGGACGGAGGCGCCGCGGGCATCGCCTTCCCGCACACCATCGCCACCGGACCGGCAGCCTTCATCCCGACTGACAACGGCGAGACCATGGCGCAGGCGCGCATGGCGGTCAGCTGCTCGAGCGATACGCCACCCTGCCTGCAGATGGTGCCGAGCGTGAACGTCCTGTACACCGATGTGTGGACCAATCCCGCGCAGGCGACCCCGAATCCGCCGATCACCTACAGCTACACCGATCCCACCAATCCGATCCCGGCCATTCCGACCAGCGCGCTGTGCGCCACCAGCTGGTCGGCGAACTGCCTCATCATCATCAACTATCCGCAGCACATCCAGAAGATCTGGGACGCGGTGCGACCCGATCCGGTCAACGCGACGATCAGCCGCACCTGTACGCAGGGCGGCTGCCACAGCCCGACCACCGCCGCGGGCGCGCCGCAGGCGCCGGCTGCCAATCTCGACCTCACGAACAGCGTCTCGGCCACCAATCCGCCGGAGCTGACCTCGTACGCGGAGCTGCTGTTCCCCCACAACATAGTTGTTAATATGAAGACCCAGTCGGTGGGTCCATTCCTGAATGCGGGCGCGGCGAACGGCGGCCTGTCGGCCCAGTTCTTCAGCCAGTTCGCGGCAAATGGACAGCATCCGGGCTGGCTGAATCAAGCGGAGCTTCGCGTGTTGTCGGAATGGCTGGATATTGGCGCACAGTACTTCAACAACCCGTTCGACCCCGCAGTACCGGTCAACTGAGCACAGGTCGGAGTTGCTGAGGCGCACATCGCGGCCTGCGCTCGTCGGCGCGCTGCTGCTCGCGTGGCTCCTGGTGCCGGCGGTGAGCGCGGCGCGCGAATACCTGCAACTGTTCGTAACCGAGCCGTATCTCGAGCTGCACACCGGGCCGGGTCGCGGCTATCCGGTGTTTCACGCCGTGCCGCGCGATGAAAGCGTTACGGTGCTGTTCCGCCGTACCGACTGGTTCAAGGTGCGCACCGAGCACGGCGTCGAGGGCTGGGCGGCGCAGCGCGACATGCTGAAGACGGTGCTCGCCGACGGCTCGCCCTTCAAGTTCGAGCTCGGCGACCAGGCGGGATTCACCTCGCATCGCTATGAGGTCGGCATCTTCGCCGGGGCGTACGGCGGGGCGAACCTGATCTCGGCCTACTGGTCGATGTCGCTCACTCCGCAGCTGGCACTCGAGCTGTCCGGCGGCCAGTTCCTCGGCAGCTTCTCCAACGGCGAGACCGGCGATATCGGCCTCACGCACGTGCTGTCGCCGGAATCGCGCTGGTCACCGTTCCTGATGCTCGGCACCGGCATCGTGCATACCGAGCCCAAGGCCACGCTGGTGACTCCGACCAACCGCACGGAGCAGTCGGCGTACGCTGGCGGTGGTATCCGCTACTACCTGACGCGCCGCTTCTTCCTGCGCGGCGAGTTCAAGGCGCACTACATTTTCACGACGCGCAATCAGAACGAGGAAGCCGACGAATGGAAACTGGGATTCGCATTCTTCTTCTGACCGCGGCGCTCAGCGTGCTCCCCGGCTGCGCCACGGTGCGCCACTGGTTCCACCATGGCTCCAAGGCCGAGCAGCCGGCGCCCGATGCCACCACGGCCGATACCGATCAGACGCCACCGCGGGTGATCGAGCCGCAGGTCGAGCGGCGCACGATCAAGGTACCGCGCATCAAGAGCTCGAACGTCGAGCTCGGCTTGTTCTACGGCGCGCTGTCGATCGAGGACTTCGGCACCAATCCGGACTACGGCGTGACGCTCGCCTACCACGTCACGGAGGACTTCTTCTTCCAGGGCGAGGCCGGCCGCTCGCGCGGCGGGCGTACCAGTTTCGAGACTCTGAGCGGCAACCTGAACCTGCTTACCGACAATGAGAGGCGCTTCACGTACTACGACCTGTCACTCGGCTACAACTTCCTGCCGGGCGAGGCCTTTGTCGGTCGTGGCATCGCCATGACGAGCGCTTTCTATCTCCTCGGCGGCTTCGGCGCCACCGATTTCGCCGGGGATACGAAGTTCACGGTGAACTTTGGCGCCGGCTACCGCGTAGTGCCACGCGACTGGCTGGCGGTGCACTTCACTGTGCAGGATCACGTCTTTCAGTCGAGCCTGCTCGGTGTCACCAAGCTCACCAACAACCTCGAAGCGCGATTGGGTACGACCGTCTTCTTCTAGTCAGGAGGGACGCATCATGAGGAACCGAATCGTAGCCGTCATTGCCACCTTGGGTTTGGCGTTGCCGGCGCTGGCGCAGGACCCCACCGGCTCACCCGCGCCGCAGTTCTCGCTCGGCGCCAAGGGCGGGCAGACCGTGAGCCTGGCGCAGTACAAGGGCCAGGTGGTGATGCTCAATTTCTGGGCCAGCTGGTGCGGCCCCTGCCGCACGGAGATGCCGTTGCTCGAGAGCATTTACAAAAAGTACAACAAGCTCGGATTCACGCTGATCGGGGTCAACGTGGAGCCGGACTCGAACGCGGCGAATGCCTGGCTGCAGCAGACCCCCGTGAGCTTTCCGATTCTTTATGATAAGGAGAGCAAGGTCAGCAAGATGTACGATGTCGCCGGCATGCCGAGCACCGTGATCATCGACCGCACCGGCAAGGTGCGGGTACTCCACCGCGGCTACAAGCCCGGCGATGAGAACGAGTATCTCGACAGCATCCGGACGCTGGTGCGGGAGTAACACGATGGGTGGCGCGCAGCTGGGCGGGGACGTGAATCGGGGGCGTGGCCGGGTGGCAGCGCGCCTGCTGCTTGCCTCGCTCGCGCTCCTCGGCTCACTCGCCGGCTGTGCCTCCGTCGAGCCGTGGGTGAAGCCCTACGAGCGCGAGCACCTGGCCGATCCGATCATGGCGCTGAGCCGCGACGGCATCGCGGCTAATTATCGCGATCACGTGTTCGAGACCCGTGAGGGCTCGCACGGCGCCACCGGCGCGGTCGGAGGCGGCTGCGGATGCAACTAGCCTTGCCGGCTAGCCGCGGGGCGCGCGGGTGATCACACCCAAGGGGGTACGCGGGTGAGTCGGGCGGCACCGCGTGCCGGTGCGCGCGGCTCCCGTGCGCTGCCGCCCTTCGCCCGCACCTTCCTCGCTCTGTGCGTGGTGGCCGCGCCGGCGCTCGCCGGCGTACTCCCCGAGGACGAGGCGGATCTCATGTACCACTCCTACCAGGGTGGTGACATCACCGTGCAGGGACCCTCGGTGCTGATCCGCAAGAAAGTCGGCGACAACCTGTCGCTGACCGCGAACTACTACGAGGACATGATCACCAGCGCCTCGATCGACGTGAAGCTGTCGGCGAGCCCGTACAAGGAGATCCGCAAGCAGTGGACCGGCGGTGCCGACTACCTGCACGGCAAGACCACTTACAGCGTCGGCTTCATCAACAGCATCGAGCCTGACTACAAGGCCAACACGACCTACTACTCGGTGAGCCAGGACATGTTCGGTGACCTGACCACCGTGACCCTCAGCTACCGACGCGGCTGGGACCAGGTCTACCGCGACATCTGCAACGCGCCGCACCCGACCGGTACCTACTGCCCCGACATCATCAACGACCCGAGTTTCCACCAGCGGGCCGATCATCGCGGCTACACCTTCGGCATGACGCAGATCCTGACGCGCAACATGCTGATGGGGCTCAACTACGAGATCGACACCGACCAGGGCTATCTCGCGAACCCGTACCGCGAGATCCGCTACCTGTCCCCGGGTGGCCTCGGCTTCACGCTGGCGCCGCAGATCTATCCCAATACACGCACCAGCAACGCCGGCTCGGTGCAGATCAAGTACTACCTGCCGTGGCGCGCGGCGCTGACCGCCTCGTATCGCCTGTACCACGACACCTACGGCATCGTCGGCAGCACCGCGGAGACCGACTACACCTTCCCGATGTGGCATAGCTGGGTGTTCGATGCGTCGCTGCGCTACTACACGCAGACCCACGCCAGCTTCTACAGCGACCTGTTCCCGTACGCCAACTACTCGAATTTCGAGGCGCGCGACCGCGAGCTGGCCGCTTTCGACAGCTGGACGGCGGGCCTCGGGGCGTCCTACGAGTTCACCAGCATCCCGCACGTGCCGTGGATCCATAAGAGCACGGCCAACATCCGCTACGACCGGATGATGATCAACTACAAGGACTTCCGGGATGCGCTGCTCGCCGCCCAATACGGCGCCGGCAACGAGCCGCTCTACAAGCTCGACGCCAACGTGCTCGAGGTCTTCCTGTCGATCTATTATTGAGCTGAACCGGCACTGAACTGCGGCGTTCACCGCGGAACTGCTCCCATCAGGCTGCGTCTGAGTTAAAGTCCGCAGGTCATTCTCATGCGCGACTGTCGGCGAAGGGCGACAGGCCGCATGCACAGAGGGAAATCGAACCATGCGCACCCGCACTACCTGCCTGACGCTCCTCACCGCCGTCGCACTGCTCATCGGCGCCACCGCCGCTCAGGCTCAGGAACGCGAGCAGGCACGCCTGCTCACCGCCACCCAGGTCCTGGCAGAGCTGCGCGACTCGCGGGACCAGGCGATTCCGGACCGGCTGCTCGAGCGCGCCTACGGCATCGCCGTCATCCCCGACATGACCAAGATCGCCTGGTTCTTCGGCGGCCGGCGCGGCCACGGCGTGCTGATCGTGCGTGACAAGAGCGGCCGCTTCACCGATCCGGTGTTCATCACCATGACGGGCGGGAGCTTTGGCTTCCAGTGGGGGCTGCAGCTCACCGACGTGGTGCTGGTGTTCACGACGCCCAAGGGGATCGAGGGCATCAACGGCGGCAAGGTCACGCTCGGTGGCGATGCTTCGGTGGCCGCGGGCCCCGTCGGCCGTAACGCCTCGGCCGGAACGGATGCCTCATTCAAGGCAGAGGTTTACTCCTACTCGCGCAGCCGCGGCGCCTTCGTCGGGCTGGCCCTCGATGGCTCGGTGATCAGCATCGACGATCGTGCCGACGGGGACTACTACCGCAAGCCCGGAGTCGCCTCCGCCGACATCCTGTCGGGCGCGGTGCGCAGCAACGATGACATCGCGCGGCGCTTCGTCGCCGCGGTGTCGACGAGCACCGAAGGACAGCGCCAGGCATCCGCGGCGCCGGCAACGCCGCCGACTGCGCCCTCACCGGCTGCCGCCACCACGACGCCGGCGGGTGCACAGTCCTTCCCGCTCGCCGACCCCAAGCCGGGCAGCGAGCCGGGGAAGTAGCGGCGAGCCTTAAGACGCGCCTAAGCGGGACCGGTCGTGCCGCTCGCCGCAGCGGCAGCCTCGACCTGCGCGGGCCCAAGGCGGCGACGGAACTCACGCGCCAGCAGTAGCAGGCTGGTGATCGCCTGCAGGGTCACCGTCGCCACCGAGAGATACCACACCTGCGTGAGCGTGAAGCGCGGCTGCATCGACAGATAAACCGCGGGCAGTACGAAGGTGAAGAGGCGCGAGGCCGAGCTGACGAGCGACGGCCAGGTGTTACCGAGCGACTGGAACAGCCCCGAGCAGGTAAAGATCAGCCCGGTGGCGACGAAGTTCCAGGAGATGATCCGCAGGTACCCGGCGCCGACCGCGACCACGTCGGGCTGGCGGCTGAAGAACTGGATGAACACCTCCGGCCGCCACTGACACACCAGGGTCAGCACCACCATCAGCACCGAGGACACCAGGGCTGCGCTCTTGAAGGTCTCGCGGACCCGGCCAAACTTGCGCGCACCGAAATTCTGACCCGCCACCGCCGGAGCGGCGAACGCGATCGCCATCACCGGCAGGAACATCGCCTGCATCACGCGCCCGCCGATACCGAAGCCCGCCTGCGCCGCGGGGCCGAAGCTGCGGATGACCCAGTAGATGACCCCGATGATCACGAACATCATGAGAAACTCGCCACCGGCGGGCAGACCGATGTTGAGGATGCGGCGGATCACGGCGCCGCGCGGCGCCCACTGCGATGCGTCGAGCTTCACGTAGTGCTCGAGCCGCACGAAGTAGATCCACAGGAACACAACGCCCGCGGCGATCGCGATGCTGGTCGCGAGCCCCGCGCCGGCGGTTCCGAGCGGGTGATGAGTGCCCCAGCCGGTGATCAGCACCGGCGATAGCACGGTATTCAGCACCACCGTCAGCACCTGCACGACCATGGTCGGTTTCACGATGCCGGTGCCGCGCAGCGCCGAGCCGAGCGCCACCAGCGCAAACTGCAGCGCCAATCCCGGGGTGTACCAGTACAGGAACGCGCTGCCGGCGGCAGCGACCGCTGCATCGGCCGCCATCGAGCGCACGTAAGCCCCGCCGAGCAGGAAGCCGGCGGCGAGCGTCAGCACGCCGCACACGGCCGACAACATCACCGACTGGTTGAATACCAGGTTGGCCTCGGGCTGGTCCTTGCGGCCCACGGCGTGCGAGACCAGCGCCACCGTGCCGACGCCCAGCATCTGCGTGAGCGCCATGATGATGAACATCGCCGTTCCGGCCGTGCCCACGCCAGCCATCGCCGCATCCCCGAGTCCCGACACGAAGTACATGTCGACCAGCAGATAGAGCGTCTGGAACAGCATGCCGATCGCGAGCGGCACCGACATGGCGATCAGCTGCCCGGTCACCGGGCCTTGAGTCAGGTCTCGCATGGAAAGCCCCCAGCCTTGAGGAGCATCACATTAGAGGAGGCGGCGCGCGGTTGCCATGCCATCGGGTAGCCGCCGGTCGCCTGCAGGCGGCGCCTGGCCGCCCCGCGGGGTTCCCGGCTGCTGCGCACCTTCCCATTCCGGGAGATTGGCTTGAGTGATGCAATCCATGGACAATCCCGGCCCGCACCCGAGCCAGGAGCCGCGCGTTTTGAGCGAATCCGCCGCCCGCCTGAGCGGCGCGCAGGCCGCCGGCCGCACCGCCGTCGCCGTGCTCGCCGCCATCAGCTTCTGCCACCTGCTGAACGACATGATGCAGTCGCTCCTGCCGGCGCTGTATCCGATGCTGAAGAGCAGCTACCACATGAGCTTCGGGCAGATCGGGCTCCTCACCTTCACCTTTCAGTTCACCGCCTCGCTCCTGCAGCCGCTGGTCGGCGCGATGGCCGACCGCACGCCGCGCCCCTACTCCCTCGCCACCGGCATGGCCTTCTCGCTCGCCGGACTGCTGCTGCTCGCCTATGCCGGCAGCTACGCACTGCTGCTGTTCGCGGCGGCCCTGATCGGCACCGGCTCCTCGGTGTTTCATCCGGAGTCCTCGCGCGTCGCGCGCATGGCCTCGGGCGGCAAGCACGGGCTGGCGCAATCGGTGTTCCAGGTCGGCGGCAACCTCGGCTCCTCGTGCGGACCGCTGCTGGCCGCCTTCATCGTGCTGCCGTACGGGCAGTCGAGCGTCGCCTGGTTCTCGGTGGTGGCGCTGCTCGGCATGTTCGTGCTGTTCAACGTCGGGCACTGGTACAAGGCCCATGGCATCACGCGCCTGAAGCACGCGGCGCGCACCCGCGCCATCGAGGCCTCGCCGCGCCGCGTGGCGGGCGCGATCGCGGTGCTGCTGGCGCTTATCTTCTCCAAGTACTTCTATCTGGCGAGCATCACCAGCTATTACACCTTCTATCTCATCGACCACTTCCAGCAGTCCGTGCGCAGCGCGCAGCTGCATCTGTTCGTGTTCCTGGCGGCGGCCGCGGTCGGTGGCTTCATCGGCGGTCCGATCGGCGATCGCATCGGCAGCAAGAAGATCATCTGGATCTCGATCCTCGGCGTGCTGCCCTTCACGCTGCTGCTGCCGCACGCCGATCTGTTCTGGACCAGCGTGCTCACGGTGCCGATCGGCCTGATCATCTCCTCGGCATTCCCGGCGATCGTGGTGTACGCGCAGGACCTGCTGCCGGGGCGCACCGGCGCGGTGGCGGGCCTGTTCTTCGGGCTGGCCTTCGGCATGGGCAGCGTCGGCGCCGCGGTGCTCGGCAAGGTCGCCGACCATTTCGGCATCGATACCGTGTATCAGATCTGCGCGTTCCTGCCGCTCATCGGCCTGCTGGCCGGCTTTCTCCCCGAGGTCAGGCACCACCGCTCACCGCCCGGCGGCGCGCCAGCGGCTGCCGAGGCCACCGCACCGTGACACTGCAGCTGATCTCGCAGCAGCTGCTGGATGAGCTCGCCGCGCGTGCCACGGCCAGCCCGCGCGCTCGCACGCACCACAACCTGCACGTCTCCAATGAGGACCGCGTGCAGCGCTACTTCGTGGTCGCGAACCGCGGCTCCTACTTCCGCCCGCATCGCCACACGACGCGCGCGGAGCTGGCGCTGCTGCTGCGCGGGCGGCTGGACCTGCTGACGTTCGATGCACAGGGCCGCGTCACCGCGCGCTGCGCCTTCGGGGAAGGCGCCGCCAACCTCGCCTACGAGAATGCGCCGGGAAGCTGGCATACCGTGATCGTGCACACCGATGGCACGGTGTTCCTCGAGGTCAAGGAAGGCCCCTATGACCCCTCGAGCGCGTCCGAGTTCGCCGCCTGGGCGCCCGCGGAGGGTGCGCCCGGCGCCGCGCGGTTTCTCGAGTGGGCGCGGCAGGCCGCACCGGGCGATACCGCTCCCTGATCAGCTCCTCAGGAAGCCGGCGAGATCCTTGCCGCTCATGATGCTGTCGAGGTAGTTGAAGGTGCCGGATTCCTTCACCTCGCGCGCCGCCGCGTACAGTCCCGTGACCGCCGCACGGTACAGCGAGGTCGAGAGGCTGATGCGCTTCACTCCGGCGTCGGCGAGCTCCGCGACGCTGAAGGAGTGGCCGCGGATCCCGACCATGAAGTTGACGGGCGCCCTTACGGACTGACAGACCGTGCGCACCGCGGGGAGATCCGGCAGCCCGGGCGCAAACAGCACGTCCGCGCCGGCGCGCTCGAAGGCCTGCAAGCGGCGCACCGTGTCATCGAGATCGGCCCGGCCGTGCAGATAGTTCTCGGCGCGCGCCGTGAGCAGGAACGGAAACGGGAGCTTGCGCACCGCCTCCACGGCCGCGGCGATGCGCTCCACGGCGAGGCTTTCCGCATAGATCGGCGCCTGCTCGTTGGCGCTCGCATCCTCGATCGAGCCGCCGATGAGGCCCGCCGCCGCCGCCCGCCGGATGGTCTCCGCCACCACCTCGGGTCGATCGCCGAAGCCCTGCTCCAGGTCCGCGGCCAGCGGCAGCGATGTGGCTGCGATGATCGCGTGCGCGTGCTTGAGGGCCTCATCGCGCGTCAGCTCGCCGTCGAGCTTGCCGAGGGTCGCCGCCGCCGCAGAGCTCGAGGTCGCGAGCGCCTCGAAGCCGAGCCCCGCCATCACGCATGCGGAAGCCCCATCCCACACGTTGGGAATGACGAACGCCCCGGGCCGCTGATGGAGTGCGCGGAAGCGTTCGGCTCTCTCGGTCTGTGTCTCGCTCACGACTGACCCTCCATTGGCGCAATACTAGGACAATGAGATGGGCCATGCTGCTCGCGCTGCTGCTGGCGCTGCCGGCGCCCCGTGCCGGGGCGCAAACCCAGTGCGCACACGGCAGCGCCAATACGGTGGCGCTCGCGCGTCTGAGGAGCACGATGGCGCACGGCCGATTCGTGGCCTACGAGCCCACCTCGCTGCGCGTCATCGACGGCCACTTCTCGGCGGCCGATCCGGACAGCATCCGCGCCGACCTCAAGGCACTGCGCCCCGACTTCGATGGCCTCATCACCTACGACGCGGTGCACGGCGCGCAAGCGATCCCCGCCATCGCCGCGCAGCTTAAGTTCCGCGCGCTCATCATCGGCGTGTGGGATCCGACCGATCGCGCACAGCTCGAGGCGGCGCTCGAGGCGGCTGCCCGCTACCCGGAGCTGGTCATCGGGCTGTCGCTCGGCAATGAGTCGGTGTTCGGGCAGCGCGCGAGCTTTGCCCCCCTCGCCGCGACCATCGCAGCGGTGCGCCCGAGGAGTGCGCGCCTGGCGCTCTCTACGACCGAGCCGTTCCATATGTTTGAGAAGCCCGAGGCCGCAGCGCTCCTCGGTACGATGGATTTTCTGCTGGTGAACGTACACCCGGTCTTTCAGCCGTGGTTTCGCGGTGCGACGGACGCCACCCGGACGCGGTTCGTGACGAACGTGGTCGGCGATCTTGCGCAGCACTTCTGCGGCCCGATCCTGGTGAAGGAGACGGGTGTGCCGACGGGACCTGCCAGCGCGGGCTTCAGCCCCGAAAGCCAGGCGAGCTTCTATGCCGAGCTGCGCCGGCAGTTTCCTGCCAGCGCGTCGCGCGCATTCGCCTACTTCTCGGCCTTCGATGCGCCGTGGCGCGCGCATGACGCCGGGGCGCTGCCCGGGGCCGTGACCGGCCCCGAGGAGGGGCTCTGGGGGCTTTACGACAGCGAGCGGCGGCCGAAGCCGGCGGCTCTGGCGCTACCGCCGCTCTAAGGGCATCGCCAGACTGCCGAAGTGAGGAGCCTGTCGCGCGCCGGCTGCGGTGCCGTGGTTAGACTTGGCGCTCGTGCGCAGGAGTCCCTCATGGTAACCGCCGTCGGCAGCTCGCCCGTCCCGTCCCTCCAAGGGCAGATCAGACAGGATCAGGTCCAGCTCAACGACTGGACGACCTGCGTGTCGGCCAAGACGCCCAAGGGGCAAGCCGCGATACAGAAGCTCTCGGGCGAGATCAGTGCCGCCACGGAGCAGATCGCCAGAGCCCTTCAGAACCAGTCCGGCACGGCATCGCCCTCTGCCAAAGCCACACCCGCGCCGGGCCGGGCGAGCCGCCCCGGCTCGCTGGACGTCTGGGCTTGAGCACCGCCTGAGTCAACGCCGCGCAGCGGCGTCCCGTCCGCGACCTTCCAGGGCTCAGTGAACGGCGAGCTCCACCTTCACGGTGTCGCCGTTCTGCGGCTTAGGCGCCGTGTTGACGATGAATACGCGCGCAGCCTCGATGCCGCCGTCCGCGACCAGCGCGTTCTGGATCGCGGTCGCGCGCGCGCGGCCGAGCGCGTCGAGATCGGAATCCGGAATCTGCACGTGATGGACGAGCGCGGTCTCGAGATCGCCGATGGCCGGATCGAGCGCCGCCTCCTCGGGCTTCTTCGCCGTCTGCACCGCGAGCGCTGCGGCCGGCAGCGCTGCGTCCTTGCCGAGATCGGCCTGGTACTGCTCAACGAGCAGCTTGAAGTGAGTCGCGGGATCCGCGAGCGCGAGCTCCGCAGCCTGTTCCGGGTGCTTGCGGCCCTGGCGGCTCGTCTCGGCACGCACTGACAGCTCGCGCGTGATTTGCGCGCGCGCGAGCTGCGGCCGGTCGATGCCCGCTGCGGCGACGATCGGCACGTCGAGCTTGAGCTGTGGACGCTCCTTCATCGCCTTGCTGAGCGCCGTCAGCTGACTCTGCGTCGGCGGCGACAGCGCGGCGCTGCCTGCCGCGAACTCCACGACGTTCATGTGCTCGCCGCCGCCGAACAGGTGGCCGAGCAGCGCGAAGGGGGCGGTCACGGCCTTCTCGATCGTGTTGACGAACACCTTCCAGATGATCGGACCGATGGCGAAGTGTGGATCGTCGAGCGAGCCTGACATCGGCAGAGGCAGGTCGATGACGCCGTTGCGGTCCTTGAGCAGTGCCACTGCCACCTTCAGCGGCAGGTGCATCGCCTCGGGGCTGTCCACCCGATCGCCGAGCTCGAGCTGATCGACCACGAAATGCTGCGCGGCCGTCAGCTGGCGATTCTCGATCTTGTACGACACGTCGACCGAGAGCTTCCCCTTGTCGATCTTGTAGCCGACAAAATAGCCGGAGTACGGATTCGCGATCGTCAGGTCGAGATCCTTGAAGCTCATGGTGACGTCGGTGTAGAGCGCAGCCGACAGCAGGTTCACCTCGCCGCCGATGTGCAACGGCGAGTAGTTCGCAAGCTTGCCGTCGAGCCGTACTTTGGCGCGTGACTGCGGATCGGACGAAAGCCCTGTCACCGCTCCGTCGAGCGACTGGATGGCGAGCGCAAAGCTCGGCTTGATCCACAGGTCGGTGTAGTCCGCCGCACCCTTGACCATCCGCACCGCACCGACCGACATCGGGAAAGGAGTGAGCGGCGCGTGCGCCGCGCTCGTTACGGGGGCGGCCAGCTGCTTGCGGCTGCTTTGTTTCGCAGCAGGTACAGGCGGCGCTGCCGCCGGGGGATTCGCATCCGCCGGCGCACTCGCCGGCGGCGCGGCGCCGGGCGGCGTGAGCACCTGTTTGATGTTCACGCTGCGATCGGGCGCGATGATCATGCGCACGTAGGGCTCGAGGGCGGTGATGCTGCCGATACGCAGACTCGCGGGCTGCGAGCGGTAGCTCACGTCCGCGACGCGCAGCTCCCGCCACTTGATGAAGTCCTTCTTGAGCGTGTTGTCGACCGTGCTCAGATCCGATACCCAGCTGTCGCCCTTGAGCGCGAAACTGCCGTCGGCGCGGCGCTCGAAATCGACCCGCGTGCCGAGCTCGCCCTTCAGCAGCGTCATCGAGGTGTAGTGTGCCAGCAGCGGCTGCAGCGCCGGCAGGCCGAGGTGGGTCGCTTCGAGGTGCGCGTTCACGGTCCCCGGCCGGGGCGCCACCTTGGCGCGCGCCGCGATCCGGCCGGAGGTGTTCACCGCGGTATCGAGGGTGACTTCGAGCTCATCTTCCGGCGACAGGTTGAATCCCGTCACATGAATCGCAAGCGGCTCGAGCACGACCCGGGCCGCGGGACTCACCTGGCGATCCTCGGCGGAGACCTTGAGGCCCGTGAGCGATATATCCGGCACCGATACCGTCCACGCAGGCGCTGCAGCCGCCGCCGGCGCTGGCGCGGTCGGCACTGCAGTCGCGGCGCGTGGGTCCGCGCCGGGGTGGCTCGTGGCCTCAGCGGGTGCCTGCGGCGAAGCAGCTGAAGGAGAGCCCAACAGGTCGAGCAAGTTGAACCGTCCCGGCTCGCTCAGCCACACCCTGATGTCCCCGCCCGAGAGCTGCACCTTGCCGACGTCGACGGCTTGCCGGCCGAGATCGACCCGCGTCTCATCGACCTCGAGGGTGCCGAGCGCGACATACTGCTCGGATCCGCCCGCGGGCTTGAGCCCGAGGCTCCTCACGGTGGTCTTGTGCACATCCACCTTGAGCGCGAGGGGACCCGAGTCGGAGCTCAGATCGTAGTCGCCGCGCACCGCAACGACGCCCGAGTCGATCTCGAAAGGCAGACTGGCGCGCAGATAGCTCCACAGGGTGCGGGCCTTGAGATCCGTGATCTCGTAAGTGCCGTGCGAAGCGAGCGGCGCGAGCCTGATCGTGCCGCTCCAGTTGAGCCGCTCGCCCTGCGGCGAGGCTGCATTGAGCGTGTAAGCATCACCGGTCGCCGCGGTGGTGCTGAAGTCGCGCAGCTCGAACGCTATCGGTGCCAGGTCCGCGCGGAAGGGTGTCGCCCGGGCGCGATCCTCGAACGTGGTGCCACCGTCGATCACTTCGAAGCGGCCGATGTAGAGCCGCATGGGCGCCGTTTTCTGCGGCGGCGGTTGCGGCGCAGGCGCAAAGCCCTTGCCGAGATCGGCAAGGTTGAGCGCGCCGTCGGAGCGGCGCACCACCCGCACCTGGGGCTGCACGAGCAGGATCTCGCTGAAGCTCGGCCCAAGCCGCCACAGGCTCGCCAGCTGCAGTCCGACGTGCAGTCGCTCGAAGCCGATCAGGTTCTGGCCGTCCGCGTCCGGCAATGCAAGGTGCCGCACCTCGAGGTTGAGCGTGAAGGGGTTGAAGCGGATGTCGCCGATCGTGAGCGTGCGGCCGTAGTGAGTACGCACGAAGTCGACCGCCGCCTGGCGCGCGAAATGCGGTACGGCGAGAAAGCCCGCGGCGGCGTAGAGGCCGAGCAGTACTACGGCGACGCCCAGTGCGATGACATGACGCCGGGAAAGGCGCACGTGCCTGAGGGCCTCCTGAACTCTGGTGCTGGCGGGACTTGTCCGCTGCCTATCGTAGATGATCGAAGACACCGGGCACCATGGCCGCACCGGACCGGCGCCTGGCCGATTTCCAATTTCTAAATTCGCGCAGTTCGCGTAGGCTTGGTGGCTGGGGAAGCGCTGCGTAATTACGACAACCACGAACCTGCAGAGGGGCGGCAATGACACGTAGTCGACGTCGGAAAATAGAGCGTGAGCAGACTCTCAGGCGCCGTCTCACGGTGCGCGAAGCACTGCCTGTTGCATCCGCGCTACTTGCAGCCGTGCCTGCCGTCTACGGGCAGCAGGCGCCCCAGGCGCAGCCGACCACCGAGGCGGCCAATGGTGGCCTGCAGGAAATCGTCGTCACCGCGGAAAAGCGCGTCGAGAACCTGCAGAACGTTCCGATCAGCGTCACGGTGTTCGACAGCACCAAGCTCGATCAGCTCGGCATCGTCAACCTCGACGATTACGTGAAGTACTCGCCGAGCGTCTCCTACGTTCGCGGCCAGGGCGAGGGCAGCAACGGCCAGCCGGGCGATGCGCATATCTACATCCGCGGCGTGGTGAGCGGCGGCGACGGCAACCATTCCGGTTCGCAGCCGAGCGTCGGCGTCTACCTCGACGAGCAGCCGGTCACGACGATCGACGGCACACCCGACATGCATATCTATGACGTGCAGCGCATCGAGGTGCTGGAGGGCCCGCAGGGCACGCTGTTCGGCGCGAGCTCCGAGTCGGGGACCGTGCGCATCATCACCAACAAGCCCGACCCCAGCCACTTCTCCGCCGGCTACGACTTCCAGCTCAACCAGGTCACGGGCGGCGGCGGCACCGGCTGGGAGGTCGAGGGTTTCACCAACATCCCGATCAGCTCAAACGCCGCGGTACGCCTGGTCGGCTGGGCCGAGCGCGATGCCGGGTACATCAGCAACGTGGCAGGCAGCAACCCCAACGCGTGCATCGTCGACGGCGTACGTACCTTCCCGACCTGGGCCGGCCAGACGCCCTCGACCACCTCCTGCCCGACGGTGGCGCCGGTCGGGGCGGGCGCAATCAGCAACGCCAGCTCCGTGGCCGCCAATTACAACACCGTGGACACGCGCGGAGCGCGCGGTGCACTCAAGGTCGATCTCGGTGACAACTGGACGGTGACCCCGTCGTTCATGGCGCAGAGCATGAGCAGCGAGGGCTTTTTCGCCTACGACCCCGGGGTCGGCGACCTGCAGGTGGTGCATTTCGGACCGGAGCTGGGCACCGACGACTGGTACCAGGCGGCGCTGACAGTGGAAGGCAAGGTCAGTAACTTCGACATCGTCTATGCGGGGGGTTACTTCAAGCGCGACGGCCACACGGTCGGTGAGTACAGCGACTACTCGGAGTTCTACGACCGCGTGTTCGGCTCGGGCGCCAACTGGGTGGGCAACAACGGCAAGCCGATCATGCCGCAGGAGTTCGTCGACGGTGGCGGGTTCTTCGAGAAGTGGAGCCACGAGCTGCGCATCAGCACGCCCGCGGATCTGCCGGTCAGGGCGACGGTCGGCCTGTTCCAGCAGCGCCAGCTGCACAACATCTGGCAGCTCTACACCATGCCGGGCTTCGACTACAGCAACATCGGCATCGGCAATCCCAACGGCTTCGCCACCGCGCTGTCGATCCCGGGCTTCCCGGATGCGATCTGGCTCACCGACGAGCAGCGCGTCGACCGTGACCAGGCCGCCTTCGCGCAAGTGACCTGGGACATCACCTCACAGCTCGCACTCACAGGCGGACTGCGCTACTACAAGTACGACAATTCGCTCGAGGGATTCTTCGGCTACGGGGCGGGGTACTCCTCGACCACCGGCCAGGCGGCGTGCTTCGCCCCGGCGATCCCGGCCGGCATCCCGGGCGCGCCCTGCGAGAACTTCAGCAAGGAGGTGAGCGACACCGGCACCGTGCCGCGCGTCAACCTGACCTACAAGTTCTCGAACGACGCGATGCTGTACGCCACCTACTCGAAGGGCTTCCGGCCCGGCGGCGTGAACCGCGTCATCGGTGCGCAGCCGTACGCGGCCGATTACCTCACCAACTACGAAATCGGCTGGAAGACGCAGTGGCTGGATCATCGCGTGCGCTGGAACGGGGCGCTGTTCTGGGAAGACTGGAAGAACTTCCAGTTCTCGTTCCTCGTGCCGCCGAGCATCACGGCGATCGCCAACGGCGGCGACGCGCGCATCAAGGGTCTCGAGAACGAGCTCGACTTCGTGCCGACCGACCACCTGTTCTTCAGCACCAACCTCACGCTGCTCGATCCGGTGCTGACGCAGAACTACTGCGGCGTATCCGGGGTCACGAGCTGCGCGGGCCAGGTGACGGCGACCTCGCCGTACCTGCCGGGCGGTGAATGGGTCGGGCCGCTCGCGCCGACCGGAACCAACCTGCCGGTGGTGCCGAAGTTCAAGGGCAACATAGTCGCGCGCTACACATTCGGCGAGGTCAATAACGTGGCGCCGTACGTCCAGGCGGCCTACGTCTATCAGTCGCAGACTTCACCGCAGCTGCAGGCGGACATCGATCAGATCCTCGGCATGATGCCGGCCTATGGAATGCTCGATCTGACCGCCGGCGTGCACCTCGAAAACTTCAGCGTCGAGATGTACTGCTCCAACTGCGGCGACAAGCGCGCACAGCTGTCGCGCTTCGCCAATACCAACCCGCTCAACGACAACCAGGTGTACATCCTGCCGGCGACGCCGCGGACCTTGGGCATCAAGTTCTCACAGCGCTTCTGAGTGCGCGCGCCGGCTCGCCCCATGCAAGGGTGAGCCGGCGCGCTTCCCTCAGGCGGCTATCGGCTCGATCAGGCTGGCCTCGTTCGGCAGCCGTGGATTGTTGACACGGCGGCTCACCGGCCACGCGCGTAGCAGCTCGTCCGGGTAGGGGCGTAGCGCCGCCCGCGCCTCGTCCTTGGACCCCGTGAGCCAGCGCGCCTGGTCCTGCGCCGCGAGGATCGCAGGCATCCGCTGCTTGTCGTTGTGAATCTCGGCAAGCAGACGGTTGGCAGGCAGCGTGATCAGTGTGCACGACAGCACCCAGCCGCCGTCGCTGCAGGGTGAGCGGTCCCAGAGTCCGGCGACACCGAACTCCTCGCGATCGGCCAGGCGGATGAAGAACGGCTGGCGGCTGCCGTCGGGATTGACGTGCGGCTCGTAGAAGCCGCCCATGGCGAGGATGCAGCGCTGGTCGCGCTGCCAGGGATCGCGGTAGCTCGGCGCCGTCTCCATCCGCTCGACCCTGGCGTTGATGGTCGAGGCCTTGAGAGCCACTCCGTTGGCCCACCAGGGAATGAGCCCCCAGCGCATCATGGTCGCGGTCGGCTCGCCCTGATCGGATACCGCGACCGGTACCTGCTCGGTGGGCAGCACGCGATAGCTGAGCGGGTGCTCCCAGCGACCGCGGCGGATGCCCAGGGCGCGCTCCGCCTTGGCGGCCTGAGCGAGGATGTATCGACCACACATGGTCTCGGGCTCCGCACAGTATCCGGCGCACTGTAACACTGGCTGGACGCTCAGCAGAGGCGCTGCTCACACTGCCACATGCTCCCCTGGAATTCGATCGAGAGGCTGCGCGATCACTTCGGGGACTACCTGCTGGTGGTGACCTGCCGCACCTGCAAGCACTCGCGCGAGATGACACCGGCGTTTCTGGCGCGGCACTGCCGCGCCGGCTGGGACGAGCCGCTCGCCAACATCATCGCGCGCTTTCGCTGCCGCTGCGGCAAGAAGCTCGTCGAGGTGCAGGTGGCCTTCAATAAGAAGCCGCGCGGCTGGGTGAAAAACCCCTCGTGAGCGCTCAGCGCGCCGCCATCGCGCGCGGCGCAGCGGCGGCATCGCCGGAGGATGCGGGAGCTGCCGTGGCATGCGGGCCCCAGAAATCCCGCTCGATCACACCGTAGAGCGCCGCGGTGAAGCGCTCACCGTCGGCGAGCGTCATGTGCGACCACTCGGGAAGATAATAGCCCTGCAGGTCGGGACGCAGCTCCGGGTAGTCCTCGAAATAGATCCCCGGCGCGCCGATGGCGGCGAGCAGCGCGTTCCACGAGCGCGCGCGCGGATACCGCTGGTTCTCGTGGGCGAGGAACGGGCCGATGCTGGGCATGCGCACGAACAGCACCTGCACTCCCCGTGCGCGCAGCTTCTTGACCGCCGCCGCGGCGCGCGCGATCTGCTCATTCTGGGTCTTCAGGACCTCCGCGGGCGAGGGGTCGTTGGGGCCGGGGACGAACTCCTCCGCCCAGATGCTGCGCGTCAGTGCCCGATATTGAAGGTCGTCCGCGACCTTGCTCCAGAGATGAGTGTTGCGGTCGGCCCCGGTCTCGGCAAGCTTGCGCACCTCGGTATACCAGGTCCTGCCCGGGCGCCGCGGCCACGCCTGGCGCGCGAGCACCGTCTGCAGGGCGAAGTCCGGATCGTCGAAGGCGAGGCGCGGCTCGATGAAATTCATCGCCAGCCATTGACCGACGCGTTGTGACGGTGACTCCTTGCGGGTGTAGTGCGCGGCGCCGTCGTGAAGCGCGAAGCCCGAGAAGAACAGGTCGGGCGCCACTCCGACCAGCAGCCGTCCGGTGAACTTCGGGTCGTCCGCCAGGTCCTGCATCGCCGTAACGGGCGAGGTGCCTTCGAAGGAGAGCTGGATCGGACGCTTGCCGTCGAGCCGCTCCCATACCGGCAGCTGCATGTCGAAGTACAGGCGCGAGGAGCCGAGCAGCACGGTGGCGTTGCCCTCCCCCGCATCGATACGCCGGCGCTCAATCGCCCACAGCCCCTCGGTGTTGCCGACGCTCGGGTGCACGCCGAACGCCCGCCAGTGCCACTCCCACCCTGCGACCAACAGCACGAGCAGCGGCACCATGCCCGCGAGGATCCGGCCCCAGGGCTGCGCGGGCACCGGGCGCACCGGCACCGGCTGCGCGACCCCGGGGCGGTCCGCGGCGGTCTGCCGCGCGTAGCGATCCCCGCTGGCGCGCAGCACGGGACCGCCGGCGCCGATTACCGCCTCAGAACTGGAAATAGATGAAGGCATGGCCTTCGCCCTGCACGATGATGATCGCGAATGCCATCAGCGCCCACGCCACGCACACCAGCGCCGCCGGTGTGCGCGCGATCACGGACTCGAGCGTGCGGGCGCGCATCAGCCAGTGCGTGAGCAGCAGCGCGCCGATGATCAGCGCGACGGACAGCAGTTGATAGGTGTTGAGGATCGGCCGCACCGTGCCGTTCGCGCCGAACATGCCGCGCAGCACCTGCCATGCCTTGGCGAAAGTCTTGGCGCGGAAGAACACCCAGGTCACGTTCACCAGCGTGTAGGTCAGCAGCCCCAGCGCCACGAACATGAGGGGCCCGGGCCGGTAGCCCGGAAAGCGCGCGCGCAGCACCCGCTCCGCCGACAGGTACAGCCCGTGCAACCCGCCCCAGGCGACGAACGTCCAGTTGGCGCCGTGCCACAGGCCGCCGAGCAGCATGGTCGTCATGAGGGCCGCGTAAGTGCGCCGCGCACCGTGGCGATTGCCGCCCAGCGGGATGTAGAGATAGTCGCGCAACCACGAGGACAGCGTGATGTGCCAGCGCCGCCAGAAATCCGAAAAGCCCACGGCGGCGTACGGGAAGCGGAAGTTGTCCGGCATCGCGAAGCCCAGGCACAGCGCCGCGCCGATCGCGGTGGTGGAGTAGCCCGCAAAGTCGCAGAAGATCTGGCCGCTGAAGGCCAGCGTCCCCGCCCACGCATCGAGCGTGCCCGGGACCTTGCTGCTGTCGTAGACGCTCTCAGCGACGCCCGATAGAAAGCTGTCGGCGAGCACCACCTTGTTGAAGAGCCCGATGGTCATGAGCGCCAGGCCGAAGATCAGCTGCTGCGAGGTCGCGCGGCGCGGCGTCTCGAACTGCGGCACCAGCTCGGTGGGCCGCATGATGGGACCTGCCACGAGGTGCGGGAAGAAGGTCACGAACAGCGCGTAGTCGAGCAGGTTGCGCGCCGGCAGCGCGCGCCGCAGGTACACATCCAGCGTGTACGACATGGTGGCGAAGGTATAGAAGGAGATGCCGACCGGCAGCACGATGTCGTAGTGCGCCGGGTGGTAGGCAATGCCGAGGGTCCCTACCAGCAAAGTGAAGTTATCGAGCAGGAACTGGCCGTACTTGAAGTAGCCCAGCATGCCGAGATTGGCGACCACGGAGAGCAGCATCCAGGCGTGACGCGCCGCCGGACGCCGCGCCTTCACCAGTCCCTGCGCGGCGTACCAGTCGACCACGGTCGAGATCCACAACAGGATCACGAACGGCGGATTCCACGCCGAGTAGAACAGGTAGCTCGCCAGCAGCAAGTTGATCTTGCGCGTCGTCCACCCGAGCGGCAGCGAGTGCATGGCGAGCACGCACGCGAAGAACACGATAAAGGTGAGTGAATTGAAGACCATAAGGCGGCCGGCCCGCTCGAGCTGCGGGTCTTGAGCTTGTTCTGATACCCCCCGGCCGCGTAGCGCGCGGCGCCAGTGATAATGCCTGACCGGGAGGATGCCGCGCAACGGACCTGAACGGCGGCCTCGCGGGCGCGCCGTCAGGCCCCGCTACGCAGTGCGAATCACTGTGTGGTCGGCGCGGACACGGTCGACTCCATCGCTGCGAGGCGCCGCTCCATCTCTTCGCTCGTCACGTCCTCGATGTGAGTAGCGACCGTCCAGACGTGGCCGAAGGGATCCTGCAGGGTGCCGTTACGATCGCCATAGAACTGGTCGGCGAGCGCGCGCTGCGCCTTTGCTCCGAGCCCGATGGCGCTCGCAAAGGTCGCATCGACGTCATCGACGTACAGCATGATGCCGACCGAAGATCCGCCGAGCGAGCTCGGGCTGCGATTGACGGTACCCGGATGCTCGTCGGCCAGCATGATCACCGAATCGCCGATGCGGATCTCGGCGTGCGCGATGCGCCCCTCTGGGCCAGGCATACGAAACATCTCGACGGCGCCGAAAGCATCTTTGTAGAAAGCGATGGCCGCGGCGCCGCCCTTGACGATGAGATACGGGGTGGCGCTGTGATATCCATCCGGAATGGCTTTGATCGTCATGACGCGAGCTCCTCGGAATCTCCGTGTGTGCGCGACAGCTTACTCCCGCCGACGTGGCAGGTTAATGAAGCCGTTGCACCGCATTGCTTCCAGCAGTGATGCGAGATCCGTACTGGATGACTGCTCGGATCGCGCGGCAGTTGGGTATCCGGTCGGCGCAGGTCTACACTCCGTCCCCCTGTGGAAGGAGCCTCGACATGACCAGCACCCTCGGGCCGCGACTGCAGCTGGCTGCCCGCGCCGCTCACCGGCTGGCGCTCGGCTCGTCGCTCTTCGCGATCAGCTTCGCGGCGGCCGCCGGCACACTCGATGACTTAAGCTCGAAGGACGCCGCTGGCGGACTGCGGGCCGCCCTCTCCCAGGGCGTCGGCGTGGCAGTGGCGCAGCTCGGTGCCAACAACGGCTTCCTCAACGATCCGAAAGTTGCGATCCCGCTGCCGCCAACGCTCGAGAAAGCGGAGCGCGCGCTGCGCATGGTCGGGATGAGTGGCGAGGCGGACGAACTGCGTGCCACCATGAACCATGCGGCCGAGCAGGCGGTCGCGCAGGCGCGTCCGGTGTTCGAGGATGCGGTGCGGCATATGACACTCACCGATGCCAAGGCAATCCTCACCGGCGGTGATGACGCGGGCACGCAGTACTTCCGCCGCACGACGAGCACGCAGCTCACCGCGAAGTTCAAGCCGGTGGTGGCGTCCGCCACCGCGAAGCTGTCGCTGGCGGCCAAATACGATCAGTTCGCCGGCAAGGCGGCGCAGTTCGGCCTGGTGTCCCAGCAGGACGCCAACCTCAACGACTATGTCACGTCGAAGGCGCTCGACGGCCTCTTCAGCCGGATCGCCGACGAGGAGCGCGCCATCCGCAAAGACCCGCTCGCCCAGGCGAACACCCTGATCAAGAAGGTGTTCGGCGCCCTCTAGGCTCAGCGCGCGGCGATGGGACTGCGCGCGCCGGTCGCGGCGACCCAGGCATCAGCGGCCGGCACCATGGCGATGCGCTCGGCGCGGCGCACCCGCGCCGCCTCCATGCCACGCGCGATATTGGCCGTCATCTCCGCCGGCAGGCGTGCGCGCACCCAGGTCTCCACCTCGTGCGGATCGGCGGCGTCCCAGAAGACCTCCGGGACATCCTGCGAAGTGATCAGCGGCGCGTACTTCGGGTAAGGCGCAAGCAGCAGGTCCGCATTCGCCATGAAGGTACGCCAGGCGAGCGCCGGATGCCGGCCCGCTAACGCGACGATCAGGTGCAGACGCATGCCGGCCGCCTGCGGTGGGATCTCCGCCGACAGCGCCGCCTGAACGGCGCGCTCTGCGAGCGCGTCGTCGCCGACCTGCATGAGCGCCAGGTAGTAACGACGCTGCGCGGCCTCGTCCTTCTCCTCGCGCGCAATCCTGTGCAGCTGCTCGAATGTCGCGGCATCCGCCGCGCGCGCCACCGTGCCGAGCACTCCCTCCTGATCATCGGGACGGATGGCACTGCGATCGGTGACGAAGCGGCCGAAGCGCGCCCGTGCCTCGGCTAGAGTCGACGCATCGTTCCACGCGCCGAGCTCGGCGTGCAGGGTACGGCGCAGCCGCAGGATGTCGGGTGTATCGCCGGCGCGCGGGTCCCACCCGAGGCTGTCGGCCATGGGCTTGATCAGCGAGCGGGCGGCGGCGATGAAGCCCTCATGTCCCGGACTGCCGCGCTCATCGCGCTCGAGCGCGCCGAGCGCGCCGGCGATCTGGTCCCAGGCGCGCGCATTGTGATTGTGTCCCATGGCGGCCGCGAGCGCCAGGTAGCTGCCGAGGGGCTGATCGCCGGCGAGTCCCAGCGCCCAGGCGTCATCGAGCAACGCGATGCGGTCACCATCCGGCAGGCCGGCGAAGCCGCGGGTGTTGGTTGCGAGCGTTGCCGCGTCGTACTTGACGCGGAAGAAGCCGATCGCGTCGGCGTTGACGCTGAGTGGCTCGTCACAGCGCCCGGCGGCGCTCGTCTGGCCGTCGCGCGCGAGCAGCTCGGCGCGCGGCGCGCTGTCGCCGGTGCGGATCCGCAGCGGCACGCGCCAGCGGGTCACATCACCGGGGTCCGCCTGCAGCACGAAGCGCTGCTGGGTGAAGGTCAGCGTGCGCAAACCGCTGGCGTCACAGGCGGCGGCTACCGTGACCAGCGGGAAGCCTGGCTGCTCGGTCCAGTCACGCGCCACCAGCACCACGTCATCGCGCCCGCTCGCCTGCGCGACTGCGAGCCACAGGTCCGCCGCCGTGGCATTCGAGAATGCGCGCGCCCGCAGGTAGCGCCGGATGCCGTCGCGGAACACCTGAGGCCCGAGGTAGCTGTCGAGCATGCGCAGCACCGACTGCCCCTTCTCGTAGGTGATCTCATCAAACGCATTCGCCGCCTGCAGCTCATCCGCCACCGGCTGCTGGATCGGATGGGTCGACAGCCGCGCGTCGGAGCGCATCGCCCGCTCCTTGTCGGCATCCTGTCGCTGCCACCATTTCCAGCTCGGATTGCGCAGTTCGGTCTCCTCGGCGGCGCGCCAGGAGGCGAAGCTCTCATTCAGCCAGAGGTCGTCCCACCAGCCCATGGTGACCAGATCACCGTTCCACTGGTGGGCGATCTCGTGAGCCTGTACGGCGAACACGGTCTGTCGGTCGGCGATCGTGCTGTCGGAGTTCAGCAGCAGCAGCCGGTCGTTGTAGGTGATCGCACCCCAGTTCTCCATGGCGCCGGTGAAACCGCCGGGAACCGCGATCGCATCGAGCTTCGGCAGCGGGAAGGTATAGCCGAAGTACTCGTTGTAGTCGCCGAGGATCTGCTGCGCGTAAGCGAGCGCCGCCTGCCCCTCGCGCTCGCGCCCGCGCACCGCCCACAGACCGACCTCGGTGCTCCCGGTGCGCCCGCGAATCGCCGCCAGGTCGCCGCCGGTGAACTCGATGAGGTAGGAGGGCATTGCGGGGCTGCGCTGGAAAGTGGTGGTGGCAAGCTCGCCGTGCACGTCACGGCTGGCGACCGGCATGTTGGACACTGTGGCCCAGGCAGCCGGCACGGTGACCGTGAGCTCGAAGGTCGCGCGGAATGCGGGCTCATCCCAGCAGGGGAACATGCGCCGCGCGTCGGTGCTCTCCATCTTGGTCGACACCAGGACGGCGCGGCTCCCGTCGGGCTTCTGGTAGGGCTGCAGGAACATACCGTGCGGCTGCGTCTCGAGGAGCGCGCTATAGGCGAAGCTGAGCGTGTGCTCACCCGCGGGCGCCGGCTGTGCCAGCGTAACCGTCGTGAGCTGACGGGCGTCGTCGGATGCGACGGCGCTCACCGCGGCCCCATCGAGGCGCACGTCGGTGAGCTTCTCGTTCAGGGAGTTGAATACGATCGTGGCGGTCGCTGCGCTCATCCGCAGCGTCACCGACTCGGTGCCGGCAATCGTGCGCTCCTCGAGGTGCGGCGTCACGCTCACGCGATACTCGAGCGGCACTACGTTCTTCGGCAGCCGCCCCGGGGCCTGCTCGAAGACGAACGCTGCGCCGGCGAGGGCCGGTGCGGCCGCCAGCGTGCACAGCAGCCACAGCGCCACACGGCGGATCGTGATCATCACGTGCGCACCTCCCGCGCCGCTAGTAGCTGGCCGCCGCGCGCACCACGCTCGCGGGCTTGTCGAGATCCGCGAGCAGCTCGGGTCCCACGACCGCGAGCGGCGTCGTGCCGTAGGACAGCAGCCGGTCGTGAAGGTCGCGCAGCGACCCCGCAGCGCCCTTGCTTCGCAGGTACTCGGCCAGCAGATTCTCGATCTGCAGGCGGCCCGCGGTATAGGCGACCCAGTACCCGGTCCGGTGGCGATGGCGGTGCAGCCAACCCTCGAGGCGCGCCACCTGCGCGGCGCGAAACGCCTCGCTGGGCGCTTCCAGCTCGCCGTCGTGCCCGGGAATCCCGAAGTAGGTCGCGGTCATCGGATAGACCTGCGCGGTCGTGAAGGTCATGTCCTGCGCCAGGCTCACCAGTGCCTCGTGCGCGGCCGGCTCGGCGTGCGCCGCGCCGGCGGTGACCAACGCGATGACGGCAGTCAACCTGACGATGCCTGTTGCGTTCACGGCGCTCCCCGGGGCTCGGCGCGGCGGATTACAAATCCGTCATGCGAGTCGCTGTTGCGTGCCGGTGCGCGCCGGCTTTGATTCGAATGCGCGCCGTCGATTATGTTGCGGCGCCGGTTCATGATCCAGTCAGTTGTACGACATCATACTTTCGGGCGACCCGTTCCTTAAAACCAACTCCCAGGAGGTCCCCAAGTGACTATCAAGCCCGTGTCGATGCTGTCCGGTCTGCTGCTGCTACTGGTGCTGCCGCTGGCCGCCAATGCCGACCTGCCCGGCAAACACCCGTACTACCTGCATGCGCTGAGCGACCTGCGCACCGCGCGCTGGCTGCTCGAGCACCGCCCCGGCGACGCTGCGGTCAGCGGCCAGGAGGACGCGGCGGTCATCGAGATCGACAAGACGATCGGCGAGATCAGGAAAGCGGCGATCGACGACGGCAAGGATGTCCACGACCATCCGGCAGTCGATGCGCCGAACGACCGTCCGGGCCGGCTGCACAAGTCGCTCGAGATCCTGCGCAAGGTGCACTCCGACATCGCGCGCGAGGAAGACGACCCGCAGACCCGCGGCCTGCGCGATCGCGCTATCCATCACCTGGATGAGGCGATTCACGCCAACGAGCACGCCATCGGCGACGTGAAGACCGGGCGCTGATCGGATCAGCGGGCGGCGTGCACCCACACCGGTGCGCGCCGCCCGTTTTTACCTCTGCCGCTGTCGGCGCAGCGTGCGTCGTTGCCGCAGCTGCAGCACTCGGGCCCCGGCGGCGAACAGCGTCAGCCAGTCGAGTGCGCCCCCTCCTCCACCTCCGCCGCTCGAGGCAGGTGAGCTGATCGCCACCTGTGCCGAGCCTGCGCTCGTGCCATCAGCCTGCGAGGTGGCACTCACGCTGACCGTCCCGGTCGCCGGTACGCTGGCCGGAGCCGTGTAGACACCCATCGAGCTGATGGTGCCATCGGTCGCGCTCCCGCCCGTCACGCCATTCACCTGCCAGCTGACCGCGGTGTTCGTCGTGTTGGCGACGCTCGCGACGAAGGTCGCGGTGCCGCCGGTCCGCACGCTGTCGGTCGCCGGACACACCGCGATCAGGATCGCGGGTGCGACGGTCGAGCACGCGTGCTGTCCGGCTGCCGCCGGCGCACTGCTGCTCACCGAGCTCGGCGTGACCACCACGTCCGCCGTGTCGGTGCGGCCCGCATCGTCGGTGACGGTCAGGGCCACCGTGGCGACACCGCAGGCGGGCGCGGTCACGGTCGCCTTAGGCGTAGCGGCACTGCCGATGGCGAGCGTGACTCCGCCGCTCACCGCACTCCACTGGTAGCTGCTGACACTGTGGCCGTTGGCCGCGCCACTCGCGCTGCCGTCGAGCGTCAGGCTCTGTCCGTCCGTGACGCTGGCCGGCAGCGACACCGCGGCAATCGGCCGCAGCGCCGCGCTCACAGATGCGGGCGCATTCGCCATGCCGGCCCCGCAGGTCTGATCATCGCGCGTGCAGATGCACTCACTCTCCTGCAGGTCGCTCGAGCCCGTCGGCACGTGACACATGGGGGGCTGCGTCGTGGCATCGAGCGAGGTCTGCGGAAAGGGCTGCGCACCCTCCTTGAGCCGCGAGATCATCTGGCAGGAATTCAGCTTGCTGTTGACCGACGACATGAGCGCCGCGATTCCGGAGACGATCGGCGCGGAAAAACTGGTGCCGATGTTGTACGTGCGGTATTCGCCGGTGCTGATGCTGCAGTTGGCGTAGCTGCCGGTGGTCGAGTCGCAGTAGTACAGCCCCGTGTAGTCGTTGGCATCGGGCGTTAGCGGCGACATCGCGGCGAGATTCGTGGTGGTTGTAATCGTGTACTCGCACGACGACTCCTCGGTCGTGAACGAGTTGCCGCAGTTACCGGCCGGGGCCGCCAGCGCCACCTCGGGCCCGAGGCTGCTGTAGCCGACCTTGGTACCGGCCTGGCGCAGGCCGGCGACACCGGCAACGCCCGCGCAGTTGGCGGGTGCATCGACCAGCGAGCCCTCGTTGCCGGCCGAAGCGACGATCAGTACACCGAGCGCGGCCAGCTGGCCGATGGCATCCGCGTAGCTCGCCGGGCAGCTGCCCGTGCCGCCGATGCTCATGTTGATGATCTTCGCGGGATTGGCATTGGCCGGCGCGCCGCTGACCGCGACGCCGCCCGCCCACAGCATGGCCGACATGATGTCGGAATCGAAGCCGCCGCACTTGCCGAGCGCGCGCACCGGCAGTATCTGCGCGCTCCAGGTGATGCCGGCGACTCCGACGGCGTTGTTGGTCAGCGCGCCGAGGATCCCGGCGGTGCGCGTCCCATGCCAGGAGCTCGGTGCCGCCGTGGCCTGACTGCATTCGGCCGGATACGTGGTGATATCGGAGCTCGTCACCCAGTCGCCGGGGTCGGTCGCGCCCGGCCCCGGGCAGCTGCCGCCGTTGCTGATCACCGCGTCGGAAATGAAGCAGTACCCGGTGAGCAGCCGCGCCGCGAGATCGGGATGGTCGGGGCGTACGCCCGTATCGATATCGGCGATGACGAGGCTGGCGCTGCCGGTGGTGGTGTTCCAGGCGTCCTGGGCGTCGATGGCGCTCGGCGTCGCGGCCGCCACCTGCAGATACCACTGCTGGGCGAACAGCGGGTCGCTCGGCACGGAGTGGATATAGCGCTGCTCGTCCGGCACCGCGTACTCGACTTCCGGGTCGGCGCGCAGCCGCGCGAGCACCGCCCCCGCCGTCGCCTCCGCCAGCGGCTGCACGCGCACCGCGTGCATCAGCTCCGTGATCGGACGATGCTCCAGGAGCGTGAGCCCGGTGCGCGCGATGAGGGCGGCGACCCGCTCGCGCGCCTCGGGCTGCGCCCCCCCGGCGGGCGCCGCGGTGCTGCTACGCAGCTTGACGATCAGGCGCTGCGCCGCCGCAGGCGCCGCCAGGCGCGGGTGGGTACGCACCGGGTTGCGCTCGGTCGCGACCGTGGCGGCGACCGCCGCGGCGGTGACCGCCATCAACACTATCCAGGCGAGCGGGCGCATGAGAAGTCCTGTCGGGTGCCGAGCCGTCCTGCCTTTCTAGAGAAACTTCGGCGCACGTGAAAGCTGTCAGCTCTTCCCGACAGCGTGGTGTCGCCGCGTTCGCCAGGAACTGCGATGCCCGTCACACAAATGCCCATGTTATTCTCGCCGCGGGCGGGTTGGAGGGCGACCGTGATCAACTACTTCCGCATGCTCACCCGGCCGCAGCTGCATGCCTATCTGGCGGCGCTCGGCGGCTGGTCGCTCGATGCGCTCGACTTCTTCATCTTCGTGTTCTGCCTGAGCGCGATCAGCAGCGAGTTCCACACCACCATCAAGGCCGTAGCCGAGGGTGTGTTCCTCACGCTGGCGTTCCGCCCGCTCGGGGCGCTGGTGTTCGGCTGGCTGGCAGAGAAGTACGGGCGCCGGCCGGTGCTGATGCTGAACGTCGTGAGCTACTCCGTGGTGCAGCTGGCCACCGCGTTCGCACCCGACCTGGCGACCCTGCTCGTGCTGCGTGCGGTGTTCGGCTTCGCCATGGGCGGGGAGTGGGGCGTCGGCGCCGCACTGGCGCTCGAGACGCTGCCGGCAAGGGGGCGCGGCTTCTTCTCCGGGCTGCTGCAGGAGGGCTATGTGCTCGGCGCTCTCATTGCCTCGGCACTGTTCGCGCTGCTGTTCGTGCACGTCGGCTGGCGCGGCATGTTCGTGATCAGTTCGGCCTCTGCGCTGCTGGTGGTTTACATCCGCTTCGGAGTCCAGGAATCACCCGCCTGGACCGCAGGCCAGGCCCCGCACCGCGCCTCGGCTGGCGAGCTCTGGGGCGCGGTGAGCCGCTATTTCCCGACGCTGTGCTATCTGGTCCTGCTGATGGCGTGCTTCAACGCCTTCTCCCACGGCTCACAGGACCTGTATCCCACCTTCCTGCAGAAGCAGCACGGCTTCCCTCCGAGTCTCACCGGCACCGTCGCGATCATCAACTATGTTGGCGCGCTGCTCGGGGGCATTTGCTTCGGCGCGCTATCGGAGCGCATCGGCCGCAAGCGCGCCATCGTGCTGGCCGCGGCGCTATCGCTGCCCATGATCCCGCTGTGGGCGTATGCGCAAACTGCGATCCTGCTCGCCATCGGCGGCTTCCTCATGCAGTTCATGGTGCAGGGGGCGTGGGGCATCGTGCCGGCGCATCTCAACGAGCTCTCCCCTGCCTCGGTGCGCGCCATCCTCCCGGGCTTCGCCTATCAGCTCGGTAATCTTGCGATGTCGAAGATGGCGCCCATCCAGTCCGGGGTCGCCGAAGCGCACGGCAACGATTATGCGCGCGTGCTCGCCCTGACGCTGGCGGTGGTCGCGGTGGCGCTGATCGTGGTCACCTCTCTCGGCCGCGAAGCGCACTCCGCGGAGCTCAAGGTGGGGTGAGCGGCGCGCGTAGCTCGAGCGTCATGAAGACGCTGTTGCGATCCGGCCGGTAGTCGGCGAACGGCGCGCACTCGCGAAAGCCATGACGCCGGTACAGCTGACGCGCCGGCGCGAAGTAATCCCAGGAACCGGTCTCGAGACTCAGCCGCTCGAGACTCAAGGCGCGTGCCTCGGCGATGAGCCGCCCGAGGATCGCGCTCGCTACGCCGCGCCGCCGCGCCGCCTGCGCCGTGTACATGGATTTCACCTCGCCGTGCCCGGCTGCGAGGCGCTTGAGCGCGCCGACGCCGAGCAGCGCCTCGGCATTCCAGGCGGCGAAGAAGCTGATATCGGCGGCGCGCAGCTGCGCGATGTCGAGCGCGTGCGCGCTACCGACCGCCGTCTCGGCGCGGGCGCGCCTCAGGTGCTGCGTCAGAAGCTCCACGATGCGGGCATCGCCCGGGTCTTCACGACGGATCAGCAGCGACACCGGGTAACGCTCCTGGCGCCTACGGACGGCGCAGCTGGTACTCCTTGATCTTGCGGTACAGCGCGCTGCGGGACAGGCCGAGGCGCTGCGCCGCCTCGTTCACGCGCCACGAGACCGCGCGCAGGCTCTCCTCGATGTGGCGTTTCTCCTGCTCATCGAGCGTATGCGCGGGTGCGGCCTCGGGACGCGCGCGCGTGAGCAGCGCGGCCTGATCGAAGCGCAGGTCAGCGGCCCGCAGCCGCGGCGTCTCGGCGAGCAGCACGCTGCGCTCGAGCACGTTGCGCAGCTCGCGGATGTTGCCGGGCCAAGGATAGCGGCTCAGTGCCGCTACCGCGTCCGCGCCGAGCTCCATCTCCCTGCCGAGCTCGGCGGCAAAGCTGCGCAGGATGGCGCGCGCGAGCAGCTCGATGTCCTGCCGCCGCTGCCGCAGGCTCGGGATGCGGATCTGCAGCGTGCTGATGCGAAAATACAGATCGCTGCGAAACTTCTGCGCCCGCACCGCCTCGGCGAGATTGTGATGCGTGGCGGCGATCAGGCGCACGTCCACCGAGCGGTCATGCACGCTGCCGAGCCGCCGGAACTGTCGGTCATCGAGCACCTTGAGGAGCTTGGGCTGGATCGGCAGGTCCATGTCGCCGATCTCGTCGAGGAAGAACGTCCCCTGATGCGCGACCTCGATGAGGCCGGCCTTGGCCGCGACCGCGCCGGTGAACGCGCCCTTGTCGTGGCCGAACAGCTCCGACTCGAGCAGCTCGCGCGACAGGCCCGCACAGTTCAAGTCGACGAACGCCTCCTCCGAGCGCGGCCCGTGCCGGTGGATCCACGCGGCCAGCACGCCCTTGCCGGCGCCGGTCTCGCCCTGGATCAGCACCGGCCGGTCGCTGCGCGCGATCTTGTCGACTTCCGAGCGCAGCGCGCCGATCGCCTCACTCGCGCCGATGAACGGATCCGCCGCGGCGCGCGAGTCACGGTTGCGCGAGGCGAGCCGCGCGCGCTTGTTCTTCGAGTGCTCGAATATCCGCTCCAGCACCACCGCGAGCGTCGACAACTGCACCGGCTTGGTGAGGAAGTATTCCGCGCCCTCGCGCATGGCCTGGACGGCGAGCTCGATGGTGGCGTGCCCGGTGATGACCACGATCGGCACGCCGTCGTCGAGCTCGCGCAGGCGCGGGATGACCTCGAGCGCATTGGCATCCGGAAGCTCGTAGTCGAGCAGCACTGCATCCGGTCGCGCAGCGAGGAACGCCTCACGCGCCGTGCGCGCGCTGTCAGCCTCCACGGCCTCGTAGCCGCGGCCCTCGAGGAACTCGCGCAGCGGCGCGCGAATGTCGCGCTGATCATCGACTACCAGAACCCTGCGCGTCATCGGGGCTCGGAGACCGCCGCCGGCGGTGCGGCGGCCGCGCCCGGCGAGCGGTAGCGGTCGAGTGCCTGCCGCACGATCTCGAGGAGCTGTTGCGAGGAATACGGCTTCTGGATGAAGTCCTGCCCCGCCTGCAGGGAAATCTCCCGGCCGGCCATCTCGGCGCTGTAGCCGCTCATGAAAACGACCCGCAACGCGGCATCGCTGGTGCGCAGCCGCGCGGCGAGCTCGCGGCCGCTCATGCCCTGGGGCATGACGAGGTCGGTGAGCAGCAGCCGGATCTCATCGCGATGCTGATCCCAGAGCTCGAGAGCCTGCGGGCCGTTGCCGGCCTTGAGCACGCGGTACCCGGCGCGCTCCAGCGTGATGGTGATCGCATCGCAGACGATCGGCTCGTCCTCGACCAGCAGCACCGTCTCGGTGCCGCGCGGCAGTGCGCCGGCGGCGGCCGCGGGCTCGGGGACCGCGTGCGCGATCGCCGGCAGCAGGATCTCGAAAGTGCTGCCCCGGCCGAGTGTGCTCTGCACGGACACCGCGCCGCCGTGCTGTCTGACGACGCCGAATACCGTGGCGAGCCCCAGCCCCGTGCCCTTACCGGGCTCCTTGGTGGTGAAGAACGGCTCGAAGATCCGCAGCAGGTGATCGGGTGCGATGCCGGAGCCCGTATCGCTCACCTTGAGACACACATAGCGGCCGGCGCCGAGCCCCTGATGGCGGCCGGCATCGGCCGCGGTGAACGTCTGCTCCGCGGTCTCGACCACCAGCGTGCCGCCTCCGGGCATGGCGTCGCGCGCATTCACCACCAGGTTCATGAGCACCTGGTCGAGCATCCCCGGGTCGGCGTGCGTCAGCAGCGCGCGCGGATGCAGGTTCAGCTTCAGCTGCACGTGCTCGCCGATGATCCGTTGCAGCATGCGCGCGGTGCCGACGATCGCATCGTTGAGATCGAGGTCGCGCGGCTGCATCACCTGGCGGCGGCTGAAGAGCAGCAGCTGGCGGGTGAGATTCGCGGCGCGTTCGGCGAAGCCGCGCAGCTGCCGCAGCTTCTCGTACGCGGGTTGGGGTAAGCCCGGCATCATCTCCACCAGCTCGGTCTGCATCATCATGGCGGCGAGGATGTTGTTGAAATCGTGCGCCACGCCGCCGGCGAGCTGGCCGATGCCCTCCATCTTCTGCGACTGGCGTAGCTGCTCCTCGAGCTGCAGCCGCGCGGTGATGTCCTCGACGGTGCCGACGATGCGCACCACCACGCCCTCGGCGTTGCGCACCGGAAAGGCGCGGTCCCGCACCCAGCGCACCGAGCCGTCGGGACGCACGACGCGGAAGGTCTCGTCGTAGGTGCCGAGCGCCTGGTGCGTGAGTGCGGCCTGGCGGACCCGCTCGCGGTCCTCGCCGTGTATGGCCTCGACCCAGGTGAGGGGCGAGGCGCGCAGGCTCTCGAGCGAGCGCCCCCACACCTTCTCGTAGGCGGGGCTGATGTACAGCATCTGCCCCTTGGACAGGTCGGTCATCCAGAACACCTGGTTCATGTTCTCCGCGAGCTGCCGGAAGCGCTCCTCGCTCTCGTGCAGGCCGGCCTCGGCCGCCTGGCGTGCCACCTCGCGGTGGTTCACCTCAAGCGCGAGCCCGATGTTCCCTGCCAGCTCCTCGACGAGGGCCAGCTCCTCGATGTCGAACACGTCCGGCTCGGCGCCGTACAGGTTGATGATGCCTACGACCTTGCCGTCGACCTTCAGCGCCGCGACCCCCGAGGAGCGATAACCCCGTTTCAGGGCCTCGCGGCGCCAGGGCTCAAAGCGCGGATCCGTGGCGATGTCGTTGCAGATCGCGCACTGGCCCGACAGGTAGCAACGGCCGGCGGGGCCGCCCGACAACACCGGATCGCGCAGGTCGATGTTGACATGCTCGAGATAGCCGTCGAGCACGCCGGCGGCCGCGGCCGGGCGCAGCCACCGTCCGCTCGGGTCCGGCAGGCCGATCCAGGCGCCGCGGAACTTGCCCTTCTCGACGGCGATCCGGCAGGCGGCGGCGAAGATTCGCTGCGGGTCCTTCTCGCGCATCATCATGCCGTTGACGTCACTCACCATCGCGTACATGCGATTCAGCTGATGTACGCGCAGCTCCGCCTTCTTGCGCTGCGTCGTTTCCTGCAGCAGCGTGCACAGGTAGTCGACGCTCCCATCACTCTTGCGCACGCAGCCCGAGGCGATGCTGGCCCAGATCACCTCGCCGTCCCTGCGCAGGTAGCGTTTCTCCAGTGAATAGCTATCGATCTCACCGTCCAGCAGGCGCGAGAACTGCACCATGTTGGCCGCGAGGTCGTCGGGATGAGTCAGCCCGGCCCAGTTGGTGGCCAGCAGCTCCTCGCGGCGGTAACCGAGCATCTCGCACAGACGATCGTTGACGGCGAGCCAGCCCTTTTGCGGAGAGGTGATCGCGAAGCCGAGGAGCGGCAGCTCGAAGAAGCTGCGCAGCCGGGCCTCGCTGCGCCGCACCTTCTCCTCCCCCAGCGCGCGCTCGGAGATGTCGGAGAGGAAGGCAATCTGTGCGCGCCCGTCGGGCAGGTCGACATCGGCGACCGCCGCGTGCAACGGAAAGCTCGATCCGTCCGAGCGCAGCGCAACTCCTTCGAACTCGGGCGTCAGCGGCAGACCGAGTGTGCGGCGTCGAAATCGCTCCTCGAGGATCGGGCGGGACTGCGGCGCCCAGAACTCGATCAACGGGCGGCCGATGACGGCGGTCCGGTCGGAACTGCCGTAGATCTCCATGAACTTGCGATTCACGTAGATGATCAGCCCATCGCGCGCCATGCTGATCGCTTCGGGGGCCTGCTCGATCACCGCGCGGAAGCGCGCCTCGCTCGCGCGCAGCGACTCCTCCGCCTTGCGCCGCTCGGTGATGTCCTGCGTGTAGCTGATGAAGAGCGGCCTGCCGCCGGCGCCCCGGGTCAGGGTCGTGGAGATATGAACCCAGACGATGTGGCCGTCGCGGTGCAGGTAGCGCTTGGTGAAGTCCGCGCGCTGCGCGTGGCCCGCGAGTGGCTGTGCAATGAAATCCTCGCCGATGTGTCGGTCGGCCTCGGGCGTGAGGTCGCGAAAGGTGAGGCGCGTCAATTCTTCGGCGCTGTACCCCACCATCTGGCAGAGCGTCTGGTTGACGCGCAGGAAGGCGCCGTCGGTGTCGAGCAGCGCCACACCGGCCGCCGGGTTCTCGAAGACGCTGCGCAGCAGCTCCTCGCTCGACTCCTGGCTGCGGCGCGTGGGCGCGGCGCGGCTGGCACCGCTTGCCGCGCGGCGCGCGCCCTTGGCCGCCCGCGCCTTGGGCCGGGGCGTCCGCACGCTCCGGCCGGTCCCACGCCTCTTGCCCTTGCCCCCCATCCTTGCCCACCCCGCGTTCGGCCGCCCGGCATTCTCCTACGCCCGGGACGGGTTGTCCCATTTCTGGGACGCTCGTTGCGCGACCCACCGCACGTCATTTTGGGCAGCGGGGGGATAAAGTCCTTGGCTATCCGCGGCTTGCACCCCGTGTAGCCGACGTCCGGATGTCTGGTACGCGGCTTGCAAACCTCTCGGAGGCATGGACGCCCTCACCCCAACGCTCGACCTCGCTCTCCAGTCTGCTCAGCAGCGCATCGCACGTCTGCCGGCGCTGCCGGTGCTCGATCCGCGCCTGATGCAGGTGTTGGCGGAGCGGGACATCGACGTTCAATACGCGCAGCTGCGCGAGCTCCTGCGCGTCGACCCGGCGCTCGCCGCGCGCGTGCTGAAGGTCGCCAACTCCGCTTTCTACGGCTCGCGCTCGATCACCTCGATCGATCGTGCGCTCACGGTGCTCGGCGCGCTGGCGGTGGCCGGCATCGCGATGGTGGCGCGCTTCGATGCCAATCTGTCGCCGGGCACCTCTGATGCGGCGCCGTTTCTCGCCCTGCGGCGCCACAGCCTGATGACGGCGGTCGCCGCCAAGGCGCTCGCGGGCCGTCTCGAGAGCGGCCCGTGGGACCGCGAGGCCGCCTTCGTGCTGGGACTGCTGCACGACCTCGGCTGGATCGTCAAAGCGCAGCTCGATCGCGAGCGCCCGTTGCGCCGCGAGATGTCGCAGCTCCTGCCCACCTCGGCGGATATGTCGGAGCACGCGCTGCTGTCCGCCGCGCTGTTCGCGCACTGGCAGCTGCCCGAGCAGTTCATCGAGGCGGTGCGCGCACACCACGAGCTGCCGGAGGGCGGTCCGGCGTGCGTGGGCAGCGCGCTGCTCGCGGTAGCGGAGCAGTGCGCCATGCACGGCGGCGATGACCTGGGCAAGCACCTGCGGCCGCCCGATGAGCGACTGCCGCTCGGTCTGTTCCGCCTCACCGCGGCCGAGTTACCCGAGTTCGGCACACAGTGCGCGGCGGAAGCCGCCGCCATCGACGGCCTGGTGAACTGAAGATGCCGCACAGCGACACTCAGATCCTCGGCATGCTGGAAGAGCACCTGACCAGCGCCCGCCCCGAGGCGGCGGAAGCGCCGGTGCGCGATCGGCTCACGGGGCTGCTGAGCCGCGAGACGCTGCTCACGCGTGTCGAGGAGACCATCGCGCGCGCTGCGGCGCAGCCACGCGCGAGCTTCGCGCTGCTGTTCGTCGACCTCGACGGCTTCAAGCTGGTCAATCACGCTTATGGCCACGAGGCGGGCGATGACCTGCTGCGCCAGGTCGCCGAGCGCATCCGCACCGTGAGCCGCGCGGCCGATGCGGTGCTGCCGGTTACGCCGGGCAACGCCGCCGCGCGCCTCGGCGGTGACGAGTTCGTCGTCGTGCTCGAGCAGCTGACACGCCGCGAGGACGCCCAGGCTGCCGCCGAGCGGCTGCTCACGGCGCTTGCGACCGACTACTGGGTCCAGGGCACGCGCGTCGCCATCTCGGCGAGCATCGGTCTCGTGCACAGCGACGGCGGCTACCGCAACGCGAGCGATGTGCTGCGTGATGCGGACGCGGCCATGTACGCGGCCAAGGCGGCGGGCCGCGGTTGCTGCGCGGTGTTCGATGCTTCGATGACGCAGCGCATTCGTTTGCGGGTGGACACCGAGCGCGAGCTGCGCACCGCGATCGACGCCCAGCAGCTGGCACTCGTCTACCAGCCGATCGTCAACCTGCACAGCGGCGCCGTCACCGGCATCGAAGCGCTGGTGCGCTGGCAACACCCCGTCAAGGGGATCATCGCGCCGGCGCAATTCCTGCCGATCGCGGTCGAGAGCGGGCTCATCAAGCCGATAGGCGACTGGGTGGCCCACAAGGCCTGCTTCGACTTCGTGCGGCTGCGGCGGCAGATGGGCGCGGCCGCACCCGAGTTCGTGAGCGTCAATGTGTCGCGCCGCCAGCTCGGCGACTCGGCGCTGCCCGCGAGGCTCGCGGAGATCCTCCGCGATACGACGCTCGAGCCGCGCCACCTGCACCTGGAGATCACTGAGAGCGAGCTGGTGATGGATTTCGCGGTCGCCAGGCAGACGCTGGAGGCGATCAAGGGTCTGGGCATCGGCTTGTCGGTGGACGACTTCGGCACCGGTTACTCCTCGCTCGCCAGCCTGCATGAGTTTCCGATCGACATCTTCAAGCTGGACAAGTCGTTCATGGCCTCCAGCATGCGCAGCGCCCAGGGACCGGCGCTGATCGCGGTCGCCCACGCCATGATCCTGCTGGCGCGCAACATCAACGTGCGGGTGGTCGCCGAGGGCGTCGAGACCGCCGAGCAGCTCGCGCTGCTGCAGTCACTGCAATGCGACATGGCGCAGGGGTACTTCCTCGGGCGCCCCATGCCGATCGAAGCCCTGCCGACCTTCCGAGTGCCCATGCGAGGGCGCGGCGAGCCCTGACGGCCCTTAAGCGCAGGGACCGCGTCCCGAGACCGATTCTGTGAACTGCCTCCTCCAGCCCCGGTACGCCGCGCCGATAGAACCCGTGAGGCCTCGCGCTCGCAACAGCGCTTTGCCTTAGTCCGATGCACAACCGTGTCATAGCGCGCCTCGAGGAGGAGCAGTCGGAAACCAGCCGCCTGCGTGATGCGATCGATCGTCTGCAATACGCCGCCACGCACGATCCGCTGACCGGGTTGCCGACCCGAGAAGTGCTGCTGCACAGGCTGCAGCGCGAGCTCGCGCGGGATGCCGCCCCCGAGGACGGCATCGCGATCCTGTTCGTCGATCTTGACCACTTCAAGCGCGTCAACGACTCGCTCGGTCATGGCAGCGGCGATGACGTGCTGCGCGAGATGGCGAAACGCATCGTCGCCTGCCTCGGTAAGTACGATACGGCGAGCCGCTTCGGCGGTGACGAGCTCGTCATCCTGCACCCGCGCGCCACGGCCGGCTCCGAGGCCGCCCTCGGAGCCAAGATACTCGCCACCACCTCCGAGCCGATCGTCATCGCGCGCAAAGAGGTGGTCGTGTCGGCCAGCATCGGCATCGCGCTGTGCGCGCCCGGTGAGAAGACGGCCGAGCGGTTGCTGCGCGAGGCCGACACCGCGCTGTACGCGGCGAAGAGCCGTGGCAGGGCGAGGCTCCAGCAGTTCAATGACGAGCTGTACGCACAGGCCGAAAAGCGCGTGCAGATCGAGTCGGACCTGCGCCTGGCGTTGCGCGCCGCGCAGCTGTTCGTCGTCTATCAGCCGCAGATCAGTCTGAAGACTGGCCGCATCGTAGGACTCGAGGCGCTGGTGCGCTGGCGACATCCGAGCCGCGGCATCGTCGGGCCGGATGACTTCATTCCGGTGGCCGAGGAATGCGGACTCATCGTCGAGCTCGGGCGACAGGTCCTGCGGCAGTCGTGCCGGCAGCTGGCAGATTGGGCGCGGCTCGCCGCCGGCCGCCAACTCGCCCTCTCGGTGAATGTCTCGCCCCGCGAAGTCGAGGCACCAGGCTTCGTCGAACAGCTGGCGCGGATTCTCGAGGACACCGCGGTCGATCCGACGACTCTGTGCCTGGAAATCACCGAGAAGGCAGTGACCGGCGCCACGGCGGACACGGTCAGGGTGCTCGACCAGGTCAGGAGGATGGGTGTCTACGTTGCGATCGATGACTTTGGCACGCAGCATTCCTCGCTCACCCGGCTGCGCGACCTGCCCGCCGAGGTGCTGAAGATTGACCGCGACTTCATCGACGGCCTCGGCGCCGAGCCGGGCGATACGGCCATCGTTTCCTCGATCCTCAGCCTCGCCTTTGCCATGGGCAAACACCCGATCGCAGAGGGCGTCGAAAAGCGTGCGCAGGCCGCGGCCTTACTCAGCATGGGGTGTGCCGTTGCCCAGGGGTACCTTTTCTCCCCACCCGTCGCGGCCGATGAGGTCGCGGGCATGCTGGACCGGATCCTGTGGCAGCCACGCGCCGAGCGCACGCTGCACGCCGCCGCGCTGGCAGCCGACGTACGGCTGCGTCGCGGTCACCGCTACTTCATAGACGAGTTCCTCGAGCACATCGGCGCACCGATGGGCGCGAAGTCCGCAGGCTCGCCGTGATAGCGCTCGTCATCGGCGGCGGCAACCTTATGATCGGCCTCGCCTACACCGGGCTCGGGCTCCTGTCGGCGTGGGAATCCTTCAGCCTGCATCGCTATCGGGGCTGGTCGCGCTTTGGAATCGGCTTCTCGCTGATGGCCGCGAGCTGTGGGCCGCATCACCTGATTCACGGCTGGCACGCGTTGCGGGAAGGCAGCGTCTCCTGGCCAATGCTGGCCGTCACGCTGATCGGACTGCCGGCTGGACTCGCGTTCGTCGGGCTGCGCCTGGAGACAGCCCTCGGCGGCCGCGGTGACCGGCAGTTCGGCTCGTCGCGCTACTGGGCGGTATCGCTCGCCGCCGTCTTCACCGTAGCCGTCGGCCTGCTCGCCGGCTGGACACTCGCGCGTCCTGCTCCCGTTGGCGTTCCCCAGATCATGTGCACGGCATTCGGTCTCGCGGTCCGGGCCCGGGTCCCGGGCGCGGGTTTCGACATCGGCTCGGTCATCGTCGCGGCGAATCTGTTCGTCGTGATCACCTACGGCATGGTCGGCTGGTATTTGGCGGACTATCAGGTGCGCCGCCACGCCGCGGAAGGGGCCTGGTCGCTGTCTGGTGTGTCGCTGTCGGCCGTGTTTTTCAGCTGCGCCCTCATGCACCTGATTTACGCGACCACGGAGCTGCACGGCGCGACGCTGCCCTTCGACCTGTTGGGCGTCCCTGCCTCGATCTACTTCCTCTGGATCGTCAGGCGCGTGCACAGTGACTCGGTCGTCGACTGGAACCGCCGGCCACTGGTGGGCGCGGCCGCGACGCCCGAGCGCTCCGCGCCCTGGCGTTAGCTAACCGGGCTCAGAGGCAATACCACCCGCTGCTCGCAGAGCCGGCAACCAGCGATGCTGCCGATCGAGTTGACTCAGGGCGCCGCAAAGCCACAGGCGCGAAGCATCGTCGAGCAACGCTCTGACCCGCTCAAAGTCCAGATCGTCCTCGGGTCGAATGTGACTCGACTTGTATAGCAGCTGAATCTCGGGAGCGAGGTACGGAGTACATTCCGGGTCGTACCGGATGAGCGCATCGAGTGGCCGCCGCAGACGGCGATCCCGGCGGTACACCCACTGCTCACCTTCGGAGTGCTCGAGCAGCAGCTCCAGAACCCACTCGCTGCAGTGAATGCGGCGCCCCCAGAGCGAGTTGACGTCCTCGCGAGGTGCGCCCGTCAGCGGCCCAAAAAGCTCACCGCCCCTCGCCTCGAAGAACTCCCAGCCATCGAGCGCAAGCAGCACCGCTCGCGCGTCCCGGCGCAGGATCCCGATATCAAGGTCTTTGTGCGGACGTCCCTGCCGGCCAATGTAGAGATCCAGCGCCCAGCCACCGGCGATCCACCAGGGGAGGCGCATCTGGCCCAGGAGCGAGCGGGCTTCCCGAGGATGAAGGCGCTGCCATTGCCCGGCAGCCGGACCGTATGCGAGCGTCATGGGCCGCCCGGCCGCGCAGGAGTGCGCGGTCCTCACGATACCACGGCGCGATGGCCGCGGCCGTCAGCCGCCCGAGCGCAGCTGCGCCAGCGCCTGCTCGAAGATGCGGATGTTCTCCGGCGAATCGTCGACGCTCGCGGCCTTCTCGGAGGAGATCTTGGTCAGCATGGCCAGCTTGATGCGGCCGGCGAGCCCGAATTCCTGGGCGGCCTGTTTGTAGAAGTCAGTGAGCCTGGTTGCCATGATCGCGTCTTCCCTGGTTCCTCAGGCGTGCCCGGCATCGCTGGCGAGGCGGGTCAGCTCCTCGATGGCCGCATGAACTCCCTGCATGCTGTTGCCGAACTGCCCGATCTCGTCGGGCCCGGAGATATCCACCGACAGGCCTTCGATGTCGGCCCGGGCCAGGCGGTCCGACACCGCCTTCAGCCGGCCGAGCCGCCCGAGGATGTTGCTCACCGTCACGAACCCGGCCAAGCCGAGCCCAAACAGCAGACCGCCGCTCAGCGCCAGGGCCAGATTACGGGCGTGCTGCACGGCGCGCTGCTGCGCGGCAACCGAGGCCGTGACATCGTCGTTGAGACGCCTGACCACCTGGTCGAACAGATCGGTCGGTGCGCGATCCTGCCCGCGCACCATCGAGTCGGCGAGCTTGAAGTCGAAATGGTTGCCGACGTACGCCTCGTACGCCGCCTGGTACTTCTCGCCTATGGTCCGGTGAGCAGCCAGGAACTGGTTGAGGAGCTCGCGACCGGCCGGATCCTCAACGGCGGCGGCCAGTACCGTGGCGCCGTGGCGCACCTGGGATTCCTCGTCGTGGAACTGGCCGCTGTATTTGGCAAGGTCAGCGGGCGTGTGACCGCGCAGCAGGATGTCCTTCCACTCCTGCACCTGCTTCTTGAAGCTGACCTGTACGACGCGCGCCGCCTGCGCCTGACGGACCTGCTGGCTGAGCAGTGCGTCGTAGCCGGCGGATACGCTGCGGGTCTGCGCGAGCAGCGCGACGGCCAGCAGCACGAACAGCGCGACCACGCCGCAGAAGAAAAGCATGAGCTTGCTCGAGATCTTCATTTGCAGGCACCCCTCCATGGATGCGTTGCCCGAACAGAACGTTCCGAACGACGGCGGTCCGTATAGTGCTCAGAACTCCGTCCAGTCATCGCCGCCACCGACGGCCACCTTGGCTGCCGGAGTGCGGGCGGGCTTGGCATCCGCACCCGGCGCCGGACGCGCGGGGGCTGCGGATTTCTTCGCTGCCGTCTCGGCGCGCCGGCTCGAAGCCTGGGCCGCCGCCGCCGCCGCCGCCTGCACGGAGACCCGGTAGCGCTCCATCATCTGGTTGAGTGCCTTGGCCTGGTCGGCCATCGACTGGCTGGCAGCCGAGGCCTGCTCGACGAGCGCGGCGTTCTGCTGAGTCATCTCATCGAGCTGCACGACCGCCTTGTTAACCTGCTCGATGCCGGCCGACTGTTCGCGGCTCGCGCCGGCGATCTCGCCGACGATGTCGCTCACCTTTTTGACGGCCATAACGATGTGATCGAGCGTCTGGCCGGACTGGGTCACGAGCTGCGAGCCCTCCTCGACCTTGCGCACGCTGTCCTGGATCAGTCCCTTGATCTCCTTGGCGGCGGTTGCCGAGCGACCGGCGAGGCTGCGCACCTCGGTGGCCACCACCGCAAAGCCGCGGCCCTGCTCGCCGGCGCGGGCGGCCTCGACCGCCGCATTGAGTGCGAGCAGATTGGTCTGGAAGGCGATCTCGTCGATGACGCCGATGATGTCGACGATCTTCTTCGAGGCCTCGTTGATCTCGGTCATGGCACGCACCGCCCGACCGACGACGCCGCCACCTTTGTCCGCCTGATCACGTGCCGCGGTGGCGAGCTGACTCGCCTGGCTGGCGTTGTCGGCGTTCTGCTTGACGGTGGAGGTCATCTGCTCCATCGAGGAGGCGGTCTGCTCGAGGCTCGCCGCCTGCTCTTCGGTGCGCTGGCTGAGGTCGGCGTTGCCCTGCGAGATCTCGACGGCGCCGCGTGACACCTCGGTGGCCGCCGCCTGCACCAGGCTCACGACCTCGCTCATGTTCTCGGTGAGCTGATTGATACCCTTGCCGATCTCGGCGAATACACCGGATTTGCCGGACAGATCCATGCGCTGCGTGAGATCGCCCGAGGTCGCGCTCTGCACCAGCGCCTTGATCTCGGCCTCGATGCCGAGCTCGACCGTGCGGTCGGCCCACTCGAGCACGGTGCCGAGACGCCTGCCGCCCGCGTCCACCATGGGGTTGGCGCTGATGCGCATGGTGCGTCCGCCGACCCGGATCTGCGAGGTGAAGGTCTTGTCGAGATCCTGCAGCAGATTGCGCTGGTGCGCGGGGTTGCGGTGGAAGACGTCCATGCTGGCGCCGAGCAGCGCTCCGGCATCGAAGCCCGGAATGTCCTTGCGGAAGTCCGCCTCGACCACGCGCGCCATGTCGCGCATCGCATTGTTGAGATAGATGATGTTGAAGGCGGCGTCCGCCACCATGACGTTGGAGGACAGATTGTCGAGCGCGCCCTTGAAGGCGGCGTTCATCGCACTCTGGCGCACCTGCTCGGTGATGTCGGTGGAGAACTCGACCACCTTGAAGGGCTGATCGTCCATGTCGCGGATCGGGTTGTAGGTGGACTGCAGCCACAACTCCCGACCGCCCTTGCCGATGCGGCGGTACTGCCCCGCACAGCCTTCGCCGCGGGCCAGCCGCTCCCAGAAAGCGCGGAACTCGCCCGACTCGCGCGCCGCCGGCTCGAGCAGCATGCCGTGCGGCTTGCCGCGGATCTCATCGAGCGTGTAACCGACGACCTTGAGGAAATTCTCATTCGCCGTGACGATGGTGCCGTCCATCCTGAACTCGATAACGGCCTGCGCGTTGCTGACGGCCTTGAGCTCGCCTTCGTATTCGGTGGACTTGCGGATCGTCTCGGTGATGTCCTGGGCGAGCGCCACGACCTTGACGAGCTTGCCCTTCTCATCCGCGATCGGGTTGTAGCTGGCGCGGATCCACACCACGTGTCCGTCCTTGTGGAAGCGGCGCTGGCGGCCGGACTGAGGCTCGCCGCGCTGCAGCTTCTCCCAGAACGCACGGTACTCAGCACTATCGCGTGCCGCAGGCGGCACGAAGATGCGATGCGGCTGGCCACGCACTTCGTCCAGCGTGTAGCCGAATACCTTCAGGTAATTCTCGTTGGCCCAGAGGATCGTGCCATCGAGCCCCAGCTCGATGACGGCCTGCGAGCGGCGGATCGCCGCGATCTGCCCGGCGAGATCGGCGTACGAGGCCTGTTCCGTCGACGCCGCGCGGCGCGGCCGGGACTGCTGGGTGCGGACCGGCCGCTCCTTGCGCACGGGCCTCTTCCTTGTCGGACGCTGTCTGGATCTTGTCATGGCTGCGGCTGGCCGTTGGTCGCCTTACTTCACACATCCAATTGGATCGGCTGCGCTCCCCGCGGCATTGCGGCATCCGAACCCCGCCTAACGGGCGGCGCTGCCGAAAGTGCGAGGCAGTACGTGGCTTTAACGGCAGCCGTTCGCCGGACTTGAGGTCCGGAGAACGGCCGCCGCGAGCTTTCTCAGGCCGTGGTATTGAGGAGCCGGCCGACGCCGCTCGAGTTGGCCGGGCTGGCGCGCAGACTCTGCAGTAGCGACTGCAGCGGGGTCGGTGTTGCCGCAGCAGCCGCCGGCGTCGCCCCGGTTGGCGCCGTGGCGGCGGTTGCCGGTGCGAGCGTGCTCGCGACTGAGCTGCTGCCCGTGCTGCCGCTCGTGCTGTTGCCGTTCATCTGCTGCAGCATCGACAGCAGCTGTTGCGCGGAGCCGCCGCCGTGATGGCCGTGGTGATGACGGCCGGTACTGCCGATGATGCCGGCGGCGCTGGCAGAACTGGCGGTGCCGGCAGGCGTCGTGCTGCTGCCGCCCTGCATCTGGTTGGTGAAGGTGCTGCTGCCGGAGGCCGACGCAGGCGACAAGAGACTCGAAGTGGCCGGGTTCAACCAGGCCGGGGTCATGATGCTCGCGAGAGACACGGGGGTGTTACTCCTTGATGAGTGTGCTCAGTGCGCTCGGCCAGGGAGTCGCGCGAGACCGTTACAGCCGATTTCGGCCACAGCTTGCCGCTGCGGCGCCACCAGCCGGCAAAGCCTTGCCGGTTGAGTCGCACCAGCCAGGGCACTGGCGCTGGTTGCAGGGCGATCGGGCATCGCAACATGTTCGCGTACTCCACTGATTCCGTTCGCTATCCTTGCCTCATCGCCCGGGACTCCGTCACCGGCGCTCGAGCGAGAGCCATGCGCAGAAAGTGCAAACCGGGTGCCACGCCGGTGTTACGCGGTTCACGAAATTGCAAACTCTGTGGCGGGGCCGGTGTGGCGCCGTGAAAACGGCTCGGCCGGGGAAGCGATGAGCGGCGCAGCGCGCGCTCGTAAGAAGCTGCGGTCGGTCGGCCCGACCGGGCGCCCGCCCCTCACCGGGGCGGGCGCTCAATCAGACCTGGAGCTCGGGGGCCGCTTCGCGGGCTTCAGAACTTCACGCGACCGCCGACCATGATGGTCGTCTGTGACTCGCTGCCCGAAGTGCCGACGGTCGTGCCGACGAACCCGTTAGCCAGGCCGTCCGTGACCTGCGAGTAGTTCACGCCGCCGTAGATGTCGTAGTGCTTGTTGAACACGTAATCCAACACCAACGACCCCTCGGTGAAGGCACCCGAGCACAGCAGACCCGCGGCGCTGCAGCCAACACCCTGCGTTCCGGTGGTGCCTAGGCCGATGGTCCAGCTGTTCTGCGAGACGTGATAGAACGCCGCGACCACGTTCAGACCCGACGCGTAGGCATAGCGCACGCCGATCCACTCCATGTTGTAGGTGGCCGGGTTGTTGACGTTGATCCCGACGTTCAGCTCGTAGCCGCCCTCGGCGTCGCCACCCGTGTAGTCGAAGTTCGACTTCTGGATGTGCGAGTAGCCGCCGTAGATCGTGAACTTGTCCTGACCCATGTCCATCACGTACTTGGCCATGATGTTGTAGGACTCATCGTCCGAGATGTACGCCGCAAGTCCCGGGGTGGGCAGCGGATTGGCCGCGTTGTCGAAGGAGCTGCGCAGGTTGACGGCACCGTTCTCATGCTCGTACACGATGTCGGCCGAGAAACCCCCGACGGTCGCGCCCAGGTCCCCGGCGTACGAGGAGCCGATGATGCCGGTGTCCTGCCCGCCGTTCGAGTACATGAGGGCGATGCGAAACCCCCCCTGGGTGTACGAATAACGGACTGAGTTGTCCCAACGGGCTGCCTGCGTGCTGCCGGCGCCGCCGTTGAACCCCGAATAGCCGAGGAACGAGAAGGCATAGGACAGCGCCTGCGGATCGTACTGTGCGAGTGCATCGAGCTGCAGGGAGTTGTGGCGGCCGATTGTCAGCTGGCCGTAGTCGGGACTGCCGAGCCCGCCGAACGCCTGGGCGTTGAAGAACTGCCCGCAACGGCTGCTGTCCGCGTTAGCGGTCTGACCGCTGGGATTGGCGGGTGTGCCAACGCCGCTGTTCTTGGCGATGCTCTGGCAGGCATCGGTGAGCTGCCCGGACAGCGGGTTGATGCCGGTCTCGACACGCGCGACCAGGTTCAGGTTGTCGACGATCGGTTGCTGCACGCGGATGCCGATCTTCGACTGCTCGAGGCCGCTCTCGGCAACCGTCGACTGGGAGCCGGAAAAGTTGCGCGTGGTGGTGAAGGCCTGATACTCGAGGCCGCCCGGTAAGCTGCTGCTCAGCGGGACGCCGTGATTCTGGTAGGCATAACCGATGTCGATCGTGCCGTAGAGAGTCACGCCGCCGATGCTCAGGCTGTCGGGCAACGGGTCTGCTGCGTTGGCAGATGCGGCGAACAGCGCCAGACCGAGCGCCGCCCCTATCAGATGGCTTCTATTCACGTTCACTCCCCTCCGTCAGTGAAAATTCATCGCGGTGACGAACCCAAGAATCGAAATGTTGCTGTTAGATGTCAGCAGTATTTCACGCGAACGTCTATTGCGGAAGCCAATTCGGTGGTTTTGTTGTTTTTTCACGTCAGACCGACAGTTTCTAACACCCAACCTCCAGTTGTATGCCCCTGCCTACCAGATGCCGCCGAGCGCCACGGTTACCGCCTCACCGTTCACGCCAGAGGCCGCCTCCGCGCATAGGAATGCGATCACCTGCGCGACCTCGCGGGGCTCGAGCACCCGCTTTTGGGGATAGATGGCGGCGCGCTCGCGCCATACCTCTTCGACCGTAACGCCGCGCCGTGCTGCCTCGGTCTTCGCCGAGCGCTCGGCCATGGCCGTGCGCACCCAGCCCGGGAGCACGGCGTTGCAAGTCACGCCGAAGGGACCGGCGTCCTGGGCGATCGCTCGCGCCAGGCCGATGAGGCCGTGCTTGGATGCGGTGTAGGCGCTACCGCAGCGCTCGGCCTTCTCTCCGGCGGTCGAGCTCGTGAACACGAGTCGGCCGAAGCCGCGCTGGCACATACCACCCACAGTGAGCCGCGCGAGCTCGAATGGTCCATCGAGGTTGATGCGCAGCGTCTCGCGCCACACGGCCGGGTCCTGCTCCCACACGAGCCGCTCGTGCGCAGAGCCGATGCCATGGTTCACGACCAGTATCTCGATCGGGCCGAGTCGCCGCTCGGTCTCTCTGACCGCAAGGGCACAACCCTCCGCGGTGCCTAGATCCGCCGCGACGTACTCGAGACCGACGCTCTCGAGCTCGCTCGCCGTGCGCGCCACGATCATGACACGCACTCCGGCCGCCGCGAGCAGCAGTGCCGCCTCGCGCCCGATGCCGCGGCCGCCGCCCGTCACCAACGCTACACGACCATTCATAGCGGATCACTTCCTGCCAGCGAAACAACGCACGCCAGCACCCTACATAATCGCTTCGACTGCGTCACGCCCCGGCAGTCGCGCGCTTCAGCCGCGCGCGGCTTGGGCCGATGACCCGCCATGCGCCGCGCGCGCCCGACGATCCTGCGTCAGCCGGGTCCACTGCCCCAGAGGCCGTGGACGCTGGCCTGGGCTTTTCTGCTTGCGGCACTGTGTGCGCCGTGTTCAGCCGCGCCAGCCGCAGCGGCCCGCTGGGACAGCATGACGTCCTGGTCGTTCAGCCGCTACACGGTCGATCTGGGCCTCGCCAACAGTGCCCTCACCGCCATCGCGCAGGATGGGGACGGCTTCATCTGGATCGGCAGTCAGAGCGGGCTCATGCGCTTCGACGGCTACCGCTTTCGCACCTTGCAGCACGACCCGCGCGACTCCAGCTCCATTCCCTCGAACTTCGTGCAATCGCTGCACGCCGACGTGCGCGGCACCCTGTGGGTCGGCACGGCGAACGCGGGGCTGGCGCGTTACGACGCGCGCAGCGGCCGCTTCATCGCCTACCCGGTCGGGGGACCCAATGGGCTGCGTGCAGCGAACGTGGAAGCCATCATCGACGACGGCCAGGACGGGCTGTGGGTCGGGACGGACGGCGGCGTCGATCACCTGGCGATCGCGACCGGCAAGGTGACCCATCTCGATACCGGGCACAGTGACAACCTGTCGCGCGACTATGTGCTCGCGCTGTACGCGCAGTCCGACGGAACGCTGCTGGTGGGGGACCGCGGTGGCCTCACACGAGTGCATCCCGATACCGGAAGCTACGAGCACCTGTCGATCAGCGACGCGTCGGGGAGTGCCGTACCAACCGGCGTGACGCTGTTCGCCGAAGACGCTCAGCAGCGCCTCTGGGTCGGCACGACCCGGCGTGGCGTCGCGCTGCTGGACGCGCGTGGTACGGTCTCGCTGCCACTGCTGACCGGAATCGCCGCGGCGGCGCTCGCGGGTCAGTCGGTGCGCGGCATCGTCCCGACTCCCGACGGCAGGCTGGTGCTCGCAACCTACGGTGCCGGCCTGTTCGTCCTCGATCCGGCGACGCTCGCCGTACGGCAGATCTCTCACAGCGACAGCGACCAGACCAGCCTCATAGACGACGAGGCTTACGGACTGCTGCTCGACCGCTCGGGTCTGCTGTGGGTAGCGAGCGAGCAGGGTCTGAGCGCAACCGACCCTTCGCAGCGCGCGTTCCAGACCGCGGTCGCCGACCGCTCGCGCGCCGAGCGGATCAGCGAGGGCAACGGGCTGGCGACTCTCGTCGATTCGCAGGACCGCCTCTGGGTCGGTCACCACTCGAGCGGCGTCGACGTGTTCGGGGCAAACGGCGCACACCTTGCCACGCTGCAGCCGCACGCCCATGAGGCCGAAGGCAACAGCGACCACAGCGTGTACGCGCTGGCCGAAACCGCCGACGGCACGGTGTGGGTGGGCACCCGCAACGGGCTGTACGCGGTCCGCGGCGATCCGTGGCGGCTGTCGGCGGTGCCGTTCTCCGATGCCACGGGCCCTAACATCCAGCGTCTGCTCGCGGACGGACCGGACCTGTGGGTCGGCACGCGCAGCGGACTCCTGCACTACGAGCCGCGCTCCGGACATTGGCGCAGCTACGCCGCGCAGCCTGCCGGCCGATTGTCCGACAGCTTCGTGCTCGCTATCGCCCGCCGCCCCGACGAGAAGCTCTGGGTGGGAACGCGCAAGGGCCTCAACCTGTTCGACCCGACGGCGGGCCGTGCCCTGCCGTTCGCCGCCGTCGCGGCGGACGGGACGCCCCTCGAGCGTGCCTTCGTCGTCGACCTGTGGAGCGAGCCCGGGGGACGGCTCTGGGTTGCGACAATCGACGACGGAGTCTACGTGCTCACGGAGGAGCGTGATGCCTTCGAGGTCCGCCATCTGACCGAGGAGGACGGCCTGCCCTCGATGAACATCGATGCGCTGCAGCCGGATCTTGCGGGCGGCGCCTGGGTCAGCACGGCCAACGGGCTGGCGGTGATCGACACTCGCACGCTGCAGGTGCGCCGGTACCAGCGAGCCGACGGCGTGCGTTTCGGCGACTACTGGGCGCATGCCTCAGCGCGTACGACTGAGGGCGACCTGGTGTTCGGCGGTGTCGGCGGCCTGACCGTGGTGCACCCGGCGCTGATCGCCGAGCGTCGCTTCGAGCCGCAGTTGCTCGTCAGTGGAGTCTCGGTGGGCGGCCACGCGCTGACGGCCCTCCCCTTCGGCAAGGGCGAAGCCGGATTTGCACCGATCGCCGTGAGCCCGGGCGCCAACTCCTTCCAGGTGGAGTTCGCGGCCACTGACTACACCGCGCCGCAGAGTCTGCGCTACGCCTATCGCCTCCAGGGCTATGACCCGGACTGGACGGTGGTGGACGCGAGCAAGCGGACCGCGGCGTACACCAACCTGGCCCCCGGAGATTACCTGCTCACGGTGCGCGGCACCGACCGCGCCGGTGCTTATGCCCCCGGCGTGCTGCGGATCCCGGTGCACGTGGGCGCGGCGTGGTATCAGACCTGGCTGTTCCGGCTGTTCACGGCGGCCGCCGCCGCCGCTCTGGTCGCGATGCTGATCCATGCCCGCACGGCGTACCTGCGGGTCGTGAAGCGGCGCCTGGAAGCGCTGGTCGCCCGGCGCACCGAGGAGCTGCGCCGCAGCAAGCAACAGATCGAGATGATCGCCTATCTCGATGCCATGACCGGGCTCCCCAACCGTCGTCTGTTCGCTGAACGGTTCGCGAACTTCCGCGCCAGCGCCGAGCGCAGCCGCTGCGGCTTCACGCTGCTGCTGGCCGACCTGGACAGATTCAAGGCGATCAACGATACCTTAGGTCATGCGGCCGGTGATGCGGTGCTCGTGAGCACGGCGCAGCGTCTCAAGGCCGTGACGCGCGAGGTCGACGTGGTGGCGCGCCTGGGAGGCGATGAGTTCGCCGTGCTGCTGGACGGCACGGTTGAGCCGGAAGCGATCGCAACCGTGTGCGCGCGGCTCCTGGAGAGCTTCGAGCGGCCGGTCGACACCGAGGGACAGGGCGTGCAGATCGGGCTCAGCCTGGGCGCTGCGATCTACCCGCGCGACGGCGCATCGCAATCCGAGCTCTACAAGGCCGCCGACACCGCGCTCTACGAGGCCAAGCACGCCGGGCGCAACACCTGGCGCCTATACGGCGCCGCGGCCGCGAGCATCGCCAGGCGCGCGTGAGTCAGCGCGGATGAGCAGCGCCGGCCTTGCTATGGCACGGCGTGCAGCGTGGTGTTGACGAGGAATGGATCGCTGAACTCGGTCGGTTCGCCCGCGGCTCGTCCCGGAACCGGCTGCAGGCGCGCCGCGAGCGGCTTGTGCCACTTCCAGGCGAGTGAGGCAACATCGCCGAGAATGCGTGCCAGCTGCTCCTCAGTGATAGTGCCCGGATAAGGGACCGTGTCGAGCCCGGTGGCACAAACGGACGAATAGGCGAGCAGCGCGTCGGTGTTGAAGCTGCCCTCCGCCCAGCGTTGCGCCAATACCTTGTCTTCCAACACCGGAACCATGAGCCCCGCGAAGCCGACGCGCTTCACCGCTACGGCCTTCACGGCCGTCGTGATGATGAGCGCGGCGGTCATGGTGCCGCTCGAACCGAATCTCGCCCCCGTGTAGCTCTCGATCGCCGCGCCGATCGAGACCCCGGGGAGCGGCGCGGGGGCGGGCGTTGGATCGACGCCCATGAAAGTCCAATGGCTGGTGGCGGCGACCTGCTCGCCGATGTGCTCCGCGGCCTGCGCGTGCACGGTCAGCTGCCGGGTCAGCTCGGCCACCGAGCGGTCGAAGTCGCCATGGGTGCGGGCGAACACCTGCTGCACCACGTTGCCGGCCTGCAGCCCGAGCGAAAAGCGCCGGCCCGGGCCGGTGTGATAGGCGCCGGGGTAGAACGGCCCGTAGGGCTCGAGCATGGCGGTCGCGGTGAAGCGGAAGTTACCCTGGCCGTGCGCGGTGTGATCCGCGAGGTAACGGATCAGCGCAGCGCTCTCGTGAATCACGCGCCAGTGAATGCCGTCCTCGCCGGCGATGATGGCATTCCCCATGAGGTTCGGCAGTTGCGCCAGGGCGCGCTCGAGGAGGCGCATCACGTGCGCATCGTCCGCGTCGCGCAGCATCGCCGGCCCGACATTCGGAATGAAGGCCTCGCGGCTGCCGAGGTCGTTCAAGGTCTTGAGAAACACGAGCGCGTCATCGTCCGCTTGACCGGCAACGAGCTCACCGAGTGGCTGCGTCACGATGCGCAGCGTCTGCACCTCGTAGCCCTGTCGCTCGAGAGCGCTCTTGGCGCTGCGCAACACGGCCAGCGCCTCGGCGATCTGCTGCTGATAGGCGGGTCGCTCCAGGCGCACGAACGCCGTGATGGCGCGCACCTTCGGCCGGGTGTAGTCCTGTGCTGACACCGGGCCCGCGGCTGCCGCGATCAACAACCACAGCGCCAGCCACGCCGACCCAACCCTTAAGTTGCGAGCCATCACGCCTCCCGCAGATTCGCCGCCGCTTCGGTCCGCGCCTTCTATACTATGAACGAACGCTCGACGTCACGAGCTCGAGGAGAACGCAGCCATGAAGGGCCGTCTCCGCCGCGCGCGGCAGCTGGCAGGTGTGTGCGTGCTGTGGCTCATCTGCGGCATGACCGGGCCGACGGTGGCCGATGAGCACAAGAGTCTGACCGCCATCGTGCTGGTCGCAAAGATCACGAGCGGGGATCCTTTCTTCTCCGACTCGGTGGTGCTGGTGCTGAACAATCTCGGACCCGCGCCGGTCGGCATCATCGTCAACCGCCCCACCGCGATCCCCGTCTCGCAGCTGTTCCCCGATCTCAAGCGCCTCGCGCGCCTGCACGACAAGGTGTATTTCGGCGGACCCGTCGACTTCGACGACGTGTGGTTCCTGTTTCGCGCGGCCGCGCCTCCCGAGCACGCGGTGCGGGCCTTTGACGGCATCTGCATCAGCGCCGATCGCGACCTGCTGCTGCACCTGCTCGGCCGCGACCGGCCCATGGAAGGCCTGCGGATCTTCGTCGGCCACTCGGGCTGGGGACCGGGGCAGCTCGAGGCGGAGATCGCGCGCGGCGACTGGACGCTGCAGCACGCCGCGGCGGATGTGATCTTCAGCGGCAAATCCGAGCACCCCTGGCCCGGGACACCCGAGCCGGACAACGGCACCTGATGGCGCAGCGCGCGAGCCGCGCAACCGTCCCGCGACTGACGTATCTTTGGCGACCGAAGGTCGCCACAGGGGAGCGCTGCATGCTGACGAATCTGCGGATCATGTCCTGCCTCAGGGTCGTTGCCGGCACGGCTGCCGCGCTGCTCATCGTGCGGGCCGCCGCGGCCGCCTCTGCCGAGGTGGACGCGGTCTACCCCAAGGCCTATGCGCTGTATCTCGACATTCACCAGCATCCCGAGCTCTCGAGTGCCGAGACTCAAACCGCGGCCAGGCTGGCCGCGGAGCTGCGCACACTCGGCTATACCGTGACCGAGCATGTCGGGGGTACCGGCATCGTTGCGCTCCTCAAGAATGGACCGGGAAAGACGGTGATGCTGCGCACCGAGCTCGATGCGCTGCCGGTGGAGGAAAAGACCGGGCTCCCGTATGCCAGCAAAGTGCACGCCAAGGATCCCGCCGGACGCGAGGTACCGGTCGGCCACATGTGCGGTCATGACCTGCACATGAGCGCACTGGTCGCGACCGCCGCCATCATGGCGCACGATCGCAGCGCCTGGCACGGCACGCTCATGCTGATCGGCCAGCCCGCGGAAGAGACCATCACCGGGGCGAAGGCCATGGTCAACGATGGCCTCTTCACCCGCTTTCCCCGCCCGGATGAGGTGCTGGCACTGCACGTCGGCAATGGTCAGCCCGCCGGCCAGGTGGGTGTCGTCTCGGGCATCTATGATTCCAACGCGGACTCGATCCGCATCACCATCTTCGGCAAGGGTGGCCACGGTTCGGCGCCGCACACCGCGGTCGACCCGATCGTGACCGCCGCCCGTACGATCCTCGCTCTGCAGACCATAGTCGCCCGCGAGGTGAAACCCGGCGAGTTCGCGGTGGTGACGGTCGGCTACGTAAACGCCGGCACCAAGAACAACATCATCCCGGACTCGGCCGAGATGGGCCTCACGGTGCGCACCTACAAGGCCGACGTGCGCAAGCAGGTGCTGGCTGCGATCACCCGCATCGCGAACGCCGAGGCCGCAGCTGCCGGGGCTCCCCGCGCGCCGTCGATCGAGCGCTACGAGACCACGGATGCCGTGTACAACGACCCGGCGCTGACGCAGCGCATGCGCGCCGTCCTCGAAACGACGCTCGGCAAGGAGAACGTGCTCAGCGAGGAGCCGATCACCGCCTCCGAGGACTTCTCGGTGTTCGTGCAGCAGGGTATTCCGGGCTTCTACCTGTCCCTCGGCGGTGCCGATCCGCAGAAGTTCGAGCAGGCCCGGGCTACGGGTGTGCTGCTGCCGTCGAACCACTCACCGCTGTTTGCGCCCGATGTCGATCCGTCTCTGCATACGGCAATCCGCGCGGAGGTCGCGATGCTGCGCGACCTGCTGCAGACCGGCTCGTGAGTGTTGGCGCGGCGGATCTCGAGCTTGGCGATGCACTCGCTCGCTGCTGCGGGTGTCGTCTCGGCCGTGTGTGGTGGTACCTTTGAGCGGGGGACACCGGTTGGCCCTCGGCCGGAAAGGGACTTTGAGGCATGTCGCGGCGCCGATTCTTGCGGGCTAGCGTAGCCGCACTCTCCGTGGCGGCCGCGCCCGGCTGGCTGGCGGCCGTGGCTGCGCCGCGCGCCCCGGGCCTCAAGCGCCTCGGTGCGCCGCAGTCCTTCGACTACGCGCGCTTGAAGGGGATCGCGCGCGCCCTCGCCGCTCAGCCCTACAAGCCCTCACCCTACAAGCCGCCGGCGGCCATCACGCGCCTCGATTGGGACCACTGGCAGGCCATTCACTACCGCGAGGAGCACTCGCTGTGGGCGAATGAGGGGCTGCGGTACCAGATCCGTTTTGCACACCTCGGCTTCCGGGTGCTCAAGCCGGTACGCATGTACGCGGTGGAGAACGGCAGCGCACAGGAGCTCGCCTACGATCCGGCCATGTGGGATTACAGTCGCGCGGGGCTCGATGCGGGCGAGCTGCCGGCGACGCTCGGCTTCGGCGGCCTGCGCGTGTTCTACGACACCGACTGGGTACGCGACTGCGCGGTGTTCGAGGGCGCATCCTACTTCCGGGCCATCGACGGCGATCTGCAGTACGGCATGTCGCATCGTGGGCTCGCCATCGGTACCGGGCTGCCGGTGACCGAGGAATTCCCCGACTTCGTCGCCTTCTACCTGGAGCGTCCTCAGAAGAGCTCGAGCGAGCTCACGATCTACGCCCTGCTCGACTCACCGAGCGTGAGCGGCGCGTATCGGTTCATCATCAGCATCGCCGACACGGTCCTCATGGATGTCGATGCGGCGCTCTATCCGCGCCGCGAGATCGAGCGCATCGGCATCGCACCCGGCACCAGCATGTTCTTCGCGGGCAAGAACCAGAAGGGCGTGTCGGAGGACTGGCGCCCGGAGATTCACGACTCCGACGGGCTGCAGATCGTCACCGGCACGGGCGAGTGGATCTGGCGGCCGCTCATCAATCCGAACGGCGTGCGGGTCAACAGCTTCGTCGACAACGGCCCGCGCGGCTTCGGCCTGATGCAGCGCGAGCGAAGTTTCACCGCCTACCAGGATGATGGCGTGTTCTACGAGAAGCGCCCATCGGTGTGGGTGGAGCCCAAGAGCAACTGGGGCAAGGGCGCGGTGATGCTGGTCGAGATTCCGACGCACGATGAGACCATGGATAACATCGTCACGTTCTGGAACCCGGCGGCCAAGCCGCAACGTGGTGCCGAGCTCCTCTACGGTTACCGCCTCTACTGGTGCCGCTCGAATCCGGTCGCGCCGCAGCTCGCCATGACCGGCGCGACGCGCACCGGCATCGGCGGGGTGCTCGGGCAGAAGCGCACTCACTTCTCCTGGCGGTTCGTCGTGGACTTCTTCGGCGGCAGCCTGCCACTGCTCACGGAGGCGGACCGCGTCGTACCCGTCATCCGTGCCTCGCGCGGGCGCATCGAGGTCGCTTCGGCGCGTCCGGTGCACCCGCTGAATGGCTGGCGCGCGATGTTTGATCTGGCGCCGACCGATCCGAGTACCGAGCCGATCGACCTGCGCCTCTATCTGTCCTTCAACGGCCAGCCGCTCACCGAGACCTGGCTCTATCAGTACACGCCCCCTCCTCCTGAGCAGCGTACCTTCTAGCCTCAGGGTTCTCGCAATCGTGTCCGTCGCTTCCTATACTCCCGCAAAAATCAAAGCGGGCGGGGCGAACATGTCCCTTGGGCTCTTGCTTCGGTGCGGCCTGATGATCGTCGCGCTGGCCGCCGGGGTGCCTGCGACCGCCGCTGCGGCAGAAGCTGGCCCGGGGACGGGCAAGGGGATGCTCGGAGTGGCCGTCGCCGACCCGCCTGCGCCCTGGCGAGGTGCGCTCATCGCGCGAGTGAGCGCGGCAGGGGCCGCCGAGCGCGCGGGGCTGCGGCCGCAGGATCTGGTCGTCGAAGCCGATGCGCAGCCCATCAGCTCGCCCTCGGACTTAAGCCACTACGTGGCGAGCCATCCTGCAGGCGATCGCATTGCGCTCACCGTCATGCGCTGGAACGGCAGCTCGTTTGAGCGCCTCCGGATCACTGCCACGCTCGCCGCGCCTGCCGGGGAAGGGGATCGGGTGGCTGCGGTCGCGGCACCAAAGGCCCCGGCAGCGCCGCAGCCTGCCGCGGCGCCTGCGCCCGCGGCACAGGGACTGAACGATGTGTCCTGGACGAGCTTCACCGATCCCTACGAGAACGCATTCACCATCGGCGTGCCGCGAGGCTGGAAGGTCGCAGGCGGGGTGGTACGGAAAAATCCACTGTCCCCCACCCTCGTGTTGCGGGTGCTGGCGCCGGACCGGCGCACGCTGATCGCGATCGGCGATCCCGACAGCGTTCCATACAACCAGCCGATCGCCGCTCGCGATTACGTGCGCCGTTTTGCCGAACGCGCGATGAGCGGCGCATGCCTGGGCCTGAGTATCACCCAGGTCAAGGACCTGCCGGACGTGGAGCGGTTTGCCAGCTCCAAGTCCCTCGGTCCCTACAACCAGTGGAGCGCCGCGCAGGCGAACTTCACCTGCAAGGGAGAGCGCCAGGCCGGTATGGCCGGAGAAGCGGTGGCGGTGCTTGAGTTCATGACGAGCCTGCGCAGCGGCCACGCACAGATCCTCGCCGCCTTCGTGACGGCGGCCGGGCAGGAGGATGCGGCGGATCAGCTCCTCAATCACATGGTCGCCAGCCTGCAGCAGAACCCGGAGTGGACGGCCCGCCAGCAGCAGCTGGCGCAACAGCTCGCCAACGGCGCAATGGCGCGCTGGCACGGTGAGCAGCTGCAGTTCCAGCACTTCGACGACGCAATTACCAATACCGGGCATTTCGTTGCGCCTGACGGCCGGCGCTACGACCTGGACGCCCGGCCCCGCTACCAGTGGATGACGCCGGACGGCCACACCGTCGGCACGGACACGCCGAGCCCGCCGAGCCCGGGCTCGACGCTGCTGCAGCGATCGCAGGAATGAAGGGCTGAGCGGTTCAACGCGCGCGCGTCGCGCGCCCGCTGACGGCATCAACGGTCGGAGCGGTTGTACGGGTCTCCCGCCCAGTCCCGCGGCGGTGTCGCCTCGCCTTCGAGGCCGAGTATTCCCGGCGTATCGAGAGTCGTGATCAGTTCCGCGACGGTCTTTTTTGCCAGCACGCCGGTCGCGACGTCCCAGTCCCAGACGGCCGTGCCGCGCGAGTCGTGGACCACCTTGCCGGAGAGTCGTTTTATTGACATCGAATGAGCACCTTTGAGCCAGTGTGAGCAAGGGTGCAGGTTTGGTGCCAGAGCCTGCGCGGCGATGCGCGAGCCTCAGCCAAGCGTCGGATTTGTGCAGCCGGTCACACGGGGCACACCGGCCGCGCTCTGAAGTAGAATCGCCTCGCGACCGCCACCGGAAGCACAAGACTAAGGGAGGTGGACGGTGAAGGCGACCCGTCGGATTTCGGCATTCCATGCGCTCGGCTGCCTGGCGGCCGTGGTGTTCTGCGTGGCGCCAGTGGATGCCCTGGCAGCGCGCGTCGCGCTCGTCATCGGCAATGACGCCTACACCCACGTCAAGCCGCTCAGCAATGCCGGCAACGATGCACGCCTGATGGCTTCGGCTCTCAAAGCCGCAGGGTTCGATGTGGTGGGCGGCGTGCGAGCCAACCTCGACCGCAAGGCGATGTGGAGCGCACTCGATCAGTTTCAGGGGCGCATCGGCAAGGGCGACGACGTGGTTTTCTACTACGCCGGGCACGGCGTGCAGATCCGCGCCGACTCACTCCTGCTGCCGGTCGACATCGAAGCGGAAAGCGATGATCAGGTGCTGCGTGATGGCGTCAATCTGGTGGAAGTGCAGGACGAGATGAAGAACGCCCGCTTTGCGCTCATGGTCGTCGATGCCTGCCGCAACAACCCCTTCCCGCCCAAGCATGGAACCCGCGGCGTCGGCGAGCCCGCCGGCATCGTGCCCATCGAGCCGGCGCGCGGCAACGTGATACTGCTGTCCGCGAGCCGCAATCAGCAGGCACTCGATGAGGTCCCCGGCATCACGACCTCCAACGGCCTGTTCACCTACACGCTGGTGCAGGAGCTCAAGACCCCCGGGATCGACGTGGTGCAGGCGATGCACAACGTGCGCGAGCAGGTCGAGCAGCGCGCCAAGCTGGCCAACCACGAGCAACGCCCGGCGCTCATGGAAGAGATGGACGGATCTTTCTTCTTCTTTCCCAAGGGGGGCGCGAGCGGTGGCGCCGCAGGATCGGCGGCGGTCCCGGCTCCTGCCCCGGCCGTAGCCAGCACGCTGCCTGCCAGAGCGCCCGCTAGAGCGCCCGCCGCCACGGCGACTGCGGATTCCGGCGGCTCGGCCGACGCCACGCCGCAGCGCACCGCCTCGCACCCGGCAGCTGCGCTCGCCAGGCTCAAGGCCGGCGGTCCGTACCCGGGATGGGGTACGTCCAGCCTGCTGCCGGGAGTCGTGGGAACCGGCACCGTCACCATAAACGAGGACGGCAGCATCGATACGCTCGTCCCCAGCAACGGCGACCGCACCCACGCGACCCTGAACGTCTCGGATCCGCAGAACGTCACCGGCTCCTCGGTCACACACCTTGGAGTCAGCAACGGCGTGCAACGCCGCTATCCCGACGGCTCGATCAGCACGCGCGTGACCTTGAGCGGACGACTCGCGAACGGCAAGATCTCCGGCACCTGGTACGACAAGTTCCAGACCGGCCAGTTCGAGTGGACGGTCGGTCCGCCACAATGACTGACCCGCTGATCGGGGGACTCACCAGCCGTACAGGTGGCGATGTATGCGACCGATCTCCGGATCGCTACGGTAGGGTTCGAGAAAACCGCCGCATGCGACCTTGATGTGGTACGCCCCGCAGCCCTCGGCTAGCGCCATGGTGAACGCGGCGCGAACTCGCGCCGGGTCGTTGCTACCGAGCTCGAGCGCGAGTCGTGCCATGCCGACACTGATCTCCCCCCGAGCAGCCAGCGCTTCCAGCTCGGCGCGCAGTGTCCCGGCTTCCCCATGACGGCCGGCGCGGCCGTATATCAGGCCGAGCACGCCCTTTGAGATGGGTGTGGGCGCAAGCGGCAGCGCCCGTTCCATCGTTGCGACCGCCTCCGCGTGCCGCGCCAGGCCGCTAAGCGCGTACGCGTGCCGTCGGAGCGTGAAGAGGTGGTCAGGCTGCAGCTCGAGACCATGGCGCGCCAGCGCCTCGGCGTCGGCGAATCTTCCCGTGGTCGCCAGGGCGAACGAGCCCATGCCGTGCACTATCGGCGCAAGCGGGTCCTCCCGGCACGCGGCCTCAACGCAGTGAACCGTGTCGGCCTCGCGCCCGAGAACGGAATGCAGTGCGCCCATAGTGGACGTTCGCCATCGGTGCGCGCGGATTGATCGCAAGCGCACGCTTGAAGTACTGCTCGGACTCGCTCCAGTTACCCTCGAAGTACAGCGGGTAGAGGGCGCGCGCGTAGTTGCATTCCCAAAGATCGGGTGCGAGCTGCATCGCGCGCTGCACCGCCGTGTGCGCCCGTGCCTGCGCGGCTGCGTGCGATAGCTCGCAGCGGAAAGGCAGCAGACCATGGCAGTCCACGAGCCCGGCATGAGCGAGCGCGTAGTCAGGGTCCAGCGCGATGCAGCGCTCGAAGTACTGGATGGCCGCACGAACCGAGGTGGGGGAGCGACGGTTCAGCTCGTAGCGCCCTGCCCGCCCTCGCGTGCTGACCACGCCGCACGGTCAACAAGATTGCCGCGGCGATGCCGTACAAGGCGGCCAGCCCGATGAGTCCGGTCTGGTAGCTACCGGTGGCGTCCTTGGCGAGACCCCATGCGTAGGGACCGACGAACGCGCCCAGCATCCCTATACAGCCGATTGCGGCGATGCCGATCGCCGCAAACCGACCGTGCGTCGCATCGCCCGGGATCAACCAGAACACTGCCTGCAGGGACCAGCTGGTAACGACACTCGCGGCGTAGCAGCCCACAACCAACGCCGGAATTTTCCCAAGCGCCATGCCGAGACAGGCGAGCACGAATATCAACATCGGCGCGAGGACGTGCAGGTATCGTTCGCGCCATCGGTCCGAGTGCTGTCCGTTGAGAAGCATCGCCACCGCGGCGAGCAGGTAACTGCCAGACATGATCAGCCCGACTCTGGTGGCACTCCAGCGAGTCACGCCTTGCAGGAGCAGCGGTGCTGACAGGACGAGGGAGTAGTTACTGGCATATATAAGGGCGGCGCACGCCGCCAGCCGGCGCACCAGGGGTGAGGCGATGACGGTGCGAACGTCCGTCTGCACATTGCTACTCGCCTCCCCGCCCTCAGTGAGTCGGCGATCGACTGCGGCTCGCTCATCCGCGCTGAGCCAGCGAGCGTCCGCTGGCCGGTCCGGCAACAGCATGAGAACGACAATCCCCAGCACCACCGCCGGCAGCCCCTGCACCAGAAACAGCCACTGCCACCCCGCCAGTCCCAGCGTGCCCTGCAAGGCGAGCAATTGGCCGGAAACGGCGCCCATGATGGCGGCACTCACCGGCCCGGCGAAGAAGAAGCGGCTCACGACGCGACCGCGATGTTCGCGGGGAAACCACTGTGTCAGGTAGAAGATGACGCCGGGAAAGAACCCGCCCTCGGCAATACCGAGGAGAAATCGCATGCAGTAGAACTCGGCGGGTGTCCTGACAAACATCATACCCGCGGCCACGGCACCCCAGGCGATCATGATCTGGGCTATCCAGCGGCGGGCGCCGATCCTCACCAGCAGCAGGTTCGATGGAATTTCGCACAGCGCGTAGCTGAGAAAGAATAGTCCGCCTCCGAGGCCATAGACGGTGGCGCTGAAGTGCAGGTCCGGTTCATCCTCAGAGCGGCAAAGGCCACATTGACGCGGTCCATGTAGGCAATGCCGGAGCCACAGAACAGCAGCGGCAGCAGTCGCCGTGCGGCCTTCCTCAGCGCGCCGCGACACACGGGGTCGTTGACGGCGGGCGGCGGCTGGAGGCTCAAGTGAATTCCGCGTGCGCAGCCCGGCGGCCGGGAGATGTCTCAGAACTTTATGCGGCCGCCAAACATGAGAGTGATCTGGTTTTGACTCCCCGAGGTGCCAACGGTGGTGCCGGGATAGCCGAAGGCCAGTCCGTCGGTGACTTCCGAGTAGTTGACACCCGCGTACAGGTCGTAGTGCTTGTTGAAAATGTAGTCCACCAGGAAAGACACCTCGGTGAAGTCGCCGGCGCACAGACTGCCCGATGCAGCGCAGCCAATCCCCTGGGTGCCGGTCGCGCCGTGTCCGATGGTGTAGCTGTTCTGCGTGGCATGATACAGACCGACGACCAGGTTGAGGCCCGACGAATAGGCATATCGCGCGCCCGCCCACTCAAAGTCGTAGACGAGGGGGTTATTGATGTTGATGTCGACGTCCAGCGGATAGCCACCCACGGATTCGCCGCCCGTGTAGTCATAGTAGGACTTCTGAATGTGAGAGTAGCCGGCGTAGATCGTGAACTTGTCCTGGGCGATGCCTATCTCGTACCTGCCCATGACGTTCCAGGACTCATCGGTCGAGACGTACGCCGCGAGTCCCGGGCTCGGGACCGGATGTGCTGAGTCATTGAAGGAGCTGCGCAGGCTGACCGCGCCATTCTCGTGCTCGTACACCACATCGACTGACAGACCCTCGAGGGTCATTCCCACCTCCCCACCGTAACCCGTGCCCAGCATGCCGGTGTCCCACCCGCCGTTAGAGTACATGGCCTGGAGACGGAATCCGCCCTGGCGGTAGGAGTACCGGACCGAGTTATCCCAGCGCTGCGCCTCGGTGCTGCCCGCGCCTGCCGCGAGACCTGAATAGCCGAACTCAGAAAAGGCCGGCGCCCGGTCCTGCGGGTCATAGAGAAAGAGCGCATCCGACTGCAGCGTATCGTGGCGGCCAATTGTGAGCTGACCGTATCCGGAGTTGAGCAGTCCGCCGTACGCCGGCCCCTGGAAGAGCTGACCGCAGCGGCTGGAGTCGGCGTTAGCGGTCTGATTACCCTGGGTCTTGCCGGCATTCTGCACAATGCTCGCACAGGCGTTCATCAACTGACCCGACAACGGGTTGATACCGGTCTCGACGCGGCTAACGAGGCTCCAGTCATTGCCGATCGGCTGCTCCACCCGTATGCCGACTTTGGACACCTCGAGGCCGCTCTGCGCAAGCGTTGACACTGATCCGGCAAAGTTGCGCGTTGTGGTCAAGGTCTGATACTCAAGGCCGAAAGGGAACTGGGCGTTCAGCGGCACTCCGTGCGTCTGGTACGCGTAGCCGACGTCGATAGTGCCGTACAGGGTCACGCCGCCCAGGCTTAGGCTGTCGGGCAAGGGGTCCTTCAAGTCGGCGCGCGCCGAGGTCGCAGCGCAAAGTGCGAGCGCAGCCAGCAAAGGGCAGCTCTTCTTCATACTCGGCCCCCGGGGTTGTTGTTTGTGTTGTCCCCCGCGGGCCACCATGTCAGAGATTCATGCGGTCTTCAATCAGCGGCAGCATTACACTCGAAAGCGGCTCGTGACGCGGCGCAGCAGAGCGCCCGACCGGCCTGTTCAACACGAATGACCGCCGCATTCGCTCGCGGCCGCCACGGCCGGCACTGTCAGTGCAGTCCGAGGGCCGCGGCGCAGGGTGGCGCGGGTACGGAAACCCGCGGCGGCAGCCCCTTCGCGATAATGAAGGTCACGATGATGCGGGCGGGCGTCGACGCGTCGTTGCGCACCATGTGGACCGCGCGGTCGCGTTCCACAAACTGGTCGCCGACACCGTGCACATGGGATACGCAGTTAGCGTCGTACCATTCGATCACGCCGTCCAGTACGGTGACCAGCGAGATCCCCGGGTGGTAATGCCAACCGCTGTGCGCGTTCGTGGGGTACGACACGACATTGAAACGCAACACCGATGGAACGCGGGAGGAGTGACCGAGCGGCGTGTCCTCCACTGTGATGCTTTCCAGATCGGGCTGCAGCCGATCGCTCGCGTCCGGATCGATCCGCAGTGTCAACCTGCCCGTCGCCGCCTCGCCGCTGGGCGGCGTCGCGAGCACTGGTTGCAGAGTCAGGAACAGGGCAAATACGGCGGTCGTGCGTTGCGCGAACGGCATACCGGAGCCTCAGTGCAACCCGAGAGCGGCGGCACAGGGAGGGGGCGGCACGGGGATCTTGTACGACAACCCCTTCCTTATAATGAATGTCTGAATGATCCGGGCAGGGGTGGACGCACTATTGTGCGACAGGTGCACCACCCATTCGCGCTCCACGAACACCTCTCCTGCTTTATGAACGTGGCGCACACAGTTCGCGTCGTACCAGTCAACCGCCCCGTCTGCGACCGTGACGAGCGTGACTCCCGGATGGTAATGCCAACCGGAGTTGGCGTCCGGATCGTAGGTGAGGACCTCGAACAGGAGCACCGCCGGGCTGCGGGTACCGTGACTGATCGTTACATCCTCTTCCGACTCGAGCGCCGCTGGCAGGCTGAACACTCGACCAGCCGCATCCGGATCGAACACGAGCGTCAGCTTGGAGATGTTCTCCCCCACTCTGGGGGGCGTCGCCTGTACGGGCAGCAAGGTCAGCCAAATCGCGAGACATGCCATCGCAACTCTGCGCGCCGGCCGCCACGCCGGGAAACGCGGCCAGACCCGCTGCGCAGGCGGTTTACGCGCTGCAGCGCTCGCGCCTCTCACCGCTGTCTCTCGTCGCACACGCTGCGATTGGCGCCGGTGCCGGCCAGAAACACCTCCCGCACGAGCACGTCCGACTGGATCTCCTCGCTGGAGAAGCGATGCTGATCGGCGGGCAGCCAGGTGCAGACCCGTGAATTCAATTCGCGCAATTCGACGCTGAGCGCAGACAAGTCCCACAGTCGCGCCGTATCGTCCGCCGCCGTGATTGCGCCTCTGCCATCGGGCGCCACGGCCGCCTGTCGCATGAGGTTGGCACGCTGCAGCAGCAGCAGCTCGCGGCCGCTCGCGACGTCCCAGATGCGAGCGGTGTGGTCGCTTGAGGCGGTAAGCACGCGCCGGCCGTCAGGAAAGAAGGCCGCTGCCACCACGGCGTTGCCGTGCCGGAAGCGCGCCAGCTCACGGCCGGTCGTAGCGTCCCAGACCCGCGCGGTCCGGTCGGACGAAGCCGTGACCACCGACATTCCGTCCGCTGAGAACCTCACCTCGCGAACCACGACGCCGTCGTGATCGTCATGATGGAGCCTGGCAACCTGCCGGCCACTTGCGGCGTCCCAGATGGCGGCAGTGTGATCATCGGACGCCGTGGCGAGGCGTTGGCCGTCCGCCGAGAACGCCGCCTGACGTACCGCCTGGTCATGCGACATCCGCAGCAGCTCCCTGCCGCTCGCGGCATCCCAGACCCGCGCCGTGTGATCACCCGAGGCCGTGAGCACGCGCGTGCCGTCGGGTGAGTAGGCGACACCGTTGACGGCTCCGTCGTGGGTGAGGCGCAGCACTTCGCGCCGCTGCGCGATGTCCCAAATGCGTGCCGAGTAATCCGTGCCGCCCGCGGTCACCAGGCGGCTGCCATCGGGGGAGAATGCTGCCTGGCGCAGGTCGCTGACCGTCTGGCGGAAACGGGCGAGCTCGCGGCCCGCAGGAATCTCCCACACGGTCGCATCGCCTGCGACGGTGACGACGCGCCGCCCGTCGGCGGAGAACACCGCAGAGTGCACGGCGGCCCGGTCGTTGAGCTGCGCCACCAGTCGCCGCGTGGCAACCTCCCAGACGCGCGCCGTATGGTCGACGGCGGTGCTGACAGCAAAGCGGCCGTCGGCAGAAAAGACCGCCCATTCAACTCCCGCGTCGTGCTGCAGCGGCAGGCCGACCGTGCCCGCGACGTCCCACAACTGCGCGACGTTGCCCTGCGACGTGGTGAGCACTTTGGCGGCGTCAGCCGAGAATGTCGCCGTCTGCACGGGGGCGACGTGCTGCAGTCGTGCGAGCTCGTTGCCGGTGACGGCGTCCCAAAGCCGCGCGGTGTGATCATCGGACGCGGTAACGATCAGCCGGCCGTCGGCGGAGAAGCGCGCCGCGCTCACCTTGCCGTCATGCTGCAGGCTCGCGAGCTTGCGCGTGCCGGAGGCATCCTCCGTGTGGCTGATGGCGTGCGCGATCGCCGTCTTCATTCTCTGAACGTCGGCGGGCAGATAGCTGTCACGCCGCAGGGCATTCTGGTAGTGGCTGCGGGCGATCGCGAGGTCGTCGGTCGCATCCCAGACGCCCGCCGTGCCGTCGTCTGAGGCAGTCACGATCTCACGGCCGTCCGGGGAGAATGCGGCCTGAGTGACGGCGGCGTCGTGCCCGAAGCGTGCCAGCTCGCGACCCGTCGCCGCGTCCCAGAGCCGGGCGGAGTGATCCTTCGATGCCGTAACGATGCGCCGTCCGTCGGGGGAGAAGCCTGCGTCGGCGACCACATCTTCGTGCCTGAGCGCGAGCAGCTCCTTGCCCGTGCCCAGATCCCAGACACGCGCGACGCCTGCAGTCGAGGAGGTAACGACCTCCCGGCCGTCAGGTGAGAAGGCGACCGTGCGGACACCGGTCATGGTGGGCACGGCCTTCGCTCCCGGGACGTTGTGCAGCTCCTTGACCAGGTTCGCCTGCACGGCCCGGACCAGCTCGAGCAAGTCGATGCCATCCTGAAGCGTCACGAGCTTTTGTCCGCTCTTCGCATCCCAGACTATCGCCGTACCGTCGCTCGAGACGGTGCCGACGCGCGCACCATCCGAGGAGAAGCCGGCCGCGAGGACGCTGGAGTAAATGGGGTTGCCGTGCTCGAGCTCCAGGAGCTTGCCGCCCGTGGCGGTATCGAAGACGCGCGCGATGTTATCGCCTGAGGCAGTCACCAGCCGCGCGCCATCGGGCGAGAAGGTCGCCTGCCAGACTTGATTATTGTGCTTGAGCTGCATGAGCTCGCGGCCGGTCGCAACATCCCACATCCGCACGGTGTGGTCCTGGGATGCCGTAGCCACGCGGCGGCCGTCGGGGGAGAACGTCGCAGTGCTCACCAGGTCACCGTGTCCGGAAAGCATGGTGGTACGGCCGGACTGCAGCAGACTCGCGGTGAGCAGCGGCGGCGCCTCGGCTGCTGATGAGCCGGCGATGATCGTGCTTGCGAGCGCGTAGCGCAGCCCGCCACCGAGTTCCCCGGCGCGCAGCAGATCCCAGGCCTTGGATTCGAACTGGGCCGCGATCGCCCGCGAGGCGACATTGCGGGCCCGCTGCGCATAAACACCGAAGATCATCGCGACAATGGCAAGCGCCGTCACGCCGACCATCGCCATCTGCCGGATGCGCCTGCTACGGCGTACCCGACCCCAGGAGCGCTCGATGAACCGCCGGGTGGATTCGGGCAACCGCATCTGCGCCAGCTCGAGCTGACGGAACGCGATCAGCTTGTCGGCGGAGGCGAGCCAGGCATCCGACTCTTCGTGCTGCTGCCAGAGCCGCGTCTCATGCTCGGCGAGATCGCGCGTCTGCAGCAGCCCCGCCTCGGCACGCAGCCACTGCGTCACGCGCGGCCAGGACTGAATCAGCGCCTCGTGGGAGAAGCTGGCCACTGCCGCATCGCCGCGCGTGTCGGCGACGCACAACCGCCGGGCAATCAGCGCATCGAGCAGCGCGCGCTCGGGCGAACCTGCGGCGAGCTCGGCGAGCGGCGCATAACGCCGCACCGCCGTGCCATTCTCATCCACGCTCGCGAGGCTGCGCATCAGCTTCGGGAATGCGGGCGCGAGATCCTCCTGCGCCGCGAGTACCGCCTCTGCGGACTGCGAGATCGCGCCCTTGAGGCCGCCGAGGCTCTCGTAGGCCGCGAAGGTGAGATGTCCGCCCTGCTGCCGCTCGTAGAGCTGGTCGAGCGCGTACTCAAGCAGCGGCAGGCTCTCCGGGCTCGCGGTCGCTTCGCGCAGCACCGCCTGATCGAGCGACACGGCCTCTTTCATCTCCCACTCAAGCCCGGCGGCTTGCGCCGGCTCTCTGATCATGTCGGCCAGCTCGTCCGGCTGCGGCGGACCGAGGATGTAAAGGTGCCCCGCGGACGTGAGCGTGAGCAGATCAGGGTATTCCTCGATGCGCGCGATGAAGTCGCTGCGAATCGTGCCGATCACCCAGATGCGGCCTTCGCGGGCAAGGGCGTGGAGCACTGCGATAAGCGCCGCCCGGCCAGCACCGTCGAGTGATTGCTCGAAAAGCTCCTCGAGCTGGTCGATGAATACCACCAGTCGGATCTGATCGGGCTGCAACCCGATGCGGGTTGCTTCCCGTGTGAGGTCTCCGTCGAGTCGGGCAGCGCTCTCGGCAGGCGCAACCCGCAGCCGCTCGGCGAAGGCCGCGGTATCCGGATAACTCTGCCCGACCGCGGGGATCGTCTGCGTGAGCGCTGCGGCCAGGGCGCCGACCGGCCCTGCTGCGGGGCGTTTCTCCAGCCGGTCGGAGGGCTTCAGGATCACCTGATACCAGAGGCCGATGCCCTCGAGGGCGCGTCCTTCAAGAAGAGGCAGGAGTCCGGCGCGCACGACCGAGCTCTTGCCGTTGCCGCTCATGCCCTGGATAAGCAGCCAGCGCGTCACGCTCTCACCTGACGTGCTGCGAATCTCCGTGCCACGCAACAGGCTCATCAGCTCGCTGACTGCCTGGGACCGTCCGAAATAGATCTCGCGGTGCTCGGCGTGGAACGCCTGCAGCCCGCGATACGGGGAGCCTGCGGTCCAGCGCGGGCGGGCCGCGAGATCGCTCCCGAGCTGCCGCTCGAGCCACCGGCGTGTGTGCTCGTAGAGCTTGCGCTCGAAATCGTGAGCTTGGGCGAACTCGTGAGTGGCCACAACCGCCGCGCCCTGCGCGTCATGGAATGCCCGTTGGCAGAATTCCTGTAACTTGCGGTACTGCTGCAGCCGCTCCTCCGCATCGGCACTCGTCAGGTCGACCTGCGGGCGGGCAGTTTTGCGGTAGATCAGCAGACTCGGGCGTCCCATGCGCCGGTACTCATCGAGCGCATCCCTGATCTCGAACTCGGTTCCAGTCATCTGCGACTGACCCGTGGGCACCGCGAAATCCTCGGGCAGCCGCGTTCCGAGCCGCGCCCAGAGGACGCTGATCACCAGATCGCACTGTGAAGGTCGAGGAATCTGCTGCTGGAAGCCGGTGTGGGCGAACAGCGGCTCATGCTCCCAGAGGATCAGCTCGAGGCGCGCCGCGTACGCGAACTCGTTGTCGAGGCGACGAAAGACCCGCTCCGCCAGCGCTCGCTCCTCGGAGACGTCGCCCGGGGAGGACAGGAATATGCGCAACAGCCTCGGCACAGTGCCCCCAATGAGCGCCTATCAGGGCCGCCCGACACCGTGTCGGACCGCCCTAACGGCTGCCGTTCTTATTTATGGGCAATCTTTAGCGCGCTCCACGCCGCGCTGCAAGTCGAGCGTACCCACTCCTTTTGCATGTTCGTGTTCCGCGGCACCGGCCTACGCAGGCCACGGAAACCCACCGCGGGTTTTCGATCCACGAGCTTGTAACCGTTTGGCTACCCGCGCAAACAGGGTCACTCGTCGATCACGCCTTCGCGGCCACTCCTAACTGCGCCGGATCAAAGCGCACGCCGCACCCACCGAGCCCACAGTAGCCATCGGGATTCTTTGCCAGGTACTGCTGGTGATAGTCTCCCCTGAGATTGGAAACACCACAGAAACCCCGCCGTTACATCGCCGCTGGTCCTCTACCGGTCGACTTTCAGTCGACGTCGACGTCGCTCCACCGGTAGACGACCTGAGTACGGCCACCCGCGATTACCACATCCGTCGCGATTAGCAATTCCGCCCTATTCATTCGGTTCTCCGGCTCAATTTACTGACTTACACAAATGCCGGTATCAGAAACCTGCCGTCGGGCCGTCGTCACCGAATGGGTGTCAGGGAAGGACGGTCACGCAGCTAGGAACCATGGGACCACTTGAAAGATATGTGACCGCAGCCGCCTTTACGTCTGGATCTTGGTTGGAGAAGGCAGAGACCAGTCCGGTCCACGCGCCGCTCAGTTCTTGCGTGAGTCGCCTGGCGACCTTAGCCTCATCGGCCGCAGCGCCGCGCTGCGCGTTCACATCCGTTGAGTTTGGTGGCGGCGGTGGTACCCAGTCCTGGGCGAAGGGCGCGAGGTCGTTCGCCGCGGCTGTCGAGGCAGTTTGGATCGCGTCGTAGGGCGCAGGAGATGAGCCGGCAGCGATCTGCGATTTCACTTGAGACAACCACGTCGCATAGTGTTGCAGAGGTGACGCTGGGCCGGGCAACGAAGTGGGACAGTGGTTGCCGGGGAATTGGTTGTTGTTCCAATTTATCGCAGCACTAAGTGCATCTTGCTGAAGCGCAGAAAATAGTTGATTAACTACGCTCGGCACATCAGTGGGTTGAATGACTGTTCGGGCAGACGGTGTGTCTGCTAAAAGATATTCCCTGGAACTGAAAGCGAGCGAAATGATGATAAAGACGGCAATAATGCCACTCGTCCAGCTCGGCTGAATGACATGTGATTGACCCATCTTCGAGCGCCGTGTGTTGCGAACCTTTGAATCCCAACCTAAAAGCAACGTCGCTCTTCCCGTCGCTCCCTTCTCCTGAGCTGTCAGTTTTCCGGTCATGGCCCCTGTCGAGATCTCACTTTTCGAGATAACGCCTTGTCCTTGCAACCATGCATGATCGTGAGTCTGGTTATGGCACAACTACACCAGGAGACACTTACTCACTTCGCCTTTACCTTGCACGACGGTTGCGTTGGCAGGGCGGGCAACCCAGTTTGCGTACCATATGAGGATGCGATCTCGTTCGCCGCACTGTAATCCTGCTCCACCTGAGACCAAAGGGGTGCCAAGTATGCATTCTCTGCTGCCTGCGAAGGCAGCGACGGATTTCCGCATTCCTTTTGATAGGAGGCAAGATCCTTCCAATAGCTACCAACTGCACCCATGACGCTTGCGTTATTTTTTTGCACCAGCTGAGCCAATGTCTGTGTGCCAGGGGGCGGCAACACAGCCGATACTATTGCTTTGCTGTAATCACTGCCCGCCGATTGCGTCGCCCCTACAAGTGCTGCTAAGAACAGGCTGGGATCTCCAATTTCGTGAACCGTCGCAGTTACGTTCACCGGCACCCGGTCCAGAGCAAGTGAGTGTGGATCCTGAGGCAATTGCGACAACTTCACGCTATCCCGCAGGCCCGGTACCAAGAATACCTGTGGAGGATAAGGCGCCAGGTCCGCGTCTTGCGGCTTTGCACCTGGTTGTACCGCATTAAGCGTTATAGCGAAATTAACATTCAATAATCCAGCTTTTGCGGCGGCACTTGTTTCTACCTTCGTCGCTCCAGCGGCCTGGCCCTGTGCAGCTGACGCCGCAGCGGTATCGGAATATCCAGTAAGCTGCGACGACGCGATCGTAATCGTGAGTGCCCGACTCTTCCGACTGTCCTTTGTCAGTAGTGAATTGCGGTAATACATTACGACCGCCTTCGGAATCACCAGTGACGCGACGTACGACTCGGGAGCCGCGCCTTTTGCGTCCTTTTCATTGCCTTGCTGCCCATTCTGGCCGGAATTGGCTCCCTGCTGCGCCTGTGCGCCGGGGTTCCCTTGCTGATCTTTGGCAGCTCCATTGGCCTTTTGCGGACCCGTTGCCGACTGAACCTGAGCCAATTCGTCGAAACCGACCTCCGCGTAGAAGTCCGGTACTCTTAGATTTACAGTCTTGGTCAATCCTTGAGCAGACCCCTTTGGTAGCGGTTCGACCAGATTTAGGTTATCCAACACCGCCGCTCCATCAGTGTCGCAGCTTTTCCCAACGGCTTCTTTGAATTTTTTATCGTTACACCAAGAACTTGCTTTCGGGATTGTGTCGTGCGCGTCCTTGTAGAGCGCAATCACGTAACATCTTGGCGGCCAGAGCCTTGGTCCTGTCGAAGTACCATCCGCGGCTCCTTGAGTTTCAGCGTCAGATTCCTTTGAGAAGTAGTATCGAGCGTTAGTCGAACTAGCCGTGTACCCCGCCTGATCCGCCTTTGCGGCTTGGGCCAGAAACAGACTGGGAATACCAAAGAGAACGGAAGACACTTCTCCTAGCGCGACGCTTCCTAACGCGCCACCCAATGCGTAGCCTTGAACCCCCATTTGGGCGGGGCATTGGCGAACCGGCCATACATAGACAATCGGCGGCTCTGAAAGTGACGGTGCTTGCGGCAAAGTTCCGCATCCCACCACGGACATCACTACGCTCCCAGTTACGAAGTTAGGAATGAGAAGCCGCAACGAACTCCTCGACCACCGCCCCGGTTGGTTTTTGGGCATTCACTTCTCCCTTTTGTCCCAGACAGACCGCCCGCTAGATGATTTTGTCGCCCAGCCAGGTCGCATATGCGTCGACTCGTGTATCCACACCTTTGGTGCAGGCTTCGTCCCCTCCCGAAGTGATCCCTACTAAGAGTAACGCGGTTGGAGACGCCTCCAAAAAGGCAGGCCCCCCCGAATCGCCATAGCACGTACTGACACCCGGCACTGAAAAGGTCACAGTCCGATTATTCACCGCGGTTATTTCCCATGCGGCCTCCCTTTTGATCCCCGCGCCCACTTGCTCACCACCTATCACGTTGAATCCAAACCCGACGAACAGCAATGAAATAGGCTGATTTAGGATTTTGTTCCAATCTGGCGGCTGCTTTGCTAGCGCGGCCAGCGACACCGTAACGTCCTTTTGCAAATGCACCACTCCGATATCGTCTTCGTACGTTTTAGGATTGAACAAAAAGACCGGCCCTGTCGGATAACTTGAATCGACGACGGGAATCGGCCCGCCATTGGGATCTGGGTATTGATAATTTGCACCCAGAACAAATGTCATATTTTTAACGTCATATCCGTAGAGACAATGCGCGGCTGTTAGTACAGTGCGCTTCCCCACTACGGTACCGGTGCAGTGCACTTGGCCATTTAGCAGGAGCACCCCTACATTCTTGAACCCCGTCGTTTGCTTGCCTCCTCTGATGTATCCTGTTGCATAGGCTGCAAACAGAATTGGCGCTGTGGTTAATCGGACGTCGATCGTACTCGAACCAGTTTTTTCGTCCGAGCAACACCCCCCGACATTGCTCACGCCACTCGGGAGTGACGCGGTCAGGTAGTAGATGTTCCCGGGAGATCCCGGCAACCTAGCCGGGCCACCATCTGCGCGACGAACCGGCAAGACGTTCCCTGCCTTATCTGCGAGGGCAAGCGACGGAAGCTGCCCGGAAGTGCTTATTGCAAGATCATAGTCGCGCGGGTGCGCGAACTCAGGATCGAACGCTACGGTAATCACCGCAGATGCGGTAGCAGATGACGAGCCACTGGTGTCATTCGGGAAGATGCCTACACATTGATTCAGCACGCACGTTGAGCACGTCCGATAGTGCCCGCCATGTGCAGCGGTGTCAGCACTCAGCGTTACGGTATACCAATTTGCATCGTGCTTAGTTACATCGACGCGGGAGGACCCCGCAGCGCTACTACTGCGCCCATATGAGACACATTGGCTGCTTTCAGTCCCAATCAGGCTCTCCGATATCGGCGCCCGCGTATCCCGTGTCAGTAGCGGCCGACCAAACACTTGAAGCGAAAGATGATTGTTCTCGCTCACAGACATCGTAACCGGTGTGTCGCCGGCTCTTGACACGTTGCAGATAGCGAGCGCGCACGAAGCGATCCCCGCTAGGGTATTGCGGGAGACCACTTCTTTCGTTGATTTAACTGAGCGGGCCATTGGCGTCGTACTCGCTATCAAGCTGTTCTTCTACTGGCGACTTCCATCCAAGTTACCGCCCTATTACGTCATCGATGCCGTGGGCTGTCAGGGTGGCAATCGCCGCGCTCGACAGTAGTCGAGCGGATTAATGTTGAGTTGAGACCACGCCGGAACCCAACGCAGACCAGGAATAGCCCGGGCGCGATTTGCGTCACTGAGTTCATCTCACCCCCGAGGTCGGCGACGACCGCCCCAGCGTTCTGTTGCTCTGCTGTTGCCGTCGAGTTTGGCGCCCGCTCGACCCGCTTACTCTACATCTACTGTCCATTGCTTCGCAGATATCTCAGGCCACGCTCTTCGAAGACATCGCTCAACCGCCAGTGGCGGGTTTCTACTGAGAACACTCGCCGCTCAAGGTCTTCGTGCTACGGGTAGGCCCCTAAACTCGCTCGAGTCATCGTGCACTGCACAAAAACGGTACAACTGGCTCCTGGTTAGCCGAAGAAACCACTCGGACCGCGCGTCTAGTGAGCCAATTCCGGGTCCGCCCGGGCAGTCTCAAAGACTGTGATTGGGAAAGCCGGCACTTGCCATTGATGGCCAATAGTGCTGATCTCACCCACAGTGGTTATAACGGCGGCCGTGGTTGTGGCGCCCGCTATTAGCTCGCGCTCCTTCAGGCTGCTTCGACTCTAGGCCGTGAGACGGTCGACTGCCGCATTTTTATGAGTCCTGGTTTCTATGAACCGTGGCGCCCATCGAAGCCCCCTCCGGCGAACTATGCAATGCCGGCGCTACTTGTTGTACGGCGTTTTCAAGCGCTAAGAATAAGATTCTTTGGGAAGGAGATGCCTCACTATCTTCGAGACACGCTCGAACTGTCAAAGTACGTCAATCTTTTGAGGCTTCTGCCAACTCTCTGGGTAATGGCTTTGCATCCGCGGCATTTCTTCAAATCGGTTCCAGCCATACTTAAAGACCACAAACAGTACTACATATCACCTCTGCATTTCGTGACCAACGTAACCTTGGTCCAAGCGGCCGCTGTGAAGTTGTTCTACGCGGGAGAACCCATCGAGTGGAGGCTAATCGTTCTGAACCTTTTCTTGGCTATGGCCCTGCCAATCTTTGCAACTACTGTCTGCGCGGTCGTAATTTCTCTTCACAAAGCCGTAACTGTCGTAGGCCCACTAATGGCCAGATCCGTGTCTTTGGACGGACTTTTCGATGATGACGACGGTGATACCGCTGTTAAAGATCAGTTGAAGCAGGTGAATCTCAAAACCCCATTCAATCTAGACTGGCCGCGGTTCTTTTGGTCCATGCTTTACTTTTACCTTTACTGCTATTTGATTTTGGGCGTGTTGGTCGCAATAACGCTCTTTGCAAATGCAACTGTTGTACCTGTTGTAGAAGATATTTTTGATTACCTCGTTCGCTACAACATCTTTGTGTTAGACAAGTTATTTGTAGTTCTCATGCTGGTAATCGCATGGTACATTCTGCGAATTCTTTTGCGGACTCTTGTCTATCCATGTTTGGTGGTCGTAGCATCTTGCGATCGACGACTACAAGCATCAGGCGTTTCAGCGGGAGCTTGAGGAACAGGCTCGACAAAGGGCTGAAGCGGCCCGGCTTCTCAAGGACCGGGAACGCGCCATAGCCGAAGCGCGCACGCGTCGACGGCGACTCGCATCAGAGGCCAATCGTTGTAGGCAAGCCAACCGAATCCGCGACTACGTTGCGCACATTTGCATGTGTGCCGGCGACCGCGCCCATGAGAACGGCGAGCTTTCCGAACGGATGGAGTGGGCACTCAGCATGGCTACGTCCCTGCATCCGTCCGCGGGGCGCATGGGTCAGACCACGCCGGAATCCAACGAGACATCGCAGGAGTAACGCGCGGGCTCTACCGCTTCTCTACCGACGGCGAACGATGCGCCGGCAACTCGTTGTCTCTGCAAGTGCTTTCTTCTTACCCAGATATTTGTAGGTATAGTCCCCGGCGAGGACTACCGCGCTGAATTTCCGGTCGTCTCGCGCAGACTCAACTTACCTTTGACTCGAGAGATGTCAAAACCTCTCACGCGATGGAATCCTCCAAAGCCTTAGCTTCCTCGTCAGTCATTTCTTCCAGTGCCCCGACATCAACCGCTCGCAACACCTCTTCCGCGGAATCGATTGCAAGCTCCTTTTCAAGCTTTTCAAACAGAATTGCCTTCCTCTGACTGTAAAATTCCCTGAACTGCGCGAACTCCAGGCCGACTCCCTCGGGAAAATAATTATCTTTACGAAATGTCGCGCGTTCGGGTTCGGGCATACGCGCCATCCAGTCCACCAAGGGTGCGGCGTTCTTTTTCACGTTCTCCTTCCCCTCCATCAACTGGAGATTCGGAACCGAGTCGCGGTGCTCCACCCAGTAGGCTTGGTCCCCCTGCGTAAGTCCCAATCTCGCAAAGACTTCCGGATTAAATTGCGAGAAAGGATGGATGTGATCCTGGTGAAAGAACTGATTCTGGAAACGCAGATGCGGATACAGTAAGACCAAGACGGCGAATGCGTCCGGGCCCTTTCTTCTCTCCAGGAACAGATCTATTTCCTTCTCTGAGACCGCCAGCGACCTGCGACTCGGTAACCTGGCAGCGAGAACGTCCTCAAAGCAGAACGTGCGCTGCCTTAGACGGTACGTCTTAGCGCCAGCCTCCGTCGTCACCTCCTCGCGCAGTGAGTTCCTCAGCGCCGCAAGAAGCTGGTCCTGAGAGCTCCCAAAGACGCGGGTCAGCAATGCGTGGATCAGGTATTTCCTGAGATCTTTCTTGGAGGCGTTGTCAAGGTCGCCTCCCTTGTAGATGTGATACGCAATGATGATGGTTGCGGTTTGTGACGTCAGCAAACTCCCATTAAATCCAAACTCTGCGAGTAACCCAACTGTTTCCCTAACCGCCTTCGCAATATTGTGCCACTCAGTCTGAATTCTCTTCACGTTTTCAGTCTTGAACGAATTCACCTTGTAAACGACTGGTGCATCGGTCAACACCAGGCAACAGCGCATCAGGTACTCGTTCGTGAAATTAAACGTGTCACCCTTGGCGTTAATCTCCTTAAGCAGGTTTTCGATTTCCTCGCGGCCGTCGTCCCACGTCGCCACAATTGTCGAAAAGAGTAAGTCCGTTTTTCCAAGAATCGTACCGCCGCTGTTCACGCGCACGAAGATCTTTAGGATATCTTCGAGATCATCCTTCTGGATCTCGAAATAGTTCAAAATGTCGTCGCCCCAGATTCGCTTGTGGAGGGTTTCAAGGCCTCTTTTTATTGAACGCTTGTTGTCGCGGATCGCCTCTCGTTGGGGTCCACTCTGCTTCGAGTCAAATAGTTCTTCTACAAACTGATCGAGATCCGGCTCTTCGTCCCACTTAAGGACTTCGCCGACCTTCAGCCAAAGCACTGGTTCCGTTCGTTCAGTGGGTTGCAACTCGTCGCCCTCCGATTTCACCCGTCTCACGTCATTACGTTCAGCCTCAACAGGCGAGAGAAAGCGGAACTCAAAGTTCCTCTCTTCCTGCGTCTCGATATGCCCTTTGTAATTTATCGTGTACGGCAACGAGAGCAGATTGAGGTGCAGGCACATCTTCTCGTAAGCGGCTGCGTTTGAGGCTCGTTGGTAGCGAGCTCTCTCTGCATGAGTGCCCATCAAGCCTATATACAATGAACTGAGACGCTGTTGTCCGTCCAGGACTCCCAAAATCTCAGGTTGAGTAAAGGACCCAGTCTTGCGACGGTTAAAGGGGTTTCTTTCGTCGTACTCTTTCAGAAATTCGTAAAAAACGTACTCGTCCGCCCTCTTCTTGTTCAGACGCCAGAACAGAAAGGTTCCGATCGGGTAGTTACGCATCAGCGATTCAAACAGAAGTTCGATTTGATGCTTTCTCCAAACAAACTTTCGCTGCAGGGCGGGCAAGTAGAGTTTCGATTGGTCGATATCATCGATCGCCTGCTTAATGGTCATAGTCTTATATGTCATACGAAATCCATCTTCCACGGGATCGGATATTGGGCTGGTGCCACGGTACCGCCGAAATTGATATCCTGCGGTGACTTCAAACTAAAACTCATGGAGATGTGCTGCTAACGTAGTGACGAGCCGCGTCCGTCGCAATGGCGCGCATTCTCCCCTGCAAATCGGCAGGTTGCAGCACCTTCACGAGGGACCCGAAGCCTAACAGCCACCATTCAAGTTGTGCGGTATCACGAATCGTGGCGGTGACGATCACGTGATCTGCGTCGAACTTCTCGATTGTCTGGTCTTCGCTGAGAGGCGTCTCATAGAGGTGGGCATCGGCCCCGCGCTGAAATTTTGCTTTGAACTGGATCATCGGCCCAACTGGGTATTGGAATTCTCCCTCCTCAATGTAGCGGTCGAGGTCGAAGCCGTTGGGTTTGGAAACGGTCTTCTCGCTCAGCGTAGCGCTTACAACTCGGTGCAGTGCCAGTTGGCGGATGTCTTGATAGTTCCACAGAGTGCAGATGAGATACAGCAGCGTACCGCGCGCAACTAGCCCTAGAGGGTTGACCTCATAGGACTTGATCTCGTCTGTTTCGGCAGCTCGCGAGCGATATTCGGCGGTGAACCGCTTGCCACCAAGCAACGCATCGTAGACGACTCTTACAGCATCATTGTTGAACTTGGGTGGCAGCAAAGGCATTTCCCGAGGAACGACGCGTACACAGTTTGCCCAGTGGCTGAGTGCGTTGCCGGGATTGCCATCGAGAACCGCCCTTGCCCGCGCAAATTGTGGGGCGAGTTGGTCGCGGATGATCGGCGGCAACAGCGTCGGGATGAACTGCTCGATCATGCGCACCGTCAATGCGGTGGGTCCGTCCATGGTAGGCAGGTCGAAGGCCGGCGCATTCGAAGCCCAGCTCCACCCGTACGGAATGCTTCGGTCATCGCTCGTGAGCGGAAATAAGGCCGACAGCATATTCAGCTCCCGCTGGACGGTGCGCTTGGTCGTCTTAAAGCCGGCTGCCGAGAGCTTTGCGAGCAACGTGGACACAGTCACCTTGGCGGGTGCCCGCGGGATAGATCGCAGCATTTCCCATTGCCGCATGAGCGTCTCAGACATTAAGCCTCCCTTACCCAACGAAATCATCATCTTACCGAACCGCGACACCATATGTCGCGGTCTATCCTTATCGTGCCTCGCCTCGGCCACCCACCTTGAGGCAACCCGAATGATCGCTTCGCCCCCTCCTTACCCCACGTCCCGCACTGCACAACCGAATATCCATGCGACGGTTGGGGACCTCGCCGACCTGGTCGTACACACGCGCCTGGCGCAAGCCATCGAGGCCGGTGTACCTCGGTACGCGATGCTCAAGCGCGGCGTGGTCGCCGCCCGGGAACGATCAGCGGCGGTACTGAATCGGCTGGCAGCCAACTCGGGGTGGAGGGCGTACCGGCCTCACGGCCGGGGGTTGCTGCTAGACGCCGACGGCTTCTTCATCGATCTGCTTGCGACAGAGAATCCCGCGCACTGCACATGCAGTTTCCTGATCTATGCGGACACGCTTAAGTCTCTCAATCTAGCGCACGAGCGCGTCCTCTCGATCATCGGCGGCTCCCGAATCATGGACCCGATGTTCGCAATGCATTGGTACTTCGTGGCCGGTGCCGGTCTCGATTTCGCCGTGATGAACGAGGTGGCATCAGAGGCCCTGCTTGACGAGGCCTACCCGGACGTTGCCGGCGGCGTCGCTGCATTCATCGAGCGGTTTCTCGACTCGCCCGATCCGGTCCTAGTGATTCAGGGTCCACCGGGCTCGGGCAAGACCCGGCTCCTGAGGGCCATCCTCGGGGAACTGTCGCGTCGTCGGGGCGAGGAGATTGACGTCATGACGTCGAACGACCCGCGAGCACTCGCGGATGATCAGCTCTACGTGCGGTTTTTGACAGGCGCAATGGATGCCTTCGTGATCGAAGACGCGGATCATCTGCTCTGCCCGCGTTCGGACGGCAACGACCTTATGCAGCGGTTCCTGACGATCGCGGATGGGATCGTCCGGAATCAGGGCCGGAAGATCATCTTCTCTACGAATCTGCCGAATATTGGCGATCTCGACGACGCGCTCGTTCGGCCGGGCCGGTGTTTTGCTCGCCTGATGACGAGGGCGCTGCGACCGGTAGAGGCCGAACGTTTCGTCGGCCGAATCTGTGAACTAGACGGGAAATCTGCTGGAGCGGCGCTCGCCAGTTTGCACCGGGCGGCGTGGTCGATGTATTCGGTTGCAGAACTCTATCGTCTCGTAAGCGATCGGCCCGATCAGGACCAGACACTAGTGCGGGCACAGATCGCGCTCATCGGATAGAGCCGACTGCACGAGTTGATCTGAATCGATGCGCCCCGCCAGCGGGCGTTAGTTCGTTCCCTGCTTGAGCTCACACTCAAAGATCTAGTGACCGTCGCCGGCTTGGCGAAGGCGGTCATTGACCTCGTGCGGGCGCTTGCCCGCAACGATCAACCCCTCGCGCCGAAATCGCTCCGACGGCGAGCCGATTGGAGTGCGGGTTGCTACGACATCGAACTGATGAGCTACCAGCTAAGTGAAGGTGAGGTATCGTGAAAACTTTCGTCGTGCATCTTTGCACTCAGCACGAAACAACAATTCAGTGGTTCATTGCTTCAATGAAAGCATCGAGATTCGAGTTGGTCAGCCGCTCAATCCCGACGTTGACTGGCACATGCTTTCTAAGGTTCCGCACAACGGCGCAAGCTACCCAGCGTTAACGCGAGTTCTGCGGTCAAAAGGCTAGAGCCGACTTCGATCACCGCTCCAACCTTTCCTGGTTTACGCCGACTCGTGGATAAGGCCTACTATCTCAATGGCATGGCTCACAAAAACGCGATTTCTGTCTGGGCTTCAGTGCCACAAGCGCCTTTGGTTTGAGATTCACCAGCCGCTGGAAGAATCGATCGAACCAGACATTCCGATCCTGCAAGGCCGGGCGTTTGACGAGGCGGTACAGCGATTGCGTCCAGGGGTCGTCATCTCCCAAGACAAGGGCATGCCGGCAGCCATCACCGAGACGGCAAGAGTGTTGGCGCAAGGCACGGACGCGCCGTCCACGCTGTATCAACCAGCATTTCGTGTCGGCGATCTCGCAGTGATCGCAGATGTGCTTCGACGTACCGGCAACGAATTCGAACTCGTCGAGGTCAAAGCCACGACGCAGGTAAAGGAGACTCATCTAGCAGACGCGGCGTTTCAGGCCTTGGTGGTGCGCGGTGCAGGTTTTCCGGTCAGTCGTGTCTCCATTGGTCATGTGAACAATCAGTTTGTCCTCCGGCGAGCAGGCGACTACAACGGATTGCTCGTCGAAGAGGACATCACCGATGCCGTCGAAGACTATTTGCCGGAAGCCGCGGCGAAAGCATCCGAGTATCAGCGGGTTATGGCGAGCCCCTCGACTCCGACCGTCAGCGTTGGGGCCCACTGCATGAGTCCCTACGAGTGTCCCTTCCTCGCGCGATGCACGGCGGGACAAGAGACTCCAGAATTTCCAGTGGGTGTGCTTCCGCGGGGCAGGAAGACGCTGGAGGCACTGATGGCGGATGGATACCGCGATCTACGTGAAGTCCCACTAGAGCGTTTGACGAGCGAAATCCATCGAAGGGTACATGAAGCGACTAAGAGTGGCGTCCCGTATTTTGATGCAACTGTGACGGCCGAATTGCGGCGATTGTCGTTCCCCTACTCATACCTGGATTTTGAGACGATCAGCCTTTCAGTGCCCGAGGTCATCGGCACACGGCCTTACGAAAGGATTCCGTTTCAATGCTCCGTGCATGTGGAGATGGACCCCACTGATATCCGTCATGTCGAATATCTCGCGATCGAGTCATTCGGTGACTTTGATGCCATGGCGCGCGCTCTGATCGCTGCCATTCCCTCCGAGGGTCCGATCTTTGCTTATAACGCGAGTTTCGAGGCAGCAGTGCTCAATAGCATCGCCGATCGACTACCTATGCAAGACACTGCGCTGCGCCAACTGGCTGGCCGATTGGTCGATCTCTTGTCGGTCACCCGCGAGGCCTATTACCACCGGGATATGCAGGGCTCCTGGTCGATCAAGGACGTCATACCGACGATTCTTCCGGAATTAGGCTACGAACGGTTAGATGAAGTGCAGGAAGGCGGCGCGGCACAACTAGCGTTCTTGGAGTTGCGCGGCCCGAACGTGAGTGCCGACCGGGTACAGGTCCTTCGAAAGGCCCTGCTCCGATACTGTGCGCATGACACGTGGGTCATGGTCGTGCTGCGCAGATTCCTTTGCGGCGAATCTCTGGATCAGAGGTAGTAACCAGCCAATGCCGATAGTCCGGCCGCGCACCTCTACCGCATCCCTACCGAGCGAAATTCGCTCGACTCCACACCGCTGATTTCTATCGCGTCTCTACTCTTACCCAGATATTTGTATGCATAGTCACCGGCGAGGATCCTAAGGCATCACTGCAATGAGAGCTCCGTAGGCTCCTCCGAGACGCCGAGCGAATTGATCACGCTCTCTTCCTCTCAAGTAGCGAGTCCGCGCGGCGGTCTTTTTCTCGTATGGGTGTGCCACCGGGAGTGAGTTCCGCCGGCTGTTCATTTCGCGAAAGCTCGTAGCTATCACCGGATACGACCGCGCAAATGCTCCGTTCACGTCAAGCATGACACCAAATTCCAGCAGCTGGCCCCTATGGTCCAATGTAGTGCACGCTGCGGCGTGCCCGACGATCCGAAAGTGTCGTTGAAGAGCGAGAAACAACGCGTTGTTGAACGAGTTCTGGAATGCGAGCCAGGTCGAAGGCGCAGCACGGAATGCAGATTCCGCTTGCTTCAGTAACCCTAAAGCATGCAGGTAGTCGCCTCCGAGTAGCCCACGCCAGCGAGCCCCGGCTCGGATTCGATATCGACGTCGCAAGATGTCGTCGATCGGGTCCACCACCTGCCCCTGACCGCCTATCATTCCGAGCTCGCGAAGAGCGTTGACTACTTGGGATGGCAGTTGATCCTCCCGCAATCCATACGTGGTGTGATCGACTGCGCGCGCGTGCAGACTGGCCACAACAGAAAGCCCGGGTTCCGGCTGCGATCTGCTCAGAAATGCATGCACGGCCTCGCCCGGCTGGTATGCCGTCTCAGGTAGTACCGGCACCAACAGTGACTGCAGCAATGGTGCCTGATGCCTTAAGAACCGAGTCACACGACCCCCTGTAAGGGCCTCCGAAACACACAGCAAATGGCATGCCCCCCACTTCTCATAAAAACTCCCCTTTCGTTTGGTTCTCGCGATCGTCACAGCTCTATTCGTAAGCCGCCGAATCCCTTTCGAGGATTGTGAACCAGACCGGCGGCAGAACCTCGCGAGTACATGCCAGGCCTCACCTCGAACATACGAGTACGGACTTCTTTCGACTAACTCGAGACAAACCCGCTCAATGGACTTCCTGTAATCACATCGCCCCAGATAGGCAAAGAAGGCGTCTGTGTGCTCAGGGTGTCGGGGAATCAATCGAAGGACAGTGCTCAATACATCGCTGTCTGGCTCTGCACGATAGAGCACGAAACGAAGCCGAGTCTTGTCGATGACACGTAATGGCTTACCCCCGATAGCCGATCGCAGCATTCTCCGAGCCTTCTTTGCATCGAATGACTCATGTTTGCCCTCCGTATGCTGCGGGTCAGAGATGCTCGGAAGCATTCCCATGGCGTCTTCAACGCTCGACGCACGCTTGATTGCAAACTTCCCAATCTGAGGAATGAGTCCACGCTCCCGGCAGAGTTGTTCAAGCACGATAAGATCTGACCGTACCATGTCCTCGGACGGACCGAAGAGCCGGACATCGTCAACATATCTCACGTAGCCCTTCCGTGCTTTGAGCGCGAGGTCGATAGGTAGCAGGAAACACTCTGCAAGGAAGTCCGACGCCAGTGGCCCTTGTGGAAGGCCGTGGCCGTAGCCCGACACAGCCCGGTCAGAGCTCCACGTTCTTAGGCAGCTTGAGACGAACTCGCGGTCCGCACCGCTGGAGCGGGGATAGATCGTTCGGAGAAGCAACTCGTGAGAAATCGTGTCGTAGAACGCTGCTAGATCGAAATCACCAACCCAATGATTCCCTGCTTCGAACAGAGCTTTGATCCGTTCTTGGAATGCAGAGTACGTTTCCTGCCATTTGCGAAAGAAGAAGATGCTTGTTGGCTTCTGAAGGATATTGCTGAAAACGGTCCTCAACTGAAGCGGCGCGCGCTTAGATTGAATGCGTCTCCCTGCGAGATTTGCAAAGGACTGAAATACAATCTGGTCCTCAACACCTAGGAGTGTGAGAGGTCGGTGCAATCCGGATGGCTTGGGTATGTAGATCCGTTCAGGATGCGTTGGCTCAAACGAGCCCCCGAGTAGCCTCGCTCGTAAGTCGCGCAGGTTTGCGTCCAGGGCAACCTCGTATGCGAGATAGATTTGCCGGAACGACCTGAAACCCGAGTTTAGTCCGGGACGGGAGTAGAGTCTGCTTCACCAGGAGCAGACGATGAAATCCAAGAGGTTCACCGAAGAACAGATCATTGCGGTGCTGAAGGAATCCGAAGCCGGAGCCAAGACGAAGGAGCT
>DATMOK010000018.1:0-60499 GCA_035568235.1 Steroidobacteraceae bacterium | reverse complement strand
CGCCGCTTTGCTGCGCATCGAACCCCGGCATCTCGACGCCGGTCCCGTAGCAGCTCTCGCACCAGCCGTGGCGGGAGTTGAAGGAGAACAGGCGCGGGTCGAGCTCGGCGAAGCTGCGCCCGCAGGAGGGGCAGGAGCGCTTGGTGGAGAAAACTGTGACGGTCGACGACTTGGCCGGCAGTACGTGCACCAGCCCCTTGCCGAAATCCAGCGCGCGTGCGAGCGCCGCATGCAGCGCTGAGTCGGTCTTCGCGCCCACCGCGAGCTCCGCCACTGGCAGCTCGATGGTGTGCTCGCGGAAGCGCGACAGCCGCGGCCAGGGCGCGCTCGGCACCATCTCGCCGTCGACGCGCAGCGTCCTGAAGCCCTTCTTCGCCGCCCATTTCGCCAGGTCGGTGTAGTAGCCCTTGCGCGCCACGACCAGCGGTGCGAGCAGCGCGATGGAGCGGCCGCGGTAGTCGCGCAGCAGCCGTGCGGCGATGGAGCCGGCGCTCTGCGGCTCGATCGCGGCGTCGCAATCCGGGCAGTACTGCGTGCCGAGCTTCACGTACAGGAGCCGCATGAAGTGGTAGATCTCGGTGAGCGTCGCCACGGTGCTCTTGCGTCCGCCGCGGCTGGTGCGCTGCTCGATGGCCACGGTCGGCGGAATGCCGAAGATCGCGTCGACGTCGGGCCGCGCGGCCGGCTGCACGAATTGACGCGCGTAGGCGTTCAGGGACTCGAGGTAGCGGCGCTGCCCCTCGTTGAAGAGGATGTCGAAGGCCAGCGTCGACTTGCCCGAGCCCGATACGCCGGTGATGACCGTGAAGCGATCGCGCGGGATCTCGACGTCGATGTTCTTCAGGTTGTGCTCGCGCGCCTTGTGGATGACGATCGCGCCGCGCGCGCGCCCGTTGCCGGCGTAGGCGGGGCGCGGCTCGGCGACGGCGGACCCGGGCACGGCGGCCTCGGCTGCGAGCGGCACGTGAGCGGCGAGCGCCGCCCGGTAAGCCTTGAGCGCCCTGCCGGTGTGCGAGGCGGAAGATGCGCACACCTCGGTCGGCGTCCCCACGCAGACGATCTCGCCGCCGCGCTCGCCGCCCTCGGGACCTAAGTCGATGATCCAGTCGGCGGCGCCGATGACGTCGAGGTTGTGCTCGATCACGAGCAGCGAGTGGCCGGCGGCGAGCAGCTTCCTGAACGCCTTGAGGAGCTTCGCCACATCCTCGAAGTGCAGTCCCGTGGTCGGCTCGTCAAAGAGGAAGAGCTTGCCCTTGTGCGTGGTGCTCGACAGTACCGAGCCCGCCTCGGCGAGATGCCCGGCGAGCTTCAGTCTCTGCGCCTCGCCGCCGGAGAGCGTCGGCACCGGCTGGCCCAGCTTCAGGTACTCGAGCCCGACGTCGGCGAGCGGCGCGAGGCGTGCTGCCACTTCGGCGGCATCCGCGAAGAACGCGCCCGCCTCGGTCACCGTCATCTCGAGCACCTCGGCGATGTTGGCGCGGCGGCCGTCGGCGCCTTCGCGGCGGATGTCGAGCACCTCGTCGCGATAGCGCCGCCCGTTGCAGTCCGCGCAGCGCAGATAGACGTCTGACAGAAACTGCATCTCGACGTGCTCGAAGCCGTTGCCGCTGCAGGTAGGGCAGCGGCCGTTGCCGGAGTTGAAGCTGAAGGTGCCGGCGGTGTACTTGCGCTCCTGCGCGGAGAGCTCGGCGGCGAACAGCGCGCGGATCGCATCGAAGGCGCCGACGTAGCTCGCGGGGTTCGAGCGGGTGGTGCGGCCGATGGCGTTCTGGTCGACCATCACCACATCGTCGATGAGCTCGGCGCCCGCGAGGCCGACGAACTGCCCGGGAGCCTCGGTGGGCCGGCCGCGGTACTTGAGGAGCGCGGGGTAGAGCACGTCCTCGACCAGCGTCGACTTGCCCGAGCCCGAGACGCCGGTGACGCACACCAGGCGCTTGAGCGGGATGCGCACGTCGAGGTTCTTCAGGTTGTGCTCAGCAGCGCCCTTGAGCTCGAGCCAGCGATTCGAGCGCGCCTCCGCCACGACGCCGCCGTCGCGGCTGCCGCCCGCGCCGGCGTCCGCCGGGCCGGGAGCGCGCACCGGCACGACCGCCCGGCGTCCGCTCAGGTACTCGCCGGTGAGCGAGCGCGCGCTCGTGCGCAGCGCCGCGGGGGTGCCGTAGAAGACGATCTGCCCGCCGCGCTCGCCGGCCCCAGGGCCGAGATCGAGGATGCGGTCGGCTTCCAGCATGATCTGCGGGTCGTGCTCGACCACGACCAGAGAATTGCCTGCGTCCCTGAGGCGCTTCATCACCCCGATGACCCGCTGCATGTCGCGCGGGTGCAGGCCGATCGAGGGCTCATCCAGCACAAACAGCGTATTGACCAGCGAGGTGCCGAGCGCGGTGGTGAGGTTGATCCGCTGCACTTCGCCCCCGGAGAGCGTGCGCGACTGACGATCGAGCGTGAGGTAGCCGAGGCCGACATCGACGAGATAACGGAAGCGGCCGCGGATCTCGCCGAGCAGCAGGTCGGTCGCCTCATCGAGTGGTTGCGGGAGGCGCAGGGCGCGAAAGAACTCGTAAGAGCGCTCGACCGGCAGCAGCATCACGTCGTGAATCGAGAGCCCGGGGAGCGCGGCGAGCCTCTGCGCGCTCCACTCGGTGCCCTGCGGGCGAAACGGCGGCTGCTCGCGATAAGTCGCGGCGGCGAGCTCATGGCTGCCGATGCGCCACAGCAGCCCCTCGGTCTTCAGGCGCGCTCCGCCGCAGGCCGCGCACGGCGTATAGGCCCGGTAGCGCGACAGCAGAACGCGCACGTGCATGCGGTAGGCACGCGTCTCGAGCCAGGCGAAGAAGCGCTGCGCGCCGTACCAGACCTTGCGGCTCCACGGGCCTTCGCCCTCGATTACCCACCGGCGCGCCTCGGCGGACAGCTCGCGCCACGGGGTGTCGAGCGGAATGCCGCGCAGCTTCGCGAATTTCTCCAGATCCTCCTGGCACTCGGCGTAGGACTTGCTCTGCCAGGGCTTGATCGCGCCGCCGCGCAGCGACTTGCTCTCGTCGGGAATCACGAGCCCGTAGTCGATGCCGATCGTGCGGCCGAAGCCGCGGCAAGCGTCGCAGGCGCCGAGCGGGGAGTTGAAGGAGAACCCGCTCGGGGTCGGCTCGTGATAGGCGAGGTCGCAGTGCGCGCAGTGCAGCTCGCTCGAATAGCGCCAGGTGTCCTCGATCTGCGGAGGGTCGGATTCGTCCACCCGGTGCGCGTTGACGCGGCCACGACCGACCCGCAGTGCCGCCTCGAGCGACTCGAGCACCCGGCCGCGCTCGGCGCCCCCGAGGCGCAGCCGGTCCTGCACCACCTCGAGCATCTTCGGCGGCACGCGCGCCGCCTTGCCGCGCGCGCGCTTGGTGCGTCCCTTGCCGGCGCCCGCTGCGGCGGTGGCTGCGGCCGGCGGCGCTGGCGCGGACTCGAGGAAGCGGGTGTAGCCCTGGCGCGCGAGGAGCTCACGCACCTCGGCCTCGGTGAAGTTGCCTGGCACCGGCACGGGAAAGGAGAGCACCAGGCGCGGGTCGCCGGCGGCGCGCGCGCGCGCGGCGAGGTCTGCGTAGATGCTCTCGGCGCCATCGCGCCGCACCGGCTCCCCGCAACGGCGGCAGTAGAGCTGCGCGGCGCGGGCGTAGAGGAGCTTCAGGTGATCGTTGAGCTCGGTCATCGTGCCGACGGTCGAGCGCGAGGTGCGCACCGGGTTCGTCTGATCGATCGCGATCGCCGGCGGAATCCCGGCGATCGAGTCGACCTGCGGCTTGTCCATGCGCTCGAGGAACTGCCGCGCGTAGGGCGAGAAGGTCTCGACGTAGCGGCGCTGGCCTTCGGCGTACAAGGTGTCGAACACGAGCGAGGATTTGCCTGAGCCAGAGACGCCCGTCACGACCACGAGCTCATTGAGCGCGATGTCGAGATCGAGGCTCTTCAGATTGTTCTGGCGCGCGCCACGCACGCGGATCGCGTCGCCGGAAGCGTCGGTCATTCCGTCACCGTCAGTTGAGGAGTCGTGGGGTGCGACAGGCGGACGCACCCAAGAGAAATTATAATCGATTTCCGGGTGCCGGCGGCGGCGGCCGAGGGGTGCCGCGATCGGTGCGGCGGCGGCGTAAACGCCGATTGGACGCCCAATCCTCCGCTACGCGGACACGCCGAGCAATCCAGTACTCAATCGCCCGGTCTACTGTATGCAGCCAGGCGCTACAATCACTCCGCTACAGCGAGACAACGAATGCTGACCCGCCCCTCACTGGGATTCGGGCTCGGCCTGCGGGTCGAGCATTACGAGGCGGTCCTCGCGGAGCGCCCGCCGGTCGATTGGCTCGAGGTGCTCACCGAGAACTATCTGGTGCCGGGGGGCAAGCCGCTGCACTACCTCGGCCGCATCCGCGAGCGCTTTCCGGTGGCGATGCACGGCGTATCGCTCTCGATCGGCAGCAGCGCGCCGCTTGACTACGAGTACCTGCGGCAGCTGAAGGCGCTCGCCCGGCGCTTCGAGCCCGAGTGGGTGTCGGATCATCTGTGCTGGACCGGGGTCGCCGGGCGCAATACGCACGACCTGCTGCCGCTGCCGTACACCGAAGAGGCACTCGAGCACGTGGTGCGGCGCGTACGCACCGTGCAGGAGGTGCTGGAGCGGCGGATTCTGCTCGAGAACGTCTCGAGCTACGTGAGCTTTCGCGACGCGCCGCTCACCGAGTGGGAGTTCCTCGCGGCGATCGCCGCCCGCGCCGACTGCCTGATCCTGCTCGACGTCAATAACATCTATGTGAGCTCGGTGAACCACGAGTTCGATCCGCTTGAGTACCTGAACGCGATTCCGCCCGAGCGCGTGCAGCAGATTCATCTCGCCGGACATGAGGACCACGGCGACTATCTGGTCGACACCCATGATCACCCCGTTCGGGATGCCGTATGGGACCTGTACGCAGCCGCACTGCGCCGCTGCGGGGCGGTGTCGACGATGATCGAGCGCGACGATCACATCCCGCCGCTCGCGGAGCTGTGCGCCGAGCTCGAGCAGGCGCGCGCACTCAGCGCGCGGGTGCTCGCGGAGGCAGTGCCGCCGGCCGCTGCCGCGCGCGCGCCGCGGCCGCTGTCAGTGGGCGCGCCGTGACCGATCTGGCACGGCTGCAGGGCGAGTTCCAGGAGTATCTGCTGCGCGGTACGCGCGCCATCGAGGCACGCGTGATCGGCAGCGAGCGTGTCCCGCTCGAGACGCGCCTCGGAATCTACGCCGGCGCGTACGGCAGCCGCCTGATCGATGCGCTCGGGAGCAACTACCCGGCGCTCGCCGAGCTGCTCGGCGAGGACGACTTCCAGGCGCTCGGCGCCCGCTATGTGAGCACCCACGACTCGCCGTATTTCTCGATCCGCCACTACGGTGAGGCGCTCGCGGAGTTTCTCGCCAGGGACGCCGACTACTCCGATGTGCCGCTGCTCGCCGAGCTGGCGCGCTGGGAATGGGCACTGACCGAGGTCTTCGACGCGGCGGATGCCGAGGCGGTCGGCCCGCAGGCGCTCGCCACGCTCGCCCCGCAGGACTGGGCGCGCCTGCGCTTCGTGTGTCACCCGAGCGTGCGACGGCTGGCACTCAAGTGGAATGCGCCGCAGCTGTGGAAGGCGCTCACCGAGGGCGGCGAGCGCCCCGAGCTCCAGGTGCTCGCCGAGCCGGTCGAGTGGCTCGCGTGGCGGCGCGATCTCAAGACCTGGTTTCGCTCGCTCGAGCGCACCGAGGCACGGGCGCTCGATGCGCTGCGCACCGGGTGCAGCTTCGGCGAGCTCTGCGAGCTGCTCGCCGAGGCGCAGGGCGCCTCCGCCGCACCGGCGACCGCCGTGACGCTGCTTAACGGCTGGCTGACGGGCGGACTTCTGGTCGCCGTCGAACTCGCCTGACCGTACAATCTGCGCCCACCATCCATCCCGACCCGGACCGCCGCGCGCTGATGGTTCGCGCCCGTGCGCCCCGGGGCGAAGGACCGAACATGGCCCCGCTCTGCTACGGCAATGTGCTGGAGATGATCGGGCACACGCCGCTCATGGCCGTGCGCCGCATCGACACCGGCCCCTGCGAGCTGTTCCTCAAGCTCGAGAATCAGAATCCCGGCGGCTCCATCAAGGATCGCATCGGTCTGTACCTGATCCAGGCCGCCGAGCGCGCCGGCCACATCCGGCCGGGGAGCGTGCTCATCGAGGCGACCGCCGGCAACACGGGACTTGGGCTCGCGCTGGTCGCGGCGCAGAAGGGTTATCGCCTCATCCTCGCGATTCCCGACAAGATGAGTCAGGAGAAGATCTTTCACCTGAAGGCGATGGGTGCCGAGGTGGTGATGACGCGCTCGGACGTGAGCAAGGGACACCCCGAGTATTACCGCGACGTCGCCGAGCGGCTCTCGCACGAGACACCAAACTCCTTCTTCGTGAACCAGTTCGGCAATCCGGTCAACGCGCAGGCGCACGAGGAGACCACCGCGCCCGAGATCTGGGAGCAGATGGACGGCCGGCTGGATGCCGTGGTGTGCGGGGTCGGCACCGGCGGCACGCTCGCGGGGCTGTCGCATTTCTTTGCGCGCACCGCGCCACAGGTGCAGATGGTGCTTGCCGATCCCGCCGGCTCGGGGCTGGCGAGCTTCGCGCGCAGCGGCAAGCTGCCGGAGAAGATGACGCCCTGGCTGGTCGAGGGAATCGGCGGCGACTCGGTGCCGCCGGTCGCGGACTTCTCGCGCGTCAGCGTGACCTACACCATCGCGGACGCCGAGGCCTTCGCCACCTGCCGCGAGCTGCTGCGCCAGGAAGGCGTGATCGCCGGCACCTCCACCGGCACGCTGCTGAGTGCGGCGCTGCGCTACTGCCGCGAACAGCGCACGCCGAAACGCGTGGTCACTTTCGTCTGCGACAGCGGCAACAAGTACCTGTCGAAGGTCTACAACGACTACTGGATGCTCGATCAGGGGTTCCTCGAGCGCGAGAGCTACGGCGACCTGCGCGATCTGATCGTGCGCCGCCACAAGGATCGGGCCGCGGTTACGGTGAACTCCACCGAGACGGTGCTCGCGGCCTACCGGCGCATGAAGCTCTACGACATCTCGCAGGTGCCGGTGATGCAGGAGGGGCGCATCGTTGGCATCGTCGACGAGGAGGACATCCTGCTCGAGGTGGTCGACAACCCGCAGCACTTCAACGAGCCGGTGACGGAGGCCATGGCGCGGCATCTGGTCACCGTGCCCTCCGATGCGCCGGTCGAGCAGCTCATGGAGATCTTCAAGCGCGGCATGGTGGCGATCGTCATGCACGGCGGCGAGTTTCAGGGGCTCGTCACGCGCATCGATCTGCTCAACTGGCTGCGGCGGCGACTGCCGCCCTGAGCGCTCGAGTGGCCCGCATCGAGCACATCGCGCTGTGGACCGACGATATCGAGCGGCTCGCAGTGTTCTACGCAACCTATCTCGGTGCGGCCATCGGCTCCCTGTATGCCAATCCGTCCAAGGGCTACGAATCGCGGTTTCTCACCTTCGAGAGCGGCGCGCGGCTGGAGATCATGCGCACCTCGACGCTGCGCCCGGCGCGCTCCGAGCCCGGAGCGCAGCGCATGGGGCTGACGCATGTCGCCATCTCCCTCGGCGCACAATCGCGCGTCGATGAGCTGACGGACGTGCTGCGCAGCGCAGGCTTTGCGGTCCTCGACGGACCACGGCACACCGGCGACGGCTACTATGAGAGTGTGGTGCTCGATCCCGATGGCAACCGACTTGAGCTCACAGCCTGAGGCAACGGCGAGTTACGCATGAACGATGAGACCCCCGAGCAGCGCTTCGCCACCCGTGTCATTCACGGTGGTCAGCATCCCGATCCCCTGACGGGCGCGGTGATGCCGCCGATCTACGCAACCTCGACCTATGTGCAGTCGAGTCCCGGCGTGCATCAGGGCTACGACTATTCGCGCAGCCGCAACCCGACCCGCGATGCGTTGCAGGCGGCGGTGGCCAACCTCGAGGGCGGCGGCACCGGCTTCGCGTTCGCCTCGGGGATGGCCGCGAGCGCCACGCTCCTCGAGCTCCTCGATGCGGGCTCGCACATCATCGCCATGCACGATCTCTACGGCGGCAGCTACCGGCTGCTCGAGAACGTGCGCAAGCGCTCGGCCGGCCACAGCGTGTCATTCGTCGATCTGACCGACCCGGCCGCGCTCACGGCGGCGATCCGGCCTGATACCCGCATGCTGTGGGTGGAGACGCCCACCAACCCGCTGCTGAAGCTCGTCGACCTGAGCGCGGTCGCAGCGCTCGCCCACAGTCATCGCCTGCTCGCCGTCTGCGACAACACCTTCGCCACCCCCTACATTCAGCGACCGCTCGAGCACGGCTTCGACATCGTGGTGCACTCGACCACCAAGTACCTCAACGGTCACTCGGACGCGATCGGCGGTGCCGCGGTGGTGCCCGCGGCGAGCGAGCTCACCGAGCGCATCGGCTATCTGCAGAACGCGATCGGCGGCGTGCCGGGCCCGTTCGACAGCTTCCTGACGCTGCGCGGCATCAAGACTCTCGCGCTGCGCATGGAGCGGCACTGCGCCAACGCACTTGCCATCGCGCAGTTCCTCGAGCAGCACCGCGAGGTAGAGCGCGTCTACTACCCGGGACTCGCGAGCCATGCGCAGCACGCGCTCGCCCGCCGGCAGATGCAGCGCGGCTACGGCGGCATCGTCACCGCGGTGCTGCGTGGCGGCCTGCCTGCCGCCCGCCGGGCGCTGGAGCGCTGCCGGTTGTTCGCACTCGCGGAGAGCCTGGGCGGCGTCGAGAGTCTGATCGAGCACCCCGGGATCATGACGCACGCCTCGCTCCCCGAAGCGACGCGCCGCACGCTCGGCATCAACGATGCGCTCATCCGCCTCTCGGTCGGCGTCGAGGACGTCACGGACCTGATCGAGGACCTGAAGACCGCGCTCGGCTGAGCGGGCGCTTCAGGGCGCGAGCCCGGCGTGGCTCGTCAGGTAGACGGCGAACGTGCCGAGCCAGTGGCCGCCCTCGTAGTACTCGCCGGTCACCGCCGGCAGTGCCGCATCGCGATGGCTCGCCGCCGCGGCACGCAGCGCAGCGATACGCGCATCCTGCGGCGGCAGGCCGTGGGCGATTCCTTCCAGCATCCAGGCGCGGCTCAGGTTCAAGCCGTCGATGTGCGCGAGCTTCGGATCCGAGCGATCCGTGACCACGCCCGGCGGCAGCCACGGGCCGTGTGCCGCGGCGCTCGCAGCGCGCGGAATCTGCGGCAGAAATCCCGTCAGCCAGTGCGCGAACGCCTGCTGGTCGAGCACGCGGCGCATGAAGTCCGCCTCCGCAAGACACGCCGAGAGGAAATCCTCACCCGAGGGCTCGTAGCTGAGCGGACAGTTGCGATCGGCGCGGTAGAAGCGCTGCGCGGCGTCGGCGAGCAGGGACTGCATGTGTGTATCGCCCGTGAGGCGAGCCCAGTCCCAGATGAGGCCGAAGGAGAGCGCCGTCTGGTCATGCTCGCCGATGCGGATCGGATAGTGGAGCTTCGGCAGCCAGCTCGAAAGGCGCGCCACGATCTCGGTCTCGAGCGGCGCCAGTGTTGCCGACCAGCGCCGCGCGTCCGCGTCCCCGGAGCGATGCAGCTCGGCGGCGAGCTCGAGGAACCAGGCGAGTCCGTACGGGCGCTCGAAGGAGGCGCGCCCGGCGCCACGCAGGTAGCTCACCTCGGCATCGATGTTCGCCGCCGTGAAACTCTGCTCGAGCGCCGCACGGGCCGCGGCGGCGAACGGCGCATCCGGGAACAGACGCAGCAGCCGCACCAGCAGCCAGTGGCCGTGCACGTCCGAGTGCCAGTCGAGGCAGCCGTAGAAGGCTGGCGTCAACTCGTGCGGCGGCCGGGCGTCCGCGGCGCTGTTGAGTGTGTGGCTGATGTGGTTCGGGTATTCCTGGTGCAGGCACTTGAGCGCCAGCGCTGCGAACCGCGCCGCCGCCGCCGGCGTGAGTGCCGCATCGGCGGCGGCGGACGCCGCAACAGGCGTCGCGGCGGCCGGCACCGGCAGCAGCAGGGCGCAGACGAGCGTCGCGGCGAGCGCGATGCGGCAGGCGGTCTTGAGGGCTTTCATGGGGCACATGTTAACCTCCCCGCCGTGCGCGAGCCCCTGCCCGTCGTGTTGATTCCAGGATTGCTCGGTTCGGTGCGGCTCTACGAGCCGCAGCTCCCCGAGCTGTGGCGCAGCGGGCCGGTGACGGTCGCCGATCCCACCCGTGATGACAGCATGGAGGCGATCGGGCGGCGGATCCTGGCGAGTGCGCCACCGCGCTTCGCACTCGTCGGTCTGTCGATGGGCGGCTACCTGAGCTTCGAGTTGCTGCGCCAGGCGCCCGAACGGGTGGCGAGGCTCGCACTGCTCGATACCTCGGCGCGCGCCGATACTCCCGAGCAGAGCGCCGCGCGCCGCACGCAGATGGCGCAGGCCGCCGCCGGTGACTTCGCGGCGGTCGTCGATGCACAGTTCGAGCGCCTCGTGCATCCGTCGCGCCGCAGCGATACGGCGCTGCGCGAGGCAAACCGGCTGATGGCGCAGGAGGTGGGCGCCGCGGCGTTTGCCCGCCAGCAGACCGCCGTCATGGGGCGGCCCGACTCGCGGGGGCAGCTTGGCGCGATCGCCTGCCCGACGCTGGTGCTGGTCGGAGCCGAGGATCAGGTGACACCCCCGGAGCGGGCGCGCGAGATCGCCGCCGGCATCCGCGCCGCACGGCTGGTGACGGTGAGCGAGTGCGGACATCTCTCGACACTCGAGCAGCCGCGCGCCGTCAACCGCGCGCTCCTCGAGTGGCTCGAGCTCTGAGGGCTTGCGGCGCATGGCGAACGGGACACAGATGCTGCTGGCGCATCCCTACACCCCGGGCGAGTGGGTGTGGGGCATCAGCGCGGACGTGCAGCTCGAGCAGCCCGACACGCTGGTGTGTCACTACCTGCTGCATGGCGAGGTGAGTCGGCTGCGTGTTCCCGCGGCGCGCACCGGCACGCGCGGCGACGGGCTGTGGCGGCACACGTGCTTCGAGGTATTCGCCGCCGCAGATCCGGCCGCCGGCTACTACGAATTCAATTTCTCGCCGTCGCTCGAATGGGCGGCGTACCACTTCAGCGAGTACCGCGAGGGCATGGCTCCGGCCAACCTGGCACGCGCGCCGGGTCTGCAGGCGCGCAAGTCCGCCGACCATCTGGAGCTCACCGCGACGCTGCACCTCGAGGGTCTCGCCGGACTCGTGCGCGTGCCGCAGCTGCGCCTCGGCCTCACCGCGGTCGTCGAGGACGACAGTGGTAATCTCTCCTACTGGGCGCTGCGGCATGCAGCCGGCAATCCGGATTTCCACGACCCTGACAGCTTCACCCTCGAGCTGAAGAATCCATGAAGTTCGGCATCGATCGGCTCATCGAGGATGCGACGCTGCGCCGGCCGCTCGCCGGCAAGCGCGTCGCGCTGCTCGCGCATCCCGCCTCGGTGACGCGCGATCTCACGCACTCGATCGATGCGCTCGCCGCCTGCCCGGGGCTCAACCTGAGCGCCGCCTTCGGCCCGCAGCACGGGCTGCGCGGCGACAAGCAGTACAACATGATCGAGTCACCGGACTACACCGATCCGGTGCATCACATTCCGGTGTTCTCTCTGTACGGCAACGTGCGCCGGCCGACGCCTGCCATGATGGACAGCTTCGACGTACTGCTCGTCGACCTGCAGGACCTGGGGTGCCGCGTCTATACCTTCATGACGACGCTGCGCTACGTGCTGGAAGAGGGGGCGCGCACGCACAAGGCGGTGTGGATTCTCGACCGGCCGAATCCTGCGGGTCGCCCGGTTGAGGGGCTGAGTCTGCGTCCCGGCTGGGAGAGCTTCGTCGGCGCCGGTCCGCTGCCGATGCGTCATGGGCTCACCCTCGGCGAGCTGGCACGCTGGTTCGTCGCGTCGCTCCGTCTCGACGTCGATTGCCAGGTGATTCAGATGCAGGGCTGGGAGCCCGACGGCGCGCCCGGCTACGGCTGGCCGCTCGAGGCGCGCACCTGGGTGAACCCAAGTCCCAATGCGCCCAACCCGTGGATGGCGCGCTGCTACTCAGGCTCGGTGATGCTCGAGGGTACCAACCTGTCGGAGGGCCGTGGCACGACGCGCCCGCTCGAGCTGCTCGGCGCGCCGGACCTCGACATGCCGGCGCTGCTGCGCGAGATGCGCTCGCTCGCACCCGAGTGGCTGCGCGGTTGCCGTTTGCGCCCCTGCTATTTCGAGCCCACCTTCAACAAGCACACCGGCCAGCTGTGCGCCGGCGTGCAGGTGCACGTCGAGGATCCGGTGTTCTATGAGCACCAGACGTTTCGGCCCTGGCGCTTGTTTGCGCTTGCGCTCAAGGCGCAGCGCCGGCTGCAGCCGGACTACGATCTGTGGGCGGATTTCCCCTACGAGTATGAGGTCGGCAAGCTGGCGATCGACGTGATCACCGGCAGCAAGCTCCTGAGGCGCTGGGTGGACGATCAGGCGGCAACGCCGGCCGACCTCGATGCGCTGGCTTCGCCCGACGAGGCCGCCTGGCGCAGCGCGCGCCAATCGCTGCTGCTCTACTGAGCGCGCGCCTCCCCGCGCTCGAACTGGGCGAAGCCCGTATAGGCCCACGGTCGCAGCGCGAGCACGAAGGCCGCGCCGAGCCGTGAGGCGAGCGGTGAGCGGTCCTGCTCAATGAGTTCCATGCACTCGCGCGCTGCGTTCTGCTGCACGCGCTTCAGCTGCGCGAGCACCTCACGCGACACCGTGGCGCCGTGGAACACGAATTCCTCCTGCGGCCCGACGAAGTGGCTGGCGAGGAACTCGCGCAGCAGCTTCTGGTGCAGGTAGCGCTGCACCGGTCCACCGGCCCGCCAGCTGAAGCGGCGGCTCACCAGTAACCGCGCGCGGTTACCAGGCCGCAGCTCGATCACCTTCAGCCGGTCGAGGCGGATGAAGTAGCGCAGCAGCTCGCGCTCGGTGAAGCGGTAGCTGCGTGTGATTTCCTCGAAGGGGGTGCGGCTCAGCACCAGCCAGGTAACCAGGAACAGGCGCGGGTCGGCGACGATCTCGCGCTCCTGCGTGAGGGTGAGCTGCCGGGTGGGAGCGGAGTGCTCCTCCGCCCGCTCCAGGAGCTCGCGCAGCCCGACTCCGGCGAGCTCGCAAATCTCCTCGAAGCGCGCCAGCGAGAAGTCGCCGCGCGCGAAGCGCCGCTTGATTGTCGCAATGCTCACCCCGAGCGCACGCGCCACCTGCTGGTAGGTGATGCCACGCTCGCGTAGTGCGCGCTTGAGCTCTGAAACCAGCAATGCCCGCTCGGCCACAGGGTCTCCCGGAAGCCTCAGGTATCACTAAATGATACCAAAAGGCGCCCTGATGAATTCCTGTCCCGTGGAAGTAGCGTGCAGAGCGACCGCACCTGAGAGTGCCCCCGCGGTTTCACACGACAGGGGGACTTCGACATGCGTGCCTTCAGAGCCATGTGCGTGGTGCTGATCACGGCGGGACTGACGGGGTGCGAGGCGATCGGCATGCAGGCGTGCATGCCGTACTGCGGCGCAAGCCACGCGAGCTCTTCCAGCCTGGTCGAGTTCCTGTACCCAGGCGGCCAGCTGCCACCCCGCGACAACAGCATTCCGGAGCTGCACGTACCGCTGCGGGTCGGGCTGGCGTTTCTCCCGCCGCACGCTGGTGTCGCGGGACCGGATGCGGCGCAGCGCGAGCAACTGCTCGAGCGCATCCGCGCGCGCTTCAGCAGCCGCCGGTTTGTCAGCGAGATCGTGGTCATTCCCGATTACTATCTTTCGAGTCAGCGTGGCTTCAGCGGGCTTGAGGCGGTGCAGCGCCTGTACTCGATCGACCTCATGGCGCTCGTCTCCTACGACCAGGTGACGCATCGCCAGGAGAACGGCTGGTCGCTCGGCTATCTCACTATCGTCGGCGCCTACCTGATCAAGGGCGACCGCTATGACGTCGCGACGCTGCTCGATCTCGCCGTCATCGACCCGGCGACGCACTCGCTGGTACTGCGCGCCGGCGGCGTCGATACGCGCCACGGCAGCGCGACGCTCAACGATATGCCGCGGGAGTTCCGTGAGGCGGACAGCAGCGGGTTCAGCGCCGCCGCCGACCAATTGATCGAGCACTTCGATGCCGCGCTCACCGCGTTTGAGTCCGAGGCGCGTGCCGGTCGAGCCAATGTGCGCGTGGTGCACTCGGGCGCTGCCGGCACGAGCGGTGGCGGGGGCGAGCTCACCTGGCCGTGGCTGGTGGGACTCCTCGGCTTCGTGGTCGCCCGGGCCCGGCGCCGGACGGCGCTTGCGGCCTGAGCCTCAGTGGCCGACGCAGCTCTCGTACGGCGGCGGCTCACCGGGCACGATCGGGCACAGCTGCACCGGGCCGAGCGCTGCGAGGCGCGAGCTCCAGTAGCGGCTGTCGAGCGCGAGCGGGTGACTCGAATCCGCGCCGTGCTCGGTCCACTGCAGGGTGTAGTAGTCATCCGAACCCTTGATGGCGAGCATGACGGAGGTCTCGCTGCGCGCCTTGCCGCCCGAGCTCACGCGCCCGCAGCTCGCCACGGTGGCGAAAGACTGCGGGAGGTTGGGCTGCGGGCCGAGATCGAGTGACACGAAGGTATCCGGGCAGTGGCGTTGGAAGCCGCGCGCCAGGGCCTGCAGGTACGCCTGGGGCGAGGCTCCCGGGTTGTAGGACAGACCCCTGGCGCCGGTGAGGGTGATCATCTTCGACCATTCATCGACCGTCTCGCCCTCCGGGACGTGCTCGCGGATGTAGAAGCCGTCGGTGGTCTTCTCGAACGCAACCTTGAATGGCGCTGGCAGCGAGAAGGCGATCAGCTGGTGAAACACCGGGCTGATCGCCCGGGGGACGACGGGGGCGGCGACGCCGACGGTGGCTGCGACCGGCAGCACGGCCGCGGCGATCCGCTTCCAGCAGTGACGCATGGGGCAGCTCTCCTGGGCGGTCCGGCAAGCGCGGTGCAAGCGTACGGGCGCGACGCGTGGCGCACAACGTCCGCCTGCGCGGCGCGCCCTGCGCGGCCTGGCTCAATGAGGCGGCTGCCCCTAGTCCGTTTGTCTTAATGTGCCTGCGGGTGCGCGCTGCTTCACAGTTTTGCGGATCCTTTTGTCTTACGGTAAGTCCGGTCATGCGATGCCGCGAGTTCGCGGACAATCGCTGTGACGCCAGGGGTCTTCGCTCGCCGCAAGGACGAGCGAAAGAACAATTAAAGGGAGAAGGGCCATCGGACCGGAGTCACGTCCGTCGCGCGTAGCGCTGGCTGCGCTCGCGACGCTGCTGCTGATATTTGCCTCGACCTCGCACGCCGCGCCGGCTGCGGTCAGCGTGGTGCGCGCCGATCTTGGCGCGCTGATCCGCGCCGCCGCCGACTCGCCCACCCAATTCGCAGTCCCGGTACCCCACGCGGCCTCGACCGCCACCTCCGGCAGCTGGTCGATCGCGGATGGCGAGGCGACCTGGCGCTACAGCGTGCAGGTGCCCACCGCGGTGTCGCTGTCCTTTCATGCCGTCGCCGCCTCGCTCCCCGAGAGCGCGACGCTGCTCGTTACCGGCAGCCAGGCGAGCAGCAGTTATCGAGCGGCGGATTTGCACGGCGGCGAGCTCTGGAGCCGCATCCACGCCGGCGACACCCTCGAGCTGACACTCACCGTTTCGGCCGCCGAGCGCGACCAGGTCAGCATGCAGATCGTGAGTCTGCAGGCCGGCTATCGCGCTATCGGCGCCGGGGTCGACGATCATCCGATCTATAAGAGCCTGCAGTCGGCGGCCGGCGAGACGGACGCTGCCTCCTGCGTCACCAACTACGAGTGCAAGGTCACGGCGGGCAATACCGCGACCAGTTCGGCCACGCTCGCCCTGGTCGTCGAGAATCTCTACCAGTGCACCGGCACCCTGATCAACGACGTGCAGGGGGACAACACCCCATACGTGCTCACGGCGCGGCATTGCGAGACCGGACAGCTCGGTGGCGGTAACCCGGGCGCGGCCGCCGGCGTGACGGTCTACTGGAATGCCATCAGCGCCTGCGGTGCGGCTCTCGGCTCCATTTACGGGGGCGGGCTGCCGAGCCAGACCGGCGCGCGCACGGTAGTGGAGCAGCAGGACGCGTGGCTCATCCAGCTCGATATGAACCCGGTGGTGGCGGATGCGCAGTTCGCAGGCTTCGACGCCACCGGCGCTGCGGTGCAGGGGGGCTACACGATCCACAACGCCCAGGGGCATTACCAGCAGATCGTCGGCTGGTATGCCACCGCACTTGCCTGGCAGAAGAGCGACGATCTGGGCACCGGCTACGTTTCCAACTTCCTGCAGACGGTCAATCAGTCGGGCAACATCGGTCCGGGCGCCTCCGGCGGCGGACTCTTCGATAGCCACGATCATGTGGTCGGCTCGCTCAGCCTCGGCCGCAAGAGCACGGACGCTTCCGGCTACGGCGCTTGCCCCGTCGCGCCGCTGTCCGCGCCGAACGGCTCGAACGGCGCGGCCGATTTCACCTCACTCGCAGCCGTCTGGAGCTCGACCGCGGACCGCACCAGCAGCACCGGTGGCGTGACGCTGCAGTCGGTTCTCGATCCGGCCGGCACCGGCGTGCGGGCCGTGCCGGGCATGCCGCTACTGGCGGCCGCATCCGGAGCCGCATCGGCGCCGGCGCCGATGATCGCGTTCAATCCAGGCCGTGTAACCGCGGGGCAGAGCTTCACCGTCACATGGACGGCCTCGAGCGCCGCCAGCTGCACGCTGACCGGGGGCATCCCGGGCGGCACCTGGGGCGGCAGCACGCAGTCGGTTCAATCGAGCGGCTCACTCACCGAGTCCGGTCCTGCTGGCAGCTATACCTTCGGCCTCGTCTGCCAGAGCGCCACGCCCAACAGTGGTGCGGTTGCCACGCAGAAGACGCTGACGATTGCCGCAGCCCCCTCATCACCCGCCTCGTCACCGGCTCCGGGTTCAGAGCCTGCGGCGCAGTCGGACACCGCCAGCGGCTCCGGCGGCGGCGGGGGTGCCATGGGCGTGCTCGAAGCGGCGGTGCTCGCGGTGCTGCTGGCGCTGCGCCACATCCGCAAGTCGCGCACGCCCCTCAAGCTGCGCTCAACCCGCACCCCGCTCGACCGGGGCCGCCGGCTCGGGCAGCACGAAAATGCGCCGCGCGGCCGGGCACGCGAGCCGTTCTGGAGCGTACCAGCGGGACAGCACGGACTTCTCCAGCAGCTCCGGGTGTTGGCGCGCAAATGCCGCGAAATCGCCCGCGCTGTCTTCCATCCGTTCGGCAATCAGCGATAGGAAAGCGATCGTCACCGTCTGGTGAAACGCCCCGGGCTTGCCGGCGCGGGCGGTGAGCGCGCGCAGCGCACGGCTGTAGTGCAGCACGCTCTCGGCGAAGTCATGGCGCCTGAGCATCTCGAAGGCCATCCGCACGTGCTCGCGGTGCGGAAACTGCGCCGCATCGACCTCGCCGCGCACGAAGCGCTCCAGTTCCGGGCAGTCAGCTTGCATCATCGCCACCCTCGCGTAAGCGGTGCGAGTCCCTGGCCGTCAGGTCGAGCCCGTAGACCGCGCGCAGCGCCCTGATCTTCTTCAGCGTCGCGCTCGAGAAGGGCGCCTTGCCCTCGAAGGCGTGCAGCACCACTCCTTCGAGCAGATCGCCGAGCGACAGGTCAAGCTCGGTCGCGAGCGCCTTCAGCACCTTGAGGAGGCGCGTCTCGAGGCGCACGCCGGTCTGGCTGCGGTTGATGGTTTTCATCGCCAGATGGTACTAATGTACCATGTTACCATGCAACACGGGTTAAATGACAGCTTGACACAGCAGCCATAACTGTATTAGTGTATTAATACAGATGGATAAGGATCTGCTGAGCATCCTGCCGGCGGCCCCCGAACCGATCTACCAGCAGATCGCCGCGCAGCTGCGGCGGCTGATCATGAGTGGGCGGCTCGCTGCCGGTGAGGAGCTGCCCTCGGTGCGCGAGGTCGCCGGCCATCACGCCATTAATCCGATGACGGTATCGCGCGCTTACAGCCAGCTCGAGGCTGAGGGGCTGCTCGACCGGCGGCGTGGCAAGGGGATGGCGGTGGCGGAGTCCAGGCGCCGGCCACTTTCGGACGAGCGCCGGCTGGAGGAGCTCGACGCCGCGCTCGAGGATCTTGCCCGACAGGCTCGCGAACTCGGGCTGCCCGCCGCGCGGGTGTTGGAGCGTCTGCGAGGATTGCTGGAAAGGTGACGATGAACGCGCTCATGGCAGCGAGGGATGAATCCGCGGCGCCCCTGCTCTGCGAAGGCATCACCAAGCGGTACGACGGACAACCGGTGCTGAGCAGTGTCGGCCTCGAGATCCCGGCCGGAGCGGTGCTCGGTCTCATCGGGCGCAACGGCGCAGGCAAGACGACGCTGATCCGCATTCTGCTCGGATTGCTGTCGCCCGATGCGGGCATGGCCTACGTGTTCGGCGAGCCGGCACTCAACCTGCGCGACGGCGCGATGATGCGTCTTGGGTACGTGCCGCAACAGCCGGACATGCTCGCCTGGATGCGGGTCGGCGAGATGCTGGAGTTCGTCGGCGCGCAGTATCCGAAGTGGGATCGGGCCTTCGTGCGCCACGAGCTCGAACGCTGCGGTCTCGATCCGAAGCGCCGGCTCACCGCGCTGTCCCCCGGCGAGCACCAGCGGGTGGCGCTGATTCGGGCGCTGGCGGCGACTCCCGAGCTGCTGGTGCTCGATGAACCGGCCGCAGCGCTCGATCCCGTGGCGCGCCGCGACCTGTTGCGCGAGATTGCGCTGCGTGCCGGGGAGTCGGGCACGACGGTGCTCTTCTCCACACACATCGTCCCGGACCTCGAGCGGGTCGCCTCGCACGTGGCTTTCCTGCACAACGGATCATTCGTGCTCAGCTCGCCGATGGACGAACTCGCCGAGCGCTACGGTCGCCTCGTGGTGCCGGCAGCGGCTGTCCCGGTCGCCGCGGACCCGCTGCCCGGCGAGCTGTCGCGCCGCCGCCGGAGCGATGGAACACTTGCAGTCGTCGTGGCCCGCAGCCCGGGCGCGGCCTGGCCTCTCGTGGGCACCGCTCCCCAGGCGCGCGTCGACGCGCTCGGGCTTGAGGATCTATTCATCGAGGTGACGCAGTGATGCACCGATTCGTCGTCGAGCTGCACGCCGCGCTGCGCACTCCGGCGCGGCTGGGCGCCATCTGGCTGATGATGGCCTGCCTTGGCGTGGTGCTCGCTCAGTTTCTTCCCTGCTGCGGACCGCAGTTTTTCTTTCCTATCACCACGCTCCTGACGCTGGCCGCCTTGTTTGCGGCCTTCAGGCTGGGCCTCGCGGTACTGGCGATGCTTGGCGATCTGCGGGAGCTGCGCACCCCGGGCCGACTGCCGGCTCTCGCCGGCAGCGCGATCGGTGTCGTCTTGCTCGTTAGCGCGGTCATTCCGGCGATCGCACTGGCGATCGCACTGCGATCGGCCGATCCGGCACTGGCCCTCGCAAACGCAGTTCTTACCGGGCTGCTGCTCGCGCGCCTGCCGCGTTGGCTGGTCTATTCATTGATCTCAGCGGCGGCGGTACTGTTCGTCGCTCACCGGTTCTCGATCTGGGGCGGTGTCCTGGGAGTCTTGCTGACAGGGCTGCAACGCGCCCCGTGGTGGCTGACATGGGGGGTCGAGGTGCTGCTCGTGGCATGGCTCTGGCGTCCGGTGCTGGTCGGAGATTCGCGCACGCTTGAGGCGGCGGCTCGTCGTGCGGCGGTTTGGGGCGGCTGGGCGCGCGTCACGCGGAGGTAGAGTCGGCCGACGGCGGCGGTTACGGTGGCGCTGGACCCACGGGTGACCGCTGCGTGCCAGTTCTGCTCTAATCCACGCCCCCATGCAGGCCGCCCGCGACATCACCTCTTACCGCAAGCACTGGGCCGAGCGCTTCGGCACGGCCCCGTTCCTGCCCATGTCGCGCGCCGAAATGGACCTGCTCGGCTGGGACAGCTGCGACGTTATCGTCGTCACGGGGGATGCGTACGTCGATCACCCGAGCTTCGGCATGGCGATCATCGGCCGGGTGCTGGAGGCACAGGGATTTCGGGTCGGCATGATCGCGCAGCCCGACTGGCACAGTGCCGCGGCGTTCGCCGCTCTCGGGCGACCGAACCTCTTCTTCGGCATCACCGCCGGCAACATGGACTCCATGGTGAACCGCTACACCGCCGAGCGGCGGGTGCGGAGCGATGACGCCTATACGCCGGGCGGCGTGGGTGGCCGGCGCCCCGATCGGTCGGTCATCGTGTATGCGCAGCGCGCGCGTGAGGCGTTCCGCGACGTGCCGATCGTCATTGGCGGCATCGAGGCGTCGCTACGGCGCATCGCGCACTTCGACTACTGGTCGGAGAAGGTGCGCCGCTCGGTGCTGCTCGATGCCAAGGCCGACCTCCTCGTGTACGGCAACGGCGAGCGGCAGATTTGTGAGATCGCGCATCGTCTCGCCGCCGGTGAGTCGATCGGCGAGCTCACCGATGTCCGCGGCACGGTGTTCGTACGGCGCGGCACTCCGGCCGACTGGATCGAGGTCGATTCGACGCACCTCGACGCGCCCGGCCCGCTTAATCCGCCCCTGGACCCGTACGCGATGGCGGAGCGCACCCCCACCGCGCCGGCCACTGCGGCTGCGCCGCCCTGTGCCGAGGCCAGCGCAGCGCCCGCCGAGCACGTGGTGCGCTTCGTGCGGCGGGTGAAGAACGCCGACCGCGAGCGCAGCGTGATCCGCATGCCGTCCCACGAGGCGGTAGCGGCCGACCCGGTGCTGTATGCGCACGCCTCCCGCATCCTGCATCTCGAGTCCAATCCCGGTAACGCCCGCGCGCTCACGCAGCGCCACGGCGATATCGACGTGTGGCTCAATCCGCCGCCGGTGCCGCTCGCCACCGCCGAGATGGACTGGGTGTACGAGCGCGCCTACGCACGCGCGCCGCATCCCTTCTACGGCAAAGAGAACATTCCCGCCTACAAGATGATCCGCTTCTCGGTGGCGATCCAGCGCGGCTGCTTCGGCGGCTGCACGTTCTGCTCGATCACCGAGCACGAGGGCCGCATCATCCAGAGCCGTTCGGAGACTTCCGTGCTGCGCGAGATCGAGACCGTGCGCGACACCGTGCCCGGCTTCACCGGGGTCATCTCCGATCTCGGCGGCCCGACCGCCAACATGTACCGCCTGGCCTGCAAGAGCCGCGAGATCGAGAGCGCCTGCCGGCGCCCTTCGTGCGTCTACCCGGGCGTCTGCCCCAACCTGAACACCGACCACACGGCGCTGATCCGGCTGTACCGGCGGGCCCGCTCGCTGCCGGGCATCAAGAAGGTTCTGATCGCCTCGGGCGTGCGCTACGACCTCGCGATCGAGTCCCCGGAATACGTCAAGGAGCTCGCCCAGCACCACACCGGGGGCTATCTCAAGATCGCGCCTGAGGCGCTCGCCGAGGGACCGCTGTCGAAGATGATGAAGCCGGGGGTCGGGGCTTACGACCGCTTCAAGGCACTGTTCGACCGTTATTCGAAGGAAGCGGGTAAGGAGCAGTACCTGATTCCGTACTTCATCGCCGCGCATCCCGGCACCTCGGATGAGGACATGCTCGAGCTCGCGCTGTGGCTGAAGAAGAACGGCTTTCGCGCCGATCAGGTGCAGGCGTTTCTCCCCGGACCGATGGCGACCGCCACCGCCATGTACCACTCGGGCAGGAACCCGCTGAAGCGCATCACGCGCAACAGCGAGGAAGTGCTGATCCCGAAAGGCCTCAGGATCCGCCGGCTCCACAAGGCGTTCCTGCGCTACCACGACGCCGCCAACTGGCCGCTGCTGCGCGAGGCGCTGCGGCGCATGGGTCGCGCCGACCTGATCGGCAACGGCCGCCAGCAGCTCATCCCCGCCTATCAGCCGGCGGGCACGACGCAACCGGGACGCCCGCAACGCGGCGCCCGGCCGTTCCGCACCCAGCACACCGGGTTGCCGAAGGCGCCGCGCAGTCCGCGCCGCTGAGGCGCCGCCGCCGGTCGTGACCCGGTGCCGCGGCGGCCGGCTGCCCGGGGTATACTATACCCCCCACCCTATATTCTGCGGGTCCGGGGTCCGTCATGCCCAGCTTCGTCTCCCTGTTGCAGCAAGGCCATTCCTGGCTGTTCGTGCCGAGCGCAATCCTGCTCGGCGCGCTGCATGGGCTCGAGCCCGGGCACTCCAAGACCATGATGGCAGCCTTCATCGTCGCCATCCGCGGCACGGTTGCCCAGGCGGTGCTGCTCGGCCTGTCCGCGACCGTCTCGCACACCGCGATCGTGTGGCTGATCGCGCTCGGCGGGCTGTATTTCGGTCGCAACTGGAACACCGAGACCACCGAGCCGTATTTTCAGGTGGTATCGGCGGTACTGATCATCGCCGTGGCCGCCTGGATGCTGTGGCGCACGCGCCGCGAGAGCCTGCGCAGTCGCGACGCGGCCGGCGGCAGCGATCACCACGGACACGGCCATCCTCACGGGCACGCGCATAGCCATGATCATGCGCATGGGCATGAGGAAGCTCGGCGCATCGACACGGGCCACGGCGTGCTGCGGCTGGCGATTTTCGAGGGGGGTGTCGCGGCGAGATTTCGCCTGCACGTCGAAAGCGGCCCGTCCTGGTCGGCGGATCAGGTGCAGATCGAGACCGAGCGCGCGGATGGCAGCCACGAGCTGTTCAGCTTCCGCAGGCACGGCGGCTATCTCGAGTCGGCGCAGCAGATTCCCGAGCCCCACGAGTTCATCGTCCGGCTGCGCCTCGGGCCTGCCGCGCATCGTCATGACTTCGACTTGGAGTTCGTCGAGGGCCAGCATCGGCACGCGCTCGCCGGCTTCGAGGCGCTCGATCTCACCGCCCCGGGGTACCAGGACCCGCACGAGCTCGCGCACGCCGACGACATCCGCCGCCGCTTCGCCAGCCGCGAAGTCACCACCGCGCAGATCGTGGTATTCGGCCTCACCGGGGGGCTCATCCCGTGCCCGGCATCGATCACCGTGCTGCTGCTCTGCCTGCAGCTGAAGAAAGTGGCGCTCGGTGCGGTGCTGGTGCTGTGCTTCAGCATCGGGCTTGCGCTCACCATGGTGACGACCGGCGCCGTGGCGGCGCTCGGCGCACGCCATGCTGCCCGCCGCTTCAGCGGCTTCGGCGAGCTTGCGCGCAAGGCGCCGTACTTCTCCGGCGCCGTGATCCTGGTTATCGGCGTGTACATCGGATATCAGGGCCTGCACGCGCTCACCTGACGGGGGTGTTAGCGCGCCGTGAGTGAACACGGCGCCGGCGCGGGGCCGCGATTGCAGAGGTCACGGGCGCAAGAGTAGGGTGGCCGTTCATGCGCCTCGCCTCGCATCCGTTCCTGACCGCGCTGCTGCTGATCGGCGCCGCAGCCGCGGGCGACACCGCAACCATCGCGCCGGCCGCGGCGGTGACCGAGCCGGGCGGCACGGTCACGGTGCTCGAGATCAAAGGCCCGATCGGGCCGGCGACCTCGCACTACGTGGTCCGCGGACTCGAGGCGGCGCAGGCGGCCGGCAGTCGTCTGGTGGTGATCGAGATGGATACCCCGGGGGGCCTCGACACCTCGATGCGCGACATCATCCGCGCGATCCTCGCCTCCCCGATCCCGGTCGTGAGCTACGTGTCGCCCTCGGGCGCGCGCGCCGCCAGCGCCGGAACCTACATTCTCTATGCGAGCCATATCGCGGCCATGGCGCCCGCCACCAATCTCGGCGCCGCGACCCCGGTGTCGATCGGCGGCGAGGGAGAGCCGGCGCCAGCGCCGGCACCCACTCCCACGCCACCCTCACCCCCGGTGAAGGGGGCGACGCCCTCCGCCGGCGCGGGTGATACGACACCGCCGCCGCCGGAGAACCCGCCGGGCAGCGCCATGGAGCGCAAGGTCGTGAACGATGCGGCGGCCTACATCCGCGGGCTCGCCGAGCTGCGCGGGCGCAACGTCGAATGGGCGGAGCACGCGGTGCGCGGCGCCGCCAGCCTGTCGGCGAATGCGGCGCTCGAGCAGAAGGTGATCGACGTGATCGCCACCGACCTGCCGGATCTCCTCAAGCGTATCGACGGCCGCGAGGTACGCGTCCAGGACCGCACGGTGAAGCTCGCCACGCTCAATCTCGCCGTCCAACAGGTGAAACCCGACTGGCGTACCGAGCTGCTGGCCGTCATCACCAATCCGACGGTGGCCTATGGCCTGATGCTGATCGGCATCTGGGGTCTGCTGCTCGAGGGCTACAACCCCGGCGCGGTGCTGCCGGGGGTGGCCGGCTCCATCTGCCTGCTGATCGCGCTGTTCGCCTTCCAGATCCTGTCGGTGAATTACGCCGGGCTCGCGCTGGTGGTGCTTGGCACGGCGATGATCGTCGCCGAATTCTTCTTCCCGACTTACGGGTCGCTCGGGGCAGGGGGGCTGATTGCGTTCATCGTCGGCTCCCTCATTCTGTTCGACACGGATGTGCCGGGCCTGAGCGTCGGCCGGCCGCTGATCTTCGCGCTCGCCACGGTGGGTGCGATCGTGATCGCGGGCATCGTGTATCTTGCCACCCGCGCCATGCGCCACCCGGTGGCTACCGGTACGGCAGGCATGATCGGCGCCAGCGCCGAGGTGTTCGAGGACTTTACCGGCAAGGGACGCGTGCGCTACGCGGGGGAGCTGTGGAACGCGCGCAGCAAAGGTGCGCTGCGCGCCGGGGAGCAGGCGCGCATCGTCAGGGTCGAAGGTCTAACATTATGGGTCGAGCCGCAGTGAGTGCGGCGCGCGCCGCCCGGAGAATCGCATGCCGTTCCTGATCGCCGTCGTCATCCTCCTCATCATCCTCGTGTTCAGCGCCATCAACGTGCTGAACGAATACGAACGCTTGGTGGTGTTCACCCTGGGACGCTTCACGGGCGTCAAGGGCCCGGGTCCGGTGCTGATCTGGCCCATGATCCAGAGAACCCGCCGCGTGGACCTGCGCGTCATCGTACTGAGCGTGCCCAAGCAGGACGTAATCACGCGCGACAACGTGTCGGTGAAGGTGAACGCGGTCATCTACTTCCGCGTGGTCGATCCCGGCAAGGCCATCGTCCAGGTGGCGAACGCCTTCGATGCCACCAGCCAGGTGGCGCAGACCACGCTGCGCTCGGTGGTCGGCCAGCACGAGATGGACGATCTGCTGTCGCAGCGCGACAAGCTCAACGTCGACCTGCAGCGCATCCTCGACCAGAGCACTGAAGCCTGGGGGATCAAGGTGTCCACCGTCGAGATCAAGGACGTGGACCTCGATGAGACCATGATCCGCGCCATGGCCAAGCAGGCCGAGGCCGAGCGCACCCGCCGCGCCAAGATCATCAACGCCGAGGGCGAGCAGCAGGCGGCGCAAAGGCTGGTCGATGCCGCGACCATGCTGGCGACGCAGCCGAGCGCGATGCAGCTCAGGTACCTGCAGACCCTCGCCGACATCGCGCACGAGCGCACCCAGCTGCTCGTGTTCCCGCTGCCGCTCGACCTCATCAGGCCGCTGCTCGGCAAAGACTAGCCATCCGCTGCGCTGCGGTTCGCGGCGCGCCTCAAGTGGCGCGCCGCGGCGTCGCGCACCGCCTCTGTTCGCAAATCGGCATCCAAGGAGTGACACCATGGTCTCCCGTATCGGCAGCGTCGTGATCGCGGCGCTCACGACGCTCGCCGCGTGCTACGCGCCGCAGGCGGCCGCCGACAGCGCGCCGCTCGCCCAGATCGCGCCCTGGGGCCTCGACCTGACGGACCGAGACACGTCCGTGAAGCCGGGCGATGACTTCTATCGCTATGCCGACGGCCACTGGGTCGATACCCACCACATTCCGCCCGATCGCACCAGCTGGGGCTCGTTCGAGGAGCTCGCGGAGCTCTCCGAGCAGCGCGTACATACCATCATCGACGGGCTTCCGGCGCAGGCTCCGGCGGGCAGCGCGGCGCAGAAGATCGGTGACTACTACCGCGCCTATCTCGACACCGACGCCATCGAGCGCGCGGGGCTCGCCCCGGCGCGCGCGGGACTCGAGGCGATCGCCGCGGCGCGCACCCCGCAAGACGTGGCGCGCCTCATGGGCCGTCCGGATCTCGCGCTCGAGGCTCCGCTGCGCCTCAGCATGACGACCGATCAGAAGAACCCCGACCGGTACATCGTCGCCATCACGCAGAGCGGGCTCGGCATGCCGGACCGCGACTACTACCTGAAGGACGATGCGGTGTACGCGGCCTTTCGCGACAAATACCGCGCGCACATCGAGCGCATGCTCACCCTAGCGGGCGAGCCGAATGCGGCGATCGCGGCGCAGTCGATCCTCGCGCTCGAAACCAGCATCGCCAGGCTCCACTGGCCGGTCGCCAAGCGCCGCGACCGCGATCTCACCTACAACCTGCGCAGCCGCGCGGAGCTCGAGCAGCTCACGCCGGGCTTCCCCTGGGGCGCGTGGCTCACCGCCGACGGGCTCGCCGGCCAGCAGGACTTCGTGGTGCGCGAGCTCGATGCGGTGCAGGCGCTCGAACAGCTGCTGACGAGCGTGCCGGTCGAGCAGTGGCAGGCGTATCTTAAGTACCACTATCTCGCGCAGAGCGCCGACGTACTGCCCAAAGCATTCGACGCGGAGGCCTTCGATTTCTACGGACGTACGCTCCACGGCCAGCAGCAGCAGCGCGAGCGCTGGAAGCGCGCGGTGGACGCGGTCGACCGGGATCTCGGCGAGGCGGTGGGCGAGCTGTACGTACAGCGTTACTTTCCGCCCAGCTCCAAGCAGAAGATGCTCGATCTGGTCGAGAACCTGCGCGCCACCTACGCCGAGCGCATCTCAAAGCTCGCGTGGATGACCCCCGCCACCAGGAAGGTAGCCCTCGAGAAGCTCGCCGCCTTCCATCCGAAGATCGGCTACCCGGACAAATGGCGCGACTACAGTGCGTTCAACGTCGTCAAGGGAGACGCCTTCGGCAACGCGACGCGCGGCGCGGTGTTCGACTGGCAGCGGCGGCTTAAGCGCATGGGCGGGCCGACGGACCGCGGCGAGTGGGGCATGACGCCGCAGACCATCAACGCCTACTACAACGCGACCTTCAACGAGGTGGTGTTCCCGGCGGCGATCCTGCAGCCGCCGTTCTTTGACCCGAACGCGGACGATGCGGTGAACTACGGCGGCATCGGCGGCGTGATCGGCCATGAGATGGGGCACGGCTTCGACGACCAGGGCGCGAAGTCCGATGCGCGTGGCGTGCTGCACACCTGGTGGCAGCCCGAGGACACGCAGGCGTTCAAGGGCCGGACCGATCGCCTCGCCGCGCAATACGACGGCTATACCGTGCTGCCCGGGCTCCATATCAACGGGCGACTCACGCTCGGGGAGAACATCGGTGACTTGGGCGGCGTGTCGGTTGCCTACGAGGCCTATCACCGCTCGCTGCACGGCAAGCCGGCGCCGGTGCGCGACGGGCTGAGCGGCGACCAGCGCTATTTCCTCGCCTGGGCGCAGGTGTGGCGCGGGCTGCATCGCGACGAGCAGCTGCGCAGCCAGGTAATGAGCAACCCGCACAGCCCGAACCAGTTCCGGGTCAACGGCGTGGTGCGCAACGTCGATGCCTGGTACCAGGCCTTCGACGTCAAGCCCGGCGACAAGCTCTACCTGCCCCCCGGGGAGCGCGTTCACATCTGGTGATCCCGGAACCGGCATCCTCGGGTTTGCCCGTCGATGCGGCGCTGCCGGCGTTGCGCCAGGCGCTCGCGACGCACGGCACGGCCGTGCTTGAGGCTCCTCCGGGGGCGGGCAAGAGCACGGTGGTGCCGCTGGCGCTGCTCGGTGAGGGCTGGGCACGCGGCAAGCGGCTCATCATGCTCGAGCCGCGCCGGCTGGCCGCGCGCGCGATCGCGCAGCGCCTGGCGCAGTCCCTCGGCGAGGCCGTCGGGGCGACTGTCGGCTATCGCATGCGCCTCGATACGCGTGTGTCGCGCGCCACGCGCCTCGAGGTTGTCACCGAAGGCGTGCTCACCCGCATGCTGCAGGTCGACCCCGCTCTCGAGGGCGTGGCGGGGCTCATCTTTGATGAGTTCCACGAGCGCAGCCTGCAGGCGGATCTCGGTCTTGCGCTCAGCCTCGATGCGCGTACCCAGCTGTCGCCCGATCTGAGGATCCTGGTCATGTCGGCGACGCTGGACGGTGCCGCGGTGGCGCGGCTCCTGGGCGATGCGCCGGTAGTGTCAGCACCCGGACGGGTGTTTCCCGTCACGACGCACTATGCGGGCCGCGGCGCCGCCGCGCTGCCCGCGCCAGGCACGCGCGGCGCCGACTCTTCCGAGCACATCGTGGCGCGCCTGACACGCCGCGCGCTGCGTGAGCACACGGGTGACGTGCTGGTGTTCCTGCCGGGCGCGCGCGAGATCCGCCGGGTGCGCGAGCTCCTCGAGGCTGACGCGACGCAGCCAGACGTGCGCCTGCTGCCGCTGTACGGCGACTTAAGCGCGGATGAGCAGGCAGCGGCGCTCACACCCGCCCCCCCGGGGACCCGCAAGGTCATCCTCGCAACCAACATCGCCGAGACCAGCCTCACGATCCCCGGCGTGCGGGTGGTGGTCGACTCGGGGCTCGCGCGGCGCGCGCTCTTCGATCCCGTCACCGGCATGAGCGCTCTCGTGACACGACGTATCTCGCGCGCCTCCGCCGAGCAGCGCCAGGGTCGCGCCGGTCGCGAGGCGGCGGGCGCCTGCTACCGCGCCTGGAGCGAGGGCGCGCACCTGAGCCTTGCAGGCTTCACGCCCGCGGAAATCCTCGAGGCGGATCTCACGCCGCTGGCCCTCGAGCTTGCGAGCTGGGGCGCCCGCGACGCGCGCGCGCTCGCCTGGCTCGACGCGCCACCGCCGGCGCTGCTCGCGAGTGCCACGCAGCTGCTCGAGCGCCTCGGAGCCGTCGAGGCTGGCGGCCGCATCACCGCGCACGGACGTGCGATGGCGGGCCTCGGTATGCACCCGCGGCTCGCGCACCTGCTGCTGCGCTCGGTCGAGCTCGGCAGTCTGCCGCTCGGTGCGCTGCTGGCAGCGCTGCTCTCCGAGCGCGACCTGCTGCGTGGCGCGGCCGCCGCCGAGGATGCCGACATCCGTACCCGCATCGAGCTGGTGCGCGGGGAGCGCGCCGGCCGCGGTGCGGAACGCGCAAGCCTCGAGCGCGTGCGGCGCGCGGCGCGTGACCTCGAGCGGCAGCTCGCCGGCGAGCAGCCGCGCCGGCATCGCAGCGCCGCACAGGTGGATGAGGGACTGCTGCTCGCGCTTGCCTACCCGGACCGCATCGGACTGCGCCGCGGGACCTCGGGCGCGAGCTTCACGCTCGCCAACGGCCGCGGCGCCGCATTCGCCGCGAGCCAGTCGCTGGCGCGGCGCGAGTTCATCGTCGCCCTGGACCTCGACGATCGCGAGCGCGACGCGCGCATCCTGCTGGCGGCGCCGCTCGAGCGCGAGCAGCTCCTCGAGCACTTCGCCGAGCGCATCCGGCGCGTCGACTCGGTCGGCTGGGACACGCGTGAGCAGGCGGTGATCGCGCGCCGCGCGCTGCTGCTCGATGCGCTCACTCTCGAGGAGCGGCCGCTTACAGACGCGCCCGCGGAGGCGCTGTGCGCGGCGATGCTGGCCGGCGTACGCGAGCTCGGTGTGGCAGCGCTTCCCTGGGACCGCGAGGCGCGCGAGCTGCAGGCGCGGATCGAGTTCCTGCGCGCCGCGCCGGACTCAGGCGCCGCGGCGCGCGAGCCCTGGCCGGCGGTCAGCGACCCCGCCCTCACGGACTCGCTCGAGGTGTGGCTGGCACCGTGGCTCGACGACGTGACCCGCCGCGCGCAGCTCGCGCGCGTGCCGCTCGAGAAGGCGCTGCGGGCGCGACTCTCCTACGAGCAGCAGCGGGCGCTCGATGAGCGTGCACCCGAGTATCTCCTCATGCCGAGCGGCTCGCGCATCCGTGTCGATTACCAGGGCGAGGACTCACCGGCCGTCGCCGTGCGGCTGCAGGAGGTGTTCGGCCTCGCGGCCACGCCGCGCATCGACCGCGGCCGGGTGGCGGTGACGTTCCGGCTGCTGTCGCCGGCGCAGCGCCCGGTACAGGTGACGCGCGACCTCGAGAGCTTCTGGCGCGGCGCCTACTTCGAGGTGCGCAAGGACCTGCGCGGGCGCTATCCAAAACATCATTGGCCCGAGGATCCGCTGGCCGCGCAGCCGACGCGCGGCACGCGCCGCCGCGGCTGAGGGCATCGCTTCGGTTATATTGGCAACATGATTTCCGCACGCGCCGCACTCGCGGCCCTCCGCGAGGGCAATGCCCGCTTCGTCGCCGATCTGGGCGTCGGGGAGGTGCGCGGCCGCCGCCGCGAGCTGCCGGCCGGGCAGGAGCCGATGGCCATCATTCTCGGCTGCTCGGATGCGCGCGTGCCCGCGGAGATCGTCTTCGACCAGGGGCTCGGCGACCTGTTCGTCATCCGTGTCGCCGGTAACATCGTGGCGCCCTCGCAGGTCGGCAGCGTCGAGTTCGCCGCCGCGGCCTTCGGCACGCGCCTGGTCGTGGTGCTCGGACATTCAAACTGCGGCGCCATTCACGCCACTCTCGAGCAGCTGGCCCGGCCCTCCAAGGAGCAGTCGCCGAACCTGCGTTCGATCGTCAACCGCATCCGCCCGGCGGTCGAGGGCCTGCTCGAGCGCGGTGCCGCCGATCGCGATGCGCTGGTGCACGAGGCGGTGCGCGCCAACATCCGCATGTCGGCCAACCACCTGCGGCACGGCTCGGAGGTGCTCGAGCAGGCCATCGAGCGCGACGGGCTGCTGGTCGTCGGGGCGGAGTACTCGCTCGAGAGCGGCGAGGTCGATTTCTTCGACGGCGTGCCGGCCCCTGAAACAACAAGCCCCGGGGCGTGACCGCCACCGGGGCTTGGACCGCGCACCGCAGGAGGTGCGCGGATCTAACGGGCTGTTACTTGCCCGAGTCTGACTTCATCTTTGCTTTGGCCGACGCACAGTCGGCCTTCGTCATCTCGAGGAAGCCCTTGCCCTTGCAGGAGTTCTGTCCCTTGCAGGAGTTGTTGGCGCTCTTACAAGCAGACTGACCTTTGCAGGCATTCACGCCGTGGCAATGAACGGTCGCCGGGGCTGCAGCGGGAGCGTCCGCCGCGGATGCGGTGCTGACGAAGCTGGAGCCGAAGAGCATGGCAGCCGCTGTCGCGAGCGCCACGCCGGTGCTGTTCTTACGCATTTTGGATAGTCCTTAGGTGAAGTGAATACGTATTGACTTACCGGGCTCAAGACCCCCGGTTACCGAGCAGACCGGGGGGAGCGGCATTTTGTTACGGTCGTGCGCTTTATGCACGCTTTCCCGCGACCAGACGGGGGTCCGCCGCGCTGAAGCGCCGCTGCAGCCAGTGATCGACCGATAGCGCACCCGGGCCGGCGATGGCGATCCAGAGAAACAGCGCCAGGTACTCGAACTCATCGAACCCCAACAGGGTCTCGAGCGAATCGACGTCGGACCACTTGGCCGAACGGATCGCGACGATCATGGTGATGCCGAGGGCGCCGGCCGAAATGCGGCTCAGGAACCCGGCGAGCAGAAACAGGCCGCCGAAGAACTCGACCCCCGAGACGAATGGACCCAGGACCTGCGGCAGCGGGACTCCCCAGCCGGCGAAGTTCTGGATCACCGTCGGCAGGTCGTTGAGCTTTCCCCAGCCGCTCCACAGAAACACCCAGCCGACCGTTATGCGGGCGAACAGCGGCGCGAGCCAGGTGAGGTAGGAAGCGACGCGCTCGGGCCAGTCGAGCAGCCATTGAACGAGATATCTCATGGGCGCATCTCCTGTGCGTGAAAGGACGGATTGGCGCAGCAGACCGGTCGGCTGGTCGCGATATTGCCACTGCCGTCCGGCACCGCACATATAATCGCCGCCCACGGCCGCGGACATGCGCAATTCCTCCCCTCCATCCCCGGTCTCCTCCATTAGTGAGCGGGCCGATGCACGTGCGGCGTTCACCGCGCTGTTCGAATCGCTACGCCCGGATCTGCTGCGCTTCGCGCAGTGGCTGGCGCGCGATCGGGCGCTCGCCGAGGACATCGTGCAGGAAGCGCTGCTGCGGGCCTGGCGATCGCGCGACGCGCTCAAGGACGCGGGCGCCGCGCGTGCCTGGCTGCTGACCATCGTCAGGCGCGAGCACGCGCGTCTCTACGAACGCAAGCGCCTGGAGCTCGTGAGCCTCGATGAAGCAGCCGAGATACCCGACAGTGCACCGGCGGCGGCCGCCGATGGCGAGCTGGTGATGCTGCGCCACGCCATCATGAGGCTGCCGCTCGAATACCGCGAGCCGCTGGTGCTGCAGGTGCTCGGCGGCTTCTCCACCGAGGAGATCGCGCGCGAGCTTGAGCTCACGGCCACGGCGGTGCTGACGCGCCTGTTCCGCGCGCGTAACAAGCTGCGCGCGCTGTGCGGCATGGCCGCGCCCGGCATCGCAACGCCCGGGGAGCCGGCATGACCTGCGACGAAGCGCGGCTGCTCATCGGCGCGGATCCCGAGACGCTCACTGCCGGGCTCGAGGAGCACCTGCGCGGCTGCCCCGCCTGCAGCGCGCTGCGCGCCGACATGCTGCGGCTGAATGCCGCCCTGCGGCGCGCTCTCGCCGAGCCGCCGCGCGCCGCGGCCCGCCGCCGCGCCCCGCCGCCAGCCTGGCGGCAGTGGGCGCTCGCGGCCTCGGTAGTGCTCGCGGTGGTCGCGGCGCTCGGCGTATGGGTGCTGCGCCCGAGCGATACGCTGGCGAGCGAGGTGGTGGCGCACGTCCAGGGCGAGCCGCAGAGCTGGCTCGCCACGCACAACGTCAGCGCGGGAGCCATCGATCACGCCCTCAAGAGTTCCGGCATCGGCCTCGACGTCAGCTCCGACAAGATCGTGTATGCGCAGAGCTGCTGGTTTCGTGGCCACTACGTGCCGCACCTGGTGCTTGAGACCGTGCACGGCCCGGCGACGGTGCTGCTACTGCGCCACGAGCACGTCACGGCGCTCGACCACTTCCATGAAGCCGGCATGACCGGCGTCATCGTTCCCTCGGGGGAGGGCAGCATCGCCGTTCTCGAGCGAGGCGGTGGGCGCGTCGATGAGCTCGCCGGCGAGCTGCGCCAGCAAGTGCACTGGTTGCCCGAGCCCGACGATCACCCGCAGTCCAAGGATCAGCCATGACTCCCATCAACCGTCGCGCGCTCCTCGCCGGCGCCGGGGGCGCGCTGGCGGCGCTCCTCACGCAACGGCGTGCCGCCGCCGATGCCGCAACTGTGTCTGCGGCCGTGACCGCCGCCGCCATTATTCCGCCCGCGCCTAGGGCGCGCGTCGCCGTCGTCACCGACACTTATTTCGGCGAGACGCTGCGCGATCCCTACCGCTGGATGGAGAACGACGAGGACCCGGATTGGCTGCCCTTCCTCAAGGGCGAGAATGCGCACACGCGGGCGGTGCTGGCCACGATTCCCGGGCGCGAGGCGCTGCTGAAACGCATCCAGCAGCTGTCGGGCGATGCGGCGTTGACGCGCAGCGTGCACCGCGCCGGCGGCAAGCTCTTCATCGAGCAGCGCCCGGCCGGCGCCGATAACTACCGACTGTTCGTCGAGGAGCACGGCGTGCGGCGCGTGCTCATCGACCCCACTGCCTTGAGCAACGCCACCAGCCACCAGTCGCTCGACTGGTGGCACACCTCGCCCGACGGCTCGCACGTGGTCTACGGACTCTCCAAGGACGGCAGCGAGGACTCGGTGCTGCACATTCTCAAGGTCGCCGACGGCACCGATCTCCCCGAGCGCATCGCCAACACCGAGGCGGCCAATCCGGCCTGGCTCGATGACGGCAGCGGCTTCTTTTACAACCAGCTGACCGGTAAGGTCGACACGCCCGAGCGTTATCTCGACAGTCAGGCGCGCTTCCACCGGCTCGGGACGGCTCCCGACTCGGATCCGATCGTGATGAAGCGCGGCCTGGATCCCGCCGTGCAGTACCAGCGCATCCAGGCGCCGGCGGTCGTGACCTGCTACGGCTCGCGCTATGCGCTGCTCGGCCTGTCGGACGTGCGCAACGAGTTTCGTCTGCTGATCGCCCCGGTCGCCGATGCCGTGGCGAACCGCGCCCGCTGGGTGCCGGTGGCGGAGTTCGAGGACGAGATCACGGACGCCGACATCGACGGCGAGACGCTTTATCTGCTCGCCAACAACGGTCATCCGCGCGGCCGGATCCTCAAGGCCGCCGTTACCGCACCTGCGGTGGCGGGCGCCGTCGAGGTCGTGGCCGAGGGGAAGGTCGTCATCGAGGGATTCGCGCGCGCCCGCGACGGGCTGTACCTGCGGATGATGGACGGCGGCATCGCTGGCTTGCGACGCCTCGATCGCGAAGGTCACGTCCGCGAGATCGCTCTGCCGTTCGACGGCACGCTGACTGCGCTCGCCACCGACCCGAAGGAGGATGGCGCGCTGTTCTCGTTCACCGGCTGGTTGTCGCCGGCGGACATCTGGTCGGTGGATGCCGCCGGAGTGGCGGGGGCGACCGGCCTTACCCCGAAGCCAGCCATCGATGTGAGCGGCTACGACAGCGAGCGGCGCTTCGCGACGGTCCGCGACGGCACGCAGGTGCCGTATTTTCTCATCTATCGCCGCGGCCTGAAGCGTGACGCACAGTCCCCCGTGTGGATCCAGGCGTACGGCTCCTACGGAATCCCCGGCTACACGCCGAGCTTCAATGCGCGCACGCTCGCCCTCATCGACGCCGGGTTCATCGTCGGTTACGCCGCGGTGCGCGGCGGCGGCGAGTACGGTCGCGAGTGGCACAAGGCCGGCCAGCTCATGAACAAGCCCAATACCTGGCGCGACCTCATCGACGTGTGCGAGGACCTGTGCGCGCAGAAGTACACCGCCCGCGAGCGCCTGGCGATCGGCGGCCGCTCTGCCGGCGGCATCACCGTCGGGCGCGCGCTCACCGAGCGACCGGATCTGTTTGCGGCGGTGATCGACGGGGTCGGCTGGTCGAATCCGCTGCGCTACGTCGCCGAGCAGAACGGCTACGGCGAGGAGCCCGAGTGGGGCGCGATCAGCGAGCCCTCAGGCTATCGCGCGCTGAAGCTCATCGACAGCTACCAGGCGGTGAAGGATGGCATCGCCTACCCGGCGGTGCTGCTCACCACCGGCGTAACCGATCCGCGCGTTGCTCCGTTCCATGTGGGGAAGATGACGGCGCGGCTGCAGGCGGCGAGCAGCTCCGGCAAGCCGATCCTGCTGCGGGTTGATTTCGATGCCGGCCACGGTGTGGGCTCGACGCGCTCGCAGCAGGACCGTGAGGCGGCCGACACCTACGCGTTCCTCCTGTGGCGCACGGGCGTTAAGGGATATCAGCCGTCCTAAAGCCGCTGTTGTCATATCGTCGCGCGTTGCCGCACTACAACACCTGACGTTTCGCGCTTCCGGGAACATGTGGTCGCCGCGCAGCGGCGAGGTTAGAGTGACCGCGCTCGGCCTCGAATAAGAGGTCGGCGACAGGGGGGTTGATATGAAGCACTCGACCGGCGGCCGGTGGTCAGGCGCCGCCTCGCGCGCCTCGTTCCTGGGATTGCTGATCACCTGTGGCGCATGGCTGCTGGGGCCATCGCACCCGGCGGTCAGTCAGCCGCTGCAAACCGCCGGCAGTGCCACCGTGCGCCTGCCAGGTCACGTGAGCCGATTCGCGCGCCCCGAGGATGACGTTGGCGAGGCTGCTGCCTCGCTGCGGATGAGCCTGCAACTGGTCCTGACCAAGACCCCCGCACAGGAACAGGCGCTGCAGCAGCTGATCGCCGATCAGCAGAATATGCGCTCGACGCAGTTCCATCACTGGCTCACTCCCGCGCAGTTCGGCGCGCGCTTCGGCGCCAGCGACTCCACCATGGCCACATTGTCTGGCTGGCTCAAGTCGCAGGGACTGAAGCCGGGAGCCATTCCGGCGGGCCACACCTTCCTGCCGTTCTCGGGCACCCGGGCACAGGTCGAAGCGGCCTTCGCGACGCCGATCCACGCGTTCAACATCAACGGCGAGCAGCACTATTCCAACGTCGCGGAGCCGAGCATTCCCGCGGGCTTCAACAGCGTGATCGCAGCCATCCGCGGGCTGAACGACTTCTATCCGCGGGCCGGCATTCACACCTCGACACCGATGAGCCGCGCGCGCTCATCGCCGCCCGATCTCTATGAGGGCGCCCTCGGTGCGTACAGCTATCTGATCCCCGGGTTCGTCGTACCGGCGGACGCTGCGAATATCTACGACATGACGCGGCTGTATGCCGATAACATTACCGGCAAGGGCGTCACGGTGGCGGTCGTGGCCGAGAGCGACATCAGCGCCACCCAGCTCACCGCCTACCTGACCGCGGTCGGTGTAACCCCGACCGGGACATTCAGCAGCATCCCGGTGCCCACCGTGGATGGCGGCAGCGATCCCGGCCAGACCAAGGACGGTAACGAGGACGAGGCCTACCTCGATACCGAGATCATCAGCGCCCTGGCTCCGGGTGCCAACGTTCTGCTGGTGCGCGACAAGAACGCGGGCCTTACTGCGCAATACATCATCGATGAGGACACGGCGGGGGGAGCTACGAGCGGGGTAGGTGTCATGAACATCTCCTTCAGCACGTGCGAAGCCGCCGACGCCGCCCCCATCAGCACATCGATCAATTCCGCGTTCCAGCAGGCAGCCACTGAGGGGATCACCGTCACGGTGTCAACGGGTGACGTCGGCGCCAACCAGGTCGGGGCGGCCTCGACCGCCGGGTGCATGAGCGGGACCGATGAGGGCCAACAGGGCGATGTCGCCTCAAAGGGCCTGGCGGTCAATGCCCTGGCATCGACGCCCTATACGCTGTCGGTCGGTGGCACGGATTTCGATCCGAACCTGGAGGGCGCGGCGGGCGGACCCAATTGGAGCATGAGCAACGCCGTGCCGGGACTCTACAGCACCACGGCGCACGTTCCCGAGATGGTCTGGAACACCTCGTGCGGCAATCCGGAGTGGAGCACTTATTTCGCCGCGGCGAGCCCGCTGGCCCTATGCAACATGAGCCAGCTGACCACCGTGGACTTCGGCACGGTCAATAATCCCTTCATAGAGGTTCTGGCTGGTGGCGGGGGCGTGAGCAGCTGCACGTCGGTCAACACCGCCGGCGCATGCACCGGCGGCAATGCCCAGCCGGCGTGGCAGCAGAACGTCGCCGGCATCTCCAACTTCGGCGGTCGCGCGGTGCCGGATGTGTCCGCGATCGCCAATCGCTGGGTGATCTGCTCGTACAAAGACACGCCGTGCACGCCGGCATCCGGGCTGCCGAGCGGATTCTTCCGCGACGGCACCTCCGCCTCGGCGCCCGTGATGGCCTCGATCATGGCGCTGCTCGATCAATCGCAGCAGGCGGCCGCGTCAAAGTATTCGGACGGCCGTCAGGGATTGATCAATCCGTTGCTCTACCAGATCGCCGCGATCGAGTACGGGTCCGCGGCCAACTTGAGCGCGTGCAACGCCAGCCAGGGGGCGATCAGCAACGCCGTGTGCGTGTTCTACGACGTCACTCTCGGCAGCAACGCCGCACCCTGCACCGTGGCGAGCTTCAGCGACACCGGGAGCGCGCCCGCCAGTGCTTGCGACAATGCCGGCAACGGCGCCTATACGATCGGGCTGATGACCGCCGCTTCGGCGGCCGGCACGGGTTCGTACCCCGCGGGCGCCGGCTATGACCTGGCAACCGGACTCGGAAGCGTCGACGCCGCCAACCTCATTGCGGCGGTGGCCGGCCTCGCTCCCCCCAACGGGCTCTCGGCTACCGCGAGCCTGAACAGCGCAGCCGTGACTCTCAAGTGGAGCGCCGACGCGGGCGCCGGCACCTTCAACGTCTATCAGGGGACGGCACCCGGCAAGGAAGGAGCGACGCCGGTGCAGACCGCCTCAGGCACCACCGCGACGATCTCCGGGCTGCAAAACGGACAGACGTACTACTTCGAGATCGCGGGCCTATCGGTCTTTGGTACGTCACCGGACTCGAACGAGGCTTCCGCTACGACCATCCCGGCTGTGCCCGCCGGGCTCTCGGCATCGGCCGGCAATGCGATGGTGACGCTCAGCTGGGGCGCCTCGAGCGGCGCTACGAGTTACAACGTCTATCAGAGCACCTCTGCTTCGACGATCGGCCCGGGCCTGGCTCCGGTGCAGACACCGAGCACGACGAGCACTACGCTCACTGGGCTGACGAACGGCACCACCTATTACTTCGCGGTGCAGGCAGTGGACGCGGGGGGCGCATCGGCGATGTCCAACATGGCGAGCGCGGCTCCCATGGCACCTGGCGGCGGTGGTGGCGGCGGTGGATCGCTGGACTGGCTGACGCTCGTCGGGCTCGCCGCGCTGCGCTGCAGACGGCAGCGACGCTGATTTCCCCCATAGGGTAGGGGGTATGCCAGTGAGGTATGGGCCCGGTAGGATTCGAACCTACGACCAAGGGATTCACTTCGCCCCGGCGTTTCCGCCGGGAGTGGACTATCTCTTCACCCGTGCGCGCGAGCGCGTGTGGGTGCGGGATGCTCGTAAGCCTGTTATCAAGGGCACTCGAGCCCTCAGGTAGTCTCTGCACCTTCCGCCGGTGTACCGGCGGCTTGGCTCAGGATTGCCATGCACCGGTCCGGGTGCGAAGGTTCCCCTGAATTCATCCCGTCCACTTCGCGCGTTTCCGCGCGAAGGCACCGTGTTGATGAGTCCCCTGCACTAACCGCTGTGCTACAGGCCCAACCAGCGCGATTGTAGCGCGATTGCGGCAATGGGCGCCGCGTCGTGATCAAATGCGACCTGAAGGAAGAATCCTCTTGCCATCGGTGCCCGGCCCGTTAGCATGATTGTCCGGCGGACGGCGCTCGTAGTTGGGGTGCGCCCGCGAAGCAAGGAGAGATATCGCATGAAGCTCTACTACCTGACCGGCGCCTGCTCGCTGGCATCGAACATCTCGTTGCGCGAGGCGGGACTTAAGTTCGAGTTGGTGAAGGTGGACCGCAAGACCAAGAGGGCGGCCGACGGGCTCGACTTCATGGAAGTGAATCCCAAGGGCTACGTGCCCGCCCTCACGCTCGATAGCGGCGAGACGCTGACCGAGAATACCGCCATTCTGCAATACATCGCCGATCGCAACCCCGCCGCCAAGCTCGCCCCGGCCGCCGGCACCATGGAGCGCTACCGCCTGATCGAGTGGCTCGGCTTCATCAACTCGGAGCTCCATAAGGGGTTCTCGCCGCTGTTCCGTGCCGAGGCACACGAGGCCGTCAAGGATTACACGCGCAATAATCTCACGGCGCGGCTCGACTACGCGGAGCGTGCGCTCGGCACGCGCAGCTATCTGATGGGCGAGCAGTACACCGTCGCCGACGCCTACATCTTTACGGTTCTCGGCTGGGGCGCCCACGTCGGCGTTGACATCGGCCGGTGGCCGCAGCTCAAGCGCCTGCACGAGCGGGTCGGCGCGCGGCCGCAAACGCTCGAAGCTCTCAAATCCGAAGGTCTGGTGAAGTAGGGGACGCAATGGCTACCAAGCTCAACAAGCAGCTGAAGCGCGAGATCGAGGTGGACGGCAAGCTCTACACGATCACGTTGTCGCCCGAGGGCGTGAAACTCACCGAGAAAGGCAAGCGTCTCGGGAGCGAGCACACCTGGAAGGCACTCATCGGCGGTGCGGGCGGCGGCGGCGTGGCCGGGGCCGGCAGTGCCTTCGGGCCGGGCAGCTAGCGCCTCGACGGCGTGGGGGCGCGGTGAGCGACTCGAGGCTGCGGGATCTGCTCGCGCGGCTGCGCTCGCATCTGAGCGCGGGACCGCCGGTCCCGGACGCGCAGCGGGCGCAGCTCGATAACGCACTCAAGGCCATCGAGCCGGGCGCCGAGCCAGGTGCGCCGGCGGCGGGCACGTTGCTGCGCCTGGAGCGGATGGCGGTGCGATTCGAGGTCAGCCACCCGGCACTCGCCGAGACGCTGCGCGAGATCGCCGACACCCTGGGCAAGGGCGGCCTTTAGCGCCGCGCAAGAAAAAGGCCCGGCGGTGACGCCGGGCCTTTCGCTTTACCAGCGTGCGGCCGTAACCCTCAATCGTCCATCAGGAAGCTGCGCAGCTGCTCGCTGCGGCTCGGGTGGCGGAGCTTGCGCAGCGCCTTGGCCTCGATCTGGCGGATGCGCTCGCGCGTGACGTCGAACTGCTTGCCGACCTCTTCCAGGGTGTGGTCGGTGTTCATGTCGATGCCGAAGCGCATGCGCAGCACCTTGGCCTCGCGCGGCGTGAGCTGGGCGAGTACCGAGTGGGTGGTCTCGCGCAGCGACTCCATGGTGGCCTGATCGATCGGCGAGGCCACCGAGGTGTCCTCGATGAAATCCCCGAGGTGCGAATCCTCGTCATCGCCGATCGGCGTCTCCATCGAGATCGGCTCCTTGGCGATCTTCAGCACCTTGCGCACCTTGTCCTCGGGCATCTCCATGCGCACCGCCAGCTCCTCGGGCGTCGGCTCGCGACCCATCTCCTGCAGCATCTGCCGCGAGATGCGGTTCAGCTTGTTGATGGTCTCGATCATGTGCACCGGAATGCGGATGGTGCGCGCCTGGTCGGCGATCGAGCGGGTGATGGCCTGGCGGATCCACCAGGTCGCGTAGGTGCTGAATTTGTAGCCGCGGCGGTACTCAAACTTGTCCACCGCCTTCATCAGGCCGATGTTGCCTTCCTGGATGAGGTCGAGGAACTGCAGTCCGCGGTTGGTGTATTTCTTGGCGATCGAGATCACCAGGCGCAGATTCGCCTCGACCATCTCCTTCTTGGCGCGACGCGCCTTGGCCTCGCCAATCGACACCTCGCGGTTGACTTCCTTGATGTCGTTGATCGTGAGGTGATACAGCACCTCGAGCTGCTCGAGCTTCTTCTGCCGCCGCTCGATCTCGTCCTTGAACTTGGCGAGCGGCGCGGAGTACTTCTTGCCGCCCTTCACGTGGCGCGCCAGCCAGCGCGGACTGGTCTCGTTCTTCGGGAACGAGGCGATGAAGTCCTTGCGCGGCATGCCGGCGTCGCGCACGGCGATGATCATGATCTCCTTCTCGAGCTGGCGGACCTCGGCGACGTGGGTGCGCAGATTGAGGATCAGCGCGTCGAACATGCGCGGCGACAGCCGCAGCTCCATGAACTGATCCGCCAGGCGCTTGCGTACGCGCAGCGACTTGACGTCCTTGGCGCCGAGCTTGGCGATCGTCACCAGCGTCTGGTTGTAGAGCTTGGCGATGCTCGCGAAGCGTGTCGCGGCCTCCACCGGATCGGGTCCGGTGTCGACGGCCTCTTCTTCCTCGCCGTCGCCGTTCTCCTCGCCCTCCTCCTCGTCGTCGGCCTTCTCCTCGGCCGCGACAATCTCCACCTTGGTGGGATTCTGCGGCTGGGCGATGACGTCCGGCGCGTTAGGATCGATGAAGCCGACGATCACGTCGACGAGGCGTGCCTGACCGGCCTTCACCGGCTCGTAGGCGCGCAGCAGAAAGTCATAGGTGGCCGGGTACATCGCCAGCGCGCTGCGTACGGCATCCAGCCCCTCCTCGATGCGCTTGGCGATGCGGATCTCGCCCTCGCGCGTCAGCAGCTCCACGGTACCCATCTCGCGCATGTACATGCGCACCGGATCGGTGGTACGGCCGAGCTCGGCATCGAGCGCCGCGAGCGCCGCGGCGGCCTCCTCGATGGCTTCCTCGTCGGCAGGGGCCGACGGCTCGCTCGCCAGCAGCGACTCGGTGTCCGGTGCCTTTTCGTACACCGGAATGCCCATGTCGTTGATGGTATTGACGATGTCCTCGATCTGCTCGGGATCGACGATCTCGGACGGCAGGTGATCGTTCACCTGCGCATAGGTGAGGTAGCCCTGCTCCTTGCCGCGCGCGATCAGCAGCTTCAGCTGCGACTGGCGATCCTCGGGCATCACCGGCACGCGCCGCTCGAGTCCGAGCGGCCGCCGCTCACCTGGCTTGCCCGCGACGGGGCGCGCCTCCGCCGGCCGCGGACTGTCGTTCGCTTTGCCATGCGCGGGCTGCGGCCGCGCCGGCGGCGGTACCTTGCGGGCAGCCTGCGCCGCGGCCGCCTTGGCCCGCTCCTTCTCGCGCAGGCCTACCGCCGCAGCAGTCGCTTTCTCGGCGGCGACCGGCTTGGTGGGCTTGGCGGGCTGTGCGGAGGGACGCTTCTTGTGCGGGGTCTGAGGCTTGTGCTTACGTGTCATGTGATCCGGGGCGAGTGGGCTTCGTTCCCCCTATGTGCTGCCAGCGGGCGGCAGGTCAAGGGGCGCCAAAGACAAAGCCGGTGAGTTTATTTGACAGGGGCCGAAACACCAAATTCAACTAGCCCCGCCGGGCCTCGCGGGTGCTCAGGTTTGACATAAGTCTCTGGAATTCCATAAGTTCGTCGCTGGTCAGCGGGCCGCTGCGACTCTTGGCTTCGAGCGCCTGCAAGCGTTTCTCGGCCGCGAGCTCCGCGAGCTTAACCAGCGCCGCCCGCAGCTCTCCGGCCGCGGCGGCCGCATCCGTGATGACCTCCTCGCGCTCCAGGAGTTTCTGCAGCGACTCGCCTCCGTCGCGTCCCGCCCAGCGCTGGATTACCTGCGCCGAGATCAGCGCCGGCTGCTCGCGCAGGTTATCGAGCAGCTCGCGCAGCAGCGCAATGCCGGCCTCTTCCGAGGTGTCGAGGCCGGAGCGCTCCGTGACGCTCACCTCGGTGGCGATCGCCGGGAAGTGCACCAGCCGCACGATCGCCTGCCGCACCAGGCTGCCTCGACCACCGCTCGTTCGGGCTCGTCCCGCCGGTGGCGGACTCGGCGCGGCGGCGGCGGGAGCCGGCGCGCCGCCCGACTTCTCGTTCCACAATGCCTCGAGACGCTCGGGTGCGAGACCCACCACCTGCGCGAGCCGCCCGAGCAGCAGCTCGCGATACACACCGGCGGGAACCTTCTGATAGAGCGGGCGTGCGCTCTCGGCGAAGCGCGCGCGCCCGTCGGCATGGGCGAGGTCGCTCTGCTCGGAGAGCTCGCGTACCAGGTATTCCGACAGCGGCACGGCCGTCGTCAGGCGCTGCTCGAATGCGCCGCGGCCCTCGGCAGCGATCAGCGTGTCAGGATCCTGCCCCTCGGGCAGGAACAGGAAACGGATCTGCCGTCCCTCGCGCGCCTCAGGCAGAGCCTGCTGCAGCGCGCGCCACGCCGCAGCGAGTCCGGCCCGGTCGCCGTCGAAGGCGAACACCACGTCGGGCACCAGACGAAAGATGCGGCGGAAATGCTCCGGCGTCGTGGCGGTGCCGAGCGTCGCCACCGCGTAGTCAACGCCCTCCTGGTGCAACCGCACGGCGTCCATGTAGCCCTCGACCACCACCAGGCTCCGGAGCGTCGAGCGCGCACGGCGCGTCTCGTAAAGACCGTACAGCTCGCGTCCCTTGTGAAACAGCACCGTCTCGGGGGAGTTGAGGTACTTGGGCTCGCCCGTATCGATCACGCGGCCGCCGAAGGCGATCACCCGGCCGCGGCTATCGCGGATCGGGAACATGATGCGGTCGCGGAAGCGGTCGTAGTAGCGCTCGCCGCCCTGCGCCTGGAGGCGCTCGCGTTCGATGATGAGCCCGAGGTCGGCGAGGCGCCGGCGCTCGCTGTCGCCCGCGCCGAAGCGCTTCAGCACCTCGTGCCAGGAATTGGGCGCGTAGCCGATCTGAAAGCGCTCCAGAGTCTCGGCGCTCAACCCGCGGCGCTCGAGGTAGGCGCGCGCGCGCGGCTCGCGCGCCAGGCTCTCCACGTAGAACCGCGCCACCTTTGCCGCCAGCTCATACAGCGGCTCGTCGGCGCGCTTCGCGCCGGCCTCGCTCCCGCCCTCGTGCGGCACTTCCAGGCCTAACCGCCCGGCGAGCTCCTCGACGGCCTCGGGAAAAGCGAGGTGATCGTGGTCCATGAGGAAGCCGAGCACGGTGCCGTGCTTGCCACAGCCGAAGCAGTGATAGAACTGCTTGTCGGGGCTCACCCAGAAGGAGGGGGTCTTCTCGTTATGAAACGGACAGCAGGCCTTGTACTCGCGTCCTGCCTTCTTCAGCTGCACGCGCGAGCCGATCACCTCCACGATGTCGGCGCGGGCGATCAGCTCGTCGATGAAGTGCTGGGGGATGCGTCCCAAGTGCCTGCCGCCTCGGCGCACTAGCCTCGGCGCACTATAAGGGAATCAGCCGAACGGGAATCAGCCGAGTTTCTGCTTGATGCGTGCGCTCACTGCGCCTAAGTCGGCGCGCCCCTGCGCTTTGGGCTTCACGAGCGCCATCACCTTGCCCATGTCCTTGATCGAGGTGGCGCCGGCGGCGGCGATCGACTGCGCGATCAGCTCGTCGATCTCGGCCTCGCTCATCTGCGCGGGCAGATAGCCCTGCAGCACGGCGATCTCCGCCGTCTCCTTGGCGACCAGGTCGGCGCGTCCGCCAGTCTGGAACTGGGTGATCGCCTCGCGGCGCTGCTTGATCATCTTCTCGAGAACCGCGAGCACCTGGGCGTCATCGAGGCTGATGCGCTCATCGACCTCGCGCTGCTTGATGGCGGCGAGGGCCAGGCGGATGGTGCCAAGCCGCTCCTTCGCCCCGGCGCGCAGCGCGGCCTTCATGTCATCGGTAATGCGATCCTTGAGCGCCATCGGTGCCCCTCGATCGGTCGTTGGAGGGAAACCGCCCGCCTCAGCGGGCGCTGCGCATGCCGTCGCGGGATACGCGCTTCATGTGGCGCTTGATGGCGGCTGCCTTCTTGCGCTTGCGTTCCTGCGTGGGTTTTTCGTAGAACTCGCGGCGGCGCAGCTCCGTGAGGATGCCGGCCTTCTCGCAGGCGCGCTTGAAGCGCCGCAGGGCGGCATCGAAGTACTCATTCTCACGCACTCGCACGCTCGGCATCGAAACCTCAAGTCATTGAGCTGAAAGGAGATCTTCCCACTCTTGCCCGACGCCGCCAGAGACAGCCGGCCGAGGGGCCGGGGATTCTACGGGACCCCTGCTGCAAAGGCAAAGGAGTGCGTTCAGTGTCGGCGAGCCCTGGGGCGGGCTGAGGCTACTTTGGGTCCAGACTGATGCCGAGCCTCGCGGCTTCGTCGGCGATTTTTGGGAAGAGTGCCTTGGCCGCAGCAATATCGGCCTCACCTGCCGCGCTTTGCCCGAGGTGCTGCTTCGCGAGGCCCCGCCCGTAGAGCGACCAGGCCGCTTTCGGGCTCATCGCGAGCGCCGCGTCGTAATCGGCGACGGCCTTCTCGTATTTTCCCTGGCGAAGGTAGACCAGTCCGCGGCTGTCGCGATACGCCGCCGCCTTCGCGTTCGAGTGCACCGCGAAGTTGCAGTCGTCGAGCGCCTTGTCGAGCTCCAGGCCCGCGAGCGCCCGCACCCAGCAACGGCCATTGCGCGCACGTGGCATCTGGATGTCGACGCTGTTGTGCGAGCTGATCCAGTCGTCGTACTGCGCGATGGCTGCCGGATGGTCGCGCAGGCGCTCGTAGAGGTCCCCCAGGGTCAGGCGCATGTCACCGGCCTTGGGGGCGGCGCGATCGGCGGCGTCGAGGTCGGGGCGGATGGCATCGGCTGGATCATTGCGGCGCGCGTGCAACTCCGCCCGCGCCATGAGCGCCGCTACGTCGTCGGGCTTGAGCTTGATCGCCTGGCCAAAGTCCTCCAGTGCCTTGTCCGCCTGGTTGCCGGCCCAGTACGCGCGGCCGCGCTCGTAGAAATAGTCGGCCTGAGAGGGGTCGAGCTCGATGGCCTTGCTGAGGTCGGCGAATGCGGCTTGGTATTCGCGGCGCGCCGCGGAAGCGCTGCCGCGCCGCGCGTAGCCTGCCGCGTCGAGCCCCTCAGGCGAGGCGGGCTGGGTCGCTGCCTCTGCGGGGGATGGGGGCGCGGCGCCGCCCGCGGCGCCAGTGCCCGCCGCGTCGGTGTCCGCGGAGGCCGGCGCCGGCGCCACCGGCACGGTCGTCAGGTTGAACACCGGGCCGCCGTTGTAAGTGAAATAGAGCCGGTGCTGGCTGCTCGCGACCAGGATGTGATGTGAAAGGAAGAAGTCCGCACCGATCAGCATCTGGGTTCCCAGCAGCGGCACACCGCCGATGCGCAAGTGCGTGTTGCGGATCTCTTCGTCGCCGATCTTGAAGCTCGTGAACGGGGCGATCCAGGTGTGCGCCGTGCGGCGACCGTAGCCCGACATCGAGCCCGCATCAGTGACCCCGGGGCTGTCGGGAGTGACGCCGGCCTGCCTGGCCGCCTCCAGCGTCAGCACGGAAAAACTCGCACCGGTATCGAACAGCACACGGATCTTGCTGCCGTTCACATAAGCCTCGCCCGTGGTGTGCGGCCTTTCGGCGGTGGCGAAGTCGATGTCCATCATCGAATAGGGAAGGCCCTTGGCGTTCGCCCAGTAGGCAAGCGCGGACTTTCGGCAGTCGCCGTGGGTGCGCAGGATGGCGATCACGCCGTTCGCCAGGTCGTATTCGACGTCGCCGAGGCGAAAGACGTTCTGCCCGAGAACTCCGACCGCGCCATGGCCCAGGTCGTTGTCCGTCACGAGGAACGGAACCTTGGGGAGATTCATGTTGAAGATGGTGAAGGTCTTGACCGTCGTCACCCAGGCTCGGGCGTTGCCGCCTACGCCTTGCAAATAGAAACCCGGTGCCGTCGCTGTCAGCGGCAGGTCGAACTGGCGAGCGCCCGCAGACGTCAGCGTGCTGAAGAAGGCGCCGCTGTCGGCGATGAACAGCGCATCGCTGCCGTTGATGGCAGCGTGCACCAGCGGGCGCGTGCCCTCCATGGTGACCGGCAGCTCGCCCGCCCGGCCCAGCTTGCACGGCTCGGCCGCCGCGGCTCCTGCAGCAGCGACCACCATGGCGAATGCCAGCAGCGCGGCCGCCTGCCAACACCGACGTCCCTGCGGCGCAGCCCCCGATCGTGTGCTCGGGCACATCTTGAGCCGACTATAACATCCGGCCGCAACGCGGAATGCCTGCGCCGCAGCAAGGATGGTCTAGAATTTCCCCATGCGCGTGCTTGCCATCGAATCCTCCTGCGACGAGAGCGCCGCGGCCGTGCTCGATGAGGGCGCGGGACTGCTGGCGCACGAGCTCTACAGCCAGATCGAGCTGCACCGCGCCTACGGCGGCGTGGTGCCGGAGCTCGCCTCGCGCGATCACGTGCGCCGGCTGCTGCCGCTCGTCAAGGCGGCGATGCAACATGCGGCGACGCAACCCGGCGATCTTGGCGGCATCGCCTACACCGCAGGCCCCGGGCTGATCGGCGCACTGCTCACCGGGGCCGCACTCGCCGCGAGCCTCGCCTATGCCTGGCAACTGCCCGCGATTGGCGTGCACCACCTCGAGGGGCACCTGCTCGCTCCGCTCCTCGAGGCCGAGCCGCCGCCCTTTCCACACGTCGCGCTGCTGGTGTCGGGCGGTCATACGCTGCTCATCGAAGTGGCAGGCCTCGGCAACTATAGGGTGCTCGGCGGCACGCGCGACGATGCCGCGGGCGAGGCGTTCGATAAGACGGCGAAGCTCCTCGGGCTTGCCTATCCGGGCGGCCCGCAGCTCGCCGCGCTCGCCGTGCACGGCACCGCCGGCGCATGCAGACTGCCGCGGCCGATGCTCGAGCGGCCCGGGCTCGAGTTCAGCTTCTCGGGCCTGAAGACCGCGGTGCTGCACGCCGTGCGCGCCGGCGAGCTCAGCGCGCAGCGCCGCGCCGATATCGCGCGCGCCGTCGAGGAGGCGATCGTCGACACCCTGGTCGCCAAGGCGGTGCGAGCGCTCGAGTACACCGGGCTCACCGCGCTCGTGGTCTCGGGGGGCGTCGGCGCCAATCGCAGCCTGCGTGCGCGTCTCGGGGAGGCGGCGCGCACGCACGGCGCGCGCCTCTATTATCCGCGCGTCGAATTCTGCACCGACAACGCGGCGATGATCGCAGTCGCGGGCCTCGCGCGGCTCAAGGCCGGCCAGCACGAGGGACTTATCATCCAGGCGCGCGCCCAGTGGCCGCTCGACTCCCTGCCGGCACTGGCCGCCTGAGCCGCTTCGCATCTGCCATGACACAGCCCGCGCCCGACCGCATCTTTCTGCATGGCCTGACCGCCGAGTGCATCATCGGCTTCATCGACTGGGAGCGGCGTGTCCGCCAGACGGTCGTCGTCGATCTCGAGATGCCGGTCGATTGCCGGCACGCCGCGTGCACCGATGAAGTCGCCGACACGCTCGATTACAAGAAAGTGGCGAAGCGCGCCCTGGAATTCATCCGCGGCTCCGAGTTCAAGCTGGTCGAGACACTCGCGCATCGTCTCGCGCTGGTCATTCTCGCGGAGTTCGGCGTGCAGTGGGTGCGGGTGTCGCTCAACAAGCCGGGCGCCATCCGCAACTCGCGCGACGTCGGCGTGGTGATCGAGCGCACCCGCGCCGATCTCGAGGCGGGCGGCGGGACGCCCGCGCCCCGGAGCTGAACCGTGCCGCAGGTCTACGTCGCGGCCGGCAGCAATGTCGAGCCCGAGCGGCACATGCGCCGGGCGGTCGCCGAGCTCGAGCGCGAGTTTCCGGGGGTGCGCTTCTCCTCCTGGTACCGCAACCGCGCGGCCGGATTCGACGGCGATGACTTCATCAACCTGGTGGCCGGCTTCAGCACCGAGCTGCCGGTGCAGGCGGTTCTCGAGCGGCTGCACGCGATCGAGAGCCGCTGCGGCCGGGGGCGGGATGCGCCACGCTGGGCGCCGCGCTCGATGGATCTCGACGTGCTGCTGTACGGCGAGCTGCTGTGCGAGCTGCCGGAGCTGAAGCTCCCGCGACCGGATCTTCTCAAGCGCGCCTACATGCTCGGGCCGCTCGCCGAGCTCGCCCCCGAGGTACGCCATCCGACCGCGGGCCTCACGATCGGCGAGCTGTGGCAGCGCTTCGACCGCGAAGCGCATCCGCTGCAGCGACTTGCGCTGCCGCGCTGAGGCACCAGGATCGAGGCGTGTCACCAGCCGATGCTGCGTCCGCCGTCCACCGCCAGGATCTGGCCGGTGACATACTGTGCCTCGCTCGCAAAGTACAGGCAGGCGCGCGCCACATCCACCGCGGAGCCGGCTCGCTTGAGCGCGGTGCGCTGCGTGATCCTCGCCTGCAGCGCCGGATCGAGGCCGTGCTCGGGCCACATGACCGGACCCGGGGCGACGGCGTTCACGCGCACGTGCGGCCCGAGCTCGCGCGCCAGCGAGCGGGTGAGCATGATCACGCCCGCCTTGGCGAGGCTGTACACCGGATAGCGGCGCAACGCACGCAGGCCGTGGATGTCGGCGAGATTGATGATGAGTCCGCCGCGCCCGTGGAGCGCAGGAGCGGCGGCCTGGGAGAGGAACAGCGGCACCTTGAGGTTGGTGCCGATCAGATCGTCCCACTCGGGCTCGGTGATCTCGCCCACCGGGGTGGGGTAGAACGTGGACGCGTTGTTGACCAGGATGTCGAGACCGCCGAACACCTCGAGGCAACGCGCGATCAGCGCGGCGTGGCGTGTGATATCGAGCAGATCGCACTCGGCGAGGCTCGCCGAGCCTGCACGCACGGCGTTGAGCTCGGCCGCGAGCCGCGCCGCATCCTCGGCGGAGCGGTGGTAATGCAGCAGGACGTTGGCGGAGGCAGCGTGCAGCACGCGCGCGATGGTCGCGCCGATGCGGCGCGCGCCGCCGGTGACGAGGACCGTCTTGCCCTCGAGCGCCCGGCTCGGTGCCGGCAGCTCGGGAGAGGGTTCGGTCGCGCGCCTCATGGGAGCGGATTATGAGCGCATCCGGCGTGCGCTCAATGCTTCCCGCGCTGACGCCCGAGGAACGCAGCCACAGCGATTTGGTCGGCGCTCTGATCCGCGCCGAGATCGAGGCAGCGGGCGGCTGGCTGTCGTTCGAGCGCTTCATGGAGCTCGCGCTCTACGCCCCCGGGCTCGGCTACTACAGCGCCGGCAGCCTCAAGCTGGGCGCGGGCGGCGATTTCGTCACGGCTCCCGAGGTTTCGGCGCTCTTCGGCCGCTGCGTGGCGCGCCAGTGTCTCGAGGTGCTGCGCGAGACGGGCGGCGGCATCCTCGAGCTCGGCGCCGGAACCGGCGCCCTGGCGGCGGCGCTCCTCGAGACACTCGACGCCCAGGGCGCCTTACCGGAGCGCTACGCGATCCTCGAGGTGAGCGCGGACCTCGCCGCGCGCCAGCGCACGCGCCTCGCGGCGCTCGCGCCGCGCATCCGCGGGCGCATCGTATGGCTCGAGCGGCTGCCGGCGACGCCGCTGCGCGGCGTGATCCTGGCGAATGAGGTGGCGGATGCCCTGCCGTGCCGGCGCTTCACGGTAGAGGGGGGGGCCGTGCGCGAGCTCGGCGTGGCGCTCACTCCGGATGGCGCGCTCTCGAGCGCGGCGGCCGACGCCGATGCCATGCTCGAGAGCGCGTGTGCGGCGCTCAGCGGCGCGCCGCCGCGCCTCGCCGACGGCTACACCTCGGAGGTGTGTCTGAGGCTCGGAGCGTGGATCGCCAGCCTGGGCGAATGTCTCGAGCGCGGGATGCTCCTGCTCCTCGACTACGGGTTGCCGCGCTCCCATTACTATCACCCGCAACGCCTCAGCGGCACGCTGCGCTGTCATTTCAGGCAGCGGGCCCACGACGATCCGCTCATCAACTTAGGACTGCAGGACATCACCGCCTGGGTGGATTTCACGCGCGTCGCGGAGGTGGCCACCGATACCGGCCTAGAGGTTGCCGGCTTCGCGACGCAAGCGGCCTTCCTGCTCGCGCTCGGGCTCGACCGCCTGGTGGCCGAAGCCGGCGATGCGCCCGAGCGGGCGCGCCTCGCAGGCGAAGCACGCCGACTCGTCATGCCGGAGGAGATGGGTGAGGCGTTCAAGGCGATGGCCCTCACGCGCGGCTGCGCAACGCCGCTCGCGGGCTTCACGCTTCAGGATCTGCGCCGCCAGCTGTGAGGCGGCCTCGGCTAACATGGCGGCCGCTCATCGTGGGCGGGTGAATGGAGCGCGCGGCCGCCCGCCGCGCCGCTGTGGGGGTCTATGACGCTGTTGAAAGTCATCATTCTCGCGATCGTGCAGGGGCTCGCAGAACTGCTGCCCGTGTCGAGCTCCGCGCACGTGGTCATCGCCGAGAAGCTCCTCGGGCTCGATCCGTCCGCGCCGCCGATGACGCTGCTGCTCGTGATGCTGCACACCGGCACCATGCTCGCGGTGATCCTGTACTTCTGGCGGCAGTGGCGCGCGATCTACTTCCAGAGCGCCGCGGCCTTCAGGCGCTTCGCGGTCCAGGTGGTCGTCGCGACCGCCCTCACGGGTGTGATCGGGCTCGGCATCGCCTGGCTCATCGAGAAGACCGTGCTGCGCGGCGTGCCGCACGCGCAGATCGAGGATCTTTTCGGCCATCTCGAGTTCATCGCCCCGGCACTCGCCGCCGCCGGCGTCCTGATCCTCGTGGCGGGGCTCACCGAGAGGCGCCGCGCCGCCGGCGCGCCGGTAGCGGACATGGATGTGCGCCGCGCGGCCTGGATCGGCGCGGTGCAGGGCCTGTGTCTGCCGTTCCGGGGTTTATCGCGCTCGGGGGCGACGATCTCCACCGGCATGCTGCTCGGTGTGACGAAGAGTCGCGCCGAAGCGTTCAGTTTCGCGCTTGCCGTGGTGCTCACCCCTGCGGTGGTGGCACGCGAGGCGCTGCGCCTGGTGCACGACGTGCATGCGGGCGGGACCGGGGAGCTGCGCTCGGTGGCGCTGCTCACGGTGTTCGGCGCATTCGTCGCGCTGCTCGCAGGGCTCCTCGCGCTGCGCTGGCTCAGCCGCTGGCTCGAGGCGGGCCGCTGGTACTTCTTCGGGATTTACTGCCTGCTGGCGGCGGTGGCAGCGGCGCTGCTGCACCACGCCGGCTACTGAGCGCGCCTCTGCAGCTGAGTCGCCTTGAAGTCCCCCAGCGCGGCGAGCCGCCGCCGCTTGAGCTCCTCGCCGATGGCCGGACCCCTGAGCCCGCGCCGCTCCTCCTCGGTGAGCGCCACGCCCGCGGCCGCGGTGAGCGCGGCCCTGAAGTACGCCGCCTGCGGGTAGGGCGAGCCTTCGAGACCCGCCCGGCCGCGCGCGTCGGCCTCGCACGCCTCGAGCAGCTCCGCGAAGCGCTCGGGACGGCGGAACGCGTCGCACTCCTGCAGTACCTTGAGCACCGTCTCGGGCCGCAGTTCGAACGCGCGGTGCACGTGCGTGTGCTGCCGCGCGGCAAGCAGCGCCAGCTCGCGATGCGTGCCGGGGACCTTGAGGCGCTCGCACAGCGCCTCGATCGGGGCGACGCCGGCTTCCTCGTGGCCGTGGTGCGCCGGCCAGAACTCGCGCGGTGTGCGTGCCTTGCCGAGGTCGTGCACCAGTACCGCAAAGCGCACCGCGGTGGAGGTGGCGCTGCGCGCCGACCATGCGAGCGCCAGCATGACGTGCACGCCGGTGTCGATCTCGGGGTGCCACTTGGGCGGCTGCGGCACGCCGTATAGCGCATCGAGCTCCGGGAAGATGACCGCCAGTGCGCCGCAGTCGCGCAGCGTCGCAAAAAACACTTCCGGATGGTCTTCGGCCAGCGCGCGCTCGGTCTCCTGCCAGACGCGCTCCGGGACCAGCGCGCTCACCTCCCCGGAGGCGACCATGCGGCGCATGAGCTCGAGCGTCTCGTCCGCGATGCGAAAGCCGCGGCTGGCGAAGCGCGCCGCAAAGCGCGCCGCACGCAGCACCCGTACCGGGTCCTCGGTGAAGCTCGGCGACACGTGCCGCAGCACGCCCGCGGCGAGGTCGGCCTGCCCGCCATGCGGGTCGATGAGCTCGCCGCTGTCGCTCTCCGCCATGGCATTGATGGTGAGGTCGCGGCGCTTGAGATCATCTTCCAGGGTCACGTCGGGGGAGAAGCGAGTGCTGAAGCCGTGATAACCGGGCGCCACCTTGCGCTCGAGCCGCGCGAGCGCATATTCCTCGTGCGTCACCGGATGCAGGAACACCGGGAACTCGCGTCCCACGGCGAGGTAGCCGGCGCTCTCGAGTTCCCCGGGCTGCGCACCGACCACTACCCAGTCGCGCTCGCGCACCGGCAGGCCGAGCAGCCGGTCCCGGACGGCGCCGCCGACCAAGTAGACTTGCATGTGCGCATGTTAACCGAGAGCTCGACGGGCCGGGCGGGGCGGGCGCAGGCAGCGCTCGTGCGGGCGGTGTGCGCTGCGCTGCCGCGCGCGACGCGCGCCCTCGTGCTCACGCTGAGCTGTGCGCTGCTCGGTGGCTGCTATCTGCTGCAGGCGACGAGCGGCGAGTGGCGCGTGCTGCAGGCGCGCGTGCCGATCGCGACCGTGATCGCCGCTCCTGCGACGCCTGATGCGCTGCGCGCGCGGCTCACCGAGGTGCAGGCGGCGCGCGACTTCGCGGTGCGCGAGCTCGGGCTGCCGGACAACAACAGCTATCGCAGCTACGCGGACCTGCACCGTCCGTTCGTCGTGTGGAATGTAGTGGCCGCCCCCGAGTTCTCGCTCGCTCCGGTGCGCTGGTGTTTCCCGGTCGCGGGCTGCGTCGCGTATCGGGGCTATTTCCACGAGCGGCGCGCGCGCGATTTCGCGCTGCGCCTCGAGGCGCGCGGCCTGGACGCGGTGGTGGAGGGGGTGCCGGCGTACTCGACGCTCGGCAAATTCGCCGATCCGGTGCTGTCCACCATGTTGCGCTACGACGACGATGAGCTGGTGGCGACCATCTTCCACGAGCTCGCCCACCAGCTGCTCTACGTACCCAACGATTCGGAGTTCAACGAGGCCTTCGCCACCACGGTCGAGGAGGTCGGTCTCGCGCGCTGGCTCGAGTTCCGTGGCGCGGCGCAGCGCATCGAACGCTTCCGCAACGAGCAGCGGCAGGAGGCCGCGCTGCTCGCGCTGCTGGCTCCGGCGCGCGCCCGGCTCGCCGCGCTGTACGCCTCCGGCGTCGGCCCGGATGAGATGCGCGGGCGCAAGCGAGCGCTGCTGGCCGAGCTGGCTGCCGCGATCGTCGAGCTCGAGCGTCGCGAGGGCGTGCACTACCCGGTGTACGAGCAGTGGATGGCCACCGGGCTGAACAACGCGCAGCTCGCCTCGATCGCGACCTACTACGAGTGCGTGCCGGGATTCAGACGGCTGCTCACCGCCGCGGACGGCGACCTGGCGCGCTTCTACGCCGCGGTACGGACGCTGGCCCGCGCGCCGCGCGAGGAGCGCCATGCGCAGTTGTGTACGGCGGCTGCGAGCGCGGCGACCCCGGGCGCGTCCGGTTAGCGTTCCGTCGTCCGCCGCAGCAGCGCGAGCTCGGTGTCCTTGTCCTCGTGACCCAGGTAGCCGGGCAACTCGGCCAGCATGGGCGCGGGCTGGATTCCGAGACGCGCGCAGCCGTCCTGCCGGCACACGCCGTCGATAGTGAGCGAGCGGAAGTTATCGAGCGAGAAAGGTTTGCCGGGCAGAACGCCCATGACCAGCCCCTGCAGGCGTGCCACCAGGTCGGGGAGCGGCACGATGTGGCAGCGGAGGCCCGCGACGCGCGCCGTGAGGCGCACGATCTCTGCGAGCGTCATGACCTGCGGCCCGCACAGCTCGTAGGTCTGACCCGCCGTCGAGCGGTCGGTCAGCGCGCGGCCGAAGGCCTGCGCCACATCGCGCACGTCGATCGGCGCGAAGCGTGTGCCGGCGCGCGCCAGCGGCAGCACGCCCGCGGTGAGCGACAGCAGCCGGGCGAAGCGGTTGGTGAGCGAGTCGCCGGGCCCGAAGATCACCGACGGCCGGAAGATCGTGACCGCCGGCTGCTGCGCCCCCGGCGGCGCGCTCGCCCGTACGGCCGCCTCGCCCGCGGCCTTGGAGCGCAGGTACTGACTCGGCGCGCGCTCGTCGGCCCCGAGCGCACTCATGTGCAGGACGTGACGCACGCCGGTGGCGCGCGCCGCCGCCATCACCTTGGCGGGCAGCTCGGCGTGCACCGCCTGAAAGCTCGCGCCGGCGCGCGGGTTGAGGATCCCGACGAGATTGATGACCGCATCGCAGCCGCTGAACAGCTGCGCGAGCACGCCCGGGTCGTGCACGTTGGCGAGCCGCAGCTCGGCCGTATCGAGCACCCGCAGCCGCAAGGCGCGCGCCGGATTGCGGGTCGGCACGCGCACCCAGTGCCCGGCTAGCACCAGACGCGTGACGAGCTCCGTGCCGACGAAGCCGGTTCCTCCGAGCACACAGATGTTCACGAGTCTCTCCCCGGGTTCAGCTGCTCGGGACGGTGGCGATCACCGCCGTCAGCTGCTGCGGCTTGCCATCACGCACCAGCCCGATCTCCACGCGGTCGCCGACCTGCAGCAAGCCGATGGCGTTGCGCAGATCGCTGTTGGACTTTATCGCCTGGCCGTTCACGGCGGTGATTACATCGCCCACGCGTACGCCGGCCTTCTCGGCCGGCGAGCCCTCGACGACGCGCGCCACCAGGGCGCCGACCGCGCTCGACAGCCCGAGCGAGTGCGCGATGTCGGGGGTCACCGTGTACATCGAGACGCCGAGCTGCCCGCGCCGCACCGAACCGTATCTGATCAGCTGATCCATGACGCTGCGCGCCATGTTCACCGGGATCGCAAAGCCGATGCCGATATTGCTGCCGCTGCGTGACAGGATCTCGGTGTTGATGCCGATCAGCTCGCCGCGCAGATTGACGAGCGCGCCGCCGGAGTTGCCGGGGTTGATCGAGGCATCCGTCTGGATGAAATCCTCGTAGCCGTCGGGGTTGATGCCGGTGCGCGACAGGCCGCTCACGATCCCCGAAGTCACGGTGTGCTGCAGTCCGAACGGGTTGCCGATCGCGACGACGAAGTCGCCGACCTCCAGATGCGAGGAGTCCCCGAGCGGCATCTGCGAGAGGTTGTCGGCGGGCACCTTCAGCACCGCCACGTCGGAGGGCTGATCGCTCCCCAGCACCTCGGCCTTGAGGTCGCGGCCGTCCTGCAGCGTCACGGTAATCTCCGTGGCGTTCTCGACGACGTGAGCGTTGGTGACGATGTAGCCCTTGCGGGCATCGAAAATGACGCCTGAGCCGGCGCTGCGAAACAGCCGCTCGTGCGAGCCGCTGCCTTGCGGCAGGTCGAAGAAGCGCCGGAAGAAAGGATCCTGCAGCTGCGGATTGTCCGGGCCGCGCTCGTGGACCGTGCCGCGCGTGGCGACGTTGACCACCGCCGGCGAGACTTTACGGATCATCGGCGCGAGTGAGGGGACCGGCGTGTCGCCGACGGCCGGGGGAATGCCGGCGGTCGCGGCGCAAATCAGCGCCGCCGACAGCAATCCAAGGGCGAGAGCCGGAACTCGCATGGCAGCGTGAATTCTAGCCTCTCGGCCAGTGCGCCGGTCAGGCCCGCGGAGCGGGCGGTGAGGAACGCGCAAGCCGGCGGCACACGTGGCGCCGCCGGCTTGGGCGTGATCTTCAGGCGGCCTGGACGGAGATGCGCCGCGGCTGCTCCTGCGGGCGCTTCGGAATGCTCACCTCGAGCACCCCGTTCACGTGCGTCGCCTTGATGGCCTCGGCGTCCGCACTCTCGGGCAGGGTGAAGCGGCGCAGGAAAGTGCCGCTGGCGCGCTCGACGCGCTCGAAGCCCTCGCTCGCGGCCTTGGTCTCGGCGCGGCGCTCGCCGCGGATCGTGAGCACGCCCTTGTCGGCCGTGATCTCGATGTTCTTGCCCTCGACGCCCGGCAGGTCAGCCACGACCACGAAGCGCTCAGCCTCTTCGCGGACGTCGACATGCGGGAGCCAGCTGACGCTGGCGGTGTCGGAGTCGAATGCCTGATCGAGCTGGCGATGCAGCCGCCCGACGAAGGCCCAGGGATCGTAACGAACGATGGTCATGAAAGATCTCCTCTCAAGGAATTGAAGTTGAAAAATCTGTGGCGCACATCGCGCTTGATCCTCGATGTGCGGTTGTGCGTGTTAGGTTTCAAGAGCGCGGTTTGCGTACGCACCCGGGCTTGAAGCGGCGCTCACGCGCCGCCAAATGGCTTCGCCTCGCGCCGTGCTGGCGCGCAGCGTGAGCTTCACGGTCGTAGCCATGCGGGGCCTCCCGACGCGCTGCCTGTGGGTAAACCTGTGCAAAACCTGTGCTCCGTCTGGGCACAATATATGGGGGTCGGCGCCCTGCGCCCCAAGCTCGGGATCGCGCAAAAAATTATCGCGCAAGTTACTGCAGATAATGTGATAACTGCATGTAATTGTTAGTAAAAAATGATGCAACTAAATCTGGTTGCAAATCTTGACGCACCCGTAAGTGCTCATTAGGCTCTTGACCCCGACACAAGATCTTGTGTCTGCGCGAGAGCGACGAAGGTCACGCAGTCGGGGGGAAGTTGCAGGCCCTGCACTGTCCAGCCGGAGTACGGACAGTCGGGTAGCCGGTCGAGGCTCGCGGCACCTTAGCCGTTCCGCGTGCTTTTCCGCCGGTGAATCCTGCGGCTTGTTGTAGCCAGGCGAAAAGAACTCTTTCCGGAGCGCCGCGGATTCCATGAACACCGTCGTGAAAATCGATCCCAGGGATCTCGATTCCGTTCCTTTCCAGGAAGCATCGCTCGATATCTGGGACAAGAAGTATCGCCTCACCGCCAAGGACGGCTCGCCCATCGACAAGTCGATGGACGACACCTACAAGCGCGTCGCGCGCGCGCTCGCCGATGTGGAGAGCGTCGAGGTGCGCGATCACTGGTACGAGCGCTTCCTGTGGGCGTTGCGCCACGGAGCGATTCCGGCCGGCCGCGTGACGTCCAACGCCGGTGCACTCGAGCATAAGCCCTCGACCTCGACCATCAACTGCACAGTGTCAGGGACTATTCACGACTCGATGGAGGACATCCTCAAGAAGGTCTACGAAGCGGGGCTCACATTACGGGCCGGTTGTGGAATTGGTTATGAGCATTCGACGCTGCGGCCGCGCGGCGCATACGTGTCGGGCGCAGGCGCCTACACGTCCGGTCCTCTCTCGTTCATGGATATCTACGACAAGATGTGCTTCACCATCTCCTCCGCCGGCGGCCGCCGCGGCGCGCAGATGGGAACCTTCGACGTCGGGCATCCGGACGTGATGGAGTTCATCCGTGCGAAACGCGAGAACGGACGGCTGCGGCAGTTCAACCTCTCACTCCTGATCACCGACGAGTTCATGCAGGCGGTGCGCGAGGATCGCGAGTGGAAACTGGCGTTTCCGGTGACGCGTAAGGAGTTTGAGTCCGAGCGGCCCGATCTCAATGATCCGAGCAAGTATCTGTGGCGCGAGTGGCCGGTGCATCAGGGCTACGTTGTGAACGACGATGGCCTCGTGGCCTGCAAGATCTATAAGAGCTTGCCGGCGCGGCGCATGTGGGACGTGATCATGACGTCCACGTATGACTTCGCCGAGCCGGGTTTCATTCTCATTGACCGTGTCAACGAGATGAACAACAACTGGTGGTGCGAAAACATCCGCGCAACCAACCCTTGCGGCGAACAGGCGCTGCCGCCGTACGGCTCGTGCTTGTTGGGTTCGGTGAACCTGACGCGCTTTGTGAAGCACCCGTTCACCGATTTCGCGGAGTTCGACTGGAACGAGTACCGCGAGGTCGTGAAGGTCTTCACGCGCATTCTCGATAACGTAGTGGAGATCAACGGGCTGCCACTTGAGAAGCAGCGCGAGGAGATCCTGCGCAAGCGCCGCCACGGCATGGGCTTTCTCGGGCTCGGCAGCACCATGACGCTGCTGCGCATGAAGTACGGCTCGCCCGAGGCGGTGCAGTTTACCGAGGAGGTGTCGCGCGAGATGGCGATCGCCGGCTGGGAAGCGGCGCTCGAGCTGGCCCGAGAGAAGGGGCCGGCGCCGATCATGAGCGAGGAGTTCACGGTCACCAAGGAGATGCTGCGCAAGCGCCCGGAGATGGCGCGCGACGGCTGGCGACCGGGAGCGAAGATCGCCGGGCGGCTGCTGCACGCGAGGTACAGCCGCTACATGCAACGCGTGGCGGAGGTAGCGCCGCGCCTCGTGCACGAGCTCGCCGAGACCGGCGCGCGCTTCACGCACCACACCTCGATCGCGCCCACGGGCACGATCTCGCTGTCACTCGCCAACAATGCCTCGAACGGCATCGAGCCGTCGTTCGCGCACCACTACTTCCGCAACGTCATCCGCGAGGGCAAGAAGTCGAAGGAAAAAATCGACGTCTATTCGTTCGAGCTGCTCGCCTACCGCGAGCTTGTCAATTCCAACGCCAAACCGGGGGGCACGACCGATGCTGAGAGATTGCCCGAGTATTTCATTGCCTCCGAAGACGTCTCCCCCAAGGAGCACGTCGAAGTGCAGGCTGCGTCCCAGAAGTGGATCGATTCATCGATTTCTAAGACGGCGAACGTGCCTACGGATTTCCCCTACGAGAAGTTCAAGGACATCTATCTGTATGCGCACGAGCAGGGTCTGAAAGGTTGCACCACTTTCCGCTTCAACCCGGAGGCCTTCCAGGGGGTGCTGGTGAAGGAGCAGGACCTGAAGAACACCATCTACAGATTCACGCTGGACGATGGCACGGTCGTGGAGGCGCGCGGGGATGAGGAAATCGAGTATGACGGTGAGTTGCACACTACCGCGAATCTGTTTGATAGCTTGAAGGAGGGCTACTTCGGCAGGTACTGAGCTACCTGATACGAAGGCCAGGAAGCACGCTATGGCCATTAAGATCGAAAGAAAGATCGTCAAGTACGAGGTGGCGAAGCCGGAGGAAAAGGCGGCGGCGAAGCCGGCCGCGAAACCGGCCGACAAGGACAAGCCGCCGGAGATCAAGCTCGTGGCGCAGAGCGGCGAGACCGAGGAGGTGCGCGACAAGAACGGCCGCACCGCCAAGGTCATCCGCATGCACGAGAAGCTCGAGCGGCCGGAGATGCTGATCGGGCAGACCTACAAGATCAAGACGCCGATCTCCGATCACGCGATGTACGTGACCATCAACGACATCCTGCTGAACGAAGGTACCGAATATGAGCAGCGCCGGCCGTTCGAGATCTTCATCAATTCGAAGAATCTCGACCACTTCCAGTGGATCGTGGCGCTGACGCGCATCATCTCCGCGGTATTCCGCAAGGGCGGCGATGTCACCTTCCTGGTGGATGAGCTCAAGGCGGTGTTCGATCCGCGCGGCGGCTACTGGCAGCCGGGCGGAAAATTCATGCCCTCGATCATCGCCGAGCTCGGCCACGTGATCGAGAAGCACCTGCAGGCGATCGGCCTGATGCGCAAGACGCAGCTCGACTCGCACCAGCAGAAGCTGGTCGACGAGAAGCGCGCCGAGTTCGAGGCGCGCACC
>DATMOK010000017.1:0-15086 GCA_035568235.1 Steroidobacteraceae bacterium | reverse complement strand
GCGTTGGCCTCATGCTGCTGTCCCTGCACCTGCTGCTCGGCACCCTGGCGCCCGCCGAGAACGCCCCGGCGGTGCGCTTGCTGTTGAGCTCGGCAACGACGGAGCCGCTCTTGTGTCTGCTGCTCGCGGCGGCGCTCACCTGGGTAGCGCATTCCAGCGTAACCGTGGTCGTACTGATCATGTCGCTGGCAGCATCCAACTTCATCACGCCAGTACCCGCACTCGCCCTCATCCTCGGCGCCAACGTCGGCAGCGCGATCAATCCTCTCATCGAGGGCAGCCGCGGCGACAATCCCGCGAGCCGCCGTCTGCCGCTTGGCAACATGCTGAACCGCCTGATCGGCTGCGCGCTGGTGCTGCCGTTTCTGCAGCCGATCGCCACCGAGCTGGCACGGCTCGAGCCCAACCCGGCACGCCTGGCTGCGGACTTTCACACCGCCTTCAACGTCGCCATGGCGGTGTTATTCATCATTCCCCTGAAGGCGATCGCCGCATTCCTGACGCGTCTGCTGCCGGAGCGCGTCAAAGCCCACGATCCCGCGACGCCTCTGTACCTGGACGAGACGGCGCTCGCGACCCCTTCGGTAGCGCTCGCCTGCGCGGCACGCGAAACGCTGCATATCGGCGATATCATCGAGACCATGCTGCGCCGGACCATGACGGCGCTGATGACCGACGACCGGTCTCTGGTCGCGGAGATCTCCCGCATGGACGATGCGGTCGACAAGCTCGATGAAGCGGTGAAGCTCTATCTCACCAAGCTCACCCGCGAGAGTCTGACGGCGCGCGATGCGCGCCGCGCGATGGAGATCATCTCGTTCTCGATCAACTTGGAGCACGTCGGCGACATCATCGACAAGAACCTGATGGAGGCGGCCGCCAAGAAGATCAAGCACAAGATCGTTTTCTCGAGCGAGGGGGCCGCGGAGCTGCAGGCGTTCCACCAGGAGGTGTGCGACAACCTCAAGCTGGCATTCAGTGTCTTCATATCGGGGGACATCGGCATCGCGCGCCAGCTCCTCACCGAGAAGGCGACGCTGCGCGCCCGGGAGTTCGCGGCGGCGGAGAATCACCTGGCGCGGCTGCGTGAAGGGCGGCCCGAGAGCATCGCCTCGAGCTCGCTACACCTCGACATCCTGCGCGATCTGAAGCGTATTCACTCGCACATCTGCTCCGTCGCCTACCCGGTGCTCGAGCGCGCCGGCGAGCTGCAGCCGAGCCGCCTGAAGGACAGCGACGCGGAAGCTGCCCTCGCGGGCAACGCAGACGCTGCGCGTACGGCGGTCCCGCCTGACCCGTGAGGTCGGCAGTCGCTGCCGTCTATTGCTTCGGATCTTGCGCCGTGCGCATCTGCTGCGCCGCGACCTTGGCACGCTCGTAGTCGGCGTCAGCCTTGTCGCGACAAGCCTTGCGATCGTCACCGCTGAGTGACTCACAGGCGGCCAGCATCACCTTGCGAACGCCCTCGGCATCCGTCGCCGCGACCTTCTGCTGCTGCTCGGCGCTGACGTGCTGCGCATCGCGTTGCGCAGACTCCACATTTGACTCGGCGCTGGCGATGCGCTTCTGCGCCGCCTGATCCGCCTTCTCATCGTTGGCGATCGCCGTGTCGCGGGCCTCAGCCACATCGTGCTTGACCTTGGCGGGGTCCTCCGCTCGCTGACACCCGCTCAGGATTCCGAGCGCACATAGTCCGACAAGCAGAATGTTCGATTGACGCATGATAGTTCCTCGTGTTGATCCGCTCACCTGACCGACTTCACGGCCGGTCCCATCCCCTCGGTGTCATCGCCGCTCACGTCCGACCGGCGCTTGTCGCTTCGATCATCCGGCTCCGGAGCCCCCGCACCCGGCTGGCGATGAGCGCCCGGCGTGGCCGGCACCGATCGCCGGCTGCTGCGCACGGTGCCGGGTCGGGCGCGCTCCGGTGTCGGATCCGGCCATCAGATCCGCCCCATAAGCAGCAAGACCAGGAGCACCACGAGGAGCAAGCCCAGGCCGCCGCTCGGGTAATAGCCCCACCCGGTGCTGTACGGCCATGCCGGCAGCGCGCCGACGAGCAGCAGCAGCACGATGATCAACAGGATGAAACGCATGTCAGCTCCCTCTGCGCCGCGGCACGCGCTGCCCGGCTCGGCGCGCCTCGGACAGCCCGATCGCGATCGCCTGCTTGCGGCTGCGCACCTTCTTACCGGAGCGGCCGCTGCGCAGTTGTCCGTGCTGCATCTCATGCATTGCGCGCTGCACCTTACGGGCGCTGCCCGTGCTGTATTTTCGTGCCATGGGTCCTCCTTCCCAAACTGAGCGTAGCGGTACGCGCAGCGCGCGCGCTGTCGGCGCGCCGTGCGAGTGCCTGTCAGCGCCGCCGTACGAGCGGGAGAAGCGTAGGAGAGGTCGCACAGAGTTCAGCGGGCGTTGCCCATGGCGGATTGGCGCGCATCCGTCGAGGCTGTCTGGCACAGATGCTGGCAACGCTGGCAAGGCAGGAGAAGATCATGTTGAAGATAGTCCCCGTCATCGGTTGCGCGCTCGTTCTCACCCTGAGTGCGTGCGCAACCACAGGCACCCCGTCCGTCGCGAGCTCCACCGAGCGACTGGAGCACAACGCCAGCGTGCTGGCACGCGACGCGGGCAGCGCGCCCGTGACGTACGCCGCTGCACCGGCTACACCGGCGGAAGACGCCCCCGCAGCCGCGGCTCCTGCCGGGACCTACCCCACCGTCTATGCGCGCGATGCGCGGGTGCTGGCCGTCGATGCCCGCGATCTGCGCCACGTCGTCGAAAGCCGCTACAGCGATACCGATGTCCAGACGGCATTCGACCGCGTATCCCGCAGCTACCACGCGGTGCGCGATGAAGTCGAGCACTCAGACAATACGCAGGCGCGGGCCGACATGCAGGCCGTCACCGAGGCCTATGTCGACGTCGAACACGCGCTGAACATGCACGCCGCAGTGCCGGTGGGCTAACAGCCCGCTGTCACCCAACCGACCTCTAAATGCAACCGATAACGAGGCAACAGCCATGACAACCGCGAGTGGTCATACGCGAGCCATACGGGCAAAAAAAGTGATCGGCACGAACGTCAAGGACACCAGCGGACAGAAGATCGGCCAGATCGAGGATGTGATGCTCGACAAGACCTCCAATAGCATCCTGTACGCGGTGGTGGGTTTTGGCGGTTTGCTCGGCATAGCGGAGAAATTCCACCCCATCCCCTGGTCCGCGCTCGACTACGACGAGGCGGCCGGCGCCTATCTCGTCGACTACACGCGCGAGCAGCTGCAGGCGGCACCGTCCGGCTCGATCGATGAGCTCACGCAGAATGACGGGCTGGCATTCCGCGATCGAGCGTACGAGTACTACGAGGAGCCTCGTTACTGGGAGGAGTGAGCTCGCGACTTCTGGCAGCGCAGCATTTTTGCGCGGGTAAGTGGAGTCCTACGTCTGCAGCCTGCAGAGCCCGACAGAAGATGCGCGCGCGCCAAGAAATAATTTTATGGCTGCATGCGTCGGCCGAGATACACCCCCCTTCGGCGCGGCGCTCCTGGCAGTCTCGGGGCCGGCGAAGGCTCTGGAGCGAGCTCGAACACGGATGTGATGATTTTTCGACGTGGACGCCGCCCCGAGACTGTTTTTTTCTGCCGTGACATTGCGCTGATATCAGGTTGTCGCACCGCGCCGGATCTGTTGATCGCTTCGTCCGCGAACCCGCAAAAAAGCCCGCATCCAGGCGGGTATCGAAGCTGCTATGCCCAAGCGTAGACCATCCGCGGCAACGACGGCCGCACGGGCGGCATCGCGCGCGCGCGCCCCGTCCCTGACGCATCCCGAACGGCTGCTGCTGCACGATCCGCCCGTCACGAAACAGGCGCTGGCCGATCTCTATCGCAGCCTCGCGCCCCACATCCTGCCGGGGCTCATCAACCGTCCTCTGATGCTGCTGCGGTGTCCGGACGGTGACAAGGGCGAATGCTTCTTTCAAAAGCACGCCGGGCGCGGCTTTCCGCCGGTGGTCCGGCAGGTGAGCGATCGCACCGCGGGGGAACGCTGGATGTACGTCGACGGCCTCGACGGCCTGATCGGGCTCGTGCAGATGAATACGCTCGAGCTCCACGTGTGGGGCGCGACCGTGGCAGATCTCGATGCCGCCGACCGCCTGATCATCGACATGGATCCCGCCCCGGGCGTCAGCTGGAAACGAGTGGTCGAAGGCGCGCGCGAGCTGCGCTCGCGCCTGGAGAGATTCGATCTGCAGTGCTTCGTGCGCACCTCGGGCGGCAAGGGGCTGCACGTGGTGGTACCCCTCAATCCGGCCCTGGAATGGGACCGGGTGCGTCATTTCGCCCGCTCGATCGCCGAGGGCATGGCGGCGGACGACCCGCAGCGCTACCTGGCGGTCGCTGCCAAGGAACAACGCGCCGGGAAGATCTTTCTCGACTACCTGCGCAATGCCCGTGGCGCGACGGCCGTCTGCTCCTACTCGCTGCGCGCTCGACCGGGGGCACCTCTGGCGACGCCGCTCACCTGGGAGGAGCTGGCGCGCGTCAGTGGCGCCGACCAGTTCCGCTTCGACAACATCCTGGAGCATCTCGCGCGCCGCCCTGCCCCCGCCTGGCAAGGCTTTGAGCGGGTGACGCAGTCGCTGCCGCGCCTCCAGGCTAAAGCGGGCTGAGGGCGCCTCGCCTAACGCGCCGCGGAAACGGCGTGCGGTCGCCGCGCCCCGGTGTTGATCCAGACGGACTTCGGCTCGGTGAAGTTCTCGATCGCCATGTCGCCATGCTCACGGCCGAAGCCGGAGTCTCGATTCCCACCCCACGGCAGCCGCACGTCAGTCGGGCCGAAGGTGTTCACCCAGACGGTCCCGGCCTTGAGCGCGGCGATGAAGCGATGCACCCGCGCGATGTCTGCGCTCCACACACCGGCTGCGAGACTGTACTTCGTGCCGTTGGCGAGCTGCAGTGCCTCCTCTTCGTCGCGGAAACGGATGACGCTGGCGACCGGACCGAATATCTCTTCCTGCGAGATGCGCATCCTGTGCTCGACGTCCGCAAACACGGTGGGACTCACGAAGTAGCCGCGATCACCGCAACGGGAGCCGCCGGTAGCCAGAGTGGCCCCTTCGCGTTTGCCGATCTCGATGTACTCGAGCACCCGGTTCATCTGGATGCGCGACACCAGTGGCCCCATGGCCGTGCCGGGCTCGCGCGGGTCGCCCACGCGGATCGCCCTGGCGCGCGCCACGAGGCGCTCGACGAGCTCATCATAGATGTCCGCATGCGCAAGGATCCGTGACCCGGCCGAGCAGACCTGGCCCGTGTTGAAGAAGATGCCTGAGGCGGCCGCCTTCACGGCGGCATCCAGATCGGCATCCGGAAAGATGATGTTGGCCGACTTGCCGCCAAGCTCGAGCGTGACGCGCTTGAGGTTGCCGGCGGCACTGCGCAGGATCTGCCGACCCACGGCAGGTGATCCGGTGAAGGTAATCTTGTCGACGTCCGGGTGATCGACCAGAGCGGCCCCCGCCTTGGCGCCGAAGCCCGGCACGACGTTGAGGACGCCCGGCGGCAAACCGGCCGCGAGCGCCAGCTCGCCGATTCGCAGCGCGGTCAGAGGCGTCAGCTCTGCCGGTTTCAGCACCACCGTGCAGCCGCAGGCGAGTGCCGGCGCCAGCTTCCACATGCCGATCATGAGCGGGAAGTTCCAGGGGATGATGGCACCGACCACGCCCACGGGCTCGCGCACCGTATAGGTCAGTGCGTCCGGGCGCGCGGGAATCAGCTGTCCATTGATCTTGTCCGCCCAGCCGGCATAGTAAGTGAGCGTATCCAGGACCGCGGGCAGGTCCTGGCGGCGGATGCCCGACACGGCCTTGCCCGAATCGAGGCTTTCCAGGTCGATGAGTGCATCCTGGTCCTGACGAATGAGGTCCGCCAGGCGCAGCAGTATCTGGCCGCGCTCCGAAGCGCGCATCTGGCCCCACGGCCCGCTGAGCGCCGCGCGCGCCGCGGTCACGGCAGAGTCGATATCGGCCGAATCGGCCTCCGCAACCCGCGCGATCACCCGCTCCGTAGCCGGATCAATGCTCTCGAAATAGCGGCCGGAGGCTGCGGGTCGTGACTGTCCATCGATCAGCAGCTCCGCCTGGGCGATACCATCCTCCCGGGCAGGTTTCGGTGGCCTAATATAGGCTATCGCATTCATATCTATTCACCGTTAAAGTGCAATTGAGTGCAAGACTAAGCGACCGGGGGCCACTAGAGGAATATGCGGTTGGATGCAGATTTAGCAAGGTTCGCATATGATCTACAGTGCGTAACCGGCGCGGTCGTGATATGATTTACAGTTCCTATATGAGCCGTGAGGTCCGATATGTTTCGCGTTGAGATCGAGCCGGTATGGCACTTCAGGCGAGAGGCGGATTCGCAAGGCATGTTGGTGATGCTGGATCTGCTCAACGACATCCGCGCAACCGGCAAGATCACGCGCGCCGCCGGACGAGCCCACCTCTCCTATCGACACTGCTGGAACCTCACCGAGAAGTGGGCCGATTTCTTCGGCGCCCCGCTGGTCGCGCGCCAGCAAGGTCGCGGTACACACCTGACCGCTCTCGGTGAGCGACTGGTGTGGGCGGGGCAGCGGCTGCAGGCGCGCCTGAAGCCACAGCTGCAGAACCTGGCGCAGGAGATCGAGACGGAGCTGAACGAGGCGCTCTCGCAGCAGACCAAGGTCGTCCGTGTCCACGCGAGTCATGGGTTCGCCGTCTCGAAGCTGCGTGAGCTGCTCAGTCGCGAGGCCAACCTCGCCGTGGACCTTCGCTACGTCAGCAATCAGAACTCGCTGGTCTCGCTGGCACACGGCGGCTGCGAGCTGGCTGGCGTGCATCTGCCGCAGGGCGAGCTGCGCGCGGCGGCGACCGCCGTGGCACGGCAATGGCTGACGCCTGGCGAGCACCGCGTCATTGGATTGGTGACGCGCGAGATGGGGCTCATGGTGAAGCGCGGCAATCCGCTCGCGATTGATTCCCTGGAGCGGCTCCTCGACCCCGCGGTGCGTTTCGTAAATCGCGATCCGGACTCGGGCACACGCTTGCTATTCGATCAGCTTATCGCGCAGCGGCAGCTCGATGCGACGCGCATCAACGGTTATGAACGCGTTGAGTTCACGCACGCGGCCGTTGCGGCCTACGTGGCGAGCGGCATGGCGGATGCGAGCTTCGGCGTCGAAGCTGCTGCACGGCAGTTCGATCTCGATTTCGTGCGGCTGCTGACCGAGGACTATGTGTTCGTCAGCACCAAGAGCATCCTCGAGAACAGCGCCGTCCAGCGCGTGCTCGCCATCATGCGCAGCGAGGAGTTTCACCGCGCGATCGACGCGATTCCCGGTTATGCCGTAAAGGACGCAGGCCAGATCAAGAGCCTGAACGAAGGATTTCGCTAGCCTCACCCGAATCCGTCTGCTGGGCGCCCTGCTCCGCTCTTGATGAGCCGCGAGTGCGTTCACGAGCTCGAACACGCATGCCAGATCGTTGCGGCGATGCCAGCCCGCCGCCGCGCTAGTGGAAACCCCGCGCCGTCACGATTCCTGGCGCCCGGTCAGGCCGGTGATCACCGCGATCAGGTAATCCGGGTCGACGGGTTTTGCGACATGAACCTGAAACCCGCCGAGGAGCGCGCTGCGTTCGGTTCGCTTGTTGGCGAAGGCCGTCAACGCCACGGCGGGCAGCTGTTCCGCCGTGTGACCGCTGCCACGCACCCAGTGGATGAGGTCAATACCGTCCTCATCCGGCATCCCCAGATCGCTGATCAGGACGCGGGGCACTTGCTTCTCTACTGCCCGCATCGCCTCCCGCACACTGCCGGCGGTCGTAACGCTTGCCCCCGCCTCTGCCAGAACCTTGCCGATTAGGCGCAGCGCATCGACGTCATCATCCACCACGAGGATATGTACGCCATCGAGATGGGTATCCGTCCTCAACGGCTCCCGTCTCTCAGCTCCGGGTTGCTCCTCCCCCGGAGGATTCACGTCAGCCATTGCAGAGGATGTCCCGACGGCGTCAACCGGTAAGCGGACGATGAATGTCGCTCCACGCCCTGCGCCGTCGCTGCGGGCCTGGACCGTTCCGCCGTGATGTTCGACGATGTGTTTGACGATGGAAAGACCCAGTCCCAACCCACCGAGCCTGCGGCGCGTGCTGCTGTCGGCCTGCCGGAACCGGTCGAAGACGTACGGCAGCAGATCGGACTCAATACCCTGCCCGTTGTCGCTGACCGAGATGCGTGTCTGGGACGCTTCGCGATCCAGCACGACCTGTACGCGCCCGCCCTTGGGTGTGAATTTGACTGCATTGGACAACAGATTCCAGACGACCTGTTGAATGCGGACGCCGTCGCAAACCGCGGGGCTGGCGTCGAGGTCAATGTCAGCCGTCACGCTGATCTGCTTGGCGTTTGCTGCGGGTCGCACGACGTCAATCGCGGCATGGATGACCGATGCGAGATCGCATGGCTTGACCTCGAGCAGCAGCTTGCCGCTGATGATCCGCGATACCTCCAACACGTCCTCCAGCAACTGCGCCTGCGCCCGGCAATTGCGTTCGATGACTTCGGCCCCCTCGCGTACCTCCTGCTCAGTACAGCGCTTTTTCCGCAGGATCGTCGCCCATCCCAGCATCGCATTGAGTGGCGTGCGCACCTCATGGCTGAGCGTGGCGAGAAAGATGTCCTTTGCGCGACTGGCTTCTTCGGCCTCCATCCGCGCCGCGCGCTCATTGGCCAGCAGCGTCTCGCGCTCGCCCTCGAAGTTCTTGCGTTCAGTTACGTCGTAGAAACAGTTGATCGCGCCTGTGATTGTCCCCCGCTCATCTGTCAGAGGAGCAATGTTCACAATGACGCTAACCCGTGAGCCGTCGGGGCGCTCGATCAGTACTTCTCCGTCATGCACTCCCGGCGTCTTGCCGCTGAGCACCTCGCCCATCGGGCATTGCTCGTGCGGTATGTAGCTACCATCCGGGCGATACATTTTGAATGAACCGCAGAAACGCTCATCGGTGTCCCCAGGCTTCGGCTTGCGGCCCCACAGTTCCGCGGCCTGATGGTTGTAATCGCGGATGACGCCCGAGGCGTTACACGAATAGACCGCCACGGGGGCCAGTTCGAACAGCGTGCGGTAACGCTCGTTGCTGTCGCGGAGATCAAGGGGGTTCCTCCCCTCAGCAGATAGGATCGGCTCGAGCACGGCGGCGATTGAGCGCTCCGTGGTGGTCACCGATTCCGGTGCCCGTGTTTCTGGACTGTCGATCTCAGTCACGGTCAGCTGTACTCGTTATTGTGGCGCAACAAGCAACTGTACCGCGCGCCGCACAGGCACCCACGTAGGCCCAACAGCCGCGGTGCATGCGGACTCCTCCTACACGAGTAGGTGCAAGGCGCGCAATTCCGCGCCGCCCGAACGCAGTCCAATATCAGGATGATTCATGCACCTCTACCCGCTCTGTTTCGGACGCCGGCCAGCCTGCTCGGGCGCAGAGTCGACCCGGTGCCCGCCGTGCGCTGAGATACGTCCGAGGCAGCTCGGGCGTACCGACGAACGACGCATGAGTAAAGGGTAGGAGCTGCGCAGTCCACGACGCTCGTGGCGTTGAGGGGTTGGGGCCAGGAAGGGGACTGCGAAGCAGCCCTCGCGGCTGGCCTTCATTACCACTTCGTCAGGCCGGTCGACGTGGTCTCGCTGCTGCAAGTCCTGTTTGTCGACTGCCCCTCGGCCACCCAGTTCGCCGATGCATACGTGAGGCGCCGGCCCCGTGATGCCCGAGAACCCTCGAGGAGTTCACATGGGGTGCGCGCACAGACTGGTACTCTCGAGGCAGAATCGCGCCGCAACCAGGAGTGCAACGTGCGGGGCATCGCTAGGCTGATTCTGGGGTTCTGGGTGTCGTTGGGCGTAACAGCGGCTGTCGCGGACGATCACACTTATCCTCTTCGCAATCACACCGGTCTCGTTCTTGCCGTTCCCGACGGTTGGAAGGAAGAGATCAAGAGCGCGCGGGCGGATGCACCGCAGTCACTGTTCTTTACACCTCAGAACGGGCCGTCCTTCGCAGTCGCGGTAACGCCGTTCGTGTCGATGAAAGACGGCAGCAACATTCCCGACGCCAACGCCATTCGCGGCTTGGTCGAGGCATCGGCGCAGCGGCTGGTTCCCAGAGCAGTCGAGAAGCAGCTCGCGATCAAGCCGCTCGTCGGACCCTCCTGCAAAGGCTACTACTTCCTCGCCACCGACCGTGCCCCCGCCCCAGGGGAATGGAAGTATCTGACCCAGGGCATTGCCCGCGTCGGCGGTGCAGACGGCGTCGATGTGGAGTTCGATATCCTGACCAACGACGGTCAGGACGGAGTCGCCAGAGCCGCCCTGGACATGCTTCGGCATGCGCGGCATCTGACACCGGGACAGCCGTAGCCAACTGCTCAAAGTACCCGCGTGATGCGGGTCGTCCAAAACGCCCCAACCGCGCCTTCTCTGTGCTGCTGCACGGCGGAGTCGGGAACATTCCGACAACTGCCGCGATTGGTCAGCAGTCCAAGCAGCTGCAAGGTCCCCCTGACAGACGAGCGCAAGAATCCAGTTAGTAGTCGATGCCCTTCACGTACTCACTCGGCGGGACTTCCTGGAAACGGTTGGGATTCGCTGCGACCAACGCATCCGCAAGGTCGTTGGACACCGTTCCATGTCCGTTCAAGTCGGTGTCACGAATGACGGTACGGTCCAGCAGATTATTATCGAATGCCTGGAATTGACGATCCTGGGCATCCTGACGGCGACGCATGTCTCCCACCGTGCTCTCCGTGAACTGTTGAACCTTCTGCGCGTCGGCACGGCTTTGCGCCACCGCCACATCCTGGTTGACCTTGTAACTGTGGAATATGGCCGTGACAGTGGCCTGAGACTGCTCTGCGACTGACTGCGGGAAGCTGATCGTATAGAGAAAGATCGTATAGCCCCCCAAGCTGTCCAGAGGGCCAATGCCGATGTCGACCGCAGATCGAGTCGGGCCCTGACCGTCGATCGCGCCGATATTGGCCACCAACAGACTCTCCTGCGGACTCAGGCGCTTCGTGTCGACGATGTCGATGGTCGGCGGTGCCTTGCCCCGCTTCTGGTAGAGCTGCGCGATTGCCGACTTGAACGCATTGGCCGCATCTGTCCCATGCGGAATGGCGATGGGGCCGGCCGCGCCGCCACGTCGCGAGGCTCGCGATCGGGGATCGTTAGGATCGAGGGCCGGGATCGGCCAGTCAAAATGCAGCCCGGCACCCGATGGACCCTTGGCGATGACTTCCCCGGCATGCGCGCCCGTGATTGCCCAGCCATCAGGCAAGCCGATGCTGCCCGATCCGTCCGGAAATGGCGTCTGATGCAGCGCCGCGGCCGGCGTCGCGGCAGCGCCCGCCGCGCCGCCCGGCGGCGAACTGACAGCCGCAGCGGGTGCCGCCAAGGACGGCGCGAGCGCTGGGGCCGTTGCCTCCGTCGAGGCGGGTGTGGACGTGGGCGCAGACCCCGCCCCGCCTGCGGCGCTGCCCCCCGTCGCCGCCAGCCCGGCGCCCGCTTGCAATCGCTTCAGCATCGGTCCCACGGTGGAGCGGAAACGGTCGGCCTGATCGCTCAACACGGCGCCTTTGGCCGGCGCCGAAGGCGATACCGCAACCAGCGCGAGACCCGCAACCTCCTGGCTGTCTGCCCTGGCAGATTTGACGGTGAAGATGACGGCGAGCGAGCTGCCGTCCGCGCCTCGCATGACGTGAGTGATTACAGGCCGTGCGCCAAAACGGGTGTGGACATACTGCAGCACCTTGCCCATCGCGCCCTGCAAGGTGTGCTGTGCCGGCATCTGTGCGTAGGCAACGCTGCCGCCTCCCGGATTGTCGATGACCGTGACGCCGTTACTCGACTGCGCGCCGGCGCTCAGACACCAGGCAAATAGTACGGCGCCCGAAGTCAGCTGGAGCCGGCGCATGGGGGAGTTCTCTCTCTTGTTCTTACTCCCGACACCATAGCAAATCGCAGTTGCCTAGTCCCGGATCGCCACAGTTCGTACCCGCGCGAGGCCGCTGGGCCGGTGAAGCGCACCGCTGGTCCAAGGAACTGGCAGGCGCCGCTAACAAAATGCCAGGCGAACTCAGGGCCGCGCGCGCAGCGCGAGCACGCGTTCGCGCAGGAGCTCAGGTGTCACCGCATCGGGGCTCACCGCAGGCCCTATCGCGATTGCGATTCTCTCCGTCATGCTGTGCAGCAACAACCTGAGCCATTTGTCGGAGTGACGGCTAAACAGCGACCCCCAGAGGCCGGACAGCGCAATCGGCACCACCGGCACCGGCGTCTCGGCGAGGATACGCATGAGGCCCGGCCGAAATACGCCAACCGCACCATCGGCCGTGAGCCGTCCTTCGGGAAAGATGCACACCAACTCTCCAGCGGCGAGTTCCCTGGCCACGGTCGCGAAGGCGTGCTCGTAGACCTCAAGGTTCTCCTTCGCCGAACAGATCGGCACCGCCTTCATACCGCGCGCCAGCGCGCTTATCACCGGCGCCCTGAAGATCGAGCTCTCCATCACGAAACGTATCGGACGGCGAACCGCGGCCGAGATGACCAGCGCATCGACGAAGCTCACATGGTTGCACACCAGAAGCGCCGCGCCTTCCTCAAGAATATTCTCAGCGCCGCGCTCGTCGACCCGGTAGACCGTGTGGATCAGCAGCCAGCTCACAAAGCGAAGCAGGAACTCCGGCACGAGTGTGTAGATGTAAGCGGCAACCCCGGCGTTGAGCAGTGCGGTCAGCGCCAGCAGTTGCGGAATGCTGGCGCCAGCGGCCAGCACCGCGGCGCCGAAGGCCGCAGCTGCCACCATGAACAGCGCGTTGAGGATGCTGTTGGCGGCGATGACGCGCGACAGCGCTTCGGGCCGGGCGCGCTGCTGCACCAGTGCATACAGGGGCACGGCGTACAATCCACCGAACAGCCCGATGGCGAACAGATCTGCGAGCAGCCGCCCTGCATGTGGCTGCGTCAGGAACTCGCGTGGCCCAAGCGTATGTGTGGCCGGTGAGGCGGGCGAGGCCCAGGCGAGATCGAGGGCGAACAGTGTGAGTCCTATCGAACCAAACGGCACCAACCCTATTTCCACCTTACGGCCCGAGAGGCGCTCGCAGAGCAGCGAACCTACCCCGACCGCGGCGGCGAATACGACCAGCATGAGCGTGACGACTTGCGGCCCGGCATTCACGACGAAGCGGCAGTAGACAGGCAATTGCGCGAGCACGAGGGCGCCGTAGAACCAGAACCATGACAGCCCGAGGAGTGACAGGAATACCGGACGCGACTCGCGCGCGGCACGAATGTTGGTCCAAGTCGACGTCCAGGGATTCCAGTCGATAATCAAGCCGGGAGCCGCGGGTGGCACAGCAGGAATCATGAGGCTTACGATGAAGCCTGCGACAGCTACTGCGCACAGTGCAGCGCCCATGGCCAACTCGGTGCTGGCTCCGGCGAGCAGACCGGCGCCAGTGGTGCCGAGCAGGATCGCCACAAATGTGCCCATTTCGACGAGCGCGTTGCCCCCCACCAGCTCGGTAGACCTCAGCACCTGTGGAAGCAGCCCGTACTTCGCGGGGGCGAAGAAGGTGGAATGCACCCCCATTAAGAACAGGCTCGTAAGCAGGACTGGCAGGCTGTGGGTAAGGAACCCGTACGCGGCCAGCAGCATGATGCCAAGCTCTGCCGCCTTGACGATCTTCAATACGCGCGCTTTATCGAGGCGGTCAGCAAGCTGCCCGGCGACGCCCGAAAACAGCACGAACGGCAGGATGAACAGCCCTCCCGCCAGATTTACCAGCAACTTCGGATCGATATGCGTGTAGCGGGCAGCCTGGTACGTGGCAGCCAGTAGCAGCAGGTTCTTGAGCAGATTGTCGTTGAAGGCGCCAAGGGCCTGCGTCAGGAAATACGGCAGGAAGCGCCGCTCGCTGAGCAGACGAAACTGTCCGGATTGACCCAGCTCGTCGCGCATCCGTCAGATAGTGATCCGCGCCCCAGACCGGATGCAAGGCGCCGGGAAGTGCCGAGCCGCGCGTGGCTGACACCAAAGAGCAAGCTGCGGCGAGTTCACCAGAGCGACCTGGCCCCTGCTTCCAGAACGCGCTGTGGTCACCTGTACGAGTAGTCCTCACAATCTTTGACCGGCCCGCACTAGCCGAGTGCATGAGCGACGCCAAGCGACATCTGCGTGCTGTACCGACCGCTGCGGTCTTTGAACACGTATGACAATTTCATTTTAAAATCAGTTCACGAATCAATTCAGTCCCCAGAACTTTCCTGTATTCATTCCGGAACACTCTGGCCTTGTTCTGAGCCTCGGTGCTACCGATTACCTTCTTGGCCACTTCTTCTAGCTCGACGCCTTTATCTAGGGCCGCCATGCCGTTCTTATAAGTGATCATGAGAATTACATTGGGCTGATCCGGTGATTTTGGCGTGGCCCTGAAGACCTTGTAATCGACGATTAGCCCAGCTTTCTTCATGGCTTCCATGGTCGGCTTCCATGTCGAATTTAGCCAATCGACGTACTCTTCAAAATGCCCGTACTCAACTTCTATGTAGTCCGCCTCACTGACCGGGCCGTCAGCATACTGGCGCACATCCTGGGCACGTGCGCTAAGCGAAAGTGAGGAAGCTGCGAGACATAGGGATAAAATAACAGTCTTAATCATTTTCTCTTCTCCTGTTGTGATAAATCCGAGTGTGTGTTGAATCAATGGCGTTGTCCGAGTTCGACACGACGATGACCGTCAGCAATCTGGCCGTCGGCAAAAACGCCGTCGTGCGTGCGGCTTACCCGGACCGCCGATCGAAGAAGGATCGGCGAGCCTGCGAAACTCGGGATTCGGTAATGCGGCCATCACTTCGGCGACCGGCGCCAAACCGAATAAGCAACCGTGCCACTGCCCGAAGCGCTTGCTGGCACCGCGTAGGTCAAGAGGCCGTCCTGATAGGCATAGTCTCGCAGCTGCGTCTGGCCCTCCCAATTCGGGAAG
>DATMOK010000016.1:0-122601 GCA_035568235.1 Steroidobacteraceae bacterium | reverse complement strand
GGTGCGCGTCGGCCGCTCGTCCAGCCGATGGATCGGCAGGATGGGGAACAGCTGATCGATCGCCCAGCTGTCGGGGAGCGACTGGAACACCGAGAAGTTGCAGAAGTAGGTGTCGGACAGGATCGACTCGAGATCCTCGAGTTCCTCGGGCCAGCGCTCGAGCTTGCGGCACGCATCGCGGATCTTGGCGCACGTCGCCCAGTAGAGCCGTTCCGCGAGGCCGCGGAACTCGAGCGACAGCAGGCCGAGGTTGAACATCTGCTGCACCTGCTCGCGCGCCGTGAGCGCGTCGTGGTAGCACTCGACCAGACGCCGCTCGCTCACCGCCCGAAAGGCCTCAAACAGATCCTGCACCGGCTGCGGCAGCTCCTCATCGCCCGGGTAATCCTCGGCCTCGAGCCCGGTGACGCGGAACTTGTCGAGCGCGGAGGAGCCGAGCGCATCGAAGATGAGCACGCTGTGATAGGCGGCGGTCGCCCGGCCCGACTCACTGACGATCATCGGGTGCGGGATGTCGCGCGCATTGCAGACGCTGGCGATGCGGTAGACGACGTCGCTTGCGTATTCGTTGAGCGTGTAGTTCATCGAGGAGGCGAAGTTGGTGCCGCTGCCGTCGTAGTCGACTCCCAGCCCGCCGCCGACGTCGATGTACTGCAGCCCCGCCCCCATGAGCTTCAGCTCCGCGTACACGTGCGCCAGCTCGTTGATGGCGTCCTTGATGCGGCGGATGTCCTGCAGCTGGCTGCCGGGGTGGCAATGCACCAGCTGCAGGCAGTCGAGCATGTCGCGCGACTTCAGCACGTCGAACAGCTCGAGGATCTCGGTGATGAAGAGGCCGAACTTGGACTTGTCGCCGGTGGTCGTGCTCCAGCGCCCCGAGCCCTCGCTGAAGAGCTTGACCCGTACGCCGAGCCGCGGACGCACCTGGTAGGCGGCGGCGTGCTTGAGGATCAGCTCCAGCTCCTCGAAATTCTCCACCACCGGAATGATGGTGCGCCCGAGCTTGGTGGCGAGCGTCACCGCCTCGATATAGCTGTCGTCCTTGAAACCGTTGCAGACGATGAGCCGCTCGGGCGCATTCTCGGTCATCGCCATTACCGCGAGCAGCTCGGGCTTGGAGCCGACCTCGAGACCGAAGCCGTAGTCGCGGCCGTAGCGGTAGACCTCCTCGACCACCAGGCGCTGCTGGTTCACCTTGATCGGGTACACCGCGGCGTAGCGGTTGCGGTAGTCGTTCTCGGCGATCGCGGAGGCGAACGCGTCGTGCAGGCGCTTCAGGCGGTGCGCCAGGATGTCGGAGAAGCGCACCACGACCGGGGTGCTCAGGTCCCGCGCCTGCAGTCCCTCGACCACCTCGAGCAGGTCGATCTCGCGCTCCTCGGTAGTGTCGGGACGCACGACGACGTGGCCGGCGTCGTTGATGGAGAAGTAGCCCTTGCCCCAGGCCTTGATGTTGTACAGGTCGAGGGAATCCTCGATCCGCCAGGGTTGGGCGGGGTTGAACTTGCGATTGCCGTTGAGGGCGATCTTCGGATCGGCGGCCACGGGGCGCGTTATATCAAAATTGAGTGACCGTTAAGAGTGCTGCGTCACACACTGTCGGGTCCGCGCGCCACCGGACGTTTCGAGTCGCGGATCCACTCACTCCACGAGCCGGCGTACAGCTGCGCGCCGGGCAGACCCGCGACCTCGAGCGCCAGCAGGTTGTGGCAGGCGGTAACGCCCGAGCCGCACATCGCCACCACGGCTGCCGGTGGGCGGCCGCGCAGCGTTCGCAGCCACGCGCGCTCGAGCTCAGGCGGCGGCAGGAAGCGGCCGCGGGCGTCCAGGTTGCCGGCGTAGGGGTGGTTGTGGGCGCCGGGAACGTGGCCGGCCACCGGATCGATGGTCTCGTTGTCGCCCGCAAAGCGGTCGGCGCTGCGCGCATCGATCAGCAGCGGCTCGCCACGCGCGAGCGCGCCTGCGGCGAGCGCCGCCGCCAGCGCCTCGGTGGTGGCTACCGCGCGCCCGTCGGGCCTTGCCTGGAAGGTGCGCGGCGCGCGCGCGCTACGTTCGGTGCTCACCGGCAGACCCGCCTCCTGCCACGCGGCAAAGCCGCCATCGAGCACCGCGACTTTGGCGTGTCCGAGCCAGCGCAGCAGCCACCACAGGCGCGCGGCGTAGGCACCCGGCCCCTGGTCGTAGGCGATGACCTGCACGGTGGCGTCCACACCGAAGCGGCCGAAGGTGGCGGCAAGCGCAGCGATTTCCGGCAGCGGATGCCGGCCGCTCCCTGCGCTGTGCGCGCCGGCCAGATCGCGATCGAGGTGGGCGTAGAGCGCGTGCGGGATGTGTCCCGCCGCGAACGCCGGCTCGCCCCAGTCGGGACGCGCCAGGTCGAAGCGGCAGTCGATGCTCAGCCAGTCGGGGTCGTCGAGGTTTGCGGCCAGCTCGGCCGCTGCGATGAGCGTGGTCGCAGCCATAGGCGCTCCTTGTTTAAAGCCAGGGCGCATTTTCTGCGCCGCACACTTGTCGTTACAATCACCGCGAACCTCTGCGGCGGGGGACCGATGGCCATCGACGTCTACTGGGGCAGCGGCAGCCCGTACGCCTGGCGGGTGCTGCTCGCGCTCGAGCACAAGCGCCTGCCGTACACCAGCCACCTGCTGCAATTCTCCAAGCAGGAGCATAAGTCGCCGCAGATGCTCGCGCTCAATCCGCGCGGTCGGGTGCCGGTGCTCAAGGACGGCGACTACGTATGCTTCGAGTCGCTGGCGATACTCTATTACCTCGATCTGAAGTATCCGCAGCCGCCGATCTTCGGCCGCACGCCCGAAGAGGCCGGTACCATCATGCGGGTGATCTGCGAGTATCAGGCTTACATCGAGCCGAAGCTCGCGACCATCACGCGCGGCATCTTCTACGACCAGGCGGACCTCGCCGGCGATGAGATCACGAGCGCCATGCACGCGGTGGCGAATGAGGCGCGCACCATCGAGGGCCGCTTGTCGAAGTCCGACTGGGTGGTGGGCGAGAGCTTCTCGGCCGTCGACATGGTGATCTTTCCCGGCATCCAGCTGCTGAAGCGCGCACTCGAGCGGCCCGAGGCGCGCGAGCTGTCCTCGCGCTTCATGCCGGTGGAAGTGAACTATCCCGCGCTCGGTCGCTGGCTCGCGCGGGTCGCCGCGCTGCCCGGCTACCAGCGCACCTACCCGCCGCACTGGAGATGAGCTCGCGCAGCCGCGGCGGCGCCGCGGGCGCGAATTGAGCGGCGCGGCCGCGATTGATAGGCTGCGCGCAGCAAGCCGCGCTATCCACTCCCTCAGCCACTACGGGCATCATGAGCAACGAGCACAAAGTTTACGTCGAGTTTCCCGGACGGATCCTGTTCATCGGCTTCGGCAGCATCGGTCAGGGCGTGCTGCCGCTCATCTTGCGGCACATCGGCATCGCACCCGAGCGCATCACGATCGTGACCGCCGAGGACAAGGGGAGTGAGGAGGCCGAGAAGTTCGGCATTCGCTTCGTCAAGGAGCGCCTGACGCGCGAGAACTTCCGCCGCGTGCTCAACCCGCTGCTCGGGCGCGGTGACTTTCTCATCAATGTATCGGTCGAGGTCTCGAGCATCGCGCTCATCAAGCTGTGCTGGGAAAAGGGCGCGATGTACATCGATACCTGCATCGAGCCCTGGCCGGGCGGCTACACGGACCCCACGGTGCCGGTGGCCCGCCGCACCAACTACGCGCTGCGCGAAGAGGCCCTGGCGCTGCGCCAGGGGAGCGAGCGTGCGCCGACGGCGGTGCTTACCCATGGCGCCAACCCGGGGCTGGTGTCGCACTTCGTCAAGCAGGCCATGCTCAACCTGGCACGTGACATGGGGGTCGAGGCCGGCATGCCGGCCTCGCGCGCCGAGTGGGGCGCGCTTGCGCGGCGGCTCGGCGTCAAGGTGATCCACGTCGCCGAGCGCGATACCCAGGTATCGTCGCGGCCCAAGCAGCCCGGCGAGTTCGTCAACACCTGGTCGATCGATGGCTTCGTGAGCGAAGGCTCGCAGCCGAGCGAGATGGGCTGGGGGACGCACGAGCGCAACTTTCCGCGCGACGGCAAGCGGCACGACTTTGGCTGCCTGGCGGCGATCTACCTGATGCAGCCGGGCGCCGGCACGCGGGTCCGCACCTGGACGCCGCGCGCCGGGTATTTCCACGGCCTGTGCATCACGCACGGCGAGTCGATCTCGATCGCCGACTACTACACGGTCCGCGAGGGTGCGCAGGTAGCGTATCGCCCCACCGTGCACTATGCCTACCATCCGTGCGATCAGGCGATCATGTCGGTGCACGAGCTCGCCGGCCGCAACTACGTGCAGCAGGAGCGCCAGCGCATCCTGATGGACGACATTACCGGCGGGATCGACGAGCTCGGGGTGCTGCTCGCCGGCCACCGCCGCAACGCCTACTGGTACGGCTCGCAGCTCTCGATCGGCGAGGCGCGCAAGCTCGCGCCCTACAACAACGCGACCAGCCTGCAGGTTACGGTGGCGGTGCTCGCCGGGGTCATCTGGGCGATGGAGAATCCCAACCTCGGCCTCGTCGAGCCCGATGACATGGACTTCCGGCGCAACCTCGAGATCTGCATGCCGTATCTCGGACCGGTCGTCGGGGAGTACACCGAATGGACGCCGCTGCACGAGCGCGAGCGGCTGTTCCCCGAGGACATCGACAAGAGCGATCCCTGGCAGTTCAAGAACGTCCGCGTGTTGTGGTAGGCAATAGGCGTCGCTGGGGCGCGAGCGCGCGGCAACCAAGCTGATGTCCGCCACAATCGCCGCGGGCGATTTTGTCCAATGGACTACGGCTCGTACTCGATAGCGACGATCACGTACAGCCGCTCGCCGCCGGGCGTCGCCACGGCCACCTGCTCATCGAGCCGGCGGCGCAGCAGCGCGCGGCCCAGCGGCGAATCCATGCTGATGTAGCCCGGTGTCCTGTCGAACTCGTCGGGACCGACGATTCGGTAGCGGCTGCGCGCACCGTCCTCATCCTCGAGCAGTACCCAGGCGCCGAAGAACACCCGTGACGGGTCGGCGGGCGGCTGCTCGACCACCACCATGCCCTCGAGGCGCTGGCGCAGAAAGCGCACGCGACGGTCGATCTCGCGCAGCCGCCGCTTGCCGTAGATGTACTCGGCGTTCTCCGAGCGATCGCCCTGCGCGGCAGCCGCCGCGACCGCCTGGGTGACCCGCGGCCGCTCGCCGCGCCAGAGCTCATCGAGCTCGGCGCGCAGGCGCCGCTGCCCCTCGCGAGTTATGTACTTCGAGCCCGCCGCGGCCGGTGGCGGGGTCAGGCGGCGCATTCGCGGAAATCCTGTGAATTATGTCGCACTCAGTTTTACCGAAATCCGGGGTTCTGTGGAACATCTCACGGACGCCGGCCACGGCCCGCTACTAACCTTTTGTCCCGTGGCTACTAAGTACTACACGCACTTCGTAACCGGTACTGGCAAAGCGCGGCGCGCGTCGGGCAACGAGTGGAGCGGAGTGGTGGAGCTGAGACAGCCGCTGACCCAGGGGCGCGCCAACCGTGAGCTGCGCTCGCTCCTGGCACAGAGTTTCGACCTGGATTCGGACGAGATCCGCATCCTGCACTGGGCTCGATTGCACTGACGTATCCCCTGGCGGACTTCCTTCCCTTCATCGAAGGTCCGCCCTTACAAACCCCAGGCCTCAAAACCTGGGGTTTTTTTTGACTTGAATCGACGCCGCCTGCCCCCCATGTGACAATTCGCCGCCCCGGCCCCGGCGGCTGTCAGCTAAGGAGAATCCGATGCGTGCGTGGAGGGTGGCGCTGCTCAGTGCCGCGGTGCTGATGATTTCGGGCTGCGGCTACAACAGGCTCCAGCAGCAGGACGAGAGCGTCAAGGCGGCCTGGTCCGAGGTGGTCAACCAGTACCAGCGCCGTGCCGATCTCATTCCCAACCTGGTCAACACCGTCAAGGGATTCGCCGCCCAGGAGCAGAAGGTGCTGATCGGGGTCACCGAGGCCCGTGCGCACGCGACCTCGGTCCAGGTGGGCCCGGGAGTGCTCAACGATCCGGGCCAGTTCCAGAAGTACCAGGCCGCGCAGGGTGAGCTCACGCAGGCCCTCAGCCGTCTGATGGTGGTCGTCGAGCGTTACCCGGAGCTCAAATCGGACCAGAACTTCCGCGATCTGCAGTCGCAGCTCGAGGGCACCGAGAACCGCATTACGGTGGCGCGCAACCGCTATATCGAGGCGGTGCAGAGCTACAACGTGACGGTGCGCTCCTTCCCGGTGAATCTCACGGCCAAGATGTTCGATTTCCAGGTGAAGCCGAACTTCACCGTCGCCAACGAGCACGAGATCGCGACTGCACCGACGGTGAGCTTCGACACGGCAGCACCCGCGGGCTCTGCGGCCGTGCCACCCGCCGAACCACCCGCGAAACAGTGACGCGATGAGGCGCTTGGCGCTTTCTGCCCTGCGCCGGGCGGGAGTCGTGCTGCTACTGCTGCTCGGATTTGCGCTGGCCGCCGCCGCGCAGACCACCACCGACACGGTGGGCCTACAGCCGGTACCGAAGCTCGCGGCGCGCGTCACTGATCTCACCGGCACGCTCACCGCAGAGCAGCAGAATTCCATCGAGCAGAAGCTGGCCGCATTCGAGGCCGCCAAGGGCTCACAGCTCGCGGTGCTCATCGTGCCCAGCACCGAGCCGGAGGACATCGCTCAGTACTCGATCCGCGTCTTCGATCAATGGAAGCTCGGCCGCCAGGGCGTGGATGACGGGGCGCTGCTGCTGGTCGCGAAGAACGATCGCCGCGTGCGCATCGAGCCTGCCCGGGGGCTGGAAGGTGTGCTGACGGATGCCCTCTGCAACCGCATCATCGACGAGACGCTCGCGCCAGCGTTTCGCGCCGGAAACTTCTATGGCGGGATCGACGCCGCCCTCGACCAGATGATGAAGCTGGTACAGGGCGAGCCGCTGCCACCGCCCGAGGAGCGCTGGCAGCCAGGCCGCCACGGGCGCGGCCGCGGCGCGTTGCCTTTCATCCTGTTCGCCGTGTTCGCGGGCTCGGTCGTGCTGCGCGGTATCTTTGGGCGCACGGTCGGCTCGCTCCTCACGGGCGCCGGAGCGGGGCTGCTCGTGATGCTGGCAGGCTACGCGCTGGTCCTGGCGGCGCTGGCCGCCATCGGCGGCTTGGTCTTCACGCTGCTCGGGGGCCTCGGCGGCGGCAGCGGCTGGTCGAGCATGCCCCGTGGCGGCTATGGAGGCTGGGGAGGGTTCGGCGGAGGCCTCGGCGGGGGCGGCGGGTTCAGCGGCGGGGGTGGTATTTCCTCCGGCGGCGGCGCTTCAGGAAGCTGGTAGATGAGACTCGCGCGCCTGTTTCGCCACCTCATCCGCACGCGCTACCTCACGCGACGGCACTTCCCCCCGGCGGTGCGTCAGGCGATCGAGGAGGCGATCCGCGAATGCGAGGCTCGCCATGCGGGCGAGATCCGCTTCGTCGTCGAGACGGCGCTCGAGCTGCCGGCGCTGTGGCACGATCTGCCGCCGCGGCAACGCGCGCGGCAGCTGTTCGGCCAGCTCGGCGTCTGGGATACCGCCGATAACAACGGCGTGCTCATCTATGTGCTGATGGCCGACCGGGTCGTCGAGATCATTGCCGACCGCGGAATCGCTGCGCGAGTCACCGAGTCCGAGTGGGCTATCGTGTGCCGGCAGATGGAGCATCACTATCGCGCCGGGCGCTATCTCGAGGGCTCGGTCGGCGGCATCTTGGGCGTGAGCGCGCTGCTCGGGCGGCATTTCCCCGGACAGCGACCCGGCGCCGCAGAACTACCCGATCAGCCGGTGCTGCTGTAGCGCTGCGGCGACGATCCGGCTCCTTCCACATCGGTCATAATTCGCGCTATATGAAGATGCTGCGACCGGTCCTGCCGGCATTTGCATGCGCCTCCCTCCTGGCAGGGTGCTCGCTGTTCGCCCCCTGGCGCCACCCCGCGCCCCCACCCCCGCCGCCGCCACCACCCGCAGCGCCGGCGCTGCCGCTGCCGGTGGCCACCGAGCGCTTCGAGCTCGAGCCCGGGCAGAGCGTGGTCGGCGCCGTGCAGGTGGTGAAGGCCGCCAAGGAGGACACGCTCACCGACATCGCGCGTCGCTTCAACGTCGGCTACGAGGAGATCCTGCGCGCCAATCCGGACGTCGATCCCTGGCTGCCCGGTGATGGGCGCGAGGTCGTCGTGCCGACACAGTTCGTGCTGCCCAACGCGCCGTACACCGGCGTCGTGATCAACATCGCCGCGATGCGCATCTACTACTTTCCACCGGTGAAGAAAGGCGAGCGCACGGTGGTCCTCACGCATCCGATCGGCATCGGCAAGGTTGGCTGGCGCACGCCCGAGGGCGTCACCAAGATCGTGCGCCGGCAGAAGGATCCGACCTGGCGCGTCCCGGTATCGGTGCGCAAGGAGCATCACGAGAACGGCGAGGACCTCGATCCGGTGATCGGCCCCGGGCCCGACAATCCGCTCGGCAAGTACGCATTCTATTTGCAGTGGCCGAGTTACCTGATCCATGGAACCAACAAGCCGGCGGGTGTCGGTCTGCGCTCGAGTCACGGTTGCATACGGCTCTACCCCGAGGACATCGAGCAGTTCTTCAACACGATCCCGATCGGCACTCAGGTGCGGGTGGTGAATCAGCCGTTCGCGTTCGGCTGGAGCGACGGTGAGCTGTACCTGCAGCCCCTCGATGTGCTGGAGGACGATTCGCGTAATTGGAGCAAAGGGCAGCGCAAGGTCCTCGATAAGTCGCTGTCAGCCGCACTGCAGCAGGAGCTCAAGGCACACGGCCAACAGATCGACTGGACTCTGGTCGCCTCCCTCACGCATAACCCGCGCGGCCTGCCGGTTCCGGTGTCGACTGCGGATGCGAGTCTCGCGCAGGTGCTCGCGGCTGCCCCCCGGGTGCAGAACGTGCTGCCGCAGGGCTCGACCTGGGATGGAGCGAGCGAGCTGCCGATGGATGAGGCGTCCTTCAAGCAAATCCTCTCGGAGATCGAGCCCGGCGCGGCTGCGTCCGGCACGGCCGCGCCGGCCGCAGGTGCTGCGCCTGCGGTTGCTCCTGTTCCGGGTGCTCCTGCGCCGACCTCCGGCGCGCCCGCGGCCGGCAACACGCCGCCGACCACCAAGGACGGCGGTTGATGTCGCCGGCTACGCCGCCGCGCCCGCTGTCGCAGTGGTTGCAACTTATGCTGGCGGAGATCGCGGCAAAGCGCGACGCGCAGCAGCGGGCGCGCGCGGAGGATGAGCGCCGGCGCGCCGAGTGTGGCGCGGCGGACCGAGGCGACACGCCGGACCAAGCGACACGCAGTTAAGTCGTGTGGCGATGGCGCCGACGGCGCCGGGGCCGGGGCGCTGTGCTAGAGTGCCGCGGGCACAATTATAAGAGGCGCTTGAGTGGCCAGCAGCCGCGCATCCGGCGCACAACTCGCCCCACAGGATCGTGACTATCGCGCCATCGAGGGTGTGGCGACCGGCATCACGGCATTCATCGGCCGTACCCTCAAGGGCCCGGTCGCGCAGCCGCTCACGGTGCGCAGCTTCTCCGAGTTCCAACATCACTTCGGCGGCTTGTGGCAGCCCTCGACGGTGGCGTACGCCGTGGAGCAGTTCTTCGAGAACGGCGGCCGCGAGGCGCGCATCGTGCGCGTCGTCAACGGCGCGCGTCCGCCGACCCTGGTGCTGCCGGCCGGCGGCGGGACGCTCACGCTCATCGCCGTCAATCCGGGCTCGCGCGAGTACCTGCGTGCCTCGGTCGATTACGACGGCCTGACCGCCGCGGAGAACGACCGCTTCAACCTGGTGATCCAACGCGTACGCACGGCCGGCTCGGAGCTGGTCGAGGACCAGGAGATCTACCGGCGCGTCTCGGTGAGCGCGGACTCGACCCGCTTCGTGACCGGGGTGCTGCTGCAGTCCACGCTGGCGCGCGTGCACGGCGTCGTGCCTCAACAGCGCCCGGATCGCTCGGCCGGCGGGCCGGGCGGAGTGTCCGTGGGTTACACCCTTTGTAACCCCGACGGCGACGACGGCGCACCACTCACCGACTACGACGTGATCGGCGCGAGTACCTCGCTCACCGGGCTGTTCGCGCTCGAGGCTGCACCGCGCTTCAACCTGCTGTGTATTCCGCCGCTCGGGCGCGAGACCGACGTCGGGCTGTCGACGCTGTTGGTTGCGGCGCGCCTGTGCCGCGAGCGCTGCGCGCTGCTGGTCGTGGACCCGCCGGCAACCTGGAGCACCGCGTCCGCGGCGCTCGCGGCGCTGCGTGTGTGGCCGTTCCGCAGCGACAGCGCGCTCATGTACTTTCCGCGTATCCACGCGTTCGACCGGCTGCGCGGGCGCATCGAGACATTCGGTTCGTGCGGTGCAGCCGCCGGCCTGATCGCGCGCGCCGACGACAGTCGGCTGCTGTGGGCGGCGACCGAACCTGAGGAGGCGGCGCTGCGTCCGGGGCTGCGCCCGGCGGTAGCCGTCTCCGATGCCGAGCGCGTGCGGCTCGCACAGGCCGGAGTAAACACCCTGCCGTCGGTGCGCGGGGCGGCGCGCGCCGGAGTGAGCCAGCGCACGCTCGCCGCCGGCGGCAGCGCTGCCACGGCGTGGCGTTACCTGCCCGCGCGGCGCCTGGCGCTGTACATCGCCGCCAGCATCGAGACCGGCACCCGCTGGGTGCTGCTCGAGCACAACGGCCCGGTGACCTGGGAGCGCGCGCAGGCCCGGGCGGAGGACTTTCTGCACGCGCTCGCCGAGCAGGGTGCGTTCGCCGGCGCCACCGTCGCCGACAGCTACTTCGTCATCTGCGATGCGCGTGTCAACGGACCGAAGACACTCGCCGAGGGCAAGTTCAACCTGTTGTTTGGCTTCGCGACCGCTCGTTCGGGCCAGTTCGACACCTGGATGGTCACGCATCGCGCGGGCTCCAGCCGCGTGCGTCCGGTGTCGGTGAATCGCTCGGCGACGGCCGCTGCGCGCGTCGAGTGGGAGATCCAGACCTCGATACTCAGCGTATGGACCGGAAACCCGTTCGGGGTTTCCGATAAGCCGAGGGATTGAGCGTCAGTCGGCCTTGCCGAAGCCGCCGCCGCCCGGCGTGAGAATCGTGAGCTCATCGCCCGGGGACACATCGAAGCGCGCGGTCGCGCCGAGTGTCTCGATGGCACCGCCCACACGGCGGATGCGGGCCGCGCCGCTCGCTCCCGGTCGACCCCCGGCAAGCCCGAAGGGCGCGATGCGGCGGTGATTGGCGAGCAGCGCTCCGGAGAACGGCGCGCGGAACTCGAGCCGTCGTACCACACCGTCGCCGCCGTGATGGCGGCCGCGGCCGCCGGAGCCGCGCCGGATGGCGAACTCACGCACCAGCACCGGATACGTCGCCTCGAGGATCTCGGGGTCGGTGAGGCGCGAGTTGGTCATGTGGGTGTGCACCGCGTCGCAGCCGTCGAAGTCCCGCCCCGCACCCGCGCCGCCGGCGATGGTCTCGTAGTACTGCAGATGCTCGTCGCCGAAGGTGAGATTGTTCATCGTGCCCTGCGAGGCGGCGAGCACGCCGAGCGCGCCGTAGAGGGCGTCCACGATGCACTGCGAGGTCTCGACGTTACCGGCAGCGACCGCCGCCGGCGGCCGCGGATCGAGCATCGAGCCCGGCGGGATCACGATCTCGAGCGGCTCGAGACAACCTTCATTCAGCGGGATCGGCCGCTCGATCAGCGTGCGGAACACGTACAGCACCGCCGCCAGGCACACGGCACGCGGTGCATTGAAGTTATGCGCTCCCTGCGCGGAGCTGCCGGTGAAATCGACCCGCGCACGGCGCGCATCGCGGTCGATGTCGACGCGCACCGCGATCACTTGTCCGTCGTCCAGCTCGTAACGAAACTCGCCGCTCAGCTGCTCGCCGATGGCGTTGCGCACCGACAGCGCCGCGTTGTCCTGCACCTCGCGCATGCGCTCATGCAGACTCGCGAGCCCGTGGCGCTCGACCGCGCGGCGAATCTCGGCGATGCCGCGCGCGTTGGCGGCGAGCTGGGCGCGCAGGTCCGCCAGGTTCTGCTCCGGGCGGCGCGCCGGCCAGCGGCCGGCGGCGAGCGCCGCGCGCAGCTCGGGCTCGTTGAAGCGTGAATCGCTTACCAGCGGGAAGCACTCAAACAGCGCGCCTTCCTCGTCAATGGTCCGGCTGAAGGGTGGCATGGAGCCAGGCGTCATGCCGCCGATGTCGGCATGATGGGCGCGCGAGGCGACGAAGAAGTCGGGGCGCGCGTCGTCACCGATGAATACCGGCGTGACGATCGTCATGTCGGGCAGGTGCGTGCCGCCGTGGTAGGGGCTGTTGAGGAGCCATGCGTCCCCGGGCCGCAGGCGCACCTGCGGGGCTGCGATCACGGCCCGCACGCTCGCGCCCATCGACCCGAGATGCACCGGCATGTGGGGGGCGTTGGCGACCAGACCGCCACCTGAGTCGAACAGCGCGCACGAGTAGTCGAGCCGCTCGCGTATGTTCACCGACTGCGCGGTCGCCTTCAGCACCTCGCCCATCTGCTCGGCGATATGCATGAAGAGATTGTTGGAGATCTCGATGCGCGCCGGATCGGCGGCGTGCGTGCCGCCCTCGTCAGCCCGCTCGCTGGCGGCGGCGACCGCGTCGTCCTCGAGCAGCAGTTCGCCGCCGGGGAGCCGCTGCGCCCGCCAGCCGCTCTCGAGCACGACGGTACTGTGCGGCTCGACGATCAGCGCAGGTCCTGCGAGCGTGGTCGTGAGGTTCGCCATGGGGATGAGCGGCACCTCGCGCCAGCCGCCGAACCAGGCGCGCACGTGAGCCGGCAGCGTTGCCGGCGCGGCAGGCACGGGGATCCGGACCCTGTGCGGATCGAGTGAGCTCAGGCGCGCCTCGGCGCGCAGCGCCTCGATCACCACCTCGAGACTATGGGCGGCGAAGCCGAAGCGCTTCAGGTGCTCGTCGTGGAAGCGCGCGCGCACTTCCTCGAGCGGGCCCACGGGAATTGACAGTGTTACGTCGCTGTCGCCGGCACGCACCTCGAGCAGCAGCGCGAGGCTTAAGCGCTCGGGCTCAGGGGAGAATGTGGCGAGCTCGGCCTGCGCCTGTACGGCGAGCTGCGCGAGCGCGGCGTGCGCGGCCGCGAGCCCGGCGTCGCTCAGCGGTGCGCGCAGGCTCGCGCGGCGCACGGCGAGGCGATCCGCCACGCCCACCCCGAACGCCGACAGCACGCTCGCCAGCGGATGCACCAGCACGCGGCGCACACCAGCGGCGCGCGCCACGCGGCAGGCGTGCTGACCGGCCGCGCCGCCGAAGCAGAACAGGGTGAAGTCTGCGGCGTCGAGGCCGCGGCGTGCCGATACCTGGCGGATGGCGTTGGCCATCGCCTCGACGCCCACCTGCAGGAACGACTCGGCGACGAGCTCTGCCGAGCAGCCGTGCGCCACCTCGCGGCTCACGCGCTCGGCGAGGCTGCGGAAAGCGCCGGCCACCTGCTGCGCGTCGATACGCGCGGCGCCGTCGGGACCGAAGACCGCCGGCAGCGTGTCGGCACGCAGATGCCCGAGCAGCACCTGCACATCGGTGAGGGTCAGTGGCCCGCTGCGCCCGTAGCACGCCGGACCCGGATCCGCGCCGGCGGAGGCCGGGCCGACCGCGAAGCGCCCGTCTCTGAACGTGAGGATCGAGCCGCCGCCGGCGGCGATCGAGTGCACGTCGAGCATCGGCTGCATGAGCCGCACACCCGCGATCAGGTGCTCGAAGCGCTGCGGCAGCTCACCGTCGATGAGCGACACGTCGGTGGAGGTGCCTCCCATGTCGAAGCCGATCAGGCGCGGGAAGCCCGCCCGCTCGCCCACCCAGCGCATGCCGATCAGCCCGCCGGCGGGACCGGACAGCACGCTCGACATGGCGTGAAAGGAGCTCGCGTCGGCCAACCCGCCGTTGCTCTGCATGAGCGTGAGGCGTGCCGCCGGATCGAGTGCCTGCAATTGCTGCGTGAGCCCCGACAGATAGGCGCGCAGCGGCAGCGCCAGGTAGGCGTTCAGCACCGTGGTGTCGCCGCGCGTCACATAGCGCACCAGCGGCGACAGCTCGTGCGACACCGACACCTCCTCGAAGCCGAGCTCGCGGGCGGCCGCGGCCGCCGCGCGTTCATGCTGCGGGTAGCGCCAACCGTGCAGGAACACGATGGCGAGCGCGCGCCGGCCGGCACGGCGCGCGCTCGAGAGTTCGGCCCGCAGGCGCGGCTCATCGAGCGGGGTGAGCACCTTGCCGTCGGCATCGATCCGCTCCTCGGCCTCGATGACGGTCGCATACAGGCGCGTCGGCAATACGATGTTGCGCGCGAAGATGTCCGGGCGGTTCTGGTATCCGACCCGCAGGGCGTCGGCGAATCCGGCAGTGGTCACCAGCACCACCGGCTCGCCGCTGCGCGTGAGGAGCGCATTCGTCGCCACGGTGGTACCGGCCTTGACCTCGGTCACCGCGGCCTGCGGCGCCACGGCGGCGCGGATCTCGCGTGCCGCATTGAGTCCCGGATCCGCGGTGGCTGCGCGGTCGGCGGGTGCCGAGAGCACCTTGCGGATGTGCAGGGTGCCATCCGGCGCGAGTCCGACCACGTCGGTGAAGGTGCCGCCGCGGTCGATCCAGAACTGCCAACCGGGCCCCTGGCGCGCCGTGCGTGCTTGGCTTGTGGTTTCCATTGCCTGCATTATTCGCTCATGGTGAGCTGGCACCCAGTCCTGGCTGAGTCGCCCTGGAGGGGCCCGTGACCCGTCACGTCGTGTTCTCCCACGGCCAGGAGAGCGGTCCGTGGGGCCGTAAGATCACCGCGCTGGCCGAGATCGCCCGCAGCGAGGGCTACGAGGCGCATTCGGTCGACTATCGCGGTATCGACGGGCCGCGCGCCCGCGTCGCCCGGCTGGTGGACTTCTGCAAGGAGCTCGCCGGCGACCTGGTGCTGGTCGGCTCCAGCATGGGCGGCTACGTGGCGGTCGCTTCGGCATCGCTGCTGCACGCGCGCGGGGTGTTCCTCATGGCGCCGGCGCTCTATCTGGAGGGTCTGCCGGAGTTGCGTGCCGGCGGCCTCGACTGCCCGGCCGCGGTGGTGCATGGCTGGCGCGACGAAGTGGTGCCGTACGAGCACAGCGTGCGCTTCGCGCAGGCCAACCGGGCGGCGCTGCACCTGCTCGAGAGCGATCATCGGCTGCACAACCAGATCCGCGTCATCCAGCATCTGTTCGAATACTTTCTCATCGCACTCGACCTGCCCGCGATTGCCTTCGAGTGATCGACGGCGGGTAGTGCCGGCGCGCACAGTTCCGCCACAGCATCAGCCGGTTGCGAGCGGGGAATCGGCTTGCCGCGCCGCGTTGCCGAGTCGTAGACTGCCGGCGCAGGTCGTGTGTTGCGGAACAAACAAGAACCCGGCGTGCAAGCGCCAGAAACGGACTAGCGAGCGTCGCTTTCAAGTAACGTCGGGGCTTGGCGGACGCAGGTCCAGTGGTCGGACCGGGGCCGCAAGGCATCAGGGGGAGACATGAGGAAAGTGCACATCGGGCGTCGCGGGCTGCTGATCGCCCCGGCGGCGGTCTGTCTGGCGTTGGGCACCGTTCCCGACGCGCGCGCCTTCAATTTCTCTTCCGGTGACTGGAGCGGTTCCTGGGACACGACCATCGGCTACGGCCAGGGATTTCGCACCGAGGGGCGCAGCTGCGCGCTGATTGCGATCGCCGATGGCGGCTGCGGCTACGGGCCCAACATCGACGACGGCGACCTCAACTACGGCAAGGGCACGTTCACCGCCGCGCTGACCGGTACCACCGAGCTGTCGCTCAACTATAAGGACAAGGCCGGTATCTTCGTGCGCGGCTCGGGCCTCTATGACTTCTATGTCATGGGCAACAATACCGACCGCACGCCGCTGTCGCACGACGCCAAGGACGTCGTCGGCAGCTACACCCGCCTGCTGGATGCATTCGGCTACCTGCGCTTCAATATGGGCGCGATGCCCTCGGAGCTGCGGCTCGGGCGCCAGGTGGTCGACTGGGGCGAGAGCACCTTCATTCCGGGCGGGCTCAACCAGGTCGATTACTTCGACGTGACGGCGCTGCAGGTGCCGGGCGCCGAGCTCAAGCAGGCGCTGCTGCCGGATGAGTCGGCGGTGTTCAACATCCAGCTCACGAAGAACTTGAGCACCCAGCTTATTTACCTCTTCGACTGGCACCAGGACATCATCGAGCCCGACGGTGCCTACTTCAGTACCAACGACATCGCCGGCGCCGGCGGCAACAAGATCGTGCTCGGCTTCGGCGCGATCTCCGACCAGGGTGTCGATTTCACATCGCTCGGCGGCTCGCTCATCGGCAACTTCCAGGCGATACCGCGCCTGCCCGACGACCGCCCGCCGGAGTCCGGTCAGGTGGGCGTCAAGTTCAAGTGGTACCTGCCGAACTTCAGCCAGGGCACCGAGCTCGGCTTCTACTTCCTCAACTACACAAGCCGGCTGCCGCTCATCTCCATTCAGTCCGGCACGCAGGCGGGCTTCGGCAACGCCTATGGGGCGGTGAACGCGGTGGGCGCCGCGGCTCAGGCGTACGTCGCCACCGGCTCGCTGCCGCTCGCCATCGCCACCGGTGCGGCGCTCGGCCAGCAGGCGGCCGCCTCGCAGGGCGGCAACATGAGTCTCGCGACGGCCACCGAGTACGCGACCATCGGCGTCAACACGCTGCGCGCCGGGGGCAACGTCAATAACCAGGCGAGCAATCTGGCGGCCAACCTGTACGCCAGCTCGGAAGGCTACTTCGAGCAGTTCCCGAACGACATCAAGATGCTCGGGGTGTCCTTCAACACTCAGGTCCAGGCGACCGGTACTGCGCTGCAGGGCGAGATCGCCTACCGTCACGACGTGCCGCTGCAGCTCGACCTGCCTGAGCTCATCTACGCCTCGCTCAGCCCGTTCGAGACGGGGATCGCCAAGCTCCTCGGCGAGCCGACCACGGGGCCGGGGCATTGCGTGCCGAGCTCCGCGACTCCCATCACGGGCTGCAATCAGTTCGGCCTCTACGGGCTCGGACAGACCGTCAAGGGCTACATGCTGGAGGACACCTGGCACTTCGACGTTACGGCGACGCAGGTGTGGGCCAACGTGTTCAAGGCCTCCCAGGCGGTGCTGGTGCTCGAAGCCGGGGGCGACTACGCGAATCTTCCGAGCAAGTACAGCGGCGGCCCGGAAGGCTTCGGTGTGCGTTTCGGGGGTCCGGGTACGCTGAGCGGCAACCCGAACCTCGGCGGTTATCCGGAGTTTCCGGCCGTGAACGGCCAGTGCACTACACCGGGATTCCAGTGCGTCATCCCCGGCTCGGCCTTTGCGAGCGACTTTGCCTGGGGGTACGTCGCCGCCGGCCGCCTCGAGTACGACAATGTGGTCGGCGACTGGAACCTGCTGCCGCATCTCACCTGGAGCCAGGATGTGAGCGGGGTGTCGCCGGGTCCGGGAGGTGCGTTCCTCGCCGGCCGCCATGCCGACACGATTGGTGTGACCGCGAGCACCCGCCAACGCCTCGAGCTCGACGTCTCCTACACCCACTACGGCGGTGCCAGTCAGTACAACCTGCTGTCCGACCGCGATTTTCTCGCGGCGTCGATCAAACTTTCATTCTGAGCCGCGCGGGTCCCTACGGGCATGTGTGAGCGACAGGAGGGGCTGCAATGAAGAGGCTGTTACGGTTCGGCGCGGCGGCTGCGGTTCTCACCGCGCAGCTCACTTGGGGGGCGGTGAGCCCGCAGGAGGCCGCGCGGCTCGGAGCCGACCTGACGCCGCTCGGCGGCGAGAAGGCGGGTAACGCCGACGGCTCGATTCCCGCCTGGACCGGCGGCATCAAGTCGGCGGCCGATGCGGGCTTCCCGAGCTATCACTCGGGCGATCACCACCCGGACCCGTACGCCGACGACAAGCCGCTGTTCACGATCAGCGCGGCCAACATGAGCCAATACGCCTCGAAGCTCACCGAGGGCCACAAGGCGCTCTTCAAGGCCTACCCCGACTACAAGATGATCGTCTATCAGACGCGCCGCAGCGCCGCCTCCCCCGAGCACGTTTACGAGGCGACCAAGCGCAATGCCACGAGCGGCCGCCTGGTGCCGGATGGCAACGGCATCACTGGCGCGCTCGGCGGCGTGCCGTTCCCGATTCCGCAGTCGGGGGTCGAGATCTACTGGAACCACGTGACCCGCTGGCGCGGGGTCGCGGCACAGCTGCAGATCGGGCAGGCGCCGCTCACCGCGAGCGGCAGCTACACGCTGGTGAACTTCAAGGAGGAGTTCTACTTCGAGTACTACGAGCCCGGCATGACCGAGGCGAAGATGAACAACATCCTGCTGTACTTCACGCAGGAGACCACCGCGCCGGCGCGGCTCGCAGGCGAGATCCTGCTGGTGCAGGAGACGCTCGATCAGGCCAAGGAGAATCGGCGCGCCTGGGTCTACAACCCCGGCCAGCGGCGCGTGCGGCGCGCACCCAACGTGGCGTTCGACAACCCGGGCACCAACGCCGACAACCTGCGGACCGCCGACCAGTTCGACATGTACAACGGCAGCCCGCAGCGCTACGACTGGACGATCGTCGGCAAGCGCGAGATGTACGTGCCCTACAACGCCTACCGTCTGCAGAGCCCGAAGCTCAAGTACGCCGACATCCTGCACAAGAACCACATCAATCAGGATCTGGCGCGCTACGAGCTGCACCGCGTGTGGGTGGTGGACTCCAAGCTCAAGCCCGGCCAGAGCCACCTCTACAGCCGCCGCACCCTGTACGTGGACGAGGACTCCTGGCAGATCCTCGCGGTCGACTGCTACGACTCGCGTGGGCAGCTCTACCGCGTGCAGGAGGGGCATGCCATGAACTACTACGACCTGCCGTCCCTGTGGACGACGCTCGAGCTGGTCATGGATCTGTCCAACGGACGCTACCTCGCGCTCGGCCTGCAGAACGAGGAGCCGAAGTCCTATAACTTCGACATCAAGCGCTCGCCCGACGACTATCAGCCGAGCATGCTGGAGCGCCGCGGCATCCGTTGAGGGTGCGCCCGGCGGAGGGATCCGATGCGAAGCGCGCGGCGCCTGGCGGCGGCAGCAGCCGCAGCGCTGCTGCTCGCCCCGGTCGCGGGGGCTGATCCGCCAGCTACCCCGGCAAAGGCGCCGCGTTACGCCGAGCACGCTGCGCTCGCCGCGCGTTCCCTGCTGATCGCGCTGGGCGCGGCGGGTGAGCGGCTGGTCGCGGTCGGCGACCGCGGCGTCATCGTGCTGTCCGACGATGGCGGCGCGAGCTGGCGCCAGGCGGCGAGCGTGCCGACGCAGGCGCTGCTCACCGGAGTCTGCTTCTTCGACGCCCGTCATGGCATTGCGGTCGGGCACGATGAGGTCGCCGCGGTCAGCGACGATGGCGGCGAGAACTGGCAGCTCACCCACAACGCCCCCGAAGCACAGCGACCGCTGCTCGACGTGTGGTGCGGCGCAAGCGGCGCGGCGATCGCAGTCGGCGCCTACAGCACTTATCTGGTAAGCGCCGACCGCGGCGCGAGCTGGAGCGAGCGCGCTTTTGCCCCAGCCGCGGCACCGCAGCCGCGCGGGGCGCACGCCTCCGGCGCAGCACCCGCCGATGCGACCGACGCCGCGGCCGGCGGCGGCTATCACCTGAACCGTATCGTGGCCGCCTCCGACACGCAGCTCTACATCGCCGCCGAAGCGGGACATCTGTACCGCTCGGACGACGCGGGGGCGCACTGGCGGGAGCTCCCCTCACCTTATGCGGGCTCGTTCTTCGACATCCTGCCGCTCGCAGGCGGCGGGCTACTCGCCGGCGGGATGCGCGGCAACCTGTATCGCTCGCCGGACGGCGGGCAGAGCTGGGGCCGCATCGACACCGGCACCGTCGAGATGCTCGACGGTGCGGCGCGCCTGCCGGGAGGCACGGTCGTGGTCGTCGGTCTCTCGGGAGTGGTGCTGGTGAGCCGCGATGACGGCCGCTCGTTCACGCTCGACAAGCAGACCGACCGCAGCGGCCTGTCGGCGGCGCTCGCCGTCGGCAACGATGCACTTGCCGTGGTGGGCGAGGGCGGCGCCCGGCGGCTGTCGCTCGGCGGCGGCGCCGCTTCGGGGGCGCTGCGCTGATGGCGGCCGGCGGACCGGTGCGCGATGCGGCACTGCCCGGCTTCGGCGGTTGGCTCGAGCGCTGCATCTTCGGCCACCGCGCACTGATCCTCGCGCTGTTCACGCTCGGCACCCTCGCGCTCGGTGGCGTGGCGCTGCGCGGCCTGCGGATCGATACCTCCTTCAGCAAGACGCTGCCGGTGCGCCACGAGTACATGCGCACCTACCTCGATCCCAGGGTCACGGAGTTCCAGGGTGCCAACCGCGTGCTGGTGGCGCTCATCGCACGCGACGGCAACATGTTCACGCCGCAGTTCTTCGCCGCGCTGCGCAAGGCGACCGACGAGGTGATCGTCATGGACGGCATCGACCGCACGCGCGTGCAGTCGATCTTCACGCCCAACGTGCGCTACCTCGAGGTGGTCGAGGACGGCATCGAGGCCGGCAATGTGGTGCCGGAGGACTTCACCGCGACGCCCGCCAACTTCGCGCGCGTGCGCGACAACGTCCGCAAGGCCGGCATCGTCGGCCGCCTGGTGGCGAACGATTTCTCGGGCGCGCTGGTGAGCGCGATCGTGCTCGACCGCGATGCACAGGGTCGGCCGGTGAGTCCGATCGCCGTCGCCCACGAGCTCGAACGGAACGTACGGGCTGCGATCGAGCAGCCGGACAGCGGAATCGATGTGCACATCATCGGCTTTGCGAAGGTAGTCGGCGACATCGCCGACGGTGCAGCCTCGGTGGTGCTGTTCGCCGGCATCACACTGGTCCTGACGCTGCTCGCGGTGCGCCTCTATTGCCAGTCGTGGCGCATCGCCTGCGTGCCGGTGATGTGCTCGCTGGTGGCCGTCATCTGCCAGCTCGGGTCACTCGTGGTGCTGCGCTACGGGATCGATCCGATCGGCCTGCTGGTGCCGTTTCTCATCTTTGCGATCGGCGTGAGCCACGGCGTGCAGAAGATCAGCGCGGCGGCGGATGCGGCGCTCGCCGGGCTCGACAGCATGCAGGCCGCGCGGCGCGTCTTCCGGCAGCTGCTGATCCCGGCGGTCATCGCGTTGCTCGCCGATCTGGTCGGCTTCGTCTCCATACTGATGATCCCGGTGCAGGTAATCCGCGAGATGGCGATCACCGCCAGCATCGGCGTCGCCATCGTGATCCTCACCGACCTGGTGCTGCTGCCGGTGCTGGTGTCCTACGTGCGCCTGGGCCCTGCGTTCCGCGCCCGGGTGGAGCGGCGCCAGGGGCAGCTGGCCGCGCTCTGGCACCACATGGCGGGCATCACGGCGCGCGGCCCGGCGCTCGTTATCATCCTCAGCGCGGCGCTACTTGCCGTGGCGGGCTGGTGGAAGGGCCGCGAGACGCCGATCGGCGATACCCAGGCCGGTGTGCCGGAGCTGCGCGCCGATTCGCGCTACAACCGCGACAACGACGTCATCACCACCAAGTTCTCGATCGGCGTCGACGTGCTGACCGCGATTGTCGAGTCGCAGGAGCCGGTGTGCGTCAGCCACGATCTCATGACGGCGATCGACCGCTTCGGCTGGCATATGCGCAACGTCGAGGGCATGCAGGAAGTGATCACGCTGCCGTTCATCGCCAAGTTGGCGATCGCCGGCTGGAACGAGGGGAGTCTCAAGTGGCGCAGCATCCCGCGCGAGCAGACGCAGCTCACGCAGTCGACGCGCTACATCGAGACCAGCACCGGACTGCTGAATGAGAACTGCGACGTCGTGCCGGTGATGATGTTCCTCACCGATCACCGCGCCGGGACCATTGCGCGCGCGGTGGCGCAGGTCAAGGCGTGGCGCGCGGCCAATCCGCTGTCCGGCGCGGTGGTGCGTCTGGCGGCCGGCAATGTCGGCGTCATGGCGGCCACCAACGAGACCGTCAAGTCCCGCGAGCTGCTGATCCTGGCCGGCGTGTTCGGTGCGGTGATCATCATGTGCCTGCTGACGTTCCGCTCGGTCCTCGGCACGGTGCTGGTGGTGGTGCCGCTGGCGCTGGTGTCGGTGCTGGTGTACGCCGTGATGGCGCTGGTCGGGATCGGGCTGAAGATCTCGACGCTTCCCATGGTGGCGCTGGGCGCCGGCATCGGCGTCGACTACGGCATCTACCTCTTCAGCCGCATGCAGGAGTTCCTGCGCCAGGGACAGAGCGTGCACGATGCCTACGAGCACACGCTGCGAGTCACCGGCGCGAGCATCATCTTCACCGGCATCACGCTCGCCATCGGGGTTGCGACCTGGGTGTTCTCGCCGCTCAAGTTCCAGGCGGACATCGGCGTCATGCTGACTTTCATGTTCCTGGTGAATATGCTGGCGGCGATCATTCTGCTGCCGGCGCTCGCTGCGTGGCTGATCCGGGTGCCGCCCGCGGCGCCGGCAGGCGCCGCGGGCGGCTGAGCATCAGCGCAGATAGCCGGCGCCGCGCGCCATCAGCGCCGCGCAGCCGAGAATCACCATGACGGCGGTGAGCTCGAGCATCAGACACAGCCGCACGCGGCGCGTGCGCGCAGCGCTCACCGCGGGCGCCTCGCCCGCCTTGATCGCCTTGCGCCACGACAGGAAGGTCACGGTTGGGTAGATCGAGAGCAGCCCGGCAACCACGAACGCAGCAAACTTGATGAGGAAGAACAGGTCGTGCCAGTAGTAGGCCGGCCCCTTCTCGAAGTACTGCACGCGCAGCAGGCCGACGATCAGCACCACGCTCGCCGCAGCGCCGAAGATCGTGTCGGTCCACACCAGCCGCTGCGCCTGCTGGGCGGTGAGTGGCGGCTTGAACATCGCCACCTCGACGGCGAGCGAGGCCACCAGCGTGAAGGCGGCGAGATGGTGCAGAAACGCCATGGCGGCGGATGAGTACATCGCTTACCTCCGTCAATCGTCCCAGCGCGGCCGCCCGCGCAGCCGCTTGGCGCGCTGGCGGTGTGTCTTGCCCTCGAGGCGGCGCTCGCGGGCGGCGCGGGTCGGTGCCGTGGCCTTGCGCGCCTTGGGCTGGATGAGTGCGCGCGTAATCAGCTCGATGAGCCGCTGCTCGGCGGCGCGCCGATTCTGCTCCTGCGAGCGGTGAGTGCGCGCGATGATCAACAGTGCGCCCTCGCCAGTCAGGCGTCGGCCGCTCAGGGCACGGAGCCGCGCCTTGACGGCATCGCTGAGCGCTGTGCTGCCGGCGAGGTCGTAACGCAGCTGCACGGCGCTTGAAACCTTGTTGACGTTCTGGCCACCGGGCCCCGAGGCGCGCACGAACGCCAGCTCCAGCTCGTGGTCCGGGATCGTCAGGGCCGCATTTACCGCGAGCGGCACGGGGGCTTGCGGCGCGCGCCGTCAGTCCGCGGCGCGGTCGTGGCCGGGCGCGCCGCCGCCCGCCGCGGCATCGCCCGGTGGCCGGCGGCTGCGGGCATCGAGGATACGCGCGTCGTGCTGCTGCACCGGGATGTGCACGCCGTGCTCACGGAAGATCCTCCAGATGGCGCGGTTGACGTCGGAGCGCACGTTATTGACCCCGTTCACGGGGTCGGCGATCCAGAAGCGGATCTCGAGCCGCATGCCGTTGTCCTCGAAGCTGATGAGCCGTGACACCGGCGCCGGATCGCGCAGGATCCGCGGGTGGTCGGCGGTCGCCTCCAGCAGCAGCTGCAGCGCCACCTCCGGGTCGTCGTCGTAGCTCACGGTCACCGGCAGCCTGATGCGTACCCGCTGGTCCGAGTAGCTCCAGTTGATGAACGGGCTGGTGATCAGGTTCTGGTTCGGCACCAGCGTGTCGACGCCGTCGCGGTCGCGCACCACGACGTAACGCCCGCGCAGCTCCTGTACCCAGCCGAAGTTGCTGCTGCCGGAGTTGTCGCCGGTATTGGCGGAAGTGAAACTGATCACGTCGCCGGGCTTGATGGACTTGTCCATGAGCAGCACGAAGCCGCTGACGAAGTTGCTGGCGACCGATTGCAGGCCGAACCCGAGCCCGAGACCGATGGCGCCGGTGAGCACGTTGAGCGTCGTGACGTCGACACCTGCGGCGTTTATGCCAAGCAGGATGCCGAGCCCGACCAGCAGGAAATAGGTGGATTTGGAGACACCCACCCTTGTGGATACGGCGAGCTGCTCGAGCCGCATGACGTGGCGCTCGAGCGCGCGCGCCACGAGGCTCGCGACTACCACGAAGGCAGTCACGATCACCAGCCCCTTGAGCAGCTCCCACAGGCTGAACTGGCTGCGGCCCGGGACCAGGTGGACGCGATTGAGCATCGCCTCGATCGCATCCAGCCAGCCGAGCAGCGCGACCGCGACGATGATCGCCAGCACCGTGGTGATGGTGCGCTCGCGGCTGCGCACCCAGGAGGTGGGTCCCAGCAGCAGACCGAGGATGTGCACCCCAAAGCGCACCAGCAGCGTCGCCGCGGCGAGCTCGAGCGCGCGGTCGACGAGCGTGACGTCGAAGCCGGTGAGCGCCAGCAGCGGGTGTGCGACGGCGAGTAGCGCCAGCGCCGCGAGCAGCGGCGCCAGCAGCAACAGCGACTCGAGCAGCCGCTCGGTGCCGCCCGCGGCCGCATCGGCAGCCGCTCGCGCACGCACCGCGCGCGCCACCGCGTAGGCCACCACGATGGCGATCAGGATCGCTGCGATCTCAGCCAGCAGCTGCGGGATCGGGAGCTGCAGGAGCACGCCGTTGACGGCGCTGCCGGCGCTATCCATCAGGCGTTCAGATCCGGGATCAGCTGACTCTCCAGGCGCGCGATCTGGTCCTTCAGCATCAGCTTGCGTTTCTTCAGGCGCTTCAGCTGCAGCTCATTGACGTACAGATCGAGCGACAGCCGCGAGATGACCTCGTCGAGGTCGCGATGCTCGATGCGCAACTGACGGAGCTTCTCGACGTTGCGAAACAGCTCGCGGTCGACGTTATCTTCGATTTCCGCCATGCGAAGGCTTCTGGAGCTACAGGCGGCGGCCCCCAAGGAGGCCGAGCTTAGCCGAGCCGCCTCCTTCGTGTCACGGTCCGCGGGCACGGCGGCGTGAGGACGAGAAAAGACCTATCTTTCATCGACTTATCTTCCCCGTCCATGGCGTCCGCCGCGCGCCTCGCGTGCCCCTCGGGGAGGGCCGCCGGGGCGCCGTCCGCCGCCGGCGTGCGGCCGGTGGAAGCGCGGCGCGGGGCTGCCCGGCAGTACGCCCTGAGCGAGCAGCTCGGGGGCGATCGCGCCGGCGGGAATCTTGTGGCCGAGGTAATCCTCGATGTCCGGAAGTCCGACCGCGTACTCCTCGCACGCGAAGCTGATGGCATCGCCCTCGGCGCCGGCACGTGCGGTGCGGCCGATACGATGCACGTAGTCGGCCGGGTCCTGCGGCAGATCGAAGTTGAACACGTGGCTCACGTCAGGGATGTGCAGGCCGCGCGAGGCGACATCGGTGGCGATCAATACCGCGAGCTTGCCGTCGTGGAAGTCGCGCAGGAAGCGCAGGCGCTTCGCCTGCGGTACGTCGCCCGACAGCGCCTGGGCGTGGAAGCCGTTGGCCTTCAGCACGCTCTCGAGGCGCTCGGCGCTGCGCTTGGTATTGACGAACACCAGCGTGCGATGCGCCTCGCTCTGATGCAGCAGCCCGATGAGCAACGCTACCTTCTCCTCCATCGCCGGGTAGTAGATGATCTGGCGCACCGCATCCACCGTGCGCTTGTCGGGCTCGATGCGCACCAGCTCCGGGTTGTTCATGTGCTCGTAGGCGAGCTCCAGCACCCGGTAGGAGAGCGTCGCGGAGAACAGCATCGACTGGCGGCGCAGCGGCGGCGGCAGGCGCCGCAGCAGATAGCGGATGTCGGCGATGAACCCCAGATCGAACATGCGGTCCGCCTCATCGAGGACCAGGACCTGCGCGTGACGCAGGTCGTACACGTGTTGCTTGAGATAATCGATGAGCCGGCCCGGGGTGCCGATCAGCACATCGCAGCCGCCGCCGAGCTCCTGGCGCTGCTTGTCGTAGTCGATGCCGCCGAATACCACCGAGTGCTTGAGGCCGGTGTGCGCGCCAAGCGTGAGCGCGTCGTAGTGAATCTGCACCGCAAGCTCGCGCGTCGGCGCAACGATCAGCGCCCGCACCGAGGTGGGGCTGCGCCCCGGCGGCGGCGGGCGGGTGAGCAGCGCCTGGTAGAGGGCGATGAGAAATGCGGCGGTCTTGCCGGTGCCGGTCTGCGCCTGACCGGCGACGTCGCGCCCCGCGAGCGCGATCGGCAGCGTCTGCGCCTGAATGGGCGTGCACAGTGAGAAACCCGCCTGCCGCACGCCCTGCATGACTTCCCCGCGCAGGCCAAGGGATGCGAAGGCGACGGCGTCGGAGTGTGGAACAGTCATCAGTAAGGGCCGGAGTGTTATGCGAAAAGCGCGACGGGACTTGAAAAACCAGCCCGGAAGCGCTACAAAGTATCTCAGTCAGCGGGCCATCAGGTCCGCACCCGCCAGCTCGGTAATCCTCTTCCCCTAAGGGTCAGATACTCAACCGACGAGTTAGTGTAACCGTTTGACGGGTGCAACTGGCATCGCTTTTCGGCACTTAATGCCGACCCGCGCCGGATTTTCCGCAGACTCCATAAATTGAACTTTCCACGCTCTGCATCAACGGAGGTTGAACCGCGTGAGTAGTCCGAAGACATCCTCGCTCCCCGACACAGCATCAGCGGCGTCGCCGAGCAACATCGTGCACACGACCGATGCCACTTTTGCACAGGACGTTCTCAAGTCCGATAAGCCGGTACTGCTGGATTTCTGGGCCGAGTGGTGCGGGCCCTGCAAGATGATCGCCCCGATGCTCGATGAGATCGCGAGCGAGTACCAGGGCCGCGTCACGATCGCCAAGCTCAACATCGATGAGAACCCGCAGACCCCGCCGAAGTTCGGCATCCGTGGCATACCCACGCTGATTCTCTTCAAGAACGGCACGGTCGAGGCGCAGAAGGTCGGGGCCGTTTCCAAGCCGCAGCTGACGGCATTTCTGGACAGTAATCTGTGAGAGGCTACCTCGGTAATCAGGGCCGCAACCGGCCCAACAAGGGTCCGCGCCACGGCAATCGCGACGGCAACCGCGGCCCGATGGGCAACGGCGGTGGCCGGCCCGACGAGATGATGCACGACCCGGAGCCGTTCGAGGTCGACGACTCGGAGATCATCAGCCCGGCGGAGCTCGTGCAGTCGCGCAGCTCCATGAACCTGACGGAGCTGAAGGCGAAGCCGATTCACGAGCTGGTGAAGATGGCCGAGACGATGGGGCTGGAGAGCCTCGCGCGCTCGCGCAAGCAGGACATCATCTTCTCGATCCTCAAGGCGCACGCCCGTAACGGCGAGAACATCTACGGCGACGGCGTGCTCGAGATCCTGCAGGACGGCTTCGGCTTCCTGCGCTCGGCAGACGGCTCGTATCTGGCCGGCCCCGACGACATCTACGTGAGCCCGAGCCAGATCCGGCGCTTCAACCTGCGCACCGGCGACACGATCTCCGGGCTCATCCGTCCGCCCAAGGACGGCGAGCGCTACTTTGCGCTGCTCAAGGTGGGCGAGATCAACTTCGACTCCCCGGAGAGCTCGCGCAACAAGGTGCTGTTCGAGAATCTGACGCCGTTCCATCCGACCAAACGGCTGAAACTCGAACGCGGTAACGGCTCCACCGAGGACCTGACCGCGCGCACCATCGATCTGGTGGCCCCCATCGGCAAGGGACAGCGCGGACTCATCGTCTCCCCGCCGAAGGCCGGCAAGACGATGCTGCTGCAGAACATCGCCACCGCCATTACCTCCAACCATCCCGAGGTGTACCTCATCGTGCTGCTGATCGACGAGCGGCCCGAGGAAGTCACCGAGATGCAGCGCACCGTGAAGGGCGAGGTGGTGTCCAGCACCTTCGACGAGCCCGCCGCCCGCCACGTGCAGGTGGCCGAGATGGTGATCGAGAAGGCCAAGCGGCTGGTGGAGCACAAGAAGGACGTGGTGATCCTGCTCGACTCGATCACCCGCCTGGCGCGTGCCTATAACACCGTGGTGCCGTCCTCCGGCAAGGTGCTCACCGGCGGCGTGGACGCCAACGCGCTGCAGCGCCCGAAGCGCTTCTTCGGCGCGGCGCGCAACATCGAAGAGGGTGGCAGTCTCACCATCCTCGCCACTGCGCTCATCGACACCGGCTCGAAGATGGACGACGTCATCTACGAGGAATTCAAAGGCACCGGCAACAGCGAGATCCACCTTGACCGGCGCATCTCCGAGAAGCGGGTATTCCCGGCGGTCAACATCAACCGCTCCGGCACGCGCAAGGAGGAGCTGATCACCGACCAGGGCGAGCTCGCCAAGATGTGGATCCTGCGCAAGCTCCTGCACCCGATGGACGAGCTGGCGGCGATCGAGTTCCTGCTCGACAAGATGAAGGATACGAAGTCGAACGGGGAATTCTTCGAGGCGATGAAGCGCTAAGGCGCTACAGAGTCCGTCCATCGAAGGGCGTGATCATGAGGCCTGCCGGATCAATCTCCGGCAGGCAACGCACGTTGATCGCGACCGTATCGGCCCCCTTGGGATCCCTGCCGAAGGCAAACGGCTCGCAACCGCACACCGCGCAGAACTGGTGCCTGATGCGGTGGCGGTTGAAGGTGTATTCGCTGAGCGCCGATTCCGGGATGCAGCGCGGCGCGGGGTCCGAACCACAGCAACCCCTTGCGCGCGCAGTGCGAGCAGTTGCACTCCGTCACGCGCGTGATCTCGCCCTCAACCTCATAGGCAACGCGGCCGCAGTGACAACTGCCCTGGTGGGTCATCGGCAGGCCTCTCCCGAAGGGGCCATGACGACACGCTACGCCGCGGGGCACGCTCCAACAAGCCGCTAGGCGCCGACGCGCTGTGCTCAGCGTCACGTCGTCGTCCGGCGACGCTGGCACTTGCGCCGCATGGGTCAGTAAGATCCGACCACCCGCGCCGTCAGGCGCCAAGGGAGTGCGACGTCGCATGCGCATCTGGCTCGCGCTGGCCGCGGTGGTTGCCACGCTTCACGCCCCACTCGCGTGTGCCGACCGTGACACGCTGTCCGGGGCGCCGCTGCCGCCGCAGCCACCGCAGAAGACCAGCCCGATCCACGATCGTTTCTACGTGCTGGCGGCTTTCTATTCGCCGACGATCCAGACCAACCTGCGGATCGACCCCACCACCAATGCGCCGCCCGGTACCACCGGCACGCCGGTCAACGCGGAGCGCGACCTGGGACTCGCCCCGCGTATGCACCAGGGGCGGGTCGAATTCATGTTCCGCATGCGCGAGCGCAGCAAGCTGCGCGTCGAGTACTACGAGGCCGACCGCACCGGCAGCCAGGTGCTCGCCAACAGCATCGTGTTCGGCAACCAGAACTTCGGCGCCGGACAGCTGGTGCAGAGCGAGATCGACTGGCGCAGCTTCGGTCTCACCTATACCTATTCGCTGATCCACAACGACAGCCTCGAGATCGGCACCGGCCTCGGTGTGTTCGCGCTGCAGACGTACGCGCTCGGCTCCATCCCCGCCACCGGCCAGTCGCAGAGCGAATCCGCCGCCGAGCCGCTGCCGACGGTGCCGCTTGATTTCACCTGGGCGATTTCGCGGCGCTTCGCCCTCACCGGGCGCGCGAATTACCTCAAGGCCACCGTGAGCGGCGTCAACGGCTCCTTCCTCGACGCGCACGGCGACCTGCAGTACCGCTGGAAATCGTCCTTCGCGATCGGCGTCGGCTACACCAGCATGCGCATCTCGCTGACCGATAGGACCGGCAACCCGCCTGGGATGGTGTCCCTGCACTTCGACGGCCCGGAAGCCTTCCTGCGCTTTAGCTTTTAGTCACCACGTAGGCGCGGCTGAACAGCTCCGGCATGCGCGTGGCGCGCCCCGAGTCGAGGTTGATACAGACGTACTCGGTCAGCGCCCGCGCCAGCGGCGCGCCATCGGCCGCGCGTCGCACCTGAAAGCGCCGCACCACGCGCAGTCGCCCGTCGCTCGCTGCGATCCAGGTGGCCACCTGCACGCGCTCGCCGCACCGCGCGGCGCGCACGAAGTCGATCTCGGTACGCAGCGCCGCCATGCCGCGTCGCATGTGTACGCACTCCTCGAGCGGCACGCCGAGCGCGGTGGAATGCGACCAGGCGGCGCGGTCGAGCCAGGTGAGGTACACGGCGTTGTTGACGTGCTCATAGGCGTCGATGTCGGCCGCGACCACGTCGAGCTCGAGGATGTGCGGCGCCGGATGCTCGAACGATGCGCCGGGCTTGCGGCTCACGATCCGCGCCCGAGCGCGCGATGGCCGATGTCGCGCCGGTAATGCACGCCCGGCCAGCGCACCGTACCGGCGAGCGTGTACGCCTGGCGCTGCGCCTCCTCAACGCTGGCGCCCAGCCCCACCGCACACAGCACCCGGCCGCCGTTGGTCAGCACCCGGCCCGCCTCGAGCCGCGTGCCGGCGTGGAAGATCTTGCCCGGCAGGCGGCCCGCGCGGTCGAGCCCCTCGATCACATCTCCCGTGCGTACGCCCTCCGGATAGCCTGCCGCGGTCATGACGACACCCAGCGCGGCGTTCTGACTCCACTGCGCGTGCTCGCCATCGAGACGCTGGTCGAGCGCCGCCGCGCACAGCGCCGTGAGATCGGAATCGAGGCGCATCATGATCGGCTGCGTCTCCGGATCCCCGAGCCGGCAGTTGAACTCCAGCACGTTCGGCGTGCCGTCGGCGGCAATCATCAGCCCGGCATACAGAAAGCCGGTATAGGCAAGCCCGTCGGCCGCCAGCCCGCGAATCGTCGGCTCGATGACCTCGCGCATGATGCGCGCGTGCAGGGCGGGGGTGACCACCGCAGCGGGCGAGTACGCGCCCATGCCGCCGGTATTCGGTCCGTGGTCGCCGTCGTCGCGGCGCTTGTGATCCTGCGAGGTGGCAAGCGGCAGGACGTGCACGCCGTCGGCCATGACGATGAAGCTCGCCTCCTCGCCGACCAGGAATTCCTCGATCACCACCTCATGGCCGGCGCTGCCGAAGCGGCCGCCGAACATCGTCTCCACCGCCGCGAGCGCCTCGGCGTGCGAGGCGGCGATCACCACACCCTTGCCGGCGGCGAGTCCGCTCGCCTTGACGACCACGGGCGTGCGTTGCGCGCGCAGCCATGCGGGATCGAAGCTCGCGCGGGTGAAGGTGGCCGAGCGCGCGGTCGGGATGCCGTGACGCCGCAGGAAGTCCTTGGCGAAGGACTTGGAGCCCTCGAGCCGGGCCGCCCCGCGCGTCGGCCCGAAGCACTTGAGGCCCGCGGCGGCGAACGCGTCCACGACGCCGGCGACCAGCGGCGCCTCGGGGCCGATGATCGTGAGGTCGATGCGCTCGGCGGCCGCCAGGCGCGTCAGTCCCGCGAGATCGTCGGCGGCGACCTCGACGTTGCGCACCCGCGTCTCGCCGGCGGTGCCGGCGTTGCCGGGCGCTACCAGCACCTCAGTGACCCGCGGCTCGGCGGCGCATTTCCACGCCAGCGCGTGCTCGCGGCCGCCCGCGCCCACGATCAGGACTTTCATGACTAATGCCGGAAATGGCGCATGGCGGTGAACACCATGGCGATGTCGTGTTCGTCAGCGGCGGCGATCACCTCGGCGTCGCGCACGCTCCCACCTGGCTGGATGACCGCCCGCACGCCGTAGCCGGCGGCGACGTCGAGGTTGTCGCGGAACGGGAAGAAGGCATCGGAGGCCATGACCGCCCCGGCGAGCGGCAGTTTCTCGTCGGCCGCCTTCATCGCCGCGAGCCGCGTCGAGTAGACGCGGCTCATCTGCCCGGCACCGACACCGACGGTGGCACGGTCGCGGGCGAGCACGATGGCGTTCGACTTGACGAACCGACACACGGTCCAGGCAAAGCGCAGGTCGGTGAGCTGCGCAGCGCTCGGCTGGCGCCGGGTCGGGATGCGCAGCTCCTCTTCCCGCAGGTCCACGAGGTCGCGCGCCTGCACCAGCAATCCGCCGGTGACGCTGCGCAGCTCAGCCCCCGGGTCCTCGCCCGCGCCCAGCTCGCCGAGCGTCAGTACCCGCACGTTGGGCCTGGCGGCGAGCACGCGGGCTGCCTCGGCGTGCACCGCGGGGCACGCCAGCAGTTCGACGAACTGGCGGCCGATGATGGCGCCGGCGGTGGCGGCGTCGAGCTCACGGTTGAAGGCGATGATGCCGCCGAAGGCGGAGGTCGGGTCAGTGCGGTAGGCACGCTCGTAGGCCTCGAGGGGCGTGGCCGCGACCGCCGCGCCGCAGGGGTTGGCGTGTTTGACGATCACGCAGGCCGGCTCGCGGAACGCGCGTACGCACTCGATGGCCGTATCGGCGTCGGCGACGTTGTTGAAGGACAGGTCCTTGCCCTGCAGCACCGTGGCGCGGGAGATGCTCGCGGCGTGCGCCCCCGGGTCGCGATAGAAAGCGGCGCTCTGGTGCGGATTCTCGCCGTAGCGCAGATCCTGGAGCTTGTCGAAGATCAGCGCCAGGGTCGCCGGAAAGGTCGGCGCCTGAGGCTCGCGGGCGGCGAGCCAGGCGGCCACCATGGTGTCGTAGCGTGCGGTATGAGCGAAGGCCTTGGCCGCGAGTCGCGCGCGGGTCGCCATGTCGCTTCCGCCCTGATGAGTGTCGAGTTCCTTCAAGAGCAGTGCGTAGTCGGCCGGGTCGACGACCACGAGGACTGAAGCGCTGTTCTTGGCGGCGGCGCGCAGCATCGCCGGGCCGCCGATGTCGATGTTCTCGATGGCGTCCGTGTAGCTGCAACCCGGGCGGGCGATGGCCTCGGCAAACGGATACAGGTTGACGACCAGCAGGTCGATGGGCGCGATGCCGTGCTGCGCCATGACCTCATCGTCGATGCCGCGCCGGCCGAGCAGGCCGCCGTGGATCCTCGGATGCAGGGTCTTCACCCGCCCGTCCATGATCTCCGGGAAGCCGGTGTGGGCCGAGACCTCGCGCACCGCAACGCCGGCGCGCGCCAACAGCTGCGCCGTGCCCCCGGTGGAGAGGATTTCGACGCCGCGACTCACGAGTGCGCGCGCGAGCTCGGCTATTCCGGTCTTGTCCGAGACCGAGAGCAGGGCGCGGCGCACCGGCGTCGACGACATGGGCTTCAGCCCCTCAAGACGGCGGACGCCTTACTGCTGAAGTACTGGTAGGGCTGTGGCGCCGCCCGGAGGCACAGCCTTCAGGAGCCTGAAAGTCCGAACTGCTTGAGCTTCTTGCGCAGCGTGCCGCGGTTGATGCCGAGAATCCCGGCGGCGCGGCTCTGGTTGCCGTCGGCATAGTCGAGCACCACGCGAAACAGCGGCTCCTCGACCTCGCGCAGCACCAGGTCGTAGAGGTGCGCGGGTCGGTGGCCGTTGAGGCTGGTGAAATACTCGCTGAGCGCACGCTCGGCATGATTGCGCAGCGGCAGATCGCGTCCATTCACTCTGGCGGCGGCGGCTTCACGAGTCCGAGTCTTTTTCTTTGCCGTCATGTGAGACCCCCCAGGGAAAACCGTACTTCAGGCCGCCAAGGCGGTCCCGCTCACCCACTCATCGAAATGCTTTAGCGCCTGCGCGAACTGTGCGGCGGTATTCGCAGCCCCCATTAGTTGCGTCCGGACCGCCGTCGGCTCCCCCAGCAGCTGCCCGCAATACCAGCCGAGATGTTTACGCGCTATCCGGACTCCGGTTTCCTCGCCGTAAAACGCGTACACCGAGTCGAGATGCGCGAGGATGATATCACGCACTTCGCTGCGCAGAAGCGACGGCGTCGCAGATCTTGCCTGCAGCTCGTGATTGACAGCCCGAAAAATCCATGGCGCGCCGTGGCTCGCGCGACCGATCATTACTCCGTCCGCACCGGTGAAATCAAGTACCTCGCGCGCTTTCGTGCTGCTCACGATGTCGCCGTTGGCGAAGACCGGAATGCGCACGCGCGCCTTGATCGCGCGGATCGTGGCGTATTCGGCCGCTCCGGCGTAGAGATCGGCGCGCGTTCGGCCATGCACGGCCAGCGCAGCGATGCCGCAACGTTCGGCGATGCCGGCAATTTCGACGCCATTCACGTGCTCGCGGTCCCAGCCGGTGCGGATCTTGAGCGTCACGGGTACCTCGACCGCGTTCACCACCGCCTCGAGGATGCGCTCGACGAGCGGCTCGTCCTGCAGCAACGCCGAGCCGCATTGTCTGCCGCAGACTTTTTTCGCCGGGCAACCCATGTTCAGGTCGATGATCTGGGCGCCGAGCTCGACATTGGCGCGCGCCGCTTCGGCGAGCGCCAGCGGGTCGGCGCCTGCGAGCTGCACCACCCGCGGCTCCGGCTCGCCCGCATGGTTCATGCGATGGCGTGACTTGGGCGTGCTCCAGAGCCGCGTGTCCGAGGTGAGCATCTCGGAGGCGGCAAGTCCCGCGCCGAGCTTGCGGCACAGAATGCGGAACGGGCGATCGGTGACCCCCGCCATGGGCGCGAGCACGACCGGCGAGGGCAGGGCGTAGGGCCCGATCTGAAGCACCCGCGGCACCTTAGCGAGCGCTCGTGTCGTTGGCGCAGGCGACCCCGCCGCCGCGTGACGGCAGGCAGGCATCGAGCTCGAAGCCGACCGCACTGGTCCCCGGATCGACGAACGCCAGCTGCGCATCGATGCGCTGATCGACCGACAGCAGCGCGGGCGGCGCCACGCTCGGCGGCAGGTAGTCGTGCGGCGGAACTTCGCGCGAGGCGAGCCGATTGCCGAAGCGATCCTGCAGCGTCACGCGCAGCAGCGGCAAGGGCTGCGGTTTGGCGCCCACGTTGCGGATGCTGGCACGCACGGTGATCGCCCCAACGCTGCCCGGCTCGACGCTGGCTCCGAGCTGGCGCACGTCGTAAGCGCGCAGGTCCCAGCGCGGCACGAGGTGCACGCCGAGCGCCCCGTAGAGCGCCGTCAGGGCTGCGCCGAAGCGCGTATCCGTCGCGAGCGCATCGCGCTGATGGTCGATGATCTGCAGGACGAGCACGACGGCCAGCAGCGCCGTGCCGCTCCTCCACGGGAGCGCCACCCGAGCGGCAGAGGGCGCATGCGCGACTTCCGGGACATCCGCTGGTGCGGCATCGTCGGCAAGCTCCGGCTGCGAGTCCTCGCTCGGGCCCGCAACGTGTGCCGCCTCAACCGCCGCGCCCGCAGCCGGCCGGGTGTGACCCGCGCGACGCGGCCGGGCTACGCTGGCCGCCCGTTGCGGCGCAGCTGCAGCCGGCTGCGGCCGTGCCGGCGCGACTGCCTGGGGCGGGGCAGGCGCGGCTGGGCGAGGAGGCGGTGGGCGCGCCGCACCGCTGTCGCGGGGCGCAGCCGCGGCGGCAAGCGCAGCTCTGCTGCCGGTATCCACGATGTCGGAGAGCAACGCCGCATCGAGCTCCACATCGACCGGCTCGTGCGCCGGTTGCTGCGCGGGCTCAGGTGCGGTCGTTTCCTGGTTGGCCGCGACGAGTGCCTTGAAGGAGCCGGTGGCGGCGGTCCACTCGGGGTTCGGTGGCGGCGTGACGAATACCGAGGCGGCGTCCGTGGCCGGATTGAATTCGAGCGCGTCCTCGGAAATGGCTTCCTCCTCCGCGAGGCCCTCCGCCGGGGCGCGAGCGCGCGAGGCTGCCGGGGAGGGCGGAGCTGCCGGCACCTGCGAGGACTGCGGCGCGGGCGGCGCCTGCATCGACTTCGTTGCCTGCGGCTCGGCGCGCCCATCCGGGGGCGGTTCCGGGGGTGGAGCACTCGAGGCCGCGGCGGCCGCCGCGCGCTCGTCACTCAGCTGTGCCAGGGCGTTGAATACGCTCGAGCAGCGGCCGCAGCGTACGTACCCCTGGGCGACACGCAGATCCGCTGCGGTCACTACCAGGGTCAGCGCGCATTTCGGGCAGACGGTAAACATCGCAAACGGCGGGCCGCGACTCCTCAGTGACGGCGCGCCTGCAGGCAGCTCCAGTCCCCGCGCTCGCCGCACCCGCTGACATCAAAGCACGTGCCATAAGCCGCTGTCACCTCGGCGGCCTGATGACGCATGAGGCCGGCGAGCACCACGGCGCCCCCGGGGCGCACCAGCGCGGCGAAGGCGGGTGCGAGCGCGCACAGCGGGCCGGACAGGATGTTGGCCAGCAGCACATCGACACCCGCCGGCAGGTCCGCGGCGCGCGCATGAATGCGCAGCCGGTCCGCGACATCATTGGCGAGCGCATTGTCGCGTGTCGCGATGAGTGCCTGGGGGTCGATGTCGAAGCAATGCACGGCGCGCGCCCCGAGCTTGGCGCACGCGAGCGCCAGTATTCCCGAGCCGCACCCATAGTCGATGACGGTGGCCGGCGCGCGCAGCAGATCAGCATGCGCATCGAGCCACTCAAGACACAACGCCGTGCTCGGATGCGTCCCGGTGCCGAACGCGAGCCCCGGCTCGAGGCGCACCACGGCCGCTGCGGGCGCCGTCACGCGCTCATGAGGCGGGCACACCCACAGCCGCTCGCCGAAGCGCATGGCGTGGAAGTCGCGCATCCATTCCCGCTCCCAGACGCGCTCGGCGAGCGCCTCGACGGTGATCCCGGCGGCCGGGATACCGACTGCGCCGGCGAGTGTGGCCGCGAGCGCGACCGGCTCGCCGCAGTCGACGAACAGCGCCGTGACGCGCGTCGCGGGCCACAGTCGCACCTCGCCGGGCCCGGGCTCGAGCACCGCATCGTCGCGCATGTCGCTGAAGCTGACGGCGCTTGCGCCACAGGCGAAGCAGGCACGCTCCGCGCCGTCGGCATCGAGTGCGCCGAGCTCGAAGGCCAGCTGCAGATGACTCACGCGCCAATTATGCGCCGGCCAAAGCGGCGCCCTGTGCCGGCGGGGTCAACCAGGGGGATGGCCCCCTACCTCAGTCCCAGCCGCCGCTCGAGGTAGTGGATGTCGGTGCCACCTTTCTGGAAAGCGGCGTGGTTGAAGATCTCCTGGTGGAGCGGCACGTTGGTCTTGATGCCCTCGATCACCATCTCGGCGAGTGCGTTCTTCATGCGCGCGATCGCCGTGTCGCGGCTGTCGCCGTGGGCGATGACCTTGGCGATCAGCGAGTCGTAGTAGGGCGGCACGTTGTAGCCGGAGTAGACGTGACTGTCGACCCGGATGCCGGGGCCGCCCGGAGCGTGCCACAGGCGGATCGGGCCCGGCGAGGGCATGAAGGTCTTGGGGTCTTCGGCGTTGATGCGGCATTCGATGGCGTGGCCGCGGATCTGCACGTCGCTCTGCGTGTACGGCAGCCGCTCGCCGCTCGCAATGAGCAGTTGCGCCTTCACCAGGTCGATGCCGGTGACGAGTTCGGTCACCGGGTGCTCGACCTGGATGCGGGTGTTCATCTCGATGAAGAAGAACTCGCCATCCTCGTAGAGGAACTCGAGCGTGCCGGCGCTGCGGTAGCCGACCGCGCGGCATGCCTCGACGCAGCGGTCTCCCATGAGCTTGCGCTGCCGCACCGTCATGCCGGGCGCGGGCGCCTCCTCGACCACCTTCTGGTGGCGGCGCTGCATCGAGCAGTCACGCTCGCCGAGGTGAATGACGTTGCCGTGGGAATCGCCGAGCACCTGAAACTCGATGTGCCGGGGCCGCTCGAGGAATTTCTCCATGTAGACCTGGTCATTGCCGAAGGCGGCGCGCGCCTCGGCGCGCGTGATGCCGATGGCATTGAGGAGCGAGGCCTCGGTGTGCACCACGCGCATGCCGCGCCCGCCCCCACCGCCCGATGCCTTGATGATCACGGGGTAGCCGATGTCGCGCGCGATGCGCAGATTCTCGTCGGTATCCTCGCCCAGCGGTCCGTCGGAGCCGGGCACGCACGGCACGCCGTGCGACTTCATGACCTTGATGGCCGACACCTTGTCGCCCATGGTGCGGATGGTCTCGGCTTTCGGGCCGACGAACACGAAGCCGCTCTTCTCGACCCGCTCGGCGAAGTCCGCATTCTCCGACAGGAAGCCATAGCCGGGATGGATCGCGACCGAGTCGGTGACCTCGGCGGCCGAGATGATCGCCGGCATATTGAGGTAGCTGTTGGCCGAGGCCGGCGGGCCGATGCACACCGATTCGTCCGCCAGCAGTACGTGCTTGAGGCTGTAGTCGGCGGTGGAGTGCACGGCGACCGTCTTGATGCCGAGCTCGCGGCACGCCCGCAGGATGCGCAGCGCAATCTCGCCGCGATTGGCGATGACCAGCTTCTCGATCATGGCTGGCGTTATTCGATCACGAACAAGGGTTGACCGAACTCCACGGGATCGCCATTGCGCGCCATGATGGAGCTGACGCGCCCCGCCTTGTCGGCTTCGATCTGGTTCATCATCTTCATCGCTTCGATGACGCACAGCACCTGGCCGACGTCGACCTCATCGCCGATCTCGACGAACGCCTTGGCCCCTGGTGAGGGCGCCGCATAGAAGGTACCGACCATGGGCGCGGTGATGACGTGCTCGTTCGGTTTGGGCTTGGCGGGTGCGCTGTCGCCCGCCAATACCGACGGCGGCAGCTCCGGCGCGCGCGCCGCGGCAGGCGCGGCCTGCGCCACCTGGACGATCGGCACGGGCGCGTTCGCCCCGGTGCCCATGCGGCTGATGCGTACCGCCTCCTCGCCCTCCTTGATCTCGATCTCGGCGATGCCCGACTCCTCGAGCAGCTCGATCAGTTTCTTGATTTTTCGAATGTCCATGCCGGAAGTCTTCCGCAGGTCTGGAGGCCGACGCTGGCGCCCTCAGGCGCCGCGCGCCAGATGATGCGTGGCGGCACGCATCGCCAGCTCGTAGCCGAAGGCCCCGAATCCGGCGATGACACCGACAGCGATGTCGGAGAAGTAGGAGTGGTGGCGAAACGGCTCGCGCGCCTGTGTATTGGAGAGGTGCAGCTCGATGAAGGGCACCCCCGCCGCGAGCAGGGCGTCGCGCAAGGCGATGCTCGTGTGCGTGAAGGCACCCGGGTTGAAGATCACGAAGGCCACGCTCTCCGCCGCCGCGCGCTGGATACGCTGGATCAGCTCATGCTCGGCGTTGCTCTGAAAGGCGATGAGCTCGTGACCCCCGTCGCGCGCCAGCTCGGCGGCGCGCTTCTCGATCGACTCCAGGGTGTCCGTCCCATAGATGTCAGGCTCGCGGGTACCGAGGAGGTTGAGGTTGGGGCCGTTCAGGAGCAGCACACGGGCCATGGGCACGGCGTCTTCTTATCGCTCTCCACTAGCAAGCGCCGCGAATGTACCTTAATTCGGCGCCATTTGGGATAGTTCTTGAGGCGATCTGCTGGGATCTGGTCAGAGTCTAGTGCGGCTCATGGGCAGGGGATGCGGCCCGCAGAGCCGCCAGCCGGCGGGTCTCTTCCCCGATCCGCTGCCGTGCGTCGGGAAGGCTGATGCGGCCGCGACGCAGATCCTCGAGACGGGCGAGGATGAAGCCGGCCTCGTCCCGATGCAACTCTCCGACTTTGACGGTGACGATCCGGCCCTCGGAGTCGGCGAAGACGCTGAAGGGGAGCACCGTGTCCATCCCAAAGGCCGTCACCGCCTCGAGGCCGCCCTTCTCGCCCACCAGCACCGGGTAGCCGATGCCCAGGGTCCGGACAAATTGCCGTACAGATTCAAGGTGATCGAGTGCGATACCGACAATTTCAAGGTCGTTTCGTGAATTTTCGCGGCGCATGGACTTGAGGAGCGGGATCTCACGACGACACGGCTCGCACCAGGTGGCCCAGAAATTGATGATCAGGGGCCGGCCAGTGAAGTCCCGCAGGGAATGACTTACCCCGTCGAGGTCGGGGAGTGAGACCTCGGGCAGCCGCTCGGGCACTGCACGGTGGGATGGGGCCGGTGTCCCGGCAGTCAGGGGAGAAAGTGACGGCGTCTGGAGCGGTACGACGCGCAACTGGGATCGGGGGGGCGCCAGCAGGCGCGATAGCACGAATCCCGCGACGCCTGCGCCGAGCAGAATGCCGGCCACCGCCAGTACACCGGCGGCGGAAGGCGGCCGCCGGTTCACGGCGCGCTGAGCGCGGCGCGGGTGCGGGCCGCGAAGGCATCGGCCTTCAGGTACCCGACCACGCGGAACTCCCTTCGCTCCCGTCCGTCCGGACCGTAAAAGGCGATGGTCGGAGGGCCGATGATGCCGAAATGCTTGAGCAGCGCCTCATCATCCGCGGTGCCGCGAGTCACGTCGGCACGCAGCAGCACGGTGTGGGCGAGCGCGCTCTTCACCGCCGGATCGGTGAAGGTATAGCGCTCCATCTCCTTGCACGAGGTGCACCAGTCGGCGGAGAAGTCCACCAGCACGCCGTGCCTCGCGGCACTCGCCTGGCTGACCTCGCGATCGAGATCGGCGAGTGAGCTGATGGGCTCAAACGGCAAGGACTGCGCCGCATGGCCGCCGAGGGCGGGGATCGGCGAGAGGGGGTCGGTGCCGCCGAGCGCCGAGCCGCTGATGAGCGCGACGCCGTAGACGGCCGCGGCGAGACCGGCGGCGCGCAGGCTCCAGAGCGCCGCGGGGCGCGCCTTGAGAGCGAACCACAGCAGCCACGCGAGGGCGAGCAGCGGCAGCGCCCACAGCAGCAGCGCCACGCGATCAGGCACGATGCGCGCGAGCATCCACGCGGCCACGCCGAGCATCATGACGCCGAACAGTTTCTTGATGAACTCCATCCATGCTCCGGCCTTCGGCAGCAGCTTGCCTGCGGAAGCACCGACGATGAGCAGCGGCGTCCCCATGCCAAGACTCATCGCGAACAGCGCCGCTCCGCCGCGGGCGATCTGGCCGGTCTGGCTGATGACGAGCAGCGCTGCGACCAGGGCCGGCCCTACGCAGGTCGTGACGATGAGCGCCGACAGCGCGCCCATGATGGCGACGCCGCCGAAGGTGCCGGTGGACTGACGGTTGCTCATGCCGGCGAGGCGGGTCTGGATCGCCACCGGCATCTGCACCGTGAACAGGCCGAACATCGACAGCGCCATCGCCACGAAAATTGCCGCAAACAGGGCGAGCACCCACCACTGCTGAAACAGCGACTGCACCTCGCGTCCCATCGCCGCCCCGGCCAGCCCTGCGGCCGTGTAGGTGACCGCCATGCCGAGCACGTAGGTCGCCGACAGCGCGAAGGCGCGCCCAGCAGTGACCTTCGCGCCACCGCCGGCGATGATGCCCGAGAGGATCGGCACCATGGGCAGAACGCAGGGCGTGAACGCCAGCAGCAGCCCCGCGAGATAGAAGCCGCCTAACATCAGGAAGAAGTTTCCGGTGACCAGGCGCGCGAAGCGCGATTCCTCCGAGGAGCTGGCGCCTGTATCGGGCGCACTCGTCACACCCGCGGCGCCAGCACCACCGGGGAGCGTCACGCTCACCAGCTTGGTGATCGGCGGATAGCACAGCCCGGCAACGGCACAGCCCTGGTAGGTGACCTGCAGCGGCAGCGTGAAGGTGCCGCCTGCGGCGCGCGCAACCGGCACGGCGACGCGCAGCTCGTGGTGATAGATCTCCTGCCGACCGAAGTACTCATCGTTTTTTACCTCGCCGGGCGGGAACTGAGGCGCTCCGAGCTGCGCCGCCGCGCTCGTCGTCGCCACCTTGATCCTGGACCGGTAGAGGTAATAGCCCTCGGCGATCTCCCAGTTGAGCTGTACCCGGTCGCTCCCGCCCTCGAGGGCGTCGAAACGGAAGGCCTGGTCGGGAGGCAGGAAGTCATCCCCACTGGTCTTGAGGGCCCCCAGCGGGCTCACGGGGCCTGCCGGGGCGGACGCCGGGGCAGCGGTCGGGGGAGCATCAGCCGCCCCAGCCCATGGCGTCAGCGCCAGGAGGGTGAGAGCCGCAATTAGAATATGTCTAATTCCAGCACGCATACGTGGCTGCTTTATAGCTCAACACTGGGATCGGCGGCAGGAACTGGGGTTCATCCTGAGCAGAAGACCGGATGATGGCAAAAAAGTCAGCCGACGACTTGAATTCACAGGGTCCCCCCCTAAAATTAGCAGCCGCGCGGGGGGAGTGCTAATAGGCTACGTCTTCCGCGGCTAATCCATCCAATCACCAAAGAAGCATTTGAAGGAGCGTTCACCATGAAGATTCGTCCTCTTCATGACCGCGTCATCGTGAAGCGCCTGGAAGAGGAGCGTACCTCCCCGGGTGGCATCGTAATTCCCGACACCGCGGCTGAGAAGCCGATGCAGGGAAAGATCATGGCGGTCGGCAAGGGCAAGATTCTCGAAGACGGCTCGGTTCGGCCGCTCGATGTGAAGGTCGGCGACAAGATCCTGTTCGGCAAGTACAGCGGGAACGAGGTGAAGGTCGACGGTGAAGATCTCGTGGTCATGCGCGAAGAAGACGTCATGGCCGTGATCGAAGGCAAGTAACGAGGACCTAAGACAATGGCAGCTAAAGAAGTCCGATTCAGCGACGACGCGCGCGCCCGCATGTTCAGGGGCGTCAACGTCCTCGCCAACGCCGTAAAGGCGACTCTCGGTCCAAAGGGCCGCAACGCCGTGCTCGAGAAGAGCTTCGGCGCCCCCACCGTCACCAAGGACGGTGTGTCGGTCGCGAAGGAGATCGAGCTCAAGGATAAGTTCGAGAACATGGGCGCGCAGATGGTGAAGGAAGTCGCGTCCAACACCTCAGACGAGGCCGGCGACGGTACCACCACCGCCACGGTGCTCGCCCAGGCGATCATGCGCGAGGGCCTCAAGGCCGTCTCCTCGGGACGCAACCCGATGGACCTCAAGCGCGGCATCGACAAGGCGGTGACCGCCGCTGTCGAGGAGCTGAAGAAGCTCTCCAAGCCCTGCAAGGACTCCAAGGCCATCGCCCAGGTCGGCACGATCTCGGCGAACGCCGACGAGTCGATCGGCAAGACCATCGCCGAGGCGATGGAGAAGGTCGGCAAGGAAGGCGTCATCACGGTCGAGGAAGGCTCAGGCCTGACCAACGAGCTGGAAGTGGTCGAGGGCATGCAGTTCGACCGCGGCTATCTGTCGCCGTACTTCATCAACAACCAGCAGAACCAGACCACCGAGCTCGACAAGCCGGCAATCCTGCTGGTCGACAAGAAGATCTCCAACATCCGGGAGCTCCTGCCGCTGCTCGAGGGCGTAGCCAAGTCCGGCAAGCCGTTGCTGGTCGTCGCCGAGGACATCGAGGGTGAGGCGCTGGCGACGCTGGTCGTCAACAACATCCGCGGCATCCTCAAGGTGGCCGGCGTCAAGGCGCCAGGTTTCGGCGATCGCCGCAAGGCCATGCTGCAGGACATCGCCACCCTCACGGGCGGCACGGTGATCTCCGATGAGGTCGGGCTGTCGCTCGAGAAGGCGACCATGAACGATCTCGGCGATGCCAAGAAGATCGTCGTGGAGAAGGAAAACACCACGATCATCGACGGCGCCGGCAAGCCCGCCGACATCAAGGCGCGCATCGAGTCGATCCGCCAGCAGGCCGAGGAGGCCACTTCCGACTACGACAAGGAGAAACTGCAGGAGCGCGTCGCCAAGCTCTCCGGCGGTGTCGCCGTGATCAAGGTTGGTGCCGCCACCGAGATCGAGATGAAGGAAAAGAAGGCCCGCGTCGAGGACGCGCTGCATGCCACGCGTGCGGCGGTCGAGGAGGGCGTGGTGCCCGGCGGCGGTGTGGCGCTGATCCGTGCGCTGAAGGCGCTCGACAAGCTCGAGGGAGCGAACGAGGACCAGACGGTCGGCGTGCGCATCCTGGCGCGCTCGATCGAGGAGCCGCTGCGGCAGATCGTGGAGAACGCGGGCGAAGATGCGGCCGTGATCCTCAACCAGGTCAAGAGCAAGTCCGGTGCCTACGGCTACAACGCCGCCAAGGGCGAGTTCGGCGACCTGCTCGAGGCCGGCATCCTGGATCCGACCAAGGTGACGCGTCTTGCACTGCAGAACGCGGCCTCCGTGGCCGGGCTCCTGCTCACCACCGAGGTGATGGTGGCCGAGGCTCCGAAGGACGAGGACCACAGCCATGCGGGCCCGCCGGGCGGCATGGGCGGCATGGACATGTGAGGAACCCTCTCTAAAGAGGTATCGATTCCGTCATGACGAGCCGATAGGCTTTACATAACGGTTAAGGGTGCGTGCTTCGGCTCAACGCTGGGGCGACACCCCCAAAGACGCGGAACAAGACCCCCTATTCCGCGCATCATTCGCAGGCCCCCTCGTGGGGCCTGTTTTTTTGGTTTATCGTTCTTGGCCCGGATCCTCTTTCCGAGGAGGCTCGCCATGCCCCCGCCAGTAATCTCTCGTGTGCTCATCGCCGTGGGCTGCGGCATCGGCCTGCTGCTCGCTGCGTGCGGTCACCAGCCGGCGGATGACATGGGTTGGGCACGCGCTGCACTCGAGCGCAATGCGCACCTCGAGATTGTCGCCACCGACGCACAAGCGCGCACGTTCACCGTGCGCATGAAGGACAGCGGCGAGCTGCGCGTCATACGCGCTGACCAGCTGGTCGGCGCTCCGACCGCGGACGCCCCAGTTGCCGCGTCAGCTGCGACGGCCGGTGCCGAATCCGCCGGCGGCGCGCCGCCCCCGACAGCCCGCACCGCTGCGGCGGCTCAGGCCGAACCGCCTTCGCCGGCCTCACCCGCAGCTGCTGCCGGCTCGGCGCCCGAGGGCACCGCAGCGGCCGAGCCGCCGGCAGCTCCGGCGACTGCAGCGACCCCGGTATTTGCCTCCAGGGCGCTGCACGCGGGCAGCCCCGCGCCGCCAGTTCCGGGACAGGTGCTCGAGGCGGGTCCCGGATACACGATCGAGGCGGGGTCCACCGCGACCGCCGCCGCCAGTGGGCGCGAGCCGGGGCCGGCCGGGGCCGCGGAGCGGCGTCACGATCCGATCGTCTGCCAGGGCGCGCGGCTGCTGCACATCGATAACCAGAATCTGCAGTTCGATGGCGATGGGCTGAGCGCCGAGGATGGCTGCGAGATCCACATCACCAACAGCCGCATCCGCGCTGCCGGTGTCGGTGTATCGGCGCGCGCCGCCAACGTCCATATCGACAACAGCCTGATCGAGGGGGATGCCGCCTCGATCGACGCCTCCGATGGTGCGCAGATCTACACCGCGTCCTCGAAATTCCGCGGCCTGAGCCGGCAGCTCGATACCGCCTCGGTGCACGACCTCGGGGGCAACGTCTGGAATTGAGTGAGGCGAGCCGCGCAGGCGGCACGCGCAGCCCCGAGCTTCAGACGCTGCTGCAACGCGCGCTCGAGGCCTTTGAAGCCGATGGGTCGGCGCGCGCCGCGCTGGCCGCAGCCGCGCCCGCGCTCGCCGCCTCGGTGCACCGCGTGCTCGCGGCGAGCGGTTTCCTCATCGACTCTCTCAGCCGCGACCCCGCGCTCCTCGCCGCCCTGCTCACCTCGGGTGAGCTCACGCGGCCCCTGGAGTCGAGCGAGTTCCTCAGCCGCGCGCCGCCGCTCAGCGCCGACACTGCCGAAGGCGAAGCGCAGCGCGCGCTGCGCCGCTGGCGGCGCTACGAGCTCGCGCGCATCGCCTGGCGCGATCTGGCCGGCTGGGCGGATCTCGAGGAGACCCTCGCCGATCTCACCGCATTCGCCGACGCCGCAATCCGAGCGGCGCTTGGCTACGCCCGCCACGCGCTGAGTGCGCGTTACGGCGAGCCGCGCTCCGCATCCGGGGAGCTGCAGCCGCTCATCGTCGTCGCCATGGGCAAGCTCGGCGGCGGCGAGCTGAACTTCTCCTCGGACGTCGATCTGGTGCTGCTGTTCCCGGAGCACGGCGATACTGACGGAGCGCGCAGCATCGCCAACGAGGAGTTCTTCACGCGCCTCGCGCAGGCGTTGGTGCGGCTGCTGGAGGCGCCGACCGCCGACGGCCTGGTGCTGCGGGTCGACCTGCGGCTGCGGCCGTTCGGCGACTCGGGGCCCGTGGTCGCGAGCTTCGCCTCCTTCGAGGACTACCTGCCGCGGCACGGGCGCGATTGGGAGCGCTACGCCTGGATCAAGGCCCGCGCCATCACCGCGCCCGAGCGCTACGCCGAGGTCGCCTCTGCCGCGGTCCAGCCGTTCGTCTATCGCCGCTATCTCGACTATGGGGTGTTCGAGAGCCTGCGCGAGATGAAGGCGCTGATCAGCCGCGAGGTCGAGCGGCGTGAGCTCGCCGACGACATCAAGTTGGGTCCAGGCGGCATCCGCGAGATCGAGTTCATCGTCCAAGCGCTGCAGCTGACGCGCGGCGGACGCGACCGCGGGCTGCAGACCGCATCGCTCGCTGCGGCGCTGGCGCGCCTCGGCGAGACTCGCGTGCTGCCGGCCGAGGCCGTGGCGCAGCTGAGTGCCGCCTACTGCTACCTGCGGCGGCTCGAGAACCGCCTGCAGATGCTCGACGATGCCCAGGTGCACGCGCTGCCGGCACAGCCGCTGCCGCGCGAGCGGCTCGTGCTCGCCATCGGCGCGCGCGACTGGCCGGCGCTGCTTGAGGATCTGAACGCGCACCGCGAGCGCGTGCGCAATCAGTTCCGCGACGTGATTCTTGGCGGCGCGGAAGGCGATGCGGCGGCGCTGCGCATCGACCTCGGCAGGTTCTGGGACTCACAGGCCGAGACTGCGGCGCTGGCGGAGGCGCTCACCAGCGCCGGCTTCGCCGCTGGCGCCGAGGCGGCCCGCCTGCTGCTCGAGCTGCGCGGCTCGAGTCTGGTACGGCGGCTCGATGAGCGCGGCCGCGCGCGGCTGCAGGCGCTGCTGCCGGTGCTGCTGGCGGATATCGCCGCGCGCGGCGGGCGCATCGCGGTGTTGCGGCGCGTGCTGCGGATCATCGAGGCGACCGGCAAGCGCTCGGCCTACTTCGCGCTGCTGCGCGAGAACGCCGCCGCGCGGCGCCGGCTGGTGGAGCTGCTCGGCCACGGCGAGTTCCTCGCGACGCAGATCGCCTCGCACCCGCTGCTGCTCGATGAGCTGATCGACGAGCGGCTCATGTCGGAGCTGCCGACGCGCGCCTCGCTGTCCGCCGAGCTCTCACAGCGCGTCGCGCAGCTGCCCGAGGAGGATCCCGAGCGACAGGTGGAGGCGCTGTGCCATTTTCAGAGCGCGGCGCTGTTTCGCATCGCGGTGGCGGACCTGAGCGGGGTGTTGCCGCTCATGCAGGTGAGCGATCGGCTCACCGACCTCGCCGAGCTGATCATCGAGCGCGCCCTCGAGCTCGGCTGGCGGCAGATCACGGCGCAGTTCGGCGTGCCGGCCTGCGATGCAGACGGCACGCGGCGTGCGGTGCGCATCTGCGCGCTCGGCTACGGCAAGCTTGGCGGCATGGAGCTCGGCTATTCCTCGGACCTGGATCTGGTGTTCCTGCACGACTCCTGCGGTGAGCGCCAGGAGACCGACGGACCGCGCCCGATCGACAACCAGCTGTTCTTCGTGCGTCTCGCACAGCGCATCGTGCACCTGCTGACGGTGCACTCGGGCGCCGGACGGCTCTACGAAGTCGATGTGCGGCTGCGCCCGAGCGGCAAGGGCGGGCTGCTGGTGAGCAATATCGCCGCGTTCGCCGACTACCAGCGGCGCGAGGCCTGGACCTGGGAGCACCAGGCGCTGCTGCACGCCCGCAGCGTGGCCGGCGCGGCGCAGCTGCGCGCGGAGTTCGAGCGCGTGCGCCTCGAGGTGCTGTGTCACCACGTACGCCGCGACACGCTGCTCGAGGAGGTGCGCGCCATGCGCGAGCGGCAGCGGCGCGAGCTGTCGCGCGGCGGCAGCGCATGCTTCGACATCAAGCAGGATCGCGGTGGCATCGCCGACATCGAATTTCTGGCGCAGTACTGGGCGCTCGCCTGGGCGGAGCGCTACCCGCAGGTCGTGATGTTCGCCGACACCATCCGCCAGCTCGAGTCGGTCGCCTCCGCGGCGCTCGTGCCGCAGGCGCAGGTCGATGTGCTGACCGCCGCCTACCGTAGCTACCGCGCCGCGACCCACCACCGTGCTTTGGCCGGCGAGCCGCCACTTGGCACGGCGGACGAATTTGCCGCCGAGCGCGCCGCGGTGGCCGGCATCTGGGAGGCCACGATGGAGGCGGCACCGCCGGCGGTGCAGGTATAATCGGCGCAACCCCGAGCGCCCGCAGGCGCGGAAGTTTCATCATGGTCGCCACCGTCCGGCCGCTGATCCAGCCCAACGCGCAGAACCAGTACGACCTGTCGGCTGAGGACCTGCCGCTGTGCTGCCCGATGCCGCAGATGTACCTGTGGAACTCTCACCCGCGCGTGTACCTGCCGATCCGTGAGACCGGCTGGGCGAAGTGTCCTTATTGCGGCGCGGAGTTCACGCTGCGCGAGTAGCGGCGTCCCCGACCTCACTCGAAGCCTGTCCCAGCGGGGGCTGCGCAGCGCCACGCGGCCTGCCCGCGCGACGCTGCGCTAGCCGTCAGTTCCAGAGCCTTAAGTTCGCCGGCAGCTCAAGTCCGCTCGCCTCGTCCGGGTCGAAGCGCCCGCCGAGGGCGCGCCCCGAGCCGTGCGGTTCGTCGTCATCGTCGAACGCCATCGGCGCCGGCACCGCGAGCGGCTGCGCGCCCTTGGCCTTCAGCAGCTCGTTCACTTCCGGCAGCTCCTTGCCGGTGACCTTGCCGAACTCCGCGGTGATCTCGCTCAGCTGGCTGCGCAAGCCCGCGATGTTGTCGAGCTGATAGGCAGACGGCGGCCCCTCCCACTGGTTGAGCGCCCCGTAGAGCTGATCGGTGTGCTCGCGCAGGCGCTCCTCGCCCGTGATGGCGCCACCCTCGGTGGTGGCGACGATCTCCTTGCGGATCTTGTCGAGCTGCTGATCGAGGTCGCTGAGGCGCTTGCCGAGCTTGTCTTCCTTGGGCAGCCCCTTGCCCGCGGCCGCGAGCTGCTGCCGCAGCCCTGCGAGCTGACCGTACAACTGCGTCTCGTCGCTGAACAGCGTGTAGACCTTCATGGAGGCATCGAACTGTGCCTGGCGGTCCGCGGCAGTCCAGCTGACACGCTTGTCGAGGCCGACGCTGATCTTCGTCTCGTAGGTCTTGCCGTTGTCCTCCATGCGCACGGTGTAGGTGCCCGGAACGAGCCGCGGTCCCTGCGTGCTGTTGAAGGCGACCTGCACGGCCGGCGGCACGTGCGGGGGCGGCAGGTGCATCGTCCACAGCACGCGCGCCAGCCCGCGGCGGCTGCTCGGCGGCAGGGTATCGACGACGTGGCCGCCGCTATCCAGCACTTCGATCTTGAGCTTGCCGAACAGGTGCCGGGTGCGCTGGTAGTAGGTGATCACGGCGCCGTCGGCGGGATTGTCGCCGACAAAGGCGGCGGCGCCGTTCGGCCAGCCGCCGTTCGCCTCGATGCGCTGCTGCACGGGCCGTGCCGCTACGAACGCTGCGTCCTGAGCCAGCATTTCCGGCGTCAGGTGGCGCAGCGGGGTGATGTCGTCCACGATCCAGATACCGCGGCCGTGAGTGGCCAGCACCAGGTCGCTGTTGCTCGGCTGCACCGCGAGGTCGCGCACCGCGACCGCGGGGATGTCGCCGCCCTTGAACTGGCCCCAGTGCGCGCCACCGTCCACCGAGATCCACAGGCCGAGCTCGGTACCGAGGAACAGCAGTGACTTGTCGACCGGGTCCTCCTTGATGACGAACGCGTAGCCGCGCACGCCCTTGGAGTCGTGCGCGTCGACGAGCGGCGACCAGGTCTTGCCGAAGTCGTGCGTCACGTAGACGTACGGCGCCATATCGCCGAAGGTGTGACGGTCGAAGGCGGCGTAGGCGGTGGCGGCGTCGAAGGTGCTCGCCTGCACCCAGTTGGTCCACTCGCCCTTCGGCAGGCCGCGCACGTTGCCGACCACGTTGGTCCAGTGCGCGCCGTCGTCGCGGGTCAGCTGCACGTTGCCGTCGTCGGTCCCGACCCAGATGGTGCCGGCAGCGAGCGGCGATTCGCTGATCGAGTAGATCGTGGTGTGCATCTCGGCGACCGAGTTGTCCACCGTGACGCCGCCCGACTGCTCCTGTTTCTGCATGTTGGGATCGTTGGTCGTCAGGTCCGGCGAGATGCGCTGCCAGCTCTGGCCGTGGTCGCGTGAGCGGAACAGGAACTGGGCGCCGATGTACAGCGTCGTCGGATCACGCGGCGAGAGCGCGATCGGCGTGTTCCAGTTGAAGCGCAGCTTCTTGTAGAGCTTCAGCTCCTCGGCGCCGAGCTTCGGCTGGATGTCGCGCGTCTCATGAGTGTGCCGGTTGACGCGGCCGATGGTGCCGCCCTGCGCCTCGGCGTACAGGTAGTTGGGGTCGGTCGGGTCGGCGAACATCCAGAAGCCGTCGCCGCCGAACATGTTCTCCCAGCGGTGGCTGGTGATGCCACCCGGATATTCCGAGTCGCCCACCCAGGAGCTGTTGTCCTGCAGACCGCCGTACACATGGTAGGGATCCGCGTTGTCGACGCTCACGTGGTAGAACTGTGAGATCGGCAGATTGTCCGTCTTCCACCACTTGTTGCCGCCGTCGTAGGACACCCACAGCCCGCCGTCGTCGCCCGAGAACACGTGCTGCGAGTTGGCCGGATCGACGAAGATGTCGTGCACGTCGCCGTGTGCGCCGTTGAAGCCGCCGACGGTGGTGAAGCTGTGACCGCCGTCCTCACTCAGGATCAGCGCGCCGTCGGTCTTGAACACCCGCTTGGCATGCTTCGGGTCGACGATCAGATTGGCGAAGTAGAACGGCCGCCACACCATCCAGGTGCTCTTGTCGCCGCGCTCCCAGCTCGCGCCACCGTCATGGGAGATGAACAGCGCCGAGTCGGTCGATTCGATGAAGGCGTAGACGGTCTGCGGCTCGCTCGGCGCGAAACGCAGCGCGATGCGGCCGTAGGGCTTGGCCGGCAGTCCCTTGGCCGACTCGACGGTGAGCTCCGTCCAGGTCCTGCCGCCATCGCTCGAGCGGTACAGGCCGCTCCCCGAGGCCGCCTTGGGACCGTCACCGCCGGAGCGGAACGTCCAGCCCTTGCGGCGGAAGTCCCAGAGACTCGCGAGCAGCACGTCCGGGCTGCCGGGCTGCATCGTGACGTCAGCGCAACCGGTCGAGAGGTTCGAGCCCTTGAGGATCAGCTGCCAGCTCTTGCCGCCGTCGGTGGTCTTGTACAGGCCGCGGTCGGCGGAGTCGCTCCACAGCTTGCCCGGCACGCAGGCGTACACCGTATCCGAGGCGCGCGGATCGACGACGATGCGGGTGATGCGCTCGGAGTTTCCGAGGCCCACGTTGGTCCAGGTCTCGCCGGCGTCGGTGGACTTGTAGATGCCGTCGCCGATCGACACGCTGTTGCGCGTCCAGGACTCGCCGGTCCCCACCCACACATTGTCGTGGTGCGTCGGATCGACGGCGATGGCGCCGATCGACTGCACCGGCTGCTTGTCGAATACCGGCTTGAAGATCGTGCCGCTGTCGGTTGACTTCCAGATACCGCCGCTCGCCGCGCCGACGAACACCGTCAGCTTCCCGGCGGCGTCCGTGTAGCCGGCGAGCGCCGAGATGCGCCCGCTCATGGCGGCCGAGCCGATGTTGCGCGCGCCGAGCCCAGAGATGACGCCGGAGTCGGCGATCGCTTCCTGCGCTCGAACCGTGGGGCTGCCCGCACCGAGGAGCAGCGTGCCGGCGAGTGTCAGCAGTGAGAGTCGCATCAGTGTTCTCCGCCGTTACTGGTTTGCGGCCGCGGCCGGTTGCGTCGCCGGCAAGCGGAACAGGGCGCCATCGAGGGCCGGGTTGGCCTCGGCCTTGTCGAGCTCGATCTTCTGCCGGTCCGAGGAGCCCTTCGGGCCCGAGACCTGTTCGAACGGCAGATACACGCCCGCGACTTTCTCGTAGTCGCCGTAGTCGGTGACCGTCTCCACCGGTATGCCGTGCTCGATGCGGCGGTTGATGGTGCGGATCTCGAGGAAGTAGTCCGGATCGAGATACACGAACGAGACATCGCCGTTGGGGCGGGTCACGCGCAGCTTGTGAGCCTCGGTGCCGTCGACATCCTCGGTGCCGAGATAGTCGAGCGTGTAGCCCTTGGCCTTGTAGTCGACCAGCGCGCCGGTGTAGTCCGCGGCGTCCTCGGCCAGCTCCTTGGCATCGTCCGCGGACATCTTCTCCGGGTCCCTGCGACCCTGGAACGGGTTGATCTTCCAGCCCTGCGTGCCGTCATAGGCCTGCACCACCTTCAGCCCCTGCAGCTCCGCCTCATAGCGGATCGAGCCCGGGCGCTCGAGCAGCGCGACGTAGCCGAGCTGTAACTGATCGCCGTTGACCAGCAGCTTGCCGGAGAGGCGCAGCGTGTGCAGGGCCGCGAGGGCCTGCGCGCCCCCCTTGGCGGCGACGTTCTTGGCGGCGAGCTCATCCGCGGTCAACGCGAAGGCGGTGTGGGCAAGACCGAGGGGCGCTGCAATGAGCAGCGCGAAGGCGGCGAACCGACGCATGCGCGGACTCCAGTCTCCCGGAAAGGGGGCGCTATGCTACTTCGCCCCCGACGGCACGACTAGCGGCGGTAGTCGCAGCAGTCTCACGGTTCGTCGGCGAGGTTCGCATCCCGCGCCGGTGCCAGCTCGGGCCTGAGGACCGCGAGGCCGGCGGACTTGAGCCGCCGGTTGAGGTCGGTGACCTGCGACTGCAGCTGCCGCCAGTCGGTCAGCAGCCCGGTGAGCTGCTCCCGGGCGGTTGCCGCCGCCGCCAGCTGTGCACTCGTCGGGGCCGCATCGCCGCGCAGCAGCTCCGCATACAGACCCGAGATGTGTTCCTGCACGTCGGGGAGCAACGGCTTCTTAGCGGCCTTTTGCGCCCCGTCTTCCTTGTCCTTCGACTCGAGCAGGCTCGAGAGCTGCCCCTGGAACTCGCTCACCGCCTGCGCGGCAGCGCCCGTCGGCTTCAGTGCCTGCAATTGCGCCTGCTCGGAGCGCGCGGCTGACAGGGCGCGCGAGCTGTCGGTGAGCAGAGTAGCGAGGTCGGTCGCCAGATGCAGCTGCTCAGCGAGCGCGCCCGGGGTGGCCGTAACGCGCGGATCGGGCCGCAGCCTCAGCGGCTCCTCGAGCGCGTGTCCCTCGACCGTGAGACGCACGCGATAGTCCCCGGGCAGCGCCAACGGCCCCTGCGGCTCGCGCGGCGTCGCATGCGGCACGGCCGAGATCGGATATCCGTGCGTGATCGAGTAGGGCGGCGCGTAGCGCAGATCCCATACCCAGCGATGCAGGCCGCCGGTCGCCGGCAGCACCTGCGGCGCGCTCAGCCAGTAGGCCGGGATCAGCTCACGCGCGAGCTCCTCCGCGCTCGGCTCGGGAGGCTCGTCGCTGCGGTAGCGACGCACCAGACTGCCGCTCGCGTCGAGCACCTCGAGGGTGACGGCATGCTTCGCATCGCGCGGCAGGAAGAACTCGATGACGGCTCCGGCGGGCGGATTGGCGGCGAGCGGCTCATCGGGCGGGATCGGGGTATCGGTCCAGGTGCTGCGGTACATGCGATAGGCGGCGGCCGGCCGGAACAGCGTCGCCTCGCGCAGCGCGGTCGTCGGCAACTGGCGCAGCCGCGTGATGTCGTCGAGGACCCAGAAGGACCGGCCATGAGTGGCGACGATCAGATCGTCCTCGTGAATGAGCAGATCGCGCATCGAGGTGTGCGGCAGATTCAGCTGCAGCGAATCCCAGTGGTCGCCGTCGTCGAACGACACCCACACCGAGGTCTCGGTGGCGGCGAACAACAGCCCGCGGCGCTGCGGGTCCTCGCGCACGGAGTTCACCGGAGCATTCGCCGGCAGCCCCGCCGCGATCGACTGCCAGCTCTTGCCGCCGTCGCGGGTGCGATACAGCAGCGGATGCAGGTCATCGATCCGCAGGCGGCTTACCGAGGCGTAGGCCGTGTCGACGTCGAAATGCGAGGGCTCGATCTGCGTCACCTTGCTCCAGGGTGTGAGCTCACCGGGCGTGACGTTCGCCCAGTTGGCGCCGCCGTCGCGCGTCACCCACACGAGGCCATCGTCGGTACCGGCCCAGAGGGTGTCGGCGCTCTGCGGCGACGGACCGAGGGCGTAGATGACTCCGCGCTGCTGCTCCGCCCCCTTGGGATGCTGGGTAGCGACGCTCGCCGGGAGCGCCCCCGCCTCGCGCGCGAGATCGGGGCTGATGACCGTCCAGTTCATGCCGCCGTCGCGGCTGCGATACAGGCGGTTGGCGGCGTAGTAGAGCACGTGGGGGTCGAGCGGCGAGAACATGATCGGCTGGGTGCGATCGACGCGCACACCCTCGCCGCGCACCGGTATCGGCGTGACGTTCTGCACCTGGCCGGTGGAGAGGTGGAACTTCGACACCTCGTTGCGGCCGGCGCCATAGATGAGGTCCGGATCGAGCGGATCGGGCGCGACGTAGCCGTACTCGATGGCGCCGACCGGATGCCAGTCGCGGTCGGTGATCGAGCCGTCATTGCCGCGGCTCGCGACGCACACCGAGCCGCTCTCCTGCTGTCCCGAGCACAGCCGGTACGGGAAGGTCGGCGTCACGCTCACGTGGTAGAGCTGCGCGGTCGGCTGGTTGAGCCAGCTGCTCCAGGTCTCGCCGCCGTTGACGGTGATGACGGCCCCCTGGTCACTCACCAGCGCGAGGATGCGCGGATTGTTGGGGTTGATCCACAAGTTCTGGTAGTCGTCACCGCCGGGCGCGCCGCGCAGCGACACCCAGGTGCGCCCGCCGTCCGAGGACTTCGTGGTCACGATGCCGGTGGTGTACACGACGTCGGGATTGGTCGGGTCGACGCGCACTATGGTCAGATCGCCGCCGCCGATGCGCAGCGCCGGCCGCGGGTCCGTCGTGATGCGTGCCCAGTGCTCGCCGCCATCGTCGGAGCGATACACGCCGAGCCCCGCGGCCGAGGAGTAATCGCCCGGCTCGGTGGTGGCGGCAACCGCATACAGGCGTTGCGGCGAGCTGGCAGCAATCGCGAAGTTGATCTGCGTCAGATCGTCCGGCAGGCCGCCGGTCAGTCGCCGCCAGCTGCTGCCGCCGTCGGTCGATTTATACAGCCCGCCGTTCGTGCCCTGGAACTCATTGCGGTCCTCCCACGGCCCGAGCCGCGACTGCCACATCGCGGCGTACACGACGTCGGGGTTGCGCGGGTCGATAGCGACCGCCGAGCCGCCGGTATCGGGATCCTTGTAGAGCACCCGCTCCCAGCTCGCGCCGCCATCGCGCGAGCGGTAGATGCCACGCTCCTCGTTTGGGCCGTAGGGATGGCCGAGAACGGCGGCGAACACCCGGCTTGGGTCGCGGGGATCGACGGCCAGCTCCGGGATCTGCTGCCCGTCGCTGAGGCCGCCGTGCGACCAGGTGAGCCCGGCATCGCTCGAGCGGTAGATGCCGTTGCCGACCGACAGGTCCGGTCGGCGCAGCCCCTCGCCGCTCGCGACATAAATGACGTTGGCATCGGAGGGCGCCACGGCGATCGCGCCGATCGACTGGGTCGGTTGCGCATCGAAGATCGGGTGCCAGGTGCGCCCCGCGTCGACCGTCTTCCAGACGCCGCCGTTGACCGCGCCGATGTAGAACACGTTCGGCTGCGAGGGCACGCCCGCGACCGCGCGCGTGCGTCCGCCGCGCAGCGGGCCGATCAGACGCCAGCTCAGGTCGGCGTACACGCCGGGTGACTGGTGTTGGGCCAGCGCCGCGCCGCTCGCCGCGAGCGCGAGCACGCCACAGGCAGTCGCGATCAGAATGTTGTGCTTGTTCATCGCAAATCTCCCCGACCGCGCCGGTGGCGCCGTCATCTTACTGCCTCTCCTCGACCCTGAACTCGCGCGACCCCACCCACAGGTCCTTCCACGGCGCCGGCCGCGCCGCGATGTTGCCTTTGTCCAGATCGGCGAGCACGCCGGGGAAGGAACCCGCAGCCGGGGACGCCCGCACGTGCCCCGCGACCCGCCACTGCCCCGCGTGTGCCTCGAAGAGCAGCCCGGCGCCGGTCCAGCCGGTCAGCAACACGAACTCTTCCTGCCCGTCCCCCCTGAGGTCGACATACAGCCCGGCGAGCGAGCGCTGTGTTGCCGTCTGGCAGAGGTAGCGATTGTCTGGCTTGCGCAGCTCCGCCACCAGTGCGCTGGAGAGTGTCGCATCGAGCGTCCGGCCCGTCGGATACACCGGCAGCGTCTTGACGAGCTGCGCGACATCGAGGCTGGAGGCGGGCTCGTCCTCCCAGGGGCTGTGCTGCGCGAGTGCCGCCGCGGCGAGCTCGCGGACGCGAGCCGCATCCGGCCCCGTGTCGAGCCGCGCGAGCTGCCGCAGCCGCTCGCGACCGTAGCGGCCGGCGTCAAAGCGCAGGTAGTGAAATGGCGTCTCGCCGCGGGGGCCCTCGGCGCTGCTCGCGGGCGGCGCGCCGAGCGCGAGTGCGTACTGACTCGCGGCCGCCAGGCGGTAGGGCGACAGCAGCGGGGTGAGCGCCGCGCCGATCACGACGATCAAGGCCAGCGCGGCGATCACGTTGACGCGGGCGATGTGCGCGAACCAGGCACCCCGGCCGAACGCGGCCACGGCGTAGCCGCACGAGTAGACGAGCGCCGCGCCCGCGACGATCAGGGCCCAGACGCGCCCGACGGTGAGTCCGTAGTGCGCCGTGCGCACGAGCAGGGCGTAGATCGCGGTCAGCGAGATGATCACGGTAAGCGGCACGATCAGGCGCAGGGCGAACGCGATCCAGCGCGGGTACGGGCGCTCGACGCTGCCGTCGCGGTACGCCGCGTTGACGAGCAGCACCATCACCGCGACCAGCCACAGGAGCCACGCCGCGCCGATCGCCTTCTGACCGGTGAACATCAGGCCCGGCAGACGCGGCAGCAGCGCCACGGTGAACAGCGCCAGCAGCGCACCGGCAGGCAGTGCCAGCCACTTGAGGACATTGAGGATCTGCTCGAGGACCGCCGCGACGAGGCGATCGATCGAGCCAATCAGATGCAACGCGCAGCCGAACGCGATCGAGGTGACCGGATAGATGAAGGAGGGCTCGCGGAACAGCTCGCGGAAGAAGCCGATGCCGAGCATGTGAAACAGCGATTGCCACAGGAAGAGGATCAGCCAGAACAGGCCCGTGAACAGCGCCGCCTCGGCCAGCGTGATCTTGTTGCGCCAGGCGTAGGCGAACAGCGACCGGTAGTCGACCCGCCAGCTGCCGCTCCCGAGGCGCGTCTGCAGGAAGGGCAGTACCAGCAGCCACAGCACCGTGAGCTCGAAGGCGAGCGGAAAGCACTCGCCGTAGCTGGCGAAACGGTCGCCCGGCATGTCGGTCACCGCCGCGCCGTGGTGCCAGCCGAAACCGAACCAGGCGAGTGCCAACACGGCGAGCAGTCGCCACAGCGCGCTGCCACGCGCCTGCTCGGCGAGCAGCTCGACGCTCACCGGGACGAACACGGCGACGGCGTAGAGGGCAAGCAGCCAGCTCGGCTCGGTCGCCGGCCAGGCGTGCTGCACGATCGCGTGGTGCAGCCCGTACAGCGCCCAGCCCTGGACCACCGCCGCGACCAGGATGACCGGCAGCCGGGCGGGCGCTTGCATCGAGGCGGCGGGTTGCTGCATGCGGCTCAAGGCCCTCAGCGATACTGCCGGTAGGATTTCTCCTCGACGATCCGCGAACCGAGCCGGGTGTTGATGCGCTTCTTGATCGCCGCGCGCTCGTCGTTGGAGACGTACACGGCGCGCGCCAGCTCGATGAATTCCCGGTCGAAGATCTGCTTCGCCTCCTTGTCGCGGATGCGATCCTCGATGTCCCACAACTGCTCGTTCACGTGCTGCAGCGCGTGCTCGTCCTGCGTGAGCGCGCTCGCCGCGCATCCCGAATCGCGCCAGGTCGCCTCGAGCAGTCCCAGCTCGAGTTTCACGTTGGCGAGCTTCGCCGCATCGTCGATGCGTGCCACCTTGATGCGCAGGATGGTGATCTTGTCGAGCAGCTCGCCCGGCGAGACGGGCACGAGGATATCGTTCATGAGCGTGATCCTAGCAACTCATCGACGCGCGTGGTGACCTCGTCCACGCCGATGAGATCCATGACGCCTGGCTCTTCGATCTTGTGGCCCCAGGGGAGCTCTTCGGGCGGGCAACCGCGGAAGAGGCGCGCGGCGCGGGCGTAGGCGTCGACGCACCAGTGGCCCGACAGGTAGGGACCGCTGCGCGCCGGATTGGTCGCAGCGTACAGGCCGATCACCGGGATGCCGGCCGCGGTCGCCATGTGCACCGGGCCTGAGTCGGGGCTCACCAGCACCGTGGCGCGGCCCAGCAACCCCAACAGCTCCGGCAGCGTGTCCTGCCCGATCTGGTTGACGAGTGTGACGGGGGCTGCGGCCGCGACGATTTCCGCCCCCATGCGCCGCTCGGCCTCGGTCGGGCCGCCGGCCAGGATTACCCGCATGCGATGGCGCGTGGCGGCGTGCGCCGCGAGCGCCGCGTAGCGGCCGGCAGACCAGTTGCGTCGCGGGTGGCTCGAGCACGGACTGATGACGAGCGTCGGCTGCGCGTCGGGTATCAGCCGCGCGGCATACGCACGCGCCGCCGCCGGCAGGGGCAGGTCCCAGCGCAGCAGCCGCTCGTGGATGCCGAGCGCCGCGAGGAAGCCGAAGAAGCTGTCGAGCACGTGCTCGCGGGAGTTGGCGGCGATGCGCTCGGTGGTGAACAACCACTGCAGCTCGCGGGCCCGCGCGCGGTCAAAGCCCAGTTTCACATCCGCATGGATGAGCGCTGCGGCGAGGCTCGCGCGCAGCGCCAGCTGCATGTGCAGCAGCACGTCGAAGCGGCGGCCGGCGAGCCGTGCGCGCAGGGCGCGCGCCGCGTTAAGTCCTGCGCGCTTATCCACGGTGATAAACTCGACGCCTTCGATGAGACTCACGAGGCGTGCTTCGGTCCGCCCGACGATCCAGGTGAGCTGCGTCGCCGGCCACGCCTGCTGCAGGGTGCGCACCGCCGGCACGACGTGGCAGACATCCCCGATCGCCGACAGCCGAAGGATGCAGACACTGCGCGGCGGTTCGGCGAGAGGCAGCATGGTGGAGTCAGATCTGTGAGTGGGCGCTGGGCGCTCGGCCCCGAGGTGAAACGCGGCGCTCTCGCAGGCGGCGCCATGCTATATGACGCCTCCCGCGTGAGCAATTTGAGCGCCGACTGGTTCACGCCGAAATACTGGCAGGCACACGGCGGCCTCGAGGGCGTCACCGCCGGACGCGGCGCCAGTTACTTCGTGAGCGCTGACGGCAAGCGCTACGTGTTGCGCCACTATCGTCGCGGCGGCTTCATGGCGCACCTGTCCGCCGACCGCTACACGTGGTGGGGGGAGCAGAGCAGCCGGCCGTTCGCCGAGTGGCAGCTGACCTACAGCCTGCACCGCGCGGGGCTCCCGGTGCCGGCGCCGGTCGCCGCGCGCTACCACCGCCATGGCGCCAGCTACAGCGGCGACCTCATCACCGAACGTCTGCCGACGGTCGGCTCGCTCGGGGAATGCCTGCGTACCGGCGCGCTTTCAGTGCTCACCTGGATCTCGATCGGGCGCTGCATCCGCCGCTTTCACGACCTGGGTGTGTGCCATGCCGACCTGAACGTGCACAACGTCCTGCTCGCCGAAGACCAGGTCTACCTCATCGACTTCGACCGCAGCCAGCTGCGGGGTGGGGGGCTGTGGCGCGATGCGAATCTGGTGCGGTTGCGCCGCTCGCTCGAGAAGCTCACCTGGGGCCTGCCGCCCGAGCGCTTTGGCGAAGCCGACTGGCACGGCCTGCTCGACGGCTACCGCCAGGCCGCCGCCGCCGAGCAGCCGGCGGCATGAGATAAGGGCCGGACTTGCGCTTCCTCTATCTCCTCGCCGTCTACCTGACCGCCCCGATCATCTCTGCCGTGCTGCTGTGGCGCGGCATCCGCGATCGCAGCTACTGGCACAACTTCAGCCAGCGTTTCGGCCTCGGTCCGCGCGCCACCCCGCACGGCGTATGGCTGCATGCGGTGTCGGTCGGGGAGGTACAGGCCTGCGCGCCGCTGGTCGTGGCGCTTGCCAGAGGCCACCCGCAGCTGCCGCTCACGGTCACCACCTTCACCCCCACCGGCGCGGCGCGTGCGCGCGCGCTCATTGGCCACCTCGCCGCCGTGCGCTATGTGCCCTTCGACCTGCCGGGTGCGGTGCGCCGCTTTCTCGGACGTGTCGAGCCGCGGCTCGCGATCATCTTCGAGACCGAGCTGTGGCCGAATCTGTACCGCGAGTGCCGCAGGCGGCGGGTGCCGCTGGTGCTGGCGAGCGCGCGGCTGTCCGCGCGCTCCCTCGGTCGCTACCAGCGGCTCGGCGCGCTGTTCACGGACGCGGTGTCGACGGCTTCGATCGTCGCGGCGCAGGGTGAGGGCGATGCGGCGCGCTTCCGGGCTCTCGGCGCGGCGCCCGACAGCACCCACGTGACCGGCAATCTCAAGTTCGACTTCGAGCTACCCGAGGGTCTTGCTGAGCGCGGCCGCCGGCTGCGCACCGAATATGCCTCCGGGCGCCCGATGTGGGTGGCGGGCAGCACGCATGAGGGCGAGGAGGCGGCGGTACTCGAGGCACACCGGCAGGTGCGCGCCAGGCACGCGGACGCGCTGGTCGCGATCGCGCCGCGCCACCCGGCGCGCTTCGCGCAGGTCGCGCAGCAGCTTGCCCAGGCGGGTGTCGCGTTCGTGCGCCGCTCGGACGGAGGTGGCGCGCACGGCACGGACGCCGAGGTGCTGCTGCTCGACTCGCTCGGCGAGCTGCTGGAGTTCTACGCGGCGGCTGATGTGGCGTTCGTCGGCGGGAGCCTCGCGCCGGTCGGCGGCCACAACCTCCTCGAGCCCGCGGCCCTCGGCGTGCCGGCGCTCACCGGGCCGCACACCTTCAACGGCCCGGAGGTGGCGCAGCTGCTGATCTCGCGCGGCGCCGTGCGGGTGGTCCAAAACCCGCACGAGCTCGGTGCCGCGGTGAGCTCGCTGCTTGCCGACCGGCACGAGCGCGAGCGCATGGGCTCGCTCGGCCGCGGCTCGGTCGAGGCGAGCCGCGGAGCGCTCGGGCGACTGCTCGGGCTGATAGAGCCGCTACTGTAGTTGGATTGGCCGATGCCGGCTGCGCAGCAGCGGCGGGTTCAACGTTTCGGCGGCGCTGCACCCTGGGGCGGTGGGATGGTCGGCGATAGAGTCTCAGGCGTCTGCACCGCGGGCGAGGTGGGCGCGCTCGCGGTCAGCCAGGTATTGATCGAGTTGAGCTCCGGCCGGTCGAGGGTGCCGGCGGCGAGCCGCAGCGTCAGGACGCTCACGATGTAGTCGTAGCGCGCCACCGTGTAGTTCGTCTGCGCCTGCACGAAGTTGCGCCGTGCCGTGACGACGTCCACCGAGGTGCGCGTGCCGACGTCGTAGCCCGCCTCGGTGGCCTTGAGCGCCGTGTGGTTGGATTCGAGCGCCTGACGCAACGCGTGCACGTGCGCGATGCCGCTGATGACGCCGAGATAAGCATCGCGTGCCTGCCGCTCGGTGGCCCGCGAGGTCTGCACCACGCCCTCCTTGGCGGCGATCCACAGGTATTCGGCCTGGCGTACCTTCGATTGCGTCAGGCCGCCGGAGAACAGCGGCACGGTCAGCTGTAAGGTGATCTGGCGGTCGTTGATTTTGTTGTCCACACCGTTGAACGGAAACCCCTCCAGGGTCTCATCCGAGGTGTTGTACGTGTAGGAGCGTCCCGCCAGGATGTCGAGCGAGGGCAGGTGGCCGCCGACCGCGACCCGCACGTTGTCGCGCGCGATATCGGCGCCGAGGCGGCTGGAGATGAGGGTCGGGTTCTGCTCGAGCGAGATGTCGACCCAGCGACTCTCCTCGGCGGGCTCGGGATTGAGCAGCGGCATGTCATCGCCGGGCTTGGCCAGCTGGTCGTACTTCTGCCCGGTGATCTCCTGCAGCTGATCCTCCGCCGTTGCGAGCGCCCGCTTGTCGGCGATCACGGTGGCGGCGGCGGTGTCGCGCGCCGCGCGCGCATCCTCCACGTCGGTGATGGCGATGAGCCCGACCTCGAAGCGCTTCTCGGACTGGTCCTGCTGGCGGGCCAGGGCTTCGAGGGCGGCCTGGTCGGCCTCGAGGGTGTCGACGGCGGTCAGCACGTTGAAGTAGGCCGTCCCGACCCGCAGGATCAGCTGCTGCTCGGCGGCCTGGTAAGTCGCCTCGGCCTGCGCTACCTGGGCACTGGCGGCCTTGAGCGCCATCCAGTTCGACCAGGAGAATACGTTCTGCCTGAGATTCAGGGCCCAGGTCCGGGTAGTGGTGTCGATGATGTCCGACTCGGGTACCACCTCGAGGAGCGGCGGACCATTGGGATTGGCCGGATTGGTGACCGCATCGACCTCGTCCTGGAATCCCGACTGGTGGTCGCGGGTGATGCCGGCGGTGCCGTTCAGCTGCGGCAGCAGTGCCGAGAGCGCCTGCGGGCGCGCTTCGCGCGCGGCGAGGCGGTTGGCATCCGCCTGGCGGATGACCGGATCGTTCTGCAGGGCGTCCTGGAACACCCCGACCAGGTCTTTGGCCGATGCCGCACCCGCCAGGGGCAGCAGCGCCAGGCTGAGAGCGATGACGCGCTTCATGAACTTCCCTTTACTGCGAGCGGGCGGCACGGGCGTGCGGAAGCGGTCATCAGAAGCGGAAGCGCGCCGGCTGCGGGGCGTTCACCAGCGGGTCGATCACGGTCTCGAAGAGGCTCTCGGTCGCCCAGGCGTTCTCACTCATGCGCCGCACGAGGCGGGCGTCCATCACCGGCGGCTCGCCGACGACCACGAACAGACGGCCACCCACCTTGAGCTGCCGCTCGAAGCGCGGGTCGTAGATCGGCAGGGAAGCGGTTACGGCGATGGCGTCGTAGCGCTCGCCCGTGTCGGCATTGAGGGCATCGGCGTTGATGACCTCGACGTCGCTCATACCGAAGGCGCTCAGGTTGTGGGCCGCCAGCGCCGCGAGCTCCGCGAACAGCTCGAGCGAGCGCACCTGTGCGCCCGCGGCGCGCAGGCAGGCGGTCACGAAGCCTGAGCCGGTGCCAATCTCCAGAACCCGCTGGCCCGCGTTGGGCTCGAGCGCCTGCAGCAGACGCCCGACGACGCTGGGGCGCAGCATGCGCTGCCGCTCCGGCAGTGGCACCTCCGCATCTGCGTAGGCGAGGAAGCGCTGCTGCGGCGGCACGAAGCGCTCGCGGGGCACCTGGCGCAGCGTCTCGAGAATGCGCCCGTCGAGCACGTCCCAGGCACGCACCTGCTGTTCGATCATCTGTTCACGGGCATCGGTCGACTGCATTACGTCACATCCGCAGGGGAGTTCACTTAAGTTGAGGAAATGGCCGGGGAAACTTACGGGTTTTCCCCCGCCGTGCCAAGCCGGAATGCGACGAGATATGGTGAAATGCCGACGGGGCGAGCGGCGGCGGCGCTATGCTTCGGTACGCCTGCGCCCCTAGGGCACGAGAAGTCAAATCAGAGTGCCACGGGGGCGCGCCGATGCGCCAAGCGAAGGGCTTGAGAAGTATTCCAGATGTCGATCATCGGGCTGTTATGCCTCCTGTTCGCGCTCATTGCAGCTCTGTTCCTGGTGCTCTATGGGCTGCAACGCCGTGACCTGAAGAGCGTCGCGCAGCTCTCGCAGCAGCTGCAGCGCGTCGCGATCGGCGGCCGGCTGCCCGGCCGCATCGAGGTCGACAGCGACAAGCCGGAGGTCGCCGCCCTGATCACCGCCGTCAATCACTTGCTGACCCGCGCTGGACCGGTGGAGTCGAATCAGGCGCAGGCACCGCGGCTGTTCGCCGACCTCGGCGAGCGCATCCACGAGGCTGTGCTCGTGCACCGCGAGGTGATCCTGTACGCCAACCGCCAGTTCGCCAGCTTCGTCGGCGTCGACCGCGTAGAGCTGATCGGCCGGCGACTCGCGGACCTCGTGCCGCCTGAGTATTCGGAGCTGGTGAGCGAGAACATCCGCCGCCGGCTCGCCGGCGAGTCGGCCGCGGAGCGCTACGAGATCGATATGGTGGGCGTGCAGGGGCAGATGAGCCGCCTGGAGGTCTCCTCCACCGTGGTCGACTACGACAAGGGGAACGCGCTGCTCATCACCGGCGTCGAGATCATCCCCACACAGACGACTCCGGCGCTGCGCCTTGCCGCCGAGGGTGCCCCCACGCCACAGCAGCTGGCGCTCGCCTCACTCGCCGAGGCCATCATCGCCACCGACGAGCGCGGTCGTATCAACTTCATGAACCCGGCCGCCGAGCGGCTCACCGGCAGCGAGGTGGCGGCGACCAGCGGCAAGCTCCTCGAGGAGATCGTCAGCCTGGTGGATGAGTCCGACCGGCGGCTGCTGTCCGACCCCGTGCACCAGGCGCTCGCGAGCGGCGTGCCGGTGACCCTCGGCAGGCGCGCGCTGCTGCTGTCGCGCAGCAACGGCAGCGAGCGCTCGATCGAGCTGTCGGCGTCGCCGATGCGCAGCGAGGCCAACGAGGTCGTGGGCGCGGTGCTGCTGCTGCACGATGTCACCGAGCTGCGCGGGCTCGCGCGGCAGATGTCCTACCAGGCGACTCATGATGCGCTCACCGGGCTCGTCAACCGCCGCGAGTTCGAGCGGCGGCTCGAGGAGGCGATCGAGGGCGGCCACCGCGGCGACGGTCAGCACGTGCTGTGCTACCTGGACCTGGATCGCTTCAAGCTGGTCAACGACACCAGCGGACACCTCGCCGGCGACAGCATGCTGCGCGAGGTCGCGAAGCTGCTGCGCGATGCGGTGCGCGACAGCGACACGGTGGCGCGCCTCGGCGGCGATGAGTTCGGGACGCTGCTCATCGGTTGTCCGCTGGAGAAGGCACGGCAGATCGCCGATGACCTGTGCCGCTCGGTGGGCGACTACCGCTTCGTGTGGAAGGACCGGATATTCAACATCGGCCTGTCCATCGGACTGGTCGAGATCTCGCGCGAGAGCGGCACGCTGGAAGAGCTCATGGCCGCGGCGGATACCGCCTGTTACGTCGCCAAGAAGCAGGGCAGCGGACGGGTCGCCGTGTACTCGGCGCGCGATGAGGCGCTGGCGCGCCATACCGGGGAGATCCAGTGGCTGCAGCGCCTGCAGGCCGCGCTCAAGGAGAATCGCTTCCAGCTCTATCACCAGGCGATCGTGCCGACCCACGGCACCAACGGCGGGCCGGCGATGGAGGTGCTGTTGCGCCTGCAGGACGAGGCGGGCCACGAGCTGCCACCGTCGGAGTTCATGCGCGCCGCCGAGCGCTATAGGCTGATGGGCCTCGTCGACCGCTGGGTGGTACAGACGACGCTCGCCGCGCTCGGGCGCGGTGCCATCGTGCTGCAGCCCGACCGCAGCGTCGCGATCAACATCTCCGGCCAGACGCTCGGCGACCTGCAGTTCCTGGAATTCGTGGTCGAGTGCCTCGACAGCACCGGGGTCGCGCCCGCGCAGGTATGCTTCGAGATCACCGAGAGCGCCGTGGTCGCCAACCTCGAGCACGCGCGGCGCTTCGTCGGCGTGCTGCACGGCATGGGCTGCCAGTTTGCGCTCGATGACTTTGGTTCCGGAGTCGGCTCTTTCTCCAATCTCAAGAACCTGGCGCTCGACTACCTGAAGATCGACGGTTCCTTCATTCGCAATCTGGCGCGCGACACCGTCAATCAGGCCATGGTGACCGCGATGATCAAGCTGGCGCGCACGCTCAACTTCAAGGTGATTGCCGAGCAGGTCGAGGACACCGCGGCGGTCGAGGCGGCGCGCCGCATGGGCGTCGATTATCTGCAGGGCTATGCGATCTCACGGCCGCAGCCGCTGCAGCTCGCGATAGCCGCCGCCTGAGCGGGCGGCGCGCCGTCAGGGCTTGGGCTCGAACCTGAGCGCCACCCCGTTCATGCAGTAGCGCTCGCCGGTCGGCTGCGGCCCGTCAGGAAATACGTGGCCGAGATGGCCGCCGCACTTGGCGCAGTGCACCTCGGTACGGCGCATGAAGTGACTGCGGTCCTCGTGCGTGCCGACCGCACCCGGCAGGGGCTTGAAGAAGCTCGGCCATCCCGAGCCGCTGTCGAACTTGGTATCGGCCCCGAACAGCGGCGTACCGCAGCCCGCGCAGCGGAATACTCCCGGACGGTGCTCATCGTTGAGCGGACTCGTGCCGGCGCGCTCCGTGCCGTGCTCGCGCAGCACCCGGTAAGCGTCCGGCTCGAGCTCGCGCTGCCACTCTTCCTGGCTCTTGTCGACCGCAAACTTCTCGTCGCAGGCCATGGCCGATTGTGGCACTGAAGCCGATGTCCGACAAAATCGCCGCCGCGCTACAGCAGCGGCACGAGCAGCAACGCGACGATATTGATGATCTTGATGAGCGGGTTGATCGCAGGTCCTGCGGTGTCCTTGTAGGGATCACCGACCGTGTCGCCCGTCACCGCCGCCTTGTGCGCGTCCGACCCCTTGCCGCCGAAGTGGCCTTCCTCGATGTATTTCTTGGCGTTGTCCCAGGCGCCGCCGCCCGTGGTCATGGAGATCGCCACGAACAGCCCGGTGACGATGGTGCCGATCAGCAGGCCACCGAGCGCGCGCACGCCGGCGCCAGGGCCCATCAGGGTGTTCATCACGACCACCAGCACCACCGGCACCAGGATCGGCAGCAGCGAGGGCACGATCATTTCGCGGATCGCGGCCTTGGTGAGCAGGTCGACGGCACGTGAGTAGTCGGGCTTCTCGGCTCCCGACATGATGCCCTTGATCTCGCGGAACTGCCGCCGCACCTCATTCACCACCGCGCCGGCGGCGCGTCCCACCGCCTCCATGGCCATGGCGGCAAACAGATACGGCACCATGCCGCCGATGAACAGGCCGATGATCACCGCCGGATCCGACAGCGAGAAGGTCGCGGACCTGCCGGCCATCTCGAGGTTGCGCGTGTAGTCGGCAAACAGCACCAGCGCCGCCAGCCCCGCCGAGCCGATCGCATAGCCCTTGGTCACGGCCTTGGTGGTGTTGCCGACCGCGTCCAGCGGGTCGGTGATGTTGCGTACTTCCTTCGGCAAGCCGGCCATCTCGGCGATGCCGCCGGCGTTGTCGGTGATCGGGCCGTAGGCATCGAGCGCCACGATCATGCCGGTCATCGACAGCATGGCGGTGGCCGCGATGGCGATGCCGTACAGGCCGTTGAGGGTGTACGCGCCCCAGATCGCGAAGCACACCGCGATCACCGGCAGCGCGGTCGACTTCATCGACACGCCGAGGCCGGCGATGATGTTGGTCGCATGGCCGGTCTGGGAGGCAGCCGCAACCTTGCGCACCGGGCTGTACTCGGTGGCGGTGTAATACTCGGTGATCATGATCATGGCCGCCGTCAGCCCCAGGCCGATGAGCGTGCAGCCGTAGAGCGCGGCGGCGGCACCGGGCATGATCCGCCCGGTGATGTAGTAGAAGAGTGCCGCGGACACGATGCCGGAGACGACCACGCCCTTGTAGAGGGCGTTCATGATCTTGCCGCCCTCGCGCGTCGAGACAAAGAAGGTACCGATGATCGAGGAGACGATCGAGGCGGCGCCGAGGGCGAGCGGATAGATCACCGCGGCGAAGGCGGCCTCGGGCCCCTGGTGCGCGAACAGCAGGCCGCCGAGCAGCATGGTCGCGACGAGGGTCACCGCGTAGGTCTCGAACAGATCCGCGGCCATGCCGGCGCAGTCGCCCACGTTGTCGCCGACGTTATCGGCGATCACCGCCGGATTGCGCGGGTCGTCCTCGGGGATCCCGGCCTCGACCTTGCCCACCAGGTCGGCGCCGACGTCCGCGCCCTTGGTGAAGATGCCGCCGCCGAGGCGCGCGAAGATGGAGATCAGCGAGCCGCCGAACGCGAGCCCCACCAGCGCGTGCAGCGCACCCTCGGGCCCGACGCCGAGCTGGCGCAGCAGCGCGTAATAACCGGCGACGCCGATCAGCGCGAGGCCTACCACCAGCATGCCGGTGATGGCGCCGCCGCGGAACGCGACGGTGAGCGCGGCGTTCAGGCCTGAGGTCGCCGCCTGCGCGGTGCGCACATTGGCGCGCACCGAAATGTTCATGCCGATGTAGCCGGTGAGCCCGGAGAGGATTGCGCCGACCGCGAATCCGCCGGCGGTCGGCCACCTGAGGGTGAAGCCGATGATCACGAACAGCACGATGCCGACGATGAGGATGGTGGTGTACTGGCGGTTGAGGTAGGCCTTGGCGCCGGCCTGGATCGCGGCGGCGATCTCCTGCATCCGGGCGTTGCCCGCCGGCAGGCGCAGGATCGCGGCCATCGAGAACACGCCATAGAGTACGGCGAGCACCCCGGCGGCGATCGCGACCCACAGCCACATGCTGACATCCATCGGAAACCTCCCCCAAAAAAGGCCGCGAACTATAGCACGGCGCGTGCGCCCCACGGCCGCGGCGGGAGGCTGGCGCCGCAGCGCAGCAAGCTAGATTTTGAAGTCCTCCTGGAGCTTCTTCTTCACCGCCACGCCGCGGATACGGACATATTCCGGCAGGCCATTGCGATAGGGCGGATAGGCCTCGCCCGCGATGAGGGGCTCGAGGTAACGCCGGCACGCGTCGCTGATGCCGAAGCCGTCAGCGCGCAGGTAGTCCGGCGGCAGCTTCTTCTCTTTGTTGGCGACCTCGGCGAGCGGCACGTGGCCGATCACCCAGCGGTAGGGCCGGGAGGATTTGCGCACGATGGTCGGCATCACCGCGTTTACGCCCTTGACGGCGAGCTCAACCGCGGCCTTGCCGACCGCATAAGCCTGCTCGACATCGACGCGCGAGGCGATATGGCGCGCCGAGCGCTGCAGATAATCCGCGACCGCCCAGTGGTACTTGTAGCCGTGCGCCTCGCGCACCATGTTGGCGACCACCGGGCCGACGCCGCCGAGCTGCGTGTGACCGAAGGCATCGCGCGTACCGGCGTCGGCGAGGAACTTGCCGTCCGCGTACGCGGCGCCCTCGGACACTACGATCACACAGTAGCCGAAATCGGTGACGCACTGCTTCACCCGGTCGAGGAAGGCGCGGCCGTCGAACGGCACTTCCGGGAACAGGATGACGTGCGGCGGCTCGTCGAGCCCGCGGCCGGCGAGCCCGCCGGCCGCCGCGATCCAGCCGGCGTGACGTCCCATCACTTCGAACACGAACACCTTGGTGGAGGTGCGCGCCATCGAGGCAACATCCAGCGCCGCTTCGCGCGTCGAGACGGCTACGTACTTGGCGACCGAGCCGAAGCCGGGACAGCAATCGGTATGCGGCAGATCGTTGTCGACGGTCTTCGGCACGCCCACGCAGGTGATGGCGTAGCCGAGCGAGGCGCCGAGCTGCGACACCTTGAGCGCGGTGTCCATCGAATCGTTGCCGCCGTTGTAGAAGAAGTAGCGGATGTTGTGGGCGCGGAACACATCGATCAGCCGCTGATACTCGGCGCGATTCTGCTCGATGCCCTTCAACTTGAAACGCGCCGAGCCGAAGGCGCCGGCCGGCGTGTGCTTCAGTGCCCGGATGGTCGCCGCGCTCTCGCGGCCGACGTCGATCAGGTCCTCGGTGAGCGCGCCGACGATCCCGTCGCGTCCCGCGTACACCTTATCGATATGTTTCGAGCGCATCGCCGTCTCGATGACGCCGCACGCCGAGGCGTTGATGACGGCGGACACCCCGCCGGACTGCGCGTAGAAAGCGTTGCTGCGGGCGATCTTCTTCATGCGGTTGATGCTCGTCGGGCGGGCTTGTCGGGCTCAGGATCAAGACTTAAGGCAAGAATAGCGTACGCGGCGCGCAAGCGTTTGACCTGTCGCTGAGCGCTCGGTAGTGTGGCCAGCCTTTGTGCTGCGAGTGCGGCGCTCTGACTACGAAGAACATGCGCATCATCCTGTTGGGGGCTCCGGGATCTGGAAAGGGCACGCAGGCACAACGCCTGGTCGGGCAGTACGGCATCCCGCAGGTCTCGACCGGAGACCTGCTGCGGGCCGCGGTGGCACGCGGCAGTGAACTCGGACGCAAGGCGAAGGCGGCCATGAACGCCGGCAAGCTGGTCGATGACTCGCTGGTGCTCGGACTGATCCGCGAGCGCCTCGCCGAGCCCGACGCGCGCGGCGGATTCATTCTCGACGGCTTCCCGCGCAATTTGGTGCAGGCGCGGGCGCTCGCTGCGCTGCTGGCGGAGCTTGGCCAGCCGCTCGATGCGGTGGTCCAGCTCGAGGTCGAGCGCGACGAGCTGGTGCGCCGCATTTCCGGGCGCCGCAGCTGCGCCGACTGCGGGCGCGTCTTCAATCTGCTCACTGCGCCGCCGCCGACTGGCGCCGCGGCGATTTGTCCGGCGACCGGCGCGCCGCACCGTCTCACCCAGCGCCCCGACGACAACGAGGCCACGGTTGCCGAGCGGCTGCGGGTCTATGCGGAGCAGACTCGTCCGCTTGTCGAGTTCTACCGCGCGCAGGGACTGCTGCGGGTGATCGACGCGCGTGGCGACGTTGACCGGATCACGGCGGACCTGATCCGGGCGCTGTCGGCGACCGCGGTGCCCGCGAGTCGCGCGCCGCGCGGGCGGCGCGCGGGCGGCGCGCGCAGCGGCGTTCGCACGTCGCGGCGGCGGACCGCTGGCAAGACCCGCAGCCCGCGCAGCAAGCCACGCGGGAGCAGCGGGCGGCGGCCCACGAAGCGCGCGGCGGGCGCCAAACGCCGGACGATGCGCCCGGTGACAGGCCGCAGCAAACCCCCGGGCGGCGGCGGACGACGCCGCAGCGCGCGGCGCACGCGCCGCTGAGGCCGCTCTCATTTGGCTGACCGCGCCCTGGGGCGCGGTCAGCACACCCACCTCGCGCTGTGCCGAACCAGCGGCCAGGAGGCGCGGCTCCTCTCCGTGCAGGGCCCGCCGGTTTGCCGACCTACAGCGCTGCGAGCAACCGCTCGCCGAGTACGCCGCGGCGCCAGCCACGCAGTACCGCGCCGTCGCGCCGGCCGTCCGCCAGCTGCTCGAGTTCACGCCGCGGGGCGAGTACCTCCGGCGCCAGCTGCAGTTCCGTGGCCACCAGCTGACTGAGATCTGCCAGCTTTCTGACGAGCGCGCTGCGTTGCGGGTCGGGTCGCGGCCTGCCGGGTACGGGGGGCGCGGGGTCCGGAACCGCGGCCTGCGCCACGCACTCGAGCAGCTCCGTGCCGCGGCGCTTCACGACCCCGGGCGGCAACTCGTTAATCGCGGCGAGCTCGGCGAGCGTGCGCGGCACCCGCAGCACGATCTCGCGCAGCGCGCCGTCATCGAGGATCCAGCCGCGCGGGCGGTCGTGCTCGAGCGCACAGCGTTCGCGCCAGGCAGCGAGGGCACGCGCCAGGCGCGTACGTGCCGGGTCGAGTCCGTGCAAGCCCTTAAGGCGCTGCCACGCGTCCTCGGGCGCGACGGTCAGGCTGCGCGTGTCCTCCAGAGCGGCGAGCTCCTCGGCAAGCCACTCGAGACGGCCGAGCTGCCCGAGGCGCTGCTCGAGCTCCGCCGCCAGCGGCAGCAGATAACGCACGTCATCGAGCGCGTAGTCGATCTGCTCGGCCGACAGCGGCCGTCGTGACCAGTCGGTGCGCGTGTGGGATTTCGCGAGCTCGCGCTGCAACAGGCGCCGTACCAGCTCGGCGTAGCCGACCTGTGCGGGAAAGCCCGCGAGCGCGGCGGCGATCTGCGTGTCGAATACCGGCCGCGTGAGTCCGGCGATCGGATAGAGCACTTCGAGGTCCTGCCGCGAGGCATGCATGACCTTCACGGTGGCGCCGCTGCTCAGCAGCGCCGCGAGCGGCGTGAGCTGCGAGTTCTCGAGCGGATCGACGCAGCGCGCGTCGTCGGGTGCCGACAGTTGCACCAGGCACAGACGCGCGTGATAGGTGCGCTCGCGCAGGAACTCGGTGTCGAGCCCGACGCGCGCCTCGCTGCTGAGACGCGCGCACAGCTCTTGCAGAGCCGGCGCGGTGGTGACTATGTGCTGCAAACGAGGGCGGTGATGATCTGTACAATCAGGCCGCTCCATTATGCGCAGGCCGCACCGGTATCGAAAGTCATGCGGGACGTGATTCGGCTGTTCGTGCAGATCGCCATGCTGCGGCGCGGACCACAGGACCTGCCGGCTTCGCCTCTGCTGCTGCTGCTTTCGGTGTGCGGCTATGTGGCCGTGTTCGTGATGGTGAGCGCGCTCCTGCCGACGACCGCCGGCTGGCAACTGGCGCTCGGCGTGAACGTGCTGTTCATACTCGGGTGGTATGCGGCGTTGTTGCGGCTTGCCGGCCGCCGCGAGCGCTTCCTGCAGACTGCGAGCGGCGTTTTCGGCCTGCAGACACTGCTGACCCCGCCGCTGCTCGCCTCGGAGTGGCTGGTGAAACGCTTCGGCCAGGATGCGACCTGGCAGCTGCCGGTCGGCGTGGGCGCCCTGGCCGTTCTGATTTGGTTCATCGCCGCCTATAGCCATGTGGTGAAGGCGGCGCTCGAATGGTCGAGCGCCTCGAGCGTGGCGCTGGTGATCCTGCAGATCGTTGCCTCAGAGCTGCTGCTCGTCGCGCTGTTTCCATCTGGGGGCTGAGCACTCGTGCACCTCCACATTCTCGGTATCGGCGGCACTTTCATGGGCGGTGTGGCAGCCATCGCCCGCGAGGCGGGCTGGCGCGTCACGGGCTCAGACCGCGACATGTATCCGCCGATGAGCACGCAACTCGAGGCACTCGGCATCGAGGTGACGGCCGGCTTCGGCGCCGAGCAGCTCGGGCTGCAACCAAACGTGGTGGTGGTCGGCAATGTGATGACACGCGGCATGCCGGTGATCGAGGCGCTGCTTGAGAGCGGCCGGCCGTACCTCTCGGGACCTGAGTGGCTGGCCCGCGAGGTACTGCAGGACCGGTGGGTGCTGGCGGTCGCGGGCACCCACGGCAAGACCACGACCTCCTCGCTCCTCGCCTGGATCCTCGAGCATGCGGGGCTCGCGCCCGGCTTCCTGATCGGCGGCGTGCCAGAGAACTTTGGCGCGAGCGCGCGCCTCGGCAGCGCACCGTTCTTCGTCATCGAGGCCGACGAGTACGACACCGCATTCTTCGACAAGCGCGCCAAGTTCGTGCACTACCGGCCGCGCACCGCGGTGCTCAACAACCTCGAGTACGACCACGCCGACATCTACCCCGACGTCGGCGCCATCCAGAGACAGTTTCACCACCTGGTGCGCACCGTGCCGGGCGGCGGCCGCATCCTGTGGAACGCGGCGGACGAGCGGCTCAGGCAGACGCTCGCGATGGGCTGCTGGACGCCGCTCGAGGGATTTGCGCGCGCCGGGGGCGCTGCGGCGCTGTGGAGTGCGCGTGCTGCGCACGGACACACGGATGGCTCGCGCTTCGAGGTGCTCGAGGCGGGCGAGCCGCGCGGCACGGTGCAATGGCCGCTCATCGGCGCGCACAACGTCGACAACGCACTCGCCGCGATCGCCGCTGCGCGCCACGCGGGCGTACCCGTGGCGCGCGCCATCGAAGCGCTGGGCGCATTCCGCGGCATCGCCCGCCGCATGCAGCTGCGTGGTGAAGTGCGCGGCATCCGCGTATACGACGACTTCGCACATCACCCCACCGCCATCGCGTCGACCATCGACGGACTGCGGCAGCGCGTGGGGAGCGCCGCGCGCATTGTCGCGGTGCTCGAGCCGCGCTCGCATACCATGCGCATGGGCGTGCACCGCGACACACTCGCGCCGAGTCTCGCCGGCGCGGATGAGGTGTGGCTGTACGCGCCCGCGGATCTGGGCTGGGACACGGGCGCAGTGCTCGCGGCCTGCGGCCCGCGCGCGCACGCCGCCGGCGACGTCGACACGTTGGCGCGCGAGCTGGCGCGGACGCTGCGCCCCGGCGATCACGTGCTCATCATGAGTAACGGCGGCTTCGGCGGCCTGCACGGCAAGCTGCTCACCGAGCTCTCCCGAACCGGCGGCTAGTAGTCGGCAGAAGCCAAACTTCTCGAGCGCCGTCGTCGGCCGTTTGCGCCAATCAGGGAATCAGCGCCTGCAGGGCATCGAGCGCCTCTTCCATGCAGTTGCGCACCTGCGCGCCCTCGGCCACCGGGTGCGCGCGAGTTTGCGGCGGGACCTTCTCCAGGACCTCGAGCGCTGCGCGCTCGATGGCGTGCGCCTCGAGCGCCGCGCGTGCCGTCAGTCCGGCGCGCACGCAGCTGTCGATGCGGGCGGCCTGGTCGTGCGCGATCGGTACGGCCACGCACGGGCGCGCGCACGCGAGCACCTGCAGCAGCGTATCGCCACCGTTCGTGACCACGAGGCGGGCGCTGCGGATCAGCTCGCACAAATCGGCGAGCGGCAGGCGCGCTTCGAGCTTGAGGAGCGAGGGCTCAGCGGCGGCCGCGGCAGCCCCCGTGCCGACCAGCAGCGTCGCATGGCCGCGGCTGGCGATGGCGCGCGCGGCCGTGGCGATCACAGCCGGAGCGTTCTCAGCGCCAGGGTGTGCGCTGCCGCCACCCGGCACGATGAGCACATACTCGTCTGGCTCGAGGGCGAAGCGCGCCCGGGCGGCGGCAGCCCGGGCCGGCTCGGCAGGTGGCAGCAACGCATCGATGTAGCGCAGGTGCGGGCGCCCCAGCAGCTGCAGCTTGAGGCGCTCGAGCCGTGTCGGCGCGCCGGCGATGAAGCGCGGATAGGCAATCCAGTGCTCATCGATCAGGCGCATCCAGCCGAGGCGGAACCCCCGGGACCGCTGCCGCCGCCGCGAGCTCACGTAGACGATGCGTGCACCGCAGGCGCGCGCGGCGCGCAGCTGCACGGTGCGACCGGCGTTGTCGAATACCACGAGCTGCGGCCGGTACTCGCGTATCAGGGCGCAGACCTCGCGCGGATGAAAGGTCGCGGACGCGGGCAACAGCGTGGTCGCGAACGGGGTGTGTGCCGCGTACGGCGCCTCGCGGCTCAACACGAAGCGTATGTCGAGTGCCGGCGTGCGCTGTGCGAGTGCGGTGGCCAGCCCCAGGCAGCGCGCATACTCGCCCATGCCGCGCGGCCCGGACACCGGGACAAACAACACGCGGGCATTCGATTGCGACATCGGCATGAATGGTAGAGTACCGCGCCCGTATGGTGCCGCTGTTGTTCTTCGATCCCCTCTGTCCGCGCCCCTACAGCGCGGCGAGTCTGCGCGAGGCGGGGCTCGCGGGGACCGAGGCGAGCACGGTGCGCATCGCGGAGGCGCTCGATGCCTGGGTGGCGCAGCACAACCGCACACAGACCGAGGGTCGCTACCGCTCGCCGGGCGCAGTGGCCCACGTGCACCACGTAGTGGTGCTGCGCGACCCGCGCGCGCTCGGCGCCGTGGCGCGCTTGTTTCCCGGCGCGCGTCTCACGCTGTGGGTGCACGATCGCATCGAGCCGGGCTCTTCGCGCGGCCGCTGGTTCGTGAATGCCGCCGCCGAGCTGCGACGCCTGCAGCCGGACATCGTGTGCGTCTCCGATTACCAGCGCGCGCTGGTGGCGGCGACCGTGGCGCGCCTGCCCGGTTGCGAGCGACTGATCGTGCGGCGGATCTACAATCCGGTGGATGACGCCATCACCCCCGACGGCACGCCGTTCGACCCGGACAAGCTGGTGTTCTTCTCCTCGCCCAACAAGGGCCTGAGGTTCGCCCTGGATGCGTTTCACGCGCTGCATCGCCGCCTGCCGCACCTCAGGTTGTGCGTCGGCAATCCGGGGTACAAGAGTCTCGCGGCGGATGCGACGCCCGGCGTGGAATGGCTCGGCTCGTTGCCGCACGCGCGCATTCTTGCCGAGGCACGCACCGCGCTCTGCACCTTCAGCCCGAACTTCGTGATCCCCGAGACCTTCGGCCTGGTGTTCGCCGAGTCACACGCCGTAGGCACGCCGGTGCTGACCCACGATTGCGGCGCGGCGGCCGAAGTGATCGCTGACCCCGAGCAGCTGTTGCCGGTCAGCTGCGCGCAGCGCCTCTACGAGGCGCCGCTGCGCCGGCTCGAGCCACGCTGGCGCCGGGGACCGGCGCGCCTTGCTGATGCGCTGGGGCTCTTCGACCGCTACCTCGAGCGCATCACGCGCTGGCGTGGCGGCGCTCGCCCGCAGGCGGCACCCGATCCACGCTTCCGCCTGTCGGTGGTGACCGCCGAGTGGCGCCGCCACCTTGCCGCCTGAAGGACGGCCGGTCCGCATGCGCGCGTTCGGCTGGTTTCTGTTGTTGTTCGCAGTGGCGCTGGCGGTGGTCGCGCTCGGGACCTACCCGGCGTGGCTGCTGCTGCACCCATACTTCGACTTTCCGTTCCATCGCATCGGCGAGCGCCTCGGCATGCTGGCGCTGCTCGCAGGCTTCATCCTCATCGCCCGCCGCCTCGGGCTCGCCGACCGCGCGAGTCTTGGTTACGGGCTGCCGCGGCGCGCATTCGTGCGCGAGATCGCCGTGGGGCTGGCGCTCGGCGTCGCCACCATGGTCGCCGTCGTGGCGGCGATGAGCGCGCTCGGCCTCCTCGATTGGTCGCAGGCCGCCGGCATGGGAGCCGCGGCGCTGACGCAGCTTCTCCTCGCGCGCCTCGCCAGCGGCATCGCCGTGGCATTCATCGAGGAGACGTTCCTGCGCGGCGCGATGTACACGGCCATCGAGCGCGAGTCGGGTGCGCACACGGCAGTGCTGCTCACCTCAGTTCTCTACGCGGCCACGCACTTCTTCGGCAAGGTGCGCATCGCAGCGCAGGACGTCACGCCCTGGAGCGGAGTTGCGCTGCTCGGGCAGTCGCTGCAGGCGTTCGCGCACTTCACGGGGATCGCAGATGCGTTTCTCGCGCTGCTGGCGGTCGGGGTGGTGCTTGCCCTCGTGCGGCAGGCGACCGGTAACATCGCTGCCTGCCTCGGGCTGCATGCCGGCTGGGTGTGGGTCATGCTCGTGGCGCACGAGCTGACCGCGCCGCGCCGCGATGCATCGCTCGGATTCCTTCTCAGCCGGTTCGACGGCTTCGTCGGCTGGCTGGTGCTCGGCTGGACCGTGCTGCTCGCCGTGCCGCTGTGGCGCTTCTACGCGGCGCGCGCGGCCCGCGCACGCTGAGGCGCGAGACTCCGCGCGGCCCGCGCAGCGTCGGCGTCAATTGAGCTGCTGGGGTGCAAAACCGGCGCCGCGCAGCAGCTCGAGCAGCCCGCCGCTGCCCACCAGATGCAGTGCGCCAACCACCACCAGGGAGTCCTCACTCTGCTGCAGCAGCGTCTCGATCTGCGGCAGCCAGCGCCGGTTGCGGTCGGTGACCAGCGCCCGGTAGAGCGACGGGAACGTGCGGTACTCGCGCGCCAGCAATGCCGCGAGCTGCCGCGCATCGCCGCGCCGCCACGCTTCGAGCACCGTCTGCGTGTCGCTCTCAGCGTCGTCGAGGTCCGCCAGCGCCATGTCGAGGAAACGCAGCTGCTCGGGGCGCGACATGGCCGCAAACACGCCGAGCTCATCGCCGAAGGTTTCCAGCCCCGCCGTGGGCTTGTGGTCGGCGAGCGCACGCCGCATCAGCTGCCCCTCGACTCCCTGCTGCGGGTCGAAGCCAAGATGCACGTACTCGAGCTCGGTGAGCTGCAACCCGACCATCCACGGCGTATCACGCTCGAGGGTGGCATCCGGCAGGCCGAGGGCCGTGGCCGCCGCGCTGACACGCTGGAAGCGCGCCGCGCCGAGCTGCTGCTCGAGCGTCGTGCCGGCCGGCAGCCGGGCGTGCTCGATCAGCGTGCGCGCCATCTCATCGGCGTCGAGCTTGGGAAGGTCAACCTCCATCACCAGCCGCGCGGCGCCCGTATAGGCATGCATGAAGGCCGGCGGCAGCGTCGCATCGGCAGCGCGCAGCAGATGTATGGAGCCGGCGAGGTAGACGGTGTTATGAGCGCCGCGGATCGCCCACACGGGGCTCGCGGCCTGCGCGCTCAGGCAGCCGAAGAGACCGAGCGCGAGGAGCCACCGCGATGCTGGTCGAGCCACACGACCTCCGTAAGCAACGAGCCGTCGGGGCGCAGCTCGAGCGTACGATACGCCGGTGGCCGCGGGTCGAGCGCAAAGTCGTCGGCGTTGGGCAGGAACTGCGCGCAGGTCGAGGGAGTGGCCAGCATCCGCACGCCCTTGCGCAGCCCGTCGTAGGCCTGATGCACGTGACCCCAGACGATCGCGCGGACGTTTGTATGCCGGTCGATGGTGTCGAGGAACTCAGCTGCGTTCTCGAGGCCGACGCGATCGAGCCAGCGGCTCGCCATCGGCACCGGGTGATGGTGCAGACACACCATGCAGTGGCGCTTGCCCGCAGTGGCGAGTGCAGCTTCGAGCTCGGCGAGAGCCTGCGGACTGAGCCGGCCGCCGGCCGAGCCCGCGACGCAGCTGTCGAGCAGCACGATGCGCCAGCGCCCGAGGTCGACATGGCCGCCTGTCGTGAAGGGCGCTCCGTCGAGCTCGCGGCGCATGGCCTGCGGCTCGTCGTGATTGCCCGGAATGCACAGCACCGGCACCCCGAGCGCGCCGAACAGGCGGCGGAAGTGCGGGTAGCCGGTCGGGTCATCCTGCACGATGTCGCCAGTCACCAGCAGCGCGTCCGGCGGCCAGTCACGCGACTGCGCGCGAGCGAGTGCCGCCGTGAGCGCCGGCAGAGTCGCCACGCCGCGCAGCGTCTCGGCGCCATCGCCGTACAGATGCGGGTCGGTAAAGTGGGTGAGGCGCACGACAGTCATATAGAGATTCAGCGTAGCAGACCGACCCTTAAGCCACAGTGAACCAGGTCGCCTGCCCGGCCCTCGCGTGGCAGCGGCACCGCCTCGGCTTGACACGGTGTACGTTCCGCGCCCGGCATAGTGTGAAGCACGCCCGTCGTCTGTCCGCAGTGCGCGGAACTTAAGTCGTGTCGGCAGGCCGCGACGCTCGAGCACCGTTGTGGATAACGCGCCCACGGACAGGGGCTCGCGCGGTTTGCTGATTTGAGGATCTCGCGCGTCTGATGGAAAATGCGCGCCCCTGCACGCAGGCCGCGCACCGAGCGTGGCTGTGAATCCGCCCGAGGCCCCGCATGACCACTCGCCGCGAACTTGCCAACGCCATCCGCGCACTCTCCATGGACGCCGTGCAGCGCGCGAATTCCGGGCACCCAGGTATGCCGATGGGCATGGCCGACATCGCCCAGGCGCTGTGGTGCGACTTCCTGCGCTACAACCCCGGCAACCCGGCGTGGCTGGACCGCGACCGCTTCGTGCTGTCGAACGGTCACGGCTCGATGCTGCTCTACTCGGTGCTGTACCTCACCGGCTACCCGCTCACCATCGAGGACATCGAGGGATTCCGCCAGCTCGGCAGCAAGACGCCCGGACATCCGGAGCATGACCTGCCGCTTGGCATCGAGACCACCACCGGCCCGCTTGGGCAGGGGCTCGGGAACGCGGTCGGCATGGCGTTCGCGGAGAAGCTGCTGGCGCTGCGCTTCAATCGCCCGGACCTTGCGCTGGTGGACCACTACACCTATGCCTTCTGCGGCGACGGCTGCCTGATGGAGGGCGTCTCCCACGAGGCGTGCTCGTTCGCCGGCACCCTCGGCCTCGGTAAGCTCATCGTCCTCTACGACGACAACGGCATCTCGATAGACGGCAAGGTCGCGGGATGGTTCACCGACAATACGCCGGAGCGCTTCGCGGCTTACGGCTGGCACGTCGTCCCCGATGTGGACGGACTCGACGGCGCAGCCGTCGCGGCCGCCATCCAGGCGGCGCGTGCCGAAACCAGCCGGCCGTCCCTCATCTGTTGCAAGACCATCATCGGCTACGGCGCGCCGCACAAGCAGGGCACCAAGGAGGCGCACGGCGAGGCACTCGGGCCCGACGAGGTGGCCGCGGCGCGCGTCACGCTCGGCTGGCCGTACCCGCCGTTCGTGGTGCCGGATGAGATCCGCGCTGCCTGGGACCATCGCGCGCAGGGCGCAGCGCTCGAGAGCGCCTGGCGGGAGCTCTTCAAGCGCTATGCGAGCCGTTACCCGTATGAGGCGCGGGAGTTCGAGCGCTGCATGGCAGGTGAGCTGCCGGCCGGCTGGCAGGAGCTGCGCGCGCAGCTCATCGCGACGCTCGCGAAGCAGAGCGCGCCGCAGGCGACGCGCGCCTCCTCACAGGCGGCGCTCAACGTGCTCGCCCCAGGGCTGCCGGAGCTGTTCGGCGGCTCGGCCGACCTCACTCAGTCGAACAGCACTTTCTTCAAGGGCGCGCGCACCGTCACGCCGCAGGACGAGGCGGGCGACTACCTGCACTACGGGGTGCGCGAGTTCGGCATGACCACGATCATGAACGGCATCGCGCTGCACGGCGGCCTGATTCCCTACGGCGGTACCTTCCTGGTGTTCTCCGATTATGCGCGCAACGCGGTGCGCCTCGCGTGCCTCATGCAGCAGCGCGTGATCCTGGTGTACTCGCACGACTCGATTGGTCTCGGCGAGGATGGCCCGACGCACCAGCCGATCGAGCACCTGGCGAGCCTGCGCGCCATGCCGCATATGGACGTGTGGCGGCCGTGCGATGCCGCCGAGACCGCGGTGGCCTGGGCGCTGGCGCTCGAGCGGCACGCTCCGACCGCGCTGGTGCTCTCGCGCCAGGGGCTGCCGCAACAGCCGCGCAGCGCCGAGCAGCTGGCCGCGATCGAGCGCGGCGGCTACGTGCTCATCGACTGCCGCGGCACGCCGGAAGCCCTCGTCATCGCCACCGGCTCGGAGGTCAGCATCGCCGCCCAGGCGGTGGGCGCGTTGAATGGCGCCGGCCGGCGCGTGCGCCTCGTCTCCATGCCGTCCACCGCCACCTTCGATGTCCAGGACGACTCCTACCGCGAGGGCGTGCTGCCGCGCGCGGTCACGCGGCGCCTGGCGGTGGAGGCCGGCGCCACGCAGAGCTGGTGGCGGTACGTCGGTACGGCGGGTCAGGTGCTCGGTATCGACCGCTTCGGGGCCTCGGGCAAGGGCCCCGAGGTTTTCGCTCATTTCGGCTTCACGGCCGATAATATTGCGCAACACATACGCGCGCTGCTGGAGGTTTGAGGGCATGGCAATCAGGGTGGGCATCAATGGTTACGGGCGCATCGGCCGCAATGTGCTACGGGCTCTGTACGAGAGCCGGCGCACGCACGAGCTCAAGATCGTGGCGCTCAACGATCTCGGCGACCCAAAAACCAATGCGCACCTGACCCGCTACGACACCGCGCACGGCAAGTTCCCGGGCGAGGTCAAGGTGGACGGCGACTCGATGGTCGTCAACGGCGACCGCGTGCGGGTGCTCGCCGAGCGCGATCCGGCCAAGCTCCCCTGGGGTGAGCTCGGTGTCGACTACGTGCTCGAGTGCACGGGACTGTTCACCAGCAAGGCCAAGGCCGGCGCGCACCTGAAGGGGGGCGCGAAGAAGGTGGTGATCTCGGCGCCCGGCGGCGATGACGTCGATGCCACCATCGTCTACGGGGTCAATCACCAGACGCTCAAGAGCGGCTTCACCGTGATTTCCAACGCCTCGTGCACCACCAACTGCCTGGCGCCGGTGGCCCAGGTACTGCACGGCAAGTTCGGAATCGCCGCCGGCATCATGACGACCATCCACGCCTATACCAACGATCAGGTACTCACCGACGTGTACCACTCCGATCTGCGCCGGGCCCGCTCGGCCACCATGTCGCAGATCCCGACCAAGACCGGTGCCGCGGCGGCGGTTGGACTGGTGCTGCCGGAGCTCAAGGGCAAGCTCGACGGCTTCGCGGTACGCGTGCCGACCATCAACGTCTCGCTGGTGGACCTCACCTTCAGCGCCAAGCGTGCCACCTCGGTCGAGGAGGTCAACCAGGCGCTGAAGGAAGCGGCCGCCGGCCCGCTCAAGGGGATTCTCGCCTACAACACCGAGCCGCTGGTGTCGGTGGACTTTAACCACGACGCACATTCCTCGGTGTTCGATGCCACGCTCACCAAGGCGATCGACGGCACACTGGTCAAGGTGTGCGCGTGGTACGACAACGAATGGGGCTTCTCCAACCGCATGCTCGACACGACGCTGGCCTGGTCGAAGGCCGCATGAAGCTGCTGCGTATCACGGATGCGGACCTGCGCAACAAGCGGGTTCTCATCCGCGAAGACCTGAACGTGCCGGTGCACAACGGCGTAGTGACGAGCGATGCGCGCATCCGTGCCGCGCTCGCCACCATCCGCTACGCGCTCGACCAGCACGCCAAGGTGTTCGTGCTGTCACATCTCGGGCGCCCCAAGGAGGGCGCGCAGGATCCGGCGCTGACGCTCGCGCCGGTCGCGGCGCGCCTCTCGGAGCTGCTCGGCAAGCCGGTGCCGCTGCGCAAGGACTGGATCGAAGGCGTCGATTGCCCCGCCGGCAGCGCCGTGCTGTGCGAGAACGTGCGCTTTCTCAAGGGTGAGAAGCAGGACGATGAGGCGCTGGCGCGCCGCATGGCGGCGCTGTGCGACGTATTCGTCATGGACGCGTTCGGCACCGCGCACCGTGCCGAGGCCAGCACCCACGGCGTGGCGCGGTTCGCCCCGGTGGCGTGCGCCGGACCGCTGCTGGTCGGGGAGCTCGAGGCGCTGGAGCGCGCGCTCACCCAGCCCGCGCGCCCGCTGGTGGCAGTGGTCGGTGGCTCGAAGGTGTCGACCAAGCTCATGGTGCTGGAGGCGCTGCTCGAGAGAGTCGATCAGCTGATCGTCGGCGGCGGCATCGCCAACACATTCCTTGCCGCCAGCGGCGTCGCCGTCGGCAAGTCACTCCATGAAGCCGAGATGCTCGATGTCGCGCGCCGCCTCATGGAGCGCGCGCGCGCACGCGATGCGGCCATCCCGCTGCCGAGCGACGTGGTGGTGGGCAAGGAGTTCGCGGCCACCGCGCACGCCGACGTGCGCGCCGTGGGCGAGGTGCGCGCCGATGAGATGATCCTCGACATCGGACCCGACAGCGCCGAGCGCTACGGCACTTTGCTCGAGGCCGCCGGCACCGTCATCTGGAACGGGCCCGTCGGGGTGTTCGAGTTCGAGCAGTTCGGCGAGGGCACGCGCGCCATCGCCCAGGCGATCGCGCGCAGCAAGGCCTTCTCACTCGCCGGCGGCGGCGATACGCTTGCCGCCATCGAGAAGTACGGCGTTGAGGACGGCATTTCCTATATATCGACCGGCGGCGGGGCCTTTCTCGAGTTCGTGGAAGGCAAGACACTGCCGGCGGTCGCCGTCCTCGAGCAACGGGCCGCAGCAGAGGTGCAGTGATGCTGAGGCGCACCAAGATTGTCGCCACGCTCGGGCCTGCGACCGATGACCTCGAGGTGCTCACGGAGATGATGCACGTCGGTCTCGATGTCGTGCGCGTCAACGCCTCGCATGGCACCACCGAGGACCGCAGGCGGCGCCTCGCCCGTGCCCGCGAGGCGGCGCATCGCGCCGACCGCTGCGTCGGGGTGCTGATGGACCTCGGCGGCCCGAAGATCCGCATCGACTGCTTCCGCGAAGGCCGCGTGCAGCTCATCGAGGGCCAGCCGTTCACGCTCGACACCGCGCTCGACCCGGCAGCCGGCACCGTGGCGCAGGTGGGCGTGGCGTATAAGGAGTTGCCGCGTGATGTCGCCGCCGGCGACACGCTGCTGCTCGCCGACGGCCAGATCGTGCTCGATGTGCAGCGGGTCGGCCCGACCGCCATCGAGACACGCGTGCGGGTCGGCGGCGTGCTGTCGGACCGCAAAGGACTCAACCGCCAGGGCGGCGGCATCTCGGCGCCGGCGATCTCGGAGCGCGATCGCGAGGACATCCGCTTCGCCGCCGAGGAGGGGGTCGACTATCTGGCCGTATCATTCGCCCGCGACGCCGCCGACATCGAGCAGGCCCGCGCGCTGGTGCGCGCCGCGGGCGGCGAGGCGCGCATCGTCGCCAAGGTCGAGCGCCACGAGGCGGTCGACAATCTCGCCGGCATCATCGATGCCTCCGACGTCGTGATGGTGGCGCGCGGCGACCTCGGCGTCGAGATGGGCTACGCCGAGCTCACCGGGCTGCAGAAGACCATCATCCACGAGACCCGTACCCGCAACCGCGTGGTGATCACCGCCACGCAGATGATGGAGTCGATGATCCAGAATCCGGTGCCGACGCGCGCCGAGGTGAGTGATGTGGCGAATGCCGTCATGGACGGCACGGATGCGGTCATGCTGTCCGCCGAGAGCGCCACCGGGCGCTATCCGGTGAAGGCCGTCGAGGCCATGGCGGAGGTGATCGGGGGCGCCGAGAAGTACCAGCTGACCCATCCGCGCTCGCGACAGCGCAACGTCGAGGGGGTGTTCCAGGGCACCGAGGAAGCGATTGCCAGGGCCGTCATGTACACGGCCAATCACATGCAGGTGCGCGCCATCGTGGCGCTCACCGAGACCGGCATGACGCCGCTGTGGATGTCGCGCATCCGCTCTGACATTCCCGTCTATGCCTTCACCCGCCACGAAGCCACGCGCCGCCGCGTGACGCTGTACCGCGGCGTGTACCCGGTCATTTTTGACGTCACCAGTGCCGGCTCCGTCGAGGAGCTTTACCGGGCGCTGTTCGCGCGGCTGCTCGAGCTGCGCCTCGTCGACAAGCATGATCTCGTGATCCTTACCAAGGGCGAGGCGTCCGGCGTGCAGGGTGGCACCAACTCCATGCAGATCCTGAAAGTGGTGCTCGACTGAGGCGCACGCTCGCGCGGCTCGGCGCGGCGTGCGGGCTGCTCGTGCTCGGCGCGCTCGTCGTGCTCGATGGCACGCTGCTCGGCTCGCTGCCGCGGCTCGACGGCCGCGTGCGCGCGCGCAGTCTGGCGGCGCCGGTGCGCATCGCGCGCGATGCCCTCGGTGTGCCGACCATCGAGGCTGCGAACCGCCTCGATCTCGCCTACGGCACCGGCTTCGCACACGCCCAGGATCGCTTCTTCCAGATGGACCTGTCGCGGCGGCTCGCCGCCGGCGAGCTCGCCGAGCTGTTTGGCAAGCTGGCGCTCGATCAGGATCGCAGGACGCGGCTCTTCAGGCTGCGCAGCGTCGCGCGCGCCGTGCTCACTCAGGCCACGGACTCGCAGCGCACGCTGCTGGAGGCCTACGCGCGCGGCGTCAACGACGGGCTCGCGGACCTCGCCTCGCGGCCGTGGGAGTACTGGGTGCTAGGCGCGAAGCCGGTTGCGTGGCGCGCCGAGGACACGGTACTGGTCGAATACGCCATGTGGTGGGATCTGCAGTCAGGCGACATGGGTTACGAGCGCCTGCGGCAGGAGGTGAATGCCCGCCTCAAGGGAGCGCAGTGTGCCGGCGGCTGGAAGTGCGCGCTGGCATTCTTCTACCCGGCGCGCACCGAGTGGGATGCGCCGCTCGGCGCGGAGCCGGCAGCCGCTCCCGCGACTATCCCCCCGGCCGAGGTGCTCGACGTGCGTGATGCGCCCACCGCGGCGCCGGCGGCCGCGGCGGCAGCCGGGCTCACCACCGCGGTCGCAGCGCCGCGCGGGCCCGTCGCCGGCAGCAACAACTGGGCGTTCAACGGCGCCCTGACGAGCAGCGGTGCGGCGCTGATCGCCAACGACATGCATCTTTCGCAGCGCGTGCCCGCGGTCTGGTACCACGCCCGGCTGCGCGTGGCGGGGAACGGCTCGGCGCCGCCCCTCGATCTCACCGGTGCGACGCTGCCCGGCGCGCCGCTGCTGGTCGCGGGATCCAACACCCACATCGCCTGGGGGTTCACCAACAGTGCCGGCAACTGGATGAGCGTGACGCGCGTGCCGTGCACCGCGGTCGGGGAGAGCGAGCTCACCACAGCCAGCGGAGTACAACCGCTCGAGGTCGCTCGTGAGCTCATCCACGTCAAGGGCGGGGCGGATCAGGAGCTGCGGGTGCAGAGTGGTCCCGCGGGCGTCCTCTGGCAGGCGGACCCGCAGCGGCAGCTGTGCTGGTTCGTCGGCTGGCTGGCGCAGCTGCCGGAGGCCACGAACGTCAATCTCCTCGAGCTCGAGCACGTTGCCACCGTTGCCGAGGCGCTCGATCTCGCCCCCGCGATCGGCATTCCGCACGAGAACTTCGTGGTGGGAGACCGCGACGGGCACATCGGCTGGAGCATCGCCGGACGCATCCCGGATGATGTGGGGCCGGGGCGTTCGCTCGGCAAAGTCCCCTGGACCACGACCGCCGATCACCCGCGCCTGCTCGATCCGCCGCGCGGGCGGATCTGGACGGCCAACGCGCGCGTGGCGGTCGATGAGAAAGCGCTGGCGCTCATCGGCGGCTCGGACGCGCAGTTCGGTGCCTTCTATGACCTCGGCGCACGCGCCCGGCAGATCCGCGGCGACCTGTTCGCCCTCGCCGGCAACTTAAAGCCCGCGGACATGCTGAAGGTGCAACTCGACGACCGCGCGCTGTTCCTGACGCGCTGGCGGACGTTGCTGCTGCATCTGCTCGACGACGCGAGCCTCAAGGGCAAGCCGCAGCGTGCCGAGTTCCGCCAGCTGCTCGATGCCTGGCAGCCGCGTGCGGACGTCGACGCCGTGGGCTACCGGCTGCTGCGCGGCTTTCACGATCGCACCCAGGCGGCGGTGTGGGGCATGGTAGTGAGCGCGCTCGCCATCCCGAGCGACTACGACACGGGACCCCCCGAGCAGTTCGAGACCCCGCTGTGGCAGCTCGTCAGCCGCCAACCAGTGCACTTCCTGGCGCGCGACTACCCGGACTGGCGCACGTTCCTCATCGCGCAGCTCGACGCCACACTCGAGGACCTCACCCGGAGCTGCCCGCGGCTCGCCGAGTGCACCTGGGGCAAGCGCAACACGGTGCGCATCCGCCACCCGCTGTCGCGGGCGCTGCCGTGGCTCGCCAGCTTCCTCGATATGCCGGTCGAAGAGCTGCCGGGCGATCACGACATGCCGCGCGTGCAGGCGGGCGCCTTCGGCGCCTCGGAGCGCTTCGCCGTGTCTCCCGGTCACGAGGCACAGGGCTATTTCGAGTTGCCAGGTGGGGAGAGCGGCCATCCGCTGTCGCCGTATTACCGCGCCGGATTCCTCGGCTGGGTGCACGGCGAGCCGCTGCCCTTCCTCCCAGGCCCCGCCCGCCACGCTGTCACACTCGCTCCTTAAGTGACGCGGTTGGCACCCAGGTGACCCGGTCGGCGCCTGCGGGCGCGACCCGTGTCACACGGGAGCCGGTGTGGCGCGTTTCATAATAGGATCGGAGCGAGATCACCAATGGATGGCTTGGGCGAATCCGGATATTGGCCGGCGCAGCGGCCGACCGTCGGGCTGGTGCTGACGGGCGGCGGCGCGCGCTCGGGGTATCAGGTCGGGGTGCTGCTGGCGCTCGCCGAGCTGCTGCCGCGCTCGCGCAACCCTTTTCAGGTGATCGTCGGTACCTCGGCGGGCGCGGTGGCCGCGAGCGTGCTCGCCGCCGAGGCGCACCGCTGGCGGCGCGCGGTGGCGGGCCTGGAGCGGGTCTGGGCCAACTTCCGCTCCAGCCAGGTGTTCCACGTTGACGCGCCGCACATGCTGCGTGCCGGGGCGCACTGGGTGCTGTCGCTCATCTCCGGCGGCCTGGTGCTCACGCCGCCGCGCTCGATGCTCGACAACAGCCCGCTGCGCGAGCTCCTCGAGCGGCACGTCGACAGCGGCGGCATCCGCCGCAGCATCGCCCGCGGCCATCTGCGGGCCTTCGCACTGTGCTCTACCAGCTATATGAGCGGCTGCTCGGTGGCCTTCTTCGACGGCGTCGAATCGATCCGCGACTGGTCGCGCGCCCAGCGCATCGGGCGGCGCTGCGAGTTCACGCTCGATCACCTGATGGCGAGCGCCGCGATCCCGCTGCTGTTCCCGCCGATGAAGATCGACGGCGAGTACTTCGGTGACGGTGCCATGCGCCAGCTGAATCCCCTCAGTCCCGCGATTCATCTGGGGGCCGATCGGCTGCTGGTGATCGGCGTACGCGCGCGGCGTGCCGGCGGCGTGGCGCTCAACCGCCTGCAGGCTCCGATGCCGACGCCGGGCGAGATCTTCGGCTACATGCTCGACACGCTGTTCACCGACCAGATCTACGGCGACCTCGAGCAGCTCGAGCGCATCAACACGCTGGTGGAGAGCGCGCCCGATGCGGCGCGCGGCGAGCGCCACGTCGAGACGCTGATGCTGGCCCCGAGCGTCGATCCGCGCGAGATCGCCGCGCGCCATATCGCCGAGATACCGCGTGGCCTGCGGGCGCTGCTGCGGGTGATCGGCGGGCGCGACATAGCGGGCGCGCAGCTCGCGAGCTACCTGATGTTCGAGAGTGGCTATACCCGCGCGCTCATCGAGCTCGGCTATCGTGACGCGATGGAGGCTCGCGGCGCGCTCATGGCGTTCATGAGCGGGGCGCGCCTGCCGGCGGTGCTGACCGCACCCGGAGTTGCGCAGGCGACCTGAGCCTTCGACAATCGGCGCCATGTTGTTTCTCGACGCCCAGCGCACCTTGCAGCAGTTTCTGGCGCCGCTCACGCTCGATGAGTTCCTCGACCGTACGCTGCGCGGCGGCGTCAGCCGTGTGGACGGGGCGGGCGCAGCCGGCCGAGTCGCACTCCTCGGCCCCGATCCGCAGGCGCTGCTCGCCGCGGCGGTGCAGCTGGCGCCGCGGCTCACCTTCCACTCCGCCAATCCGCTCGGCTCGCCACCCTCGCTCGAGGGTGTCACGGACGCCGGCGATTTCCGGCGCCGGATCGAGGAGTTCCACGCGCGCAACTACTCGGTACGCTTCCCCGAGCTGCGGCCGCTCTCGCCGCCGCTCGCGGAGCTGGCGCGCGCGCTCGAGGTGCTGCTGCACCAGCCGGTGAGCACCTCGGCGTTCTGGAGCCGCGGCGGCATGCGCGCGCCGGTGCATTACGATGACCACGACCTGCTGGTGGTGCAGCTGCTGGGCGAGAAGCGCTGGTATGTGGGCCGCGGCCCCTCGGAGCTGCCCAATGTCTGGCGCAGCGTCCCCGCGCTGGTCGAGCTTGGCGAGCACGAGAGCTTCGACGTGCGCCCCGGGGACCTGGTGTATCTGCCGCGCGGCACGCTGCACAGCGTCGACTCGCAGGCCGAGTCGCTGCACGTCTCGATTGGCTTCACGCCGCTCACGGTGCGCGAGCTGCTGATCGCCGCGCTCGACCAGCTGGCGGACGTCGACCGCACACTGCGCATCACGGCGGGGGCGCGGCTCGCGTTTCAGCTGCACGGCGCCGGGGTCGAGCGTCTCGCGCCGCCGCTGCTCGAGGCGTTGGAGCGCCTCGGCGCTGCCGTGCGCACGCCGGGCTTCGTCGCGGCCGCATTGCAACTGCGCTCGAGCCGGGTGGTAGCAACGCTCGCGGCGCTGCCGGCGGAGCCGGCCGGCCCGGCACTCGAGCTCGATACCGAGCTCGTGCAGGCGTCGCTCGCGTTCTGCCACCTCACCGGCAACGCCGAAAGGATCGATTTCAGCTATCCGGGCGGGCACGTGTACTTTCAACGCGGCGCCGAGCAGAGCCTGCTCTACACGGTGAATACCCCGCGCTTTCGCGTGCGTGACATCCCCGGCGAGATCAGCGACGAGGCGCGGCTGTCGCTCGCCACGCGCCTGACGGAGGTCGGCTTCCTCAGGCGGCCGTGAGCTTAGCGGCCGCCGGCTGTCGGCAATCAGCCGGTGGCGGCGCGCGGCGTCGCGCGGAACATGCCGATGCCGGGCAGTCCGCTGTGGCGGGCGGTGACGTTGGGGAATCCGGCGGCGAACTCTTCGGCCAGGCGATCGACGATGTAGGCCGAGCGATGTTGTCCCCCGGTACAGCCCACCGCCACGGTGAGATAGCCGCGATTGCTCGCCTGGAACTCGGGCACGCGCGCGCGCATGAAGGCGCCGATATCGGCGATCAGCCGCGCGACGTCGGTATGCGTCTCGAGGAAGCGCACTACTTCCGCATCGCGACCCGTGAGATTGCGTAGTCCCGGCTCCCAATAGGGATTGGGGAGCGAGCGCGCATCGAACACGAAGTCGGCATCCCCCGGAATGCCGTCCTTGAAGCCGAACGACACGAAGGTGATCGACAGCCGCCCGGCGGTGCGCTGCTCGACGCGCTTGTGAATGATGTCGCGCAACCCGTGCACGCCCATGCGCGAGGTGTCGATGATCAGATCGGCCGCCGATGCCACCGGCTCGAGGAGGGAGCGCTCGAGCGCCATGGCCTCGCGCAGCCCGACGTCGCTGCGGCTGAGCGGGTGGCGGCGCCGCGTTTCCGCGAAGCGCCGCAGCAGCTCCTCTTCGCCGGCGATGAGGAAGATGACCTCGAGGTGCAGGCCGCTGCGTTTCAGCTCATCGATCAGCTGCGGGACGCTGGCGATCTCGGCGACGGTATTGCGCGCATCCAGGCCGATGGCGGTGTGCTCGTAGGTCGCCTCGGGGCTGCGGACGGTGAACGAGATGAACGGCTTGAGAAGCGCCGCCGGAATATTGTCGATGCAGTAAAAGCCGAGGTCCTCGAGCATGTGCAGGGCCACGCTCTTGCCCGACCCGGACAGGCCACTCAGGATGACGATGCGCACGCCGGTATGTTCATCCAGCTTACCGGCCGCCGCAAGCGCGGGGGCCGGCGGTCAGGTGCGCGGCGCGCGCCGCCCCTGCGCGGCGTGATGATCGGCGCGCTTTTCCTTATGTTTCTTGATGCAGCGGTCCAGCTTGTCGGCCAGCAGGTCGATGGCGGCGTACATGTCTTCCTCGATGGCATCCGCGTGGATGGCGCTGCCGCTGACGTGCAGCGTGGCCTCGGCCTTCTGGCGCAGCTTTTCCACCGTCAGCACGCAGTGCACGTCGATGACGCGGTCAAAGTGCCGGCCGATGCGCTCGAGCTTCTTCGCGACATAGCCGCGCAGCGACGGGGTGACTTCCACGTGGTGCCCGGTGACGTTGAGCTGCATGTTCCGTCTCCTTCTGTTTGTAGCTTCCGCTGACTGGATTGCTGACCGTGGCTCATGGCTGCGTGCCGGCGCGGCGGCGCTCGCTGGACGCCGCAATGCCCATCGCCTCGCGGTACTTGGCGACCGTACGGCGGGCCACCGAGATGCCCTCGCCCGAGAGCAGCTGGGCGATGCGGCCGTCGTTCAGGGGGTTCTCCGGATCCTCTTCCTTGACGAGCTTGCGGATCTTGGCGCGGATCGCGGTCGAGGAAGTGCCGGAACCGTCGGCGCCTTCGACCTGGCTGGAGAAAAAGAAGCGCAGCTCGAACACGCCGCGCGGCGTGTGCATGTACTTGCCCGAAGTGACGCGCGAGATCGTCGACTCGTGCATGTCGATCGCCTCGGCGATGTCGCGCAGGATCATCGGCCGCATGTGCTCCTCGCCGTGCTCGAGGAAGGCGGTCTGACGCTCGACGATCGAGCGCGCCACCTTGATGAGCGTCTCGTGGCGGATCTCCAGGCTCTTCAGCAGCCAGCGCGCCTCCTGCAGCTGGGCGCGCATGCCGGCATGGCTCGCGGCGCGGCCGATGAGGCTGGCATAGCTCTGGTTGAGCCGCACGCGGGGCAGAGTGGCGGAGTTGATCTCGACCCCCCAGCCATGCTCGGTGCGGCGCACGAACACGTCCGGCACCACGTACTGGGCATCGCCGGCGCTCACGGTCGCCCCGGGGCGCGGATGACAGGAGCGCACCAGGGCGAGCGCACAGGCCAGCTCCTCATCGCTGGTGCGCAATTCGCGCCGCAGCAGCGTCAGCTCGCGTTCCGCGACCAGCTCCAGATGCTCGCGTGCGATGCGCAGCGCGGTCTCGAAGCCGGGAGTGGCGGGGTCGAGCTGGCGCAGCTGCAGCTCGATGCACTCGCCCACGGAGCGCGCCCCGACGCCCGCGGGGTCGAGCGCCTGGACGCGCTCGAGCACGGCCTGCACCTCGTCCGCGGTGCATTCCACCTCCGGGCGCAGGGTCTGGGCGATCTCCTCCAGAGTCTCGGTGATGTAGCCGTCGTCACTGACGGCGTCGACGATGGCGCTGGCGATCGCCAGCTCCCGCGGGGCCAGCCGCGCCAGCTCGAGCTGCGAGAGCAGGTAGTCCTGCAGCGATTCGCCGGCCGAGTCGGCATATTCCTGCTGCCGCTCCTCATCGTCGCCGCTCCAGGGGGCATCCGCCGGCCCGGTGTTCTGCTGTGACCACGGCTCATCGAGCACCTCGACCGTACTCTCGCGGCGGCTCTCGGGCGTAGGCGGGGGCTGGGCAATCGCCACCACCTCGAAGGTACCCGTGCCCTCGCTATCCTCCAGGGGCTCGAGCATCACGTTCTTCTCGAGGAGCTCGCGGATGTGCGCCTGCAGCTCGAGTGCCGGCAGCTGCAGGAGCCGGATCGCCTGCTGCAGCTGTGGTGTCATGGTCAGTTGCTGACCGAGCTTCAGCTGCAGGGTGGGTTTCAGCATGGCGGCTTGCGACGGATCGGGCGTCCCAGCCCGTTCAGGTCATACTTCGCAACTATTTGAAACTTAAAGATTTAATTCGTCTCGCGCGGGGAGGTCATAGCTTAAACGTCTCGCCCAAGTACACCTCACGCACTTGGCTGTTGGCAAGGACTTCTTCGGCACTTCCCGAGGCGATGATCGTGCCCTGATTGACGATGTAGGCGCGGCTGCAAACCCCGAGCGTCTCGCGGACATTATGGTCAGTGATCAGCACGCCGATGCCGCGATGCGTGAGCTCGCGGATGATGCGCTGGATGTCGAGCACCGACAGCGGATCGACGCCCGCGAACGGTTCATCGAGCAGCATGAAGCGCGGCTCGGCAGCGAGGGCCCGCGCGATCTCGACGCGCCGCCGCTCGCCACCCGACAGCGACAGGCCGAGCGTGCGCCGCACGTGTCCGATGCGCAGCTCCTCGAGCAGCTGCTCGAGCCGCTGCTGGCGCGCCGCGCGCTCGAGGTCGGCGCGCGTCTCGAGTATCGCGCGCACGTTGTCCTCGACCGACAGCTTGCGGAACACGGAGGCTTCCTGCGGCAGGTACCCGAGCCCGAGCTGTGCGCGGCGGTGCATCGGCAGCAAAGTCACGTCGCGGTCGCCGATGTAGATGCGTCCGGCATCGCAGGGGATGAGCCCGACGATCATGTAGAAGGCAGTGGTCTTGCCGGCACCGTTCGGGCCGAGGAGACCGACCACTTCGCCGCTCTCGAGCTCGAGCGAAAGATCGCGCACCACGGGACGGGACTTGTAGCTCTTGGCGAGGCCCGTAGCTCTGAGGGCGATCATGATTTGGGACTGGGCTCCGGCGTCGTCGCGGCGGGCTGCGCGGGCTTGGCGGAAGGTGAACCCGTCTTCGGCGCTTCGCACCCCGTCGACTCGGACTTGGGCGCATGCGGGTCGATGCTGATGTGATAGCGCCGGTCGGTGCCATCGCCGGCCGCCGGCACCGTCGCCGCCTGCACGCGCTGCTCGCGGATGTTGTAGACCAGCAGCGGCCCGGAGATCTGCGACTGGCCGTCGCACAGCCACGCCTCGTTCGCCAGTCGTACCGTGCCCTCGTTCACGTCGTAGACGATCTCGTCCGCATGGCCGCGCGCGATCTGGGCGGATTCGGCGCGCTTCTGCTCGAACTCGGCCGGCTTGCCTGTGATCGTGGCGCGCGCGATGTGATTGTCCTTGAACTCGACGATCGCCTGGTCGGCGCGCAGGTTGCCGCGCTGTTCGCCATCGATGCGCACGTCGCCTTGGAAATTCCACCGGCTGTTGGCGAAGTTCAGTCCCGTGGCGCGGGCGCGGTCGGCGGAGACGCGCATCGTGCCCTGCGAGATCACGACGTTCCGCAGGATCACTTCCTTGGTGTGGAAATCCACTTCGGAGCCGCCCGCCGCTTCCACCTGCACCGGCTGGTCGCGGAAGTCCGGTACTGGGCTGGTGTCCGCGAGTGTCGCCGCGGCGCTCGCCGCCAGTGCGCACGCCGCGAGAAGCGCTGCGAGTTTAGTGGAGGTACGAGCCATGCACGGCCGATTCTAGCTGCACGCGACCCTCCTTCAAGCGTGCAATGAGGCCCACGGCGTGCAGCTCGTTGCCCGACATGGTGACGGTGACGGCATCGTCGGTGCTCGCGATCTGCGTGCGCGTGTCGAAGGCCAGGTGCTCGGTGGTGATCTCGGCCTGCTCCTGCGTCCCGGGCAGCACTCCCGCGACGTGCACCGCACCGTCGAGCTGCACGATACCGGTATCCTGGCCGAGTTCACCGTGCGCGGCGCGCGCTGTCCACTGATCGCCGCCGGCCGCACGAAAGCCCATCTGCACCTGTTGGAGCTCGACCGTGCTCTGGTCGGGCTGCTGGCGGATCTGCGCGGCATCGAGCGTGTAAAGCGGCGCGCCATCGGCTCCGGTCTGTACCAGCCGGGCATCGAGCGCCGCATAGCCGGGATCGTGAATGCGGGTATCGGTGGCACTCGGGGCGGGGGTCCCGCGCTGCGGGCCCGAGAGGAAGATGACGCCCGCGACGAGCGCCAGCACCGCCAGCACGGCCGCGAGCCGGTAGATCATGCCGACCTCACGGCGCGCGCCCCGCTGCCGCATGCGCGGCGAGCAGCAGATCGCAGACCTCGCGAACTGCGCCCCGCCCGCCGCCGTGGCGCGTTACCCGGGCGGCGGCGCGCCGCACCTGCGGGTGGGCATCCGCCACCGCGAAGCTGATGCCCACGGCCCTCATGAGCGGCACGTCCGGCAGATCGTCGCCGACGCAGGCGCAGGCGCTGCGCGCGATTCCCAGGCGTGCGCGCAGCCGCTCGAACACGGCCAGCTTGTCGTTGACGCCCTGGTGCACATGGGGCACGCGCAGCTCGCGGCAGCGCGCGCGCACCGCTGCCGAGCGGCGCCCGGAGATCACCGCGATGACCACTCCGGCGCGCTTAAGGGCGGTGAGACCGTAGCCATCGCGCACGTCGAACACCTTGAGCGCCTCGCCGCGCGGTCCGAAATACAGCCGGCCGTCAGTCAGCACCCCGTCGACGTCCAGCACCAGCAGGCGGATCGCTTGCGCTTCGCGCACCTCGGGTGCCTCACATCACGCGGGCGCGGAACAGATCATGCACGTTGAGCGCTCCCACCAGCCGGCCGTTTGCATCGGCCACCGGCAGCGCCGTGATGCGATACAACTCCATCAGATGTACCGCCTCGGCAGCCAGCTCACGCGCCCCGATGGTCTTCGCCCCGGCGGTCATCACCGCCCCCATGGTCGTCGTATGCACATCGATCCGCGTCTCGAGGGTGCGGCGCAGGTCGCCGTCGGTGAAGACGCCGAGGATCCGCTCCTCGGCATCGACCACCACGGTCATCCCTAACCCCTTGGCGGACATCTCCAGCAGCCCCGCGCTCAAGGGGGCCGTCGGCAACACGCGTGGCAGTGCGGCGCCGGTGCGCATCAGATCCTCGACGTGCAGCAGCAGGCGACGGCCGAGACTGCCGCCCGGATGCGAGCGGGCGAAGTCCTGCGCCGTGAAGCCACGCGCCTCGAGCACCGCGACCGCGAGTGCATCTCCCATGGCGAGCGTCGCGGTCGTGCTGGCCGTGGGGGCGAGGTTGAGCGGGCAGGCCTCCTCTTCGACGGCCACGTCGAGCGTGACGTTGGCCGCGCGCGCCAGCGTCGAGTCGCTCCTGCCGGTCATCACGATGAGCGGCACGCCGAGGCGCTTCAGATGCGGCAGCAGCGCCACGACTTCGGGGGTCTCGCCTGAATTCGACAGCGCCAGCAGCAGGTCGGTCCGGGTGATCATCCCCAGGTCCCCGTGGCCGGCCTCGGCGGGATGCAGGAAGAAGGCTGGCGTGCCGGTACTGGCGAGCGTCGCGGCGATCTTGCCGGCGATGTGCCCGGACTTACCCATGCCGGTGACCACGACTCGACCCTGGCAACCGAGGCACAGGCGGCACGCCGCGGCGAACCCGGGCCCGACGCGCGTACTCAAGGCTCCGAGCGCGCGCTCCTCGATGCCGAGCGCGCGCCGCGCGGAGGCGATGAGCTGCTCGTCGTCGGGACTGGCGGCGCCGGGTGCGGCCGGTTGCGGGCTCATGCCGGTCATTATAGGCGCCAGCACGCCGTGCCCATGTAAAATCCAGTCCATGAACCCCGAAGAAGTAGCGCGGCTGATCCGCGCAGGGCTGCCAGGCGCAGAGGTCCGGGTGCAATCCGACGACCAGACACATTTCGCCGCGCGCGTCGTCGCACGCGAGTTTGCCAACCTGCGCAGCCTCGCCCGCCATCAGCTCGTCTATCGGGCGCTCGGCGAGCGCGTGGGCCGCGAGATCCACGCACTCTCGATCGAAGCGCTCACCCCTGAAGAGTCGCGACAGGCCTGACATGGATAAGCTTCAAATCCAGGGCGGCACCGCCCTCGATGGCGAGGTGCGTATCTCCGGCGCCAAGAACGCGACCCTGCCGATTCTCGCCGGCGCGCTGCTGGCCGACGATCCGGTGGTGGTCGCCAACGTTCCGCACCTCAAGGACGTCACCACCACGGTGGAGCTGCTGGGGAGGATGGGCGCGACCGTCACGATCGATGAGCGCATGCGCATCGAAGTGGACGGCTCGACGGTGCGCGAGTGCTTCGCCCCCTACGACCTGGTGAAGACCATGCGCGCCTCGATCCTGGTGCTCGGCCCGCTGGTGGCGCGTCACGGACATGCCGATGTGTCGCTCCCCGGCGGCTGCGCGATCGGCGCGCGCCCGGTGAACATCCACGTCGCGGGGCTGCAGGCGATGGGCGCCGACATCACGATCGAGGGGGGCTACATCCGCGCGCGCGCTTCGCGCCTCAAGGGCGCGCGGCTGGTGCTCGACACGGTAACCGTCACCGGCACCGAGAACCTGATGATGGCGGCGACGCTCGCCGACGGGGAGACCGTGATCGAGAACGCGGCGCGCGAGCCGGAAGTCGTGGATCTCGCCAACTTCCTCACCGCCATGGGCGCGAGCATCCGCGGCGCCGGCACCGACAAGATCGTGGTGCAGGGAGTCGAACGGCTGCGCGGTACCACCTACGAGGTGCTCCCTGACCGCATCGAGAGCGGCACTTACCTGGTGGCCGGCGCGATCACCCGCGGGCGGGTGCGCATCAAGAACACGCGCCCCGATCACCTCGACGCGGTGCTTGCCAAGCTCGAGGAGGCCGGTGCCAAGCTCACGGTGGGTGACACCTGGATCGAGGTGGACATGCGCGGGCGCGAGCTGAAGGCGGTGGATGTGCGCACCGCGCCGTACCCGGCCTTTCCCACCGACATGCAGGCGCAATTCGCCGCGCTCAACACCGTCGCGAGCGGCGTCGGCACGATCACCGAGACGATCTTCGAGAACCGCTTCATGCACATGCTGGAGATGCGGCGGCTGGGCGCGGAAATCCGCCTCGAGGGGAACACCGCCATCATCCACGGTGTCAAGAAGTTGACGGCCGCACCGGTCATGGCCACCGACCTGCGCGCCTCGGCGAGCCTGGTGCTGGCGGGCCTGGTGGCCGAGGGACGCACCGACGTCGAGCGTATCTATCACATCGATCGTGGCTATGAGGCGATCGAGGAGAAGCTGGCGCAGCTCGGTGCGCAGATCCGGCGGGTTCCGAATTAGCCAGGAGGCGCGCGATGCAGATCGGGATGATCGGACTCGGGCGCATGGGCGCCAACATGGTGCGGCGGCTCGTGAAGGGCGGTCACGAGTGCGTGGCCTACGATCCGAAGCCGGAGGCGGTTAAGGCCGCAAGCGCCGGCGGCGCGCGCGGCGCGGGCTCGCTCGCGGAGCTGGCGCGTGCGCTCGAGCCGCCGCGTGCGGTGTGGATCATGGTGCCGGCGGCGATCGTGGATAAGGTGCTCGCCGACCTGCGACCGCTGCTCGCGGCGGGCGATGTCGTGATCGATGGTGGCAACTCCAACTACCGCGACGACATCCGCCGTGCCACCGGGCTCGAGACGAGCGGTATCCGCTATCTGGACGTGGGTACGAGCGGCGGCGTGCTCGGCTTCGAGGAGGGTTATTGCCTGATGATCGGCGGTGGGCGAGAGGCGGTGGCGCTGCTCGAGCCGGCGCTCGCAACTCTCGCTCCCGGCGGACGCCTGGCGCCGCGCTCCTCGGGCGAGACGGGTGCCGCCGCGAGCCACGCCGCGGCCGCGCTTGGCTACCTGCACTGCGGGCCCTCCGGAGCCGGCCATTTCGTGAAGATGGTGCACAACGGCATCGAGTACGGGCTGATGGCGGCCTATGCGGAGGGCCTCAATCTCCTCAAGCATGCAGATGCCGGACTCGCCGTGGACCACGCCGCCGACGCCGAGACGGCGCCGCTCGCGGAGCCACGCTACTACCAGTACCAGCTCGATCTGGCGGCGATCACCGAGGTCTGGCGGCACGGCAGCATCATCGCCTCGCGCCTGCTCGATCTGACGGCCGCGGCGCTGGAGCGCGACCCACAGCTCGCGGGCTTCGCCGGCCACGTCGCCGACTCCGGCGAAGGCCGCTGGACGGTACAGGCGGCGATCGACGTCGGCGTACCGGCGCACGTGCTGTCGGCGGCGCTGTACTCGCGGTTCGAGTCACGCGGCCGCGGCGAGCTGGCTGACAAGCTGCTGTCGGCGATGCGCCTCGGCTTCGGCGGCCACATCGAGAGCAAGGAGTGAACCGACATGGAACGTCGTGATTGCGATGCCATCGTGCTGTTCGGCGCGTCGGGCGATCTGTGCTACCGCAAGATTCATCCGGCGCTCTATCAGCTGGTGCGCCGCGGCATCCTGACCGTGCCGATCATCGGCATGGCGCGCGCCGGCTGGAAGCTCGAGCAGTACCAGGCACGGGTGCGCGAGAGTCTCAAGGCGTTCGTGCCGGATGCGGACGAGGCGGTGGTGACGCGCTTCCTCAAGCTGCTGCGCTACGTCGACGGGGACTACAACGCGCGCGCTACCTTCGATGAGCTGCGCACCGCCCTCGGCAGCGTGCAGCGCCCGCTGTACTACCTGGCGATTCCGCCCAGCATGTTCGCAGTGGTGGCCGAGCACCTGGCCGCCGTCACCGACGTGCAGGGCTCGCGCATCGTGGTCGAGAAGCCCTTTGGACGAGACCTCGGCTCCGCGGTAGAGCTGAATGCGACCCTGCACGCGCATTTCCCGGAATCGCAGATCTTTCGCATCGACCACTATCTCGGCAAGGAGGCGGTGCAGAACATTCTCTACTTCCGCTTCGCCAATTCCTTCCTCGAGCCGGTGCTCAACCGCAACTTCGTTTCGAGCGTGCAGATCACCATGGCCGAGAGCCTGGGGGTCGCCGGGCGCGGCCGCTTTTACGAGGAAGCGGGTGCGATCCGCGACGTCGTTCAGAATCACCTGCTGCAGATCGTGGCGCTGCTCGCCATGGAGCCGCCGGTGAACACCGAGGGCGAGTCGCTGCGGGATGAGAAGGTGAAGGTGCTGAAAGCGGTGCGTCCGGCGATCCTCGGCGAGCTGGTGCGCGGGCAGTTCGTGGGCTACCGCCAGGAGCCCGGCGTCGCCGCCGATTCGCGCGTCGAGACCTACGCGGCGCTCATCTTGCACATCGACTCATGGCGCTGGAGCGGCGTCCCCTTCTACCTGCGCGCCGGCAAACGCCTGCCGGTCACCGCCACCGAGGTGGTGGTGGAGCTGCGCGCGCCGCCGGCGCGCGTGTTCGGCGACTTAGGTCCCGAGCAGCCAAATCACGTGCGCTTCCGCTTAGGTCCCGACGTCGCGATCGCTCTCGGCGCGCAGTCGAAGAAACCGGGGCCCGTCATGACCGGCCACAACGTGGAGCTGTTCGTCGCCGAGCAGCAGGGCGGCGACATGGACGCTTACGAGGTACTGATCAGCGCGGCGCTCATCGGCGATACCTCGCATTTTGCGCGCCAGGACGAGGTCGAGGCCGCCTGGGCGATCGTCGACCCGTTGCTCAACGCCGCGACGCCGCCGGTCGAGTACGCACCCGGCAGCTGGGGGCCGCCGCAGGCCGAGCGGCTGCTGCAGGGTCCCTGCGGCTGGCATAACCCGGGAGCGAAGGCACAGGACTGGCAGCGCTCCTGCGGGCGGGGCACCGCGGCGTGACCTTGGCCCGCGAGCCCGCGCTCACGGCAGAGGAAATCGCGCGCTCGCCGGCCTGGTATCCCCTCGAGACGTTACCGTCCGGGGACGTCCGCTTGGTTCGACTCGAGGAGGCGGCCTATCTTGAGGCGAGTTTCCTCGATCAGAGGATTCTCGCGCTCGGCTACGCTCAGGCTCGCTGTTCCGCGGCGCTTCTCGAGGCGGCCGCGGTGCGGCTCACGCCCGCCGCGTACTACATCTTCCACACCGGACACGTCGGCTCGACGCTCATCTCGCGCCTGCTCGGCGCGCACGCCGGGTTCTTTTCGGTGCGCGAGCCGCTGCTGCTGCGCGCCGTGGCGGCCCGCGCAGACCCGGGCGGCGGCGTGCCGAGTCTCACCACGGCGCTGACGCTTCTCGGCCGTACGTGGCGGCGAGAGCAGCGCGCGCTGGTCAAGGTGACCAGCTTCGTCAGCGAGCTGGCCGGGTCGGTGCTCGAGGCGCCGTATCAGCCACGGGCGATCCTCATGTTCGCGCAGCCACTCGCGTACCTGCGCAGCATCTTCGCCGGACCCAACTCGCGCGCCGAGACGCGCCAGCTCGCCGCCTCGCGCCAGCAGCGCCTCGCCCGGCGCCTTGGGGAGGGCGGCGGGCAATTCGAGGTGCGCTGCGAGGGCGAGCTGATCGCGATGAGCTGGCTGTGCGAGATGAGCGCGCTGCGCGCGGCGGCGGGGCGATTCGGCTCGCGGATACTGTGGGTGGATTTTGATCGCTTTCTCTCCGAGCCGGTCAGCGGTCTGCGTGCCATGTGCGAGGCGCTCGGAGCACAAGCCGCGGCACAGGAGATCGAGTCGCTGATAGCCGGGCCGCTGATGCGACAGTATTCCAAGGCGCCGCAGCACGCATACGACGCCGGTTTGCGCCGCGAGCTGCTGCACTCCGCCGAGCAGCAGCATGGTGCGCAGATCCGTCGCGGCATGCTGTGGCTGCAACAGCTGAGCGCGCGACATCCGGTCGTGGCGGACATCCTGCGCTAGGCGGCCGCCGCCGACGGCCACCCGCGCCGCGGCGAGCGAGGGCCCGCGGTGACAAGCCATTACCGGGCGTTCATACTTTCGCATCGTGCAAGTCATCCAGTCTCTCGCGCTGCCGATGCCGGCATACGGTGCCCGCATGAGGGCACGCTGCCTGCGGCGCGCCGCGCCCTAAGCTCCCGGGATCGACGTGAATCAGGGAACGCTCCTCGAGCGCGGCATGGCGCTGCACCGGGCCGGACGGCTCGCCGAGGCCGAGCGCGTCTATAAGGAAGCGCTGCGGCAGAACCCCGACGACTGGCGCGCGCACTTGAGTCTGGGCGGCGCGCAGCTGGCGCAGCGGCGCATCAGCGAGGCGCTCGCCAGCTTCGATGCGACGCTCGCGCTGCAGCCGCAATGCGTCGACGCGCACCACGGCCGTGGCATGGCGTTGCAGCAGCTGCAGCGCAGCGCCGCGGCGCTGGCGAGCTTTGATGCGGCACTCGCCCTCGCACCGCAGTCCGCCGAGCTCTGCAACAGCCGGGGCAACGCGCTGCGCAGACTGCAGCGGCTGCCCGAGGCGCTCGCCAGTTACGAGCGTGCACTCGCCCTGCAGCCGCAGCTCGCGCTCGCGCATAGCAATCGCGGCCTGGTGCTGCAGGCTCTCGGCCGTTATCGCGACGCAGCCGAGAGCTACGAGCGTGCGCTCGCCCTGCAGCCGAATTTCGCCGAGGCGCACAACAATCTCGGCGCCGTGCAGTCCGAGCTCGGCGAGCCGGCGGCGGCGCTCGCGAGCTACCGGCGCGCGCTCGAGTTGCGGCCCGCACTCACCGGGGCGCACGGCAACCTCGGCAACGCGTTGCGCGATCTTGAGCGGCCGGCGGAGGCACTCGCGGAGTTCGAGCGGGCGCTGCTCGAGGCGCCGGACTCGGCGGTGAATCACTGTCACCGGGGAAATGCGCTGTTCGACCTGGGGCGCCTGAGGCAAGCCATAGCCGCCTACGACCGCGCACTCGAGCTCGAGCCCCGCTACGCGCAGGCGCATTTCAACAAGAGCGTGTGCCTGTTGCTTGCCGGTGATCTTTCCCAGGGACTGCCGCTTTACGAGTGGCGCAAGGAGCTGAAGGGTGCGCGCGCGCCGCAGCCGGCGGCGCCCGTCTGGAATGGGACGCAGGATCTCTCTGGTCGCACGCTGTTCATCTATGCGGATCAGGCGCTCGGCGACACGCTGCAGTTCTGCCGCTATGCGCAGCTCGCTGAGCGGCGCGGCGCGCACGTGATCCTGAGCGTTCAGCCGCAGCTCACCGAGCTGCTGTCGAGTCTTGGCGGGGCGATTCGCATCGTCAGCGCCGCCGAGCCGCCACCGGCCTGCGACTATCAGAGCGCGCTCCTCAGCCTGCCGCTGGCCTTTGCAACGACGCTGTCGGACGTGCCTGCCAGCGTGCCGTACCTGTCGCCCGATCCGCGCCGCGTCGCCGCCTGGGGCGAGCGGCTGGGCAATGCGGGCTTCAAAGTAGGTATCGCCTGGCAGGGAAGCCGTCATCGCATCGACGTCGGCCGATCGGTACCGCTCGCGATGTTCGCGCCGCTGGCAGCGATTCCCGGCGTGCGCTTGATCAGTCTGCAGAAGGAAGAGGAGGGCGCGCCGGGCGAGCTGCCGCTCGAGCTTCCTGGCCGCGACTTTGACGCAGGCTCGCAGGCCTTCCTCGACACGGCGGCGCTCATGCAGCATCTCGACCTCGTGATCACATCCGATACGGCCGTGGCGCATCTTGCCGGCGCACTCGGCCGCCCGGCCTGGGTTGCTCTCAAGTACCTGCCCGACTGGCGCTGGCTGCTCGAGCGCAGCGACAGTCCGTGGTATCCGAGCCTGCGGCTCTTTCGCCAGTCTCGCATCGGAGACTGGGACAGCGTATTCACCAGCATCCGGCGCGAGCTCGAGACGCGCGCTGCATGAGCCCGGGCCGTAACGATCCGTGTCCGTGCGGCAGCGGCCGGAAATTCAAACACTGCTGCGGCGCCCTGGGCGCCCCGCAGGATGCGCTGCCCGCCGCTTCCCCTGCTGTGCCGAGCGCGGCTTCCGCGCCGCTCGGGGAGCCGGGCCTGGCCTCAGTGGGCGCCCTGATGCGCCAGGGCCGGTTCGCCGAGGCGGAGCGTCAGGCCGAGCTGCTCGTCAAGGGCAGTCCGGACGACGGCATATCGTGGAAAATCCTCGGCGTGGTGCGTGCGCACCTGGGACGCGATGCGCTCCCGGCGCTGCGCAAGGCGGCGCAGTTGCTCCCGGAGGATGCCGAGGCGCACCGCAACCTCGGCGCGGTGCTCGAGCAGCAGGGGCAGCGCGAGGAAGCGCTCACGAGCCTCGAGCGGGTGCTGGCGATCGAGCCACACGACGTGGCGGTGCTGCTCACGGCCGCCAATTGTCTGTGTGCGCTCGCGCGGCATCGCGAGGCGGTGCCGCTGTACGAGCGCGCCCTGGAGCTCAATCCGCGCCTGCCCGAGGCGCACAACAATCTCGGCAACGCCCTGCAGGAGCTCGGCGACTGCACGCGCGCCGTGGACTGCTACGCCCGAGCGCTGGCTGTCAATTCCGGCGACGCCGAGGCACTCGCCAACCTCGGCAACGCGCAGCGGCAGCTCGGACAACTGGACGAGGCGCTCACGACCCTCAAGCGCGCGCTGGCGCTCGTTCCGGCTACGAGCCTCGCCCACAACAATCTCGGGCTGGTACTGGCGGCGCTTACGCGGCGCGAGGAGGCGGCCGCGAGCTTCCGCCGTGCGGTGGAGCTCAACCCGCGCTTCCTGCAGGCGTGGCACAACCTCGGCAACGTGCTGTGCGACGCCAACGACCATCGTGCGGCCCAGGCCGCCTACCGCCGCGCGGTCGATCTCGAGCCGCAGCGCGCTGACAGCCACTGGCACCTCGCGCGCGTCCTGTACGAGCTCGGGGAGCTCGCGGAGTCGATCGCGAGTTACCGCCGGGCGCTTGCGCTTGAGCCCGAGCACGCCCAGGCCCGGCTGGGCCTCGCAACCGCACTGCGCCTCGAAGGCAGCGTCGCGGAGGCGCAGGAGCTGTGCCGGGCGCTGCTGACCTCCGATCCGGCGCACGCCGGTGCGCTGGCGCTGCTCGGCGACTTGAGCGTCGACCGCGGCGACTTCGCCGTGGCGGAGGATCTGTTCCAGCGCGCCCTGGCGCGTGATCCTGGCTCGCCGGCGGTGCTCTGCAGCATCGCGGCGCACCGCAAAATGACCGGCGCCGATGGCGCATGGCTCGGGGCGGCCGGCAGCGCGCTGGCGAAGACCTTGCCGCTCGGACAGGAGATCGGTCTGCGCTATGCGCTCGGCAAGTACTACGACGACCTCGGAAAGTACGCCGAGGCGTTCGCGCAGTACCGCCAGGCCAACGAGCTCGGCAAGCGCCATGGCGCGCCCTATGACCGGGCGGACCTCGAGGGGCAGGTGGACCGGACCATCGGCACCTTTGACGCCTCATTCCTCACCGGCGCTCACCCGGGTGAGTCTCAGTCGCAGCTGCCGGTGCTGGTGATCGGCATGCCGCGCTCCGGGACCACGCTCGCCGAGCAGATCCTCGCCTCGCATCCGCTCGGCTACGGGGCGGGCGAGGTGCAGTTCTGGGCGCGCGGTGCCGAGCGCTTCGAGGCCGCGGGGCAGCGCTCAGAGGCGCGGCGCACCGCGCTGGCGGAGCTGGCGCGCGACTACCTGGCGCGACTCGGGCAGCGCGCCGGTGGTGCGCAGCGCGTGATCGACAAGATGCCGGCGAATTTTCTGCATGCGGGGCTCATCCACGTGGTGTTTCCGCGCGCCCGAATCATCCACATGCGGCGCGATCCGCTCGACACGTGCTTGTCGCTGTACTTCCAGAACTTCGGCGACCGGCATCCGCATGCCAGGGATCTCGAGGGCCTGCGGCATTACTACGGCGAGTATCTGCGCATCACGGCACACTGGCGCGCGGTGCTTCCGGCGCGGACGCTGCTCGAAGTCCCGTATGAAGCGCTGGTTGCCGATCAGGAGTACTGGACCGCGCGCATGCTCGAGTTCGTCGGACTGCCGTGGGATGCGCGGTGCCTCGACTTCCATCGGACCGCGCGGGTCGTCACCACCGCCAGCCGCTGGCAGGTGCGCCAGAAGATCAACTCCCGCTCGATCCGCCGCTGGCGGAACTACGAGCCGTACCTCGCCGCGCTCAAGCCGTTGCTCGAGCTGGCGGGCGACGGCGCCCGCCACAGCGCCTGAGCGCTCCCTGTCATCGGCCGGGCACCCGATCCGGCGTGACGGCGAGCTCGCCGAGCGCCTCCTTGAGCGGCGCCAGCCACGGCTCGAAGTTACGCCAGTGCTCGAGGGCGTCGGTGTAGAGCGGCTGGCGTACCTGCTCAGAGCTTACGGTCTGCACCGCGCGGCGGGTCTCATGGAAGCGCAGGCAGGCCGCCTCGAACGGCAGGCCGCAATGCGCGAGCAGCGCGCGCACCTCGCCCTCGAGATCGGTCACCAGGCGCTCGTAGCTGAGGCGATAGACCCGCCCCGGCAGCATCGCATCGAAGTGCGCCATCAGCGCGGCGTAGTCGCGATAGTAACGGCCGAGGTCCTCGAGACCGTAGGTAAACCAGGCGCCTCGGTAGAAGTGCTGTCTGAAGTTGGCCACGCAGCAGGCGAGCGGTGCGCGGCGCACGTCGATGATGCGTGCGTTGGGCAGCATCAGGTGAATGAGCCCGACGTGCAGGAAGTTGCTGCCCATCTTGTCAATGAAACGTGCACGGCCGAGCTGGCGGTGTGCGCGGGTCTGCGCGAGATAGCGCTCGCCGAGCGCCGCGAGCTCGCCGCTCGTCAGACCGGCGACCGACTGCGGGTAGCGCGGCGCCTCGTTGGTTTCGCGTTCGCGGTTGCCCAACTCGACCGCGAACTGGATGACGTCGCTCAGCTCGCGTGTGCCTTCCACCTGGCAGTGACTCGCGAGGATCTGCTCGACCAGCGTCGATCCGGAGCGCGGCAGGCCGACGATGAAGATGGGATCGGGCGAGGCGCAGCCCGAGCCGGCGCGGGCGGCGAAGAACTCGCGCGTGTAGAGGCGCTGCGCACGCTGCACGAAACGCGTCACGGCCTCCGGCTGATGACCCACCAAAGTACGCCGCAGCGCGTTGCCGCGCGCGTAGTGTCCGAAGGAGGCGGCAAAATCGCCGCCATCCTCCTGCGCCTTGCCGAGCGCGAACTCGAACTCCGCCCGCGTATCGTCGGGCAGCTGCTCGCGCGCGAGCTGGCGCTCCATGGTCTGGATATCCTCGGGGGTGAAGCGAAAGGTCTTGAGGTTGGCGAGGGCGACCCAGCCGCTCGCGAGTTCGGGCTTGAGCTCGCAGCAGCGGCGATAGGCGGCGATCGCCTCACGACCGCGGCCGGCGGCGCGCAACACGTGTCCGCGATTGAGCCACACCACTTCGCTTGCCGGGAATTCCTGCGCCAGCCGCTCGAGAATCCCAATGGCGTGCTCGCTCCGGCCGAGCAGGCTATAGGCGATCGCCTGCAGGGTGCGATAGCTCTCGTTGGCGGGGTCGGTGGCCAGCAGCCGCTCGACCAGCGGGAGCATCGCCTCGCCGCGCTGCTGCTCGTGCAGGATGCCGAGCAGGTCGAGGCGCGCGCGGCTGTAGCCCGGAGCAAGCCGCAGGCATTCGCTCAGCAGGCGGTCGGCCTCCCGGTAGTCCTCGCGCGCGCGCGCGGCCCGCGCCAGCAGGCGCAGTGCGACCGGGTCGCGCGGCCCCTGCGCGAGCGCCTGCCTCAAGAGCTCCTCGGCGGTGCCGTAGCGCTGGCTGCCGAGTGCAGTCAGCGCTTCACCGAAGCGCCCGCTCTCGGGGACCAGCGCCTCGTAGCGGGCGTAGGCCGCATCGCACGCCACGGCCGCGCCGCTCGCCGCGTGCAGCAGCGACAGCTCGCGCCAGGCCTCGGCCAGGTCGGGCGCCAGGGCCACGGCGCGCTCGAGCGCCGCGCGAGCCTCCGTGTCGCCGCCCGCGGCCTGCAGTGCACGAGCGAGCTCGAGCTGGATGACCGCCGAACCGGGCTGTGCGTCCGCCAGGGCGGCAAACTCGGCAGCTGCAGCCTGTGGGTCGCCGGCAGCGCGATGTGCGGCAGCGAGCAGCAGCAGGGCCGTCGGTTGCCCGGGGTGCGAGCGCAGGACCTCGGCGGCGGCGCGCGCCGCCGCCCGCGGCTCGCGCTCCAGGAGCGCGGCCGCCTGCATCAGTGCGAGATCCACATTCGGGGGCGACTTCAGGGCGGCTCTCCGTACGTTACGGCGTCGGGTTAGAATCGCATGCAAATACCCGAAAAACATAGGTGAGAGTGATGAGCGACGTCAACGCCGCGGCTGCAGCACCGGTTACCGACAACGCAACCGTGCTGCGGCTGATCCAGGCCGCCAAGACCGCCGAGGCGGCCGGGCGCGGCACCGAAGCTGAGCAGCTGCTGGCGCGCGTCGCACAGCTCGCGCCGACCCACCCGGCGGTGCTGAATGAGCTGGGACTCAAGATGCTGAACCGCGGCGACGCCGCCAAGGCGGCCGAGCTCTTCCGGCGGGCCACCCAGGCGGATCCGGGGCATCCGAATCTCTGGTCGAATCTCGCTTCCAGCCTGCATATGCTCAACCAGCTCCCCGAGGAGCTCGACGCGCTCGAGCGCGCGCTGGCGCTCGAGCCGCGGCACCTCGCCTCGCTGTTGCAGAAAGCTGCCCTGATGGAGGCGACCGGCGATCCGCGTAACGCCGCGCGTGTTTACCGCAATGCGCTCGCCACTCTGCCCCCGGGCGCGGCGCCCCCGGAGACGGTCGCGCCCGTGATCGAGCATGCGCGGGCCAAGGTCGCCGAGGATGAGGCGGCGCTCGCTGCCGCCATCGAAGAGCGGCTCGCCGGCATTCGCACGAGCCATGGCGGGGCAGCCTACCGGCGCGTGGACCGCTGCATCGATCTGCTCACCGGCAGGCGCGCACGCTTCGAGTCGCAGCCAACCTTCATGTACTTCCCGGAGCTTCCGACTCTGGAATTCTTCGATCGCGAGGATTTTCCGTGGCTGGATGCGATCGAGGCCGCGAGCGATGAGATCCGCACCGAGCTCATGAGCGTGCTCGTCTCTGACCGCGAGGGTCTCGAGCCCTACGTCGCCTATCGCGACGGGTTGCCGCTCAACCAGTGGAAGGAGCTCAACAGATCGCGCCGCTGGAGCGCCTACTTCCTGTGGAACCAGTCGGTGCCACAGGCGTCTCATCTGGCACGCTGTCCGCGCACCGCGCAGGCGTTGCGCGGCGCGCCGCAGTGCGATGTCGCCTGGCGCGGGCCCACCGCCTATTTTTCGATTCTGGACGCGCACACGCGCATCCCGGCGCACACCGGTGTCACCAACACCCGTCTCACCGTGCACCTGCCACTGATCGTGCCGCCACACTGCGGCTTTCGCGTCGGCAGCGAGACGCGCGAGTGGCTGCCCGGCAAGGCCTGGGTGTTCGATGACACGGTTGAGCACGAGGCATGGAACGAGTCGGATGTACCGCGCGGCATTCTGATCTTCGATATCTGGAACCCGTTCCTCAGCGCCGCGGAGCGCGACCTCATCCGCGCCGCGACCGAGGTCGTCGGCGGCTACTACGGCACGAGTGCCACGGAGGCGCTATGACCCAGCAGGTGAAGCTCATGCGCCTGATCGGCGGCCTGGGCCTGCTCGTCGGATCGCTCAGCTGCCTCGCGCAACCGGCGGGACCGCCGGCGGCCGGCGGTCTGAGCGCGTGTGCCTCGCTTCCCTCCGACGCCGAGCGACTCGCCTGCTATGACACGCTCGCGGGGCGCGCGCCCGGCGCGCCGCAGGCTCCGCAGGCCGTCGCCGCGGCGCCGACAAGCGCCGCTCCCCGGGCGTCGGCCCCCGCTGCCGCTCCAGCGCCCACATCGCCTGCTACGCCGGCCCGCGCCGCCTCCGCGCCGCCCGCCGCTGCCCCGGCTGCACCCGCCAACCCAGCAGCACCTGCCAGCACGGCGTCCTTCGGACTGTATGCCGCTGAGCATCCAAAGCCGCCGCCCGTCAGTCAGGCGCTCGAGGCCCGAGTTGTAGCCGTGGGGCACAGCCTCAGCGGCCGCATGACCGTGTCGCTCGAGGACGGGGCGCTGTGGGAACTCGAGGAAGCCGATCCGCTGCTTGCCGAGGGCGATACGGTTTCGATCAAGCGTGCCGCTCTCGGCTCCTACCTCATGCGCACTCCGAGCCAGCGGCTGCTGCGCGCGCGACGCGTGCACTGACGGCCGCGTCCCCGTGGCGCCGAAAAAAAACGGCGGGCCGTGAGGCCCGCCGTCTTGAGGTGATACTCCGACTTTAGAACTGCGCCGAGAGGTGGGCGAAGATATACCGCCCAGTCGCGTCGTACACACCCGGGAAGGTGTTGCCGTTGCAGTTCGCACCGCCGGGACTCGAGGTCGAGCAGTCGCCGAGTACGATCAGCGGTGGGCTCTTGTCGAAGATATTGTTGACACCGATCTCCAGCCGGATGCTCTTGTAGAGGTTGAAGCTCCCCGACAGGTCGAGATAGTTGTAGGCCGGGATGTGGGTCAGGGGCGCGTAGAAGTCGGTTCCCTGCAGGTACTTGCTCGAGTTCAGCTGCTCGGAAGTCTGCGACCCCAGGTACCGCCACCGCAGGGTGAGATCGAGTGCATCCCACGGCGTCGACCACGTGATGTTCAGCACCGAGCGCCAGGTCGGGTCGCTGCCCCCGCAGGCATCGCCGAAGTAGCCGGCGCAGTCGTACGCGCCCTGGCCAGCCACTGGCGTCGTCGCCAGTGTGTTGATCTTGGTGCCCTCGAGACCGAACAGCAACGAGCCGAGAGCCGGCAGCGGCACGCGGTAGCTCGCCTTGATGTCGAAGCCCTTCGTCACCTTTTCGCCGGCGTTGACCTCCGTATCCTCGACATAGCCGAGCGGCGACAGCCACAACGAGCCGTTCGCCGGATCGCGGTTTACCAGGTTGCAGAACTGGCCGGAGAACACGCAGCCGTTGATGATGGTGTTGCCGCCCAGGGTCTCGATCACGTCCTTGATTTTGACGTCGAAGTAGTCGACCGACAGCATCAGGTTCGGGACCACATGCGGCTGCAGGACGAAGCCCACCGTGTAGGTATCGGCGATCTCAGGCTTCAGGCTGGGGTTGCCACCGAGCTTGCCGTTGTACTGGTTGGCCGGGTTCGCACCCAGGTGACCGTACTCGGTTGGCTTCAGGCCGCTCGCCTCGCAGCCCGCCAGCGAGCCGGAGGGAGTCGGGCCGGTGCACGGATCCACCGAGCCATCGAGTCCCACCGACTGCGGCGCGTAGAGCTCGCCGATGTTCGGCGCGCGCACCGCACGCTGGTAGCTGCCGCGCAGGCGGATGTCCTTGACCGGTGCCCACTCCAGACCGAGCTTGTAGGTGTTGGTCGTGAAGCCCTGGCCGTAGGACGAGTAGCGATAGCCACCCTCGATTGACAGATCGTCCGCGAACGGCTGGTGCTGGGCGATAGGCAGGCGCAGCTCAGTGAACCCTTCCCACACCGAGATCGCGCCGGCCACCGGCACGGTCGCGCCACCGCCACCGGCGGCCAGACCCTGTTGCGACACGTAGTCGGGATTGAAGTTCGCGGTATCCTCGCGCCACTCCGTACCGACGTTCAGCTGCAGGCCGTCGTCGGCCCAGGGGAGCTTCGCGCCGTACTTGCCGAGATCGCCGGTGATTGAGCCGTTCACCACGTACTCGGTGACGCTCGCCTGCAGCTGCTCGGGGATCGAGAGGAAGCCCAGCGCCTGCGGCGTCACACCGCCCGATTTCCAGATGTTCCACGGCACGCAAGCCGAGTTCGGCGAGAATGCGGTGCCGGCGGCCCCGGTGCCGGTCACCAGAGGACCGATGCCGAGGCCGTTGTTGGGGCCGCCGCACACCGCGGTTCCGCCAGGTCCAGGCAGCACGTTCAGCGACTGCTGGATGGCGGCGTTCGACAGGTAGTTGAGATTCGAGACGGCATCATCGACCACGCTGTGCTGCGCGGACACGTCGTAGGTCCACGCATCGTTGATGTCGCCCTTGATACCCGCCACCTCACGGGCGTTGTCGATCTGGAAGCTCGCGACACGCGGGCCGCCTTCGACGTTACGGCGCAGGATGTACAGGTTGAGGCCGGGATAGTTGACCCCGCCGAAGTTCTCGGACGGATTGCCCTGTTGGGCCTGGAATGTGGCATTGCAGGCCACCGCCTTCTCGGAGGCATTGAGCAGCGGGTTGGCGCACGCAATGAACGACGGATTGCCGAAGTCGCCGCTCGCTGCGATCTGCGCCTGCTGGTCATTGCGCATCAACATCACATTCGCATACACCTGGGCATGCGAATTGATCTCGTAGTTGACGAACGCGCCCGCGGTCCAGCGCTCGTTCGGCACCTGGTAGTAGTTGATGGGGCCGTAGTTGTAGAGATCGCCGGGCGCCTGGAAGGCCCGGAAGTTGTTGTTCGTCCCATCGACCGTATTGTCGAGGAACTTCGCGCCCGTGCCGGCGTAGCCGAGGAACTCGCCGCCCGCGCCGTTCTTCGCCGAGGTGCCCGAGCCGCCGCACGCCAGCTTGTTGCCGCTGCCCACGGTAAGCGAGCAGGCGCTGTAGTCGAAGCTCTTCTGCAGCGTTGCGCCCTGATTGTCGTAGGTGATGTAGGCGGTCGCGTTGCCCTTGTTGTCGGCAAAGTTCGAGCCCACCAGAATCGAGGCGTTCTTGCCGAAGCCGGTGTCGACCGAGCTCGACGGCAGCGGATCGCCCGCCGCGGTCACGGCCTGCTGCACGCCGTCGGGGTTGTCCTGGTTGTGCTGGTTGAAGTGATAGCCCGCATCCACCCGCACCCCCTCGAAGTGCGTATTGAGGATGAAGTTCACGACGCCCGCGACCGCGTCCGCGCCGTACACCGCAGACGCGCCACCCGTGAGAATGTCCACGCGCTCGATCAGCGCCGCGGGAATCTCGTTGATGTCGGAGTAGTTGCGACCGTCGCCCGCACCCGGGCCGAGGCGCAGACCGTCGACCAGCACGAGCGTGCGCTGGTTGCCAAGTCCGCGCAGGTCGACGGCCGCCGTGCCGTCGTTGCCGTTGGAGGTGGTCGAGTTCATGCCCGCGAACACCATCGGCAGGTTGTTCAGGATGTCTTCGACGCGCGTCAGGCCGGTCGCCTGGACATCCGCCGCCGAGACAGTCGTGATCGGGCTGATCGAGGTCTCATTCGGCGTCTGTAAGCGTGATCCGGTAACCACTACCTCGGCCATCGGCGCCGGTGCGGCTTCGGCCTGAGCGGGTGCTGTCTGAGCGTGGAGCGCAGGTACGCCGGCGGCCGCCGTGGCCGTCGCGAGCGCCAAACGCACAGCCTGTTGCAAGCTGCGACTGTTCGCCATGTTTTCTCCCCTAACTAGAAGTGCGAATGGGTCTACGAATACGAATCGATGCCGACCCGGCTCCTCGTACCGATCTTTGTCGGTCCCCCGGGCCCTCTTTTTCGAACAGGGGCGCATTAGAGCATCTTGCCCCTGTGTTGCCAAGCAGCAGCGAGCCGGGAACGCTGGCGAGCGCAGCCTTTCCCGCTCGGGCGCGGCGTGCCACCCCCGATGTTGCATTCGAGCAACAGCGATCGGAGTAGCGGATTTCGGACTTCCCAGGCCGAATCAGGTGAACCAGCAGTTCGTCGCGACGGTAATCCTCGTGTCTTGTCCGTAGAACGGGCTCACCTCGTGCAGGACGTAGGAGGGGAAGATGACGATCTGACCCTCCTCGAGGCGTACCTCGCGCGGACCGACAGCGTAAGCACTCCGCAGCGTGCGGTTGCCTGCGTCCCGGAACGCGCCGGCGCCGCCGCGCGGGTCGAGAAACCGCAGCAGTCCGCTGCCCGGGTGAGCCGGCACGGGCTCGCCGGCTCGCACGCAGTAAACGGCCGACCAGGAGGCGAGCGGATGGTTGTGGGCCACGAAGGACCCCGCATAGCGGGTGATGTGGTACCAGGTATGGTTGTGCATCTTCAGCCGCGAGAAGTCCGCCGCGGTAAGCGTCGATCCCTCAAGGGCGGTGCGCGCGATGCAGTCGAGCATGAAGCTGCGCAGCTCCTGCACGCAGCTCTCCGGCCAGCGAAACAGATTGAAGCGGCTCTCGAAGAGCTCCGACTGTGGGATATGGCTCGGGGTGGGGTTGCGGTACTCATCGGTCTCGCGAGCGAGAAACAGCGCCTCCAGCTCGCGGTTGAGCCGCTCGCAGGGCGAGAGCCGCGTCTCGGCGAACGGCACGGCGAACCCGGCCTGGATGCGCAGCTGCGCGCTCACCATGGCGGTTCCTCGTCCTGGCCGGGGTTGGCGAAGCGCGCCCGGGCGATGACCAGCATCAGGTCGCGATCGCAGCGATTGAGAGCGACCTCGTGGGTGAGCCAGGCGGGGAAGGCCGCCAGGTGACCGGCGACCGGCCTCCAGGTCTGGTGCCCGTTGGCAAACGGCGGACGCAGCTGCCAGTTCGACCCATCGAGGAACATATTGGAAAGGCGCGGCTCGTAAAGCCGCAGCACCCCGCTGAGCGGGCGATCCGCGGGCGTCTCCGGGGCGGCGACACAGTAGATCGCACACCAGGAGGCGAGCGGCAGGCTCGCCGCGGGCAGACAGCCGTTTGGGCGGATGATGGCGAGGCGCGCACGCGCCCGTACCGTGAGCCCCCCTGACTCGGCCGCCGCGCGGAGGGTGGTCGCGCCCACCGCGGCACTGAGCCCGGCGAGCACCTCGCGCTTCAGGCTGGCGATCGGCTCTTCGCCCGACTCGAAGAGCTCCTCCCGGCTGCGATAGCAGAGCGGATCGGGTGGCGCCTCGGGATCGCGCCGGGCCTCGCTGGCCCAGGCGGCGAGCCGCGCCGCGAGTGAGCCGTCCGCCGCGCCGGGTACCTTCAAAGGCACCGTGGCGAAGGGCGTCGCAAACATCGGGACCACGGTTGCCGCGTGGGCGCTCATGGCGCGGCCTCGCCGAGGTACGTGGCGAGCGCCGCGAGCTCGCGGCGATAGTGCGCGGCGCGCCCGCTCGAGCGGCGGTAGAGGGGCTCGCGCACCTGCCATACGCTGGCTGTCTTCACGGCGCCGCGGACCGAGGGAGTGAGGCAGGTCTCCTCCCACGGCAAGTCGCAGAAAGCGAGCAGCCGCTCGACGGCCGGGCGGGGCTCGCGCACCAGGGCGTCGTAGCTGAAATCCAGAATGTCCTCCCCGAACAGCGACTGCCAGTGTGCCATCAGCCGCCGGTACTGGAGGAAGTAGTGACCGATATCTGCGAGATCGAGCGCCCAGGCGAGCCGCGGATCGAGATGCAGGAAGAATACCGAGAGGCAGGTGTCGAGCGCATCGCGGGTGGTGTGCACGATCCGCGCCCCGGGGAACAGCCGCTTGATAAGACCGATGAGCAGGTAGTTATCGGGGCGCTTGTCCGTCACCCGCTGCGCGTCCGGAAAAAGCGCCGCGAGCTCGGCGCGGTAGCGATCCGCGAGCCCGCGCGAGCGCGCTGCCGAGAGCGAGGCCACCGCCTGCGGAAAAGGGCTGAGATCGCTCTGCACCAGCTGCGGGAGGAGATCGAGCTCACCGCCCGCGGTCACGGCGGAGTGGCCGGCGAGCAGTTGCTCGGCGAGGGTGGAGCCCGAGCGCCACATGCCGCAGACGAAGATCGGCGGGGCGTCGGACTGCGCGCGGATATCCCCCTCAGGGTGCGGGAAGGCCGCGATCAGCGCATCGATAAAGCGCTCGTGAGCCGCACGGTCGTAGCGCACGGCGGGCCGGACGCTCTCGCGGCTCGCGCCATTCGCGGCCACGGCTGCCGCAAAGGCCGCCGCGAACTCCCCGGCGGCATCGAGCGCCTGCGCGAGGGAGAACCCCAGGCTCGCGCCCTCGGCCGCGCTCGCCTTGGGATCGGCGAGCGCGGCGCGCAGCCGGGGGATGATCGGATCCTCCGGTCCCGTCACGCGCGCGAGCTGCGCGGCGCGCGCCAGGGCCTCATGCGAATGCGGGGCGAGCGCGAGGATGCGCTCATACAAGGCGCGGGCCTCATCGCGCCGCCCGAGGTCCTCGCACAGGTTGGCGAGGTTCTGAAGAGCAGGCAGGTAACGTGGGTTGAGCTCGAGAGCGGTGCGCAGCTCACCCTCGGCGGCAGCCTCCCGCCGCAGGCAGTCGGCGAGCACGACGGCGCGATTGAGGTGCACCTCCTCGGGGCCACTCACCCCACGGCGCAGCGCCTGCCCATAGGACTCGAGCGCCGCCTCCCACCGGCCCAGGCGGCGCTGCAGGAGCCCCAGGTTGTACCAGCAGTCGGGAAGCTCCGGCGAGCGCGCGAGGAGGCGCTCGTAGGTCGCGGCGGCCTCCTCGAGCCGGCCGGCCCGCTCGAGGCGCGAGGCTTCCTGGGCGAGGGCGGCGGCGGGTGAGGCCGGGAGGGATTCGGTCACTGGCAGCCCGGTGCCGGGAGCACCCTAGCGCGACCACATGCGGTGCAGGTTGGCAATCACGTATTCGAGCTGGGTGCGGTTGCTCCAGTCCATCTTCAGCCCCTCGAGCGCCCGCACCTCGCCGAGGGTGTAGAGGAGGTCCCGCTGCCTCTCGTCCGGGATCTGGCTCTCGATGAACGTGATCACGACCAGGCGCTGCCCGGAGCGCACCGGCACTACCTCGTGCAGTGTGGTGGACGGATAGAAGACGACGGTCCCCGCCGCGCCCTTGATACGCGTCACTTCCGTGCCGAGATGGATCATCAGCTCGCCGCCCTCGTAGTCCCCGGGGCCGGAGATGAAGAGGGTGCACGAGACGTCCGAGCGCAGCGGCTCGGGACCGACCGGCAGGAAGGCCGCATCGATATGCACCCCGTACTTCATGCCGACGTCGTAGCGCAGCAGCGTGGGCAGCGCGATTCGCTTCGGGAAGGTGAAGTTCCTCGCCTGCTCGCTGCGCTGCAGAGCCGTGAGTGCGATCTGCGAAGCACGGCGCGCCAGCGGATCATTGAGATCGCTGATCGCATTGTCCTTGGCGATGTTGTGGGGGTTGGAGAGCCTGCCGTCGATGAACTTCGCCTGACGCGCGATCTCAGCGAGCGACTGCACTTCGGCGGCGGTGAGGAAATTCTCGATCTGCAGGAACATCAGCGTGCACCCGTCGGGACCCGATGGTGAGCGAAGTATAGACGCCGCCCGGGCGCCGCCTCGCGCGAGGCGCTCAGCCCGTCGGTGCGATCCACAGCTCGACCTCTGAGCAGCCCGCAACGGCCTGCCAGGCGACGAGATTCGGGTCCGCGGCGCGCAGCGCAGCCGCCGCGCTCTCCTTGTCGGAACCGGCGACGACGAACACCGGCTCACGCACGGTGGCGAGGAAATCCGGCGTCACGCTCACCGCGCTCATGCCGTCGGGCCGCTGCACGGCGATCGCGTAGCGTCCGCGCGCGCGCTCGAGGTCGGCGGCGCGGAACAGCGAGGCCGTATGGCCGTCGGCACCGAGGCCGAGCAGTCCAAGTCCCACGTGCACCCCGCTGCTGAGCAGCGTGCTCAGCGCCGTATCGTAGTCCGCCGCCGCGGCCTCGAGCGGCAGCTCGGTGCGCACGCGCAGCAACGCCTCCCCGGGCAGCGCCAGGGCATCGAGCAGGGCGCGCGACTGATGATAGTTACTCGCCGCGGAATCGGCGGGTACGTAGCGCTCGTCCGTGAACAGCACATGCAGGCGGTCATCGTGCCTGAGGGGGCCGCGCGCGACCGTGTGATAGGCGTTCATCGGGGTCGTGCCGCCGGAAAGCATGACGGCGGAGGGCCCGGGAGCTGCGAGACTGGCGGCAAGCCGTGCGGCGAGCGCCGAGTCGAGTTCGGCACGCGAGCTGAAAGTGCGGGTTTGCAGGCGGGTCATGCGGCTATTGTGTCCGCGGGCGCTCGCCGACGTGCACCGTTGCCTCGAACGGGCCCCGGCTGCGCACTCCCCGCAGTTTGACGCTCGACCCCGGTTTCATGAGAGCGATGCGGCCGAGGACGTCCTGCGCGCCGTGCGGGGTGGCGCCGTTGACCTCGAGCAGCAGGTCGCCGGGCATCAGGCCCGCCTCCTGCGCGGGGCTGCCGAGGTAGAGATTGGCGATCACCACGCCACCCTGCGCGAGTCCGACCTGCTGCGCCTGCTCGGCCGTGAGGTCTTCCGGGACGATACCGATCCAGCCGCGGATCACCCGGCCGTGCGCGATGATCTCACTCAGCACCCCGCGCACCATGTTCACCGGGATGGCGAAGCTGATCCCCTCCACGCCCAGGCTCTTGGCGACTATTGCGGTGTTGATTCCCACCAGCGCACCGCTCGAGTCGACCAGTGCGCCGCCGGAGTTGCCGTGGTTGATCGCCGCATCGGTCTGGATGAAGTCCTCGACGGGCGCGATGCCCAGCTGCGCGCGGCTCGTGGCGCTGACGATGCCGTGGGTGACGGTGTGCTCGAGACCGAGCGGATTGCCGATGGCGAGCACCACGTCGCCGACCCGCAACTGGTCGGAGCGGCCGAGCGGGGCCACGGGGAGGGACTTCAGGCCCACCTTGAGCACCGCCAGATCGGTGTCGGGATCCGTGCCCACGATGTGGGCCTCGGCGACCCGGCCGTCGGCGAGCTGTACGCGGATCGACTGGGCGTTGGCGATGACATGGTCGTTGGTGACGATGTGGCCGGAGGTGTCGACGATGACCCCGGACCCCAGAGTACGCTCGACCCGCTGCCGATAGCGCGGCAGAAACTCCCCGAACAGCTCCCCGAGCGAGGGGGAAAGCCGTTCGGTCACGATCCGGTCGGTGTACACGTTGACGACCGCCGGCGCGGCGCGCTGCACCGCGTCCGCATAGGTGACGCGTGCCGGCGCCTCCTGGACGCGGGCGGACTCCGGCGTCGCGGGGGCGGCGGGCGCGGCCGGGGCAGGGGGCGCAGCCGGGCTGGGAGCCGCCACGGTGGGCGGCGGGCTGCGGCCGCGGATCAGATCCGGCCGCGCCGCGACGATCAGAAATGCCAGGGCGAGTCCCCCAACGACCGATCCGGCCACGAAGGTCAGCCCGCGGCCCAGATGCTCGAGCATACAACTCCGGCTAAAGCGGCTGTGTTGCGCAACGCACCTCGCACGCGCGCCGATCGAGGCGCGTCCGGGGAGGCGGGTCCGTTTGTGTATAATGCGCCGCCCCCCGCAAGGTACGAAACTGCACCCACGCGCAGTTCGCTTGGTGCGCGACGCGCAACACAGCTGCGGCGGGCGTGTCAGACAGCGGGAGAGTGGCGAGATGGCGGATCACGCAGGGGTCGCCGGCGGCGACGAGGTCGACCTGAGCCGGCGCAAGTTCCTCACCCGAGCCACGATAGCGACCGGCGCCGCGGGCGCGGTGTTCGCGGCCATACCCTTCATAGAGTCCTGGAGTCCCTCCGAGCGCGCCCGCGCGGCCGGAGCCCCGGTCGAATTCGACCTTTCGAAGCTCGAGCCCGGACAGATGGGCGTGCCGGTATGGCGTCGCCAGCCGATCTACGTGGTGCGGCGCACGCCCGACATGGTCACGCGCATATCGGGTCACGATGGGGATCTGAAGGATCCCGATTCGAAGTCCTCCAAGCAGCCGCAGTACGCGACCAATACAGAGCGCTCCCGCACCCCCGAGTTCCTGGTGCTGATCGGTATCTGCACGCACCTTGGGTGCCTGCCCAAGCAGCGCTTCGCCGCGGGCGAGCTCTATCCGTCCTGGCCGGGCGGTTTTTACTGTCCGTGCCACGGCTCGCGCTTTGATCTCGCGGGGCGGGTGTTCGACGGCTCGCCAGCCTCGGTCAACCTCGTGGTGCCGCCCTACTCGTACCCGAAAGAGCAACTGCTGCTGATCGGCGCTGACGAGAAAGGAGCGGCATCGTGAGCATAAAGACCGCAACGGGCGCATCAGCCGCACTGCCAAAGACGGGCGCCGCGGACGCCGGCAAGGGCTTCATGGCGTGGCTCGACAAGCGCCTGCCGGTGCGCGAGTTCATCAGCACGCAGCTGACCGGCTACTACGCGCCGAAGAATTTCAACATCTGGTACTTCTTCGGGTCGCTCGCGCTGGTGGTGCTGGTGCTGCAGCTGGTCACCGGCATCTTCCTCACCATGTTCTACAAGCCCGGCGAGGCGACGGCCTTCGACTCGGTGCAGTTCATCATGCGCGAGGTCGACTACGGCTGGCTGATCCGCTACTTGCACTCGAGCGGCGCCTCCTTCTTCTTCATCGTCGTGTACCTGCACATGTTCCGCGCGCTGCTCTACGGGTCGTACCGCAAGCCGCGCGAGCTCCTGTGGCTGTTCGGCATGGCGGTTTACCTGGCGCTCATGGCGGAGGCCTTCATGGGCTACGTGCTGCCGTGGGGCAACATGTCGTTCTGGGGAGCGCAGGTGATCATCAACCTGTTCGGCACCATCCCGGGAATCGGGCCGGACCTGGTGCTGTGGATCCGCGGCGACTACGGCATCGCGGATGCAACGCTCAACCGCTTCTTCGCGCTGCACGTCGCGGCCCTGCCGCTCGGGCTGCTGCTGCTCGTCGCGCTGCACCTGGTGGCGCTGCGCCAGACGGGTTCGAACAACCCCGACGGCATCGAGATCAAGGACAAGCTCGGCGCCGACGGCAAGCCGCTCGATGGCATCCCGTTCCATCCTTATTACACGGTGAAGGACGTGGTCGGCATCGGCGTGTTCTTCGTGCTGCTCGCGATCGTGGTGTTCTTCGTGCCGACCTTCGGCGGACTGTTCCTCGAGTCGCCGAACTTCGAGCCTGCCAACCCGGTGTCCACCCCCGAGGACATCACGCCGGTGTGGTACTTCACCCCGTACTACGCCATCCTGCGCGCCGTGCCGGACCAGCGGATCGGTGCCTTGCTGCTGCTGATCGCGGTGATGCTGTTCCTGTTTCTGCCGTGGCTGGATCGCTCGCCGGTGAAGTCGATGCGCTACCGTGGCTGGATCTCGCGCACGGCGCTGGCGATCTTCGTGATGTCGTTCGTCGGGCTGGGGTATCTCGGGCTGCAGCCAGCGTTAGGCATCTACGTGGTGATCGCGCGGTTCCTCGCGGCGCTGTACTTCGCGTACTTCCTCCTCATGCCGCTGTACACCAAGCTCGACCCGGTGAAGCCCGTGCCTGAAAGGGTGACCTACCATGCGCACTGAGGGGGCTCCCGAGGGCTTCGCGCGGCGCAGCGCCCGGGCGCTGCTGGCTGCGGCACTGCTGACCGCGGTCGCCTGCGCGCCGCCGCGCTTGCCGGCCGCAGAGAGCGCCGAGGGCGCAGCCAAGTTCGGCGCAGACTGGCAGAGCTGGCGCGCAAAGACGAGCGTCGCCGATCGCGCCTCGGTGCAGCGCGGTGCCCGCAACTTCGCCAGTTACTGCCTCGGCTGCCATGGGCTCAAGTACGAGCGCTGGTCGCGGCTCGGCGCGGATCTGGGCATCCCGGAGGCACTCCTCGAGAAGGATCTGCTGCCGCCCGGGCGCAAGGCGGCCGACTATATCGAGACGAGCATGCCGGCCAAGGACGCCGAGAGCTGGTTCGGCAAGGCACCGCCGGATCTGTCGCTCATGGTGCGCGCGCGCGGCACGGACTATATCTATCAGCTCCTCACCACGTTCTACATCGATCCGACGCGCCAGACCGGCGCCGACAACCTGCGTCTCCCGGCGACCGCCATGCCGGACGTGCTGTCGGAGCTCGAGGGACTGAAGACGGCGGTCTACCGGACCGTCGACCATCCGGGCGCGGACGGCACCACCACCCACGAGCAGGTTTTCGATCACTTCGAGCAGGTTGCTCCGGGCCGCATGAGCCTCGAGGAGTACGACGGCTTCGTGCGCGACACGGTGAACTTTCTCGACTACGTCAGCGACCCGAGCCAGGTCGAGCGGCACCAGCTCGGTGTGTGGGTGGTGCTGTTTCTGCTGCTGTTCACCTGGCTGGCCTGGCTGGTGAAGCGCGAATACTGGAAGGACGTCCACTGACCGCAGCGGTGCGGGGGCGGCAAGTTGTCGAGCAGACGATCGATCATGACCTTGTTCTCCGCACCCGATGACCCGTGGAGTCATCGGACGCGGATCGTGCTGGCCGAGAAGGGCATCAGCATCGATATTGTGAGCGTCGAGGCCGGCCGCTTTCCCGAGGATCTGCTCGACCTCAACCCCTATCACAGCGTGCCGACGCTCGTGGACCGCGATCTGGTCCTGTACGACTCGCGGGTCATCATCGAGTACCTCGACGAGCGTTTTCCCCACCCGCCGCTCATGCCGGTCGACCCGCTGACGCGCGCGCAGTTCCGGCTGGCTCTATATCGCATCGAGCGCGACTGGTACGGGGTCGCCAAGCAGATCGACCAGGAGCCGGACAAGAAGCAGGCGCTGAAGCTGAAGAAAATCCTGCGTGACACCGTGCTGCAGAGCACCGACCTCTTCAAGATCAAGCCGTACTTCCTGTCCGATGAATTCTCGCTGGTGGATGCCACCATCGCGCCCCTGCTGTGGCGCCTGCCGCACTACGAGATCGACCTGCCGCCGCAGGCGCAGCCGATCGAGAAGTACATGCAGCTGGTGTTCGGCCGCCCGGCCTTCCGCGAGGCACTCACCGACCGCGAGCAGGAGATGCGCCTGTTGCGCTAGGGCCATGACCCGCTCCCTACCCAAGCGGCCGTATCTGCTGCGGGCGATGCACCAGTGGATCACGGATTGCGGCCATACCCCTCACGTCATCGTCGATGCGGGATTCGACGGCGCCGAGCTGCCGCGCGCTTACGTGAAAGAGGGCAAGATCGTCCTCAACCTGAGTGAGAGCGCCACGCAGCGCTTGCGGCTCGGCAGTGACGAGGTGGAGTTCGACGCGCGCTTCGCCGGCGTCGTGCACCACGTCAGGTTTCCGGTGAGTGCGGTGCTCGGTGTATACGCGCGGGAGACCGGCGAGGGGATGGTGTTCTCGGAGCAGGACCTGGGTCCCGATCCGCCCAAGCGCCCGACGTCAGCCGAAGACGGTGGCACGAGCAGCACCGGCACACGCCGTCCGCAGCTCAAGGTCGTCAAGTAGAAATTCCGCGCGTCCGCGCATAGGAAAGAGTCGGCCTGTAAGCCGGGTTCTGTCGAGGGCAATCATTCCTCTGGGATTCACGTCGCCGTGAACCTCTAGCGGCCTACCCGGAAGCGCGCGCGGATCAGCGCTGCGAGCCGCGCCTTTCAGCGCGCCCGCCGCTTCCCTATTTGGCCTTGCTCCAGGTGGGGTTTGCCGTGCCGTCGCGTGTTGCCACCGACGCGGTGCGCTCTTACCGCACCGTTTCACCCTTGCCGGTCCCGTGAGGGACTTGGGCGGTCTGCTCTCTGTTGCACTTTCCGTGGGCTCGCGCCCCCCAGGCGTTACCTGGCACCCGATCCGCCGGAGCCCGGACTTTCCTC